>JAOZHO010000026.1 GCA_026014875.1 Candidatus Bathyarchaeota archaeon | reverse complement strand
CTTTTTTACGTGCGCCCGGCAGGGCGCACCCACTTGGAGGTGCAAGTCCTCTACAGACCCGACAGGGGGAACTGTTAGCCGGACGGCAAGGGTGTCCACCGCGAGGTGGAATCTGAAGGAAGCCGCAGGCAAAGCGCTGGCCTGACGAACAGAAATCGCATACGAGGCGTTCATGCCGGATGAGGAGGCGTATATCTTCAAAGTCCGATACCTGTACGGGAGGCATGGACGTATATGCGGCGGGCATAAGCGTGAAGGTGTGTGTGCATTACCCGGGGAGGTCTCCATGTTTGTCTCCCACTATGGCGAGTATATGACTACGGTAACGGAGACGTTACCGGATGAACATGGAGAAGTCAGCTGACGGCATAGTAGGTCTATCGACCGGACTGAAGGCCTGAACATGAACCATGGGGTAGGAGCCTCAAATTTCGATGGCGGAGGAGATGCAGACCGTTGTGCCGGGATGCACAACACTTACCCGGATGGTATCGGACGGAATCCGAAAGAGTATGGGATGGGTGCATCAAACGTCACGGCGATGAGAGCCAACTTGTACCCGGAGACGAAGCAGATGATGGAAGCAGTGGTCGAACGTGAGAACATGAAGACGGCACTGTACCGGGTGATATCCAACAAAGGTGCACCGGGAGTCGATGGTATGACTGTCGATGAGCTCACCGGCTACATTATGGTACAGTGGCCGAGTATCAAAGAGGAACTGTTGGAAGGACGGTACGAACCGCAGCCTGTGCGCAAGGTGGAGATACCGAAGCCGGGAGGCAAGGGGATGCGTCAATTAGGCATTCCCACGGTGATTGACCGACTCATTCAACAGGCGATACATCAGGTATTACAACCAGTCTTTGATCCCGACTTTTCTGAATCGAGTTACGGATTCCGCCCGGGGCGAAGCGCCCATGATGCCGTGCGTCGGGCGCATCTGTATGTAAAAGCCGGACGACGGTGGGTAGTGGACATCGATCTGGAAAAGTTCTTTGACCGGGTTAACCACGATGTAGTGATGTCAAGGGTAGCTCGTAAGGTCAAAGACAAGCGGGTACTCAGACTTATCCGACGATATCTCAAAGCGGGAATTCTGGAAGGGGGAGTGGTCTCACCCCGTACTGAAGGTACGCCGCAAGGCGGGCCGCTGTCCCCGCTGTTGTCCAATATACTGTTGGACGACCTGGACAAGGAACTGGAGAGGCGAGGTCATTGGTTCTGCCGGTACGCTGACGATTGCAATATTTATGTAAAATCTAAACGTGCCGGGGAACGTACCTTGTCGAGCATTACCCGATTCCTGTCAAAACGGTTGAGGCTAAAGGTGAACCGGGATAAAAGTGCGGTCGACCGTCCCTGGAAAAGAAAGTACCTCGGATACAGCATGACGTTCAATCGGGAGCCGCGGCTCAAGGTCGCGTCTGCCAGCATTAAACGCCTGAAATGCAAACTCCGTGAACTGTTCCGACAAGGACGAGGGCGTAACCTTAAACGGTTCGTCGAGTCGCTTACACCGATACTGCGAGGATGGGTTAACTACTTCCGGTTGGCGGAGGTTAAAGGTCTCTTCAAAGAACTCGACGGCTGGATACGCCGCAAGCTGCGGTGCATCCTCTGGCGTCAATGGAAGAAGCCTAAGACCCGAGCCAGAAATCTGATGAAACGTGGAATCGACGAGAATCGGGCGTGGATGTCTGCCGCAAACCAACGAGGTGCGTGGTGGAATTCAGGCGCTTCTCATATGAACGAAGCATTCCCGAAACGCTTCTTTGATAATCTCGGTCTCGTGTCGCTGATTGCTCAACTGCAGCGATTCCAATATGGTTCATGAACCGCCGTGGTACGGAACCGTACGCCCGGTGGTGTGGGAGGACGGTGGGGGTGACCCCGCCTCCTACCCGATTATTGAATATTTATATCGACTATATGATCCTTGTTGATGATTTTCAATGCGTTATTTTTGTCCCGTAATACAATATACCTGTCCGGGAGATTCATAAAATCAGAGAGTCTGGAATCGATGTCGATCTGGAGTTCGCCT
>JAOZHO010000025.1 GCA_026014875.1 Candidatus Bathyarchaeota archaeon | reverse complement strand
GCATCCAACGTTGCACGAGCGTCGCATACGAGAAAACGTTATAAGCATTATCATTTAATACCATTCACAGATATCACATCCGCCGTTAAATCCTGGAGATAAGTGATTGGTCCGTAAAAGTCTACACGAAACGACATTTCCAAAAGTCAAAAAATACATGTCTGAATCGGATAGAGCCCTAACAGCGAAAGATGTGGCTCAATTTCTTGAGATGTCAACCTCGGGGGCCAATAGCGTCCTGCAACTGATGGAAGTATTCAAAATGGTCCAGAAGGTGAAGAGGGGAAAGACCTACTACATCCTGAAGGACGTCTACGACGATGATCAAATTTCGGCCATGCTTCCTCCCAAGAAGATGAAGGTCGCCCGAATCCCTAAACCCAGACGCGCTCGTACACCTAAACGCAGACGGCCTAGTTCGAGGCAATCCCCGCCGCCAGCTGACGACAGCTTTATGGAGGAATACCTGTCCGCCGTCAGATCACAGCCAAGCTCAGGTGAAGGCCTCTCAGCCTTGTCGATGCTCGGATTATCCCAGCAAGAAATAGCTGAGGAAGACATCCCAACAAATAAACTGCTTAGAGATCTTGATACAGATTATCTGGATGATCTGGACATGGACATCAAGGTCGAAGAAAGAAAGTTTGGAGCCCAAATAAAGGGAGAACCCTTCGCCACGGTAAAATATCTCCCCAAAGATGTGCGGTTATTAACTAGAGGAGAGACAAGGTACATCAAGAAACAGCTGAAAGCATTGGATGGATATGAGGAGATCAAGGAGTTTGGAACAGTATTCGCCAGATTCTCAGCCCTCGAATACGGGAGATACGGAAACGTACTATACTTCTCCATGGGAACGAACCCATGGGAATACGTTAAGAAGACAACGATTGATCGGTCTACATCGGATTTCATATTGTTACCCACTATAGAGATGAAGAGATGGTCTTCTTGGAACCAATTCCTGATTGGTCTCAAGGAACCTAGAGAAAGATACGTTAAAGAAGAGTACGACAAACTAATTGATCAGTTCATGGAATCTGGGCATAAACTTGTCGAGATGACTGTTGAGAACAGGAAGGCAAACTACGTCAGGAACATCCTTAGAAAGAGAATTAACGAAAGGGGACTTGAGGAACAGGTCAAGGCCTCATATGTAGATGATTGGATTTACCTAGAAAAAGTGGAACGGAACTAATTTTTCGAGAGATTTTAACCCATAAAGAGTGCGCAGATGCCGCACTAAAGCGACTTTCAGGCAAAAGTTATAAAGGATCGATATAACTGAAAGAAGACTCAGGATGAGCGAAATAAGGTTTGAGATGAAGCCAGTCCAGGATAAGCGCAAAAAACTATCTGGGAAGAAGAGCATATACGATCCGATAATTGACCAATTCCTAGAGAGCGGAAATGATCTCGTTGAGGTAAGAGTCGAGGATAGGCTACCAGGTTACGTAGTAGGCCAGCTACAGAAAAGGATAGATATAAGGGAACTTGAGATCGAGGTTTCAGGGGCTCAGGGATTCGTCTATCTGGAAAAGAAACCGGCTGAACTAGTCTGATCAAATCCGAAGAGTATCCCGGGACGGAAGGTGAATTGCACCCTTACGACAAAGAAGGCCGAGATTGAATGTTAAGCACAGAGGATCTGGACGAGGTCAATCAGCCCGGAAACCCGAAGCTGCATGAGACGGTGCATCAGTTCCTCCTAAGGCAGAAGCAACTGGTCGAAGAACGGAAATATCCACCGGGAACGATTTTTAGATGCATCAGATGCGGCGATTGCTGCCGCTACAATTACTTCCACATGAACATCGAGGAGAAAAGTCTCCTGGACCAACTTCATATGCTCGGAAAAAATCCGCATGGATACTGGGTGCTCATGGACGACGGGAAGCTTGCCTGCTACATGCCACTATGGAATAATCCCAAATCTAACATGCTCTCCTTCGAAGGGCCGCTGCCCGAAGGGCATATAGATTTTCTTATGCAGACAGAGAGACGTCACGGATATTGGGTCCTCGCTAGGGAAATAGACGAGATAATAATTTACTGTCCAACGCCTTGCATACATCTAATCGACGGCACACCGGCATCATGCGCCATATACAACGAAAGGCCTGAGATATGCAGAGCGTACATCTGCAGGCGGTTTCCCTTAGAGAGAGAATTAACTCAATCGATATAACCCAGCTTTCGGAGTCGTTCTCTAATGATTTCCTCCTCTTCCGCAGAGTAGACGGGTTGCTCAAGTTCAGGAAATCTCTGCCTGACGAGAGTTTCGATGAAGTTCTCCACACTCTTCAAGCTGGTGCCCTCAATATCTGCCTGGATCTTCTTGATGATGTCCTCGGATAGCTTAATCTGTAGCAAGCGCGTAGACATGGAGAAATCATGGGCGCCGAACTAAATTAGTTTAACTCGTGAACTACCTCCCTACGCGCGCGCGCGAGCTCAGTTAAATTTCGATGGTATGGAGCGCGGTATAGAAAGGCTTTCATATTCAGTTGTAGTCAGTATAACCGATTGGCCTTGGTGAGAAGTTTCGTCCTGATCGAAGAAGAGAGGGAGGTAATCAGGGACTACATTGAGAATCTGCCGGAGCGCATGCCGGGGAGGGTCAGACGCATGAGGCACTGGCTTTTTAAGACCGACCTCGAAGAAATGGAATCGGACATTAAGCTACTTAGGGTCTTGAAGGAACTAGAGGTGCCCATAGGCCGGACGAAAGGGGAAGGTTGGAGCGATCAGAGAGGAAAATTCGTCGTGCGTGGGGGCGAATCTATTCAACGAGAGTAGGCTCTACCTTGGTGATCGTTTCCGTGATATGAGTTTCGACGGTCCTCAGCTTCTCTTCAAGTGTTGTAAGCTGCTCGGTTTTAACGTTGAGTTCATCGGTCTTGGCGTTGAGCTCATTTCTGAGCATCTCAAGTTCCTGTAAAAGAGTTTCGTCGGCCTTCAAGTAGACCTCCTCTAGGCTTCGGCGTGGGCAATCGTTATAACTGCAGTTTCTACCGATCCACGTACAAAACATTCCTCCAGGTCCAGCCGAGGCACTGCAAGCCTTCTTCACAATGTTCTTCCATTGATCGAATTTCTTTATCCAGATATTAGCCTCCAATTTTGACCTCCCTCTGCCTCTGCTTCACGACGGTGACCTTCACCTTTGGCACCTTCTCCTTCGATTGTATCTCTTTATACTTCATCCGTTTATCTACGTCAGCTTCCGTGGTCAGACCGCTGGGTTCAGCTTCCTCGCTCATCATAGTCACCAATCTTCGATCATCTTAATACACTTGTCTTCGAGCGGCCTAGACCCAGGTTTCTGAGTTGCCTGTCATGGGCATCTAGGAGGGAGAATTCGGTCAGCTCCCGGACTCGTCTGTTTCCCTCTCCGAGGGTAAGCGTGATCTTGAAATCTAGGTCGGCACCCAGCTCGCATTGGATGTCGTCGATGAACATCAAGACGTTGTCGTAGGGATCAACATCTAGGTAAAGTTTGGGGCTGTAGCCCGCTTCGAAGCGGGGGTCCCCGTCAATGAGGAGCCGCACGGTCTTCATGATCCCTTCCTCCTGTACGATTATCCCATCGGCTCGGGCAACGGCCTCGTTGAGATTCTCCATCTCCTTAGCGATCATCATCCTGTATCGGTATGGTGGCGTGGGCGCGGCGGGACTGGGCTCGTATCTCAGTTTCCTCTCGAAGTGGAACTGGCTGAAGCAAATTGTCCAGCCACCCTTCACGGATACTGTCGCTCCTGCGGCAATGGTATAATTATTTATCACGGCTTTGTCGAGCTCGAGATTATCGGGAGATGGAGTACTATCGAGGGAGACCCCTCTGATGCGCACTTCCTCAGAGTTCCCAGCATCCTCGAGCGTATATGTGTTCGGTATCAGGAAGAGCTTCCTCGTGCTGCCGCTAGCAAAGTATAACGGATTTGCGACCCTCAAGTATTGGTCGCCAGCGGGGACATTGGCTAAGAGAGATTGCCCAGGGCCAGAGCCTGGATTTGATTCATTACACGACACGAATATGGAGACCCAGTTGATATCAGTCGGATCTGGGGGCACCCAGACCCCGTGTATCACGTCCCAAGCCGAATACGCTGTCCAGCCGTTTAGCTCAGTTACATTGCCGTCGACATCTACTTCAGGTAGGAGAAGCTCGATCTCGGTCCACTCGTCGCTATCGATGGTATCTACTGCCTGAGTGCCTTGCCCGAACTCATATTGGTACCGATTATTGAAGAATTCGCCTCCGGCGAGGTCCTCGCCTCCAGTATGGAGCTGCAATCGATATGTATTTCCGGATCCAGTCCTCGTTGGATGGCGAAATCGGAATTTCAGCCTCTGCCATTCCCTTAGATCTAGGTGTAATTGGCTGTACTGGTATTCGCCAGATGAATCACGGTAGATGGATAATTGGAGATTAAACTGGGGAACCACCTCATTCTGAAAACATAGGGCTGGGGCGACCTCATCGTCAAAGATGAGCGTGGAGTCAGCGTAGATGTTATCGGCTGGATTCGCGGGTGAAGGCATGGACGCCGCCGAGTATCCTCTCGGATTATTCGTCAGATCGGGCCAGGTATCGGGATTTGTGCACCAGGCGTCTACATCAGGGGGGATCGAGGATACCGTAGCATCGGTAACTATTACGTGGGTTATACTCTCCGTCGTGTCCCCCATCACTATCTCGGGGAGATTGCGGATATTCGAGGTGAATCGAATAGCGGGGGCCAGGGGAGCCGAATTCCTCGGATAGAGCATGAGCCGCTTCTGGTAATCTATACGCCATTCATATGAGGCCTCGTCGCAGATATCGACCATCACGTTATTCGAAGCCTCCTGGTCGAATTCCTTTTTCCATTCGACGCCGATAGATTGAGTTATCTTCGCGTTGTTAGCGACATCATAGCCGAGGATCTGCTGAATCGGCGAGCCCATAAAATCGATGTCCGTTTCGAAAAGGAAGCTTACGATTGTCACAGTTTCACCCGGAGAGACATCGTCCCATATGAAGGCGGGGCCCGTCGTGAAGGGCGAGTTATCCGCTACAGTGCATATCGTAGCCCAGTAGTTGCAATCCGAGGTGAGGAGTGCAATCGCGGGGAAATAGGTTGGATGCGCTGAATACCTCCATCCCAGGGGCTGAAAGGTATTGACGTCATCGAGGATGTCCCCCGCTATCCTAGAGAGATCCGTGGCCTCTGTATAATTTCGAGGAATTGAGGGAGTCCCGAATATCTGGTCCTTCCACACATCCATGTAGTCCTTCCCAATTATCACCGCCGTTATGTCGCCGCCCGCCCCGTATCGGTAATAGCGCTTGCTGATATATCCGCCCATCAGCCATTGACGGCCGGCGCCCTCTCCGTCGCCTCCTCCCGTGGGATCCCAGGAACCGTGGGGCTCATTGCCACCCGGGTCTGGGCCCCGTTGGACGCCTACCCAGAATTCGTCGTTGTCTTGGATCCAGATAGTGCCTTCCATCAGTAGCTCCATATCGACACGGCCTTCGGGGTGTGTATCATCCGTGGCGTTGTCATTAACTAGGCACCGCATGACGCCGCTTTTCTCGGTTAGGCCGGGCGAGAGATTGAGATCATCCAACACGAATATGACAGGGCCAGCGTTAGTCGACCTCAGACCATTAGGATCGATACATAGGAGACCTCCGTAGGTATCTGCCTCGATGTCGACGGGCACCCTCCATTTCGAGATCCATAGTCGGGCTGCAAGATCTGCGTCGCCTTCACAGTATTGGATTGTTATCGGCGTGGAAGTAGAGGAGGCATCGTACGTTGCGTCACCAGCAAAGGAGGCAGTAATGCTGAAAGTACCTGCCTCGAGAATATAGGCGGGGGTGATCGAGTAAGCTCCGAGGATATCTGTGGTATCCGTCCCAAGAGCTGTCCCGTTATACGTGACGGTTATCAGCTGGCCTGGCAAGGGATCTCCGAAGCCAGGATCGTCGGGATCGTTGTTGATTAGAACCCCGTTAGGTAGCGGGCTGAGTTCCTGGCATGCTGGCAGAGACGATGGATAGCTGTTTATGCTTATAGCAGTTATTATCCCCATTAGTAGCGGCTCCTGCCCCTTCGTCTCTGCAATTCCAGTCTGCGGATCTCCTCCCTGGCGGCCTCGCCGCCCCTTCTCAGGGTGCCCTCGAGGTCTTGGACGCCGCTGATGTTTGCCCCCGCGAGGCTGATGCTGATGGAGATTTGGCCAGTGCCTCCGCTGGCCATCATCGTAGCGACCTGCTCTCGCTGCATGATCACCTCACCAGCCTCCACACCGACGATGCCCCCACGTCTCACCTCCCCGCCGAGCTGTTGTTGTCCTACAGCGGGGACATATGCCATATCTGCGGCACCGCTGGGAAAACCTTGACCTCCGAGAGCCCCGGCGATTGCGACTCTGTTTGCTTCCTCGATCGCTTCTCTACTATCTTCGATAGCATCTGTAGTCTTCTCAGTTTCAAATCGGGTCATCGCTTGTTCGGCTCGGAGAAAACCTTGACTAATGCCGACATCTGTATACGTGGACTCGAGGGATTTGAGCTGTGCGGCCAGCCTTCCAGTTGGGTCACCCGTTAATTCTATCTCGCGTTTTGTCGCCCTTATGCGGGCCGAGAGCGCCGCCCCCTGAGCGGTTAAGGCGGACTGCTCTACCCCTAGATTTCTCATCTCCCCCTGCAGGTCCTTCAGACCTTCCTCGAGGCCTTTTATCTCTTTTTTCAGGTCGGCGATCCCAGATGTCTGTGCATATACCCATTGTCCAATAGCTAGAGCCAGTAAGACCCCGATCGCCGAAGCGACAATTAACACACCTCCAGCTGTGGCAGCTAAGGCGACCTGGAGGGCTGCCATGTTGGTCGCTGCACCTCCAGCGGCCGCCCTAAGTGCCTTCGTGGCCCTAGTGGCGATGCCATAGGAGGCTACCAATACGCTCCCAGCGGCGGCGAGCTGGTACAGCCCCGAGATTCCAATGTCTACAATTGGGTTTATACCGCCGAATTCGTTCCTCAGGATCCTCAGCCCGATGGACAGCATACGGAGATCCATCGATAAGCGTCTCATGCTGACACCGTAACCTCGAGCTGCGTTCGATGCCTCTTTGTTGACTACGATATTGTTGGTCTGCTGGATATTGATGTCCCGTATCGCTTGCAGGGTCGCATCCGCGCTGCCCCTTTCGAGGAGTTGAATAAGGATCTCAGCGTTAATGGTGAAGCGTTCACCCATTTTGGGGTCCCTCCTTTTCCGCTTCCTTCCTCAATGTCTCTTCGACCCACATTAGCGTTTCCAGCATCTTCGCGTCCTGCTCCCAGACGGGCTTATTCGGGTCGGGGAGCGTCGTCAGGTTTTGGCACGCCCAGAGCAAGGTTAAGTAGGGGTGGCTTCGTCCTGTTCGGATTGCGGTAAAAAAATCCTCTTCTCCTTCTCCGTCAGCCCGTTGAGGATTCTGCCCGCCTCGCGGAGGATGTCTCCAATGTCGGGATCGAGATCTTTTTTGATAAAGTCCAGAGACCATTCTATGGATTCCGGGCATTCGCGGACAGTGACATGTAGCATTTCCGCGTAATAGTCCTCTATCCGCATTCTGATGATACCGCGTTGCTCGTCTATGATCTCGGATGAT
>JAOZHO010000024.1 GCA_026014875.1 Candidatus Bathyarchaeota archaeon | reverse complement strand
GGAGGCTGTTCGGCCTGGCCGTGACCCTGTTCCCCCTCTTTTTCATGAGGAACACCGAGTTCCTGCCCCGTCACCAGTATCTCCACGCCTCTACCATGATCTTCTTCCTGGTGGGCTACGGAGCCACACTGATTGTCACCCCCACCCTCTGGAAGATACTCCTTCCCTACACTGCGCTGTCCGTGATGACCTTCCTCTCCCCCTCCCTGATCCAGTCGACCCTGGGCGACGTCTTCGTCGACATCGCAGCCGTCCTCACCAGACTCTTCCTCGGCCTTTCTGGCGCCGGCGTCATCTGGAACGGCAACGAGGCCTCCTTCATCTCCCGGTCTGGGGAGGCGGTGAAGCTCATGATAGACCGGGGGTGCTCATCGATACCCGCCATCTCCATTTTCCTCCTACTGGTGGGCCTGATGCACCTCGACCAGAAAAAAGATCTAAACTCCACCCTGAAGCTGGCCTCCCTGGGCACCGTCGCCCTGATCGTCGTCAACTCTGTGAAGCTTGCCATCACCCTTTGGGCCGGAAAAGTCTACGGCAGCGGGGCCCTCTGGAGCCTCCACAGCTGGCTCGGCTACGTCTTCTTCACCGGGTTCTACATGGTGGCTTTGTTAGCGTATCTGAGGATGAGCGATCCCAGGATGAAGCGGGGGGAAGGCTGAATCGATGCGGCTGAATCTGCCGGATAACTATCCCAGCCAGGCCGCCCTCCTCGTCCTCGCCATCGTCCTGTTCACGGTGGAGTACATCATCGTCTACATCAGCGAGTCCATCGGCATCCTCCTGGTCCTGGTCACCCTGCTGGTCACCTACGGCCTCCTCTCGGTGATGAACGTCTCCGAGGAGATGGCGAAGATCGTGGAGGACATCTCCCTCCTCTTCATCTACATGATGCTCATGTCCGCCCTCCCCTGGTTCTTCTTCAAACAGGAGCTCCTGGTCCCCGCAGTCTATTCCCTGGTGCTGGCCCTCTGCTTCTGGAGGATCCACACCGAGAACATCAGTCTGGAGAGCCTCGGGATGGCCTTCACGAACCTCAAGAGCGCCATATTCATCGGCTTGGCGATCGGCATCCCCATGGGGGTCGTCGAGTACACCATCCTCAGACCAGCGGCGGTGACCCCTACCTTCGACGTCCGCTACTTCGCCCAAACCGTGGTGCACATGCTCTTCTTCGTGGCCCTGGGGGAGGAGATTCTCTTCAGGGCGATAATCCAGAACAGCATCATAAAGTCCTTGGGCGTCGCCTCGGGCATCTTCTGGTCCGCCCTCTACTTCAGTGCGATGCACTTCGTCTGGAGGAGTATACCCGAGCTCTTTTTCACCTTCGTCGGGGGGCTCGTCCTCGGTGCGGTGTACTACAAGAAGAGGAATCTGGTCGAGCCTGTGCTCATCCACGCTGTGAATAACGTGGTGCTCCTGGCGGTCATGCCCTATCTCCTCTAAGCGTAATGGTACGCGCATTAGTATCGAGTTTCACGTGCCCTTAGCCCCCGTTGGAGGTTGAACCCAGAGGTAAACGAAAAAACATAATTTGAACTAGATCAACCTAACTGTTGTCTCGCTGTTTTTTTAATACAAGAAAAAAGGGCATTGTAGCCCAACGGTTCTATCCGGTAAATTTAAGCCCTAATGAATTATCCTCGATAATCCTACTCGGAGGCTTCCTCTTCTTCCTCCGACTCGGTCTCGAAGTCGAAATCCTCTAGGGGCATTGGGGGAGGCGTCGTCGCCAGGGTGTAGCCGATCCACGCCATGATGAGCAGGACCATTCCCACCGCTAGGAGTGCGGAGACCTGAATAGTCAGCAACGTCCACGGCGACATGAACAGCAACCAGAAATAAATCACGATACCCGCGAGGCTTCCCAGGAAGATTAGACCACCGAGCGCTCGGTCATTAGCCATATTTATCAAACCCTAGTTGGGGCTCGGGTTTAATAATTCTGTGGTAGTGCCGCGCGTGGGGTACTCAAAACCAGAAATTATTATCAACTGTAAACGACGAGTCAAGAAAACTTTAGATGCGCTTTTTTCAGAATACCTTTTTTGAAAAAACAGAATCTACGATAATTATTGATATTTTATTTTCTACATGTGCACGTAAAAACATTCCAATGTGCAAGGGTGTATCGATTCGAGAAGCCAACATCTAGTAGATAGAGAAGATATGGAAGAGATCCTCTTTCATGCGAAAAACTTCGTATTTGCTTCACAGTAAAGCCATAATACTCTAGTAGTTCTTTCATTGCCAGCGCAGTGAAAGGGCGAATGTGTCCTGAAAGTGACCCCGTCCTCCATGGGTTACCGACTCTAATTTTCGTTGATACTTCCATATCAGGTGGTTGATATCCTAAAAGGAGATAGATTCTATTCATCCAACTGGATAAGTTAGGGGTCGTGACGATGAAGGTCCCTCCGGATTTTAACACTCTATATGCTTCCTCTAGGGCGTTGTCTGGGTTCAGTAAATGTTCGATTACTTCGGATAAAATGATTAAATCAAAGTATTCGTCGTCAAACGGGAGTTTATCGGTGTTTAGATCAGCTCTGAGTCCCTTGATCCCATTTTTTTCGGCTTCTTTGAGGTTTGTTTGGTCTATGTCAATGCCATAGGCTTCTGTTGCAGAAACTAGTTTCATGATATATTTTGTCTGAGCGCCATTGCCGCATCCTAGGTCTAGTATTTTCGGTTGAATGAGGTTTAGACGGGAAATCACTTGGGATAGGACAGTCCCACGTTTATCCATGAAAACAAAAAGACATTCACTAATTAAAAAATTATCATGCGTACTTATAGGAACTCAGGTCGCGCGGGTGTCAATACGGTCTTAATTTTAATAAAAATATAAGGGTAGTTAATACACACTAAATAGAAATAAACTAAGAATAATTAATATGCAGGAAAAAAATAGACCCCCTTCACATTCATTATACTATTCTATAGTATTCTCTGAAACTCATTTGGAATAGGGAAGTAATGATAAATGAACGTTTATACCTCAGTAAGTGTCGCGACCCCCACTCGAGATTTTTTTAGGTGGTAATATCATTTAAATTTCTGATATAGAACACCTGCAATTATTAGCACTAGTGCCCCCGCCGCCAGATAGATTCCGGTCAATGATCGGGGTCTCTCGACCACCACGTCCATGTATCCCGTGTTGTCATTCTCACTGATCTCGAATACCTCGTTATCGCCGTCAACCACAGCGCCGATCCTGTAGCTCCCGACGGCGTCGGGTTCCCAGTGGAACTCCACCGTCAGCCCCTCATCTGCTAGGATCTCGTCGACGGTGAACGTATCCGTCCTCGATCCGTCCACGGTCAGCGTCACATCGACGCCGGAGGGTTCGACTCCCGTGTTCCTGATGTCCACGGTGACGAGATATATCATCGCAGCCGCTCTGTCCACGGATACGTCGATGACTGAGAGATCGGGGAGGATCAGGAGACCGGGGTCGATCTGGGCGAATGTCTCAGGCAGGAGATGTTGTAGCATCAGGAGCTGGTCCTCTTTCTCTAGGTTCCCGGTCACAGTGTTCAGCATCTCCTCCGGGGCCTCGTCCAGGACCAGCCCCAGCTCCCGGAGATGCCCGTCACCGATCCAGGATCGTGCAACCGCCATGACCCTCTCATCGCTCATCTCCTCGAGCAGCCGGGCCACGGTGGAAGGCGTCGAGGGCAGTCGCGCGATCTCCAGGAGGACTCGGGAGAGTAGATCCGTCTCAACGAGGTCGAGGATCTCGACCACGCCCGTGATCTCCAGGCTGGTCGCGGCCTCGACGAGGGCGGCGCACCTCTGGGGGGCGGTCTCGTACATCGACTTGAGCAGGGCGGAGCCTCCCCGGGGGTCAACCGAGATTAGGAGGGTGGCGCTCTGGTCCTTCTCCATGTTCAGCAGTAGCGTCGAAAATGGGCTCGTCAACCCGAGTTCAACGGCTGACTCGATCACCTTGATCGCCTCCGAGATCCCGAGCTCCTTTTCCCGTGTGGTCTCATTGGATGTATCCTTGGGTGAGACGTTGTCGAGGATGTTGGCTGCCAATTCGGAGGGGACGCCTTTGAGCTGTTCGAAGATCCTTGAAGCCGTGTCCTCCGTCTGAGCGGGGATCACGACGAAGCTCTGGGATGAATCCATGACGGTCAATATATGCCATCCCTCCTCGAGCCCGGTTAATCTGAAATCCAGATACCTGGACTCTCCCGGTTCGAGGGAAACCTGCTCCTCGAAATATGGTTCGCCATCCAGGGAGAAACCGATCACGCTGTCTTCAAGCCGCCAGCCGGTGTTGATGATCATGGCTGTAACGCGGATCTCGCTACCGACAGTGGAAACAGGAGGATATACCGAGAGGTCCCTGATTGCGAGCTCGGCAGGGGCGGGGGGTGGAGATGAGTCCTTCTCGTTGAGGTTCACCGTCTTCTTGATGGATCCCGCTTCCACCGTGAACGTGCCGAGGGGTATGTTGCTCGTGTTGTAGCTGTAATCGTAGGTTCCGGCGGAGTCCATCTTCACCGTGGTGCTCGCGATGACGTCCAGCGTCACCCCCGATGCATTGGTCACGGCCTTTCCACGGATCCTAATATCGTAAGTTCCCTTTGGAATGTTGCTTCGGGAGATGATCGCTATCCCCTCAGAGGCATCAACGCTTTGTGCAATCCATAGAAAGATCTTGACCGCAACAACCAAGTCTTCAATGTTTTCAGCCCTCACCGAGACCCGGTTGGGCGTCGAGGGGACAAGAACATCTTCAAGGATCCACTCATACTCGCCGTCAACAACGCTCAACGTTTTCGAGAAAGAGATTATGACTGCGACCTCCTCCTCGGGCTGAGCCGAGATCCGGATCGTCACGACGTCCCCCTGCGACGGGGAGGCCGGGGTGACCTCCAAGGAGGAGACCTCAGCCTGAACTGTGACCGTGAGAAGGGGCGAAATCAACAGTAGAAAGAGGACGAGTTCCCTTAACCTGGTTCTTTGCGTCAATCTTTCGCCTCAGATGTTTCGATTCGAGTCGTCCTGATCCGGGAGCCTCTCCTCGCGCGTCAGACCCATGGGTGGCCGTCTTTGAAGTATTTTTTCACCGTCAGCCCCTCCGGGGGAGATCAGTACTGCTGGGGGTACTGTTCCCGGGCGCGCTCGGCGAGGTCCGGAAGCTGATTAATGAAGAACCCTGCGGCTATGCCGGCCAAAAGGAACATTACCGTGTACAGCTGCCAGCTGTTTGCGGAGCTCCTCGATGAGGCAAGCTCCTCGTTCAGCGTGGAGACCGTGGCCTCAAGCCCACTCATCTGGGTGCCCAGCTCCCCGACCTGGCTCTCCAGGCCGGGTATCTCCCCCTCCAAGTTAGAAAGCTCAACTTTCAGTCTGGTGACGCTACTCTCGAGGACGCTGATCTGGGTCTGGAGCAGCGTGGTCTGGCTCTCAAGGTCCGCCGTCTCGATGTCCTGGGTATCGATGGTCTTTGCGTATCCGAGGATGAGCCCCGAGTACTGGGTCACGTAGTCGACGATGTTCTCGAACAGTCTGGCGCCCTCTTGGGGGTTCGCGTCGGGGCCGTATCGATCTGGTCTGATCAGCTCCGGCTTGTACATCCCCATGAAGTGGCCGAAAGGCGCGTCTCCGGAGGCGATGATCACGTTTGTGTTCTCCGGGTCTATTTCCAAGGCCATCACCGGGATGGCTCCCACTTCTCCCGCCTCGTGGGCCTGAGGCGGGGGCTCCATGCTGTTGACTATAACGCCATAACTCGTGGTTGTCATGAGCACGTGGACGTTATCGATGCTCTCCTCCTCCAGCTTGATGTATCTGCCATCCTTATGCCCGATGATTGTCCCGGGTCCGTGGAACAGGCTGCGATTCACTCCCGAGACGAGGAATCCGAACTCCGGGTCAGCGTTGTCGCTGACGGCGAGGACTCTGTATGGAGCGTAACCGTTAGAGAAGGGGTCCTCCACTGAAGCCGACTCGATGCGAAGTGCGCTGCCGATATACTCCAGAACCTCGTTGGCCGATGTCTGGCGGAGCGCGTCGTTTCCGAAGTCGCTGTCCGAGGCGATCCAGAGTCCTTTGCCCCCTTCGTCCAGCCATCCTTTCACCACCTCGAACTCGTCGCTGGAATAGCCAAACAACGGGTTAGATTGAACCATGATGAGCATCACGGCCCCCTCGAGGTCGTATTCAGTTAGCTCGCCGTAGACGATGGACCATTTCACGTGGGGCATGTCCTTCTCGATTGCGGCGAGCTGAACCCCGGGTTCCCTGGCCCCCTTGAGGTGGATCACAACCTCGGGCTTCCCGAAGACGGGGAGCTCTGGAAGCCGTTCCTGGATGGCAGCTGTGAAGTAGGGACGCAGTGTCGTCCTCCTGGAGTCTCTCATCTCCCGCCACACGTCTCCGAGGGTCTCGTCGGAGACGAATCCGAAGACGTCGACGAGCTCGTAGAGGGCCCCGGTCGAGACCCAGGCGTTCACCACGTCGTTGACGACGGCGATATCAACCACTTCGAAGATCTCCGCCACCGTGGACGGTGTTTCGGGGAGATTGGCGATCTCGACGAATAGTGCTACCAGGGTGTCGACTGTGACCTCCTCTATGATGTCTCCCACCTTCTCCATGAATTCATCTTGCTCCTCCTCGGTCATCTTCCTAGCCTTGTGCTTGACCATAGCCTCCACCTTCTCAGCGGCGGCGTCAAGATCTATCTCCGCCATCTCCTCGACCAAGACCGCGCCATCCTCGGGATCGGTCCCAATCAGACCGCCCACGGTCGCGTTATCACTCACCGTCAACAATATCTCGGCGAAGGCCTCCGTGTTATTCGTCTCGACGGCGGCGCTGAGGAGGTCGCCCGCCTCCTTCTCGCTCATATCCTCCACCTCCTCATAGATCTCCACAGCTGTCCCAAGGACAACCTCAGACATGATCTCGGCGGCGACTTCCTCCTCTATCTCATTGACTAACGCCGTGGCACAGGCTAATTCCATTTCTTCAATGATGGTTGCACCGATCTGGGTGTCGGTCTCCTCGATGATATTAGCGGCATTGACGCAGTCCATCTCCAGGATAATATCCACAGCGACTTCGATGTCGGTCTCCTCGATAATATCGGCTGCGGCGGTGGTGTTCATCTCCTCGATAATGTCCGCGGCGTCCTCAACGGTCATCTCCTCTATGATATCGGCTGCGATGCTTGAATCGACTTCCTCCATGAGATCCGCTGCTTCCTCCGGGGGCAGGGAATCGACGATGTCGGCCGCCTCCTCCGCCGGGAGTTCCTCGAGGTCCTCGGCCGTTGGTGCGGGGGGCGGCGGGGGCGCGGCTCCGCCTCCGGAAGGCGTGGTTATGGTTATATTCACATAGCTTTGGTTGAACGCTACTATGCGGTCAACATAGTCCTGCCATACCGCCGTGATGAGCACGTACTCGCCTCCCCTGAGATCCGATGTCGCCAGGGAGGTCGAGGCGTTGTTTGAGGGTGTCATCCCGGTGAATCCCACGGAGACCGCGTTGGAATCAAATATGGATTTCAGGAGCTCTATGACGTAGGTCGGCGTGAAGAATGAGGCGCCGATGTTCCCGGAGGAGATGGCCGCCGCCAGGCTGCCGTTGGCGACCAGGGCTCCGTTGACTCGGAGCTCCGTCCCCTCGCCCGTGCCGTCGCTCGTTAACCCCAAGTCTGCAGAGTAGGCGGATCTCTTGATGAGGGCGGATCCGTAGATGAAGGAGCCCGGGCTTCCGTGGACCTCTATGCCGACGTCCAGGAAGTCGCCTTGGGCGACCTCGGCGGGAGCGGTGACGGTTATGTCCCTTTCAAGGACCTCGACGACTGTGGCGGAGTAGAGATAGAGAGTCTTGGGGTATGAGGCGCCGACCTCCCTCAGGACCACCAGGAGGTAGTCCCCGGCCCCGGGGTTGGGGGTGACCGTGAAGGACGCGTCTCCGTTGGAGTCCAGGGTCTTCGACGCGCTCCAGTGAGGGTTGGTGAGCTTGGCCCGCAGGGATGCCATGTCACCTGTAAATATGTCTCTAAGGAAGTTGCGCATCTCCGTGAAGGACTCGTATCTCAGCAGCTTGAAATCCACGTCGAGGCCGGCGAAGCTCGGTGAACCCCAGAAGGTCCCGTTGATCGTGTCTCCGGTGGCGTACGCCCTGTGAACATTGAGGGGGTATATCACCTCGCTGCTGGTGACGCTCCGGATGAAGTTGACGGTGGTGCCGTTGTTCAGGTACTCTACCATGCCGGGGCTTGTGAATGTGAGGCTGAAGTCGGGTATCTCGAGCGGGGCTCCTCCCCCAAGCTCTATCCAGTTGCCCTGTGTGAGGTCGTTCTCATGCGAGGCGATGATGAGACTGCTATAGTCTGTCGGGGGGTTTACAATGACGTGTATTGGATAGTCCGGGAGGGCGGCCTGCGCCATCCCGATTGATGCGCCCGGTATCCCCCCCATATATTGGGTGGCGCTGATAATGCTTGAAGAAAATAAAATAACTAAACCCAGCAGTGAAAAAAGTAGTTTTTTGCGCTGTCCGAGCAAAGTTATTCAGGGAAATACACTACTCGGGGGATATTAATATTGGTTACCCTTAACTAATAATGCAATTGAATCTTGGAAGAGTTCCTGAGTTTTAACGCTTAATACACATACAATATATCGAGGTCCGTAACAAATTCTCAAGTAATTCTTATCAATCATTACGATGAAATTTGAATCGGATGGGCCGACCAATTGCGTGTTTCGTGAAACCAATCGCGCCATAAAGGCCGTATAGGCGTCATTCCATCAATCATACGATCCATGGAGAACGCACAGGTGGAGTCCTTCGGGAATTCAAGGCATCAGAGAGTTGAATGATCGGTGTTCGGGGAAGAAGTCGAGGAGCTGCGAGGGGTCAGGTGGGATTGGGGGCTGTTCGAGAGCACCCGGGGATTCCCGGTGAGCTCCAACCTTCTCGACTGGGTCGTCGGTCAGGAGCAGGCTCTCGAGGAGTGCAACCTCGTCTTGGACGAGTGGATCCACAAGCTGAAATGGATCCGGAGCGAGGGGGCCTTCGACGGCTGGCGGGACCCGGGGTCTAAGAGGCCTCAGAGTAAGACCGTGCCCCCCGGTCCGTTCCTTTTGCTCCTCGGTGACCCGGGGACGGGTAAGAGCCTCATCGGGAGAGCCCTCGCGGCCCATTTGACCGCCAAGTACGAGGTGGAGGGCTTCAAGTCCCAGGACGTTCTGTGCTGGCCCAATGAGGTCAACCCGAGCGCTCCGAGGATAAGCGTCCACGAGGCCGGGGAGGGGAGGGCGATCGTCTCCCGGGAGAAGCCCGAGGAGGAGGAGAGGACCGCCTACAACGTGGCTTTCAAGGCTGCGTTCTGGTTGATCCTCGTCCTCGGATTCGCCTTCCTCGGGGGCGGCCTGTTCGATCTCGTCAAGAACTACTTGGCTTGGCGTTCATTGGATGGGCTCGCCGCGGGAGCCTCTGGAGGGGTTGTCATGATCTCGTTCGCCAGCATTTCCGACAAGATAGTCAAGGGGGGCTTCCTGCTCTTCATGGCGTTCATCCTGAGCGTCTACGTGGAGAGGCGTCAGGGCGCGCAGGCCTGGGGGATCGGGGGGGCGATTCGGTCCATTGCCCCGAAGCTGATAGTCGACAACAGTCAGGGTGCTGCGCCGTTCGTGGATGCCTCGGGGCATTCGAGCGTCCAGCTCTTCGGGAGCATCGCCTGGGACCCGTATCAGACGGGGAGGCTGGGGACCCCGGAGCATCAGAGGGTCACCGCGGGGGATGTTCACAGGGCCAATTTGGGGATCCTCTACATCGATGAGGTGAAGAATCTTCAGCCCTTCGAGGCGACCACGTTGCTGACGGTGCTGGAGGACGGGCAACTCCCCATCGCCCACAGGGCGATGCACGACGGCGGGGGGACCTCTGCCCTCGCGGTCTCGACGGATCCCATCCCTTGCCTGACGTTGCTGGTGGCGGCGGGGAACTTCGACGCGGTGAGCCGCATCCATCCCGCTCTCATGGACAGGATTTATGGGTATGGGCGGGTGATCCGGATGAACAACGACATGCCCAGCACGGTGGAGAATCGCCGAAAGTATGTCCAGTTCATCGCCCAGGAGGTGAGCCGGTTCAGGCTGCCCCCTTTCAGCCGGGGGGCCTGCGAGGAGATCGTGAACGAGGGCCGGAGGCGGAGCGACAAGAGGGACTCGTTGGTCACCAAGTTCAGGCCCATCATCGGGGTCCTCAAGACGGCCGGGCAGCTCGCTCTCAATCAGGGCCTCGAGCTCGTGGAGGCGTCGCATGTCCGGGAGGCGGTGGCGGAGCACTGCAAGACCATTCAGCAGCAGATCTTGGAGCGCCAGATCGAGGAGCGGGGCGCCCTGCTGGAGATCGATCCCCGGGGGACCTCCTTCGGGAGCATCTACGGCCTCGCGGTGGTCTCGGACAGCTTCAGCGGGGAGAGGACGGGGACCATTCTCAAGGTGGCCGCTTACATGCATCGGAAGAGTCCCGATGACAGCACCCGGGGCTTCTACAAGGTCACGGGGATAGCGAGGGATGGGACGTGGATTGACGATAGCATCGCTAAGGTGCGTACCGTGATACTGAAGCGGTACAACGTGGACATCGCCCAGCACTATTACACCCATATCGACTTCTCCCAGAGTCAGGGGGTGGATGGGCCCAGCGCCGGGGTCACCATGACCCTCCTCATCTGCTCCCTCATCTCGGGGAGCCGGGCCCGCACCCTGGCGCGCAGGGGGCGTCCCATGAGGCAGGACGTCGCCGTGACCGGGGAGATCAACGTGGGCTCTGACGATGAGGTCCGTGTGACGGCGGTGAGCGGGCTCTATGAGAAGATTAAGGCGGCGGAGGCGTGGGGCTTCAGGAAGGTCCTCATACCCCAGAGGAACCTGGAGCACAGCGTCAACCCCGAGGACTTCGAGATCGAGGTGGTGGGCTGCTCGAACCTCGACGACTACTTGAGTCACATCCTCGTCGACGATGAAGAGGGGGTCATCGCCGAAGAGGTGCGCGATGAAGCATCTGGTTAGGTTTTCTTCGCGGGATTCGCCGGCTATTTGAGGGTTTTGATCTCGCTGGCGAGGAGGGCCTTCTCCCTGTCTGTCACCGTTAAGGGATCGAAGGGGACAAGCATGACGCCTTTCGCCTCCAGGAAGTCGAACCGCTTCTCCTGAATCAAAGTATAGACTGCATCGAAGCCGAAGCGGCTCACCAGATATTCCAAGCCATCCAGAAGCACCACCACCGGCGCCTCGCTCTCAGCGAGGAAACGGCTGATGATCCTGCTCACCCCTTGGAGGTCTGAGACGGCGTTGAAGCCTCCCAGCGGCCTCGAGGAGATGAGGACGACGCTCTCGGGTGAGAGGCCGTACTCCAAGACCAGGTTTTCAGGGTTGTCTCTGGCGAGGCAGAGCCCGGGGACTCCGTGGAGGGCGAGGTCGGCGTAGATTCGGTAAGCGTCGTCGTGGGACGAGTGGAGGTAACATTCACCGGGGGAGACGTCGTTAAAGCTGTAGACTAGCTCCCTCAGATGGATCTCCGCCAGTCTCCTCTCGGTGATGTCTCGGGCGATCAGCTGGACTCCCACCGCCTCATCATCCCTACGGATCGGGGAGGCGTTGATCTCCAAGTAGGCGTTGGAACCGTCTTTTCTGGTTATCTCCAGCTGCAGGCTTTCCACATCCACGCCCCCTTTGACTTCTTCGAGGGCTTGAGCTAGCTGGGGGGGCCCTGTCTCTGGGAAGAAGCCTCTCAGGGGTTTCCCGGTCATCTCGGTGGGGTCGTAGCCGAATATCCGCTTCGCCGAGGGGGAGACGTAGGTTATGCGCGCCTCGGGGTCCAATGTTATGATCCCGTCGTAGCTTCTCTCTGCGATGCCCCTGAATCTCTCCTCGGATCTCGTCAGCTTCCGCCTCAGCATCTTGAGCCTCGTCACCCGGCCAAGTTTGGAGATGAGGTCTTCGGGGTCGACGGGTTTGAGGATGAAGGCGTCGGCCCCTTTGTTGAGGGATTCGACGACATCTTCGAGGATGGCGGCGCCCGAGAGCATCAGTACGCCGGCATCGGGATCCGTCTGCCGGAGCCGTTCCTGGATCTCTAGGCCGTCTATGTCGGGGAGACGTACGTCGATGATGAAGGCGTCGAAGCGTCCGGTCTCCACCGCCTTCAGAGCCATGGAGCCCGTGTTGACGGGGGTCACATCGATTCCTTCGCCTCGGAGGATCTCGGCGAGGCTGTCGCAGAGGTCCACGTCGTCGTCGACGAGTAGCACGCGGAGACTTGCCCCCGCTTCGATTATTTCTCGTCCGGTGTCGTGCATCATTTATTCCTCTCGTAGCGGTAGGCTGATGGTGAACGTGGTTCCTTCTCCCACCTTGGACTCGACTGTTATGGTGCCTCCGTGGTCCTCGACGGCTCTCTTGCAGTAGGCTAGGCCTAGGCCCAGTCCGCCTTTCTTTGTAGTCTGGAATGGCTTGAAGAGGTTTGCCATCGCTTCGTCCGGGATGCCCACGCCCGTGTCTGAAACGTTGATCACGATCCTGTTGTCCTCTTTCTCCGCTGTGACGGTCAGGTTGCCGCCTTTGGGTAATGCCTCTACCGCGTTCATTACTAGGTTATCCAGCATTCGGCGCACCCTCGACGGGTCCATCGTGACCGCTTCGAGGCCCGCTCCAAGCTGGAGCCTCACCTCGACATGCTCGGGTATTGCCGCTTCTCCCGTCGTCGTGCGGATGAGGGCGGCGAGGTCGGTTTCCTTGACCCTGAGGGGCTCCTGCCGGGTCTTGCTGCGGAATTCCTCCAGCAGCCCGTTGGTTCGATCTACGGCTCTGTCGAGGCGCTCGAGCAGGCTGCTAGCGTTCTGCGGAGACTTCTTCAGGAGGAAAAGTGTGTTCTTTATTGTCTGGAGGGGGCTCCGGAGGTCGTGAGCCATCGTCGCGGCTACCCTGCCTGCAGCCATCATCCACTCTACGTCTAGGAGTTCCTCGGTCCGCTCCTTTACCAGGCGCTCCAGGGAATCCACGCGCTTGAGACGGTCGAGGGCGGAGGAGACGTGATGGGTCAGGATCTCCAGAAGCCTCCTGTCGTCCGCATCATAAGCGTTGACTCTGTCACTCCCCGCATTCAGGACAGCCATAACCTCATCATCAATCTTCACCGGCACAGCCAGCTCCGAGATGACTTCATAGGCCCCCTCTGCATAACCAGGAACAAAGTCTTCGTCCTTTCGAGTGTCCGGCACGAGTTGGGTCTCCCCTGTCCTCACAGCCCTCACGGTGACCCCTGGTCCATCCAGGGGCATCTCGAGGGGCTCTCTTCCCTCGAATCCCCTGATGTAAACGTGTCGGAGGAGGTCTCCCTCTACTACGCTCAGGCTGCCAAACTCGAATCCGAGAACGCTCTCAATGGCGTCGAAGGTTTTCTCGCCTATTTCTGCAAGGGTCTCAGCTTGAGCGAGTTCGGGTGCGTATCTGTGGAGGGCTTCAAGTCCATCCAGGTACCTCTCTCTCACCGTTTCATCAGAGATTCTTTTCATGGCGAAAGCGACGTGCTCGGCAAGAATCTCTAGAATCACTTGGTCATACTCTGTGTATCCGTCGAGCTCCGTGCTCTCTGTGTTCAAGACAGCCGCAGCAACGCCATAAATTTTAACGGGAACTACGAGCTCGGACTTGATGCCGACGCCTACATCGATGTAATCGGGGTCGAGACTGACATCGGGGACTAGGACGGATTCTCCGGTTCTCATCGCTTTCACCGTCAACCCTTTACCATCGAGAGGAAGGGTATACGGACGATCCTCGTTGAGCCCTCTCAGCATCACGTCCATCAAGTTCTCCCCTTCGACGACGAGGAATGCGCCCCTGCTGAAGCCTAGGCCCCTCTCCATAGCGTCGAGTGTGAACGCGTACACTTCTTCCATTGTACTTACTTTATTGAGTTCGGCGACGTGCCTATGTAGGGTCTTCAGCCTCTCCTCGTACCGTTTCCGCTCGGTGATGTCCCGGTTGAACCCGAGTCTCGCGGGCTTGCCTTCGTACTCGATCACCGAGGTCAACGCCTCAGATGTGAATGTGGAGCCATCCTTCTTCAACATCTCTAGCTCATATAGTGCGGGCTCCGTGTCGCCCTGCTCCCTTTTTCTCTTCTTCTCCCTGAGAAGATCCCTGCTCGACGGATGAACGATCTCCATGCTCTCAAGCCCGAGAAGCTCCGACGGATCATCATAGCCTAGCATCTTGCAGAATCGATCATTCATGTACACCAGCTTGTCATCTGCGACGATGGAGACGCCATCCATCCCAGACTCGAGGATAAGCCTGAACTGTCCCTCAGACCTCCTCAGCTCCTCCTCCCTCCTCTTGCGCTCTGTGATTCTGCCCAGTCTCTCAGCTAGGGCGTTGACCAGTTCCCCCTCCTCAGGGAGGAACATCTCCCCTTCGCCTTCAGGCACTTCCTCAAGATAGCAGACCATTAGCGAGCCGACGTTCTCACCCTGTATCTTGATGTCGGCGGACAGCGCTTGAGAGGTCTCCCTAAAGTTGTCGGTCTCATAACGCCGTCCATCAAGGGTGATTCTCGCACATGCCTCCACGGGATGCTGCATTGCGGGAGGAATCAGGGCGACGACGCCCCCAAGGATCCCTTCGATGTCGAGGCCTGACTCTACTAGGTTGGAGATGCCATAGAAGCAGTTGAGCTCCTTCACGCGCTCTCCAAGAGTCCATTCGCCGCGCTTCCTTTCATCCTCCACCTCCATGGAATGGAGGGCGTATCCTATGTCTTCAGCGATCTCCCCGAACAGCATCCTCTCCTCCTCCGTGATCATGTGTCTGGGCACCGAGGCCGCCAGCAGACCGTAGACCGTGCCGCTATGTTCGAGGCGGACGCTCAGGCCGCTTCTGCCGTGATAGCCTCCAGATAGTGGGCAGTCAGCACACTCTGACACAGGGTCTCCGATCACGTGGACGCCGGGCTGCTCCAGCGCCTTCCTGCCGCACTCAGGGGGTTCGCCTCCTTCAATCATCTCAAGGAGCGGTTGGAACCCGTCGCCGAGACCCGATTGAGATGCAGAGACGAAGCGTCCCTCCCCGTCGAACAACACTATCCAAGCGTTGAAGTAGCCTCCCGATTCAACGAGGAGTCGGGTGATCCCATCCCGCAGCTTATCTCTGTCCCCCTCATGAACGATGAGCTGGTTGACGTTGCGGATCGCACGTAACAGCCTGTTAAGATAGATAACCTCCTCCTCTCTCTTCTTGCGCTCGGTGATGTCCCTCATGATGTTCATGAGGGCTGGCGTGCCCTGATAATCGATGGGGGCCGTGTGAACCTCGACATCAACCGTTGACCCATCGACTTTACGCATCTTTATCTCATACATGCTCGGCAGTTCTTCGCCCTTCTCCCGCCTCTCCCTCCGGTCTTTGACGAACGGCCGATCATTCGAAGCGACTATATACGAGTCTTCCTCGATGAGAAGGTCGGAGACACTATCGTATCCCAAGAACTCCGCCGCACGCTCGGTGACATAGACCCGTTTATCCCCGATGCGCACGGTTACGGGGTCCGGGAGCTGCTCCAGCAGGGTTCGGTACCTTTCCTCGGACCGGATCAATTCTTCGAGGGCCTTCCGCTCCTCCACCGCGGATCTGATTCTCCTCGCCAGCACCTGGTAGTGGGTGGGGTGAATCTCTTTCCGGATATAATCATCGACGCCTACACCAAACGCCCTTTCAGCCACCTCCTCACTCCCCCGACCGGTGTAGAGGATGAAGGGAATACCGCTCGTCTCCCTGATCCTGCGGGCCAACTCGACGCCATCCATCCCCGGCATCTGATAGTCCGAGACCACGCAGTCGAAGGACCGCTCTTCGAGGAGCCTCAACGCGTCTATGGGCGAAGGCGCCGACTCTACCTCGAGGCTTGGGTCGAACTCCTTGATGAAGAGCTTCACGAAGACGCATTGCTCCGGCTCGTCGTCCACGTGAAGCACACGAATGCCGCTTCCAATCAACGGGCTGTCTTCCTTATTCCCCTTAGACCTTATCCTTCTCTCTGAGATCCCTCAGAATGACTCCGATCTTACCGACGTTGCTACGGATGATCCCTATCCTCTCCTCGTTCAGTCCCCCCTCCTGCCCCTCTCTGCATGCGCTGATGTCATCGATCATCGACAGCAGATTCTCGAACTCGGGTTGGGTGATGTCCTCAAATTGACCCGGCTCGATGGCGACGGTGAAGGCTTCGACGTACTCAGTGGTCTGTTCCTTGGACTGGGCGACGGTCATCGGCTCAAGGGTGCGGTCGGCGAGCATTCGGATGTTCTTCTCCCACAACTCCAAGACTGCTTGTTGATCCTGTTTCATATCTGAGCGAGAGTTACTCCTATAGGCATGTTACTCTCCACTAAATCCTCATTTAATTTGGATTATTTTATGTTTCCGGTGGCTCCTCGATCGCCCCGGTCGGCCCCTCTAATGCAGCATTAATCCTCCCCACCGCATCTTCCTGCCCAAAGACCCCCCTCACCAACAATCTGAAACCGCTCTCAGCGCATCCCAGCCTCAACGGATACACCGTCTTCACTGACCCCTTCCCCCCCGACCGTGGGGCCGATGTCAGAGCAGGACGAAGACTCGAAAAAGAAGATAGACGAAACCCGGATCGAAGCACATCCACTTCGAGGATATTCGCCTCCTTCGCGCATATTTTATCAGGCGAGTCCTGTAGTGTACTCTGGAAGTATCGTAATGAAGAAGAATATCAGCTTGGTCGCCACGGGGGACTCCCTCATCACACTGAGGCAGAGCGTCCACTCCGAGCCCGAGTTCCTCGAAATGGTGAAACTCATCAGATCCGCGGACATCGCGTTCACCAACCACGAGATGCTCCTCCACGACTACGAGGACTGGATCTGGCCCTCAGCCGAATCCGGGGGCACATACACCCGCGCCCCCCCCTACATCATCGACGAACTCAAGTGGATGGGCTACGACATATTCTCCACCGCCAACAACCACAGCCTCGACTACCTCTACGGGGGGCTCTTCAGCACCCGGGATCACCTCGACGCCGCGGAGGTCCTCCACTCCGGCACCGGGAAGGACCTCGCCGAGGCCCGAGCCCCCGCCTACAAAGAATACCCCCAAGGAAGAGTGGCCCTCATCTCGGCGTCCTCGAGCTACGCCTCATTCGGCCGCGCCGGAGACGCCCGGAGGGACCTCCAGGGGAGGCCGGGGCTCAACCCTCTGAGGGTCGAGACCCACTGGACCGTGAAGGAGGAGACACTGGAGACCATCAAGGGCCTAGAGGAGACGCTGGGAATCCCCGAGCTCGTTCAGCCCGAGGACGCCCATCTCTTCCTGCGCCAGAAATTCGTGGTGGGAGACGACGTCGGGATGCACACCAAGCCCCACAAGGGGGACATGGAGGGGAACCTGGAATCGATCCGGGACGCCGCGAAGATGGCGGACTGGGTGCTCTTCAGCCTCCACGCCCACGAGGGGCTCCCCAACGACAGGGAGCAGCCCGCGGAGTTCATAGAGACCTTCGCCCGGGAAGCCATCGACGCCGGAGCCCACGCCTTCATAGGCCACGGCCACCACGCGATGAGGGGCATCGAGATCAGGGACGGTAAGCCCATCTTCTACAGCCTGGGGGACTTCATATTCCAGAACGAGACAGTCTACAAGATGCCCGCCGACTTTTACGAACGCTACAAACTCGACCCCTACAAGGGGACCGTGTCCGACGCCTACGACACCCGGACGGATGCACCCCCCCGGCCGGGGTGGCCCGCCTCGAAGTGGTTCACCAAAGACAGAAAGTACTGGATCAGCGTCATCCCGTTCATGGAGTACGAGGGAGACACCCTCAGCAGCCTGAAGCTCTACCCCGTG
This sequence comes from Candidatus Bathyarchaeota archaeon, assembly GCA_026014875.1. Lineage (GTDB taxonomy): Archaea > Thermoproteota > Bathyarchaeia > TCS64 > TCS64. Next base: position 20,338 of record JAOZHO010000024.1, on the reverse strand, counting down.
GAGCTGGGACAGGACAAGCCCCGGAGCCAGAGGGGGAGGCCCATGTTCGTGGACGAGGAGGAGGGCGCCGATATCGTGGGGATCATGAAGAAGCTCTCGGAGCCCTACAGGACCGAGATAACCATCGAGAACGGCATCGGGACCGTGAAGGTCTAACCCTTCTCCCCTCCTTTTTTCCTTGAACTATTTTTCTCTCAAACTGGCCTTAATCTAACACTTTTTCCGTCCAGAAATAGTTTCCAGAGAGAAACCATACCGGTCTTCGGTTGGACCAGAAAATAATCAGTCTCTCCCTGAGTCCATTGCTGCCGAACTTTTTTATGATCCCATCGACGATGTTGCTGAGGCCCAACCATCCCTTCTCATGCCTCGATATCAACACTCTGAGGCTCACAGATCTGAGGAGTCTCTCCATCGAGCTCTTCGAGATGTACTTGTGATACATCCCGACCTTATCCCCGGTCATCAAGAGGCTCAGGCTGTTACGAAGACACACAAGGAGCCCCGGCAGCGCGAAGAACGCTCTGCCTCCTGGGGCAAGCGACCTTTTCGCATCCGCGAGGGCTCTGGTCACATCTTCTCTGAATCTAAAGTGCTCCACGACCCCCAGGGAGATGTAGCCCCCGAGAACATTTTCTCTGAAGGGGAGCCGTGTAACGTCGCCGATCAGGAAGACTGACTCTGCGCCGTTCTGTCTTCCGATGCTGTGGGCGTGCTTAATCGCACCGGGGACGATGTCGATGCCGATTGTCCTGTATCCCCGCTTCTCTAATGAATAACACCATTCACCCTCACTACAACCACCATCCAAAATCAAACCATCTTTTCCGAAAAACTCCTGAAAAATATTTGTCAGACGCTTTCGTACAGGGCTGTCCATATTGGCGAATAGTGAAACTCGGCTGCTTGAGTTGTGGTCGTATTGAAATACTCTCTCCCAATCTCTTTGGGTTGATTTCACACTCTCTTAATCGGATATTATGTTTATTAGTCTATATTCCAAGTAATTTTTCATTCACATTCTCATGGAGCCTCACTGGCCCCGGGAAAACCATGATGAACGGCTTCGGAACATTCTAGAAATTAAATGCAGATGACCGCTGCGCCCAGATCCCCCGTGAGGGCAACAGGTTAAATCGCCTGAGGGGCCTCCTCAAACGGGTGAGACGTTTGGGCGACGTTGATTTCGGCGTGATGCTCCCTATCATGGTGCCCTCGGGCCCCCGGCCCCTGCCGTTCTACCATGCCCTCCAGTACCGCTACGGTGGGCTGGACGTGGGGGTGGTGCGGGAGGCGGCGCTGGAAGCGGAGAGGCTGGGGTATCACAGCGTCTGGGTCTCGGATCATCTGAGCCGGGAGGTGTGCCGGGAGCGCCTCGAGTGCTGGACCACGATGACCTGGCTCGCGACCCTCACGGAGCGGGTGCGGCTGGGGAGCATGGTGATCTGCAACCTCTACAGGCACCCGGGGCTCCTGGCGAAGATGGCCTCGACACTGGACATCGTCTCGGGGGGGCGTCTGGAGCTGGGGATAGGGGCGTGCTGGTCCGAGCTGGAGTGCTCCGAGAGGGGGCTCGACTGGCCTTCTCCGGAGGTCCGGCTCCAGATGCTGGGGGAGTCTGTGAGGATCATCAAGAGCCTCTGGACCCGGGAGCGCACCGATTTCGAGGGGAGGCACTACAATCTCAGCGGGGCATACTCTGAACCCAAGCCGGTCCAGAAGCCCCATCCGCCGGTGATGATCGGGGGAGGCGGGGAGGGGTTCACCCTGAGGCTGGTTGCCAAGTACGCCGAGGCCAGCAACTTCGGGGGGTCCCTCGCGGACGTGGAGAGGCGGATGGATGCCCTCCGGCGCCACTGCGAGGATGTGGGGAGGGACTACGGCGAGATCACCAAATCGACAAACCTGGGAGTGGTGGTCCACCCGACCCGGGAGGATTACCTGGAGGACATGAGGGGGCGATGGGAGGCGAACCGGGTCCCGGAGCCCTTCGAGGAGTGGCTGGGGAAGGCCGAGGAGACCTACATAGCGGGGACCCCGGACGAGTGCGTCGAGCAGTTGAGGCGGTACGTCGATTTGGGTGTCGGCCTGTTCGTGATCCGGTTCGGGGACATGCCGAGCCTCGACGGTCTCAGGCTCTTCGCCGAGAAGGTCGCCCCCCGTCTCTAGCTCGTGTCGAGGGGGGGTTTTTGGGGCTAGTCTTCGATCCGCACTCCAATCTGGAGGATTGCGAGCCCGATGAAGTATATCACCGATGTCGCGATGAATATGGGGTAGAGCCCGTAAGAGTCGGCGATGTAGGCGGCGACTAACGCGGCGATTGGCATGATGACGTTCTCGGGTATGGATGAGAGGGCGAATCCGACGCCCCTCTGCTTGGGGGGCGAGAGCCGGGATGTGAGGGTCATGTTGGCGGGCATGCCGAGGATGCCGAAGAACCTGTGTATGATGTAGGCGATCATGAAGGGCCAGTACCCCTTGAGGAAGAAGGCTAGGGCGAAGAAGGAGTAGGAGCCGAAGAGGGTGGCCACGAACAGTCTCTTCTCCCCGTACCGGGAGGCAAGCTCCCCTCCGAGGGGGCTGGCGATGAGGCCGATGAGGGAGCTGATCCCGAGCATGATCCCGATCTGGCCGATGTTCCATCCCTGGGCCTCTGCGAGCCAGATGGTGAAGAATCCGGTGGTGAGGCCTCCCCCGAAGCGCCTCACGGTGCCGGAGAGGAGGAGGAAGATCATGTTGGAGTTGAGGAGGGTGTCCACTGTCTTCTCCTCTTCCCAAGAGTCCCGGACCTCCTTCTTCACAATCTCGGCAGGGGTCTTTACGAAATAGATGGCTACGAGCCCCAGGAGGATGGGGATGATCCAGAAGCCGTAGACCTGCCTCCAGGTGAATGCGAAGAGCCCCATGAGGATGGTGATGGAGATGGGGCCCAGGCCGACCCCGGTGGTGCCCCCGGCGAACCATATCCCCAGGGCCCTGGAGCGGTCCCGGGGGCTTGCGATGTCGGAGATGAAGCTCTGGGCCGGGGGATGGTAGATGGTGGAGTTGAGGATGAGGAGGGTGGTGGCGACGATGTACATCAGGGGGGTCGTGGAGACGCTCCCCAGGAGGGCCCCCACCGCGGCAAGCACGATGCTCCCCGCAACGAGCTTCTTGGCCCCGAACCTGTCGGATGCCATCCCGCTGGGGATGCTTATAAGGAACTGACAGATGCTGGGGATCGCAACGATGAGGCCGATCTGCTGGTAGGTGAGGCTGAACTCCGCCTTGAGGACGGGGAAGAGGGTGGAGCGCATGTTCCCTGCGGCGTGGACCAGCAGGTGGGTGAGGATCATGATGAGGAGGCTGGGACTCATAAACCGGCCTAGGGAGGACTTTTCATTATCTTCTATGTTGATCACCGAGTGAAACTCACATTGTGATCAGGTACCATTTTATGTTTTCCTATGACTCGTTCGCTCCTCGATCACGAGTGCAATAAAAACATGGTCTTTTCACTCCATATGCGCCTGTGATCCGTTTTTGAAACTGAAGGATTTTTATTCGAGTGAATGTGTCAGTGTAGAGACGTATATTTCACGTAGGTGGCTTGACGACTTCATTTGACTCGAACGATAAACCTCACCGATTTTCTCCGCGGACTCCCCCGTAACTTCAAGGTGATGATGGCCAGGAACTCCCTCGCCAACTTCATCGTCAACATGAACCCCTACAACTCCCTCTTCATATTCGCGTTGGGGGCATCCGGCACGGAGCTGGGGATGCTGAGCTCCCTCGGGCTGGCGTTTTCCACGCTCTTCTCTGTTCTCACAGGGTGGATGTCTGATCGCGGGGACAAGAAGTCGATCTTCCTAGTGGGGGCGGCGGTGGGCGTCTTGGTTCCCCTCGTCTATGTCCTGAGCCCCAACTTGTCGTGGCTCGCGGTGGCCTTCATCCTGTTCGGCGTCTCGGAGGGCATCCTCCAGCCCGCGTGGCAGGCGATGTACGCGAACAGCGTCAACGACGGCTCCCGGGGAACTGTGTATGGCCTGGCGAATCTCTTCGTCATGAGCCCGATCCTCTTCGCGGGGCTGGCCGGCGGGGCCGTCGTGAGTTGGTTCGGCGGGATGGATGCGGACGGCATCCGACCCCTCTACTACCTCCAGATAGTGCTCTCCCTGTCCATCGTCGCCTTCGTCTGGCGTTATCTGACGCCCCCCCGGAGGCAGGGGGAGCCCGCACCCTTCTCGTTCAGCCAGATGATCGCGGACTACCGGGAGGTCCTGTCCATAGACGGGGCTCGCTCGTGGGTCCTGATGAAGAGCCTCGGGAGCATCACCGTGGGGCTCGTCGGCCCCTTCTGGATGGTCTACGCCTCGTTGGTCTGGGAGGCCTCCGCGATGGCCATCGCCTTCATGGTCACCGTGAGGGCTTTGACCCGGATCGTCCTATCCCCCTTCGTGGGGCGTCTCACCGATATGTACGGGAGGAAGAAGCTCATCATCGGGGGAAGGCTCATGATGTACCTCTCCGCGGTCATCTTCCTCTGGGGAGGCGGGGGATGGCTGCTCCTCCTAGCGTGGCTACTCATGGGGATGAACGACGCCACCAACGTCGCCTGGCAAGCCAAGGAAGTGGAGCTGGTGGGGAGCCACCAGAGGGCCAGGATGACCGCGCTCAGCATGGGCGCATTCCACCTGCTGGCGGTCCCCGCAAGCCTGCTGGGCGGGTACCTGTGGGACCATGTCGGCTACCTCGCACCGTTCATCTTCATGATCGTCGTCGATGGACTCGTCAGGATGCCCATGATCATCAAGTACATCCCCGAGGCCGGATACGACGAGTTGAACTCGAAGAAAGACGACTCGGGTTTATTCACAGACTAATCCATCTCTCCTGATTCCTTCCTAGCCACTAATACCAGTCCGAAGGCATCGGTGGATACTGGCTCCATGTCGTACCCCCAAAAACTCGAATGATAGCTCCATCCAGCATTCTCGACCAGCCTCACGAGCTCGTGGAGTGAGTAGACCCTGTGGTCAATCTCGAATGTGCTCAGATGCTCCAGGTCGTCTCCCTGTTGCTCGTAGTATCTCCAGACGTTGAACATCCTAGAGCTCATGAGGTCCAGACGCCTCTCCATTATCATGACACGGCCTCCCTCCCCGTAGCTCACATCCATGGCCTGGAAATGCCTCACGAGATAGTCCCGGTTCACCGTATGGATGACGAAGATGCCACCCTGCTTCGCCAAACCGCATGCCTGGCTGAAGATGGCCCCGTCGGTAGCCTCATCCCAGTAGCCATGCGATGTGAACAGGTTGACCACGACATCGAAGGACTCCCCCCGGTCCCCCAGGAGCTCCCCCACCCGCCTCATGTCACCGACCATGAACTCGACCCGACCCGAGACGCCCCTCTCGGCCGCGAGCTCCTCGGCTCTCTTGATGAAGGGAGGCGAGATGTCGACCCCCACGACCCTGTACCCCTTCTCCGCGAGGAGAATGGAGTGACGCCCTATGCCGCAGGCGAGGTCGAGGACCGTTCCCCCCGGGGGCACCCCGTGCTCCGAGAAGAGCCTCATCAAGCCCTCCACCTCCACGCCGGTCCTCTCGAGTCTCTCCTCGAGTTGGACCCCGTACAGCGAGGCATAATCGATGAACAACCTCTCGGTCCAATGCCTGCCCAATCCTATCCCCCAGATCAATGTAAAGATAAGAGGAGATAAGAATCGAGTGGAAACACCGGCCGCGCGCGACCCGTGAAAACCCCGCCAACCCCCCAAGCAAACCAGTAGCTGTTCAGATGCTATCAGTAGCAAAACAACACCCAGAACACCAAGAAAAACCCGCCAAACAACAAATCAACCCCCAAAACAACCCCAAACAGAAAACTATAAAAAAACTAGCTAAACGAGAATGGGCAGCTGAAGCTCCTGTTATGATCGTTGGTTTAGCCGATCAAGAAGCGTCTCAAAATTGGTGTATTAACGATCTAGGAATAGCGTTAGAACATATCGTATTAGCTGCTACAAATCTAGGTCTTGGAACATGTTGGATGGGGCAGACAGGTAGGGAAGAATTGGTTAAGAACATATTAAATATCCCAGATAATTTCAAGGTTATCGCGGTAATACCTCTAGGAGTACCTGATGAGATACCAGCGCCTAAGGAAAGAAAGAGCCTTGACACTATTGTTAGCTGGGAAAAATATTGCTCAAAATCCCTATAACGCCCTTTTCTTCATAATATCATGCGCGCGCAAAAATATCTTAGCTGATTTGTATAAAATCAACTTTTGGATGATCACTGATACAATTTCTAAGGGAAAATACATGTTACGTGCTTGTTGTACCAACCATAGAAGCCGAAGAGAAGACTTCGATTTCCTAGTAAACGAGAAATAGAAGATAGGAGCCAATCTATTAAAAGAAGCCAACACTTAATATAACTATAAATTTTGATGTATCACATCATGTTTACTAGTAAATGCGCGCGCGTTTGACTTTAAATATACAACAATATATTAACTCCACACATTTACTTCTCTAATAATTTCTAAAAAAAGGTGGTACAATGGAGCGAAAAGGCAGGCTAGAGGAATATTACTCCATATTCAAGGATGTATTCAGCAACAAGAACATTATGGCGATATCCGTCACCGTCGCCCTCTGGGGCATGATGGGGCAGGGGTATCGCCCCTTCTGGGCCCTCTACCTACAAAACTACTTGGGAGCCTCAATTACAGACATCGGCATCTTCTCAATGATCGCCACAGCTGAGAGCCTACTATTCCAGCTGCCAGGGGGGCTGATAGCCGACAGGTACGGAAGGAGGAAGCTGATCCTCGCAGGCACGGTCTTTAGGACTCTCGGTCCGGTCTTCTACCTCATGGCTCCCAGCTGGGAGTGGGTGATTCCTGGAGCCATGGTGGCTGGCATGACGAGCCTATACATGCCTGCCTTCAACGCCATAATCGCTGAGTCTCTCCCCAGCGAGAGGCGGGGCTCCGGTTATGGGGTCTACAATACGATCACACGCATCCCCAGCATAATCGCCCCCCTCCTAGGTGGACTCCTCGTAGACACGTACGGACTCTACAGGGGCGTCAGGGTGTTTCTCATGCTGCAGATCGGTGCCTCCATCCTAGGGATCATCATAAGGTTCTTCAATCTAAAGGAGACGGTCGTTCATAGGACCGGCAAGAGGCCCCCAATACTACCCAAGGCCCAGACCTTCAAGGAGCTACCGCGACCGATTTTTATCATGATAATAGTATCTATAATCGGTAGCTTCTCGGGGAGGCTGGTGTTTGACTACATCAATCTCTACGCCCTCGACATCATCAAGATAACCCCGACCAATCTAGGGATCATCACATCCATTGCCGGCCTTGTGCAGATGGTTCTCACACTTCCCAGCGGTATACTCTCCGACAAGTACGGGCGCAAGAACAATATCATGGTCTCAAGGGTCATCGCGCCCGTCACACAGTACTTCATGACGTCTGTCTCTGGATTCACGCCATACATGCTGGTGATGTCTGTCAACGCGGTTGGACTGGCTTTCGGGGGCGGTGGTGTTCGGGCTGGGGGGTCTGCGTGGAATGCGTTGATCGCCGATATTGTTCCCTCACATAAGAGGGCTACCGTTAACGGCGTGATAGGCACCCTTACCGCGGTTGTCGCTGCACCGTCCTCTGTGCTTGGTGGTTGGCTCTGGGAAACGTTTTATCCACAGTTGCCTTTCCAGCTCTCGGCTGTCATCGGCTTGGTTGCTGCTGCGGTCTTCTGGTTTGGCGTCCATGAACCCGAGAAGGTGTTCGAATAAGCGAGCGCGGATAAGGGCGAAGCGAAGAAAAGAATAGGGGAACAAGAAACATATCCCATCCAAACTAATTCGAACCTCATTTCACCGGAAGGAACCCTAAAAACACCCGGAAACCCCCACCCGAGCAATTCAGTAGCTGTTCAGGGGCTATTCAGTAGCAAAACAGCAAAACAAAGACCCAAAAAAACCCGCCAAACAACAAAACAACCCCAAAAACAACCCCAAACAGAAACCCAGAAAAAAACATCTTTTAAAGGAGGGGCCCCCCGCACCCCACGCGCTCAAGGACACCGACCGTCGAGCCTAGAAGACCAGCGACTTGATGATCACCGGGATGAACCCCCGGTCCCCCGTCGGCTCACCGATATCCACATAGTTAAAGTCGCTCAGCTTCACCTCATCGATCGAGATCAACGCACACCCCGGAGCAACCTCCTCCTGGATCACCCGACCGATCCCCATACCGATATCCGCCTCAAACACCAGCACCAACGGCTCCCCCGCCTCCACCTTCCCCCGCTGCACCCCCACCACAGCCTCCGACAACCCCTTCATCTGAAGATAAGACGGCTGATTAATAACCGAACGCGCAAACGCCAACGCAAAGGCATCCCTCCCCGGATCCAGATCATGCATCCCCAACGCCCGCCGGATCTCCGCCTCCATCTGCTCCACCGAGAGCACACTACTCGCAAACCGAGGCGCCACCACCGGAAGATTACGGATAGGCAGCAACCCCAGATCCGAGATCAGATTCGTCGTCCCACTCACCTGGAGAGTGTACTGGGACTCACCGATCACAGTCGCCCGGATCCTCTCCACGGGCTCCGCCACGACCATAGGTAGATCGCACATCCGCCTCCGGATCTCCTCCCCCAGGAGCAACCCGATATCCCCGAAATCCCGCTCCTCATAACCATACACATACTCCGAGACACCCCCCGAGAAGAACACGACATCCACACGCCCATCGAACCCCAGCGGCGGGGTCTGCATCAACTTCTCCGTCAACGGCGACAACGGCTCACCCCTGATCAACTCGAAAAGAGAATCCGCCAACGACGACGCCATGGCCGCCTGCTCCTCCCCGGAGACCACCTCCCCCACGGAGACCCCGAACCCATTAGCCGAGGCCACGATCTCCGCGGGCTCCTCCACCCTCAACGCCCGCCCCTCACCATCCAAAACCACGTGGCGGGCACCCACGAAGACGCTCGCGGTCTTCACCACCTCCCCCCTCCGGATCACCGCGATCTTCGAAGTCCCCCCGCCCACGTCCACATTCATCACCGTCTTAAGCCGCCGATCCGACAACTCCACAGCACCCGAGCCATGGGCCGCCAGAATCGCCTCATAATTAGGCCCCGCAGTGGCCACCACGAACCTCCCCATCTGACCCGAGAACAACTCCAAGATCCTCGCTGCATTATGACGGAGAGCAGCAACCCCTGTGATGATGATGGCCCCGGTGTCAATGTCCTCCGCCTCGAACCCGGCCCCCCTATACGCATCCCCGAGAATCCCCCTCAAACCCTCCGTATCAATGGTATAATCATCATGAAACGGCGTCAGACAGATCTCCGAATAATGAACGACTTCCCGATCAACGATATCGAACTTATGCGTCTCCTCAACGAAACCGAGGCCAAGCCTAGAGAATACCAACTGAGTGGTGGTGGAACCGATATCGATACCCACGCTATTAAAATGGCGCAGCTCCCCCTTCCCCCCCTCGCCCAAGTCGATCTCCTCAGCCATGATATACTGCTGTACCTGCAACCGTCTATTAAAAACAAACCCCGGGAAACATCGCCGAGTCTCCGAACTACATAAATGTAAATAATCAAACGAGCATCACATCACAGGTGAAATATATGTACGATATCCTGATCAAAGGCGGAAAAGTCATCACGGGAGCCGGGAACCCCTGGTTCAAAGCCGACGTCGGCATCAAGGATGGAAAGATCGCCAAGGTCGGCCCACTAAAGGGAGCCGATGCCGGACGGGTGATCGACGCCGAAGGCCTCGTGGTGAGCCCCGGGTTCGTCGACGTACACAACCACTCCGACACCAGCATCATGGTGAACCCCCAAGCCGAGAGCTACATCCGGCAAGGAGTCACCACCCTCGTATTCCCCAACTGCGGATCAGGAGCAGCCCCCCTCAACGACCCCCTCAAAGAACAATTTCGAAGGGACACACCCGCATTCTTCGACGCCGGACTCGAACTCGACTGGTCCACATTCGAAGAATACCTCAAGAAGATAGAGTCCATAGGCACCTCGGTCAACGTCGCCCCCTTCATCGGATTCGGCACCGTCCGCAGATACGTCATGGGCTACGAGATGAGAGCCCCCACCCGGGGAGAGCTCGAAGCCATGTACGCCGAGGTCGAGACGGCGATGAAAGCGGGAGCATTCGGAATCACCACAGGCCTCCGGTACATCCCCCAGTCATGGGCGGAGACCGAAGAGGTAATCGAGGTCGCCAAAGCCGCGGCGAAACACGACGGGATCCATACGAGCCACCTCAGAGACGAGGGGGATCGAGGAGACCCCATAGGGGCCGTCAAGGAGCTAATCGAGATCAGCGAAAAGGCCGGCCTCCCAGGGCACATCGCCCATTTCAAGATCCTCTCCAAACCCCACTGGCACGAATGCGACGAGATCCTCAGGATCATCGAGGAAGCCCGGGCCAGAGGAGTCGACATCACAGCCGACCAGTACCCCTACCCCGCCAGCGGCTCCAGCCCATTCTCGTGGAGCCCCGCATGGGCCCGGGAGGGGGGCGACGAGGGGCTCCTGGCGAGGCTCAAAGACCCGGAGACCCGAAAGCGGATCCGGGACGAGCTGGAACGGGTGATGGAGGTCCGGGGAGGCCCCCAGGCTGCACTCATACGCAACTATCCCCTGAAACGGGAGTACATCGGGAAGACCATCGCCGAGATCACAGAGATGCTGGGCAGAGACGACCCCGTGGACACCCTCGTCGACATCTACACCGACCACGTCGAGAAGAGCGTCGCCGGGGAGGTCGAGGGCCGCTTCAGCTTCATCAGCTTCAACATGTCCGACGAGAACGTCAACAAGATGATGAAGAAGCCATGGGTCATGACCAGCAGCGACGGCCGCATCCACGCCCCCTATGGACCCCTCGTGAAGAGGAACCCCGCCGTCCACCCCCGATTCTACGGTGCATACCCCCGAGTCCTCGGAAGATACGTCCGCGAATGGGGCGTTCTCACCCTCGAGGAAGCCATCAAGAAAATGACCAGCCTGGGAACCCAACGCCTCGGCCTACTGGACAGGGGCCTCATCGCCGAAGGGATGTGGGCCGATGTCACCGTATTCGACCCAGAGACCGTCATCGACAAGGCAGAATACACCCCGCCAGAGAAGAGCATCTTATACCCTGAAGGGATACCCTACGTCGTCGTGAACGGAGTCCTAACCATAGACGAGGAAGAACATACAGGGGCTCTCGCCGGAAAAGTCCTGAGGAAGAGGTAGATCCCCCCTTCTTTTTTACACTGTAGTCGCTTTCGCCGCCTCGAAAGGCTTCAAGTACCTGACAAGGAACAGAGGCAGCAACGTGAAGCTGGATAGAACCGCGAAAAGCAGAGGCATATCCCGGGGAAGCAGGTAGCCTATGATGATGCTCGCTGGGATATTTCCTATCCAGGAGAAGCTCATGTACATCTGGAACACCGTCGCCGACAACGCCAGGGGGGTCGAGTCCGCCATGAGCGCCATGCGGCCTCCGGAGTTTATTCTCTCCACGAAATTCGAGATCACCGCAAGGACGATGAACCAGGTCACCATCCCCGGCTTCAGGGTCATCCACAGGTAGCCCGTCACCATCACCCCCAACCCCGCAATGAAATAGATCCGCTTATGCCCCCACCGATCCGCAGCTATCCCCCCAATAACGGAGGCAGGGATCCCGGAAAGGAGAACCAAGACCGAGATCCGCCCCGCCCTCTCAGGTGTAAAACCGCCCACGATCTCATTCATCACCAGGCTGAACATCCCCCCAGTGGGATTACTGATCCTCCGCGTCCCTATTGCAGAGCCGACCATGAGGAGGGCAGCAATGAGCACAGACTTCTCGGTGAACGTGAACGCAATGGCCTCCCTGCTGAACACCCTCTCAGCCTCCAGCTTCGGCTCCTTCAAGATCAAGAACAGGAAAGCTAAGAGCCCCACGAGCCCCCCCGTGATAAACACACCCCGATAACCAGCCCACGAAATAATCACAGGGCTCAGAAGGCTCGCAGCGATGCCCCCCACCGCCATCCCGAAGGTATTAACCCCACCGAGAACCCTGGCGTGCCATTCAGGCGGAGTCACATCCACCGCATAAGAGTCCGCAGCGATATCGAAGAGAGCTCCCGCAGTGGTCATAGCTAGGCACAGGGGGAAAAAGACCGTCCATACAGGGACGGCATTAAGATCGGTGACAACGAATCCCAGGATGGCAATAATACTCAGTACACCCGTCGCCACGAACAGGGGATGCCTCCTGTAGGTATTTCCCCTGAATCGAACGGGGAAACCGTCCGAGATCATTCCAATGAACATTTTCCACTGCCACGAAACATAGACGAGCCCCAGAAACAGGGCGGTGTCAAAAGTATTCATACCCCTGACCTGCATCAGATACAGAGGAGCCCACATAGAGAACGTGATCTTCATGTATCCATTAGCGAAGTAAGCGAGGCCGTAGAAGAGGGCGATAAGTTTAGGGCGCCAGACCTCGGATATGAGCTCCCGCATCCTCTCCTCCTTAGGGGCCTGCCAGTAAGTGACCCCCCGGGCTTCGAACTCCCTCCTCCACTTCCGACCCAACCCGAAAAGAATCAAGTAGGCAGACAGAGTGAGACCGAAGAATACGAGCCCCAGGGTGTACTCGAACTTCATATGCCATCGCGAGGCCATACTCGGTATAAATAGATTTACGGCGAAAATCGAGGTTTCACCTGCAACTGCTATAAACGCCGTGGCTCCCTAGTAATCGGCGGTTTCATGACGAGTAAAATCGAAAAGGACGTCCTCGGGGAGATCTGGTCATCCAACGAGGCATATGAAACTCTACTCCATCTATGCGACGAGTTCGGAAGCCGATTCGCAGGCACCGAAGGAGAAAAGCCCTCAGCCGAGTATATCGCATCCAAGCTCAGAGAGTATGGGCTCGACAACGTCTCCCTCGACGACTTTCTATACGTGGGATGGCGGCGGGGCGAGGCAAAGCTGGAGCTACTCCAACCCAGGAAGATGGACCTCTACACCCAGTCCCTCGCTCTCTGCCCCCCAACCCCCACGGAGGGCATCGAAGGGGCCATAATCTACCTAGGACCCGGGTTCCCCGAGCTATTCGAGGCCAAGAAGAAAGAGATAGAGGGCAAGATAGTCCTCTGCACAAGCCAGCCGAGGCCGTCGGGTGCCATGGTTCACCGGCGCACAAAGTACGGATATTCCGTAAAATACGGAGCCATCGGCTTCATATTCGTGAACCACAACCCCGGGCAGCTCATGCCCACGGGCTCCCTCCGACCCGCGTACAGGATGGCCGGAGAGATTCCCGGAATCGGGGTCAGCTGGGAGACTGGCAGCTACCTGATTCGGATGCTCGAGAAAGACACGGCCAAGGTGAGGATCACCACCACCGACGTCATCACTCCCGACACGGAGTCCTGGAACGTCGTAGGAGAGATCCCCGGCACCGACCTCAAGGATCAGGTCATCCTGGTCGGTGCCCATTACGAGGGTCACGACATCGCTGTGGGCGCCCTTGACGACGGCTCGGGGGCTGTGGTCATCATGGAAGCGGCAAGAGCCTTGGCGAAGCATAAAGGGAAGTTCAGGCGCACAATCCGTTTCGTCTGTTTCTCCGCAGAGGAGATCGGGGTCACCGGCTCCACCTGCTACGCAGCCAAGCACAGCGACGACCTCAAGCACATCGACCTCATGATCAACTGCGACGGCGCCGGGCGGGTCGCGGACCAAGTCTACAAGGTCTATGGCCCCGATTCCCTCGCAGGTTATCTCCAGGACCTCGCAGGCAGGATGAACTACAACATGACGGTGGGCAGGGCCATGGCCGCCTCTTCGGATCACTGGCCCTTCTACATGCAGGGGATACCCGCGGTCTTCCTCTCGGGATACCGGAGCCCTGCAGAGGTCGCTAGGGTCGGTCGGGGATGGACTCACACCTCAGCGGATACCATCGACAAGGTGGTCCCCAAGAACCTGAAGGACGCCGCGATGGTCCTCGCCCACTCGCTGATCCATCTGGCCAACGAGCCCGGCGTCATCGCGGAGAGGACTCCGGTGGAGGAGATCGTGAAGCGTCTGGAGGAGAGCGGCATGGCCGACACCCTCAGGGTGCAGCTCAAGTGGCATCCTGACTCCATAAGGTGACTTGTGGAACCCCTCCTCGCCCGAGAGGCGGATGAAGGGACAGGTCTGACCCCGATCCGGTTAAGCCGGCATCCCTTCCTTGACCTCGAACTTGGGCTCGTCGTTGACGAGGAAGGGGAAGGGCGTCGGCCTGTTCCGAGGGTAGATTTCGAGAATCCTCCTCCTCAACTCCATGTCCCTGGGGGTGAAGGGGGCGCGCTCCTTCTGGAAGAGGATTGCCCTGGTGAGGGATATGAAGGCGTTCAGCGTGTCCGCCTTGAGCTTGAGCTCCCTCAGGTTGTAAATGTGAAAGTGCATCTTGGACTCGGTCTCGGGGGGAACCCTCCAGCCGATGACGTACTCGGCGAGTTCCTCCTCCATGGCCTTCAAATCAACTGTGGCCGCCCAGAGGAACCTGACGAAGTGGTAGGGCTCATTCTTTCTCATAGTCCTAGCGAAGCCTCCTCGGCGAAGCTTGGAGTTAATCCCATGGAATCCTAAGATTCGGATAAATAATAATGATGCTGAACCTGAAAGTGAGAAAAAAGGGGTCGAGGAGGTCTAGTCCTCGGCGATTTTATGCCTCAGAGGCTTCCCCGCTAGGGCCCCGGTGTGCTTGTCGTGCTCGATGGTCAGTGTGCCGTTTACGAAGACGTACTCGATGCCCTCGGGGAGCTGGATGGGGTCCTGGTATGTTGCAAGCTCCCTCACGTTGAGGGGGTCGAAGACGGTGACGTCGGCCCAGAAATTCGGCCGCAGGACTCCTCTGTCCATGAGCCCTAGCTTCGTCGCGCCGGCCGATGTCATTTTCCTGATCGCGTCCTCCAGGGTCAGCACCCTCTCCTGCCGGACGTACTTTCTCAGTATCTTCGGGAATGTCCCGTAGTTCCGGGGGTGCACTAGCCTGTGGTAGTTCGCGGGGAGGGGGGAGCCGTCGGTGCCCACCATGCTGAGGGGGTGCTTGAGGAGCGCCTTGACATCCTCTTCGTGCATCGCCTGACCGATGCCTCCGAGCTCCTTGTCCTCCCTTATCCTGTCAAGGTAGAGGTCGACGGGCTCCATCCCCCTCATCTCGGCTGCCTCGGTCATGAACTTTCCCACCAGGTCCTGGTCTTCCTCGGTGGCAGTCAGTATCAGAGCCCTGTCCCAGGTGTGCTCGGCGAGGGTGGTTTCCATCATCTCTTTCACGTATGCCCTGATCTTCTTGTACATCTTAGGGTCTTTGAGGCGCTCCCGTTTCTTCTCGGGTCCTCCCTCCTCGGCCCAGGTGGGGAATCCACGGACTATGCCGCCCCTGAAGGTCCAAGGATAGACGTCTATGGCGACGTCTACGCCCCGGCGCCTCGCCATTTCGATGATCTTGAACCATTTGTCCAAGGATTTCTCCCAGTTCACCTCTCCGCACGCCTTGGCGTGGGTCCAGGTGGTTGGGAGACCCGCTTCTTCACCGATCTTGATGACCTCCATGATGGACCAGATCTCGCTGTCGATGGTGGTGGTGATAAAGTCCCTTCCGCCTCGGGGGTCGCTCTCCCAGCCCCTGCGCCGGTCGTGACTCGTGTGGACTCCCCCGTACATTGCGGCGACTTTCGCGAGCTCGATGAGTTCATCGGTTTCCGCGTAGTTCCCCGGGGTGTACATTGGTCCGGTGGAGAGGCCGAAGGCTCCCATCTCCATGGTCTGGGCGACTAGAGCCTTCATCTCGTCCAGCTCGTCTTTGGTGGGGGCTCTATTCTCCCATCCCAATACGCAGAGGCGGACAGTTCCGTGGCCCGCCTGGAATGCTCCGTTGATACTGCAGCCCTGGCGTTCGAACCTCGCCATGTATTCTGCTAGGGTCGTCCAGTCGACCTCGATGTCGTGAGCTTGCTTGGTTCTTCTTTTTACGGCTTCGAGGGCTGCGCCCTTGAGGGGGCCACTTCCGCTGGTCCCGCATTGGCAGGCGAACTGGGTGGTGACCCCCTGGTGGATCATAGAGTCTCCCGTAGGGTAGGCGATGAACGGGATCTCTGCGTGGCTGTGCATGTCGATGAAGCCTGGAGAAACGACGAGCCCCTTGGCGTCGATGACCGTGTCCGCCTTCGAGGCGGGGAGCCTCCTGTTGATCTCGACAATCTTTTCTCCTTCGATGGCGACGTCCGCTTTGAACCATGGTGCCCCGGTTCCATCCACAACGTATCCATTTTTGATTAGGTAATTCCACATGTTCAATCAATCTATCTTTAGCCTTTAAGTAATAATTAATTTTCTACGAATCAATTGAGCTTGAACGCTTTCAATTTCCTGTATTTAGAGAATACGAAGGATCCTCAAACTATCCTAAAAGCTAAATTCACCGTCTTGTAGAGTTATTGAACATCTAGAATAAATGAGGGAAAGGAAAGGATGGCGAAACTCAAGAAAGCCCCTGAAGACATGGAATACATTCTAGTCACAGACGTAGGGAGCACGACGACCAAGGCGCGGTTCTTCTCCAACAAGTCGGGAGAGTGGAGGTTCGTCGTTGCCGGCGAGGCCCCTACAACCGTGGAGGCACCCTACGAGGACGTCACCATGGGGGTACAGAACGCAGTCAGGGAGATCGAGGAGCTCACCGGCCACAAGATCCTCGCCCCGGACGGCAGCGGGATCACGGTTCCCTATGAACATGGATCCGGCGTCGACCTTTACTGCACCACCAGCAGCGCGGGGGGAGGCCTCCAGATGATGGTGGGAGGGTTCATCAAGGCGATCACAGCGGAGAGCGCCAACAGGGCCGCCCTCGGGGCGGGCTCTATAGTCATGGATGTTTTCGCTGAGGACGACGGTAGGGCCCCCTACCAGAAAATCAGGAGAATCAGGAGCCTTCGACCGGATATGATTCTGGTTGCCGGGGGCACCGACGGCGGCGATACGACCCACGTCATCCAGCTCATCGAGCTCATAAAGGCCGCCGATCCGAAGCCCCGGCTCGGGGTCTCATACAATCTTCCCCTTGTTTATGCTGGGAACAAGGACGTGCGGCCGCAGGCTCAGAGACTCCTCGGGGAGAATTTTGCTCTCGAGATAGTCGACAACCTTCGCCCAGTCCTCGAGGTAGAGAACACTGAGCCGGCTCGCATGGCCGTCCACGAGCTCTTCATGGAGCACGTCATGAGCCACGCCCCGGGTTATCCACGCCTCATGAAGTGGACGGACGTAGATATCATGCCTACCCCGGCGGGGGAGGGGATGTCAATTCAGCTTATCGCTGATACGTTCAAAAAGAATACCATTGGCGTCGGGCTCGGAGGGGCTACCACCAATGTGTATTCGGTCGTTGATTCTCGCTTCGTCAGGAGTGTAAGCGCGAACTTGGGGATGAGTTACAGCGTGAGCAACGTGATGAAGGAGGCGGGTCTCGGGGACATCATGCGCTGGCTTCCCTTCAGCAGGGATGAGGAGGATATCGGGCGGCGCCTCTCAAACAAGATGATCCGCCCCACAACCATCCCCCAGACCCTCGAGGAGCTCATTATCGAGCACTCTGTTGCTAGGGAGGCTCTCCGGCTGGGCTTGGGACATCATAAGAGTATCGCCACGAGGCTCAAGGGCATGAAGCTAGGCGAAGGGATGGATCGGGGTACTTTCTTCGACCAGGAACTCGCTGAGACCTACATCGATATGCTAACCCTTGAGGTCATCGCTGGAACCGGCGGTCTTCTGAGCCACGCTCCCGACAGGATCCAGAGCATGATGATCCTCACGGATGCTTGGCAGCCTGAGGGGGTGACATGGATGTTCCAGGACAGCGTCTTCATGATGCCTCACCTAGGGGTGCTATCCACCGTCTACAGGGATGCCGCCTGGAACATATTCGATAAGGACTGCCTTGTCAGGCTAGGTACCAACATCGCCCCGAAGGGAATGATTTCCCAGGGCAGCGAGGTCATGAAGGTGAGTTGGACTGCCCCGGATGGATCCGAATTCCAGGAAACGGTGCGAGGAGGAGAGATTAAACGCATCAAGCTCCCGGAGGGCGTCGAAGTTGACGCTTTGGTGGAGCCTGCCCATGGATTGGATGTGGGCGCTGAGCCTGGGAAGAGTCTCGAGGCGAAGGTTATTGGCGGAATCGGCGGAGTCATCCTCGACGGACGGGGCAGACCAATCCAGCTGCCCGATGAGGCTGAGGCCCGGAGGACGCTGTTGAGGGAGTGGTTCGCTGTTCTTGAGATGTATCCCGCAGAGATGATCGGCAAGCTGTACTGAGGAGGATGATATGATGACAGAAAACAATGACTCGGAAAAAAATACTGAAGCATTCGCTTATACACCCGGCCTCAAGGTGAAGAGGTTGATGACCGTGAGCAAGGAGAGGCGTCTACCCCTATTGGGCGACATCCTCGTGGAAGAGGGAGCCAGCGTCTCCTATGATACAATCGTCGCCAAGACCGAGGTCCCCGGGGATCCCCGACTGGTCAAAGTTTCAGCCATTCTAGGAATCGATCAGAATGAGATCCACGACTTCCTTTACAAGAAAGAGGGTGACAAGCTCCAGAAAGGAGAGGTCTTCGGTAATTACAAGGCGTGGTTCGGTCTCATCAATAGGGAGGTCACATCCCCAATGGATGGAGAGATCGAGTCGATCTCTAAACTCACAGGCCAAGTCATAATACGCCCGGAACCAGTCCCGGTGGAGGTGAACGCGTATATCCCAGGCAAAGTCGTCGGGATTATGCCCCGAGAGGGCGTAGTGGTCGCGACCCAGGCCGCGTTCATACAGGGGATCCTCGGACTTGGGGGGGAGGCTCATGGGGAGGTCAGGATCGTTGTGGATTCTCCCGAGGATGAACTTACCGCCGAACGGATATCCGAGGAAGACAAGGGACATATTCTCATTGGGGGTAGCCTCATCACACTCGAGGCGTTCAAAAGAGCTGCGAAGATAGGCGTAGCAGGATTGGTGGCGGGTGGCATGAACTATACGGATGTGACTGAAATCATGGGGGAAGCCATAGGCGTCGCCATTACCGGCCACGAGGAGATAGGCACCACTCTGATCATCACTGAGGGTTTTGGTAAAATGAACATGTCCACTCGAACCTTCGACCTCTTGAAGAGCTTCGAGGGATACGTGGCCGCAATCAACGGCGCCACGCAGATCAGGGCGGGGGTACTCCGGCCTGAGATCATCATCCCTCACGATGAGAAGGAGGAACTCGAGAAGGAAGGCCTCTCGGCGGGCATGACTTCGGGCACTCCAGTGAGGATCATTAGGGAGCCCAACTTCGGAGCTATAGGGAAGGTGGCGAGCCTTCCGGTGGAGCTCATGAGGGTCGAGTCCGGATCAAAGGTTCGGGTCCTGGTGGTTAGACTCGACGATGGGACAGAGGTCACGATACCTAGAGCGAACGTCGAGATCATCGAGGAGTAATCTCCTCTTCTCGAGTTTTTTAAGTCGCCCTATATATGGATGGCACACTCTAATTTTTAAAAAAAATAAAATAAAAAGGGTTGGATTTTTGCTAGACCTATCCTAGCTGGAGCCACTCCAGCATTAGGAATGCTATCCTGCCTGCGTACTGGTTGATCCTTGTGGCGATGGTGTTGGCGAAGGAGTATCCGAATGCTGCCATCATAGCGTAGCGCCCGAAGGTGCTTAGCTTTATGGCTATCGGGCTTCTCGTAGCTTTTATCGTGAAGATGAAGTACATCATTGCGCTCACCAGGGTCACTACCATGATGAGGTTGTTCAAGCTGGCACCGATGTCCCCCGGCACGTTGAGATTCCAGAAGGAGGCTTTGATCTGGTCGAGGACGCTTCCCCCGACGAGGCCACTCATTGCCGTCCCGACGCCGATCCCGACGACGAGTGCAATGGGGTACCTGTAGATCCAGAAGTTCTCTTTGGAGTACCGTGCGTAGGCCATGATGCCGAGTATCACCGGTATTATGTACAAGAACTGACCTGACATGATCTTTTGTATGCCGACGCTGTCGATGTTACCCCATGCCATCACGATGCTGTTGGCTGTAATCACGCCTAGGTAGATGTGCTCCGCCGTCTTGGAGACGGGGGTGTCCTTCCACGCCAGGGTGGTGATCATTATCGTTAGGATAGCCGAGATCCAGAGTCCGATTACATCTGCCATCTAACTTTTTCCTCCTTTTGTC
>JAOZHO010000005.1 GCA_026014875.1 Candidatus Bathyarchaeota archaeon | reverse complement strand
CTGGAGAACCCGACAGTTAGAAGCCTCGCGGAGATTGAGCGAGCATTGTCCCTTCAAATCGCCCAAACGGCGGGTGACACCGTAGAAACGACCATCATCACTGAGGACCGCATGGTAAAATCGGATTCTCTCGTCTCCATCCCCCAGCGTAGGGGAGACGAAACTAGTTGGTGAACGCCCCAACCAAGACTTAAGGGAATCAGGGCTCCAGCCAAAAAAGAAGGTGAGAGGCTGGAGCGCCAGGTAGACGTCGGCGCCCATGGTGAGCCTCAGGATGACCCCCCTGCCCCGCTTCGCCTCGACGGAGGGGCACTCGTTGGGCTTGCCTGCGTCCTTCTCCCAACTCTCTCTCATGATATAACACCGGCCCAATCCAGGCCAACTGTGTAATGCTAGAGTCCGCGTGCTGCCCTGAACCGCCGCATTGGGCGGGTCAATATATCTTCGGCTTGGCCCTGCCCCAGTAGTACTGGAAGAGCTCGGTGCACCATTTCAGTGTCTTCTCGTCCCGGGAGGTGAAGCCCAGGTAGTCGAATCCCCCGGTGACCTCGGGGAACGCGAGGGCGGCAGCCTCCTTCTCGGAGATCGCCATGAAGACGTCGACGGTATCCAGTCCCCGGACCTTGCAGGGTTCCACCTGGGGCATCTTCTCGACGTGGGGGGCCTCGACGATGGCCTCGGGTTCGATGCGCCTGTACTCGATCCCCCTGTCGGCGGCGGCCTGGAGGTTGGGGTAGACGAGGTTGAGGCGCTTGTCGGTGAGCCTCCAGATGTACTCCTCAGCCTCGTCGCACATCTCCTGGATGTTCTGGAAGACCGCCATCACATCCCCCACGTAGAGGCTCCCCCTCAGCTCCCCCAGCCGAGCCACGAACTCGTAGGGGACCTGAGCCAGGGTGTGGCCGTTGAAGTACTCCCGGTTCGCCGATGTGAACGTCTGCCCCTGAAGCTGCTTCATGAAGAGGCTCCCGTACTCTGTGAGACCGTAATGGCCCTCGCTGTCCCTCTCGGCGAGTTCGGCGTCCACGAGGCGGGAGACGTGCCTGCTGCACTCCTGGTTGGAGATGCCCAGCTCCTTGGAGAGCCTGGATATGGTGGAGGATCCCTCCTCCAGGTGCTGCAGTATGGTGAGGCGGACCTCGTTGGAGACCTCGAAGAGGAGGTCGCAGAGTCGTTCCATGATACATTCATTGGGAATCTGCCACTGAAAAACGTAACTCTGCCCCCGCGGCGCGCGTGAAGCTGAGAAACGCTCTGGATGACATGTTTTTACTCTGATCGGCGGCCTATTCGATTATATACAAGCCCCGTGGAGGGTTCAGGGATGCTCAGCGCGACATCGATCGGCATGATAATGCACGCCAGCATGCTGATCCTCCTGTGCGTGGGGTTCTCCTTCACCCACATGATCGAAAAGTTCCCCAACTTCGCCCACACCTCCTTCGCGACCATAGGCATCATGTGCACCTACACGATGGTGCGCCTCTGGGGGTTCAACCCCTACCTGGCCTGGCCCGTCGCGGCGCTGGCGAACGGCCTGATCGGCGTCGCGATCTACCTACTCGTGGTGCGCCCCATCAGGAGGGCGGGGTCGGGGACCATCCGCCTAACGTTCGCGATGTTCGCCCTCACCTTCGTGATCAGGAGCGTCCTCTCCATCTACTCGTACTGGGTGATGAGAACACAGGGATTCAGGGCGATCGGCTTCATGCTGAGGAGCTACGACTTCGAGTTCATGGGCCTCCCCGGCATAGCCCTCATGGCCCCCCTCGCCTGCATAGCCATCGTCGCCTCCCTGCACCTCTTCCTCACGAGAACCAAGTTTGGCATCGCCATCAAGGCCACCTCGGAGAACCCCCAGCTGGCCTCCACCCTCGGCATCGACGTCAATCGCGTCCACGTGGCGTCCTGGTTCATCACGGGCGCGTTGGCCGGGCTGGCCGGGGCCGCCATCCCCCTCTGGGAGTACACGAACCTGGGGTACTCGGACAAGCTCATGATCGACGTGATGGCGGGGAGCGTCCTGGGGGGCCTGGACAGCATCTACGGGGCGATGGTGGGAGGAGCCGCCCTCGCATTCATCCAGACGGCGCTCCCGGGAATCCTCCTGGGACCCTTCGGCCTAGGCATCGCCAAGTACAAGCCCCTCATACCCCTAATCGTCATAGTCGTGATTCTCATGTACGAACCCAAGGGCATCACGAGCATCCTCGCCAGGGGCTCGAGCGCGATCAAACGGATCAGAGAGAGCGACAACACTTAATATAGTGTCAAAAGATACTGACAGATGTCAGGGATGGGAGAAGAGAACCCGGACCCGCCCGCAGGGGAACCGGCTGAGAGGGAGAGTCCAGACGTCGGCCCCGGAGCAGTTGTCGCCGAGGAGGAAGATAAACCCGAGATCATCGATCTCACCGGAGAGGAGATCCGACCCGAGAAGGAGCCCCGGATAGTCGAGTACCAGAAGAAGCGCGAGGCCACGGCGAAGCTGATCGCGCAGTCCCTCGTCGTGGGGTTCCTCGTCCTCATAGCGATCCCATACATCTTCCTGTACAACGGCTCAATTACGGTCGCCGAAGTCTTGGATCTCCAGAAGAACATCTCGGTGATCCTGGGGGGAATCCTCGGGGCCGTCGTGGGCTACTATTTCAGGTCTGTGCAGGAGGAGGGGCGCTAAATAAATAACTTGAACTTTTTCCCGTCTTTCTCGATCATTAGCGTGCCGTCTTTCTCCTTCATGTCCTCGAGGGCGTAGAGGATCTTGATGGAGTCCCGTATCACCTCGGAGATCGAGGCGGCGTTCCTCTTCCATTTCAGCTCCTCGAGATGCTCGTATGCGTTACCGTTGATGATGAAATTGATCTGCCTCCTACGGACGGGGCGTTGCGCTTCCAATGTACTCACTACTAGGAATTTCATATAGAAATATAAGATTTCTTATAGAAATTTTCTATGTTTAATCTATGATGTTGATGGTCGCTCATGCACTCCATTAAATGGAGAAAAAGGGAGGGGGCTGTTTACCCCACTACAGCAGTCCCTTTACTTCAGCACCTTCTTGAAGACCCTCAGATTGTTCGATCCAAGGATCTTTTTGATGTCGTGATCGGCGTAGCCCCGGGAGATCATGCCCCGGGTGAGGTCCGGGAACTTGGTGATGTCGTCGAGCCCCGGGAAACCGCATCCCCCGTCCAGGTCCGAGCCTAGGCCCACGTGTTCTGTGCCCACGAGGCCGACTGCGTGGTCGAGGTGGTCGAGCCAGTCCTCGATGGTGACCTTCTTGAGGGTCTCGGGGTTGCCGAAGCCGATGCCGTTCTTGATGAACCCGGCGCAGAAGCTGAGGTTCATGACTCCCCCCTTCTCGGCGAGGGCCTTGATCTGGTCGTCCGTGAGGTTCCTGTGGTGGCCGCAGAGGGCCTTGCAGTTGCTGTGGGTCGCGAGGACGGGGTCCTTGGAGAGCTCCATGACGTCCCAGAACCCGGTCTCGTTGAGGTGGCTGATGTCCACCAGCATACCGAGGCCGTTCATCTCCTCCACCACCTTCCGCCCGAACATGGAAAGATGGCTCCCCGAATCGGCCCCCGAGCCGTCCCCCAGCTCGTTCCGGGGGAAGTGGGTCAACGTGAGGGATCGGACCCCCAGCCGGTACGCCATCCTGAGGGCCCCGAGGTCCCCCTCCAGGGGCTCGCCCCCCTCAACGGTGATGACCGCGGCGATCTTCTTGGCCTTCACGGCGGCTATGATCTCGTCGTAGTTGGTGGCGAGGGCGATGGTGTCGGGGTTCGCCTCGAGCTCAGCGTGGAAGGCGTCCAGCATCTGGATGAGCCGCCGGAGGCGGCCCCTGTGCAGGGGGCTCACGTACATCGCGAAGAGGAGGACGTCCACGCCCCCCTCCTTGATCCGGGGGATGTCGATCTGGCCGTCCTGGGACTTCTCGCCTAGGGTCCTTCTCGGCGGTAGCGCCCTGGTGCCGTCCCCGACGAAGGGCGGCGCTTTGATGATGTGGAGAATCGTGTCGTTGTGGGTGTCCACCACCACGGAACTCCCGTGGACGGCCTTCGCCCTCTCCTCCTGCTCTGGGGTAAGTTTGAACATATTATTACACCTTGAAGCTTAGATCTGACGCTAACACTTTATATCATCATCGAGGACCATCCGTAGACGCTGAAGAGAGCCAGGGGATAAGCAGGGCGTCGCACATCAATGTGACCCGGCTAGTCGACGACTGAGGGGATAACAAACTCCTCGAGGAGAGCCTGGATCCTGTCAAAGGCCTCGGGCACCCTGCCGGTGGTCACAATGATGAGGTCGAGCTCGGGCACCACATGGATGAACTGCCCCTTGTAGCCGATGGCCGAGTAGTAGCCTTCGGGGCTCGTCCACCACTGGTAGCCATAGCCCTCCAACAATGTGCCGGCGGAGATCTGCTCCGATGTCGCCTCCTCCACCCAGTACCGGGGGACCACCTGCTCCCCGTCCCACTCCCCCCCGTTGAGGAAGAGGTAACCGAACTTCGCCATGTCGCGGGGGGTGAGGTACAGGCTGCTGTATCCCCAGTTGTGGCCCTGGGAGTCCGCGGTCCACGCCGCCCCGGTGATGCCCAGGGGCTCGAAGAGCTGCTCCTCGGCGAATTCCAGAGCACTCATCCCCGTAACGTCCGAGATGATGCACGATAGGAGGTGGCTGACCCCGTTGGTGTACTCGAAGCGGCTCCCGGGCTCGTAGGCCATCTCGAGGTCCAGCATGTACTGGATCGCGTCATCGGTGTCGTGGAGCCTGTCAAGCCATTCCCAGTTGTAGAGGTAGGAGTCCCTGGCGTCGAAGCCCCCGGACATCATGAGGAGGTCCCTGAGGGTTATGTCGCTCTTCCAGGCGCTGGGGTTCCCCGCCGTCCTGTCCGGGAAGAGGTCAAGGAGGCGCTGGTCGAGGTCGGCGTCGATGTATCCCTCGTCGATGGCGATCCCGATGAGTGTGGAGACGACGCTCTTGGCGCACGAGTAAACGATGTGATTCTCCCAGGGGTTGTAGGGCGCAAAGTAAGCGTCGGATACGATGTAGCCGTGGCGTATCACCATGAGGCTGTCGGCGCCGATGCCCCTTGAGTTGACGGCTTCGATCATATCGTCCAGCTTTGTGGGATCGATCCCGGCGGCCTCCGGTGTAGCAATCCGCCAGCCGTCCGTGGGCCAGTAGGGCTCCAGCTCGGTTGCAGCCTCGATCCCCACGTGTTCGAAGGAGTCCACGGTCTCCAAGAGCATGGAAATGAGGTCCTCCTCGCCGTATATCTCAGGAACGGAGACGACGTACGGCTGGTATACCCTTCCAGCTTCTTCGTCGTACCAAGTAGAGATGGCACCCAGGAGGGTGGTTCCCTCATTAGAGGCCTCGAACAGTTGATACAACATCTCCCCGTCGTCTTTGGTCCCTGTCTGGATCGGCCCCCTTTCCTCGAGGGGCAGCCCTGAATCTTGGGCCAACCCGAAGACTGTGTCCAAGACATCTTCAAGATCGGGGGCTGATTCGGATTGCAGCCAGATCACCCCCATGATCAGGGGGATATCCTCCGAATCTAAGCTCTGGATGTCCCCTTGAGGGGGGCGGGCGTGGTCGAGACCTCCCATGAGATTTCTGGCGGCGAAGACCAGCCCCTCGGGATGCTCGAAGGAGAATCCGAAGCCCGTGTAGGTGACGAGTTCATACTCGGGAGGCTCCGAGGGATACGGCGACGGGCTGGGTTCAGGGGTCTGAGAGTTTGCTGAGGTCCACCACCAGATTCCCGCGATAATCACGACGGCTGCGACCGCTAGGATGACCATATTGTTGGTCGATAACTGGGCTTTCCTCGCCCTCCTCATTTCAATCGATAAGGAAAGCGGGGAAATTCAGATTAATAGTCTCCGCAGGTTCGATGCTGGGAGATCAGGTCGCTTCTTGTGAGACCGGTATCACCTGCTATAGATTGTCCCATGGAGACTTCGGGACTGTGAATCCCGGGGACTGCTCTGCTGCATTCCGCTTAAATCTGGGGTCGCCCATCTCATAGAGACCATGCCCACCGTATACAGATGCCCCGCCTGCAAACGTGAATACACGGTCGACGAGTACGTGGAGGACAGGTTCTGCAGGGACTGCGATACCCTCCTCAGGAGGGGGCAGGGAGAGAAGAAGAAAGAGAAGGGGACGGGGTGGCGCTCCCTCTTCCCCTACGCTCCCTACCCCCAGCAGATGGAGTTCATGGAGGACGTCGAGACCATAGTGGGCAAAGGGGACGTCCTCATGGCCGAGGCGTGCAACGGCTTCGGGAAGACCGCGTCGAGCCTCGCCGCCCTCCTCCCCCTGGGGCGCCCCATCATCTACGCGACCCGGACCCACGAACAGGTCCGGCAGGTCCTCGATGAGGTCTCCAATATCAACGAGACGGCGGGGGAACGGTTCACCGCGGTCAACCTCGCGAGCAGGAGCCACCTCTGCATCAACCCGGACTGCAGCGGCCTCCCCCGGGGGGACGCCATGGAGCTCTGCAGAAACCTCAGGGAGTCCAGGGAGTGCCCCTGGAACCACGAGATCGACGCCCCACCCAGAGGGATACCCCCAGTCATGACCAAGAAAGTCCTCATCACCACCGGGAGGAGAAAGAGCCTCTGCCCCTACTACCTGGCGAGGAAGGCAGCCAAGGGCTGCAGGATCGTCGTGGTCCCCTACCCCTACGTCTTCAACGAGAAAGTGAGGGCGAGCGTCGGCCTCGAGATCCCCGGGAAGACCCTCGTCCTGGACGAGGGACACAACCTCGACAAGGTGGGCCAGGAGACACTGAGCGACAGCCTCAGCGAGTTCATACTGGACATGGCCGCCGAGGAGCTCAAGGCGGTCAAGGCCCCTACGAAGCACGTCCGAGACCTCGCGAGACTCCTCCGACAGAAGACGGGGGACAAGCCCACCCTCTACTCGGCTGTCGCCCTCCAGAGTGATCTGGAGCTCGCGCTCGGGGGGGACCTGGATTCCATCATCGAGAGTTACTACGACCACGTGGAGGAGATCCGGGCCCACAAGCAGAAGCTGGGGGACCCCCCGGCGAGCTACCTCAACGGGGTCCTCGTCTTCCTGAGCCTCGTACAGGGGAGCGACAAGTCGAAGTACGTCGCCCTCTACCACAGGAACCGCCGGGGGGACGACGCCCTCGACTACAGGTGCCTCGACCCGAGCCTCGCAGTCAAGCCCATCGTGGAGGCGGCGGAGGGGACCCTCATCATGTCGGGGACCATGTCACCCCTTGACCTCTTCGCCGAGGTCCTCGGTCTCGAGAGCGCCGAGAAGAAAGCCTACCCGGCCATCCAGGACCCGGACAACATCAGGATGTACGTGGACCCCCGGGTCACCACCACCTACAGGGAGAGGACCCCGGAGATGACCCGCGCCATCGGTAGGCGCATCGCCGTGGAGCTGACCCGGGTCGAGAGCGGGGCCCTCATCTTCTTCCCCCAGAGGGGACTGATGGACAGGAGTATCGACGCATGGGGCTCCGAGGGGATCGTCGAGGCCCGCCGGGGCCTCCACTATCTGGGGGGGAAACAACTGTTCGTGGAGGGAAGGACCGCGGTCTCCAACCGGGCGCTGGTGGCGAGGTATAAGCGGGCCGCGGTCTCCCCGGGCGGGGCGGTGCTCTGCGCAGTCTTCCGGGGCCGGAACTCGGAGGGATCCAACTTCCCGGGGGAGCAGGCCCGGGGCATCATGCTCGTCGGGGTCCCCTACGCCAACTACGGAGACCCCCTGGTCCGGGCCCAGATCGACTACTACAACAAACGGGGAAACGGGCTGGGCCAGCGCTGGTACACCATGGACGCCTTCAGAGCCGCGAACCAGGC
The DNA here is from genome assembly GCA_026014875.1 of Candidatus Bathyarchaeota archaeon. Taxonomy (GTDB): domain Archaea; phylum Thermoproteota; class Bathyarchaeia; order TCS64; family TCS64. The sequence goes on along the minus strand of JAOZHO010000005.1, from coordinate 103,102 downwards.
CCTGGGCCGGGGTATCAGGGGCATCGACGACTGGTGCCACTACTGGCTCCTGGACCGGAGGTACCTGAACCGGCTCTCCCTCGTCTCCCCCTGGGCCCTCGGGAACGGCCCCGAGACCCTCGAGGAGTAGTCCTCCAACGAGATTTTAAACAGTTGAGACCCTACTTCTGACCGGACGATCCATGGAAGAGCATCACGTTCTGGGGGTCGACGGCGGAGGCTCGAGGACCCGCTGCGTCATCGCCTCCCTCTCTGGCCACCTCCTCGCCCGGGGATCCGGGGGGCCCTCTAATCCCCTCACCGCTGGATTCGACGGCGCAGCGGAGGCGATCCAGGCCGCCGTCGGAGAGGCGTCGAGGCGATGCGGCATCAACTCATTCACCGCGTCGGTCATGGGGCTCGCGGGGACCGCGAGAGCCTCCACCTTCAAATCCCTCAAAGCCCGACTGACGCTCCACGACCTCGGAGACCTCAAGATAATCGGCGACGCCCAAGTAGCCCTCGCGGGGGCCACGGGGTGCGGGCCCGGGGTGGTGGTGATCTCCGGAACGGGCTCCATAGCCTACGGCGAGAACGATGCGGGGGAGACCGCGAGGGCCGGGGGCTGGGGCTGGAGGCTGGGGGACGAGGGGAGCGGCTACGACATCGGGAACAGGGCCCTCCTCGCCGCCCTCAGGGACCACGACGGGAGAGGCCCCGCCACCCTCCTCACAGAGAAGATCCGGGGCGCGCTAGGCCTCGGGGACCTCGACGAACTTGTCGACCTCACCTACAGGGGGAACATGGGGAGCGAGGAGGTCGCCGCCCTCGCAGGCCTCGTCGGGGAGGCGGCGGGGGAGGGGGACAACATCGCCCTCAGGATTCTAGAGGGCGCTGGGGTCGAGCTCGGGGTCGCCGCCTCGGCGGTGATAGGGAGGCTGGGGCTGACCGGGGGATTCACATTGGGCCTCGTGGGAGGCGTCTTCAACCTGGGGCCCCTGATCCGGGAGTCCCTCGAGAGGTCTGTCCGGCGGACCGCTCCCGACTGCGTGATCTCCCGCCCCCGGTTCCCCCCCGAGGTGGGGGCCGCACTGCTTGCGCTCCGGGATGTGGGCGTCGAGCTCGAAGACGATTTCCTGGACACCATGAAGGTATCCTTCGACGTCCTGAGGGAGGCATCGGAATGAGGAGAACAGAGGAGAGGAATCCCAGATCCGTGGGGATGGACGAAAAGACCCCGGAGGAGATACTGAAGATAATCAACGCGGAAGACAGGACGATCCCCGAGGCCATCGCCGAGGCGATCCCAGAGATCGCCGAGGGGGTCGAGGCCATAGCCGAGACCGTCCGCGCCGGAGGAAGGGTGTTCTTCCTGGGCGCCGGCACCAGCGGGAGGCTGGGGGTGCTCGAGGCCGCCGAGATCCCTCCCACCTTCGGGGTCTCCCCAGACCTCTTCAGGGCCTTCGTCTCCGGGGGGCCGGGGGGCGTCTTCAACTCCGTCGAGGCGTCGGAGGATGACGAGGCTTCCGGGGGGAGCGTTCTCGTCGACCACGATTTCGGCGGGAAAGACCTCCTCGTGGCCATCTCGGCGTCGGGGGGGACCCCTTTCGCCCTCGGGGCGATGAGGAAAGCGAGGAGCCTGGGGGCTCGAATAGTGGCCATCACCAACAACAGGGGCTCCGCGATGGGGGGGCTCGCGGACTTCTCCATCGTCGTCGATACGGGTCCCGAGGTGGTCTCGGGCTCGACTCGGATGAAGGCGGGGACCGCTCAGAAGATGGTGCTCAACATGCTCACCACCGCGGCGATGACGAGGCTGGGCAAGGTCCACGACGGTTACATGATCGGGGTCCAAGCCTCCAACGTGAAGCTGAGGGGGAGGGCGGCGAGGATCGTGGGGGAGATCGCCGGCGTGGGGCCTGAGGAGGCCATGGATGTGCTGGAAGAGGCGAAGTGGGATCTCAAGGTGGCGGTGGTCATGATCAGGTTAGGAATTGAGAGGAAAGAGGCGGAGAAAGCGTTGGCGGATGCGGGGGGGGTCCTCCGCAGAGCCCTGGAGAGGGCGCCATGATCCCCGAGCGCGGGGTCTCATACTACGGTGTGATGCTCAGAGACCGGGCCGCCCTCGATTTCCAGGAGATGGCGGACCATGGCTGCAACGCCGTCCTCCTCGCGGTCTCCGAGTTCGACTGGTGGTTCTGGAGGAGGAACGTGGCGGGGCTCATCGAGGAGGCCCATGAGAAGGGGCTCAGGGCCTACGTCGATCTCTGGGGATGGGGGAAGACCCTCGCCGGGGAGCCCCCGAGCCTCTTCCTGATGAGGGAGACGGAGTATAGGCAGGTGGCCGCCTCGGGGAAGACATACCACGCTGCGTGCCTCAACCACGGGGGGTTCCGGGAGTTCCTCACCGAGAACATCAGGCTCATAGCATCGGAGACGGATCTCGACGGATTCTTCTGGGACGAGCCCCACTACGCGAACTGGCACGACGAGGACTGGGCCTGCCGATGCCTCATCTGCCGGGGGCTCTACTGGGAGGAGACGGGGGGCGAGATGCCCGCCGAGTTCACCCGGGAGGTGATAGATTTCAGGGAGGCTAGGGCCGTCGGTTTCCTCCGGGAGCTCTCCCAGACCGTGAAGAACGCGGACCCCTCCCTGGATGTCATCGCCTGCCTCCTACCCACCCAGAGCCCCCTCATCGGCATCACCGACTGGGAGAAAATAGCCGAGATCCCCGAGATCGACGTCATCGCCACCGACCCCTACTGGTTCCACCAGGGGATGAACCGGAAAGAAGGGCTCGCCTTCCTCAGGGAGATGGGAGGCAAGAGCGTCGAGCTCGCCAGGAGACACGGGAAACGCTCCCAGCTCTGGCTCCAGGCCTTCAGGGTCCCCGCAGGGAGAGAGGAGGAGCTCACCGAGGGAGTCACCGTCATCGACGAGCTGGGGGCCGACTCGGTCTTCGCCTGGCCCTACAGGGCGGGGGAGGGGAGCATCCTCGAGTCAGGGGACGCCCGGGCTGCCTGGGAGGCCATAGGCAAGGGCTTCAGGGGGGCTGCGGGTTGACGGTGAGGAACGGGGTCGACGTCCTCCTCGAGGACCCTTCATCTTTCATAGGGGACGCCAAGGTTGGGCTCATCACGAATCCCACAGGGGTGACCCTTGGGCTCTACTCGACCCTCGACGCATTCCACGAGCACCCGGGGATCGACCTCGCCGCGGTCTTTGGGCCCGAGCATGGGGCGAGGGGGGATGTCCAGGACGCCCTCCCCGTGGAGTCCCGGGTGGACGAGGCGACGGGCATCCCGGTTTACAGCCTCTACGGGGATGTGAGGAGGCCCACGGCGGAGATGCTGGAAGGGGTGGAACTCCTGGTCTTCGACATCCAGGACGTGGGGGCGAGGTTCTACACGTATGTCTCGACCCTCACCCACGCCCTTGAGGCCGCCGAGGAGCATGGAAAAGGAGTCGTGGTCTTGGACAGGCCGAATCCAATCAACGGCATAGCCGTGGAGGGAAACATCCCTGAACCGGGTTTCGAGTCCTTCGTGGGGCTCCACAGGGTCCCGATACGCCACGGCCTCACCATCGGGGAGCTCGCACTCCTGGCCAACCAGGGGATCGGGGCGGAGCTCCGGGTCGTCCCCATGGAGGGGTGGGGCAGGGGGATGTGGTTCGACGAGACGGGGCTGCCCTGGGTGCAGCCGTCGCCGAACATCCCCACCCTCGAGACCGCAACGGTCTACCCGGGGACCTGCTTCTTCGAGGGGGTCAACGTCTCCGAGGGGAGGGGGACCACCCGGCCCTTCGAGTACATCGGGGCCCCCTGGATCGATGGCAGGAAATGGGCGTCGGCCTTGTTCATGCTGGGGCTCGACGGGGTCGCCTTCAGGCCCTGCCATTTCACCCCCACATTCGACAAGTACCGGGGGGAGATCTGCGGGGGAGTCCAAGTCCACGTCATCGACTGGGACGCCTTCAAGCCCGTCGAGACGGGGCTCCACATGCTCGCGACGTGCATCGACCTCTGGCCAGAGGAACTCCAGTGGCGCACCGCGACGGAGTCGGAGTGCCTCCACTTCGATCTTTTGGCTGGCACAGACAAGGTCAGGGATGCGTTGACCGAAGGGGTCTCGGTGGATGACATCGTCGGGGGCTGGGGGGGCGACCTCGCATCTTTCATGGAGCGAAGGGAGGATTTCCTGCTCTACAGGGACGGAGGCTCCTAGATGACAGAAGTGCTCGGGATAAGAGGAACCGTCATCACCCCGAATGAGGAGATCGCAGACGGCATCGTGACGATCGAGGCCGGAAAGATCAGCCACGTGGGGAGATGGGCGGAGGATCGATGCGAGCGCCTCCTAGACTTCAGGGGCTGCTACGTCGCGCCGGGCCTCGTGGACATCCACGTCCACGGGGGAGGGGGTCACGGCGTCATGGACCCCGAGGGCGTCGGAGGACTCTCGGAGTTCCTCGCCCGGGGCGGAGTCACATCTTATCTCCCCACCACCCACACGGCCCCCCATGAGCGGATCATGGAGGCTGCGAAGACCATCGGGGGGGGGATAAGGGGGGGAGTGAGCGGTGCGATCCCCCTGGGCATCCATATGGAGGGGCCGTACATCAGCCCCGAGATGTGCGGCGCCCAGAACGCAGACCACGTGCGCCCCCCGGACATCGACGAGATCGCCGAGGTTATTGAGGTCTCAAGGGGGAATCTCAGGGTGGTTACATTGGCCCCCGAGATGGAGAGAGGCATCGACACGATCAGGTGGCTCGCCTCGAAGGGGGTGGTCCCCGCTGCGGGGCATACCGATGCCACCCACGACGAGATGGTGGACGCCATCGATGCGGGGCTGAGCCATGCTTCCCACCTCTTCAACCGGATGAGGCCTTTCCACCATCGGAATCCCGGGGCCGCAGGCGCCGCCCTCGCCGACGACAGGGTCACCGTGGAGCTGGTCGCCGACGGCTTCCACCTCCACCCGACGACCCTCAGGATAGCCTCCCGGCTCAAGGGGCCAGGGAAAACCGCCCTCGTCTCCGACTCCATTCCCCCGACGGGGCTCCCGGAGGGTGAGTACGACTTTGGGGGGCTCAGGATCACTGTCTCCGGGGGGAGGAGCCTCCTCGATTCGGGGCGCCTCGCCGGGAGCACCATCACCCTCTGCGACGCCGTGAGGAACATGGTCCGCCTCGCAGGGTCGAGCGTCCGGGAGGCCGTGGAGATGGCCTCCACCACCCCCGCCAGGATCGCTGGGGTTTCCAAAGCCAAGGGAAGGCTCGCCCCGGGGATGGACGCCGACATCACCATACTCGACGGGGACCTCTCCCCTGCCCTCACCATGGTGGGAGGGGAGATCGTCTACAGGAGGAGCTGACATGGGAGACACCCGCAGGATCATCGGACTCATCTCCGGCACCTCCGCTGACGGGGTCTCCGCCGTCGCCGTGGACATCACCGGAACGGGGACCAAGACAAGCCTGGAGATCCTGGGCTTCGAGACCTACGACTACCCCCCGGAGCTGAGGGAGGAGGTCTTCAGGCTGTTCACCCCGGAATCCTCCACCGTGGACACCATCAGCCACATGAACTTCGTGCTGGGGGAGTTCTTCGCCGAGGCCGCCCTAAGGCTCATGGTCGAATACGACCTCGACCCGGGGGAAGTCGACGCCATCGGCTCCCACGGCCAAACGATCCACCATCTCCCCCGGCTCCGAAACTCTTACGGGTTCAAGGTGCGCTCCACACTCCAGATCGGGGAACCCGCAGTCATCGCCGACAAGACGATGGTTCCCGTGGTCGCCGACTTTAGGAAAGCAGACATAGCCGCCGGCGGAGAGGGGGCACCCCTGACACCGTACCTCGACTACCTCCTCCACCGCAGCCCGGACAGGGGTCGGGTGCTCCAGAACATCGGGGGCATCGCCAACCTCACCTACCTCCCCGCAGGAGCCAAACTCGGGGACGTCATCGCCTTCGACACGGGCCCTGGGAACATGGTCATCGACGCCGTCGCGATGAGGCTCGCCTCGGAGCCCTTCGACCGGGACGGCAGGATAGCGGCCAAGGGTAAAGCGGACAAGGACCTCCTCGAGGAGCTCATGGGCCACCCCTACATCGCTAGGAGCCCCCCAAAGACCACGGGGAGGGAGGAGTTCGGGAAATCCTATGCGACGGAGTTCCTGCGCATCTGCGGGGAGAGGGGGCTCGGGCTGGAGGACGCGGCCGCCACGGCCACGGCCCTCACGGTGGAGTCCATCGCCCGGGCCTACGAGGAGCTGCTCCCCGAGGGCGGCTCCATCGACGAGGTCTACCTCTCCGGGGGAGGAGCCAGGAACCTGTTTCTGGTAGAGTCCTTGAAGGCGAGGCTCGACCCCATCCCCGTGGGTCTGAGCGACGATCTGGGCCTCTCCGGGGACGCCAAGGAGGCTGTGCTGATGGCGGTCCTCGCCAACGAGCATCTCGCGGGGAACCCGGGGAACGTCCCCGGGGCCACGGGGGCGAGGAAGCAGGTGGTCTTGGGGGCGTTCTACCCGGCGCCATAATATACGGTAACCCCCCACTCTGATCCGAACATTATGAGCAAGCTTGAGAAAGCCCTCTCCCTAGTGGACGAGGGAAGGATCGTGGAGCTCGCGAAGGAGCTCGTAGGCATGCCCAGCGTCTCCGGGGAGGAGAAGAGGGTCGCTCACAGGGCGAGGGATCTGCTGGAGGGGGCCGAACTCCCCGTGGAGCTGAGGGGCGGGGAGGACCGCCCCGTGGTGGTCTCCACCATCAACCCCGAGGCCGGGAGGTTCCTGGCGTTCAACGGGCACATCGACACTGTCCCCATCGCCGTCCCCGAGGCCTGGACCCGGGACCCCTTCGACCCCGTCGTGGAGGGGAACAGGCTCTACGGCCGGGGCTCCTGTGACATGAAGGCGTCCTGCGGGGTCATCATCCACGTGATGGAGATACTGAACGAGCTGGGCGTGGACCTATCGGTGGGGGCCCAGCTGGTCCCCGACGAGGAGAGAGGCGGGACCCACGGAACCCTTCTCCTCATCAACGAGATGAAACGGGGGCTCATCCGGAGGCCCGACTACGTCGTGATCGGTGAAAAGAGCAACCTCAAGGTCCGGGTCGCCGAGAGGGGGATCTTCCGGTACGACATAAAGTTCCACGGCAGGGCCACCCACACCTGCAACGCCCGGGTAGACGGGGTGAACGCCGTCGCGAGGGCCGCGAGGGGAGTCATCGCCCTGGAGAGACACATCGATAAGTACGATCCCTACATCGGCCACCCCGTCCTCAGCGTCAACAAGATCCAGGGGGGAGGCACAGTGATGAACCAGGTCCCCGCTGAGTGCACATTCAGCGTCGACCACAGGATGATCACAGGGGAGACCTCTGAGACCATCAAGGCGGAGGTGAAAGAGACCCTGGACAAAGCAGGGGAGGGGGACCCGGACTGGAGCTGGGAGTTCATCGCAGAGAAGGACGAGGCGGGCAAATACGTTCACTCGCCCCCCAGCATCACCGGCCCCGAGACCGAGCTGGGGAAGGCGTTCTACAAGGCGGTGCCCGCCGCCCTGGACAGGGAGCCCGAGCTCTTCGTGGAGTGGGCTGGGGGCACCGACGGACGCCACTACAGGTACGCGGGGATACAGACCATAGGATTCGGCCCCAACGGGGAGCACGCCCACGGCCCCGACGAGTTCGTCTACGTGGACACCCTGGTGGCCCAGGCCAAGGTCTACCTCGCCCTAGCATTGGAGCTGGAGGAGGGCTAGCCCCCTCAGGGCTGCTGCCCTAGAACGATGGATCTGAGGAGGAGGCTCCGGGTCTCTTCGAGGACGAGGATGTCCCCGAGGTAGTAGTCGACGTCCATCTCCACCTTCACGGTGCCCGCCTCCTGGGAGAGCCAGAGGAACTCCGAGGACTCCACGACCAGGATGTCGTCTATCCTGTCGAGGGTGTCGGTCTCCATGATCACTATCTTGGCGCACCAGTACTGGGTCCCGTCCCCTGCCTCGATGTACTCGAAGCCGACCACTGTGCCATGGCTCTTGAGCTGGCCCCTGTAGGTGGTGTTCCCGAAGGTGAGGTTGTAGCCCACTTTATAGGCCCAGCCCTCGTCCTCCTCGAGGGGGTAGGGGAGATCCGGGAGGGGGGCGTCGTAGACCTGCTCGACGTCGTCTGAGACCCAGCTCACCAGGAGCCCCTCATCGTTCAGTGTGTATATCGTGGTCCTGTCGGGTCTCTCGGCGTGTATCTCGGTCTCGGATATGATGGACCAGATCATCTCGCTCTCCTCGCCGTCTATCACCTCGTCGAATATCTTCACGGTCCCCACGGGGAGGTCGGGCTCGGTGACATTTCGGGGCTCCTCGGGCTCCTCCGGCTCTTCGATGACGGGGACCCTGATCTCGGTGATCTCCGCGACCAGATTCATTATGATCTGGTAGTTGTCCTCCAGGTAGGCGTAGGGCTCCATCATGAATGTGATGTCCCCGAAGGCGGCGGTGGTCCCGTTCCCCTTCGCGAGGACGCTTATCGGGGCGTACCGTCCCTGCTGCTCCGAGGAGGAGCTGTAGGTGTCGCCGCTGGTCCAGGCCGCGTCGCTGTCCGTGGAGTGGAGATATGTGGCGGTGAGGAGAACCAGGGCCTCGATGTCCTTGGTGAAGTTGGAGTCGTCGAAGCTCCTCACGTAGATGTTCCTGTAGAGGCCGTACATCTCCTCGAGGTTGTAGAGGTAGCCCTGCCCGAATGTGAGGCCGTACCTGTTCGCGATGCTGTTGATGGCCCTCAGGGGGTTCCGGGCGTCGTTGAACTCCGTGGCGGGGTCGTAGAAGAAGAGCAGGAGCCGCCCCTGCTTCACGAAGTCGTCGATGGCCTGGAACTCGTCTGCTGTGTAGGACTCTGTGGGGGCGGCTATTATTAGGCACGCCGCCGATGCGAGGGAGTCCTCCACGTTCTCCCATGTGCCCTCGTAGGCCGTGTAGACTTCCCTCATGGAGAGCTCCGCGGAGAGGAGGTGGAAGGCCCCGGAGGGTATCTGGTTCCCGTGGCTCAGGTCCACCACCACCCTCCCCTTCTTGGTCTCCAGGGCGCCGTCGCTCACGGTCTCCGTCGCGACCACTGACTCGTTCCCGAATTGGTAAGCCTGGGCGGGGAGGTAGAGATAGTACATGGCCGGGGGCGGGTAGAGCTCGTTGAGATAGGGAATGGTGAGCTCCCTCCAGGGAAGGACGCCCTCGGCGAGGGTGGATACTCCGCTCCCGGTCCCCCCCTCGGCGAGGAGGTCGACGATGGCGTAGGACTCGACCCCGGCCTCAGTTGCGACATGCTCCAAAGCCTTCTGGAGGGCTCCGATCTCATCCACGAGACCAGCGCTGATGCCCTCGCTCCCCATGTAGATGACGCCCGTCCGCAGCCGCGTCCCCGAGACCTTGAGCCGGTCCCCCCTCCCCTCCTCGACGGCCCCCGCAAAATTCTCGAGGGTGTTGCTGATGTTGAGGGGAAACATAAGTCTGGAGAAGCCTGTGATCTTGTAGGGCCCCGTCTCGACGCTCCTCTCCGAGGGGCTGAGACCCGAGGGGGCCGTCCCTATCACCCCGATGTTCCCCACCATAGCGGAGGGGGCGGCGATGATATAGTCGGTCCCCGCGGCGATGTAGTATCCCCCCGAGAGCGCGGTCACCAGGGAGGAGGTGACCGGCTTCCTCTCCTTGAGCGCCAGGACGTCGAGGTATATCTCCTCGATGAGATGGGCGAATCCCCCGGGGGAGTCGATCTTGATCACGACGCCTTTGATGCTGGAGTTCCCGATGGCCCTGCTGATCGCGCCTACGATGGCCTGGGTCCCCTCGACTGTGAGTATGGGCCCGTTGACGCTGATGACCCCGATGAAGCTACGCTCCACGGGGGCGCTCCCATCGAGGTACAGGTAGGCGAAGCCCGAGATGATGACGATGATCGCGACGAACAGAACGATGAAAAGCCTCCTCTCGAGGCCCGTGCTCTCTCCCTCCAAATGCATTATCCCCCGTTGAATCTAGATAAGGAACGCATCGTCGTGATAAAAACGTTCATCCCGGCTCCGTCCGGCGTCACGGTCCCAAGGGCATCTCGAGGGTGCAGGCGGTCCCTTTATCCGGGTCGGTCACGATGGATATGTTCCCCCCGTGGGCCTTGACGACCCTGCGGGCGATGGGGAGGCTGAGCCCGGTCCCATCTCTGGCCCTGTAGTCGAAGGGCGTGAAGAGGGTCTCCGGGGTCGCCTCGGGGAACCCCGACCCCGTATCCGAGACGGTGATCGTGAATCTCTCGCCTCGAAGGGCTGTGGAAACGGAGAGCCTACCCCCGTCGTGCATGACGTTGATCGCACTGTTCACGAGGTTGCGGATAACGTTGACCAGCTTGTTGGGGTCAACGTAGACCCTGTCGAGCCCCGGGTCCAACGTTTTAACCAGGTCTACGCCGGATGGGATGACCACGTCCCGGAGGGCGGCGTCAACGATCTTATCGATTCCGACGGTCGTTCTCCTGATCTCGTGGCCCCTGTAGTACTCCCTGAAGCGGTCCAGCATGAGGGAGATGTGTCTGACTGCTCCGTTGATCTCGTCGAGGAGCTCCCCCTGATTGGGCTCCGATACGAGGAGGTAGGTGCAGTTCCTGATGGTCTGGAGGGGGCCCCTGAGGTCGTGGGCTAGCCCTGAGGAGATGGCTCCGATCTCCACGAAGAGCGCGTCCTCCCGGCTCCTTCTCAACTCCTCGTCGATCTTAGCCCCGATACCCTCCAAGAGGTCTCCATAGTTCGCTTCACTCGCCGTGGATGCGTCGAGAACCCCGCTGCTCCGGAGGAGAGAATCGACTCCAGCCAGGACGCGGTCCAGACTGCGGTTGGAGTCATCTCGGTCAGAGCCATTCACTGTATCGTCAACCGTTACGACGACTCTCCTCTACATGTAATGTCATATTGGTTAATGTATTTGAATTTCTCCTGTTTTAACTATAAGTTATCTTCAATACTAAATATAATCCCATCAACGTGACTTTATTTCATCATCATGTTTAGGCTAATAATTTTAATTAAGAAAAACTCCTTTTTCGCTGTGTAAATCGAAGAATTGCCTCGACCTAGCTGTTCAGGGCAGTCTTCGAGTAACACTGCTGACCTCTGTGGAAACCCCTAAGAGAGGCAGTGTGGGTATACTCTGAGAGTTGAAAAAGAGAAGGGCGGCACTCACGGCCCTGGCGGGGGGCCTATTCATCTTCGCGCTGAAGCTCGTAGCCTGGGCCCTCTCGGGGTCCGTGGCCCTCCTATCCGACGCCCTGGAGTCCATCGTGAACCTCGTGGCGTCGGGGATGATGCTGTTCTCGGTCATCGTCGCCGAGAGGCCCGCCGACGAGTCCCACCAATACGGCCACGAGAAGGTGGAGAACATCTCGATGCTCGTCGAGGGGGGCCTCATCGTCACCGCGGGTCTCTTCATCGTCCACGAGGCCCTGGGGCGGCTCAGCGAGCCTATGGGCCTCACGGGGGTCGGGTTGGCCCTCGGGATATCGTTGTTTGCGACGGCTCTCAACGGCCTGCTTTCGTGGTATCTCTCAAGGACCGCCGAGGAGACGGGCTCCCTGGCGCTGGAGGGGGATGCGAAGCACCTCCTCTCGGATGTGGTCTCCTCCTTCGGCGTGGCGGCGGGGCTCTACGTCGCCAGCCTCACGGGCTGGAGCGTTCTGGACCCGATACTTGCGTTGCTTGTATCGGTCCTGGTCTTCAAGATGGGGGTGGAACTCGTCTTCAAAGCCTCCCAGGGGTTGATGGACCGGTCTGCCCCCGAGGCGGAGGCGAAGATCAGGGAGATCATGGAGAGACATCAGAGCCAGTTCGTGGATTACCACGACGTAAAGACCCGGAGGAGCGGGGGGAGGGTCTACTCGGAGCTCCACCTCTCCATGGATGGATCCGCCACGGTCCAAGAGTCCCATGACTTCGTGGACCACCTCGAGGAGGACCTGAGGAACGAGCTCCCCGAGGCGACCATCACCATCCACGTGGAGCCGTCAGAGCGGGAAGAGCCTCTCAGCGACCTTGGCCGTTGATGTCCCCCCCGATGCGGAGGCCCCTAATGGGGCTCAATCCCACCCTATAGGAGACATCGATGTATGGGCTGCGACGCATCAGTGCCGGATCTTTCTCGAGAGCCCCACGGCTTTCCGGTCCCCGTGGCGCGCCCGGTAGGCGAGGAGCCCGGCCCTCAGGACGGCGCTGGCGGGGCCGTGGGCGGGGTCGTACATCTCTATGAACTTGTCGCAGGGGAACTCGGCGCAGAGTCCGCAGTGCTCGACGCTGTGCTGTGCGGCGCAGGCGTATGTGAGGCACTCCCCCCAGAAGGGTTTCCCCTGTATGGCTGTGCAGCCCGGGCACCGGGGCTCCTTCTCGCCCTTGAAGTACTCGCAGTCGACGCAGACGAGGCCGCAGGCGGTGAAGACGGGTGAATCTGCCATGGCGAGACCCCTGCATCAGGGGCGTTTAAGGTTTTAGGAGCCACTTGGAGGGGGTTATCCTCAGCTTATCGAGGAGGAATTTGAGACGGGTGCCCGAATCCTTCGTATGGAGCCCGTCCTCCGGTTCCATGCCCTTCGGTCGGCTCACGCCCCTTATGTACCTGCTCAAGGAGGTTGCGAGCAAGCCGAGAGCGATGCTTCTACGACGTCATCGATTCTTTCACCTGGAGCTTCGGGAAACATGACATCCCTATTCAGTGAGAAGGGGTACTACCTCGAAGGGCATCCGATTCCGTTATAGATGAGTCACCATCATATCAACGTTGAAGACTCAATGGCCGTGAAAGACAGAGTCAAACTGGTCGAGGCAACCATTGATGACGCCGAGGTCCTAGCGGAGATCTCCAAGAAGGCTTTCGACACAGACATCGACGTGGGATCCCCCGGCGATGGAGGCCCCCCGGGATACGACGAACCCGAGTTCCAGGTCAAGACCATGGACTACTTCGACTGCTACAGGATACTCCTCGACGACGAGACCACGGGGGGAATCTATGTCTCCTCCAAGACCCCGGGGCACAAGGTGCTGGAGAGGATCTTCGTGGACCCGGACCATCACAGGCAGGGGATCGGCATCCGGGCCATGGAGCTCGCCATGGAGGCGTACCCGGAGGCGAGGCTCTGGACACTGGGGACCCCCGAATGGAATGTTAGGACCACCGCCTTCTACGAGAAACTGGGGTTCGTCCAGATCGGGTGGGATCTCGCTAGCCCCGAGTGGCGGGGGCGCTGGTACGAGAAGAAGGTGGACCCCTCGCAGCCCTACGAGATGACCCCGATAGGGGATCTCAAGGACGGGATGAAGGACACGGACGTCGAGGGGGAGATCCTGGAGAAGGGGATTGCCCGTCAGGTGAGATCGAAGCGCCGGAGGTGGCAGACCCTGTCGGTGGCCAACACGGGGTTCGGGGACGACTCCGGCAGGATCGTCTTGGTGCTCTGGAACGAGCAGATCAAGCAGGTGAAGTTGGGGGACAGGCTGCGGATCGAGAACGGCTACGTCAGCTCCTACCGGGATATCAAGCAGCTCAACGTGGGCAGGGCCGGAAGATTGATCCACTTAATCTGAGTTTATAGGACCAGCAGCCTCGCCAGGTTGCCTCCGCCCGCGGGGTTCCAGCATGTCTCGTGATCGAGAATCATGCCACGCCGGTTATTGATTGGTCTGAGGGGTTGTGGGATTATCGTTGATTCACGGGACGCTCGGACGGTCACGGTGGTTTGGGGCTCATTCGTGGGTGTTGGGTGTTCCCTTCTCCCAGTAGTGGAGGAAGAGGTCGCGGCACCATCTCAGTATGTCCTCATCCGTCGAGGAGTAGCCGAAGAAGTCGAACCGGCCGTCCCTCTTGGGGAAGGAGAGGAGGGCGAGCTCCTTCTCGGACATGTAAATGACGAGGGGGACATCGAGGATCCGTTCCTCGTAGAGCCCGGATCTCTTTATCTTAAGGCTGAACTCTTCGTCGAAGGACTCATCCAGTTCGTCTATCATCTCCTCCGGGAGCCCCAGGCTCTTCCCGTGGAGGAAGCTCCCCCTCACCCCCCTCTCGAAGGCGTCCCTGATGTGGGGGAACGCGCTCGCGATGTAGGGGACGTTGAGGTCGAGGAGGTACTCGTCGGCCTCCTTGATGACCTTCTCGATGTTGTGGACAGCGACCATGACGTCGTCGATGTACTCGCTCCCGCTGAGCTCCCCCAAGCGGAGGAGGAACCTCCGGGGCAGTCCGTCCACCAGGTGGTTCACGAAATAGTCCTTATGCGACGACGTGAACTCCAGCCCCTGGATCTGGGAGAGGTTGAGCACCCCGAAAGGGGTGAGACGATAGGGGCCGTCGGGGTCCTTCTCGGTGAGGCCCACCTCGGTGAGGCGGGAGAGGTGTCGGCTCACCTCCTGGGTTGTGACGTCGATGACCCTCGCTATGGCCGTGACGTTCATCTCCCGCTCCTGTAGCTCCCGGAGGAGGCGGAGCCTGTCCTCGTTGGAAACCTCGAACAGCAGATCGCATAGTCTCTCCATGGCTGGGGATGATAGATGTCAGTGAATTCTAAAAATGCGTCGGTCACAGCACGCGGGCCGTCTGCGCGGGTGCGCCCAATGACTTGATCCGGGGATTAAAATCCGCTTAAATGGGGAATATTTATCGATCCCCAGGTGTCGGAGGGCCTCCCCTTCGTGGGTGATGGGAGGGGTCTCCTTCTCCCGCTTCTTCGAAAAGACCTTGCCCGTAACCCCCTCGAGATCGGGGGAGGTGGCCGCGTAGACCTTCATCCCCTTGTAGCCTTTCTCGCTCTGGAGGTCGAAGTCCCTTTTCCCGGTCTGGCTCATCCCTGAGCTGATGTTCACGACTCGGGAGGGGGCGCTGCGAGTATCATCAGGGCGGCTGCGCACATGCTGCAGCCCAGCAGGATGAGGGTCCAGAAATAGGCCCCGGTGAGGTCGACGAGCCAGCCCCCGATCAGGGGGAACAATCCTCCGCCGATGCCCCCGCCCAAGGTGAGGAAGCCGAACAGAGTGGTGGCGTGGCGGTTGCCGTAATAGTCGGAGATGAGGGCGGCGTACTGCTCGGGACAGCCCCCGTATGTGAGGCCGTAGAGGACCGCCCAAGCGTAGAGGAGGGTGAGGTCGGGGGGGAGGACTGAGGCGACGAAGAAAGACACGGCTATCCCTATGGTGGTGACGAGGATGGTGGTCTTCCGGCCGAGCCTGTCCGAGGCGAAGCCGAAGAGGAAGCTCCCGACGGCGCTCATGGCCCCGATGACCCCGAAGGCCCCGCTCGCCTGAATGGGGGTGAGGCCCATCCGGATCATGTGGGGGACCACGAAGGTGAGGATGGAGATGATGCCCCCGATGGCGAAGAAGTAGGAGAGAACGATGAGCCTGAACGTCGATGATGTCAGGGCCACACGGGGTTCCTGATACTCCTCGGGCTCCGCAATAACGGGTTCCGAGCCCTCCAAGGGGGCATCGGGCTCCACCCCGTCGACGTGAAGGCCCATCGACTCAGGGTCCTCCCTCAGGAACAGGTAACCCACCACCGAGGTCACCACGACCACGACGGAGCCCAGGCCCAGGATCGCCGCCCTCCAGCCGTATGCCTGTATGGCAACCCCCACGAGGGGGACCAGTATCGCCTGCCCCACGCTCACACCGACGCTGGCCCAGCCAACCGCCCTCCCCCGTTTCCTGAGGAAGAAACGGGAGAGAACCATCGTGGGGATGACATAGAGGGCGGCGGCCCCGAACGCCGCCAAGACCCCCCAGTAGAGGTAGAGCTGCCAAAGCTCCTGGACCTGGGAGACGAGGGCGCCTCCTCCCCCCAGAAGCAACCCCCCGATGAGCACGGTCTTCCTGACGCCGATCCTCGCCGCGAGGCTCCCGACGATGGGGGCAGCGAGGGCGTAGACCCAGAAGAAGACTGTGACGGCGGAGGCGGTGGTCGCTGTGGACCATCCGAACTCCTGCTGGATGGGGGTGAAGAAGACCCCGATGGAGTACCTGAGGCCGTACATGAATGCGTAGATGAGGAAAGTGACGGCGAAGACCACCCACCCATAGTAGAAGGGAAGCCTCCTCGCATCCATCTTCCCAGCCAAGCCCATGACCCCGGTTTTCGATAACCCCGCCCCTGGAATTAAAACTGTTGCGTCATATCTCGGCGGTCTTGGGGTCCCGGATGTATAGCCCCGTGACGGCTATGGAGACCAGGATGGTGAAGAGGACGAAGATCCAAGGGTACTGCGGGTTCGCGGAGTAGAGTATCCCCCCGGCGAGGGAGGAGACCATGACGGGGACGGTTATCAGGAACCCCATCCCGGGGCCCCCCGTCCCTCCCCCGGCGGCCCCGACGAGGACCGTGCCCCTCCCGAATGCTGCCATCACCCTCCCCCTGATGTCCCGGGGGACGCAGTCCGCTATGAGGGCGGAGCAGGCGGGGATGAAAAGGACCGTGGACACACCCACGGCGAGGCGGATCGCCAGCACCTGGTAGAAGCCCCGGGCGACCACGAAGGCGGGTATGGATACGAGGGCGAAGAGGAGGGAGGCCATCAGCGACCGGGTCCTCCCGTACCGGTCCACCAGGACGCCTGCGGGAATGTAGATGAGGGTCATGAGGGCGACCTCGAGGAAGAGGATCAGCCCCCAATCCACCGTTGAGAGCCCGATCTCCTCCACGGCGTAGACCACCCAGAAGCTGGAAGCGACACCGTTCGCCATGAACCCCATGATCACAACGATCCCCAGGGCCCTCACGGAGACCGGGAGCTGCCTGAGCATCGAGGGAACCCCCCCGTAGACATCCCTGAAGATCTGGGAGACGCTCAAGGAGGGACCCTTGTCCCCCTCGATGGGGGATTCTTTGAGGAATCGGAGGTTGATGGTGGCGCCCACGGCGCCGGCCCCCGCGAGGAGCGCGTAGAGGATCCTCATCCCGGGGGCGGTGCCGTAGACCTGGAGGACGAGGGCCGCGATGTAGGGGCTGAACATCCCCAGGACAGAGCCGAGGGTGTTCATGGTCGCGACGCCGATCCCCCGGTTCTCGGGGGCCAGAGAGTCAGCTATTATCGCGGAGGTGGGAGGGAACATGAAGACCATGAATCCCTGGAGGAAGGCGGCGAGGGCTATCCACTCCCAGCTCGGCGCGAAGACGTATATCATCAGGGTCGCGGCGGAGAGGTAGCCCGCGAGGGCGATGAGCTTCTTCCTCCCCGCCCGGTCGGTAAAATATCCCGCCAAGGGGAACATGACGAGGCCGGCGAGGGGGCGGAGGGAGTTGATGACCCCGATCTGGGAGGACTCCCCGCCCAGGGCGAGGACGTAGAGGCTGGCGTAGGGCAGCACCATGCTCCTGAAGAACCTGCCCAGGACCTGGGTCACTGTGAGGACGGCGATGTTCCCCTTCATGAAGCCGAAACGGCGGCGGATCCCCAGGCGTACACCCATGCAACCAGCTGTCTGTTCTCGCGTTGTCTACCTAAACCGAGGGAGACCCGTTATAATGGTATCGGGGAGGGAGCCCACAGCTAAGATGAAGAGCTGAACTCTGTTCTCATCTGATTCTCCCGTGAATTCGGCAGAATCCCCGGTGAGAACAGATAAATGGGTTACAGGTCAATGGACCCGTGGAAGGTATTCTCATGAAATTCAGGTTATGGGATATGTCATGGATGGAGGCCGAGGAGGCCTTCGAGAGGAGCGACACAGCGATCATCCCCGTGGGCACGTTCCACGGCCACGGCCCCACCCCGATAAGCATCGACTCCAGCTCGGTGGCCTGGCTGGCGGAGAAGGTGGGGGAGAGGACCGGCCTCGTCACCCTGCCGCTGATCCCCTTCGGGGAGAACGACAAGCAGAAGTTCTACCCTGGCTCCATCGCGATCGCCCCGGAGACCCTGGAGTGGTTCTACGTGGACATCTTCAGGAGCCTCAGCAGGAACGGTGTCCGGAGGGTCATCGTCCTCAACGGCCACGGGGGGAACCGGGAGACCCTCATCAGGGCGGGGAGGGCGGCGAGGGACTTCGGGGTAGTGGTGGCCATCCCCGAGTGGTGGAGCATCGCCAAGGAGATACTGCCCGAGCTCCACCCGGAGAAGGGCTCGTTCATGCAGGAGCTGGCCGTCTCCCTCTTCCTGGGCGGAAAGGAGATCGCGGACCTCCGGGGCACCGGCTACAAGGGGGAGTGGGGGGAGAAGTACACTATGCGGGACGTCTTCGGGGAGGGGCTCGAGCCCGTCACCTTCAACAAGTTCGAGTTCAAGGGGGGCACCATCACCATCCCCGTTCAGGCCTGGGACCTCGACGTGGAGGGCCCCCCGGCGCTGGGGAAGGAGGTGGTGGACGAGCTCTACGAGAGGGGGAAGAAGATCATGGAGGGCCTCGTGGAGTACCTCGTCGACTTCGCCGAGGCGTTCCAGAAGGTGGACCTCTCCAAGGTCCTGGAGTCCCGGGACTGACCGCCCCGTTCTCTACTTGTTGTTTCTCAACCACGGGTCAGAAATAGAGCGCTTTTTTTACTTATAGAAAGTTGAAAGCCAAAGAAGACTGGATTCTACTTCTTTTGGACAGTGGCGCCGCCCGATGTATCGATGTCCCCCAGGGTGGGGCTGCCGATGTACCAGAGGCGGGAGCCCCCGCTCACGTTTGCGTCGAGGGTGCCGTCGAGGCTGATGGTCCCGCTGCTCCCCCCGCTGAGTACAATATTCGCGTCGTGGACAGGGAAATTCTCCATGTCCAGCGTGCTTCCCCCGGATGCGTCCACCGTCAGGTCGCTCGCCGAGCCTTCCACATCGACGTGGCTTCCCCCGGAGAGCTCGAGGTCGAGGGAGTCGAGGCCCACGAATCCGCCGATGTAGCCCCGGGACCCCCCGGAGAGCTCGAGGCTCTCGATGTCGGGCATCGTGACCACCGCCCTCAGGGTCATCGATGTGTAGATCCCCGGGTCCAAGGCTATTGAGAGGGTGTCTCCCTCCTTGGTGACCCGGAGCTTGTCTACCACGTTGTCATCCACGGTGATAGTTACGCCGTAGACGCTCGCCTCGGTGATCTCGACCCTGAATCCCATCGCGGCGCTCACCGATGTGAACCCGGTGATGCTCTTGGTCTCCGTGACGGGAGTCCCCGAGCCGGTCACGCCGCCGATCCCGGGGAGGAAGCCGACGTATCCGAAGGCGTAGGAGAAGACCAGGGCCACGATGAATCCCCCGATTATGCCGCCGATGAGTTGGTTCGCCTGGCGCATGGACCGGTTCCGTGAGAGAAGGGAACTGGCGACTATGGATGCGCCTCCCAGTATCATCAGCCACGAGAACAGGTTGCCCGATATCTCGTATGTCGTCAATATTATCCAGGCGGCTCCTAGGCCTAGGAGGAATCCGCCGAATCCCAACCCTGATGAACGGCTCATATTCTCACCACTATGGGGTTTATTTGGTCATTGATAACTATTCGTGTTTTGTAAAAAGTAATAAGATACGCAGATTCTACAGCATTTCGTTACCGATGGTTCAGGATCAAGCTTGTCCAGGGCCCTTCTTTTCTTTGGATTCGTTTGAGTTAGTAATTGACGCACTGGAAACGCAGGGTTATCATATTTTCAATTATTGATGTGACACAATGCGGGAAGCTCATCGAAGGGACGGGTGCACCGGGCGTCGAGCAGGCGAAGAAGACCAGGGTGCACATGACGATCCTCAGCGGCGAGATCGTCCAAAATATGAATGAAACATAGGGTGCCCGCGCAGGAGATATAGAGGCGAAAGCGTCTCTTCTTCTGGGAGATGCGGGATGGAGGGCTTCGGCGACGTCGTCCAATGGCTCCTAGAGGAGAACGCGCCCCACGTCAGGCACAACACGCTGAGGCACATCCTCCGGCGCCCCCAGGGCGACGCGGAGCTCGTCGAGAGCAGGGAGCGCATGATGGAGTTTCCCCCAGTCTCCAAGATTCTCGCTAAGCAGAACCCGGACGGTGGCTTCCTGCAGGAGTCCTTCGTGAAGAGACGGGGCATTGACAGCGCCCGGGTAGGCTACTCCCCCAAGCACAGGGCCACCACGTGGCAGGCGGTGTTCCTCGCCCAGGCCGGCCTCCCGGGGGATGACCCTCGCATCCGCGCCCTGGGGGAGTATATCCTGGAGAACAGCTTTTGCGAGGAGCTGGGTGCCTTCGGGTGGAGGGTGGAGCTTAAGACCGGGTCCAGGCTGGAGAGGAGTCCCTGCTTCATAGGGAACATGGTGCACGCCCTCTGCGCCATCGGATTCGGGGGAGACCCCCGGGTCAGGAGAAGCTTCGAGTTCCTCGCTAAACATCAGAGGTTCGACGACGGGGGATACAAGCCTCAGAAGGAGTGGCCCCATTTCGGGAGGCAGGACAGGTGCTGGGGCGGGCACACATGCTACTGGGGGGTCACGAAGCTCCTCAGGGCCATGACAGTCGTCCCCGAGAGCTACTGGACCGGGGAGGCCCAGGAGGCGAAGAGGAAAGGCGTGGAGTTCGTGCTTCTCCACAGGCTCATGTGGAGCAGCCGCAACCCTTCGAGGCCCATGATCACGGGCAGAAACGACCTGAGGACCCTCAAGGCCCCCCTCACCTACCAGGACGACGCCATCGAGATAGCCACGACGCTGCTGAGACTCGGTGTAGACGACCCGGCGATCGATGATACCATCGAATACGTCCTGAGCAAAAGGAACGAGCGGGGCCGCTGGCATCTGGAGGCGACGCCCAGCAACATGTACACGACGTGGGGCGTACAGGGGGACGAGAGCAAGTGGGTCACCTTCAGGGCGATGCGGATGCTGGCCCTCGCCGGAAGGCTAGATGACCCTTGAGGAGGGGCACTCACGACTTCGTGGCCCCGAATAAAGGGTTATAAACGCGGGAATCTTGGAGCCAGTGTCATGCAGGTGTCCAGGGAGGCTGCGAGGCGGCTCATGATCGAGAAGCAGCTGGTCGCGGACTTCCCCAACAATGTGAGCAAGGGGCGCATCTACGACACCGTGGACGCCCTGGGCTGCCTCCAGATCGACACCATCAACGTCGTGGAGAGGGCCCACCACCTCACCCTCTGGTCAAGGCTGGGCCCCTACGACAAGAAGCACCTCCACGACCTCGCCTACAAAGACCGGCGGCTATTCGAGCACATCGCCCACGCCGCCTGCTACATCCCCTTCAAGGACTACAGGTTCTACCTCCACTCCATGGAGGTGCGGAGAGGGGAAATGAGGGACCAGTTTGTGAGGAGGAGCAAAGCGGACCCGGCCCTCCTCGACGCCGTACTCCGGCGGATCGCCGACGAGGGCCCCCTCGCCTCCAGGGACTTCGAGGGGGATAAGAAGAAGGGGGGCTGGTGGAACTGGAAACCCGCGAAGACCGCCCTGGAGTACCTCCTGAGGGCGGGGCTCCTCCTCGTCCACCACAGGGAGAACTTTCAAAAGTACTACGACCTCGCCGAGAACGTGATCCCCCCGGGCGTGGACGCCACGGAGCCCTCCGACGTGGAGCGGGTACGGTTCTTCTCCCTGAGGACCCTGAGAGCCCTGGGCCTCGTGAAGCCCCAGGAGCTGAGGAAGTACTTCTTCAACTGGTCCGTCAAGCTGGGCTGGACATCGAAGCAGCTCCAGGTCCTCATGGACGAGCTCGTCGCCGAGGGGGAGGTGGAGAGGCACGGCATCGAGGGCGAGAAGAACCCCTACTACTGCCTCCCCGGGGACTCCGGACGGCTCCAAGAACTAGAAGAGGGATTCAGTTTCGACGACGTGAGACTCCACATCTATTTCGACAACCTCCTCTGGAACAGGGAGAGGGTGGAGGAGCTCTTTGGGTTCAAATCGAAGCTGGAGGTCTTCCTTCCACGGGAGGAGAGAGTCTACGGCTATTACCACCTCCCCGTGCTCTACGGGGACAGGTTCGTGGCGCGTCTGGAGCCCAAGATGGACAGAAAGAACGGGGTCATGATCGTGAGGGGTTACTGGGTGGAGGAGGGGTTCGAGCCCACCGAGGATTACACGGAGAAGCTCCATGGAAACCTCGAATCTTTCGCCAGGTTCCATGGCGCTAGGGAGATCGTCTGGCTCACGGAAGTAAAATGACGCAGGAATCCAATACACCTGCATTCACAGGAAAAGGCGCCTAAATCAGCCAGCGTGTCCGCCAATCTCTCCAATTAATAATAAGCACCGAACCCAATTGATCAGTGTTTAACCATGAAAGTCATGGCAGAAAAGTCTGAATTGACCGTGATCAAGGTCCCCCTTGTCCTCGTTGGCGTGTCCAAGGAGGCGAAGGAGGACAGCCTGATCACGGGCATCCAGGGTCCCCTCGGCAAGATGATCGGAGACGTGATCGCCCTCGGCGATTTCACGGGCAAGAAGGGTGAGACGTCCCTCATCTACACACGGGGGGCCGTCCCGGCTGACAGGGTGCTCTTGGTGGGGCTGGGGGAATCGGAGAAGCTCACCGTCGAGGGGGTGCGGAAGACCCTGGGGGGTGTCTCGAGGAAGGCGAGGGATCTGGGAGTAGGGAAGGTCGGCGTGAGCCTCCCCCACATCTCCCGGGGAGTCCTCGACGACTACGAGGCAGCCGAGGCCGTCGCCGAGGCATTCATAATGGGGACCCACCAGAACATCCACTACCAGACAAAGGACCTGGACAAGTTCAAGCACATAGAGGAGCTCGTGGTCTTTGGCCCCGAAGCGGACCCTGGGAAGCTGGAGGAGAAAGTCTCGAGCGGCAGGGTCATCGGGGAGGCCGTGAACCTATGCAGGACCCTCGCCTGGAGACCCGGGAACTATATCACCCCTACGAGACTCGCCGAGGAGGCGAAACGGCTAGAGGAGCTGGGCGTCAAGACCACCGTCTTCGACAGGGAGGAGGCGAAAAAGATCGGCCTCGGCAGCTTCCTCGCGGTGGCCCAGGGCACCGAGGAGCCCCCCAAGTTCATCATCATGGAATACGGGGCTGAAAAGAAAGGGGACACCGTGGCCCTCATCGGGAAGGGGATCACATTCGACACCGGGGGCATCAGCCTCAAGCCCGGGAAAGGGATGGAGGCGATGAAGGGGGACATGACCGGGGGCGCCGTGGTCATCGCCGCGATGGAGGCCATCGCGAAGCTCGGCATCGACCTCCACGTGGTGGGCATCGTCCCTGCCACCGACAACATGCCCAGCGGCAAGGCGATCCACCCCGGGGATGTCATCACCACCTACAGCGGCCAGACCTTCGAGGTCATCAGCACCGACGCCGAGGGCCGGATGATCCTCAACGACGCCCTCACCTACGCCGCCAAGAACTACAAGCCCCAGGCCATGTTCGACTTCGCCACGTTGACGGGGTCGATATCCGTCGCCCTCGGGGAGCACGCTATAGGGTACTTTGCGAACGATGAGTCCGTGGCGGAGAGGCTGGAGGAGGCGTCCAAGACCAGCGGCGAGAGGGTGTGGAGGATGCCCCTCTGGGAGGTCTACGACAAGCAGCTGGAGAGCACCGTCGCCGACTTTAAGAATACGGGGGGCCGGCCCGGTGGGGCTATCACCGCGGCGAGGTTCCTGAGCAAGTTCGTGATGGATGTGCCGTGGGTGCATATGGACATCGCGGGGGTCGATGAGCAGAAATCCGATGACGGCTACAACCCGAAGGGGAGCAAGGGCCCCGCAGTGAGGCTCATCGTGGACGTCATCAGAAACTGGGGCAAGTAGGCGCCCCTTCCATTTTTCTTTAAGACCCCGTGCTCGGTCAGTCGATGCGCTCCAGCACTCGGAGCATATCGATGAGCTTGCCGTCCCTCCAGCGCACCATCTCGTCGAATGTCTTCCCCTTCATCAAAGAGTGCTCCTGAAACCCCTCGGCCACGAGGCCCGAGAGGCCGTAGCGGTCGATGAGGTGGGAGGGCGTGTTGAAGTAGGTGACGGCGAAGGGTCCGTAGAGGGCCCACCTGAGGCCTATCCCCGTGGAGACGGCGAGGTCCACCTCCTCGACGGAGGCGATGCCGCTCTCCACTATGTCCCGGGCGGCCTGAAGCACGGCGCCCTGAATCCTGTTCCCCAGGTAGCCCGCCACCTCCTTCCTGACCACGATGGGGGTCTTCCCCAGCCCCTCCATGAGGGCGCGGGTCCTCTCCACCGTCTCGGGGGAGGTCGCTTCCCCGGGGACTATCTCCACCAGGGGCACGAGATGGGGGGATTGAAGCCGTGGGCCCCCACGCACCTCTCCGGTCTCCCGGTGGCCTTCTGGATCTCCGTGATCAGTAGCCATGACGAGCCGGTGGCGAGGATTGCGTCCTCGGGGGCGTGGGCGTCCATATCCCTGAAGATATCCCTCTTGGCTCCGTAGTCCTCGTAGACGGATTCCAGGACAAAGTCGGCCTCCCCGACGGCCTCGCCTAGGTCGGTGGTGGGATGGATGCGGGAGAGGGCGGGCTTCACCTCACTTAGCTGGATGACGGTTTTCTCGGCCATGAGATCCAGCGCTGTCTTAATCCAGCCCATGGCCCTTTCCAAGTTGTCTTCGCTGATGTCTTGAAGTGCGACTTGATAGCCCTTCACTGCGAACAGGGTCGCCCAGCTGTGCCCCATGACCCCGGCCCCTACGCATCCGACCCTGGTGAAGTTCCGGGAATCGATTGAACTCCCCATGTTGACCAGATGAGTCATCGCCCGCATCGTTTTTTAAGCCTCACATCGGGCTGCGAAAGGTGGTATAAACTACATATGCGCCGGCTTCTCGGTGTAAGCGATCATTATTCCATGGTTGATCGGTGTGCCGGCCATAACCCTGGTTAATAATCGTGGCTTTCGCATCCAATCTGATGTGTGGAGGGATAAAGTAAGGCATATTAGTAAGGATTTCCTTACCCTTTTGGGGTACATATATGGAAGTGAGCGTCGGCAAGGTCACATCGAAGGGGCAGGTGACCATCCCCAAGGAGATAAGGGAGACCCTCGGGGTCAACGAGGGAGACAAGCTGATATTCCTCGTCGAGGGCGACAAGGTCGTATTGAGAAAGGTCGGCTCCGAGAAGCTCTCCGACATACTGAGCAGGCGGAGGCCCTGGGGGGAGAGGGGTCTGGAGTTCCAGAGGAGGCTGCGAGAGGAATGGCGCAGCGGGTGATCATAGACACCAATGTGTTCCTCAACGTCATCAACAGGGAGGAGCCCAGCTTCAGCCCCTCGAAGGAGCTCCTCGACCTCGTGGACGCCGGGGAGGTCAGCGCGGTGGTCTCGGTGATAACCGTCGCCGAGCTTTCCACGGGATTCCACCTCATGGGGGATGATAGGGGGAGGCGAGAGTTCCTGCTCCACATAATGTCATCCGAGAACTACAAGGTGGCACCCGTAGACGTGGGAGTCGCGGATACAGCCGGCAGGATCAGGGCCGAGACCGGCCTTCGTCTTCCGGACTCGATCATCGTGTCATCCGGCCTGAGGGAGCGTGTGGATCTGATAGTCACCCATGACGAGGGGTTCAAGGCGGCGGGAGAGTACATAGAGTCGGTTACCCCGGAAGAGATAGTTCGAGGCTTAGAGTAGGTTGTGAAAAGTGGGACGTTGTGCTGGCCGTAACCCACCTTCTGTTCTAAGCGGAATTCAGCGCGCGATAAATGGGGCGAGGGTATAAAATCTAGGGAATCAAGGCTTCACTATGATCGGGCTTCGGTTGAGAGCTATGACAAACGTATTTGTCAAGATTCGCGGTTCAAAAACGGTTATTTATCGCTGAATCGTGTGTTTGAGCGATGAGAATGGTCGTGAACGAAGACCCCGAGCCTGATGTTGAGGAGGTGATCCTCCAGGCCCTGAGCCACAGAGATAGGAGGAAGATACTCAAGATCCTCGCCTCGGCCCCGGGGGGGACAACATACAGCGGTATCCTGGGGGAGACGGGGCTCTCGACGGGCCGCCTCAACTATCACCTGAAGGAGCTGGCGGGGTTCATCGAGAGGGACGACGAGCGGATGTACCGCCTCACCGCCCTGGGGGAGAAGGCCCTCGGCACGCTGCGTTTCACCACTGAGGACCTCACCGTCGAGGTGGAGGGCTACGTCTCGGCGGCAAGGGGAAAACGCCGCAGCTTCATCACGAAAAACCTGAACCGGGCGTTCTACTTCCTCTCGGCTCTGTTCCTAACGGGCTCCGGTGCTGTGACGTATCTGCTCCGGGCGAAGCCCGAGATGTACTGGCTTCCTGCGGTCATATGGGGCTTCTCGCTGGCATTCATCTACGGCATGAACAAGGTTAGGAGGAATGCTCCCCGCCACCTCATGGGGTTCATCGACTGGTTGAACTGGAGGCTCTTCGACGACAACGGGGGGAACGGAGCCTCCCGGAGGTTCAAGGGCTCGAAGATGATGGTGGGATTGGTAGTGGGGATCGCCATCGGTGCGGCGATGGGCAGGGTGGGATTCGGAATCTTCCTAGGCCTCTTCCTAGGGGCAGCGATGAACATCTAGCATCGCCGTGCACCGCTGGATATCCGCGCGTGATTACCCTGGGAATCCTTATCCTATGCTACTCCTCACGAGGGTTGGTCGGTGTGCCGGCCGTAACCCACCTTCTGTTCTATAAATCCTATACTAATCGGACAGTAATTCATAAATGGTTTCAGGTGGGGTTTTATCCCTACCCCAATGGAAAAATCTACCGTCTCTTTCCCATTTTTCATGCGCAAGGTGCGTGCGATATTAATAATAAGATTAAATATTATCTAATCTACCGAACTACTTATGTCATATTTCTCTCCGGGGGTATTAACAATAATAGAATTAACCACAAAAATCTCATCTTTCCTTTTAGCCTCCGTGACTTTTATCTTAAATCAATATTTAACTGAAGCAAGAAAACATGCGCCTACTAGTGAATTAAAGTTATATTTTTTTGCCCTGATATCATTATTTGCAATTATTTTTGGGTTTTCAATTATTGGCATCGTTTTAGTAGCCTATTCAAAATTAGAATTTTTTAAAACGTATTATTATATAATTACCGCATCTCCATCAATCCCATCTCTTTTTTTATTTGGTATTTTGCTTAAAAATATGCCCAAGTGGTGATGTTTTGGTTGATATCATTGACGACTTGATAAGCGCCCATAAATTTAATGAGACATTAGAAGATAGATCGAAATGTGAAAATGTTATTCTATATATTTATCATGTCTGGAGTTCATTTGCAGGTCAAGACGTAAAACCACCCTCAGATGTTATTAGACGAATGTTGTTAGTATTACTTCGAATCAGCCATAACTATCAGTGGGTATTGATGGCAGAAAATAAAGAAATGGCAGAACGAGTAATCGAGAGGGTTGCTGATCAAATGTCGACAATCGGTCATGAAGAAGCAGAAGGAAACAGATCAATTTCTTATGCTTTATAAGTTCTTAGACCCTCTTCCTTGGATACTTAATCTTTTTAAGTTAAGTATATTATCGTAATACGGATTATATGTCCCTAACGAAGAAACAACTCGAAGTCTTCCGTCTGAAAAAAGAAGGATTGACTAATAGAGAAATATCCAGGAGGCTCAGTAAATCTGAGTCCTACATCAGCCAAGTTCTCTCAAGAATAACTACTAAAATTAGAAACATGGAGGATACAATTCAAATACTAACACAATTGGGCGAATTTGAGGACCGCCCAAGATATGGGTTATCACAGGAGGCCAAGCTCTCCCCGAGAATACCCGAATGGGTTAAGTCTATAGAGCCCTTCCGGAGTCCAAAAAAGCCTATACACGAGATGATATTCCGAAATACAGTTAAGACAACAATTCAACATGGTGATAAAACTTGTATATCCATTCAAGAGATTAGAAGAAAACATATCTATGCTGAACTTGAATTTTCGGAGAAAGTGAGGGGTTAATATTGTCTGAAGATAGATCGAGTGAAAAAACTACCACAAAATATATGACGCCTGAATCTAAAAAAACAGTACTTGTTGAAGGATATCAAATTAGTTTTGCAGATGTAGATCCCTCTGTAATAACTATTGGATTCATTGCAGTAGGCGCTGACGAAGAGGCGTCTATTTTCTCAGAAATAGGACTAACATTACTTCGTGCAAAAAAGTTACAAGAATCCCTCCAAGGCTGCATTGAAGAGTGTGAAAAAAGGATGACAGAGTCATAACCTCGCTCTTATCACAGTTATTGTGCTGCACGCACACTAATTTTTCTGAAATATTTAACGAAGCTGAGTTAGAAATACAATTCGTGCGCCTCGTGCTTACAACATTAGGATATAATGTTGAATACCTAGCTCGCGCTCGACATTCTAAAGCAGTCTTCCATAGCCAACAGCTTCAACAGATCAGTGAATCCACGCCTAGTATGCCCAACCACTTCACATGAAGCGGTGAACCCCCTGGGAACCCTTATCCTAAGCCAGGCGTTCACAACGGTTGGTCGGTGTGCCGGCCGTAACCCACCTTCTGTTCTAAGCGGCATTCAGCTATACGGGCTACCCGGGTCCTCCCGCAGGAAGTCGTCGGACCCCTATTCGCCCTTTCACCCCGCTGGGTCGGCCGTCTCACCCAAGCCCGCAGCGTCCTCAGCCTCCAAGGCCTCAAAGCATGCCACGGGAGGTATCGTTTCTGTCCGTTGCCAGGGGTCTCCCCCTACGCCTCACAGCGTCGCGGTCCTGCACGGTGGATGGAGTTTCCTCAGGCCATAGGCCCGGCAGCCGCTCACCGGCTCACCGACCAAGAAGGAACAACCCCGGGCCCCCTCTAAATATGTTGCGCGACCCCACGAAACCCCTAATAGCATCCTGAGCCAGCATTCGAGCCATGAAGGAGACCCTCAAGGTCCTCATCACATTCCACCTCGCCCCCGAACTCGTCGAGAAAGTCCGGGCGGCGGACCCGAGGATTGAGATCACATACGAACCCGGGCTCCTCGGCAAGCCCCGATACCCCAACGACCAGCACGGCGGCCCCGTGGAACGCACTCCCGACGAGGAGCAGCGGTGGCTGGGCCACCTCTCCAGGGCCGAGGTCGTCTTCGGGTACCTCAGTGACCACTACGCCAGCCGCATCAATAAGTTGGCCCCGAGGCTCAGGTGGATCCAGTCCCCCAGCGCCGGGATCGGTCAGAGGGCGAAGCGCACCGGGCTCACAGAGACCGACATCATCCTCACCACCTCGAGCGGGATGCACGCCACCCCCCTCGCCGAGTTCTGCCTCATGGCGATGCTGATCCACGCCAAGGACTATGCCCATATGGCCCGGGAGAAGGAGAGGAGCCACTGGCAGCGTACCAGCACCACGGAGCTTCGGACCAAGACCCTCGCCGTGGTGGGGCTGGGTCGGGTGGGGAGGGAGGTGGCCCGCCTCGGGCAGTGCCTGGGGATGAGGGTCCTGGGGACGAAGCGCCACACCAAGGGGGTCGACCCCGCCTCCTTCAACGTCGAGAAGCTCCACCCCTGGACCGACCTCCACCCCATGCTCACCCAGGCCGACTTTGTGGTCCTCATCTGCCCCCACACCGAGGAGACCCACGGCCTCATCGGGGAAGAGGAGCTCGCAGCCATGAAGAAGGGATCCGTGCTCATCAACATCGCCCGGGGCCCCATCGTCGACGAGCCCGCCCTCATCCGGGCCCTCCAGACGGGCCACCTCGGCGGCCTCGCCTCCGACGTCTTCTGGGAAGAACCCCTCCCCACGGAGAGCCCCTTCTGGGACATGCCCAACGTCATCATCAGCCCCCACTCAGCCAGCACCGCGGACACCGAGAACGAGAAGCTCACCGAGATCTTCGTGGACAACATCCACCGCTACCTCGAGGGGAAGCCGATGCGGAACCTCCTCGACAAGAACGCCCTCTACTGACAGATAATTAGAGGCTGACGGGGTTATCCGCCCCAGAACTCCTCCGGGGAGGCCTCAGGGGGCCCGGTGTTGAAGGGGCAGACCGAGACGCAGTTGCTGCAGTCGGTCCCATTGTCCAACCAGTAGGCGTAACACTTCTCCCCGTCGACGTACCACTTCAGGGCCCCCGGGTTGCTGCTGCCGCACGATGGCTCCCACCCAGGGTCCCGTTCCCTCGAGATGGCCTCTACGGGGCAGGCCTCGGCGCAGAGCCTGCACCCCTTGCAGAACTCTCCGACGCCGAACTCCACGGGGCGGTCCACCCCCAGAGGAAGGTCGGTGTAGACCTTGCACAGCCTCACCCTCGGCCCATACTCCGGGGTGATGAGCATCCCGTGCCTCCCCAGCTCCCCCAGCCCCGCGTCGATGGCCAAGGGCACGCTGAGGCCCACGTCGTTCCCTGCGGGGACCGCCGAGTAACCTAGGTTCCTGATGAACTCTGCAAGAGTCGAGGCGACGAAGGCCATCCTGGAGTAGCCCAGACCCGTGGCGGCGGAGGCCGGGCACCCCGGGGAGGTCGCGATCCCCGTCTCGTCCATCTCCACGGCCATCACGACAGCGTATCGCATCTCCTCGGGGAGGTCGACTGGCTCCAGGGTGTACCTCATGTTACGGTAGAGCCACCTCTCGTCGAGCTCCGCGATCCCCACGAGGTCGGCTCCATAGAACATTGCGGCTCGCTTCACCCTCTCAGCCATCTCGGAAGGGTCCTCGACCTCGAATCGATTCCTGTGCCACTGGTCCCCCATGAGGCTGGGACCGTGGGGCCTGGGGAGGCGATCCCAGCTGAAGGAGTCGACCCAGACATCGTGGACGGTCCAGGAGGCCTCTGAGAGAGCGTAATCCACCCGGGTGTACCCCGGCCTCCCCTCTCGGATCCTCTTGAGGCCTTCCCGGTCGAAGCCTATCCCGTATCCGACGAAATCCGGGTCATGACCGGCGCGGCGAAAAATTAGATTATTCTGGTCGTAGCGTCGAAGCTGTCCTTCATCGATCTCGTAAGGGGGTTCATCCACCTCACGGACCCTGATACCCTTCCGCGGGGCCGCCTTTGCGCCTCTAGCCGTCACCATATAACACATACAATGAAATGGTCCGCCGTGTAAAACGGTTTCCCGCCCCCTATACCCACCTAGGCGTAAACCATTTCACGGTCGAGCTGCAAAATGGCTAATATGGGCTCTGAAGAAAAGAGGTTCGTCGCCTACGAGGCCTACAAGAAGCTCGCCAAAGAATACGCCAAGAGGGTGGACACCAAACCCCACAACGCCTACCTGGAGATGCCGGCGACCCTCTCCCTCATACCAAACGTCAATGGGAAACGGGCCCTCGACGCAGGCTGCGGCACGGGAAGGTACACGAGGTGGCTCCTGGACCACGGGGCGGAGGTGGTGAGCTTCGACGGGAGCCCCCAAATGCTGGAGCACGCCCGGAAGAAAGCGGGGGAGGCGGACCTGAGGCTCCACGACCTTCAGGAACCCCTCCATTTCATTGAGAACGACTCCGTGGACCTAGTGGTAGCCACCCTGGTCATAGACTACGTTGAGGATTGGGGGCCGGTCCTGGGGGAGTTTAGGCGGGTCCTCAGGGATGAGGGCGCCCTCGTGATGAGCGTGCAGCACCCCACCCTCGACTTCATCAAGGAGCTGGGGATGAAGGACTACTGGGCCGTGGAGCTCACCGAGATCTGGTGGAAGGGCTTCGGGGAGCCCGTCCTGGTCCCCGCCTACAGGCGCCCCCTCCAGGCCATCACCGACGCCCTCGGAGACGCCGGGTTCATCATCGATCGCCTCGTAGAGTCGCGCCCCACGGAGGGTTACAGGAGGGCGGATCCCGAGGGCTACAATGAGGTGAAGTGGCGTCCCAGCTTCCTGTGCATCAGGGCTGTGCTCAGATGAGCCAGGGGTCTGCGCCACACATTTAAGCCTGGACGCCTCGAAGTCAACCCGATGAAGGTCCTCCCCGCCACGGAAGAGAGCATCAAGGAAGCCTCCGACATCGTCCGCACCGGGGGCGTCGTCATCTACCCCACGGAGACCGTCTACGGCCTCGGGTGCGCCCCCCAACTCAACGCCGCCGCGAGGCGGATCTGCGAGATCAAGGGAAGGGCGGACAAGCCCCTCCCCCTCGCCTGCAGCAGCCTCACGGTGGCCCGGAAGGTCGTAATGTTCAACCCCGCCGCGGAGCGCCTCGCAGAGAGGTTCTGGCCGGGCCCCCTCATGCTGGTCCTCCCCGCGATAATGGAGTATGGCATGTATGTCACCCACGGAGCCAAGACTCTGGGGGTCCGGGTCCCCGACCACGAGGTCTCCCGGAGCCTCGCGAGGCAGTGCGGAGGAGTAATCGTGAGCACCAGCGCCAACAAGGCCGGCGAGGCCCCCCCAACCACCGCCGAAGAGGCTGTCCGGCAGATCGGTGAGGAGGTGGATATAGTCCTCGACGGAGGCCCCACCACCGGCGCGCTCCCCTCCACGGTCCTCGACCTGAGCGGGGAGCAACTCTGGGTGCTCAGAAGCGGACCCATAACCGGGGCCCAGATAAAAGAAGCCCTGGGCGCCTAGAGGATCCAGCCCCGGGGTACAAGCTTCGCGACATTCTTCCTGAGCGGGACGCCCACTGCGGCCGCCACGGGCTCGCACTTGGCCCTGAATAGGAACAGTGTGGGGCAGGGGGCCTCGTACTCCGTGAGGGTCTCCCAGTTCGCCATCCCCTTGGCCAGGATCACGTCCGCCGAGCCGTAGGCCTCTAGGAACTCCCGGGAGACCTCCGAGAGGTTGACCCCCACGGCGTCGGTGCCCGTGGTGATCACCAGATCCGCCTCCCCGACCATGCCCACCGCCTCGGCGTCCTCCATCAGGGCGTCGTTGAGGCTGGGCCCCCCCTTCACCGCCACGATGACCCTGCAGCCTAGGCGCCTGAGCTCCTGGACCACGAGCCTGTCGAAGGCGATCTCCCCCGCGTTGTCGGTGAGGTAGAGCAGGTTGACACCGGGCCCCAGGAGCTCTTTGAAGGGGTCCAGGTCGTCGATGGTTAACCTTTCATCCTCGATGTTTTCGAGGACGCCGTCGACGTCGGCGATGTGGCCCGGGACGTCGTACTCGATGATGTTCCCCAGGCAGGCGATGAGGCTTGCCTTCCTGAGCCTCTCCGCGTCGGGCTGGGCTGTCACGAGAGTCTCAAAGGAGGGGAGGATCTCCAGGGCCGTCTGGTTCGCTTGCTTCTTGAGCTCTGCGTAGGGGTCGGGGCACCCGGTGATTCTGTGGATGAGCCTGTCACGCTCGGCGCCGATGATGGAGGGGACCGCTTCGTCGTCGTACATGTCGGCCATGAGGCGTAGGAGGGCTCCGATGGCCTCCTTGCGCACGGCCTCGTCGTCGGTGGATCTTAGTATCTGCCGGTATCCTCTGTGGAGGAGGCAGTAGCCGCAGCGTGCACCCACTTTCATATTTGAGCCTCAGACGCATGGAGGGGCATGGATATAAAAAAGGTGGGGTCCCCAGTATGAGCGCATTGATCAATACCCCCGACCTCCTCGCCACATCGGACATCTGGAGCACGAGCGCCGCATGCAGCGAGCTCTGGATGATCCTCAGGGCGGTAGGGGACGAGACCCCCAGAGTCTACCGAACCCGGGTGAAGGGGCTCGTCGCCGCGGAGACGAGCCTTGGGCCCCTGGAGGCCATCCGCAGGATACGGGGGGAGCTCCACGAGAGGCCGGAGAGCTTCAAGAGCCTCCTCAGAATCATCCCCGTCGAGGCCACGGTTCCCACGGAGCTCGCTGAGATCGTGGAGACGGCGCTGAGGCTCGCCGAGAAGATCCCCGGGGACGAGTCCTTCAGGGTGACCCTGGAGAAGAGGAGGACGAAGCTCCGGAGCAGGGAGGTCATAGACGCCGTCGCCGAGAAGATCGACCGGAAGGTGGACCTGGGGGACCCCGACTGGGTGGTCCTCGTAGAGATCGTGGGGAAACGGACCGGCATCGCGGTGGTCCCCCGGGACGGGATACTCAGCGTCCAGAAGGAGCGGGCGCAGCTAGCGTCTAAGGGGAAGTAGCGCCCCTTTCTCGACCAAGAGGCTGGTGAGGGCTTTGTCGCGTTCGCCGCCCACGGCTTCGAGCGCGTTCTCCGAGACCCCGAAAACTTCTGCGATCTCACGGAACTTTGTTTCATCCAACCCTAGGACCGAATCGTCGGCCTCTCCCAAGATATCGGCTGCTTTCTCGAACGCCGCCTCGGCCTCGCCGGGGCCATCTCTCAGAATGATCAGGGCCAGATTAGCTGTGCCTGGGCTGACCCCGACTACGTCGAGGGCGCGGGAGATCTGGTCCTGGCACGATGTGTAGAGGAGCGCCTCGATACCGAGGCCCCGGGAGATCGTTGTTCCCGATTCGAAGGCGGCCACGGCGTTCACCGCGGCCATGTAGAGGTGTCTCCACCCCGCTATCCGGGTGGCGTCGAATATCTGGAAGACGGCGGGGGAGGTGGCTCTGCTGAGACTGCTCAGGAGTTCGTCCACATCGTTCACCGTGACGCCTCTGAAACCGCCTATGGATACGGCCTTGTCCGATCCTTTGATCGTCGATGTTCTGACCATCTCATTCTGCTCTTGTGGTTCCTCTCAGCGCGCCGGCGACCTCGGCGACTCGCCTCCCTACTCCCCGGGCGTTCTTGAGGGCGAGGGCGTCCCCCGTGGCCCGGCGCCAGCCCTCGTCCCCCTGGAGGGTGGCGATGCCGAAGTGTCCCTCGGAGACGGGGTCCCCGACTCCCCCCACCACCACCATGCCGTGCATCAGACCGAATCTGGCGAGGTGCTCCGCGACCTGTTCGGCGCCCCCGTGTCTGAGTCCGGATAGGGAGAGGGCGGAGCATACCCTGTCCTTGAGCCTGGTGCCGTCCATCTTGAGGGAGCGGGTCCTGTCCATCATGTTCTTCATCACCCCGGGGACCCCGCCGAAGTAGCTGGGGGCCGCGAGGATTATGCCGTCGGCCTCCTCCAGCTTCAGCTTCACCGCAGGCATGTCGTCGTCCCCGTCCTGGCTGCACCGTTTCTC
Source organism: Candidatus Bathyarchaeota archaeon (assembly GCA_026014875.1). Classification (GTDB taxonomy): domain Archaea; phylum Thermoproteota; class Bathyarchaeia; order TCS64; family TCS64. The sequence goes on along the minus strand of JAOZHO010000005.1, from coordinate 68,164 downwards.
CCTGACGCAGGTGTTGCAACCTGTGCAGGGGAGGATGCTGAGGTCAGCGAGGCTGAGGAGCTCGGTCTCGGCTCCGGCCTCCTGGGCTGCGTCGAGGGCGGCCTGGAGGAGGCTCCCGGTGTTCTTCCCTTTCCGGGGGGAGCCGGAGACTCCCAGGACTTTGATGGGTGACATCTCGATCAGAGGAGGGGGGTGATTGAGAAATAAGGTCTTCCCCGGATGGGGATTGTGACCGATGAGGGGCTTACCTAAAAATCGGAAAAAAGGGGGTCTAGCCTGGTCTGGCTAGTTCGTGTTTTTCTTTGCGCCTAAGGCTGAAAGGCCTGCTACGCCCTGGATCCCCGCGGCTTTGAGGGTCTCCAAGGGGAGGGCGAGGATGATGGTGTTGCTCTGGTCCTTGCTCACGTCGTTCACGGTGGAGAGGATTCTTAGCTGCATGGCGTTGGGGTCCTGCATGTTCTTGGCGGCCGCTGCGAGTTTCGAGGAGGCTTTGAGCTCCGCGTCTGCCTTGATGAGGATGGCTCTGCTCTCCCTCTCGGCCTCGGCCTGGACGGCGAAGGCTCGCTTCATGTCCTCGGGGAGGCTGATGTCCTGGAGGCCGGCCCTGGCGATGTCGATGCCCCAGTCCTTGGCGAGCTTGTCGATCTCCTCCTTGAGCTTGATAGCGATCTCTTCCCTGCTCTCCAGGAGGTCGTCGAGGTTGTACTGGCCGATGATGTTCCGTATGGCGGTCTGGGCGTACTTGGAGACGGCGTCCCTGTAGTTGACGATCTGGGTGATGAGCTTCTCGGGGTCCTCGATGGTCATGAAGACGACGGCGTCGACGCCCAAGGAGATGTTGTCCTTTGTGATGGCGGACTGGCCTTTGAGGTCCACGGTCTGGGTCCTCATGTCGACCTTGGCGACTGTGTCGATGATGGGCACCCTGAAATGGAGTCCCGGCTCAACGGTGCCGATGATCTTGCCCAGACGCAGGACTGCGGCTTTCTCCCACTGCTTCACGACGAAGATGGAGCCCGATAGAATCATGGCGATGACGACGATGGCTATCGTGCTGGTGATGGGGTTAATCATGGGTCTTCCTCTTCTCGGATTGGATCTTACTCATTTCTTGCTCATGGATGACATTCGTGGCGGGGGTTAAATTCAATTCTATAGTCCGTTGCAGATATTATGCAAAGATAACGGGATTAAGGCACAATTATAGAAAGGGAGGCTTTCGCGCCCGCCTATGAACATCCATCCAAACACAAGAAGAAACGTGAAAGACGCTCCAATGGCATCCGAAACAGCATAAAACATGCGCCTAACGACACCAAATGACAGGCGATCCTATTTTTAACAGCAGACCAAATGATTCGAATGAAACCCATGACGATCAAGATCGGTATCGCAAAGATCATCGAGAGCGGCTCCAGGAGCCCCTCCAACCTCTCCCAGGGACCCGAGGCCATGGAGAGCGGAGGCCTCCACCAGCTCCTGGAGAAACTGGGCTGCGACCTCGTCGAGTCCAAGACCGCAACCCTCACCCCGGAAGAGGAGAAAGAGTACGGCGCATGGCACAGGCTCGGTCTCGCCAACCGCCATCTTCGGGACATCGTCGCTGACCAGCGCCGCCGCGGCCTATTCACCCTGGGCCTCCTCAGCAACTGCAACGCCCTCATGGGGATGCTCGCAGGCCACCAGCACGGCGGCCCCACCAAGCGCCCCCTCAGGGTGGGCCTCATCTGGATCGACGCCCACGGGGACATCAACACCCCCGACACCACCCTCAGCGGGATGCTCGGCGGCATGCCCGTCGCAGTCTCCACGGGCCTCTGCCTCCCCCGCCTCCGCCGCAAATGCGGCCTCGACCCGGCCCTCCCCACACGCTACGTCACCATGGCCGCCGTCAGGGACACCGACCCCCTGGAACAGGAGCTCCTGGACCGCACAGAGATCCCGCACATCACCACCAAGCACATCCGGGACCTCTCCCTCGTCATAGACCTTGAAATGGACCGCCTCGCCACCATCACAGACACCACATACGTCCACATCGACATGGACGCCCTCGACCCCGAGGAAGTCCCAGGCCACGGCCTCACAGTCCCCGGCGGACCCACCAGCAAAGAGATGGCCGACGCCCTGGAAATGATGTTTGAACACCCGTCTACGAGCGCATTCGGAGTCGCATCATACCCCGCCGGCAGGGACCCCGACGGACGCAGCCTCAAGGCGGTCTACAACATGGTCGAGGGCGTGATCAACGGCCTCAAGAACCGGGAGCCCTAGATAACCGGGGTCTCCCGCTCCGCCCGCCGGTGATGGATCCCCAGATCCGACACCCGGAACCGGCTCGAGAATCTCATCGACCGTCCCGATGAGAGGATTATCGAGGGCCTGAGATTCAGAGATGGAGGTCACCAGATCAAACCCCTGTCGCATGCATCAATCCGAGAGACGATTTCGAAATGAAATGCCCCCCCACAAATAACGAGGGTAACAAAATACGCCGCTGGAATCTAAGCAATCATATTAAGGGAAACCCAAGAAGTTCAGGTATCATGTCCACCGAAGGCGAAGACCTCATCGTTCCCAAGAAATGGTACGAGACCCTCCCCCGCAAATCCTGGGAGAGATTCGAGAGGATCGAGACCGGCCACCCCTGGTTCGAGGTCTACGAACTACCCCATGGCGTCTACGCCATCTACGAGCCGGGCCAGTTCCAGGAGGTGATCTCCTACCTCGCCATGGGCGAGGAAGCAGCGGCCCTCATAGACACGGGATACGGCATGGGGGACATCAAGGGGCTCGCGGAGGAGCTCACAGACCTCCCCCTCACAGTCATCACGACCCATACCCACGTCGACCACATCGGCCAGAACCACCAATTCGAACGAGTCGCAGTCTACGACCACCCCTTCGCGAGGGATAACGCAGAGAGGGGCAGAAACCACGAGAGCGTGAAAGGCGCCCTGGGCGAGGGAATGGTCTGGAAGCCCCTCCCCCCCTCATTCAACCCCGAGACGTGGAGCATATCCCCATTCAAAGTCACCAGATGGCTCAAGGACGGAGACATCGTCGACCTCGGTGAGAGGCGCCTCGAGACATACCACGTCCCCGGCCACAGCCCCGACTCCATCTGTATCCTCGACAGGACGGCGAGATACCTCTGGACCGGGGACATATTCTACAACGCCCCCATCTACCTCTACAGCGACACCACCGACATCAACGACTTTATCTCGAGCTACGAGAAGATGGTGAACCTTTTCCCCCACTACGACCGGCTCCTCCCGGGCCACAACGAGACCCATGTGGACAAGGAGATCCTGGGCAGGGTCCTGAATGCCGCACGGGACATCAGGGACGGCAAGGGCGGAGAATACAGGGAACAGCATCGGCGGGGCACAATGATCCGCCGCTACGACTACGAGGGCTTCGCGATCATCGTGAAAGCCCCATGACCGCCTCATCAGTTTCTTAAACACCCCAGAGGAATAAATCCCGGGAGAAGAAATGCTCAAGCAGGTCATGGAGATATACGAGCTCCTCGACAGCCCCACGGTCACGGGCGAGGAAGTCGCAAATCTGCTGAGGTCGCGAGGTCTAACCGATATCTCTGTCAAGACGATCAAGGGCGAGAAAGGCCAGACCGACTTCATCAAGATCCGGATACCCGGCACCGATGGAAAGCAGAGAGGCGGTTCAGCACCAACCCTGGGAGTCATCGGGAGGCTGGGGGGCGTCGGGGCCCGCCCGGAGATGACGGGGATCGTCTCGGATGCGGACGGCGCCATCACGGCTCTCTCGGTGGCCCTGAAACTGGCCGACATGAAAGCGAAGGGAGACGAACTATGGGGGGACGTGGTGGTAGCCACCCACATCTGCCCCAACTCCCCCATCACCCCCCACCACCCCGTGCCATTCATGGGCTCCCCGGTGGACATCGCCGTGATGAACAGGGAGGAGATCGACGACACCATGGACGCAGTCGTCTCCATCGACACAACGAAGGGCAACCGCATCGCCAAGTGGCGAGGCTTCGCGATCACCCCCACCGTAAAGGAGGGCTGGATCCTCAAGGTGAGCGACGACCTCCTGGACATCATGGAGATCACCACGGGCCGCCTACCCCGGGTCTGCCCCATAACCACCCAGGACATCACCCCCTACGGCACGGGCATCGACCACATCAACAGCATAATGCAGCCCTGCACCGCCACGGACGCCCCCGTCTTCGGCGTCGCCATCACCACCGAGACCCCCGTCCCCGGCTGCGCCACAGGCGCCAGCCACGTCACCGACATCGAGGAGGCATCCCGCTTCGTCCTCGAATCTGCCAAGGCATACGGTAAGGGGCTCTGCAGATTCTACGACGAGGAACAGTGGGCCCTCATCGTCCAGCGATACGGCCCCCTGAAACTTCTCCAGACGAAGGGCAGAGAATAGAAAACCCGTTTGGGGGGTTTTATAAGCCACCCCCCTAAACCTCCTCATAGAGAAAATATGTATAAGAAGATCCTCGTGGCCATCGACGGCTCAGAGCCATCCAACCACGCACTGGAACAGGCCATCAAGATCGCCACCAAGTTCAAGGCGAAGCTCACAATGCTCGCCGTCATCCAGAGGGTGATGATCCCCATATTCCCCGACGAGGGATTCGGGGGAGTACCCCTCTCCGCCGCCAAGGACATGGCCCAATACCAGGACAAGATGAGACTCGTATACCAGAACGTCCTAGACGAGGCCCAAGCCAAGATCAAAGAAGACCACCCCGAACTCGAGGTCGAATCGATCCTCAAAGAGGGGCGCCCCTCCGCGACTATCACCGACTACGCCGAGAACGACGGGGTCGACCTCATCGTGATGGGGAGCAGAGGAATAGGGGGGTACACGGGCTGGATACTGGGGAGCACGAGCCGCAAGGTCGTCGACTCCTGCACCAGGCCAATCCTCATCGTGAAATGAACCCTGTCCGGGAAAACCCTTTTTTCATCTGACCACAACTTAGGTGCGGAGGCCACCACACTGGAGACCCTGGAAGCCCTGATGAAAGCGGGATACATCGCCTCCCGGGTGCGCGAGAAGACCCGGGGCTACGTCGAGGTGGGCAGACCCGTCATCGATATCTGCAACTTCGTCGAAGACAACATCAAAAAACTCGGAGGAGCCCCCGCATTCCCCTGCAACGTCGACATCGACAGGGTCGCAGCCCACTACACATCCCCCTTAGGGGACCCGACGGTTATCACCGATGGAACCCTCGTAAAAATAGACATAGGAGTCCACGTTGAGGGATACATCGCCGACACCGCAGTCACCATCTGCCTCGAACCCCGGCACACCGCCATGGTGGAGGCCGCGGAAGCCGGCTTGGAAGCCGCAATCAAGATGGTGAGGGCAGGCGTAGCCGCATCCGATATCGGGGCAGCCATCGAGAACGCCATCAAGTCCAGGGGCTTCGCCCCCATCCGCAACCTCACGGGCCACAGGATGAGCCGCTACATAGTCCACGCCGGCCAATCCATACCCAACATCGGAGGCACCAACGGCTACAGACTCAAAGAAGGCGAAGTCTACGCCATCGAACCCTTCGCGGTGCCCAGAGACGCCGCAGGCCAAGTCATAGACGGGGCCCCCAGCAACATCTACAGATTCCTGAAGAAGCGGAAAGTGAAGAGCGACGCCGCCAAAAAGATGCTGAAGCTGATCCAGGCACGGCACAGATCCCTCCCTTTCGCCTCGCGATGGGTCGTGGGGGGGGTCTCGGGAGGTGCCGAAGCTTTCGGTGAGTTGGTGGAGGGAAAGTGTGTCCACTCGTATCCCCAGCTCGTTGAGAGGAGTGGGGCACCTGTGGCTCAGGCGGAGCACACGATGATCGTGGAGTCTGACGGGTGCACTGTGACGACGGCTTAGCGTTTCTTTTTGGGTTCGGCTTTCCGGTGGATGCCCGTGATGGTCATGGTGCCCTCGCATCTGGTGCAGGACTCGTCGCTTTTATAGACATAATCGCCTCGCTGGAAGTCTCTGACCCGTTTGAGGTCGCAGCTGGGGCACTCTAGGATCGTGACGACCTCGGCCTTCTCGACGGGGGGCTTCTGGCTCGATATGGCCTTGGTCCTGAAGAACATGTAGCCTATCGCGGCCAAGCCCGCTGTGCCCACGACGATGTAGAGGTTTCCTTGGTCGGGGTTCTCGCCTCCGAAGGACTGGAATCCGAGCCAGAGGAATAGGAGGCTGAATATGCCGAGGACGACGACGACTGCGAGGTTGACCCAGCTGAGGCTCATCATGGGGGCCTGGGGTCCTGCGTCGGTCATGCGGGAGATCATTGGGCCACCCCCACGGTGTTGCCGATGCCGGCGACGAGGATGGTGTCGCCTTCCTTGGTTCTCTGGTCGACCATGCGTTTGACTATCTCGACGGCGGTGTCGCAGGCGGTGTAGAGCTCCTCTACCATGGGGGCGACGACGTGGGTGATGTCCTGTTTGATGGCGATGGCGTACATGGGGATATCATGCTTCTTGACGGCTTCCTCGATCTTGTGCTTCTCGACGCCGATGCCCCCGATGGCGGCTCCGATGCCCTCTGCGATGCCCCCGGTGGGCTCCCCCTCGAGCTTCCCGGCGGCGTCGACCATTATGACGGCGTCCACCTTCTTGCGACCCTTCCTGCCGTTGAGGATGTTCTCGATCGCGTCCCCGGGCTTCCCCACGGAGCCCCCGGGGCCCTTGGCCTTGGTGACGACGAGGGTGCGCCCGTTGTAGGGAACCTCTGCGACGACCATATCCTTCGCGACGTCGCTCCACTCGTGGCCGTGCATCAGGCGGGCGGCGACGAGGGGGCCGACGCTGTCCCCGATGGGGGTGCCGTCCCTGAATGCCTGGAGGGCGCGGCTGTAGGCCTCGATCTCCCTGACGATCATGGGGAGGATCATGTGGATCTGCATGATGACGTAGATGTTCATTGTCCTCTTGCCGAGAAGATAGAAGTGGCGGATCACCTTGTAGTAGACGTTGAGGGCGAGGGAAGCCTCTAGGAGGTTCTCCAAGTTGTTGACCTCACTGTCGGACGCCTTGGGAGCCATAGCCCTCACCTCGGCCTCGAATATGTTCTCCCTGACGTTGAGGAGCTGCCCCATCTTGCCGACGATGCCGGCGGGGTCCAGGCTCGTGGGAGGGATAAAGAAGTGTTCTAGGAACCGCTCCACCTCGGGGGTGGGGTCATAGTCGTCCTCGGCGGCCTCTTTCACCGCCTCGATGGAGGTGTTGCGCCCCTTGTCCCTGATCCCCTTGACCTTGCGGAGGGTTCCCTCGACGGCCCGAAGCATAGTCATGGCCTGGATCCGCTGGGCGTAAAACAGGTAGATGATGAAGCTGAAGCTGAAGAGGGTCTGGAGGATCATCCCGATATCGCTTTGATTCTGGAGAAGCTGGCCGACATGAAGGTACATATTAATCACTGCGTTTGAAGCTCCCTCCTTTTTTATAAAGGTTCATCTTGGAGAGTTTTCGGGCCTATTCGAGTCTCTGGAAGTTTTTAGAATGGGTGGGCCACCAGCTTTCACGGTTTTGCGAGGCCGAAGACATCACTACCGCCGCAAACGGAGCGTGGTTTAACTTCCGAGTTCGGAATGGGTTCGGGTGGGACCCACGCCCTTTGGCCGGTTACCCATACGTGTGACGCTGGGGCGCTTCTTTAAACATTTCGGTGGAGGGGTCAGAGGATGTCCCCGGGTTCGTATCGGGCTTGGGCTGCGTGTCTCTTGATGAGGGGTTGGGCTTTCGCTTTTACTGCATCGATCTGGCTGTATGAGTTTCCGATGAATCGGGCTCTGTCTTTGAGGGTCTCGCCGAGCTCGTCGACGGTTATCCCGGCTGCCTTGAAGTCGGGGTCCTGGGCGAGGAGGGGGATGAGGTTGTTCTCCCGGGTGCCTTGCTGCCGCATCCTGAGGGCCTCGGCGATGGCGTGAGTCTTGATGATGGTGTGGGCTTTCTCTCTGCCGATTCCGTGGCTCAGGGCGACTCCGAGGATGGAGGTGGTCGCGAGGAATGGGAGGTATCTGTCGAGCTCCTCCTCTATGACGGCGGGGTATGCCCCCATCTGGTTGAGGACCGTGAGGGTGGTCTCGACGAGGCCGTCGCTGGCGTAGTATGCGTCTGGTATGATGACCCTGCGGAGTGCGGAGCATGAGACGTCTCCCTCCTCCCACTGGTCTCCCGCGATGCGGGAGGCTCCGTCGTTGTACATCTTGAGGAGGTGGGAGAATGCGCAGATCCTCTCGGTGCTCCGGGTGTTCATCTTGTGGGGCATGACGCTGCTCCCCACCTGGCCCTCCTTGAATCCCTCGGTGACGAGCTCGTACCCCGCCATGAGGCGGATGGTCTTGGCGAAGCTCTCGCATGCGGAGGCGAGGGCTGCGAGGTGGGATGTGAGCTTGTAGTCGAGGCTCCGGGGGTAGATCTGGCCGGGGGCGTCCAGGGTTTCCGTGAACCCCAGGGATTGGGCCACTTTCTCCTCGAGGAGGCTGGCTTTCTCCGGTGAGCCTAGGAGGTTGGCCATGTCGAACTGGGTGCCCACGGCGCCTTTGATGCCCCTGAGGGGGTAGGAGTCCAGGTACTCCTCGTAGTCGGCGAGGTGGGTGTGAAGTTCTTCGGCCCACATGGCGAACCGCCGCCCCAGGAGGGTGGGCTGGGCGGCCTGGTGGTGGGTGCGGGCGGCCATCTCGATGTGCCTGTACTCGTCGGCCTTGTCCAGGAGGTGTCGGAGGACCGAGACGTATTTTCCGAGGATGAGGCGTCCCGCCTTCCTGATCTGGAGCTGCTCCACGTTGTCGGTGAGGTCCCGGCTCGTCATCCCCATGTGGAGGTACTCGTGGCCCCCGGAGGCGAGGTTGTAGGCCTCGATCTTGGCCTTGACGTCGTGCTTGGTCCTCATCTCGATCTCCTTGATGAGGGGCAGGTCTATCTCGGTCTTCGCCTCCTCGTAGGCCTCGATGGCCTCCCGGGGGATCTCGAGGCCCAGCTCTTTCTGGGCCTTCAGGACTGCGAGCCAGAGGTCTCTCTCGTATCCTGTTTTGCCCTCCTCTGAGAATATGGCGTTCATCTCCTGGGTGGCGTATCTCTGGGAGAGTATGTTGGGGTTGACCATGGGTTGCACCTTGATTTCACAGGTGCCTTCGCTGGATTTAATTATACGGTCTGGAGGGGCCCCAGGTACCGGAATTCGACGACCCAGACGGTTTGTGCGGGGTCGTAGGTTTTGAAGAGGGAGGCCCACACCTCTTGGAATTCCTGGAGTGAAGGGTATCCTTCCCTTAGGGCGTCTGCTTGGGTCATCTCGCCTAAGGGTTGCTGGTAGAGGCGGTCTACCTGGATCGAGTCGGGATGGGCTTTGAATAGCTCGGTTTTGAGGCGGTATCTGCCTCCCTGTTTGACCATGGGCTTGTTGGGGCGGCGGGTGGCGGTCTTGGTGCCGTCGTGGATCTTGGGGAGCATGGTCTTCTTGAATAGGAGTGTCATCCGGGGTGTCTTGGGGTGGGGATGGGGTAAGTGTTGTGTCCCGGGGGCGGGGGGGTTCCGGTTTGCGGGGTTTCCGGGTGTGGTAATATTTATCTATCTGGTGGGCCGTAGCGGTGTTTGGCTAGGGGCCGTGGTCTAGCCTGGAATGACGTTGGGCTCCAGAAATCATATAGTTGGATGCTGACCCGTGAGGGGATGACGAGTTTTTGGAGCGGGATACCCAAATGTCGAGGGTTCAAATCCTTCCGGCCCCACCATTCTCCCCCCTTTGACCCGGATCGAGGGATAGCATTACTTGCTTGAAATCCTTGCTTAGGAGCACTTTTTTATGCTATTTCTGACCCCATCGGAGGGTTTTTCACGGTGCTTTTCGTGTTTTGAGGGATGTTCATAGGCGGATCGAATACCCCCCCTACCTTTTTTGTGGGCAAATTAAAGTCCGTCGAGAGCAGGTTTCACACGATAAATACACCCTTTTTTACCCCCAACTCTTATCCTCAGGAGTTTCAACATTTATCCGGCGATATGGATGGCAGTCACTGACGAGCAGAAGTTCATCGGAACCTGGAAACTGATCTCCGTCGAGACGAGGGATGAAAACGGAGATCTGTTCCGACGCGGCCACCGCACAGGATACCTCCTATACAGCGAGGAAGGGTACGTGTCCGTGGCTTTCATGAAGGAGGGCCGCCCGATCTTCGCTTTCGGGGATATCCGTGGAGGCACGGTTAAGGAGAAGATTGCCGCCGTCGAGGGCTACGTCTCATACAGCGGTCGATTCGAGGTCAGGGGGGATAAGGTCGTCCACCATATCGAGGTCAGCCTGTTCCCCAACTGGGTCGGCGTGAGCCAGGAGAGGCTGTACGAGTTCGAAGGGGATCGGTTGACGTTGAGCACACCCTTGATGCTCCTGGGGGGAATGCAGTTGAGCACCCACGTGATCTGGGAAAGGGCATCACGATCACCCTCCGCCTAATCTCTGCTCTGGCTCATTCGACTTTTACCAGGAATCTCAGTACGCCGAGGGCCAGGGCGTATACGGCCAGGGAGAGGTAGAATATCGTGTTGAATCCGTAGGTCTGGGCGATGTATCCCGCTATTATCGGGGCTATGGCTCCCATGATGCTACCGGGGAGGAAGAAGAGGGCGTATCCGAGCCCCCTCTGGCCTTTCGGGGAGAGCATCGCCATGATGGAGGATCGCCCCGCCATGCCCAGAGTATTGCAAATGCCGTACCCGATGTAGAGGATTGCGAACATCGTGGCGCTGGGGACGAATATGGAGATGGCCAGGAGGATGCACCCGAAGGAGAAGGTGCCCAGAATCCATTTCTTCTCCCCGAACCTCGCCGCCATGAATCCCCCGATGGGGGCGGCAAGGAAGCCGAAGAGCATCGTGCCGCTCGCGATGAGGCTCGCCAGGGCGAGGTTTAGGTGCCTCACGTCCTGGAGGTAGAGGACGATGAAGTTGGAGATCATGGAGCTCCCCATCATCCTCAGGGCCGAGTAGGCGAGAAACATCACCATGCTCTTGGACAGTATCGACCTGACTGAAGGCGCGTCCACCTTCACGGTCTCCGGCTCAGCCTCCTCGCTTTTCGCCCCGTCACCGTCTTTCAGGTAGAGAACCATCACTATGCCCAGAAGCAGCGGCGCCCCTAGGAGGAGGTAGACCTGCCTCCACTCCATACCCAGGAGGCCGATGAGGATACTCACGGAGAGGGGGCCTATAGCGTGGCCCAAGGTCCCTCCGGCCCCATGGAGTCCCAGGGCTTTGGGCCTATCCCTGCCCTCGAAGAGGTTCGATGTGTAGCTGTACGACGCCGGGTGGTAGATGGTGGTGTTGAGGTAGACGATGCTGATGGCCACGATGAACATCAGGGGATTCGTGGTCTGGCTGGCAAGCACAGCGCCTAGGAGAGCCACGACGAGGCTCACGAGAACCATCCTCTTCGCTCCGAACCTGTCGGAGAGGAGCCCTGTGGGGATCGATACGAGGGCCTGAAGCAGGGGTGGTATGGCCGCGATTATACCCAGCTGCTGGAGGGAGAGGCTGAACTCCTCTCTCAGTATCGAGAAGATCGCGGGGTGGATTCCGCCGAAGACGTGGGTGAGGACATGGGTGACAGTCATCACGATGAGGCCGTAGTTGATGAAAGATACAGCCTTCTTCGCCTTTTTACCCACTTGTTATTCGCCTTCTTAGAGATCAAGAGTAGACACAGCGTTGCCTATTTAATAATAACCACTTGCGAGGGCCCTCACTCGGGCCAAGTATCTGCGATTCACTCCTCTGGCTTAGAATCCAGCAGAAGATCGGGCATCCTTGCTGATGCTCTCTAGCAGTAATAATCGAACATGTCCTTGACGAAGAGGGGGGAACGTTCATCCGTGACTGTGATAACCTTGTAGTCGAAGTCTCCCTCGACCTTGGGGAAAAATAAACTGCCGCTCTGCTTGTCCGAGAGCCCCATGGGAGTGTCCACCGTCTCGAGCCACAGTTCCTCGAACAGATCGCTAACCCGTCCAAGTAGCGCTAATGGCCCCGTGAAATGAGGGGGTCACGGGCAGGGCGACCTCTAGGGAAGCTATAAATATATCAGTTCGTGACATATCCCAGACCATGGCAGAGCTCGACGTCGACGACCTCATCTCCGATTTTTCGAGGTTCTACATACTCACCATCCTCTACGAGGGCCCCACCCACGGCTACGGCATCATCCGCAAGTTCCGGAACAGGGTGGGAAAGAAGATCAGCCCCGGCCTCGTCTACCCTTTCCTCCAGAGGCTAGAGGAGAGAGGGCTGGCCGGCCAGAACAGCGAGATGGTGGGGCAGAAGGAGAGGAAAGTCCACTACCTCACAGAGGAGGGGACCGCCCTATGCAACCGGCTCTTCCTGCGCTTCGCCAACCTCGTCTCGGTGGCCATCGAGCCTAGCCTAGACGTCTGCGCCCACTGCGGCTGCAAGATCTACGAGGGGGGCCACAGGGAGGTCATCAAGGGGGAGGAGCTGGTCTTCTGCTGCTCCCACTGCGCGGCGCCCTACATACGCGAGATGAAGGAATAGGCCTATCACCCCTCCCTGCGTATCTTCGTGATTCCTTCCCCATTAATCAACCTGTGCCAATCTGAGAGCATCGATAAAACATTATATATTCTTGATATATCATAGGAGGACATATTTATTAGTGTCCGTTCAGACAAGGTGAAGGGAACCATGAATCTGAAAGAAAATTTAACCTTGATCTCAACCCCCATGCCTGCACAACCCCTCATCAACGAGGCGTGGATCGGAGGAACCTCCTCATGATGGGCTTTGGCTGGATGGGCGGGGGCATGTGGCTCTTCTGGATAGCCCTCGCGGCAGGCATCTATTTCCTCTTCTACGGAATGCCCCTGTACGGCGGGGGAGGTCGCAGCAGGGCCCTGAGAATCGCCGAGGAGCGGTACGCCCGGGGAGAGATAACCGCCGGGGAACTCGACGGGATCAGAGATACACTTTGGGAAGATTAGCGAGTGCAGCAAGATAGCATCAGCAGACATGATTGTTGATGCCGTCTCCTTGCATTAGGGTCTAAGAATATTCCTGAAACGATTACCAATCTTTATTCGAGGCCGAGTGGAGGAATATGGGCCCGGGAGGAAACCTCGCGTGACATCAACAGATGGTTCGAAGAGCAAGAATCTGAGACTAATTATCTTCGCGGTCGTCGGGGTTTCTATTATCGTCGGGGGCTGGTATCTTATACAGATCCAGAGGGACAAGCTGGACTTCTCGATCCCCGACATCAACGGGGACACCGTAACTCTCAGCGATTACAGCGGGGAGGTGGTGGTCTTGGACTTCATGGCGACCTGGTGCGGCCCATGCCGGGCCGCGATGCGTGACCTCGTATCCGCTCACAAGGACATCGGGGACCAGTTCGTCTTGATCTCCATATCCGTTGACCCGAACTTCGATACAGTGCCGGTCCTCAGGGACTGGGTGGAGGAATACGACGCGAACTGGATCCACGCTAGGGACCTCGCGGATCCCCCGGTGACCCAGCAGTTCGAGGTCTCCGGCATCCCCACCTATATCATCCTCGACCGGGAGGGCGAGATCAGGTTCAGGCATGTGGGTCCCGTCTCGGCGCTGAAGCTGAAGACTGAAATATTATCCCTCGTCAACGAGTAGACACGAGGATGACACTCCAACTCTCCGGGCTGGCCTTCGCCTTCTCCGCCGGCGTCTTCACCCTCTTCTCCCCCTGCAGCTACGCCCTCCTCCCCGGATACATCTCCTACTACCTCGGAGCCAAATTCGGAGCAGTGAAAGCCCTCACAGGAGGCCTCGCATGCACCCTAGGGCTCATCACCGTCTTCGCCGCAATCGGGGCTCTCGCCTCAAGCCTCGGAGAACTCGTCCCCCAGATCATCCCCCTCCTAGACATCGCGGCCGGAGTCATCCTCATCGCAATGGGGCTGGGAAACCTACTGGACCTCAAGACGCCCTTCATCTCCCTCAACATCGGGCCCTCCAAGAAACAGGGACTCCTAGGCCTCTACACATACGGCATAGTCTACGGCCTAGCCGGCGTAGGCTGCTCCGCCCCCATATTCATCAGCGTCCTCTTCTACTCCATGTCCAAGGGACTCGCCCAGGGAATCCTCACCTTCATCGCCTACGCCCTGGGAATGGGGGCACCCCTCATCGTAACCACGCTCATCCTCTCCCAGACCAAGGATTACATGATCCAGAGAATCAACATGGCCACGGAGAAGCTCCGCAGAGCCAGCGGGGCGATCCTCGTCGCCGTAGGACTCTACCTCATCTACTATTACTACGCCACCTACCTCTGAGCGCCGAGTCAAGGATTATTAGCATCTGCAACGAATCAGTGAGCAATAGTTTCGTATTAATCGAGGAAACAAACATGGGCGACGTATTGGAATTGGAACTCAACGAGGCGAAGGCTGCGTGCGATGAAGCATCCGACATCTTCGTCGTGAAGAACACGAACGGCCGGGACGGAGGTTTCCAGAGACTCATCGAACTCATGGGGAGCAAAGGAGTCGAATTCTACGGGCTTGTGCCCTCAGACTCCATCGTCATCGTGAAAGTCAACTCCCAGTGGAACGAGAGAGGGGGCACCAACACGGACCTCGTCAAAGCCATAGTGGACGCCATCGTCGCCCATCCCGACGGGTTCACCGGGGAAGTGGTCATCGCCGACAACGGCCAGGCCCAGTACGGCTCCACACGCCACGGGGGGAGCCTCGACTACGAGGCGAACAACGCCGAGGACAGGGCCCAGTCGAACCGGGTCGTCGCCGAGTCCTTCCCCGGGTACAGAGTCACCACCAATCTCTGGGACGAGATCACCTCGAACGAAGTGGGGGAGTACTCCGAGGGAGATGACAACGATGGCTATATCATCGAGGACGACGCCGACCCAGCCACGGGGATCAGGGTCTCCTACCCAAAGTTCAAGACGGCCCACGGCACCCGGATCAGCTTCAAAGAGGGGGTCTGGGACCCCGAGGCCTCGGCCTACGACTCCGACAAGCTGAAGCTCATCAACGTCCCGGTGCTCAAGGCTCACTTCATCTGCGGGGTCACGGGATGCGTCAAGCACTACATGGGGGTGGTCAGCGACAAGCTCCAGGACAGGGGCGCCCACAGGAGCGTCCTGACCGGGGGGATGGGGACCGAGATCGCCGGGACCCGGGCACCCGACCTCAACGTCCTCGACGCGATCTGGGTTAACTCCACCCCTGGGAAGGGGCCCCGGAGCAACTACGACGAGGCCACGAGGCTCGACATCATCATGGCGGGCACGGATCCTTGCGCCCTCGACGCCTGGGCCACCCGGAACGTCCTGATGCAGGCCGCGAGGCTCCAGGGCCACGAGGATCTCTCCAAGTTCGACCCCGAGAACGACGAGCCCGAATCCCACGGCAGGTGGCTGAGGCTCTCCGCGGAGGTGCTCAGGGAGGCGGGGCACAGAGTGGTTCTCGACGAGGACAGGATGAACGTCTACATCACGGGTGCCTGAGCCTCTACATTCTCTGGAGCTGCCTCTTCGCCAGCGTGGGCCCCACCACGGAGACGAAGATGATGGTCACCAGGACGATGGGGTAGGCGAAGTTCTTGTAGATCTCGAGGTTCAGGAACTGCCCCGCGGGGTCCAAGAGCCCCGGGAGCTCGCTGAGGACCAGGGCGGTGGTCCCCTGGAGGAAGATCACCCTGCTCAGCACCGTCTCCCCCACGGTGAAGTTGAGGAGGCTCCCCACCCCCGAGGCCACCATGTAACGGACGATGAGCATCAAGGCTACGATCCCCAGGGCCACGAGGGTGTACTCCAGGCTCAGCTCCACGGTGAGCCCGAGGTAGACGAAGAAGAAGGCCTTGATCAGAAACGTGATCTCCATGTTGAACTCCCGGATCCGCTTCTTGTCGATCCGGACCTTACGGTTCGACCCCAGCTTCCTGGAGATGTAACGGTAGTTGGTGATGGTGAGCCCGAAGGCGAGGGCCGTGATGGGGCCTCCGCCGGTGCCCGCGACCGCCTCCGAGGCGATGTAGATGGGAAAGAGGGCCGCCACCGTCATCATGTAGTTGTAGGGCCTCCCCCAGAGGAAGTTGAGGACCTCTGCCCATAGGAGCCCCACGGCGAGGCCTAAGAGGATCGAGACGGTGAAGGTGAACACGATGTCCTTGAATCCGGCCTCCAACGTGAGCCCGGGGGACATGATCATCCGGATAAGGGTCACGCAGGCCACCACCTTGATGGGGTCGCTGAGGGTGGACTCCAGGTTCAGGACGGTCCCCTCGTCCTCGATGAAGGGGATCAGTGTCTTGAGCTGGTCGAGGATGCCTGACACGGAGATGCCGCCGAGCCCCCCTATCATGGCTCCCAGCAGCAAGCCTTCAAGGAGCTTGAACTTGTCGGGGAACAGGAAGCTCACAGAGAACCCCACGATGAAGGTGACCGCGAGGAACGTGGTAATGGAGAGAAGGAGGGCCTTTATCGCGGTCCTCATCACCGACGAGATGTCGACGTTGATCCCCGTGTCGAAGCTGAATATGGAGACGGTGACCAGGATCAGCAGGGGAAAGATCGACATGAACGTCCCGATCTCGAAGAAGCCCAGCACCGGGCCCAGGAGGTAGCCGAAGCCCAGAAGCCAGACGCTGTCGGGGATCCGGGTCTTGGTGTAGAAGAGGTTGCTGATGTAGCTCAGGAAGAGGGTCGCGGAGATGAGGAGGAGGAAACTCTGGACGAAGCTCTGCGAGACCATGCTTGCTCACAATTCCCTCCTATTCAAAGATCATACCGGTGACGTGGTATCGTATTCGTATCTAGCATCTAGAAGAATCAGGGTAAAAAAGGTTGCTTGACCGAAAAAGATGTTTTTTTCGCCCCGTTTTGAACCTCCGGGGGAGGGGAAATGTTTTGTATCATCCCGGCATGAACGGAAAATGAAAGGAGAGAAACCCATGGGACACGATATTTGGCCCAACGGGGCAAAATGCAGCGTCTGCCTCACCTTCGATCTGGACGCCGAGTGGGTCTTCCAGAGGAACCACCCCGAGGTCGCCGAGATGCCCCGGAGGCTCAGCCAGGGAGAGTACATCTGGAACGCCACCGCCAAGGAGATTGCTAGACACTGGAACACGATGTAGCCGAGACTAACACTCTTCTGCCAGGGATGCTTCTACATTCCTTTTTTCACTCAAACGACGTCTCGACGATCTCTGTAATCCCCATTGATGCATCCCATTAAGATCCCTCGATAGGTTTCCTGTGCATCGCTCGTGAGATCAAAAGTGGTGTACTACAAGGAGAAAGATAGCATGAAAAAATCCAAGTGGAAACGGTGTTTTTTCTCGTTGTCTATTCGTCGAGCTTCTGTGGTAGCAGAACCTCGGTGATATAGTGGGTCATAGCGGGAGGCCGACTGACAGACTTCGTGGCCTCGATGAACTTGTCGACGCTGTCGCTCTCAATGATCCACGTAAAGTTAAACTTCTGGCCCATGGGCCCGTACAAGCCCTTGTACGTCATACCGTGCTTCTCGCAGGCCTCTTTGAACGTGTTGTTCCATCTCTTGAGCTCCTTACCGGTGGCACTCCAGTCGAAGAAGACGAGAATGATCATATCAGCAGAACACAACTGTTGAGAAGTAAATACTTTTCGATAACGAGGGGTCCTTCAACACGCAGCTTTTCCAAGTTCTAGTCGTCCTTGGCGACCTCAAGGGTCCTAGGCATCGTGAGGAGCAGGGGTATCCTGAGGAAAACGTCCACGAACATGTGAAACAGGAACGGGGCCAGCGGCGAGACCTGGGAGTATAGTATTCCCCCGAGGATGGGCGCGGGTATCCTGAAGATCCCCCGGAGGAGCTCCCGGATCCCCATCCACTTCCCCCTCTCCGAGGGGGGCACCAACTCGTTTCTGTAGGCCGCGAGGATGCTCAGACTCGGCTGGAATGTCCCCCTGAGAGCCCAGCCCAGGATAATCCACCGAGGATCCGGGGTGAATAGCAGTATCAGCGTCGAGATGTGGAAAAGGGGCCTGATGAGTACGACGGTCCTCACCCTCCCGATCCGGTCAGCGAGTTTCCCCAGGGGTATCGCCGAGAGGATCCCCACTAGGGCGTATATCATGCTCATGGCCCCCAGGGTCAGGGGGTCGACCCCCTTCTCCTCCACAGCAAAGACCATGACGAACCTCACCATCACGGAAAATGACGATGCGCTCATAGTGTCGATCAGGAGCCAGCGCTTCAGGTACGGCCCCCCAGACATCACCGCCCTGAGCTCTTGGAGAAGGGACTCGCCTCGCTTCCCCAAGCTCTCAGTCTCCTCCAGGCGCAGCCCCACGTACAAACCGATGAGGGCCACCCCCGCGAGCTCGATGAGGAATAGGATCCTTATGTTCCCAGCGGTCAGGCCTCCGAGGCGGGTCAGTATCACTCCGGCTGCAAGGGGCGCAACCACGGTGGGAATCAATGAGAGGGCGGTCACCATGGAGAATCCTGTGGCCCTGTCCTCATCTTTCAGGGAGTTAGCGACCACCACGTTCTCGACCCCCCGGGAGCAGAACATCGCGAGGGTGTACAGGGCGGTCGCCACCGCGATCCACATCCAGTCCCTGGCATAGAAATATGTCAGGGGAACCAAGGCCTGGGCCGCGATCGTTAATAAGAGGATCTTCCTCGAGCTGTGCCTGTCGATCAGGGAGCCGAAAGGATATGCGATGATGGCGTTCACTAAGCCGCTGATGGACCCGACGAGGCCGAGCTGCACAAAGTTCGCCCCCAGGAGGCGGATGTAGATGTTGACGTAGTCCTGAGTCAGCATGTTGAAGAAAGAGAAACCGGTCTTCTTGAGGAGGATCAGCTGGAAGTTCTTGGCCTGCTTGGAGAAGAAACCCCTCAGATCCTCGAATACCAACTTGATACCTTCTTTACAGCCTTACATCTCTCATCACATTTCCACCGATAAAAGAGGATCACACCGGATCCACGGATCAGGCATAAATGGATAAGAGCCGAAGAGGAGCCATGGGAATCGTCAAGCGAGTCGACGAGATACCCGATGAGCCCCATCCATTCCTGAAAGGCGTCACGATGAAGACCCTCCTCTCTAAGAGAGACAACGAGGCGGACGCGACCTGCATAGTCGTCCGGTGCCCCCGGGGCTCCCAGATCGAGGACCACACACACCCCGAGCAGGACGACATAATCTACGTTCTGGAGGGGGAAGCGATGATGTGGATCGAAGGCATGGAAGAGTTCAAGCTGGAGCCGGGAACCTTCGTGTCCGTCCCAAAAGGTAGACGCCACAGGACCTACGACGTGAAAAAGGATCTTCTCATCTACGACGTCTTCTCGCCCCCAATGTTCTAGCGGCCCACGATAACATCCGAGATGCCACCTGAGCTCAGTTCAGCGTCTGGAGTGTGCACACGGGTAATTGCAGTCAGGATAACTTTGACCGGCTAACTGCCTAGGACGCCGTACCGCAAATAGATGTACCCCATGGAATTGATGAAATAGAGGATGGTGAGGTTCGCCATTATCATCATCGCCCCGATGTTGCTCACGAAGAGGGTGAGGACAACCGTGAAGGAGAGCCAGTATCACCGCGTAGGCGGTGGGGCTCTTGGAGCTTCTCATGATCTTGACCGCGAGAAACTGGAACAACCCGGACCTCTCGGCCCCCCGTACAAGGAGGAAAAGCCCCAGGACCACAGCTAGGATCTCTATGTCGATGAAATCTCGTGCGAGGATATCATCCGGTCTGACGGCGCCTATAAGAACGAAGATTAATGCGGCTAGAAGAGAGGCGTAGGTTCGGTGGATCGCCTCAATCGCACTCAGGATAAAAACGACAACGAATACCAGGACCGCTAGACCCTAGGAAACGGTCATATCTCGGCATGCTCATCCGTTACTTCTTGTTCCGGGCGCGTAGTCCCGGTCAACCGCTTGTACTCGGACATAAGCTGGTCCAGAGTGTACTTCCTGAGCTTGACCACGAGGCTCCATCGGTTGTTCAGCTCCTCCTCAAGCGTCTCCATCGTGCCAGTGAGACCCATTAGGGTCTCGTTGAGGCTGGCCAACTGCCCCGTTAAGGCCACGATATCCTCCTTGACCTTGATGTTCTCCTTCTTGGTCTGAGCCGAGAGTGTCTTGATCCCATCCTTCAGGCTCGCATCTAGCCCCCCGATCTGCGCCACGAGGGCCTCGAGGTCCTCCTTCATGTTGCTGTTCTCCCGCCTGAAAGAGGTTTTTAGACTTTCCTCGATCTCAACTAATGATACCTCAAGTTCCTGCTTCACGAGTGTCTTGATCTGTTCTTCTATGCTCATCTGTTCCCCTATCCTGTATGCGCCTTATGAAATATACCTATCCCAAAAGGATTTTCCCCTAAATAAAAATGGTTCTCTGTGGCGGAAGAAACAACTTTCCATGTATCTTTATTGAAGATTAACCCGGATTCAGATGTATCCCAGCTTCCTGAGCCTCTCCTCTATGAGGGCCTTCTCCTCGGCGTCGAAGTCGGAGACATCCAATTCCCCTTCCTTCATAGGTTTGACCGCCGATCTCTCGGAGAACCTGGAATCATCCTTGAAAATCTCGTCCAGCACCCTACCATCCATCTCGTCCTGCATCGGGATGCCGAAGGAGTGTAGCAACGTCGGGGCGACATCGAGGATAGATGCCTTCTCCACCCTGAATCCCGGTCTCACCTTGGGGCCTCGGGCGATGAAGACCCCGTCCCTGGTGTGGGTCCCCTTCCAGCCTGTGAGGGGGGCACCCTCGACGAAGAGCCTCTCCTCCCCAACTTTGGCATCTATCTCGCACCTTCCCCCGTCGAGCATGAAGACGATCTCCGGGGCCTCGTCGAGGTGGGGGCCCGTGTAGACGTCTCGGGAGCGGTAGACATCGACGGGCACAGATACGCCGGTTTTGGGGTCCTTTAACCCTCTGAGCTTCTCCATCAAGTCTGACACGAGCTCCTCCCGTTCATCCTCCTGGACGCATCCCTCCAGCATCTCCCCCTCGGTGTTGATGTAGATCTGACCGAAATGGGGCGTGTGGACGGCGCTGAACGCCTTCGTCTTACTCCAGTTCACCCTGCCCTCGAGCCGGGCGTTTGAGAGATAGGTGTAGGTGTACCTCTGCAGCCTCTTGAGGCCCACCACCTTGAAGAGGAACCCCGCCACGGGCTTGAGAAGCTCCCTCTCGCCGAGGAACCTGTAGAGCCTCTCCGCGATCCGCCCCAGCTTCACGATGGCCCTCTCGTTGATCTTCCTCTTCGCCCTGAGGAAGCCGTTCCTGCGGAGCCACTCGTTCACGAAGAATGTCCTCTCGAGGGGCCCGAAGCCGTGATCCGAGACCACGAATACAGTGGCCTCCTCCCCCACGGCCTCGATGACCCCCCCCAGAATCTTGTCGAGCTCCTCCCAGTACGCCTCCACGGTTTCCCTCTTGTCCCAGAGGAGGTGGTGAACCCTGTCAGGGCTCGTGAAGACCACCATGTAGAAGTCGCAGGGGATGTTCTCCATCAGGTATTTCGCCGCCCTGCCCCGCTTCTCCGTGACCTTGATGGCGTCTTTGTAAAAGACTCCCTCGTCGAAGTACTGCCAACTGGGAAGATCGATCTCGTAGTCGAGGCCCGATTCCCCGAGGTCCGCTTGGAGCTTCGAGGGGTAGCTGAAGGCGCTCTCCTTCGAGGGGGTCATCATCCCGGTCACCATGAAGCCGTCCACCTCCTCCGGGGGATACGTCCCGGGGATGTTCATCACCCCCGTCCTGACGCCGTAGCTGTTCAGGACCTTCCAGAGGGGGGCGTGGTTGGCGAAGCAGTAGCCGTTGGGCTCCACACCGTAGCCCTCCCGCCTCAGGAGGTCGAAGAAGCCGAGCCTCCCCGGGTTCAACCCTGTCATCATGCTCACCCAGGCGGGGATCGTCACAGGGGGCAACGTGGAGTCGAGGACCCCCCAGGCCCCCTCATCCATGAGCTTCGCCAGATTCGGGAGCCTCCCTTCCTCTGCGAGGGGGCGGATTATGTCGAAGGTGGCCCCATCAAGCCCCAGGACCAGGACCCTGCCGCGGGGCGTCTCAGCTTCATCGATTGCCTCAGCCTTCGACATGCTAAATTTGAGTCTACATATCTAATATTAAGTCTTCAGGTCATTATCGTCACAACAGGGAGGGATACAGATTTGTGCGACGTTTTTCATCACGCAGTGCAAAGCGCTGAAAGCCCTCGAGACAGAGTCGTGATCCTCGCCCACTGCATCATGAACCAGGCCACCAGAGCCAGATGGGAGGGAGGTGGCGCCACTAGGACCAAGGGGGCCATCGAGGAAATAGTCACCCCCCTCCTCGAGCACGGTGTAGGGATAATCCAGATGGAGTGCCCCGAGCAAACCCTATACGGAAACCCGAGGCCCCCGAAGAGCAGGGACGACTACGACACCCCCGAGTTCAAAGAGAAATGCAGGGAGATCGCTGTGAGAGCCATGCAGACCATAGAGAAAAGCACGGAGCTGATCGCGGCACTGGGGTTCGAGGGCTCCCCTAGCTGTGGCGTGGAGAGAACTACACGGACCATCAAGGGTTCCCATGCTGAAAGCCCCGGAGAAGGACATCTCATCGAAGCCCTACGTCAAGAGATGAGGGAGAAGGGACTAGACGCTCCAATTATCGGAGTGGGGCTGAGAGAGGGCGAGATGAACTTAGCGTTGAGAAAGCTCGAATCTCTGTTGAGGGGCTGACCATCCAACATCGATACATAATCTCAGGATAATGGCTCACATTAATCATCAAAAAGGTTGGAAAGCCGCTAATCGGGCGAAGACAGATACCATGATCAATAAGAGGTAAGGGCTATTCTCACCTATCGATAAGACGTTTTAACAGTAATCTAGTCTATTCTAAAATTCGTTAATATTAAAAAGAGAGAGTATGTGAGATAAGTTCTCACATTTTTTCGAGGTAGGCGACATTATTGACAACGGAGACTTTTATTTTTCCGCCGATGTCTCTAGCTTCAATTCTCTTGTTCAACTGAGTTCGTAGATAGTTAGCGTCTTTGTTCTCGACCTCAACCTTCACGAGGTTGTGTTCACCACTCATGAAACTGTCGAGAATCGGATCATATTTGCTGCCCTTCCTGTACTTCCTCGAAGGCTTCTTTGTTACTGGCTGCAATTTAAACTTGACTTCACTCAACCATAAATCACCTTACCACGGATTTATTATCATGACTATTTAAACATATTCATTTACTGAAAAAGCTATAATATTGCGGTTCAATGTTACATCGAATCACGTTTCTAAGTTCTTTTCCAAAAAAAACGAAGATTTTATCAGCATTATTGGCTAAATGTGGAGAGATTATAATTGTTAGAACGAAAGCTGCACTGTTAATATAATTATAATTGAGATTCAAATTGAAGTGGAAAATTAATCTATTCATCAAAATATTTAAATAAATAATATAATTTCACCCATACTTTATAAAAGACGAATACACCTGACGCTTTGTTATTCCTGTTCTCGGATGTTCTTATTCGAGAGATAACATCTTGAGATAGAGAGTTTCGAGAACACAGGGTACATTTGTGCAATTCGTTCAGCGCGCGGGGTCAACGTCTACGACGGCTGGAGGGCGTATCCGAGATTCACAGGTCGAATACAACGGTGCTGGGCTCATCTCCTCGGGGAGGCGGAGAGGGCGTTGAGGGAGCATGCGACTCAGAGGAGGATCATGGACTGCTTCAGGAACGGGAAGGGCACCGGGATCTATGAGACTGTGCTAGCGTCGTGGAAAAAGCAAGGCTGCAACCTATCCAAGACACTGGGTGAGACCCTCGCCCAAGAATGGACCAAGAGCTAACCTCTTACAAAATTATATTAATTCCAGCCTTGGGCATATCCATTTCTTAAATCAGAAAAACATCAAATCTTTTTTACTACAGAAATCAGGGCGCGCCCCACAACGCTCCCTTTCTCCAAAACGATGTGCATCCTGTCCCGCCTCGATTCATGATGCCCTCGGTGTGTTTCATAGTATCATTCGAGTCTATTTTTATCACGTTTCTGATCATCAGATCCGTGATTGTTATAGACACTATGCCTCCATCCCCGGGATATGTTCGTGCGTGCGAAAAAAGAGTTCGGGTAAGACCAGGAACCCTAGGAGGGATGATGAGAAGATCCAGAGCCAGTCATAGATGCCCAGGGGCACCGTCTTGAACATCACTTGTAGGAATGGCACATAACATAGGGAGATCGTCAGTACAATCCCGCCTAGAGAGGATATGAGCAGGTACTTGTTTGTGAGGAACCCTACCTTGAACGCGTTATGCCTCTCCGAACGGCAGTTCCAGACGACCATCAGTTCGAAGATACACGCCTGCATGAACGCGGCCGTCCTGGCTACGTTCAACGGACTCCCCTGGATGGCGTACTTCAAATAGAACGTTGCTGCGGTCGTTCCAGACTGTAGGATCACGTAGGCTGCTATGAAGAGGGTCATGCCGTGGAGGACTCCATGCTTGGGGTTGCGTGGGGGAACAGACATGAGGTCCTCTGTCGGAGGATCCATGCTCAACGCGACCGCGGGGCCCCCGTCTGTTACCAGGTTCAGCCACAGTATCATCGTGGGAAGGAATGGGCTAGGGAAACCCATCAGGACGAACGTGGATATCACAAGCATCTCGTCAAAGTTGCTCGAGATCATGTACCTCAGGAACTTGCGGATGTTATCGTAGATGATGCGTCCGCTCTCGACTGCGCTCACTATTGTGGCGAAGTTGTCGTCCTCCAGCACCATGTCTGAAGCCTCCTTGGCGACATCGGTGCCCGTGATACCCATGGCGATGCCGATGTCAGCGGTCTTCAGCGCCGGAGCGTCGTTGACCCCGTCTCCGGTCATCGCGACGATGTGATCCCTCCTCTTCAGGGATTGGGCGATGCGCACCTTATGCTCCGGGGATACTCTGGCGAAGACGGTGATGTTCTCCACGATCTCGTCGAGTTCATCGTCGCTCGTATTTTCCAGTTCCACGCCGGTCATGACGGATTCAGGGTTCGCCTCCTCGAGCATCCCGATCTGCTTGGCGATGGCCACGGCAGTGAGCCTGTGGTCGCCGGTCACCATCACCGTCTTGATGCCAGCCTTCTTGCAGGTCTGGATTGCGGGTAGCACCTCATCCCTGGGCGGGTCGATCATCCCAACCATGCCGACGTAGGTGAGCCCGGATTCGACCTCCTCCATCTCATTGTTCTCTAATTCGGCGGGCATCTCCTTATAGGACATCGCCAGCACCCTGAGGGCGTCACCGGCCATGTACTGCATCTTCTCGAGGATACGCTCTCGGTCCGCGTCGGATAGAGGTCTAACAACCCCCTTCTCCTGGATATATTCGCTCTGGCTAAGGATGGTCTCCGGGGCGCCCTTCACATACGCAACGTTAAAACCGTCGGGAGTGAGGTGGATCGTGCTCATCATCTTCCGGGTGGAATCGAAGGGGAACTCGCCTTTCCGCGGATACTCATCCTTCAGCTCCTCGCTGAAGCCAGCTTTGGCACCTAGAACCGTCAATGCCCCCTCTGTGGGGTCTCCGAAGATCCCCCAGGCTCCATCGTTATCTTGGAGGTGGGCGTCGTTGTTTAGGTAGCCTATCTTCAAGAGCAGTTCCAGATCCTTGTCTTCAATTGGGTCGATAACGTCATCGCCCAGGTTGAACTCTCCGTTAGGATCGTAGCCAGCACCCGTTACACTGATGAAGCGGTCACCGGAAGTGATACTCACGACAGTCATCTCGTTCCGGGTGAGAGTCCCCGTCTTGTCGGAGCAGATAATGGTGGTGCTCCCCAGGGTCTCAACTGAAGCGAGCTTGCGGACGATGGCGTTCTTGCGGGTCATCTGTGTGACTCCGAGGGCGAGGGTGATCGTTAAGACGGCGGGAAGCCCCTCAGGTATGGCTGAGACCGCGAGGCTGACGGAAGTCATGAACATCTCCTCAAGGTCGAGTTGGCGGACGACTCCGGTGAAGAATACGAAGATGCAGAGGACGATGGCTATGACGCAAAGCATGCGGCCCAGCTTCTCCATTTTTTGCTTTAAGGGAGGAGGCTCAACGTCCACGGACTGGACCATCCCCGCTATTTTCCCGAACTCCGTATTCATCCCCGTCTCAATGACCACTGCGACGGATCGGCCACCCGTTACCAGGGTTCCCGTGAAGATTGTGTTCACCCTGTCGGAGATTCCGAGCTCCGACGGAAGCACTCCCATCCTCTTGGCTACGGGTGTGGACTCCCCAGTGAGTGAGGACTCGTCCACCCGAAGGTTCACGGCCTCAAGCAACCGGGCATCTGCGGGGACCCGGGTACCCGCCTCGAGGAGGATCACGTCGCCTGGCACCAGCTCCTTGGAATCTATGGATTTTTCGCGGCCATCCCTGAATACAATGACGTGGGGCGATACCATTTTCTTGAGGGCCTCGATGGCCTTCTCCGCGCGGTACTCCTGAACGAAGCCAAGAACAGAGTTCATAACGACGATGGCAAGGATGACATATGTGTCGATAAGGGGCTCTCCATTGCGCATGGAGATGTAAGCGGAGATGATTGCTGAGGCTATGAGGATGAGGACCAAGGCGCTTTTGAACTGATCGAGGAAAAGCTCCAGAGGCGTAACCCTCGCCTCCTCCCGCAGCTCGTTGAGACCGTACATCTCAAGCCGGCTCTGAGCCTCCTCCTCGTCGAGACCCCGACTGCCTGTGCTAAGATCATCGAACACCGACTCTATGTCGATTGAATGCCAGTTTTTCTTATCTGATTGACTCATTGAATCTCCCTCTTAACCACTCTAGGTAAGGCGTAGGCGAAAACCAAGATGGCCCCACCCACCGATTTAGGGGTATGATCTCCATATGATCGAACGGATATAGATAAACCCAGCCACAGATCACCCAATGCTATATCCATACCCGCCACCAAAACTATTATCGAAGCTACACCAAACATGAGGATAAGTATTTCGGAAAAACGGTTATACAATTACATGCGAACGATTAGAAGAGTGTCGGATTTAGGTACGAACTCATTACGTATAGCATTGGAGGAGAAAGGGGTATCCGATGATTGATGCGTACGTCCATGATAAGGTCGGATCTCGGCGCCGAGGACGACATCCTCAAGGAGAACGGGGAGATCCCGTAGATGAATGAGGGGATTCCGATTAACTTCGTTTTCATAAATGAAATAAAAAAAGTCTGTTAAATAAATTCCTTTTTGATGGCCTCTATAAGTCGGGGGATCGCTCGCTGTACATTCGATGTTAGTTTATCGCTGAAGGAAGTTATATCCTGAATTTCCACACCGAGGATTACGAGTTTTTTGGGCATCTCATCGGGGTAAAGCAGCTGACCCAGCATGAGTGTCCCGTGGAGGTTCAGGCCGTGGGTCTTCGCGAATATGGGTGATCTCATCTCGTGGGTG
The DNA here is from genome assembly GCA_026014875.1 of Candidatus Bathyarchaeota archaeon. Taxonomy (GTDB): domain Archaea; phylum Thermoproteota; class Bathyarchaeia; order TCS64; family TCS64. The sequence goes on along the minus strand of JAOZHO010000005.1, from coordinate 40,644 downwards.
GAGACTCTGTGGATGGTGCCCGGCTCCGAGCCTGTGATGATAGCGTCGACGATGACGACCTTCTCGCGGCCTCTGATGTGCCCCAAGAGATCGATGCCGGCGGTGGCCATGTCCACGGCCTCGCAGCCCGTGATCTCATCTTCGAGCCTCTGGACGACGTGTATCCCCACGCCGTCGTCCGCTCGGAGGAGGTTGCCTATGCCGATTACCGCATTAATCAACCCAGGTTCCTTTCGATCCGTCTCTTCAGCCTCCTCTCGTGGTCATAGACCTCCACCTTCAACGGGGCCTGGCCCGGGAGGCTGTGGGTAGCACAGGCGAAGCAGGGGTCGTAGGCCCTGAAGCCCATCTCCACCATGTTGAGGAGCCCCTCGCTAACCTCGTCCCCCTTGATGAGGCCCTTCGCGGCGTCCCGTATGGACATGCAGATGGGGGCGTAGTTGTTGGTGGTGGCCACGATGAGGTTCACCTTCTCAAGGAGGCCCTCCTCGTCGACCTTGTAGTGGTGGAACAGGGTGCCCCGGGCCGCCTCGATGACGCCGACGCCCTCCCCGGGCTCACCGACGGGATTCCGGAGGTCTCCGTCGGTTATCCCCGGGTCCGTAGCCAGCTCCACGACCCTCTCCGCTGCGAAGAGCAGCTCCACCAGCCTTGCCCAGTGGAACGCCAGGGTCGAGTTGATGGGCTTGCCCCCCAGGGTCTCGTACATGCGCTGGTACTCCTGGTCGGCCAGGGGGGTGGTCATGCCCTCCGCCGCGTTCAGCCTGCCGAGGGGGCCCACCCGGTAGACTCCGCTGTCGGGGCCGTCTGAAAGGCCTTTCCAGCCGATCTTTTTGAGGTATGTGAACTTGGAGTATGTCCAAGGCTCGACGTGCTCCGAGATGTGATCCAGGTAGTCCCCCGCCTGGAACTTGGTGAACTCCTTCCCGCCCTGGTCCGTGACCCGGATGTCCCCGTCGTAGAGGTCGACCCTATTATCATCGTCGACGAGGCCCATGTTGTAGGTTCTGAGCTGGTAGGGGTCGCTGAGGATGAGGTCGACGTAGTCCTGGTTCCCGAGGACTACCTTGTTGAACAGGTCGAGGGTGAACTGGGCGAACTCGACTGAGGATCGGCCCATCTCCTCGATCTCCAGTCGCTCCTCCTCGTTCAGGCCCTTTGAGACGCCGCCGGGGAGGCCGAAGGTCGGGTGGGTCGCCTTGCCTCCCAATATCTCGGTGATCTTCTGGCCGTAGGCCCTGTGTTTTATGACCTCCCTGCCCACGTCGAGGCCTACCTTCTTCAGGACGCCGAAGATGTTCCTCTCGGCAGGGGGTGCGTCTGGGCCAACGACGAAATCGGGCGCCGCGAGGAAGTAGAAGTGGAGTATGTGGTCGTAGACCGTGTAGCCGGAGTACATGAGCTCCCTCAGCTTCTTCGCTGTCGGAGTTGGCTCGACGCCGTAGGCTGCATCCAAGGCTTTCGTCGAGGCCATGTGGTGGGCGACGGGGCAGACGCCGCAGATGCGGGCGGTGAGGATTGGCATGTCCTCCGCCCTCCTGCCCTCGCAGAACCTTTCGAATCCCCTCAGCTCAGGGACCTGAAGGTAGGCGTTCTCCACCTCGCCCCCGTCGTTCAGGAATATTACTATCTTACCGTGGCCCTCGAGCCTGGTGATCGGGTCTATGGTTATGGTCTTCACTTCTCTATCACTCTCCTGTTGATAATGGCCTTGGGGAGCCCGTACTTGTAGAACGTCCCGATCGGGTCCTTCAGCTGCTGCATCAGCCCGTCGGGATCGAAGCCCTCCTCCCTCTCGGCGGCAAGGCCGAGCACCGTCGAAAGAGCCGAGATCATCGCCGATCCCTGCTCGATGGCCTCGGGGCAGGGGCCTCCGCAGCCCGTGCAGGCCATGTTGGCATTCAAGCATCGTGCTTCGCATCCTCCTCGGGTCGCCGGGCCCATGCAAACTATGCCCTGATCGAGGAGGCATTTCTCCGGGTCGGGCTCAAAGTCGATGATCCGCCTTATCTCCGTGATCTTCTTCTCCTCGCGGACCCTGGGACACTCGTCGCAGACCGATTTGAGTGGAGCGAGGACCGAGCCCTTCGGGGGGAGTCTACCCTCGGCGATGGCTTGGATGGCCTCGTTGATCAGACCCGTGGGGGGCGGGCAGCCCGGCACATAGTAGTCTACGTCCACCACTTGGTCTAGCGCCTTGACGGTGTCGTAGAACTCGGGCAGTGTGAGGGTGCCCTCCTTCATTTCTACTTTTACCTCGGGTACGACGTTTGATGGGTTAACCGTAGATGGAGATTTCAGGTAGGCTCTCTCAAAGATCTCCTTCGCGTCGGCGACGTTGGCCAGCCCGGGGATGCCGCCTGTGTGGGCGCATGAGCCGAAGGCGATCAGGGTCTTGGCCTTCCGCCTCATCAGCTTGGCCATGTACTCCTGCTCCTCGGTGCGGACCGCGCCGTTGAAGAAGCAGACATCCATGTGGCCGTCGGGCATCGCTTCGACGTCCTTGTACTTGATGTCCATGGCCACGGGCCAGAAGACCACCTCTGCTATCTCCAGCACGTCCAGTATCTTCTCGTCGAGGTCGAGGACCGCTATCTCGCAGCCCCCGCAGCTCGCGGCCCAGTAGAATCCGAACTTTAGCTTTTCCATCTTCAACCCTCCAAGTAGTCCAGGACGCACGAGGCGTCGATCTTGTTGCTCGGCAACCCCAACTCCTCGTAGTCGAGCCCGAGGGCCAGCCCCAGCAACTGGGGGTAGTGGACCACCGGGACGCCGGGCGAGTGATCGGAGACGAGCTGGCACCTCTCGTAGGTGAGGTAGCAGAAGGGGCAGGCGGTCACCATGATGTCGGCATACTTCTTAACTGTCTCCACCTTCTCCAGCCCGACGCTCCAGGTCACGTCCTCCCTGACGCCCATTATGGGCCCAGTGCAGCACTCCAGCCGGTTGGGGTAGGCGATGCTCTCGGCGCCGGTCGCGTCGATGAGCTCGTCCAGGGTGGTGGGCGCCTCGGGGTCGTCGAACAGCATCACGTCAGAGGGCTTGAGCATGTGGCAGCCGTAGTGGGCGCCTACCTTTAGCCCCTCTAGGGGGTGGTCCACCGTCGCCTTGATCTTGTCGAGGCCGATGTCCTCCTTCAGCATCCTGACGAAGTGCTTGACCTCGACGGTGCCCTTGAACTCTCTCCCTACCTCGGCGAGCACCTCGTTGATCTCCTTCCTGAGCTCAGGGTTCTCCTTTAGGGTTCGGTTCGCTTTGGTGAGGGCCTCGGTGCAACCGTTGCAGATGGTGACGATGTCCAGCCCCATCTTCTCGGCTATGCAGATGTTCCGTGCGGCCATAGCCAGGGCGGTCACCTCGTCCAGTGTCTCTAGGTAGGTGGTGCCGCAGCAGCTTGAGCCCGGCATGTCCACCAGCTCCACGCCCAGCTTCTCGGCCGTCTTCCGGGTGGATGTCTCGTATCCCCAGAGGCGAGCCAGGGCAGTGCAGCCGACGAAGAATGCGTATCTCATCTTAGCTCCCCTCCACCAGGTCGAGGAAGCCGGTCTTCCTCATTATCGCCTCGATCTCGTCGACATCGGGCTCAGGGGCGGGGGGAAGATCCTCGTCCTCCCTCATCTCGTTCTGGAAGTCGTCGATCTCGTAGATGTATCCCATCTCGGCGATGCTCTTCATGATCGCCCTGAAAGTAGGGTGAAGTACGCCCTCCTTGAGCGCGATCTTCCTGAGGGCGGAGATGATCTCGGACACCTTGACCTGCTCGGGGCAGCGTTCGTAGCAGGTATAGCAGCCCGTGCAGAGCCAGAGGGTGTCGCCCTCCAGCAGCCTCTCCTTCTGGCCGTAAGCCACTAGCCTCGCTATCTGCCTGGGCCTGAACTCCTCGATCCGCATGGCCACCGGACAGTCAGCTGTGCAGGTCCCGCACTGGTAGCAGAGCATGAGATTCTCTGCTCCCGGCGTCTCCAGAACCTTCCGCCTGAAGTCCGAGTCGGCCTCGGCGATCCTTATCTCCTTTTTGGTCATCTCAATCATCACCTGCGATCACCGCCTCCGAATCGTGCAGCGGGCTGGGTCCCAGTTCCTTGAGGTTGGACACCATCTCCCGTATGACCCGGGCGAACTTGTCGCCCTCCGCCGCAGAGATCCACTCGAGCCTCAGCCTCTCCGGGTCCAATCCAAGCTGGGCCATGAGCATCTTCAGCAGGGCGACGCGCCTCTGGGCTTTCAGGTTGCCCGAGATGTAGTGGCAGTCGTTGGGCGGGTGGCACCCGGCGACCAGCACCCCGTCGGCGCCGTTCTTGAAGGCCTCCATGATGTGGGCGGGGTGCACCCTGCCGCTGCACATGACCCTGATGACCCTGAGGTTCGGCGGGTACTGGAACCTGCTGACGCCGGCCAGGTCTGCCCCGGCGTAGCTGCACCAATTGCACAGGAATCCGACTATCTTTGGTTCAAAGTCCGTCATCGGCTCACCTCCGTGAGTGCGGCCCTCACCTGGGCGAGTATCTCGCCGTCTGTGAAGTGGCCCGCCGTTATCGCCCCGGACGGGCAGGTGGCGGCGCAGACCCCGCATCCCTTGCAGAGCTCCTCCAGGATATGGGAGTGGACCTCGCCGTCCTGCTCCACCATCTCCACGGCGTTGAACTCGCAGACTCCCTCGCACATCCTGCAGCCGCTGCATAGGTCCTCGTTGACGCGGGCGATAGCGCCCTCAGTCTCCAGGGTCTCCTTCGACAGGATGGTCATCGCCCGAGCGGCGGCGCCGCAGGCCTGGCTGATGCTCTCGTCTATCGCCTTGGGCCCGTGGGCCATCCCACAGAGGAACACGCCGTCGGTGGCGAAGTCGAGGGGCCGGAGCTTCATGTGGGCCTCCAGGAAGAACCCGTCCTTGCTCAGGGGCACCTTCAGGAGCCCGGCCAGCCTCTGGTTGTCGAGCGCGGGCAGCACGCCTGCGCTGAGGACCAGGGCGTCTGGCTCGATGACAATATCCTCATTGAGGACGGGGTCGAGCACCCTGACACGGAGGCCGCCGTCGTTGGTGACCTCGGGCTTGTGCTCGTCGTCGTACCTGATGAACAGGACTCCTTCCTTGGCGGCCTTCCTGTAGTAGTCCTCGTTGAACCCGTAGGTCCGCATGTCCTTGTATAGGACGAAGACCTCGGAGCAGGGGTTGGCTTCCTTCACCTTGAGGGCGTTCTTCACCGCGTCGTTGCAGCAGATCCTGGAGCAGTAGGGTCTCTCCTCGCACCTGGAGCCGACGCACTGGATCATGACGACGGTGTCGGGGCTGAAGCCCTCGACCAGTTTCTCTTCGAGCTCCAGCTGGGTCATGACCCCGTCGTCCTCGCCGTAGAGATACTCTGATGGCTGATACTCCACGCCTCCCGTGGCGAGGATGACGACGCCGTGTTTCACCGCCTCTTCACCGGCTTTGCTGAGGAGGGTGGTCTCGAAGTTTCCGATGTACCCTTGGATGTCCTCCACCCGGGTGCCGATGTGGACCCGGATGTTCTCGTGTCCTTTGACCCTTCCTACGAGTTCTCCCAGCTTCGCCTGCGGGTCCTCGCCCCCAAGGACGAACTTGATCCTCCTGAGGTTCCCGCCAAGCTCGTCCTCCTTCTCGACGAGGTGAGTCTCTATTCCCTGATCCGCAAGCTCGAGGGCCGCCGTCATGCCCGAAAGCCCTCCGCCGATCACCAGCGCGGCGGGGGTGACATCGATCCTGGGCTTCTTGAGGGGCTGTATGAGCCTCGCCTTGGCGACGGCCATCCTGACAAGGTCCTTCGCCTTCTCCGTGGCGGCCTCGGGCTGGTGCATGTGGACCCAGCTGCACTGGTCCCGGATGTTGGCCATCTCGAAGAGGTAGGGGTTTAAGCCCGCCTCCTGGAGGGTGGCCCGGAACATGGGCTCGTGGGTCCTCGGGGTGCAGCTGGCCACTACCACCCGGTTCAAGCTGTTCTCCAGGATCTTCTCCTTAATGCTCTCCTGGGTGTCCTGGGAGCAGGTGTAAAGGTTCCTCTCGACGTAGGCGACGCCCGGGAGGGCCCTCGCGTACTCCACGACCTCGGGGACGTCGACGACGCCGCCGATGTTGATACCGCAGTGGCAGACGAACACCCCTACTCGGGGCTCCTCCCCCGAGATGTCCCTCTCCGCCGGGTACTCGGCGCTGGTGATCAGTGTGCCCCTCTGAGACGCTATCGCCCTCCCCGCCTTCGCGGCTGCCCCGCTCGCCTGGGCGACGCTGTCGGGGATGTCCTTGGGGGATGCGAAGGCCCCGCAAACGTAAACTCCCGGCCGGGTCGTCTCCAGGGGGGTGAAGAGCCCAGTCTTGGCGAAGCCGTAGTCGTTGAGTTCGAAGCCCATTATGTCTGCGAGCTTGTCGGCGTCGGCCGGGGGATTCATCCCCACGGAGAGGACCACCATGTCGAACCTCTCTTTCTTCACCTCTCCGTCCTCAACGTATGTGACGTAGAGGTCCTTCGAGTCTGGTTCCTGGTCCGTGTGGGAGACCCTGCACCGGATGAACCTGACGCCGCGCTCCTCCTCGGCCCTGGCGTAGTAGTCGTCGAACTCCTTGCCGAAGGCCCGGATGTCCATGAAGAATATCGTGGGCTCCAGCCCGGGGTTGTGCTCCTCGGCGATGACCGCCTCCTTGATCGCGTACATGCAGCAGACCCCGCTGCAGTAGGGGTTGCCCACCCTATCGTCCCTGCTGCCCACGCACTGGAGGAAGGCGACCTTCCTCGGCAGCTCTCCGTCGGAGGGCCTGAGCACCGTGCCCCTGTAGGGGCCGGTGGCGCTGAGGATGCGCTCGAACTCTATGCTCGTCACCACGTTGGGGTAGCGCCCGTAGCCGTACTCTGTGACGATCCTCGGGTCGAACTCCTCGAATCCCGGGGCAAGGATGATGGAGCCTACCTCGACCTCCACCTCGGTGTCTTCCTCGTCGTAGCGTATCGCCTCGGCCTTGCAGACCTCGGCGCAGATTCCGCAGCCGAGGCACTTCTCCTTGTCTATGGCGAAGACTAGGGGGACGGCCTGGGAGTAGAGGATGAAGATGCCCTTCCTCTCGCCGAGTCCCTCATTGTACTTGTCGATGGCGGAGACGGGACATTTCTGGGCGCAGTCGCCGCAGCCGGTGCACTTCTCTGGGTCGACTCGCATCGCCTTCCTGTTGAGCGTGACCTTGAAATCGCCCTCCTCTCCCTCCACCTTCTTCAGCTCGGAGTAGGGGACCAGCTCGATGTTCGGGTGCCTGCCGGCGCCGACGAGTTTGGGGGCGAGGATGCACATGGCGCAGTCGTTGGTGGGGAATGTCTTGTCCAGCTGGGTCATGACGCCGCCTATGCTGGGCTCCTTCTCCACCAGGTAGACCTTGAAACCGGAGTCGGCCAGGTCGAGGCTCGCCTGGATCCCGGCTATGCCGCCGCCTACCACCATCACGGCTCCCACCTTCCTCATTGGGGCACCTCCATCGTCACATAGACGGGAGAGGTCCCCCGGATCTCCTGGACGTCCACCCAGCCAAGCTGGCGCAGGGCGACAATGTGCTCCAGTACCGCCTGAGACCCCATCCCGAGCTTCTCCGAGAGCTCCTTGACAGATCCAGGGGCTTCCGTGAGGGCGATGTGAATCCTGTGCCTGGAGTACTCTGTCTCCACCGATTCGGTCATGACCTTGTCCCACTCCTCCTGGGTGACTTCCTCGCCGTAGACGTTCCCATCTGTGACTGTCTTCTCCTCCTTCCCAACCAGCGCCCTGAGCCTGAATCCCTCCGCAGCCGCCTTGGCCGCACGCACCTTCAGGAGTAGGCCCAGGTCGGGCGTGGTTCCAGACAGGGGTGACGGCCCCAGCTCCCTGATCTGTTCGGTAAAATCGTTGACGAGGTCGGCGAATCTCTGCCCCTCTGCCGCGGAGACCCATTCGAGCCTCAGCCTGCCGGTCTTGAGGCCGGTCTTCTCCACCAGTCTCCTAGTGAGCTCGTACTTCCTCTTCGCATGGAGGTTTCCGTCGATGTAGTGGCAGTCGCCGATGTGGCAGCCTGTGATCATCACTCCGTCGGCACCCTCCGCGAGGATGCTCAGTACGACTGCGGGTTCGACCCTGCCGCTGCACATGACCCTGATGACCCTGAGGTTGGTCGGGTACTGGATCCTGCTAACCCCGGCGAGATCCGCCCCCGCGTAGCTACACCAGTTGCAGAGGAAGCCGACTATGTTGGGCTCGAACGCCATCAGTCAACCACCCTCCCCAAGGCCGCGAGTCCCTGGGCCTCTAACTGCTCGTTTGTGAAGTGTCTCATCGTTATCGCCCTCTCGGGGCAGCTGGCCCCGCAGACGCCGCATCCCTTGCAGACGACGCTCGTGACCCGGGCTATGCCCATCTCGTCCTTGGTGATGGCGTTGTAGGGGCAGAGCTCGATGCAGATGCCGCAGCCGCAGCACCTGTCTTCGTCGACCACGGCGGTGATGGCGGCTGCCCTGACCCTGCCCTTGGCCATGGGTATGCCGGCGCGTGACGCGGCACCCTTGGCCTGGCTGATGCTCTCAGCCACCTCTTTGGGGCTGTGAGCAGTTCCGCAGACGAATATGCCGTCAGTGGCGAAGTCCAGCGGCCTCAGTTTGACATGGGCCTCCATGAAGAAGCCGTCGGAGTTGAGAGGCACCTTGAGCTGCTGGCTCAGCGTCTTGTTGTCCGGGTTGGGCACCAGGGGCGCCGACAGCACCACGAGGTCCGGCTCGATGGTCAGCTCCTCGTTGAGGAGAGAAGCCCAGACCTTGACCATGGGGCCCCTCTCACCCCGCGTGACCACGGGGGGCCGTGCCTTGTCGTACTTGACGAGCTTCACGCCTTTCCGCTTGGCGTCCCACTCCATCTCGGTGTACTCTATGCCGTAGGTCTGGAGGTCCCGGTACAGAATGTATATGTCTCTGTCGGGGTCCTCCTCTTTGAGCAGAGACGCGTTCTTCATGGCCTCCGTGCAGCATATCCTGCTGCAGTAGGGCCGCTCCTCGATTCTGGAGCCCGCGCATTGAACCATGACGACGGACTTTACGTCACCCAGGGAGCCTTCCTTCATCTTCTGCTCAAGCTCAAGCTGGGTGACGACGCCGTGAACCTCGCCGTAGCCGAAGAGGCCCACAGGGTCCAGATAGTCCGCCCCCGTGGCTACGATCACGGTGCCGACCTCGAAACGCTCGGAGCCTTCCTTCGACTCGATCTCGGCTTCGAAGTTACCGAGGAAGCCCTTGACCTCCTTCAAAGCGGAGTTGAGGTGGACGACGATGTCGGGGCTCTCCTCAACGCCCTTGATCAGGGGTCTCAACAACTCGCCTGCCTTGACGTTGGTGGGGAACAGAGTGCCCAGCTCGTTGAGAGCGCCTCCCAATTTATCCGCCTTCTCGACCAGATGCACCTTGAATCCCTGGTTCATGAGAGACAGAGCCGCGGTCATCCCTGAGACCCCGCCGCCTATCACGAGCCCGGTGGGATGGATGTCGATCTCCGGCTCATCCCCGGGAGTCAGCAGCCTGGCCTTCGCGACGGCCATCCTGACCAGGTCTTTGGCCTTCTGGGTCGCCTTCTCGGGCTCGTGCATGTGCACCCAGCTGCACTGATCCCGGATGTTCGCCATCTCGAAGAGGTACTTGTTGAGCCCGGCTTCCTCGCAGGCGCCCTGGAAAAGCGGCTCATGGGTTCTAGGCGTGCACGACGCCACGACGACCCTGTTCAGGTTATGCTTCTCGATGGCTTCCTTGATCTTCTGGAGCCCATCAGATGAACAGGTGTACAGGTTGGGTTCAGCGTACACGACGTCTGGCAGCGTCATAGAGTACTCGACTATCTTCGGGACGTCCACGTAGCCCCCGATGTTGATCCCGCAGTGGCATACGAAGACGCCTATCCGCGGCTCCTCGCTCATTGGCCGTACCTCCTCGCCGTCTCAGCGGCGCATGCGGCCGTGCCGCTGGCCTCCGCCACCGACTCAGGGATGTCCCTCGGGCCGTGGCAGCAGCCGCAGATATATATCCCCGGCCTGTTCGTCTCTATTGGGTTCATGAGGGGGTCCAGCGACTCGAAGAAGCCCCACTCGTCAAGCTCTAGGCCGAGGACGTCGGCGAGCTCCTTGTTCTCCGGTCTCGATATCATTGTCGTGCAGAGCACCGCGAGGTCAACCTCCTTCTCGGCCACCTCCCCCGTTTCTGTGTTCTCGTACCAGATGGTGAGGTCCTTCGTGACAGGGTTTCTCCTGATCTCGCCGGGCCGACCCCTGACGTATTTTACTCCCCAGTGAGACTGGGCGCGGTCCACGAACTCCTGGAAGCCTTGGCCGAAGACCTTGAGGTCCATGTAGAATATGGTGACGTCGGACGCAGGCTCGTGCTCCTTGATGAGCACGGCCTCCTTCGTCGCGTACATGCAGCAAACGCTGCTACAGTAAGGGTAGCCCTTCTTGTGGCTCCTGGAGCCTACACACTGGACGAACGCGACTCTATGGGCAATCTTCCCGTCGCTGGGCCTGTTCAGGTGGCCCCCCGTAGGGCCGGACGCGCAAACCAGCCGCTCGAACTCCTTGGCCGTGATGACGTCTTCGAAGCGGCCGTAGCCGTACTCGCCCAGCTCGCTGGGATCGTACTCCTGGAAACCCGTCGCCACGATTATTGAAGAGACGTCTAGGTCGATCTCCTCCGCCTTCTGCTCGTAGTCGATGGCTCCGGCGGGGCAGACCTTGGAGCAGATTTGACATATGCCCTTCTGGAAGTAGAGGCAGTTGTCCCTGTCGATGCACGCTATGAGGGGAACCGCCTGTGGGAATATTATGTAGATAGCCTTCCGCTCCGTTAGGCCCTCCTGCCACTCGTCCTTTACCTTGGCGGGGCATTTCTCGCTGCAGATGCCGCAACCTGTGCACTTGGACTCGTCAACGGAGCGAGGCTCCTTAATCACCTTGACCTTGAAGTCACCGGGTCCCCCTGACACACCGGTGACCTGGCTGAGGGTGTGAATGGTGATGTTGGGGTGCCTGGAGCACTCTATCATTTTCGGGGCGAGGATGCAGATGCTGCAGTCCATGGTGGGGAACGTCTTGTCGAGCTGAGCCATCACGCCGCCTATGCTAGGCGACTTCTCGACGAGGTGGACCTTGAGCCCACGGTCTGCGAGGTCAAGAGCGGCCTGGATGCCAGCGACGCCTCCGCCTATAACTAGAACAGGTTTACTCAATGCTAATCGTCTCCTAGGATTTTATTGACGATGTCATCCACCGGGCTCTGGTTCATCTGTAGCCCCAGCTTTTCAGGCGAGGAGCCCAATGCGAGCCCAAGGATCTGGGTGTAGTAGAAGACAGGAACCTCAATTGAGCGGTCCCTCATGGCCCCCCTTATCGCCCTCTGTCTGCTATCGTACATCTTGAAGCAGAAGGGGCACGTGGTGACGAGCCCTTCGAAGCCGTAGGACTGGACCGCCTGAAGCTTCTCACCCGCGATCCTCAGGGTGCTCCTGCCCGACGAGACGGCTAGCTGTGAGCCACAGCAGTCTATCTTCTCGGGGTAATCGAATGTTTCGGCGCCGAGGGCCTTGATTAGGGTGTCCAGCTTCTGCGGGTTCTCGGCGTCGTCCACCTTCTGCAGGTCGCTGGGTCTTATTGCGTGGCAGCCGGGGTGAGCCGCCAGCTTGACGCCTTCCAGCCGCTTCTTCACTTTTTCACTTATGCCCTCTTTCCCCACTGCGTCATGAAGGACCTCGATGAGGTGAACAACCTTAGCGGTTCCCTCGTAACGCAAACCCTCCTTCTCGAGGTTCCTGTTTACTATCTCCTTCAGCCTGGGGTCCTCCTCCAACGCGTGAATAGTCTCTATGAAGGAAAGGTGGCAGCCGTTGCAGAGGGGGAGAACGTCTAGCCCCATCTTCTCGGTTATCGCCAAGTTCCTGGCTGATAGATAGTGCCATCCAGTCACGGAGACGCTGCTTAGCGCCGGGAAGCCGCAGCAGCTTGTGTCTTCCATGTCGACCAGCTCCACGTCTAGCTTCGGCAGGGTCTCCCTCACGGAAGCCTCGAACCCGTACTGGTCCGACTGGATGGTGCATCCAAGATATAACGCGTACTTCAATTGCCTTTACCTGCCTCGATTATCTTCTCGACGATGCCCCTAAAAACGGCCATATCCTTGGGGCCGTTGACTCCGGGGAGCCCTAGAGCCTCACGGCTCAGCCTCCCGCCCCCGCGTGCCCTGACCTCCTGAGGCTCAGATATGAAGCCACGCTCCAGTATGCCGTTGATGAAGTCGTCGTACACACCGGGGTAGTTGAGGCCGGCGCGGTAAGCCAAGTTCCTCAGCACGAGGATGACGTCGTATGGCGAGATCTCCTCGGGGCACCTCTCCCTGCACTTCAGGCAGGTTGTACAAGTCCAGATAGCCTCATCTGCAAGAAGCTCATCTATCTTCCCCAAGGCCACCCTCGCTATCAGCTGGCGTGGGTTGAAGCCCTCTATCTCCTTAGACACAGGGCAGGCAGAGGAACACTTGCCACACTGATCACATACCTCAGCGTGCATCCCTCCGACCGACTTCTGCAGCATGAGGGAGATGAATTCAACTTGTCTCTGATCTACATCCGAGCTCAAACGTATCACCATACGCTGTCCAATATGTTTAAGACCTTTTTGATTGGGTTGAAGATATACTCTAGAGTCGTGAAACCACCGGCTCCATGTTTATTCTTCGCAGGTCAAACCCAAGCTCGTCAGGCTTAAACCCCATGGAAAGTCCCAGAAGGTCGACGTAGTGTATCACCGGAACCCCAAAATCCTTTCCCTGCTCACGTAGTTTGATCTGCCCTATCTCCAGCTGCATGATGCAGAAGGGACAAGTAGTGACGATGCAGTCGGCCCCCTTCTCCTTCGCGCTGCCAATTATCATCTCTGAAAGCAACACCGAAGCCTCCTCGGAGACCTCGCCGAAGAACGAGCCGCACCCGATGCAGCAGCTCGTCTTCTCGTTGTAGTCCAAGGACTCGGCTCCAGTGATCTCTATCAGATCGTCGAGTTTGTGGGGGAACTCTGGATCGTCGAACTTGGAGTACTTCGCTGGCATGAAGATGTGGCACCCGTAGAAGGGGGCGGCCTTCAATTTGCTCAGTGGATTCGAGATCTTCTTCTCTAAAATGGGAAGCATGGACTCGTCATGGAGAACTGTGACCACGTGCTCGATCTTGACGTCGCCCCTATACGTACGGCCAGCCTTAGCTAGGAGGTCGTTAACCTCGTCCTTGAGGTCACTGTTATGGTCTAGCAGGTGCTTGGCGCGAGAGAGGTTGCCGTAACAGCTGGAGCACAGCGTCAGCATGGGTAGGCCGGTCTCCTCAGCTACCGCCAGGTTCCTTGACGTCAAAGCGAGGCCTTTAACGTAGTCGATGCTGTGGACCAGACACGCTGGCTGACAGCAACTAAAGTCCTCTACCTTTCTCAGTTTGATGTCTAGGGCCTTGAACACGTTCCGGATGGCCAACTCGTACCCGAACTCCCTCACCGAGGCTACGCAGCCTGGAAACAGAGCGTACTCTAAGGACGTCACTTCACCACCTCCAAGAACTCTTCACCGACTATCTTCCTCTGCTCCTCCAACACCTTGGCGGGTACCTCCCCAATCGGTGGAAGCCCATAGTCTTCGCGGAGCTCGTCTATGAACTCACCATAAGGCATGGATCTGCCTGAGTTCATTATCTCCTTTATGATGCGCCGGGGGTTAGCGGGAATCATGCCTTTCTCAGCGGCGAAGTTCCTCGTAAGGAGGAAGATCTCCGTTGGCTGGATTCCTTGAGGGCATCGCTCGGTGCACCTGTAACACCATGCACAGAGCCATAGCTCCTCTTTCTCAGACATCCCGTCAGGGTCCAGGTGGATTTTCTGGAGAAGTGTGCGCGGGTTATACTTCTCGGGGATAACCCTAGTCATTGGACAGCTAGCCGAACATGAACCACAGCTCTGGCAGTATCCTAGCTTCTCGTCGGTTAGCAGTTCCTTAAGCAGCTCTTTGGAGGATACCATACACATCTCCTCATGAATACCTCTTTTTATAGTATTAACTGCTTTATGGATTATCTTTATGTTTATTTCGCGTTTATGTTAATAGTATCCTCATGGCCATCAACTGGAGAGATACGGACGAACGCCTCATCAGGAGAGGAGAACGCATACTAGAACTAAGCTTAGTAGAGAACTGCCAAGCAGAACTCGACGCCATGAACCACGGAAAAGAGAGTCATCCCTACAAGCCCACTCCCACCTAAATCCATTTCCTCATCGCCTTCAGATACTCTACAGCGTACCCTACCGCCAGCTAGAAGGATTCACCCGCAGCCTCCACAAACTCATACCCCAGCTACCCCAGGGCGACTAGGGCCTCCGGAAGCGCAGCCTAGCCAGGAGTATGGACTGCATCTGGAAGGAACTGGTGGCCAAGGTATCGCTCTACAATATGCGGGTGAACATGTGAGGGGAAAGAAGGAGAGAGGAGGAGTAGACGAAATAAACCCGAAAAACATCCAAGTTAATCCACTAAACACCTTTTTATCTCAAGTTTTACCGGTAAATTGGTGCGGCCGCCGGGATTCGAACCCGGGTCGTCTGGATGGCAACCAGAAATCTTGCCAGGCTGGACTACGGCCGCCAGCATCCCTCATATGAACATGTGGAATATTAATCTGTTACCCCGGAGGGTGTTGGCGCTTCTATGGAACGATGAGCGAGCCCAGTCTAAGAAATTCGCAAGGATAACATGGCTCGAGGACTCATCTAGTACGATCGGCCTCTACTAGACGTTCCACTAGGCCAGGCAACTTCATCTGGATGCTCCAGTATGCCTCGCATATGGACTCGACCAGGAGCCCCTCGGGAACATCCACATCTCCTAGTTCGCGGATCGTGGTTTCAAGAGCCTCGACTAGCCGCCTCTGGGCGTGGCGGATAGACGTTAAGCCTTGTTCGATCTCTTCTGCGGTCTCCTGGGCGGTCAGGGGATCGGCTTCTCGTCCCCAAACGTTCCGTTTCCCCTTCTCGTCAATAAAAATGACTAGGCATCCCTCCGCGAAGGCTTTGAAATAGTCGGGCACCTCATCGGAGTTGGCTTTACGGTTATTCATAGTTAAAGATAAATAGGAGGAGTTATTTGGGTTTTATTCTTCTATTCGGTCTCGTGAAAGTGCACAGGGGATCGGCTCAGGGTCATGCCGGCTGGAGTTGTAGTTCCTCAAGGGCTTTCTTCGTCTCGTCGGGGAAGTCCCTCATGAGGCTCTCGACAATCGTCTTCAGGATATGTTTCTTGTAGGTTTTCTCGTCCATCATCGAATAGTACACCCTGTGGTGTCCGCCTTTCCCCGTCGCGGTCCTGTAGCTCAGGACTCTCTGGTCCACCATCCGGTTCAGGAAGAATATCATGGAGGCTCTGGAGAGGGTCTTACCGTGCTTCAGCCTCTCGTTTGTATTCGCCCAGGTCTTCGCCGAGCCCACGCCTTCCTCGCCCATGGACCATACGTAACTGAGGGCGACCTCCTCGTACTCCTTGAGGGTCTTACCGAGCCCCTTTTTCTCGTGATCGAATTTGAACCCCGCCATGGAATCACGAGTTATATTAAGAAATTTAATCGACGTGCACGCCAGGACGATTGTTTCACCTAAAAGACAAATCCAGTGCTCAGTCCTTTGATGCCTCGTTAATCATCCGAGAGAATGAGAGACAGATATCAAAGTATATGCAATTCTAACATCATTTCACTGCGATGGGGCTCTGAGGCTGCTGATTCTCGGCGTTCTTGTCCGCCTCGTGCATTGCTTGGTGTTGAAGCCATGAGATGGGAGATTTTAGATACCCCATCCTCCTCGCGTAGTGGTGGCACCTAATGTATCCCCGGGTGCCGCAGATTCGCTTGAAATATTCTTGGGTCACAGCCGACTCGCACTCGAGGAGATTCGGGCAATCCTTCCGGTTGGATATCCTCTGGAGAGCCTCCGATCGAGTGGTCGTCGAGGCTTGCCCCTTCAACTTGATCAGCGCCAGTTCTCCAGGGAAGATCCCTTTGGTGAATGGGGCTTTCTCGATTCCCCGGGTTCTCCGTTGAGGCGCGCATCCAATCTCGACACTATCTCGTCGAGGGCTTTCTCGTGCTCCTTGAGGGTCTCGATGATGAGATCGAGGATGTCCATCTTATCCAAGTAGCTCATGTAGATCATTCCTGATTATTATTCATGAATACGCTAAAGGCAGTTAATAAGTACAGAAGAGATTCCCACCCAGAAGGGGATTTATTAAGTGTTTTTAGAAATGAGGGTTAGAAAGGAGATTATGGATGATTCCTACAGCATATTCTGGCGGAGGGTCATCCCTGCTTCTTCAGCACCACGGTCTTGGAGAGGTTGTTGAAGAGCCTCTGCTGCATGGAGGGGTACATGATCAAGCCCAGGATGATGTCCAGGGGGAGCAGGAACGCCTTCCCCAGGGCCTGAATGGCCGTCTGGTTCACATCCAGGCGGCCTCCGTCGATGTCTGTGACCTCGATCCTCATGGCCATCTTCCCCAAGGACTGGCCGTAGGTCTGCTCCATGAAGAACCAGTAGACGAAGTAGATGATGTTTCTGAAGCCGAAGTCGACGAAGGGTATCCAGTTCATCATGTCGCCTCCCCAGACCCTGGGGATTATCCTGAGCCCTGGGAGGGCGAACCAGACTAGGACGAATCCGAGGAGCATGGTGTCGATGATGTAGGCGACAAGCCTCTCGCCCCACGTCGCGAGGACCAGCCCGGTCTGGGCTTGGACCCGTGACCCGCATTTAGCGCAGTAGGCGGACCTGCTCGGGACCTCTGCTCCACAGTTCTTGCAGTATGGCACCACGTTTCACCTTTAACCTGTAAAAGTGAGGCTGGGCAATTATCCCTTTCTCATGTGGGATGCTGAAAGAACAATATTGGTGATGATAATACTGAGACAGTCTTAGATCTCTTCGGTGGGGCACTTGATCTTCCCCAGAACATCGGAGGCCTCATCGGGATCCAGGACGATGGTGTAGAGGTACCGGTTGGTGCGGAGTTTAAGCTTTGTCTTGCCGTCGTTCTTCTTGACGATGCACTTGGTGGCATCCTCGGCTAGGGCGATGAACTCCTCGGCGTCGTAGATCTCCTTGGGCATCTCGGGTGTCTCCAGTCTTCTCATTTGAACGGGGGGCCAGATAATAGGTTTTTCGGATCACGTCAGGGTTGATTCAGGCAGCAGCGGGATCGACAGGGGAGTCGGGTAGAGGAAAGCGGACCCCTTATTGCTCCGGGTTCTTCTTCAGGGGTAGGGTTATCGTGAAGGTCGAGCCCTTACCGTCTCTGGTTTCGAAGGAGATCGTTCCCCCTTGGACAGCCACCATTCGTTTGGTGGAGGCGAGGCCCAAGCCCATTCCTTTTGGCTTCGTCGTGTAGAAGGGTTTGAACAGGTTTCTCCGGGCCTCGTCGGGGATCCCGGTGCCTGTGTCGGATACGCTGATGACAACTTGGTTGCCCTTGCTTGTCGCTTCAATCTTGAGCACGCCTCCGTCGGGCATCGCGTCTATGGCGTTCTGTATTATGTTTTTCAGGGCTCTCACCGTCTTGGTTTCGTCCAAGGCGATCTCCTGGAGGTCTTCATCGATCTCTAGGCGAAGCCCCACTCCGGTGGGTAGGATGAGGTCTTCCGTAATTTTTCTCAGGAGTTTTTCGATCTCCACGGGCTTTAGGGAAACAGGTTCGTCCTTCGTTCTGGTCCGTAGTTCCTCAAGGATATCCATTGCCTGTCCGGCGTTTCTCTCGATCATGTCTAGCATCCTGTCGGTCTTCTCAGGGTTTCCTCTCGCTAAATTTACGGCGTTCCTGACCACTACGAGGGGGCCGTGGAGGTCGTGGCCCATCATCGCAGCTACTCTACCTGCTGTCGCTAGCCTTTCAGCTGACAGGAGGTCCTCCTCCATCTGTTTCCGCTCTGTGATGTCCCGGGCATAGGTGATCACCGCCGGTTTTCCTTCGAACTCGATGCCCGATGAGGCGCCCCCCACCCAGATCGAGGAGCCGTCCTTCTTCAGGGACCTCACCTCATAGGTGAGCCGTTGCATGTCCCCGCTCTGTCTCTGCTCGATTATGGCATTCAAACGCTCAGCGTCTCTTGGGTCAATCACTTCGCGGGTGTTTCTCCCGAGCAGCTCAGAGGAGTCGGAGTATCCCAGCATCTCGGTGTATCTCTGATTGACGTAGAGATATTCCCCTTTCCAAGTGACCACAACGCCATCCAATCCCTCCTCGAGAAAAGAACGGTACTTTGCCTCACTTGCCTTCAATGCCTCCTCCATCCGCTTCTGTTCCGTTACGTCCCTGAATACGGAGGCCATCTCGCCTGGGGCCGTCTGGAATACATAATTATCTGAAGCATCTATGATTCGGTCGTCTTCGTAGCGTATGTCTTCTTCGTGCCAGAAGCCTCCTTTCTCGGCGATCTCTTTGAACATCTCTATAATTTCTTCATCAACATACGGGAATACTTCATCGAGGGTCTTGCCGATGTATGA
Source organism: Candidatus Bathyarchaeota archaeon (assembly GCA_026014875.1). Taxonomy (GTDB): domain Archaea; phylum Thermoproteota; class Bathyarchaeia; order TCS64; family TCS64. The sequence goes on along the minus strand of JAOZHO010000005.1, from coordinate 22,067 downwards.
GCTGCTGGGTATGGTACCCATCTTGTCAGCGGTGGGGTTGACTGCCACGAAGCGGAGGTCGCCGTTGGCGTCGATCTCGTACATGTGGACCCCCATCGGGAGGTTGTCGATGACGTTACGGAACCGTTCCTCGGACTCCCTTAGCTCCGATGTCCTCTCAGATACCAGCTCCTCTAGGCGCTCGGAATGATTTCTTAGCTCATCTTCCATGCGCTTTCTGTCTGAGATATCTCTTAGAATTGCCAGCGCCTCCTTCTTCCCCGGTTCGACCTCCACTATCTGACTCAACGCCTCACCGTGGCCAAATGTGCCGTCCTTTCGTATGTAATCGAATTCGACGAGGGAGGGAGTTCTTCCTCGCAACATGGCGGCGAACATTTTAAGGTATTTTGGCATGTCCTTTAGAGATGCTGCTGTCTTCAGCTTCGAGAAATGCTGCCCCACGATCTCGTTTTTGGAGTAGCCGGTCAACCTCATGAACGCTGTGTTGATGGATGTTACCTCACCTTTCAGATTGAGAGTCATGATTCCATCCGGGGCAAGTTCAATCAGGCTCCTGTAGCGCTCCTCGCTCGCCCGCAGCTCCTCCTCTGTCTGTTTCTGGAGGGTTATGTCTTTGAAGATCGCCTGGATGCCAACCTTTTCGCCTTCCATCTCTACAAAGCCTACGTGCATTTCAAGTGTGCCAGTAGTGCCCTCCCTACTCTGGACCGGAATCTCCAGAGGCCCGATGGGGTTTCCGCCCATGAAAGAGTTGAAGATCTTCAAGTATCTCGGAATTTCGCGTTTGCTTAACATTGGGAGCCTCGAAAAGTGCTTCCCGATGAGCTCGTCCCTAGTAAACCCGGTCATCCGCATAACGGTGTCGTTTACATCGGTAATGCGTCCTTTCAGGTCGGAGATGACGATTGCGAAGGGGGACAGGGCAAAGAGGGACTTGTATCGCTCCTCGCTCGCCCGCAGCTCCTCCTTTAGAAGCATTCTCTCATTTATTTCCCGATGGATGCCGAGGACTGCGGCATTCCCCTCGAAATCGATGGCTGAGGTCTGCGCCTCGACGTAAAATGAGGAGCCGTCTTTTCTGACGAAGTTCAATTCGTATCGGAATGTGCTGCGATCTCCTTCTCTTCGTTTGTTACCTCTATCTTGGATGACGACCTGATATTCAGGAGCGACCAAATCCCAGCTTGATCTACCTAGGAGCTCCGACGGATCATCGTACCCGAGCATCTCGGCGAAACGCGGGTTGACGAAAATGAGCTTCGTATCCTTGGTAACGGTGATGCCATCCAGTGAAGACTCCAGGATATTGCGGCATTTCTCCTCTGAAGCCTTCAGCAATCCTTCATTCCTTATCCTGACAACGGCGGAGGCGACGTATTGAGAGAAAATCTCCAGCAATTTCTGATCATCACCGCTGAACCCGTCTAACACAGGGCTCTCCAGATTGATCACTCCGATAACGTTGCCATTACTCTTGATGGGTACAGCCAGCTCGGAAAGTGTAGTAATATTACCGTCAATGAGGGTGGAAAGGTAGTCTTCGTCCACCCGGGTATCGAGTACCAGCTGGGACTCGGCGGTCCGGGCTGCCCTAGCAATGACTCCGGGACCGTCGAGACCTAAAATCTCGAATTCTTCATGTGTGACGCCTTTGAAGTGAACCGGGAGGAGCCGCCCAGCTTCGAGGATGGAGAAGTCACCCCATCGGAAATCAAAGACCTCCGCCATGGAATCCAGGGTCTGTATCGCGATCTCCTCTATTGATTCAGCCGACGCCAGCCCTATGGTACAACTATGAAGGGCTGCGAGCCTTTCCCTACCTCTGACTTTTTCCGAGACATCGCGTACTATTCCGAGAGATGCAGGCCTCCCCTTATAGTTGATAAGGGAGGAGGAGATGTCTAACACCCGGGGTTCTCCGTCTGGTCGCTGGAAGGTAATCTCATAATGAGTGGGCTGAGATTCGCCTCGCTGACGACTTAAAGCAAGTGACTGGAGACGTCCTCGATCCCTCGCTACAACCAAATCCAATACATCTGTACCCAGGAGTTCTCCAGGACCAGATACACCCACAAAGTCGGCCATGGCTTGATTCGCATAGACGATCCGTGTTCCCTTGATTATGACGACGCCGTCTCTGCAGTTCTCCAGCACGTTCCTGTAGAGCCCTTCCACCCAGTGCTTCTCCACCGCCTGCCGGACCCTCTTCGCCAGCACCTGGTAATGGCTCTGCCTGGGCTCCTTCCGTATGTAGTCGTCGACCCCAGCGTCGAACGCGATGGATGCCACCTCCTCGCTGCCCTGGCCCGTGTGAATGATGAAAGGGACATCGCTAGTCCTCCTGATCCGCCTGCAGAGCTCGATGCCATCCATCTCCGGCATCAGATAGTCACAGAGGACGCAGTCAAACTCCATGTTCTCGATCAGAGGCAGAGAATCAACAGGGGAACAGGACGAGACGACCTCCATCTCGGGATCAAAGGATTCAAGATACATCTTAGTGATCGCCATATAATCGGGGTTGTCATCGATGTGCAGAACCCTCATCGAGTTGACTGGCTGAGCGCCGGATGCCACCATGATAAATCAGAAATGTCAATAGAATATAATAATTGTTTTAAAAAAATCCAGTTAAAAAATGATCGAGGACATATAATTAATATTTATTATAAAATAACAATATAAATAAAACAGGGCCAATTATCTTTTATATTATATAGAAAGAAAAGTATCGAATTGAAGGTGGAAGACGTTTAGAATGCACAAACCACTGTATATATTGGCACTGGACGATGAGCCGGATCAGCTGGAGCTGACCAAATTCTTCATCGAGGAGCACGACAAAGACCTCGTCGTCGACACCATCTCCGACCCGGGGGATATCCTTCAGAGGCTCAATGAGAAGCCATACGACTGCATCCTTGCTGACTACGCGATGCCTGAAATCAACGGCGTGGAGCTCGCAGCAATCATCAAGGAGATCAAGGACATCCCCTTCGTCCTCTACACGGGGCGGGGAAGCGAGCAGACGGTCTTGGATGCAATAGACGCCGGGGTGGACGCATACGTGCGGAAGGACCACGACCCCGAGCACTTCCCCAGGCTGGTCAAGGAGATCCGGAGAGCCATCGCGGAGCACGAAAAAGCGCGGAACGACACATTGGAGCCAGTCAACCTCCCGGAGTACCCCCAGACAGAGGTCAGGGGGAGGAGCGTCATCATCCTATACGAAGATGGTTTGAAGCAGATCTGGAGCGAGGAGCCCGACGAGGTCAAGGCGTACCAGGTGGCCGAGGAGATCCAGTGGGGGCTACAGCTCAGGCACTACGTCAGCGACAACCTCAGGCGCCAGATTGACGAGATCTCCGAGACCCTCCTAGACATGAACGTGCCCTTGGAGGAGATAGAAGACATCATCTTCGAGGGATACCGGAGCCTCAACAAGTTCTTCAAGATGCTATGGCGATCCCCCGAGAACCCCAGCCCCGGAACGAAGCCTCAATCCAGCGGAGACCTTTAAATCTCCGCTTTATCCGGCTCCTTCACAAACAAGACAGTGAAAGCGATCCCTAGCAGGAGGAGCACAGCCTGGATGAGCCAGGGCATCGCGGGGTTGAATTCATAGATGTACCCCCCTAGGAATGCGCCGATAGTCGAAGGGATAAAGAGGATGAAACCCCGGGTATATCCTCCTCCGCCGATGCCGACTCCCAGCCCTTGGCCGAGGGCGGCCATGATCCGGCCCCGGATGTTCCGGGGAATGGAGTCAGCGAGGAGGACCGACGAGGCGATCCAGAGGAAGGCGTTCCCCACCACCATACCGAGGTATATCGCGGCGGTCTGGAAGAATCCCGTCGACCGGGTGAAGAGGAGGGCTGAGGGGATGGTGACCGCTAAGGATATGAGAATACATCTCTTGGGGCCCAGCCTGTCCACCAGGCCGCCGATCATGAAGCTGAGCACGGTCTTGACGATCCCCCCGCCCAGGAGGACGAGGCCCCACTCGTAGGGGGAGAGGCCGATCACCTCCGAGGCGTAGATGATCCAGAAGGGCTGGACAATACTCGCGACCAGGGTGACCGTGATCCCCAGGAGGGCGTAGCCCCTCATGTTCGAGAGGACCCAGCCAAAGGACTTGAGGGCGCTGGAGTATGACTCTTTGAAGATCCGGGGAATATTCCGGTCAATCTCGCCGTTCTCGAGGGTCTCCTCGAGGTAACGGTATCGCAGGAACCCCACGAAAGCCCCCGTGAGGAGGCTGAAAGTGTACGCCATCCGCATCGCCGGCTGGAGGGTGAACGTGGCGATGAGCAAACCCCCGACGTAGGGGACGATGATCCTGACGGCCTCGGGAATCGCGATGGTGAGGCTCAGGATACGGCCCCGGGCCCCCACGGGGATCGAGTCGGCCATGATCGCGTTGAGGGCGGGCATGTAGAACAGTGTAATCTCCTGAAACATGACCCCTACGGCGAGCCACTGCCAGGTCGGGGCGAATATGAAGAGCAGGAAGCTCGAGGCGAAAAGGAATGTGGAGACCCCCACGAATTTTGCCCGACCCACCTTATCGGCTAGGTAGCCCCCGACGGGGAAGAGTAGCATACTCGACATGCTGCCGAGGGCACTCACCATACCGATGATGGGCTTGGTACCCCCGAGCTCTATGATGTAGAGGGAGAGGAAGGGGAAGACGATAGACATCGAGACGCTCCAGATGACCCGGCTCACGGTGAGAACGAGGACGTTCCCCTTCATCAGGGAACGTATCGAACCGTCCTCCAGCGCCCCTCCCTGACCATTCAATAAAATCAGGATACGTGGCTAGGGGGCCGTGATTTAAAGATTCCCCCCAAAAAAAGGGGTCTAGACCTTGAACTCGTCGCCCTCTTCTGGGGCCGTGGCTTTCAAGTCAAGCTCATCCCGGGCCCACTGGGCCAGGGACTCGCAGTTCTCGGGCTCCCCGTGGACCACGTAGACGTCGGGCTTCCCCTTGATCCCCCTGATGAAGGCCTCGAGGCCGCTCCGGCCGCAGTGGCTGCTGAAGTCGAAGTGCCTGACCTTGGCCTTGACCTCGACGTCCATCTCCTTGATGGTGAAGAACCCGGTCTCCATGAGCTTCGCGCCCCCGGTGCCGGGGACCTGGAAGCTCACCAAGAAGACTGCGTTCTCCTCCCGGAGGGCCAGCTTCTCCATGTAGAACATCGCGGTGCCCCCCTGGAGCATCCCCGAGGGGGCTACCATGACGTTGCTTCGACGGACCGCGGTTCTCCTGTCCCTCCAGCCCCTCATCTCCCGTGTCGAGTTGATGGTCTTCGCGAAGGCCTTAGGGGTCCTCATAAAATCGGGATTGTCCATGTATATCCGGTTCACCGCCCGGGCCATACCGTCGACGACTTTGTTGGCCTTGAGCTTGTGGGCGTTCATGACGCTGAGCATCTCCTGGCTTCGCCCCACCGCGAAGGCGGGCACCAGGACCTTCCCCTCGTCGTGGAGAACCGCCTTGATCGCGTCCACGAACTCGACCTCGATCTTCTTCCTGTCCTCGTGGTCCTTGTTGGCGTAGGTGCTCTCAATGACGATGGCGTCGAACCTCTTCCGGGGTACCTTGGCCCCCTGGCAGATCCGGGTGTTCTCTGTGTTCAAGTCACCGGTGTATAGGATCCGCTTCCCCCCCGTGGTGAGTTCCACCATGGCGCTCCCGGGGATGTGCCCGGCGTCCAAGAGCTTGAACTCGAGGTTTTTCATCTTCACCGGCGCCCCGTAGGCGAGGTCGTGCCTCTGCTTCAGCATCGCCTCGAACTCGAGGTACTCGAAGGGGAGATAGTAGCCACTGAGCTTGATCATGTCCCGAATAAGGATCCGCATGACCTCCGTGGTCACGGGTGTGGCGAAGAAGGGCTTCGCCTCTCTGAGATAAAACTGGGGGACCCCACCCGAGTGATCGAGATGGGCGTGGGAGACAACGATACCGTCCACGTCCTTTGCCCTTATGTGGCCTGGGAACTTGGGTTTCTCGCCGATCTTTACCCCGTAATCTAGTAGGAGGTTCGACCCGTTGGTGTCGACGAGGATGGCGTTGCGGCCGACCTCGTGGGTGCCTCCCATGAAACGTAAATTTACCATTACTATTCTAACCTGTAGTCCTGTCTTTGAAACGAGGCTCCCTTATCAAGGTTCCTTATTGGGAACCGGCGGCCTACGATCCTTTCCCCGGCGCCCATCGGCCCCTGGGGGGACAGAGGGGCATACGTTTTTCTCCGACTTAACAGTTTCCTCTTATAAAATGGTCTCGAAACGCCGATCCAAGGAAAATTAGGTCGTCGGTGTGAGTTTAGCGAGGCTTTCAGGATAGCCTGACCCCGGTGGAGGTCGGCTCGAGAACTCCCACATCAACGAGATGTCTCAGGGCCGCCTCGGTCTCACCCTTGGAGAAGCCCCTACGGGCCATCTCTCGCACCATCCAGGGCTCGGTGTACACGAATCCGGGGATCCGGACCGCCCTCACGATGTGCTCGGCGCAAGCCTTCCGCCTCGTCTCCCCATTGCTCACCGGCCCCATGAGGGTCTCCTGGCGTTTCGTGAGGGGCCCGGCGTCGATGCCGAGCCGTTTCTTGACGTATTCGGCGAATCCCCGGGTCATTTTTCCGCCATGGAATGTGAGAACTCTTTTTGGGCGGCAGCGTCGGATGAAGCTGAGGAGCTCCCTGAAGTCGGCGTGATCGCTCAGCGGGAAGGCCTTGGCCCGGTTCCTCATGATCGCCGCCCATCCCGAGGCAAGAGCGGGATCCAGATTCTCGATTCCCAGCTTCGCCCCCTTGGGGGCGATGACGACGCAGCGCCCGCTCTCGAGGAGCTCCTGCCCCTCAGGGGTGTTGGAGTCGACGTAGTCGAGTTTGTGCCCGAACTGCCTGTAGACGTCGCTCACCTTGGTGGCGTTCTTCGCGGTGACCACGGGGAGGTTGGTCATCCTGTTGAAGATGCTGATGATCTCCTGGGCGTTCCCGATGGCGTCGCAGCGGAACGCCGGGACGTAGCCTGCGGGGATCGCCTCCATCACGGCCCACCGGATCATATCGAGGGCGACCTCCTTCCTCGGGGGGAACTTGAACTGGGGGGCCCCGAATGTGGTCTCTATTATGAGGAGGTCGCAGTTGACGGCCCTCGCCGGCTCCATGGTGTAGCTGTTCCCCATGCTGAGGTCCCCTGTGTAGAGGACTGTGCCCTCAGGTGTGGAGACCTCGTACTGGACGCTGCCTAGGACGTGGCCCGCGTTGAGGGGCCGGACCTCGATCTCCCCGATCTTCACCTTGTCCCCGATGGTGACGGGCTTCCAGTTGTTGAGCCCCTTATAGTTGAGGGCCTCGAGGAGCCTGTAGGTGGGCTCGGTGGCGTACTTTACGGGCTCGGGGTTCTTGAAAGAGGAGGCGTGGTCTCCGTGGGCGTGGGTGACGAAGATGGGGAGGTCTGTCACCTTTCGACCGGGGTCCAGGGCGATCCCGTCCTCCCCGTACTCGACGAAGACTCCCTTGCTCTGCCTAACGGTTAACGCCACACAGCCGACCTCAATCTCATGGATGATTACTCGGAATCAGGATTGTTCTAGTTACACCGTACGGGGATTATTAATCCATATGTCTATCCCGCAGGGAACCACGCTCCAACACCTCCAAGGAGAGGAGCCTTGAAGGGTCAACCCGTGGATAGCATCAGGATCGCCCGGGCGAGGTCCCCCTCCGCGTCTTCGAGGGCGACTCGGGCTCTGTCGACGCTGACGTTGGCCTGCTGGGCGACGAGGAGCACGTCTTCCTCGGGGATGTCGAGTTCCGGTTCCTTCTTGGTCTCAGTTGCGGTGCCCCCGGTGATCTGGTACATCTTCTGGCCCTGCATATTGATTGATGTGACTGCGGCCCCCTCGATGACGACCTCCCGTTTGGGACCCTTGAGGATGACGGTCTCGATGTCACCGAGCTCGTCCATCTTCATGCCCATCTGCTTCATCATACGGCGGGCGCGCCTAGAATTGACCTTGGACAATGCCTTTCACCGAAGGAATGGGAAAGAGGGAATTTAAGCGATGCTTCTCGAGGCAGCCTCGAGGGTGTTCGCGAGGAGCATCGTTATGAGGAGGGGTCCGACGCCTCCGGGCACCGGTGTGATAGCCTCGGCCACCTCGGCGACGGCCTCTGTGTCCACGTCCCCGTAGACCTTCTTACCCTCGTAGTTGTTCCCGTTGTCGATAACGATGACCCCGGGCTTCACCATGTCTGCCGTAACTGCGTGCTTCTGGGAGAGCTCAGTACAGAGTACATCCGCTTCCTTCACCAGCTCCGGCATCCTCGGGTCGTCCTTACCGAAGAACGTGGCCTGGACACCCATGTTGGCGAGGTGCGCGATCAGCGGCTTCCCCAGCCAGTTGGTGGAGCCAGCGACGACCCAGTGCTTACCCTCGGGGTCGAGGCCGTATCGCCTGAAGAGTTCGAGTATCGCGTCGACGCCGGCCGGCAGGAACGCCTCCTCTCCTAGGAGGATCTTCCCCAGAGTCGAGGGGGAGATCCCGTCTACGTCCTTCTCGGCTGTGACCGCCTCCACGATGTCCCCTTCCTCTAGCCCCTTGGTTACGGGGAGCTGGACCATGACACCGTGGATCTCCGGGTCGTTGCAGAGCCCCTCTACAAGTTCCACGACCTCCTCGGTGGTGGTCTCCTCGAGGTGGTGGAGGCGGGTCTCGATGCCTATGCTCTCCGACCTCTTCACCTTCATCCTGACGTAGCGGCGGCTGTACTTGTCCGTGCCCGTGAGGACCACCGCCAGAGTGGGGGTGACCCCCTTGGCCTTCAGCTCGTCGACCTTGACCTGGAGCTCCTCCATTATGGTGGTGGAGGTCGCTCTACCGTCTAGTATCGTAGCCATCTCAGCTCAGCCCTTTGATGACGCCGTTCTCGTCGATGTCCATGTCGTTGGCGGCTGGCTTGCTCGGGTGGGCGGGCATCGTGCTGATGTCCCCGCAGTAGGCCACGATGAACCCTACGCCGGTGCTCGGCTTGAGCCTGACGATGGGAAGCACGTAGCCCTCAGGGGGCATACCTAGTATCCTTGCGTTGTCGGTTAGGCTCAGCGGAGTCTTGGCCATGCAGATAGGCATATTCTCAGCGCCCAGCTTCTTGATCTTCCTCAGATCCCTCCTGGCCGAGGCGGATAACTCGATATCCGCCACCTTGTACATGTTCGTGGCGATGGTTCTAATTTTCTCGTCGACCGGCATGTCCAAAGGATAGAGATGGTGGAAGTCGCTCCCCTTCTCAACCTCCTTCAGCACAAGCTCTGCCAGCTCTTTACCGCCTGGGCCGCCCTTCAGGACGGTGTCGGTGAAAGCAGCGGGGACGCCCTCCTCCTTCGCCCAGTTGAGGACCACGTCGATCTCCTTCTGGTCGTCGGTGTAGAAGTGATTCATGCAGACGACGACGCGCAGGCCGTGCTTCTTGGCGTTGTCCACCTCGTTGGCGAGGATAGGCAGGCCTTCCTTCACCTTCTCTGGGTTAGACTCCTTGAGGTCACGGTACTTGACGCCCGCGTGCCTCTTCAGCGCCTTGATTGTGGCGACGATCACGACCAGATCCGGCTTTAATTCACCCACTCGGGCGGCGATGTTTAAGAACTTCTCCATGCCCAGGTCGGCTCCGAAGCCGGGCTCCACGATAATGTAGGGAGAAAGTTTGAGGGCTGTCTTGATGGCGGCCAGGCTGGGGCAGCCGTGGGCGATGTTGGCGAAGGGTCCGCCGTGGATTATGGCGGGTGTGTTCTCGAGGGTCTGCACCAGGTTGGGCTTAACCGCTTCCTTCATGAGGATGGCCATGGCGCCTACGCCGCCGATGTCCTTAGCCTTCACCGCTTCGCCCTTGCCGTTGTAGGCGACGGTGATCTCTCCCATCCTCCGCTTGCAGTCCATCAGGTCGCTGCTGATGGCGTGGATGGCCGCTATCTCGCTGGCCGTAGTGATCTCGAAGCCAGTCTCATAGGGGACCCCGCCGTTCTTGTCGCCGAGACCGACGACGATCTTCCTAAGAGCCCGGGATTCGATGTCTAGCACCCGCTTCCACATGACCGACTTTAGGTCGATGCCCAACTTGTTGCCGCGGAAAACATGGTTCTCCATGAGGCTCGTCAGAAGGTCGTGGGCGCAGGTTATGGCGTGGAGATCGCCGGTGAAGTGGATGTTGATGTCCTCCATGGGCAGGACCTGGGCGTAACCTCCTCCCGCCGCTCCTCCCTTGATGCCGAAGACGGGGCCCAGGGAGGGCTGCCTCAGCACCACGATGTTTTTCTGCCCGATCTGGCCCATGGCCTGGGCGAGGCCCACCGCCATCGTCGTCTTCCCCTCACCGGACTTGGTGGGGGTGATGGCGGTCACGACTATGAGCTTCCCGTCGGGCTTGTCCTTCCTATCCTTCAGGACAGACGGGTTGATCTTCGCCTTATACTTGCCGTAGAGCTCGATGTCGTCCTCGGTGAGCCCGAGGGCGGCCGCGATCTCGATTATGGGTTTGAGTTTTGCACTCTGTGCGATTTCAATATCGGGTGGAATTGCCATTCCAATCTACAGATGAGAGGTTGATGGATTATTTTAATAGTTTCATCATGTCCTTCAGTCACGTATAGAGTGATGAGAAAATGGTCAAAGTCACCATAGTCAAAACAGGATACATCGCAACCACAACCCTGATCGACGCCCTCCTAGACGAGAGGGCCTCACGGGCGAACATCTCCGTGAGGGTCGTCTCCTCGGGGTGCAAGATGGACAAGGACGAGGCGGCGGACGCGGCGAACCTCGCCGCCCAGGTCCCCACGGATCTATACGTGATAATCTCCCCCAACGCGGGGCTTCCGGGCCCCTCGAAGGTCAGGGAGATCCTCAAGGAGACGGGGAAGCCCATAATAATTGTCTCCGATGAGCCCAGTCGCAAGAAGGTTAAGCTGTTCGGGGAGGAGGAGGGGATCGGCTACCTCGTCATCTATGGGGATCCCATGATCGGCGCGAAGAGGCCGTTCCTCGACCCCGTCGAGATGGCCCTGTTTAACGCCGATGCCATACGGGTCCTCTCAGTCACGGGGGTCTTCAGGCTCGTCCACAGCGAGATCGACCGGGTCATCGAGGAGATCGAGCAGGGCAAGGAACCCGTGCTCCCCATGATCGTCGTGAACAAGAAGAGGGCGCTGGAGTACAGCGGGATAAAGAACCCCTACGCCCGGGCGAAAGCGATGGCCGCATTCGAGGCCGCCAGGAAGGTCGCGAACCTCGACGTCGAGGGCTGCTTCAAGACCCAGGGGGCTTCCAACTACCTCCCCATCGTCGCCGCGGCCCACGAGCTGATGAGGTCTGCTGCGATACTCTGCGACGAGGCGAGGGAGATTGAGAAGGCGAACGACTCTGTGGAACGGCTGGTCCACTTCAAGGATGGGACCCTAAAGAGGAAGACGAAGCTCCTCGGGAAGTTCGAGTAACCTCTAGCGATCCCTTTCCCGGCCCCGCCGTGTCCTGACCGCGACCCCGGTCCGGAAGACGAGCATCTCCTCCCCGTTGAGGAGGGCCCGCCCCACGGCCTGGACCTCCTTTTTTGAGTCTAACACTATCACCTCGTCCCCAGGCCTGATTCTGCCTCCTGCCTCCACCACGTGCTTCGCCATGACGTTCCTTCCCTGGACGATGACCTCGGCGACATCGTCCTGAATGATGACAGTGCACCCCAAGGAGTTCACGCTCGAGACGAGCCTCTCCGCACCCGCGATGGTGAATGTCAAGAACCCGTCTGTGGGCCTCAGGGCGGCGAGGAGAGTCTCCCCGATCCAGATGAACCTGATCTTGCCGGTCCTCCTGGAACGCTCGAAGGAGGCATCCTCCGGAAACAGAGCGCCACCAACGCCGAATCCGAACTGGTAGTCGGCGATCGCCCTGATGCGCTTGAGGTCCTGGTTCATCCCGGTAGGCTTGTATGCGCTGAGCATTTATAGCGGATTCGCCCCCCATCTAGTGAGGTTAAACGATGCGCTGCGAAGTCTGCGGAGACGAGATCAGGGGGCAACCCCACAGGAAAGTCATCGAAGGCGGAAGGCTCACGGTCTGCGGCCGCTGCGCCGGCTTCGGCTCAGGCGAATGGTCCCCCTACAGGCCCACCCAGATGAGGAGGGGCGGCCCGCCACCTCCGAGGCGCCCCAGAAGCGAGGTGGAGGCCACCGAGGGATTGGAGCTCATCGAAGACTATGGGGCGACGATCAAGAAGGCGAGGCAGAAGATGAGATTGAACATCGAGGACTTTTCGCGGATGATCAAGGAGAAAGAGTCCGTGGTCAAGAAGCTCGAGAAGGAGGACCTCAACCCGGACCGGAAACTCATCAGGAAGCTCGAGAACGCCCTCAACGTCAAGCTCCTTGAGGCCTCGACCCCCACCGCGGTTCCGGTAGCCAGGAGGGCATCCAGCGGGAGGACCATGGGGGACATCTGGAAGCTGAGCCAGAGCGAGGAAAAAGAAGACGAGGGCTGACGGGGAGAGGTCGCGAGCCCACACGCATATTTTAGGTTGCCTGAGATGACCGAGCGAAGAGTCATAGTCATCGCCGGTGTCCCGGGGGTAGGGAAATCCACGGTGGCCAGCGCAGTAGCGGAGAGGCTGGGATGCCCGGTCATCGGCGTCTCGGAGCTGGCAGTGAAGGAGGGCGCCCTGTTGGGCAGGGACGAGGAGAGGGATACAGACGTCGTGGACCTCCCCAGATTGAAGGAGATAATAGCTGAGGCGGTCTCTGCAACGGAGGGCCCCATAATCGTCGAGGGACACTACGCATACGACGTGGTCCCCAGCGACCTCGTGTCCCACGCACTCGTGTTGAGGCGGGCTCCCTGGGTCCTAAAGGAGGAGCTCCGGGAGAGAGATTACTCAGATGAGAAGGTCCAAGAGAACGTGGAGGCGGAACTCCTGGACGTGCCCCTCGTCGAGGCCATCGAAGCCCTAGGACCTGACTTGGTCTGCGAGGCGGACACCACCCGCAGGACCCCGGAGGAGACCGTGGACGAGGTCCTGGGTATCGTCGAAGGGTCCATGCCATGTCGGCGTAATCTCGTGGACTGGCTGGGGAGCCCCGAGACCCGGGGGCTTCTGGAGGGCGGATAGTATGTATGTCGTGGTCAGCTGTCAGAGGTGCAACAACCTTCTTCTGGGGGACACGAGGCACAGGACCCGGGCGTGCCCCCACTGCGGCCTCAGGATGGTGCTCCGGGGCCGGAAGGTGCTGGCGAGGACGGAGTCCTCCCAGGATGCCGTGGCGATGATCCAGGAGCTCAAGAAGAGGGACGCAGAGGAGTCTTAGGCGATCTCCGATTTACCTTAAACCATTCTGAAGGAGGTAAACGAAGGATTTTCCGGCGAGCGTCTCACGTCTTGCATGTACAGGTGCCCGGACTTTGTCATTTTTATAGGACGACGTAGTATTCAGTCCTCTAGAGGTTTAGAAAATGGCCGCTGTAGCCAGCAGGAAATTCTTCGACGAGCTCGGGCTCCTAGTCGAAAAGTCCGTCAGGGTCGAGAGCAACGACGGCAACACCTACGAAGGGGTCCTCCTGGGGTACGACGGGGGATCACTGAGCGTCGTCCTAGGAGACGTGACCGGGGAGCAGGGGACCAAGATCCACAGGGTATTCATCTACGGTTCCACCGTCAAGAAGATCTCCGCCTCGGACCGCCCGTTCAACCTAGACGGGCTCGCGGCGAGGATCGAGAGGGTCTTCCCCAACATGACCCGCACCTTCTATGACGCCGGGGTCATCGTCGTCATGGACAAGATCAGGGTCAACGAGTCCGGTGTGATCGAGGGAAGCGGTCCCGCCGCGGACCGGGTCCGCGACATCCACCAGAGGTTCGTCAACGAGGCCTCCTAGCGGAGTCCACCCACTTTATTTTTATCGAGCCCCGCCAGCCGGGGCTATGAGCCCTCCACGGGGGCTTGGGCCCGAGCGCCAAGGTGAAATACAGGACCCCTGTTTAATCTCTGGATGCCATGTCCTTCGAGCTGCGCGACCGGGACCTGATGGGGCGCATCGGGAGGCTCAAGACGAGGAGGGGGGTTGTAGAGACCCCGGCGTTCATGCCGGTGGTGAACCCCGTGAAGCAGTCGATCCCGCCCCGGAGGATGCTAGAGGAGTTCGGCTGCGAGATAGTCATCACCAACTCCTACATCATCATGAAGAACTTCGGGAACGAGCCCGGGCTCGACGTCCACCGCCTCATTGAATACGACGGCGTGGTCATGACTGACTCCGGGGCCTACCAGCTCCTCGTCTACGGGGAGGTGGAGACCAACCCCGAGGAGATCATCAGATTCCAGCAGGGGATCGGCAGCGACATCGCGGTCATCCTCGACATCCCCACGGGCTGGGACGAGCCCCGGGAACGGGTCGAGTACACAGTCCAGGAGACCCTCCGCAGGGCCCGGGAGGCGCTGCCCCTCATCGAGGGTGACGACACCCTCTGGGTGGGGCCCGTGCAGGGGGGCGCCCACCTCGACCTCGTGGAGCGCTCCGCCCGGGAGATCGGGGCGATGCCCTTCCAGGTTTACGCCTTGGGGAGCCCCACCGAGGTGATGGAGAACTACCAATTCTCGGTGCTCGTGGACATGATCATGGCGGCAAAGCTCAACCTCCCCCCCGACAGGCCCCTCCACCTCTTCGGGGCCGGCCACCCCATGATGTTCAGCCTCGCCATCGCCCTGGGCTGCGACCTGTTCGACTCCGCCGCCTACGCCCTCTACGCCAAGGCGGGGCGGTATATGACACCTCTAGGCACGTTGAAACTCAAGGACCTGGGCCACCTCCCATGTGGCTGCCCGGTCTGCAGCGGGATCAGCGCCCAGGAGCTTAAGGAGTCGATCAAGGGGGAGAGGGAGAGGCTCCTCGCGGAGCACAACCTTTGGGTCACCATGGCGGAGATGAGGAGGGTGAAGCAGGCGATCAGGGAGGGGACCCTCTGGGACCTCGTGGAGGCAAGGAGCCGCGCCCACCCCGCTATGGCCTCCGCCCTGAAGAGGCTCCAGTCATACAGGAAGGAGATAGAGGAGCGCAGCCCCGGATACAAGGGGCGGGGGGTATTCATCTTCAGCCACGACAGCACCGCCCGGCCCGAGGTGACCCGCCACATATGGAGGCTGAGAGGAAGCCACAGCCCCTCGGAATCCGGGAAAACCCTCCTCCTCGCCAGGGCCCCGAGCTGGAGGCCCTTCTCCAAGTCCAACGAGTTCCAGGAGCTCAAAAAAGCCCTCGACGAGAGCCTCGGGGAGGCCATGGACAGGCTCCAGATATCCTTCTTCGCAGCCCCCTACGGTGTCGTCCCCTTGGAGCTCGCGGAGACGTACCCCCTCAGCCAGACCGAGATTGCTAAACCCCTGGACAGGGAGACCAGAGAGCTCACCGCGGAGCTCACCGTCTCCTATGTCGAGGAGAGCGGCTTCCCGGAGGTGCTCCTCCTGGTGGGGGAGGGGGACCTCGACATCACGGTCCGTGAAAGGTTCGAGGAGTTCGGTGAGGAAACGGAGAAAGGGATCCACATACTCTCGGCGGAGGGCCCCTGGAAGAAGGAGACCCGGGGGAGGATCGTCGCCGCCTTGAAGAGGGTCCTAGAGGTCTAGGTGCACTCGGCGTCTGCGAGTTTGAGGACCTCGTCCACGACGGCTATCCCCTCGTCGATCTCCTCCTTGGTGACGATGAGGGGCGGGGCGAAGATCATTGTGTTGAGCACCGTCATGAAGTAGACCCCTTTCTTGAGGGCCTCTCCGGCCATAGTCCCGAGCATCGTGGGCTCGAAGCGCTGCCTCCGGGTGGCGAAGGGCTCCTTGGTCTCCCTGTTCTTGACGGGCTCGATGCCCCAGAACAGCCCCTTCCCCCTGACCTCCCCCACGGAAGGATGCGAATCTTGGAGCTCGTTGAGGCGCTTCCCGAGGTACTCCCCCATCTTCTTGGCCCGGGCGACTAGGCCGAGGCGCTGGTATTCTTCGACGGCGGCGAGCCCGGCGGCGCACCCGATGGGGTGGTTGGCGTATGTCTGGCCGTGGCAGAAGAGGTTGTCGTCCTCGAAGTAGTCGGCTATGGGTTTCCTGACCATGGTGGCGCTGAAGGGGACGTAGGCCGAGGTGATCCCTTTGGCCAGGGTGATGATGTCCGGGACGACGTCCCAGTGGTTGACGCAGAACCATTCCCCGGTGCGGCCGAAGGCGGTCATCACCTCGTCGGCGACCAGCAGCGTCCCCGTCTCGGTGCAGATCTCCCGGAGCCTGGGCATGTAGTCGTCGGGGGGCACCAGGATCCCGTTGGAACCCACGATGGGCTCCACGAAGAGCGCGGCGACGTTCCCTGCTCCCTCCATCTCGATGATCTCCCCGATGTACTCGGCGCACCGGACCCCGCATCCCGGGTGCTCCAAGCCGAAGGGGCACCGGTAGCAGTAAACGTCGGGGGCGTGGACCGTCCCGGGGGGGACGGGGGCGTAGAGGCGGCGGGGGTCCCCGGTGAGGCTGATGGCCCCGCTCGTGGCGCCGTGGTAGGATCTGAACCGGGCGATGAGCTTCGGAGCTTTCGTATAGAATCGGGCGATCTTCATCGCCGCCTCGTTGGCCTCGGCGCCCCCCACTGAGAAGTAGCTCTTGCAGATGTCCCCGGGGGCGACCTCGGCGAGCTTCCTTGCGAGCTTTGCGGCGGCGGGGGTCGTGAACCCGGGGGCGATATAGGATAGCTCCGCCCCCTGGTCGGCGACCGCCTTCTTGACGGCCTCGTTGCTGTGGCCCAGGTTGGAGCAGACGAGCTGGCTCGAGAAGTCGAGGTAGCTCTTACCGGTGGAGTCGGTGAATCGGGAGCCCTCGGCTTTCACGATGACCTTGGGGTTCCATGTTTTCTGGTACTTCCAGGTGCCGAAAAGGTACTCCCGGGTGACCTTAGAGTAGTCTTCACTCATGACAGTGATCTCCTGGATAGGGAGGGTCCAATCTTTTGATAAGAGTTGGTACCCTGGGGCTCCCTAATCTCACCGGGGGACGTGAGCTTTCCGCCTACAGGAGATTTCTTATCCCATTGAGCGCCCGTTGGGTATGAGATCGATGTCCCTCGGAAATGACATGATGTCCGTGGCCCCCACGGTCTGCGCTATCCTCGGGTTGAGGCCGCCCCGGTTCAGCGAGGCGGAGCCCCTCCTCGAGGTCGTGGAATCCATGGGGCCCTCGGGCCGCCTCGCCGTGGTGGTCATCGACGCCCTCGGGGTCTCCACGTGGACCAACGCGAGGGCCGAGACCCCCTTCCTCAATGCCCTCGCCAACCGGCGTCTCCTCCGCCTCAGATCGGTGATGCCCACAGTCACCCCGGTCAACTTCGCGACGATGCTCACCGGGGCGAGCCCCGGCATCCACACCATCAGGGACAGGACCGAGCCCCTGGGCCTCGAGACCATATTCGACGTCCTCAGGGAGAAGGGGGGCACCTCGGCGACCGCTGCCCGGGCGAAAAGCAGCCTCGGCATCCTCATCAGCCCCCATGCGGACGAGCCGGGGATAGCCGAGTCCAACACCGATGACGAGGTCAAGGATATAGCCTTGGAGATGCTGGGGAGGGGGGTCGACCTCCTCTGGGTCCAGCTCCTCGACGTCGACGATGCCGGCCACGCTCATGGCCCCCTCAGCTCCCAGGGGGTAGAAGCGGTCCACAGGGCCGACGGGAATCTCAGAGAGATCGCCGTCGAGGCCCGTAGGAACGGCTACGGTTTAATCGTGTTAGCGGATCACGGGCAGCACACCGTCGTCAGGGAGGGGGGCCGCGAGGGGGGGACCCACGGAACATCCATGGACGAGGACGTCTACGTCCCTTTCGTGTGGGCGAACCCGGACGAGATCGGGCGCTCCCTGGGAATTTCATGAGAAGAGTCGAAGATGTCGAAGGCGATAATCATCCACGGGGCAATCGGCGCGGGAAAGACGAAGACCTGCCTCGAGCTCGTGCATAAAGCCAAAGATTGGGGGATCCGGGTGGAGGGCGTCATCAGCCCCAGGGTCTTCGAGGGGGAGAGCCTCATTGGATATGACTGCCGGCAGGTCTCGTCAGGGGAGGCTTTCCCGCTGGTGAGGCTCAAGGAGTATGCGGTGGGGTTGGACTGGTTCCATTTCGGCGGGATGATGTACGCTTTCTCGACTGGGGGCTTCGAACGGGCGAACAACATCCTCATGCGAGCATCAATAGAGATGACTCCCTCGACGCTCATTTTCGTCGATGAGTTCGGAAGGCTGGAGGACAAGGGGCGGGGATTACATAGTGGAGTCTCGGCGGTCGCCTCGAAGCTCACAGAAGGGGTCGCTGTCCTCACTTGCAGATCCGATCTCGTAGAGTCCGTCTGTGATCTCCTTGGGAGGGGGGCTTCCGATGCGGTGGTTTTGGATGCCGGCGAAGCTGGCTCCGCTTGGGAGATCGTCCGAGCGACTCTGGGCTGAAGCTTTGATATAGTCGTAGCTGGTCTAATTTTCAGAGCGGAGGACGCCAATGTGAGGTACGACAGGATCCTCGAGGATCTCCTGAACAGGGATGATTTCCTGGTTGTGGGGCGGAGCGTCGTGAGGACGGACGCCCTAGATAAGGTCCTCGGGAGGGCCAAGTTCACCGCGGACTATGTCCCCCGTGACACCGCCGTGGTCAAGGTTGTGAGGAGTCCCCACCCCCATGCGCTCATTGAGGGCATCGATATTGAGCCCGCTTTAGAGCTCCCCGGGGTCCAGATGGTCCTCATCGCGGCAGACATCCCCGGAGAGAACCAGATCGGATACGCCCTCCCCGACCAGCCCTTCCTCAACGATGTGAAGACCCGCTTCGTCGGAGACCCCGTCGCCCTGGTCGTGGCCGCCGATGAGGGATCGGCCGTCGAGGGGGCGGACGCCGTTCGGGTCAAGTATTCCCCCCTCCCCTCCGTCCTCGATACGGTTGATGCGTTGCGGGACGGCGCACCGCTGGTGCACGAGGGGGGGAACGTCGCTCTCACCACCAAGATCAGGAAAGGGGACATCGAAAAAGGCTTCTCAGAAGCTGAGGCGGTCGTAGAGGACCTCTACGACACCCCCTACCAGGACCACATGTACATGGAGCCCGAGGCCGCCTACGCGATCCCCGAGGGCTCAGGGAAGGTCACCGTCATCGGGGGGATGCAGAGCCCCTTCCTGGTCCGGGAGAAAGTGGCCCACATCCTAGGCTGGAACCTGAACCAGGTCCGGATCATCCAGGCCCTCACCGGGGGGGCATTCGGGGGCAAGGATGACATGGGGCCCCTCGTATGTGCCAAGGCCGCTCTCGCCGCGGTCAAGACCGGGAAACCTGCATCGCTGATTTTCGATAGGGAAGAGTCGGTGGCCTACAGCAACAAGAGGTTCCCCGCCCGCATCAGGTACAAATCAGGCGCCGATAAAGAGGGGAGGATCACCGCGATTGACGTCGACATCACACTGGAGTGCGGGGCCTTCGCGAATCGTGCCCCCTTCTGGCTCTGGAGGCAGACCGCCCACGCCGCGGGGCCCTACGAGGTCCACAACGCGAGCATCGACGGGAGGGCCGTCTACACCAACAAGGTCTTCGGGGGGAGCTTCAGGGGATTCGGGAACGTCGCCCTCCATTTCGCAGCGGAGTCCCAGGTGGACAGGCTCGCCGGGGAGCTGGGGATGGACCCCGTGGAGCTCAGGCTCAGGAACATACTGAAGCCGGGGAGCCGGACGACGTGCGACCAGCTCCTGGACCACAGCGTGGGCATCGAGGAGTGCCTCACCAAGGTCGCCGAGGCCTCCCGGTGGAGCAGCCGGAAGAGGAAGCGCAACGGGAGCAAAGTCACAGGTTTCGGAGTGAGCTGCGCATACCACGGCATCAGCACCAGCAGGAGCACTCCCGACTGGAGCGCCGCCTCCCTCATCCTCAACCAGGACGGCTCCATGACCTACCGCACCGGAATCTGCGAACTGGGCCAGGGCGCCCCCATAGGCCACGCCAAGATCGTCGCCGAGATCACCGGGGCCCCAATGGAGTCGATCCGCATCGAGGTCCCGGACACAGACTCCACCCCCAACGCGAAGCCCACCCACGGGAGCAGGGGGCTCATGCTCGGGGGGACCGCAGCGGCGGACGCCGCGATCAAGCTCAGGGAGAGGATGGTCAATGTGGCCGCGGATATGCTGGGCTGCCCCGAGGGCGAGGTGGACTTGAGGGACGGAAAAGCATCCAGGAAAGGGGAACCCGGCGAGACCATCAGATTCCCCGAGCTCGCCGAGGAGCTCTACCACCGGGGCGTCTCCCCAGCCTCCTACGGTTTCTACGCCGCCCCGAAGCGCTACTTCGACCCGGAGACGGGGCTCGGGGTCAACTACTCGGTTTACACCTTCGCGGCGAGCGTTGTGGAGGTGGAGGTGGACACCGAGACCGGGCTATGCGAGGTGGTGAAGGTCTGGCCGGCGATGGACGTGGGGAAGGCCATCGACCCCCTGGTCATCGAGGGGCAGATCCACGGCGCCGTCTCCCAGGGCATCGGTTTCACCATCATGGAGCACCTGAAGCTCCGGGACGGGGTGGTCCTCACCCCCGGGTTCAAGGACTACGTGGTCCCCAGCGCCCTGGACACCCCCGAGTACGCCCCCACCATAATCGTGGAGGAGCCTTACCAGCACTCGGCTTTCGGGGCCAAAGGGGTCGGGGAGCCCGCGATAATCAGCATCGTCCCGGCGATCACCAACGCCATCTACGACGCCATCGGGGTCAGGCTGAACAAGCTCCCAGCGACGGCCGAGATGCTCCACGCGGCCATGAGGGGGGGCGCCCGATGAGGCCCCTCCCAGAGTTCAAATTACACAGACCCACCAGACTCAGCGAGGCCCTGGAGCTCATGGGGGCCCTCGAGAGCGTGAAGCCCATCGCAGGGGGCACCGACCTCCTCCCCCTGATGCGGGACAGGGCAATAGCCGTCGAGGATATCGTGGACATTCAGGAACTCCACGAGCTCAAAGGGATCACAGTCGAAGACGGGGCCCTGCGAATAGGCGCCCTCACCACCCTCACCGAGGTACTGGAATCCCCCCTCGTCGCCGAAATAGCCCCGGCCCTCAGGGAAGCTGTGGGCCACATCGGGAGCGTCCAGACCCGGAACCAGGGGACCCTCGCAGGAAACCTCTGCAACGCTAGCCCCGCCGCGGACTCCGCCCCAGCGCTGATAGTCCTCGGAGCCCAAGCCAGAGTCTCCTCCGCAAGAGGGAGCTGGAAGGTCCCCGTGCAGGAGCTCTTCGCGGGGCCCAAGATGAACAGCCTCGGGAAGGACGAGCTCGTCACCGAGATACTTATTCCAGAACTCCCCTCCGGATCGGGGGCCGCGTTCGAGAAGCTGGGGAGGAGGAGGGGGATCACCCTCGCCGTGGTGAACGCCGCGGCGTACATCGCAATGGACGGGAAAAAGTGCGTGGATGCCCGGATCGCCCTGGGGGCCATCGCGGCCACGCCCATCAGGCTCCCCGAGGTCAAGGCCACCTGCAAGGGTAAGGAGCTCACCCCGGAGGCCATCGAGGAGTCCTCCCGGGCCTGCTACGCCTTGGTGAACCCCGTCGACGACGTGAGGGCCTCCGCAGAGTACAGGAGGGAGATGGCCTGCGTCCTCGTGAAGAGGGCGATTGTAAAGGCCCATGCACGTGCTGGAGGCGGCCGATGATGGTGGACTTTGTGCTCAACGGGATGGCGGTGAGCTGCGACGCCCCCGCCAACATCCTTCTCCTCGACCTCCTCAGGGGCGAGCTGGGAATGCTGAGCGTCAAGAGGGGCTGCGAGCAGGGGGAGTGCGGCGCCTGCACGGTGCTCTTGGACGGGCGCCCCATGAACTCTTGCATGATCCTCGCCGCGCGGGTCGAGGAGCGATCTGTCACCACCATCGAGGGGCTGAAGGACGAACCCATAATGGTCGCCCTCAGGAAGACCTTCATGGAGGGGGGCGCGGTCCAGTGCGGATTCTGCACCCCGGGGATGCTCATCTCCGCCTACG
>JAOZHO010000023.1 GCA_026014875.1 Candidatus Bathyarchaeota archaeon | reverse complement strand
GGTAGGCTTCTCCAGCGGCGCGGACCCCCTCTACACGTTCTACAAGGAGGACATAGGCTCCTTCTTCATGACCCCCGTCGAGTGGTTCAAAGCGGCCTACCCGGACATCGACGTGGACCCCGGCGAACTCACGGTGATCAGCTGGATCCTCCCCCAGACCCAGGCGACCAAGGCGGAGCACCGCCTCCCCCGGAGGATGCCCACGGAGAGGTGGGCGAGGGCGAGGATCTTCGGCGAGGCGTTCAACGAAAAGCTGAGGAGGCACGTCGAGGAGACCCTGAAGGAGGCGGGCATCCAGGCGGTCTCCCCGATGATCCACCTCGACTGGGAGAGACACACGTCGGATAAGTACAAGAACGCCTCCAATTGGTCCGAGCGCCACGCCGCCTACGCCGCTGGGCTAGGCACCTTCGGCCTGTGTGACGGGCTCATCACCCCGAGGGGGAAGGCGATACGATCTGGCTCCGTCATCGCGAGGATCAGCATCCCGGCTTCCCCGAGGCCCTACGAGGATCACCACGCCTACTGCCTCTGGTACGCCAAGGGGGCATGCAAGGAGTGCGTTCCCCGGTGCCCGGTCAACGCGATCTCGGAGGCGGGGCACGACAAGGACAGGTGCAGCGCCTATCTTCAGGTCTCCCGGAGGTACGTTGAGGACACGTTCGAGTTCAAGGGGTACGGCTGCGGGCTCTGCCAGACCGGGGTGGCCTGCGAGTCGCGTATACCCGAGGGGCTCCGGACATAAGCGCACCGATGCCTCGATGATCTTGCGTGTGAATGAATACGTCAGGCTAGGCGTCGACGCTTGCCCCTTGCAGGTCCACGTAGACCACCGTGTCGTCAACCCTGAAGTCCACCTTCCTCCACGTGTACCTCGGGGGGACCTCGTCGAATGTGCCGAAGGTTCCCCTGTAGTAGTGGAAACCCGGGTTCGCGAGCTCGACGACGTGGATTCTGGGATTAAATTCGGCCATCGGATTCACCGGCGAGCGATCCCGGCTTCCGCGGTTGATAAGCTCGACCGACCTATGGGGGCCAGGGAGAGGGGGGTGAAACTGGGTTTTCCCTCTTTTCCTTGGATGGGCGAAACTAGGAACTTTAAAATGCAGTCGACATCGAACCATTTTCATCATGGCCGAGCCGGTAACCGAGGATGGGATGCCCCGGTCCATGGCGAGATTCTGGGTGGTCTTCGGCGGGCAGGCGTTCTCCCTCTTCGGGAGCAGGCTCGTCCAGTTCACCCTGGTCTGGTGGCTCACCCAGGAGTCGGGTTCCGCCTCCGTCCTGGCCCTGGCCTCCATCATGGCCCTCCTCCCCCAGGTCATCGTGGGCCCCTTCGCGGGCTCCCTCGTGGACAGGTGGAGCAGGAGGGTGGTGCTCATCGTCTCCGACGGGATGATAGCGCTGGCGATCGTTTTCCTCGCCCTGCTGTACGCTTGGGGGGTCGTGGAGATATGGCACATCTATGGGCTCATGTTCATCCGTGCTCTCTTGGGGGCGTTCCAGTGGCCCGCCTTCCAAGCCTCCACCTCCCTCATGGTCCCCAAGGAGCAACTGTCCCGGGTCGCGGGGTTCAACCAGAGCCTCCAGGGCCTCGTGAGTATCCTCGCGCCCCCCCTGGGGGCCCTCCTCTTCGAGGTGCTCCCCATAGAGTACATCTTGGCCATCGATGTGGCCACAGCCTTCCTCGCGATAAGTCCCCTCCTCCTCATCGCGATTCCCCAGCCCCCACGGGCCCCGGACGCTGAGGGGGGTTGGCGCTCTGTGCTGGAGGATATGCGGGAGGGGATGCGGTTCGTCTGGGACTGGAAGGGGCTCAGGTTCATCATGGGGATGTCGATGGTTATCAACCTCGTCATCACCCCCGGGTTCTCTCTCCTCCCCCTCGTGGTGGCCGATCACTTCGGGGGTGGAGCCATCGAGCTCGCCTACCTCCAGTCCGCAGGGGGGATAGGGATGATCTTGGGTGGCATTCTCCTCGGGGTCTGGGGAGGATTCATGAACAGGGTGGTGACAGCTTTCTCTGCCCTCATCGTCGGGGGGCTTTTCATCATACTCTTCGGCTTCGTCCCCGGGTCGATGCTCCTCTTGGCCGTCGCCGCCTTTTTCATGTTCTCGACCACGAACTCCATGGCCAACGGCACATTCTTCGCGGCGATGCAGGCCTCGATTCCTCCCGAGATGCAGGGCCGGGTGTTCACCCTCCTCATGAGCCTCAGCGCAGCGATGGCCCCCTTGGGCCTAGCGATAGCAGGGCCAGTGGCTGATCTCATTGGGGCGAGGACGTGGTTCGTGATCGGGGGGACCACCCTTACATTGATGGGGGTTCTGGGTTTCTTCATCCCCGCGATAATGAATCTGGAGAGGGACGCCCCCAACGCTACCCTCGAGGAGTGAGCCCCAGGGTTCAACCCGTTATATACTCTTGCAGGTATTCTGATGCAATATGAGGATCGCAATAGCAAGATTCTCCCATGAGACCTGCACCTTCTGCCCGAGGCCCACCTCTAGCCAGGACTTTGAGAAGGGCGGGGTGCTCCATGGAGAGGAGGTTATAGAGAAGGCCCGAGGCATCAAGGGATACGTCCGAGGCTTCGTGAATGTCGCGGAGGAGGAGGGCGTGGAGCTCGTCGGCATCCTCGACGCCTCCCGGTCGTGGGGGGGCTCCTCCGGGAGCTGGCTCACGCCCGAGTGCTTCGACAAATACGCCGATGGAATTGCCGAGGGTCTCAAGGCCGCGGGGAAGCTGGATGGCCTGTTCCTTAGCCTCCACGGCGCGATGGCGGCCCGGGAGCACCACAAGCCCGAGGCCGAGGTCGCTCGGAGGGCCCGGGAGGCCGTGGGAGACATCCCCATCATTGTGACCCTGGACCTCCACGCCAACGAGGACCACGAGCTCACCGACGTGACGGACGCCGTCTTCATCATCAAGACCTACCCCCACGTCGACAAAGAGGAGATCGGCATGGTCGCCGCCCGTTGGATGATCGACACGATAAAAGGCGAGAAGAAGCCCACCATGGCCATCAGGAAGCCCGGGGTCATCAGCCCCAGCGTCTTCCAGGGCACGAGCCGACACCCCGGGGAGACCATCATGGAACGATGCCGGGAGTGGGAGGCGAAACACGACTGCTACGTCTCCGTCGCCTTCGGATTCGCCTACGCCGACGTCCCCGATGGGGGAGCCTCTGTCATCGCAGTCACCAACGACGATCCGGCCCTCGCCGAGGAGATCGCCCAGGACGTATCCGAACTGGTCTGGAAGCTCCGGGAGCCCCTCGCCAACAGGAAGATACCCAAGACCCGGGACGGGGTCATCCAGGCCCTCCAGCACCAGAGGAGGGGGCAGACGCCCATCGTCCTAGCCGACCACGCGGACCGCCTCGGGGACAGCACCCACCTCCTCCGGGAGCTCCTGCTCCAGGGGGTCGAGAACTTTGGGCTCTCCTCCATCGCGGATCCCTTCGCCGTGAAGGAGCTCATGGAGAGTCACAAGGTGGGAGATGAGGTCACCCTGACCTTCGGCGCCTTCACCGCCACCAGAAACGCCGGGGAGCCCGTCACGGTGACGGGTAAAATCAAGTTCCTGGGGGACGGCAACTACAAGCTCACCGGCCCCAAGGACACGGGGCGCCTCACCAACGTGGGCCCCACCGTCGCCCTAGACCTGGGCGGAAACAGGCACGTGGTCGTCACTTCGACCCTCCACCAGGTCCAGGACTCCGAGGGGTTCAAGCACTACGGCATACCCTTCGAGAGCCTGAGCATCCTGGTGATCAAATCCCGGGTCCACTTCAGGGCATTCTACGAGGGATACGCCCGGGAGATCATCGAGGTGGACGCCCCGGGCTTGGGCCCCGCGGACCTGAACCAGTTCAACTACCTGAACGAGCCTGAGGGCATCTACCCCATCGACCCCAAGTGGCGGGATTAACTCCCCTTTTTCTTTGTTTGATGTCGAAGGGGTTAAACCCTCATCGGCTCCATCTTTTTCCGATAATCATGGAATCAGGGGGAAGCATTGGGCTCGAGATCGGCAAGCTCATCGTCGGCGACGGGGAGGTCATCGAGGGCGCCTACGTCGGGTTAGACGATGGAGTCATAGCAGAGGTCTCCCGGGACGGGTTCGAGGCCAGCTACGACGAAATCCTCGACCTGGGGGACCGCTTCGTGATGCCTGGGCTCATCGACGCCCACGTCCACATCAAGTACACAGGGGTCCCCGACCCCGTCGAGTACAGCGACGAGTACCTAGCCATCAGGGGCGTGAAGCTCGCGAGGAGGGCCCTAATGGTGGGGTGCACGAGTCTCGCGGACGCCGGGGCTGTGAGGAACGTCTCCTTCGCCGCCCGGAACGCCATCAACAACGGGGCCACCCTGGGCCCCCGCCTCTTCGTCTCGGGGGAGATGATCACCATGGCCGGGGGAAGAAGCAGGGTCCCCGGGGCCCGCCTCGAGGTGAACGGCCCCCACGAGGCTCGGAAAGCCACCCGGGGACTCCTCATGTATCACAATGCTGATTTCATCAAGCTGGGGGTCACTGGGGCCATCTCGAGCCTTCACACGGGTCCCACCCATGTGCAGCTCACGGTGGAGGAGATGTCCGCCTGCGTTGAGGAGGCCCACAACTGCGGCAAGATGGTTCACGCCCACTGCTACGGGGAGCGGGGCATATCCAACGCTATCGAGGCCGGGGCGGATGTCATCGTCCACGGCCAGAGCCTCACCGACGAGCACATCGCAACGATGCTGGAGCGGGGGATGATGCTGATGCCCACGCTGAAGACCTACTGGTGCCACTACGAGAAATGGCTGGAGACCGGCGTCCCCGAGCGCACCGTGACCAGCGGCATCTGGGACCTCACCGAGCCCAACTTCAGGAGAGCCCTCGAGGCGGGGATACCCTTCTCGATGGGCACCGACAGCGGCATGACCGACAACTTCTTCGGGGACAACCCCCGGGACCTGATGTACATGGTCCGCTGGGGAGCGACCCCTATGCAGGCCATCGTCGCCGGGGCCCTCAACGCGGCGAGGAGCATCGCCGTTGACGACCGCCTCGGCACCGTCGAGGAGGGGAAACTGGCGGACCTCCTGGTACTCAGGGAGGACCCCACCGAGGACATAACCGCCGTACAGACGAGCCTTGAGCGGGTCATGCTCAACGGACGATTCGTCAGGTAAGGCGGAGGAGTTTACCCCTCTCACCTAGATTATTTTATAATCTACTGAAACACAGTCAATTGATCTAGAATGGACTCTTACAGTATCGTCATCAAGGGAGGAAAGGTCGTCGACGGCTCGGGGAACCCCTGGTTCCAAGGGGACGTCGCCGTGGACGGGGATCGGATAGCGAAGGTGGGGGCGCTCGGGAAGTACGAGGCCGAGAAGGTGATCGATGCCAAGGGGCTGCTGGTCTCCCCCGGGTTCGTGGATGTGCACACCCACAGCGACTCCTCGTTCATCATCAACCCCAAGGCTGACAGCAAGATTCGCCAGGGGGTCACCACGGAGATCGCGGGGAACTGCGGTGCTTCGATGTCCCCCGTGACGGACCTCGGGAAGAGCTTCGCCTCTAGGCGGCTCGAGGAGCTGGGCATCGAGTGGGACTGGTATTCGGTGGCCGAGTATCTGGCGCGCCTCGAGAATGGGGGGATGCCCGTGAACCTGGGCACCCTCATCGGCCACGGTACGATACGCTCATCTGTGATGGGCTACGAGGCCCGGGCCCCCTCGGCCAGCGAGTTGGAGGAGATGAAGGGGCTCGTGGACCAGGGGATGAGGGATGGCGCCTTCGGGCTCTCCACGGGGATCAAGTACGCCCCCGGGGTCTACGCCGACACCGGTGAACTCGTGGAGCTCAGCAAGGTGGTCGCGAAGCACGGGGGCCTCTACGCCACCCACATCAGGAACCAGGGGGGCAAGCTCATCGAGTCCATCGACGAGTCCATAGTCATCGGCCGGGAGGCGGGGTGCCCCGTCCAGATCGCCCACCTCAAGGTGAAGGGCAGGACTAACTGGGGCAAGTCCCTCAACATGCTCAGGGTCATCGATGAGGCTCGGGACGAGGGGGTCGACGTCACCTTCGACCAGTACCCCTACATCGCCGCCTCGACGGGGGCCTTCGCGATCACCCCCAAGTGGTCTCGGGAGGGGGGAGTCGAGAGCTTTTTGGAGCGCCTCAAGGACCCCGAGGAGAGGAAGAAGATCGAGGAAGGGGTCACCGAGCAGGAGGACTGGACGGGGAGCCTCAAGCTCCTGGTCTGCAAGTTCGACCCCGAGCCCAGCTACGAGGGGAAGAGCATAGCCGAGATCGCCGAGATTAGGGGCGTCACGAGGCAGGCCGCGATGTGTGACCTCCTCCTCGAGGCCAGGGGCCTAGTCCCCCTGATACTCTTCTTCGGTTGGGACACCGACGTCGAGGCGATCATGAAGCACCACGCCATGATGGTGGGCTCCGACGGCTCCAGCCTCGCAGCCTACGGCCCCCTCGGGAAGGGGAAGCCCCACCCCCGGAACTACGGGGCGTTCACCCGGTTCCTCGGCAAATACGTCCTCAGGGAGAAGATTGTGAGCGTCGAGGACGGCGTCAGGCGCATGACCTCCTTCCCGGCGCTCCGCTTCGGCCTCGAGGGCAGGGGCCTCCTCAGGGAGGGGAACTACGCGGACATCACCGTCGTGGACCCCAAGACCCTCATCGACACCGCCACCTTCCAGGACCCCCACCAGTACAGCGAGGGAGTCGAGTACGTCCTCGTCAACGGGACCGTGGCCATCGAGGGCGGCGAGTACAACGGAGCCCTCGCGGGGAGAACCCTGAGGCATCCGGGCGGCAAGTGACGGGGCCTCGAGGCCCCCCTGGAACCGCGCGCGGCTGAGAGAGACCTGACGGATCCGGAGGGTCTTCTCGTCCGTGGAGTGGGCCCGAAGTAGTCGAATCTCCCCCTCGTGGTGGGGAACGCGAGCCTCCCCCCCGCCGACCCCAGATCAGGGACAACCCAAACATTTCTCATAACTCTGACCTCCGGGCCTCGCTTTTATCAGGGGAACAACCCATCACATCTCTGAGGAAGACGCCTTGAAGCTGGGAATAGCGGGGCTGGGCCACGAGACCATCACATTCTGGCCGGGAACCACGGGCCTCGAGGCCTTCAAGAGGGACGAGCTCCGGGGCCGCGACGTCGTCGAGACGAGGCGGGGGACCAACACGCCCATCGGGGGCTTCGTCGATGTCTGCGAATCCCAGGGCGTCGAGATGCTCCCGGTCTGCGCCGCCTTCGGGGGGGTCACCGCCACGGTGGCCGACGAGGTCTTTGACTATTACGTCGGGGAGATGAAGCGGGGGTTCGCAGGGGGGAGCCTCGACGGTATCCTGCTGGAGCTCCACGGGGCTATGGTGACCGAGAGCCTCCAGGACACTGAGACCCACATCGTCAGGGGGATCCGGGAGGCCGTGGGGTACGACATACCCATCATGGCCGCGCTGGACCTCCACGCGAACCTCTCCCCCGCCATCCTCGAGGAGGCCACCATGGTCTTCGGCTACCACAGCAGCCCCCACCTCGACAGAGCCGAGACAGGACGCAGAGCCGCCAGGGCCATGCTCGCCACCGCCAAGGGGGAGATCGAACCCTCGACAGCCATCGCGAAACCAGGGGTCGTGGTCCCCAGCGTCTTCAGCTACACCGGGGCCCCCCCGAGCAGCGAGATCATCGGGCGGGTCGAGGAGTGGATGAAGCGCCCCGGGGTCCTGGACGCCTCGATGTTCTTCAGCTTCGCCTGGGCCGACGTCCACCAGCTGGGGATGGCCGCGGTGGCCCTCACCGACGGCGACCCCGACCTCGCCCGAGAGGTGGTCGATGACCTCTCCGGCTTCGCCTGGGAGAGGCGGGAGGCCCTCAACGGGGGCGGGAGCCTCCACGCCCTGGACGAAGGTGTGCGTAGGGCGATCAAGCGGTCCAGAGACGCCCGGAAACCCGTAGTCATCCTGGATCACGCGGACAGGACCAACGACACCACATACGTCCTTAGGGAGCTCATGGCCCAGGGAGCCGAGAACGCCGCCTTCCCCCTCCTCTGGGACCCGGAGGCCGCAGAAGCATGCGCCGAGGCCGGGGTGGGGGCGACCGTCGATGTCGAGGTGGGCGGGAGCACGGGATGGAGGGACGGCGCACCCGTGAGGGTCAGGGGAAGAGTGCTGTGGGCTGGGGAGGGTCGATACTTGGGCTCGGGGCCCATGACCAAGGGGCTCCCGGTGGACCAGGGGACCACCGCCATCCTGGACGTCGACGGCATCTGGCTCCAGCTCGTCTCCCGGCGCATTGGCATCACCGGCGGAGCCCTCCTGGACGAGGACCCCATCACCCAGTTCGGGTACAAGACCCAGGACTTCGACATCATCGTCACCAAGTCGAAGACCCACTTCAGGGCCGTCTACGCCCCGATAAGCGAGGAGATCATCGTCGTGGACGCTCCGGGCCAGTGCCCAGCCGATCTCAGTGCTTTCGAGTACAGGAATGTTCCTCCCGGCGTGTACCCGATTACACTGACCTAGACCGAGCACCTCTCAATAGCGCCGTACCAAATTTTATCCGCTCATATTGTTCACTCTTATCCGAGGTTTTAGAGATGAAACTAGGTATCGCTGGGTTCAGCCATGAGACCGTCTCCTTCTGGCCCGGAGTCACGGATCTCAAGGCCTTCGAGCGGACCGCCCTCTACGGCGAGGACGTACTAACGAAGAGCAGGGGGACCAACACGTCCCTCGGGGGCTTCCTCGATATCTGTGAGCCCGCGGGCGTCGAGCTCCACCCCGTTCTCGCGGCCCGGGGCGGGGCCACTGCGACGGTGGCCGACGAGGTTTACGATCACTATGTCCCGTTGATTAGGCGGGGCTTCGAGGAGGTCGCCGGAGAACTCGACGGTATACTCCTGGCTCTCCACGGGGCCATGGCCACGGAGAGCAGGCAGGACCCGGAGACCGATGCGGTGAGGGAGGTTCGGGAGGTCGTGGGCTACGATTTGCCCATCATGGTCGCCTTCGACCTCCACGGGAACAAGGACGAGGCCATCCTGAAGGAGGCCACCGGCATCTTCGGCTACCACAGCAGCCCCCACGTCGACTCAGGGGAGACGGGGAGGAGGGCGGCGAGGGCGATGCTCGCCACCCTGGCGGGGGAGATCAAGCCCACGATGGCCATCAACAAGCCCGGGATAGTGGTGCCCAGCGTCTTCAGCGCCACCACGGTCTCCCCTGGGAAGGACATAATCGACAGGGTTCTGGAGTGGGAGGCGAAGGAGGGGGTCGTGGACGTCACAGCCCTCATGGGGTTCTCCTGGTCCGACGTCCACCAGCTCGGGATGTCCATGATCGCAGTCACCGACGACGACCCGGGGCTCGCCCAGGAGGTCGTGGACGACCTCGCCGAGCTGGCCTGGGATAAGCGGGAATACCTCACCGGCAGGGCGGAATCCTCCCTCTACAACGTCAAGGATGGCGTGGCCTTGGCGATGGAGAAGGCGAAGACCGCGGAGAAGCCTATCGTCATCCTGGATTGCGCGGACAGGACCAACGACACCACTTTCGTCCTCGCCGAGCTCATGGCCCGGGGCGCCCGGAACGTCGCCCATCCCGTCTTCTATAGCCCCGAGGGGGCGGCAGCCGCGATAAAGGCGGGTGTGGGGAGCGTCGTGAAGCTCGAGGTCGGGGGCCACACCGGGTGGAGGGACGGGGGGCCCATCGAGGTGGAGGGGAAGGTCATCTACGCCGGGGAGGGCAAGTACGTCGCCACGGGCCCCATGAGGGTGAACCAGGAGATCGACCACGGCCCCACCGCGATACTGGATGTCGACGGTATCTGGCTCCAATTCGTCTCCCATAAGACGAGCCTCATCGACGAGGACCCCATCACCCAGTTCGGGTACAAGACTCAGGATTTCGACATCGTGGTCACCAAGTCGAAGACCCACTTCAGGGCCGTCTACGAGGAGGTGGGGGAGGAGATCATCATCGTCGACGCCCCGGGCCAGTGCCCCGCGGACCCCAGCGTCTTCGATTACAAGAACATCCCGGACGACCTCTACCCCATCACCAAACAGTGACGCATACGAGGCCATGGGACGAGACTAACCCTCTCGCCTCGCCCGCTCAAACTCCAAACCCCTCACAGCGGCTGTGAGGGTCTCGTTCACGGGCACGTCCAATCCCAGAAGCCTCGCCGAATCGACGATGGCCCCGTTGAGGGCATCGATCTCGGTTCTCCGCCCCCTCTCGACGTCCTGGAGCATCGAAGACCTGTTGACCGCTGTCGCCCTGGCGACATCGTATACCTTCTCCACATGGTCTCCTTCCCCCATATTCACGCCCAGCGCCTCCGCGACGCGGATGGCCTCTTCCACCGCTCCTCTCATGACTTCCATGATATCCGGGTGGTCGAGGAGCTCCCCGTTCCGGAGCCCGTTGAGCGCTGTCAATGGATTGATCCCCACGTTCACCAGGACCTTCGACCAGAGGGCGCCTCTGATGGCCTCGCTGATCATGGTCTCGAATCCGGCTCCCTCGAGGGCGTCCCTGATACCCCTCACCCTTTCGGTGACCCGACCGTCCAACTCTCCTATGACCGTGGGCCCACTCCCGGCGTGAACGATCTCGCCCGGCCCGATGAGGGTGCAGCCGTGGGCCGTCGTTCCAGGTATGACCCTATCTCCTCCAACTGCCTCCGATATCTTCTCGATGTTCCCGAGACCGTTCTGGAGGGAGAGGAAGACGGTGTCCTCGGAGACCATGGGGAGGGCGTCCCTGGTCGCCTCGAGGGTGTCGTAGGATTTCACGAAGACGATGATGAGATCGACGGGTCCCACGGATGAGGGATCAGTCGTCGCCTTCACGTTGACCGTGCGGTACTCCTCGTGGCCACCGATCCTGAGCCCCCCGGCGTTGATGGCCTCGACGTGCTCCCGCCAGACGTCGACCAGGGTCACGTCCTCCCCCGAGGCGGCGAGGAGCCCCCCGAAGAGGCTTCCCATCGCCCCGGCCCCCACGACGGCGGTCTTCATCGTGTCACGTTTGACTAAAGTCATTAATAATTTCAGGGGCATAATCGCGTCCATAGGAGTGATGAGCGTGGCGAAGACGACCCTCCCGGACATCCTCGGCAAGAAGCGGAGGGGGGAGAAGATCACCCAGGTCACCGCATACGACTACCCCGTCGCCCGGCTGGTGGACGAGGCCGGGATCGACATGATCCTCGTCGGGGACTCGGTGGGGATGGTGGTCCTGGGCTACGAGAATCCGATTCCCGTCACCGTGGACGACATAATCTATCACACCCGGCCCGTGGCCCGGGGCGCCAAGAAAGCCTTCATCGTGGGGGACCTCCCGTTCCTTTCGTACCATGTCAGCGTTGAGGACACCATCAGGAACTCGGGGAGGATAATCCAGGAGGGGGGCGCCGACGCCGTGAAGCTCGAGGGAGGGAAGGAGGTCGCCGGGAAGGTGAAGGCCCTCGTCGACGTGGGGATTCCTGTCCAGGGCCACATCGGTCTCATGCCTCAGAGGGCTACAGTCCTCGGAGGAATAAGCGTTCAGGGGGCGACCGCCGAGTCCGCGGCCGGCATCCTGGAGGACGCATTCGCCCTGGAGGAGGCGGGGGCATTCTCAGTGGTCCTGGAGTACGTCGCCGCCGAGGCGGCTGGAGCCATCACCGAGAGGCTCGGCATCCCCACCATCGGGATCGGGGCAGGCCCTCACTGCGACGGCCAGGTACTCGTGGTCCACGATGTCTTCGGTGTCTACGAGAAGGCGCCCCCCTTCGCCAGGAAGTACGCCGATCTCCGCGGCGTCATGCTGGATGCTCTGAAGGGCTTCGAGGGGGACGTGACGGCCGGGGGCTTCCCAGGGGAGGAACAGACTTTCCGCATGGACCAGGGGGAGAAAAACAAGCTGGACAAGCTCCTTGATAGGGCTTGAACACTCGGGCCCGTTGCAGGTTCCTTTGGAGCCGGAATAAAAATCTACGCCTTATTCCAGATTCATCGAGTCGACAATTTTCCACACGCAGGTTGGTCAATCCTTTCAGTATTTACTATCTATATATTCGAGCCGTTTCCTAAGGGTTACGATGAAAACAGGCTTAAAAAACGCTTATCGAAAATCAGAAGGGCTAAATAACCGGTCAAATCTAGGTCTCTGAGGCAAGATTATGCCGCTCTCAGACGTCCTTCTCAGGGGGGACAGCCTTAGGAAACTCGTCAATCTCAGGAATCCCCACGTCCTCAAGCAGGTGCGGGAGTTCATCAACCTATGCAAGCCCTCCAAGGTCACCGTGATCACCGACGACCCCGAGGAGATTGCATACGTAAGGCAGCTGGCCATCGATCTGGGTGAGGAGCATCCTCTGAAGATGGACGGCCACACCATCCACTTCGACGGGTACGACGACCAGGCCCGGGACAAGCCCCACACCGCCGTTCTCCTCCCCGCGGGCCAGAGCCTTAGTCGGGGCATCGTCTCCTTGGAGAGGGAGGAGGGGCTCCGGGAGGTGAGGGGTTTCCTCGACGGGGCCATGAAGGGCAAGGAGATGCTGGTGCGTTTCTTCAGTCTGGGGCCCACGGGCTCCCGGTTCAGCCTCTGCGCCCTCCAGTTCACCGACTCCACCTACGTGGCCCACAGCGAGGACCTCCTTTACCGGAGCGGCTACGAGGAGTTCAAGCGCCTCGGGGGGGGCCGGGAGTTCTTCACATTCATCCACAGCGCCGGGGCCCTCGACGAGAGGAACTGCAGCGTCGACATCGAGAAGAGGCGCATCTACATCGACTTCCTCGACGGCAAGGTCTACTCGGTGAACAACCAGTACGCAGGGAACAGTCTGGGCCTCAAGAAGCTCGCCCTCCGCCTCGCCGTCTACAAGGCGAACCACGAGGACTGGCTCGCCGAGCACATGCTCGTGATGGGGGTCCACCCCCCAGGCAAGGACCGGGTCACATACTTCACCGGGGCCTACCCCAGCGCCTGCGGCAAGACGAGCACCGCGATGATCCCCGGGCAGACCATCGTCGGAGACGACATCGCCTACCTCAGATCTGACGGGAAGGGGAACGCCAGGGCCGTGAACATCGAGTCCGGCATCTTCGGGATCATCAAGGACGTCAACCCCGGGGACGACCCCCTCATCTACCAAGCCCTCACGAGCCCCCGGGAGCTCATATTCAGCAACGTCCTGATCGAGGACGGAGTCCCCTACTGGCAGGGCATGGGCAGGGACCCCCCGGGGAACGGAGTGAACTACTCGGGGGACTGGTGGAAAGGGAAGACCGACGACAGCGGCAAGGAGATCATCTTCTCCCACAGCAACGCCAGGTACACCATGAGGATCAGCGAACTGGAGAACGCTGACCCCAAGGCCCATGACCCCGAAGGCGTCATTGTCCAGGGGGTCTTCTACGGGGGCCGGGACTCGGACACCAACGTCCCGGTCTGCGAGGCGGCGAGCTGGGAGCACGGGGTCTACTTTGGGGCCACCATCGAGTCCGAGACCACCTCGGCGACCCTGGGCCAGGAGGGGGTGAGGAAGTCGAGCCCCATGGCGAACATGGACTTCATCGTAGTGCCCCTGGGGACCTACCTCGAGAACCACCTCAGGTTCGGCCGGAAGCTCAGGAACTGCCCCAAGGTCTTCGCGACCAACTACTTCCTGAAGCACGAGGGAAAGTACACCAACGCTATCCCCGACAAGAAGATCTGGGTCCTCTGGGCCGAGGGCCGGGTCCACGGGGACTACGACGCCATCAAGACTCCCATCGGCTTCCTCCCCAAGTACAGGGACCTCAAGGAGCTGTTCCAAAGCGTCTTCGACAAGGATTACTCCCTCGA
This sequence comes from Candidatus Bathyarchaeota archaeon, assembly GCA_026014875.1. Classification (GTDB taxonomy): domain Archaea; phylum Thermoproteota; class Bathyarchaeia; order TCS64; family TCS64. Next base: position 20,500 of record JAOZHO010000023.1, on the reverse strand, counting down.
GGACTACCACACCCAGTTCTCGGTGAGGCTGGACAAGTACCTGGAGAAGATCGCCCGGATGGAGGAGATATTCAAGCCCGAGCCCGGGATGCCCAAGGAGTTCTGGGAGATCCTCGGCCAGCTGAGGGCGGAGCTGGAGGTCCTGAAGGCCGAGACGGGGAAGGAGGCGTTGGCCCCCGAGTACTTCCTCTGACCCGCATCCACGGTAAACCATATACTTCCCGGGATGATTAGCCTATTCACGGGGATTCATTTTTGAAAAGCTACGAGGAGAAGACCAAGCGATCCAGGGATCTGTACGCGAGGGCCGGGAAGGTCCTCCCTGCGGGGGTCTCCTACGGCATCAGGGACATAACGCCCTACCCGTTCTACGTGGCCGAGGCCAAGGGGTGCAAGCTCACCGACGTGGACGGCAACGTCTACACGGACTTCTGGACGGGCCACGGAGCCCTGATCTTGGGCCATTCCCATCCCAGGGTGATGGACGCCGTGGAGGCGCAGATCAGGAAGGGGACCCACATCGGCTTCTCCCACGAGCTGGAGATCGAGCTCGCGGAGCGCCTCGTCGACATGGTGCCCAGTGCCGAGATGATACGGTACACCAGCAGCGGCACCGAGGCCAACATGTACTCCAGCCGCCTCGCCCGGGCGTACACGGGGAGGATGAAGCTGGTGAAGATGGAGGGGGGGTGGCACGGCGGCTACGACAGCCTCCACAAGGGTGTGCATGAGCCCTTCGACGTCCCCGAGTCAGCTGGCCTCAACCCCAAGACGGTGGAGGACACCGTGGTGGTCCCATTCAACGACCTCGAAGCGGCCAGGAAGGCGCTGAAAGGCGGGGACGCCGCCAGCCTGGTCGTGGAGCCCCTGATGGGTGTGGGGGGCTTCCTAGTCCCCGAGCCCGGATACCTGGAGGGTCTGAGGGAGATATGCGACGAGACCGGGACACTGCTCATCTTCGACGAGGTCATCTCCGGCTTCAGGCTCGGACCCGGCGGGGGCCAGGGCTACTTCGGGGTGACCCCCGACGTCACTATCCTGGGCAAGATCATGGGCGGGGGCTTCCCCATCGGGGCCTTCTGCGGCCGGAGGGACATCTTCGAGCGCCTGGACCACCGGAAGTATCCGGATATGCGGGAGAGGTCCTTCCACGGGGGCACCTTCACCGGCAACCCCGTCAGCATGGTCGCGGGGATAGCCACCCTCGACCTGTTGAAGGAGGGGAAAGTCTACGAGCACATCGACGGTCTAGGAGAGAAGGTCCGGAAGGGCCTGGCTGACATCATCGAGGGGAGCGATGTGGACGCCGCCCTGACGGGTGTCTGCTCTACCTTCGGCATCCACTTCCAGAAGGAGGCGCCCAAGAACGTCAGGGATGTCACGAGGAACGATGCCAAGGCCGCGAAGGCCTACTACGCCCACATGCTCTCCAGGAACATCGTCTACGTCAGCCCGACGCTGCCCCACAGCTTCATCAGCGAGCCTCACACCGAGGAGGACATCGAGGCGTACCTGGCTGCGACTGAGGACTTTTTCAAGACCTACAGGGGTTAGACGGTTCCTGAGGGGGATTCTCCCTCATTTCTCATGGTCATTTCAGGGGTCGACCATACTTCTCGAAGATTCTCTCCACCTGGTCCAGGGGCAGCGCGTGCCTCGTGTTCCCGTCTCTGCCGGTCATAGTCTCCGCCCCGAACAGGGCGTTCACGATGGCCTCCTCCGTCGCCTCGACCGTGGCCTTGTACACGGGGCTCATGAACCCGTCGCCTCTGCTCGGGGCCGCCTCCTTTAGCTCGTCGAGGCTCCTCTTCCCGGTGCTGAAGGAGATGGTGAAGTCCCCGCTCCCGTTGCCCCCGTAGGAGCCGGTCCGGGCGAGGCCCAGGGCAGCCCTCTTGGCCACCTTCCAGAGCTGGCGGCTGTTCGCGTCGAGGTCCGTGGCCACGACCATCATGATGGAGTTGCCCGGAGGCTCTTCAGGGGGCTTCGGCAGCTCCACCTCCCTGCCCACCGGCACGCCGGCGATGGTCAGGTCCTCCTTTCTCCCGCAGTTGAGCTGGACCAGGACGCCGACGGTGAAGCAGTCGTGGACCCTGGAGGCGGATCCGACTCCCCCCTTGAATCCGTAGCCTGTCATGGGGGTGCCCCCGCCCACGTTCCCCTCCGGTGTGGGGCCTCTCCCCTCTTGGCTCCGGGCTCGATCGATGGCCTCGAAGACCTGCTCCTTTCCTATGTGCCTGCCGAAGTTACGTGTCAGATAGCTGCCGTTGGTCTCCCCGACCACGACGTTCAGGGAGCGGGGCGCCCCGCCGTACCTCTCCTCATAGTAGTCGAGGACCGAGTCGGCCACCCGCCACGTGTTCAGTGTCTCCGTGAGGAGGATGGGGGTCTCGATGGCCCCCTCGAGCATTATCTGGGGGAGACCCGTGGCTTTGCCGTAGGCGTTGAAGAGGTCCACGGCTGCCGTAGCCTTCTCCTCGTAGGGGTTCCCCTGATGGGGGAAGATGGCGGTGACCCCGGTCCTGATGTCATCCCCCTTGATAAGCGTGGAGTGTCCCACGCCGACCCCCTCCACGTCGGTGATGGAGTTCATTCGTCCCGGTTCCATTACGCCGAGTTGTACTCCGAACGCTCTAGCTCTAGGCCTTGCACCCATTGCTCTTCTACTGAAAGAGGCGGCTCGACGGGAAAAGGGTTGAGTCTGAAAAATGTTTTATCCGCTGCCTTGATAGTGGGTTCCATGAGCATTTACGGGGAACTGGGAGTCAAGAGAGTCGTTAACGCGTCCTTCGCGCTGACCAGGTTGGGGGGTTCCTCCCTCACCAAGGAGATCTTGGCGGCGATGGAGGAGGCGAACGAGTCCTACGTCTACCTCTGGGACCTGATGAAGAGGGGCGGGGAGATCATAGCCGAGGGCTGCGGGGCCGAGGCGGGCTGGATAACCAGCGGCGCCTTCAACGCGCTGGTTCTCAGCGCCGCCGCCTGTATCGCCGGGAGGGACCCCGAGAAGATCAGGCGGCTCCCCGACACCGCGGGGATGAAGAACGAGTTCATCCTCCAGAGGGCCAACAGGATTCTCATCTACGACAGGGCTATGCAGGTCCCCGGCGGCAAGTTCGTCTTAGTCGGGGACGAGCGCTGGGGCTGCACCCCCGAGCTGATGGAGGCCGCTATCACCGAGGACACGGCCGCCATCAACCACGTGATCATGGGGGCGGATAAGCCCCGGATCGTCAATATCGAGGAGATGGTGAAGGTGGCCCACAAGCATGATGTCCCGGTTATCCTGGACTGCTCCGGGATGACGTATCCCCTGGACGAGCTCACCAAGTACGCGGAGATGGGTGTGGATCTGGCGTGTTACGGTGGCAAGTACGTCGGGGGGCCCAACTCTACGGGCTTCGTCGTGGGCAGGAAGGACCTCGTCGAGACGGTCGCCCTCCACAGCTTCATAGGGCACGAGGCCGGACCCCTGGAGCAGGGGGGATTCTACAGGGGCATCGGGAGAGGCTACAAGCTGGACCGGCAGGAGGTGGTCGCCCTCCTGGTCGCCTTCAAGAGATGGCTGGTGATGGACCACGAGAAGGAGCGCTTCGAGCCGGCCTGGAAGAGGACCCTATACATCGAGAGGCGGATCAAGAAGCTCCCCGGACTCAAGGGCGTCGAGATGAGCTACATTCCCGAGAGCGGCGAGGGTTGCGACTACCATAAGATCGGGCTCAACCTAGACTTCAAGGACCGCACCGAGAAGGAGGTCCAGGACATCGTCCAGAGCCTCAGGGTGGACGACCCGGAGATCTGGGTCAGGTACGGGGGATTCGGCAAATCCTTCGGTCTCAACTGCCTCACGCTCCTCCCCGGGGAGGAGAAGATCCTCGTTGAGAGATTCACCGAGATCTTCTCCTAGTCCCTGTTTCTTATCCCCTGTTTTATTAGGCCTGATCGTCCTTCCAGTACTGGTGAAAACAGATTGAGTGAACCCGCGAAGATCCACGGCTTCACCGAGGAGGAGCTCATGGAAGTGGACCCCGTGGTCCTCAGGGCGATCCTCCACGAGAGGACCCACCACACCATCGAGGTGATGATGTACCGGATCATGGCCGGGAAACTGGGGATATCCAAGCGCTTCGGGGATACCGCGGAGCGCCTCATCGACATCTGGAAGGCGAGGGGGCTCCCCACCGACGCCCCCGACATCCAGTGGTGCCTCAACTACGTCGGCTTCGCCCGGATGCTCAGGACCGGGGGAGACCTAGACCTGGGAACAACACTCCCGGAGCCCTTCACGGAAGACGAGATGGAGACCGTCGACAAGCTCATCTACGGGAGGAGGAGCATCCGCCAGTTCAGGGACGAGCCCGTCCCCGACGAGATGATCGACAAGATCCTCAAGGCGGGGCTCTACGCCCCCCACGGCTGCAACGTGGGCTGCACCCGCTACCTGGTCCTCAGGGACCCCGAGGAGTGGAAACTGGTGCGGAGCGACATCCCCATCGAGAACTGCGTCATGATCGTGGTCCTCCAGGACATGCGGATGTACAAGGCGCTGAGATTCGACGAATACGTCCCCCAGAACCTCTACTACGACGCCGCCGCGGCCGCCGACCACATCTGCCTCATGGCCCACGCTCTCGGTCTCGGGGGCTGCTGGCTCACCCACGGCGAGGAGACCCAGAAGCGCCTCAGGGAGCACTTTGGGCTCCACGAGGAGATGGTGAGCAGGAACCACATCATAGTGGGCTGGTCCGACGAGGCCCCCATCAAATCCCAGAGGATGAAGCTGGAAGAGGCGATACTCAACCCTTAGCTCCCTCCAGCCGCTCCTTTTTTTATCAAAATCACCCCAGTAGGAACCAGCGGTGATGCCCATAAAGGATGCAGCATGGACCTGGATAGAGGACAACAAGGAACGCCTAATCGAGATCAGCGACGAGATCTGGGGCTACGCCGAGCTGGGCCTCGTCGAGGAGAAATCCGCCAAGCTCCTCGCGGACGAGCTCGAGAGCCACGGATTCAATGTCAAGAGAGGCGTGGGAGGCATGCCCACGGCTTTCTACGGCGTCTGGGGCAGCGGCGAACCCGTGATAGGCATCATGGGGGAGTACGACGCCCTCCCCGGCATCAGCAACAAAGCTGTCCCCCGGAAAGAGCCCCTGAATGAGGGAGCCCCGGGACACGGCTGCGGCCACAACATCCACGGGACCTCCGGCCTCGCGGCAGCAATCGCCCTCAGATACGCCCTCGAGGAGCAGGGCGCCCAGGCCGCCGTCAAGTTCTACGGGACCCCCGCTGAGGAGAACTACGACGGCAAGGTCTTCATGGCGAGGACGGGCATCTTCGATGACGTCGACGCCTGCCTCAGCCACCACCCTGGCTCTGTGAACACCGCGGGGCTGGGCAGCAGCAATGCCATGAACTCCGTGAAGTTTCACTTCCACGGGAAGACCTCCCACGCCGCCGGCTCCCCCGAGCAGGGGCGGAGTTCACTAGACGCGGTGGAACTCATGAACATCGGGGTCAACTTCATGCGTGAGCACGTCATCGAGAAGGCCCGCATCCACTACGTCATCGAGGAGGGCGGCGGCCAGCCCAACGTGGTCCCCGACTACGCCCGCACATGGTACTACATCCGGGCGCCCGAACGGGACCAGGTGGACCACATATACGAGTGGGTCCTCAAGATCGCCGAGGGAGCATCCCTCATGACGGGCACCCGCCTCGAGGTGGATTTCCTCGGGGGCATCTACAACAAGGTTCCCAACAAGGTCCTGAGCGAAGTCGTCCTCGCGAACATGAGGGAGATCGGGGCCCCGACCTACACAGGGGAGGAGCTGGAGTTCGCCCGGGTGATCGGTGAGACCGTCCCGAGGCAGCAGAAGATCGACGCCCTCCGGAAGAGGGAGTTCCCCGAGTGGGAGAAGTACGTGGATGTGGACCTCGTCACCGACATCCTCGACCCCTGGAACGAGGGGAAGACAAGCGGAGGCTCCACCGACGTCGCCGACATCAGCTGGAAGACCCCCACCATGGAGTTCAGCACCGCCGCCTTCGTCCTGGGGACCCCCGGCCACTCCTGGCAGACCGTTGCCTGCAGCGGCATGAGCATAAGCCACAAATCCCTCATATTCGCCGCCAAGACCCTGGCAGGCTCGGCCCTGGACCTCATCGCAGATCCCTCGCTCATCGAGAAAGCCAAGGAGGAGCAAGTGGGCAGGCTGAAAGGCCAGATCTACAAGAGTCCCATCCCCGACGAACTGGGTCCCGCCCTCAAAGTGGCTAGGGAGGCTGCCGAGAGGCTGGGGGGAGGAGAATAAGTCGCTGAAAAGTACGTGAAAACCCGTTCAGGCCTTGGGTTAACGGCTCCATTACCCTAATAAAAGAAAAATCTCAACCCCTGATAATGAAAGACGCTCTCAAAAAGATCGTCAGGGGCATGGGCTTCATCCTCATCCTATTCTTCTCCTCGGGCCTCGAGCCTTGGGCTCTGAAGCTCGACAAGAGGCGAGACCATGTCGACAGGGACGATATAGACTTCCTTTTGGACATGGCTCAATTCTATGAGGAGTCCTTGGATCCTCTGCACCAGGATAGCTAGAATGGCACATTGAATGCGATGGGGCAGGATTCTCCTTTCATTAGTATATTCTATTCATGCTTTTTCGGCAGTTCTTTATCCATCGTGCGCGCGAAAACATACATCGCTCCGATATTATTTGGATGTCTCACAATTTCAACGAGTTTAAACCCTTTCTCTTCAAATAACCAAAGGGCTCTCTCTAACGGGCGAAAATACTGATACTTTCCATCCGTGATCTCGTTATTCGATAAAATCATTTTCACCAATTCGATGGCCTTGAATGGTCTGAATTTTGTCGTAGCTGTGTAGAGTCTTTTCATCAATCTTGTTTTTCGAAAAGGACTGTTGATCCAGGTGTAAATGAAGATATGATTTCTAGAATAATCTGTGAGATTCTCTAGGATCTTGAGGTATGTCTTATCGTTCATTATGTGAAACAGTACGTCGAAACAAAACACTGTGTCTTTTAACAATCCTTCTATTCTCGTCTCGGCGTTGGACCAGATGAATTCCCAGTCAGGACGGAGTATCCTGTTTCTATCGATTATGGTCCTTGAAATGTCAATTCCAGTATAATTTATGCAATCCCTTCTCTCCCAAAAGGATATGTCGCCGCAGCCCACATCGACAACGCTCTGAAGAAAAGGCACGTGTTTGTCTATTATTCTCCACTTGAAGTCACGATAGTTGCCTATAGAACCTGCTCCGCTTGTGCCGTCATCTATGTATCGTTGATCCCAGTATTGTTCCTCATCTGTAGTCATATCTGGCATATGCTCGAGCTGAGATGATTATTTACTATTATGTATTACTAATACATGTTTACATGTGCATAATTATCAATCATACAAGTTGTGCGCGAACGCATTCATGTCATAACATTGAATGCATGATTTTATTCTGAGATAATTAAAAAGGGGGTTTAGGGGAAGGCGTTGGGGGCCTTCTGGGGGAGGTCCTTCGTGAACCTCTCCAGCCTCACCGCGACCTCCTCCAGCTCCTCCACGGGCTTCACAAGGGCGAACCTGATGTGCCCCTCGCTGTTGGGGCCGTACTGGACCCCGGGGGCGCATCGGACCTTCTCGTGGTGGAAGAACTCCCGGGCAAAGTCCTTCGACGGGACGTTCAGCTCCGAGATGTCCGCGAAGACGTAGAAGGCTCCCTCGGGCATGGGGGCGCTGATCCCCTCGATCTCGTTGACTCGGGGGACGAAGTAGTTGACCCGCTTCTTGAACTCCACCCTCATCTCCTCGACGAAGCCCCATCCCTCCTTCAAGGCCAGTGTCCCCGCCTTCTGGAAGGGCACTGGCATGCTGCAGATCCCGATGGGGACCCCGTTGATGACCCTCATGAGCTCCGGGCCCGCGATGATGTAACCCGCCCTGCACCCCGTCCAGGCGAAGGTCTTGGAGAAGCTCATCAGCACCATGGTCCTCTCCGACATCCCGGGGAGGTTGATGATGGGCAGGTGCTTCTTGCCGCCCCAGACGTACTCAGTGTAGATCTCGTCCGCGATGACTATGATGTCCTTCTCGACGGCGATCTCGGCGATCTCCTCAAGCTCCTTCTGGGTGTAGACCGCCCCGCACGGGTTGTCGGGGTTGCAGATGAGTAGGGCCTTAGTCTTATCGGTTATCGCGGCCCTGATGTTATCCATGTCGGGCCTGAAGGTCCCATTCTCGTCCTTGGTCATGTTCGCAGTCTTAATCGAGGCCCCGAAGTATGCCGCGGGCCGGTTGTATCCCTGGTACGCAGGGTCCTGGAGGACGATCTCGTCCCCCGGGTCCAGAATCGCCCCGAATGCCCTGAAGATGGCCTGGCTCCCACCGGACTCGATGAGGACCTGGGTCTCCGGGTCCACGGTGACGCCGTACTTTTGGTAGTACTCGGCGATCGCGGCCTTGAACTCGGGGTCGCCCCCGAAGGCGTAGTGGGTGTGGCCCGCCTTCATGGCCTCGTAGACAGCCTTGTTGATGAACTCGGGCTGGTTGAAGTCGGGGTCACCCGCCCCCAGGTTGATCATTCCAGGCGTAGGGGCTACCCTCACCCTCGAGGTCACCCCCTTCTGCATGGCCGCTATCTCCTTCTTGGCGAATTTCATGACGTCCATCTTGATCACGTATCGTTTTAGCTAGGCGATTCAATATAAAAGCGGTTTGGGCTTCTCTCCCCCTGGGTATGCTTCAAACTCTTCCAAAAGATGGGGAAAAAGGGGGGAGCGTCAGCCCAGGAGGGCGTTGAAGAACAGCTTGAACGTGGCGTCGCTCTGAGCCCTGAACTGGGGGCTGAACCCGTAGAGGATCACCCGCCCCTCCCCCACCCTGGCGTCGATGAGGGCGGCCTTCCTGCTCAGGTGCTTCTCCCCGATGAGCCAGCCGCTCTCCATGATCCTCTCATCCGGGTAGCTGAGGACCACATCCATCTCCTCATTCCTGGGCCCCGGCTTCACCTCGAAGGCCGCGTTGTTCCTGAATATCACCAGGAGATCATCCGAGACCCCCCAGGCAAGCGGGCTCTCCCCATCGACGTCCACGTGGAGGGTTGAACCGGGGCAGAGGAACTCCTTGGGCTTGAGGTCGGCGAGGGCGTTGACCACGGGGAGCTTGAGCTCGTCGATGGCGAAGCCCGAGGCCTCCCCGAGGCAGATCAGCGTTCCGCCGTCCTCGATGAACTCTTTGAGCTGCTCGACTCCCTCTTTTCCTATGCCGCTTCTGTACGCCTCCGGGAACTCGGGGAGCATGAAGGCCCCTCCCCACCGTTTCTTGAGGTGCTCCTCGATCCCCTCCCCCAGGATGAGGCTCTTGTGGTCGCTGGGGAGGATGATGACGTCGTGCCTCCTGCTCAGCCTGCCCCTGTTCACGTCGGCGTCCCTGATGGTCTTGTACCTGAACCTGTAACGTTCAAGGAGCCACCGGGTCCACCCCTCGTCGGTGTTCCCGCCCCAGTACCTCTGGTACATCCCTATCCTGAGCATCCCCACCGGCTCGTGGGGGAACTCGGCTTCGGGGGCGGCCAGGAACTCAACGTGGAGCCTTTTGGACAGCTTCTCCAGCTCTCTCTCAACCCCCTCCGCCGGGGGGACATAGAAGGAGCCCACGGGGAAGACCCTCTCCTCAGCTTCGACCGGCTCGCGGATCCTGTGGACTTTGACCCCCCTCCGGAGGAGGCGGTTCACCGCCGCGAAGCTGTCGTTGGCGCTGCAGTCCAGCAGGTAGCCGGCTTCACTCGTCTGCACCCTGCCCCGGGGGAATCTGATGGACGTGAGCTCCTCGAACTCCCCCTTCAGGGGTTTTCCCACCTCGTGGAGGTTCACTCCCATGAACTCGGCGATGTTGTATGTGCAGAGGTCGTAGGGGGATATGGGGCTCCCGTCGGGCCTGAAGCTGAAGGGCCCCGCGCGGTAAAATGTGCGCCGGAGCAGGCTCAGTATGTAGGGCCTGCAGCTCTGGGCGGCGAAGATCGTGAATGTGCCCCTGGGGTATGTGACCCCCTCGGCCCTGAACTCCCGTTTGCTCCTGCTCACTGTGACCCCCATCTCGGTGAGGAGCTTCATGAACTTGTGCGCGGTGAGCTCGTCGTGCTGCTCCGGCTTCACGATGAACGCGTAGGGTGCCTCGCTCCTCCCGGCCTCGATGCTCCTCGACGCCTTCACGTGCATGTTACGGAGTATCATCTCCCGGAACCTCGCCGCCACCTTCAGGGTCGCGAGGGCCGAGACTTTCTGCTGCTCCACGATGTCCCTGAGCCTCCACCAGCCCCCGGGCCAGGGGTGGGGGAAGCCCATCTGGGTTCTGTACTCGGGACGGCCCCTGCGGCTGGGCTTGAGCTGGTGGTGGTGGACGTAGTGGGGTGTGGCTAGTTTGGCGGAGGCGGACTCTGTGAGCATGCCGCAGATGTTGTGCCAGCACGGGATGTAGTTGAACGTGGGCATGAACTCCCCGGGGTAGGTGGCAGCGGACTCGATACCCGTCTTCCCTGCGGCCTCGAGCATGGTCGCCATCATTCCCCCGTAGAGCTGCTGCTCAGTCCAGATCAGTGGGTCCACTCCCTCGTCGACGGGGTTCGCGAAGGGGGGGATGTAGAATCGGGCTCCGTAGCTTCCCATGTGGTGGTGGTCGATGTAGGCCTGGGGGTGCCACTCCCGGTACATCACCTTGGAGACCATCCGGGACTCGGCCTGGCTCAGGTGGATGGCGTCCCTGTTGTTGTCGTGGCCGGTGTACTTGTGGTAGAGGAAGGGGGTGGAGACGCCCTCGTACTCAGTGTCCAGCTGCTGGTTGTACCAGTCGGTGACCATGATCTGGCCGTCGGGGTTGAAGCAGGGGAAGACCAGGAGCACTGTGTTGCTGCGGACCTCCTCATGCTCGGGGCCGGTGGCGACCTCGTAGACGAGCTCCGGGGCCATCTGGGTGCCCCCCACCTCGGTGGCGTGGATGCTCATGGTCATCGCGACCACGGCCTTGCCCTCCCCGGCGATCTCCTCCACCTGCTCCTCGGTGAGCCCCTCAGGGTGGGCCATCTTCCAGCTCATCTCCCGGATCTCGTCCAGCCTGGCATGGTTCTCTTCCGAGGTGATGATGGCCAGGAGGAAGGGGTTCCCCTCCGTGGACTTGCCCAGGTCCACGACTTTGACGCACGGAGAGGCGTCGATGTGCCAAAAGTACTCGACGATCCTGTCCCAGCGCTCCAGTTTGCGGTCGGCTCCCATCTCGTGGCCGAAAAACTCTGTGGGTGATGAAATCTGAGGAGTCATGGGTACTGTAGTACATGGAAATTTTAAAAAACCTTCGAAACATCGGATATTTTTCACCTGAAAACTATGGAAATGGAACGGAAAATGGGTTATCCATGGGTATTTCTCTGAATAGCCTCTTCCAATGTTCCGAACTGAGTGAAACATGATTCTTTATCCATGTCCTCGGGCTAAATGGCGTAAAACCGTGTTAAAACCATCATTTTTAAACAGATAAAATGCATCGGGAAGCTTGGGGGCCGGAGACGGGCCTCCCGACGAAGGAGGGATTGTCCGGTATAGGTCTGGAAATTGTCGCTGAAAGACCAAGCGTTTCCGTCAAGATCCCTGACAAGTCTTAACTCCCGATAAAACAAATTTACATCATGGCGAAGCGTAAAATCACCATCAAGGATCTTCGCAGATTCAAATTCGTGTCCGATCCCCAGATCTCCCCGGATGGGGCGAAGGTCGCCTTCGTCCTCTCGACGATAAACCACAAGTTGGACAGGTATGAGAGGCATATCTGGCTGGTGGACACCGGGAGCGGAAAAGCCTCCCAGTTCACTCATGGCATCGGGAGGGACACCTATCCCCGCTGGTCCCCCGACGGACGATCACTCCTTTTCCTATCCTCGGGCAGGGACCCCGATGAGAAGAAGGCCCAGCTCTGGGTGATCCCGCGTGCAGGGGGGGAGGCCTCGATGGCTGCCAAGACGGATGAGGGGGTCTCGAAGCCCGCGTGGGCTCCCGATTCCAAGGCGCTGCTGTTTCTATCCAAGGTGTGGACCCATGGCAAGCCGGAGTCCGACGTCAAGGTCGTCAAGAGGATCAAGTACAAACTCAACGGCGTCGGGACCTTCGAGGGGCGGAGGACTCACCTGTTCACCGCTAGGCCGGGCCGGAAGCCCAGGCAGCTCACGGAGGGGGAGTTCGATGTCGAGTCGGCGAGGTGGGCTCCGGACGGGAAGAGGATCGCCCTCGTTACAAACATGGAGGAGGATGCGGACACCAGTAAGGTCAGAGACATTTTCCTCGTCCCCTCTAGGGGAGGAGAGCTGGCTAAGCTGACTGAGAGCAAGCACGTGATCTCTGATCTCTCGTGGTCTCCGGATGGTGAGAGAATCGCGTTCATCGGCCACGACAAGCCCGAGGGCTTCTCCATTAACAACGATCTCTGGGTCATGGCCGCCGATGGAGGCGAGAAAAGGAACCTCACCGAGGAGTTTGACAGGAGCCTCGGCGTCGGCATCGGCTGCGACGTGAGGGTCTCCGCCCCCAATCCGGGCGCGGTCTGGAGCCCGGATGGCGGGGAGCTCTACTTCGTGACCGCGAGCACCCCCCACGCCAACATCTACGGGGTGGGGGCTCAGGGAGGCCCCGTGGAGGAGATCGTTGCGGGGAAGACCGTGGACAGCTTCAGCCTCTCGGGGGACGGCTCGGTGTTCGCTTATAACGCCCTCGACGCGACCCATCCAGCGGAGATCTGGGTGAAGGACGGGGCCGGGGAGAGGAGGCTCACGGGGTTCAACGACAGGTTCCTGAGGGGGCTGGAGCTGAGCGTCCCCGAGCACTTCACATTCAGGAACGGCCTGGGGGATGAGGTCGACGGCTGGATCATGAAGCCTCCGGGCGGCAAGAAAGGGGACAGGTATCCGGCGTTGCTGGAGATCCACGGCGGACCGAGGGGCGTATACGGGGACGGGATGTTCCACGAGTTCCAGATCCTCGCCGCGGAGGGATACGCCGTGTTCTACACCAACCCCCGGGGCAGCGCCGGATACGGGGAGGACTTTGCGGAGGCGGTGATGCGCCACTACGGGGAGTGCGACTACGAGGACCTGATGCTCTTCACCGACGAGGCACTGAAGCGATTCGACTCCATAGACGTGGAGCGGCTGGGGGTTCTAGGCGGGAGCTATGGGGGCTACATGGCCAACTGGATCATCGGCCACACCCACAGGTTCGCCGCCGCTGTCACTTTCCGGTGCGTCAGCAACTGGGTCAGCAAGTTCGGCGTCTCCGATATCGGGTACGTGCAGCCCGAGGCCATCTCGGGCACCAAGGATTACTGGGACGACATCCTCATGCACCTGGACAGGTCGCCGATACGCTACGTCAAGAACGTGAAGACCCCCTGCCTCGTCATCCACAGCGAGGACGACCTCCGCTGCCCCATGGAGCAGGGGGAGCAGTGGTTCGTCTCCCTCAAGCTCAACGGGGTCCCCACGGAGCTCATACGGTTCCCCGACGAGACCCACGAGCTGAGCCGCAGCGGAAAGCCAAAGCACAGGGAGGAAAGGCTCCAGCACACGGTGAGATGGTTCAACAAATACCTGAAGGAGACCGGGGGATAGTCCCTTCAGAATGCTTGAAGGATGAGACCCCCATTCGACGGAGCGAGCTCCTGTGGCTTGGAGCCCACGGACACTTGGATAAACATGAGAACATGAAGAATGCCCGTCCAGAACAAGGGGAGGCTAGACTCCTCTATCGAGGGGGAATCATCCCGCGGGGACTCCGACGTAGACGATGGACCGAGCCCCTCCCCGCCTCCCGGCAAAGGAGCAGCCCCCGTCGACCCGAACGCGTCCACGCCGCAGCCCTCACCCCCTCGAACCCCCGATTTTCATCATAAACGCTCCGCAAGCCCGATGTTGACACGACAGAACAGATGATGCGCCCCAACCATCGATTCTAACACCTCCACTTAATCGACACACCCTGAGCCGCTATCCAACGCCATCACTCAAAAGGAAGAAAAAGTGCTGGGGGCGGGATTTGAACCCACGTTCTCTATCCGACCTAACGTTTGGTGTAAATCCTGTTGAAGCGATGTTTAAATATCCACTTTTCCCAGTACAGATTGACTTAACGTGATTGATAAGAGCACTCTTCTTACCGACGATGACCGGATACTACTTCTAAGGATGAGAGACATCTTGGAGGAGATCACTGAGACCCTCGAAATCGTCGAGGACGAAGAAGCCTTAAAATCCATATCTGAGGCCGATGAGGACGTCAAGGCAGGAAAGGTAAGAGATTACGACGAATTCAAGGGAGAGCTGAATCGCTCTGGCGAAATATAGCCTCAAGACCACTCGAACCTTTGAGAGGGAGTTCCGCGGCCTCGAAATAGAAGTAAAGCGAAGATTCGACCCACTTATAATGAGCTTGGAGTCAAATCCACGACTGGGAAAACCACTCCGCGGAGCTCTTACAGGTAAATGGAGCTTGAGAGCCGGTAACTACAGGTTGATCTACATAATAGACGAGAAAGAGAATTCAGTCATTCTTTACAGCATTAGTCACCGGAAAGGGGCGTACAGGTAAAAATAAATACGCGATAAGTGCCGGGAGCGGGATTTGAACCCACGCTCCCCAGCCGACCTGGGCGCTGGTGCCGAAACCACCAGGTCATCGACTTCACGTTCAACATAGTCAAAAAACCCCAAGAAATAAATCCCCAGTTAAGCCCCTCCGTTGCCCCCTCCACGAAAAAACGGTTCCTCGGAACGACAGGAGGTCCCGCATCCACCCGTGAAAACACCGCCAAACACCGGAAGGAACCCGAAAAACACCCGGAAACCGTCCCCGCCAACTCTTCATGCAAAACAGTAGCTATTCAGTAGCAATTCAGTACCAAAACAACACCCAAACAAACCAGAAAACCCCGCCGAACACCGAAAACAACCGAAAAAGCGCCCCACCCAATTAAACCACGAAAAACACGCCCGAAAACCCGCTATAATATGCTACCATTATAACCCCACACCCCCAATTGGAAACATTAAAACACCGACACCCCGAGACTAACATACCCGCCACACGACGCACCATGCAGACGGACCTCGCCAAGGGACAACCCAGTGAACCGAGGTTACCCAGACATGGTACAGGCGGGCCCGGGCAGGCGCCGGAAACCTCACAGATGAGAGAGCTCGACCGAGAGGGGCGCAGCCCCGACTGTGACGCCGTGAGTTTGCTGCGAGGGACAGGGGCGCCTGCCCTCAACCCTTAAATCGCCGCCAACACCAACAAATACCGATTCCGAGGCGATTACATGGACACAGAGACCCGAATCCAACTAGTCAGCCGCAACCTCCAAGAGATCATCACCGAAAACGAGCTCCACAACCTCCTTCAAACCAACGACCACCCCCGAGGATACGTCGGATTCGAACCCAGCGGACTCATGCACGCCGGCACAGGCCTCATCGTAGGCCAAAAGATGAAAGACTACGCAGACGCCGGATTCCACTTCATCATCTACCTCGCCGAATGGCACGGCTGGATCAACAACAAGATGGGAGGCATACTAGAGAACCTCGCCACCGCCGCAGAATACTTCAAAGACTGCTTCACCGCCCTAGGCCTACCCCCCGGCAAAGTCGAATACCTCTGGGCCTCCGACATCGTCGACACCAAAGACTACTGGGAGACAGTCATCAGAGTCATGAAATCCACCACCCTCCGCCGCACCCTCAGAGCCATGCCCATCATGGGCAGAACCGCCGACTCCATCGACGTCGAAACCAGCTGGGCTCTCTACCCCGCCATGCAGACCAGCGACATATTCCAGATGAAACTAGACTGCGCCTGCGCAGGCATGGACCAACGCAAAGTCCACATGCTCGCCCGGGAAGCCGCACCCAAACTAGGCTTCGCACCCCCCGTATGCCTACACAACCCCCTCCTACCCGGCCTCCAACTCACCACAGCCCAAGGCAGCTTCGACGACGACGCCAACATCGACAAAAACATCAAACACAAGATGAGCAAGAGCGTCGGCAAAGGAGCACTATGGATCAACGACACACCCCAAGACATCCAAGCCAAATACCGGGAAGCCTACTGCCCCCCGAAACTCGTCGAAGGCAACCCCGTCCTCGACCACGCTAGGATGCTCGTATTCCCCCACCACGACAAACTCCACATCCAACGACCCGCCAAGTACGGCGGAGACATCACATACCACAGCTTCGAGGAACTCGCCCAAGCCTACGGCAAGGGAGACCTCCACCCCCTCGACCTCAAGAACGGCGTCTCAGCCGCAGTCACAGAACTCCTCCAACCCGTCGCAGAGTACTTTGAGAAGAAACCCGAGAACCTGGAAGCCATGCGCCGACTCCAGGTCACCCGCTAACCCATCGACCCAGCCATCCTCTCCGCCATCTCAGCGAGACGACAGGCGTAACCCCACTCATTATCATACCACGCCACCACCCTCACCAGACGATCCCTCACCCACGTCAGAGGACCATCCACCACGGCACTGAACGTATTATGAACATAGTCACAGGAGACGAGAGGCTCCTCCGTGTAACCCAGCACACCCTCCAGCGCCCCCTCCGACGCCTCCCTGTAAGCACCATTCAACTCATCCACAGAGACCGCCTCCCGGAGCACACCGGCGAAATCCATCACCGAGACCGCAGGAACAGGAACCCTAAACGCCATACCACCGATCCTACCCTCCAGCTCCGGGATAACCAGACCAATAGCCCTCGCAGCACCCGTCGAGGTGGGAATGATATTCGTCGCCGCATTCCGAGCCGTCCTGAGATCCGCCTGAGCCCTATCCAACAATGTCTGGTTATTAGTGTAGGCATGGATGGTGCTCATGAACCCCGACTCCACCCCGAAACCATCATGGAGCACCTTCACCATGGGAGCGACACAATTAGTGGTACAGGAGGCATTAGAGACAATCACGTGCCTCTCAGGATCGTAGAGATGATCATTCACACCGATCACCACCGTAAGATCCGGATCCCCCGCCGGAGACGAGATCAAGACCTTCTCAGCCCCCGCCTCCAAATGCTTCGACGCCCCCGCCCTGTCCCTGAACCTCCCCGAGGCCTCGATGACCAGCCCGACCCCCAGGTCCCCCCAGGGGAGCCTCCCGGGATCCGATTCATACAGCACCCGGAGCTCCCTCCCATCCACCACGATGCAGTTCCCCTCCACCTCCACCGTGAAAGGCAGAGCGCCATGGACACTATCATGCCTCAGGAGATGAGCCAGCGCCTCGGCGTCCCCCCGATTCACCGCAACGAAATCGAGATCCAGACCCAACTCCAAGGCCGCCCTGAAGGCCAACCGCCCCATCCTACCGAACCCGTTTATACCCACTTTCACTCCCATGACGAATCTTCGATGACTCTAACCCCAGAACCGAATAAAAAATGTCCTGCCTCCCAATTCGGGAAGGTTTTTATTGGGGAGGCGATGCTAAGTCACAGGGTGTGGAAAACACACCCGTCACTCTCACCGCAGGGCCATCGGCATGCTCCGAAAACGGAGCGTCGAGCCCTCACGCATACACGAAGGGTCTGATGCGATCAAACCCAGGTGAACTTTACACGAGGACGAGGGTCACCTGCAGTAGGGGTGAAATAATGAATAAAAGTGAGAATATATGGGTTCGAAGGAAAAGTCAAGTCCGAAGTACCTCATCGAGGCCACTTTCGTCATCGAGGGCGTCGTGGAACGCCACGACGTCATAGGCGCTATTTTCGGTCAGACTGAGGGTTTGTTCCCTAAAGAGTTTGAGCTCCGGGAGCTCCAAAAGTCCGGTAAGATCGGGCGCATCGATATCACACTGAAATCTGAGAAGGACAGGACGGATGGGACGATAGCCGCTCCGTCGAGTCTGGATCGGGCGGAGACGGCGATCATCGCGGCTGCGATGGAGTCCGTGGACAGGGTGGGTCCTTGCGCTGCGAAGGTGAGTGTCGTTAAGATCTCGGATGTCCGGGTGGACAAACGGGAGCAGATCATGAAGCGGGCGAAGGAGCTGATGCGGGGCTGGGTCGTTACGGAGAGTCAGGACATCGAGAAGCTGCTGAGCGAGGTCTCTAGGGCGGATAAGAAGATCCATCCCGTGCATTACGGGCGGGAGAGGCTGACGGCGACGCCTGACATCTCGAAGCTGAAGGAGATCATCGTGGTGGAGGGTCGGGCCGACGTGATTAACCTGTTGAAGGCTGGTCGGACCGGGGTGATCGCCCTGGAGGGTGTGAAGATTCCCCGGACGATCATCAATCTGGTGAAGCGTAAGGAGATCACTGCGTTCTTGGATGGTGACCGAGGTGGGGATCTGATCCTGAAGGAGCTGCTGCAGGTGGCTAAGCCGGCTTATGTGGCTCGGGCGCCTTGGGGTAAGGAGGTGGAGGAGCTGGAGCCGGAGGAGATCGAGGCCGCTTTGGCGGCTCGGGTGCCGATCTCTGAGGTGGAGAAACCGTCCGAGGCTGCGAGGCGGGCCCCAGCAAAGCGGGCTCCTGCGAGGCGGCCTCCAACTAAGCGGGCTCCGGCTAGGCGTGCTCCTGCGAAGCGGGCTCCCGTGGCTCCGCCTGTGGATCTTGGTCCGGTTGGCGGGATCGCGAGCGAGCTGGAGGGTACATTGGAGGCGGTTCTGCTGGGTTCCGGTTGGGATGAGTTGGGGCGTGTGCCTGTGGGCGATCTCGTGGAGGAGCTCCGGAAGCGGGAGGGCGTCGGGACCGTGGTCTTCGACGGGATCGTTACGGGGCGCCTCGTGGACGCCGCGGCGGAGAGGGGCGTCGGGATCTTGGTGGGTGAGCGGCTGGGGGACGGCGTCCGGGTTCCCCGTAAGCTGACGGTCCGGCTGTTTAAGGACCTCTAGCCCGGTTTTTCCTTTTTTCTTTGGTTTTTTAGCCTCTTCCAGTGGGTGCTAGGTTTATTCTCTCTGTCGTCTGCGGAGGGGTGGGCGTCTCCTAGATAGTTGTTGGTAGACGCCTCCGAAGCTCTCGTGGGGGTGGAGTGTGCGTTGGATGTAGACGCCTGTGCGGCCGATCTTCTTGCGGCGTCGGAGGGTGCGGACTCGGTCGAGGACGGCGGTGACTCCGATGCCGAGGGCTTTGGCGGTGGTTCCCTCGTGGCCTGTGACGGGGGTTTCTGTGTGGCCTTGGGGTGTGGGGGTGACGAGGGTGAGGTTTTTGGTGACTCCGGGGACCCGGATGCCCTCAGCGAGCTGGGGGTGGTCCACGGAGCCTGCGAAGCTGTAAAAGTCCCTTTCGTGGCTGCGTAGGGGTACGAGGGGGAAGCTGTAGCTTCGGTCTTCGGCGGTGTGGATGTATGCTTTGGCGGCGTAGTTGGGGGTGGCTTGGATGATCTCCCTGTGGGTGATGGTGGTCTCGGCTTCGATGAGGGTCTCGATGATGGAGGGTGCTGGGGGGGTGGGGAGGATGATGTCGATGTCGCTGGTGGGTTTGACGTCGCCCCGGGCGATGCTGCCGTAGGCGAGGGCCTGGATGTGGCGTCGGTAGAGGGGGCGTATCATCTCTAGGGCCTCGTCTCTGAGGCGCTGGAGGAGGCTCCAGTGGTTGGGTGTGTAGTGGATCTCTGTGGCTTCGGCCATTTTCAAGCTATATTTATGAGGGTGAGGGGTTTATTAGTTGGTCTTGGCGGTGAGGCGGTGGAGCTCGGTAGCATTCAGAGTCTGGGGCTTATAGTCGCGGCGTGGTTCGTGTTCTACGGCGTCGCGAGGGTCTTGAGGCTTGAGAGGTATGGGGTGGAGCTGCATCCGCTTTATGCTTTGGTAAAGTCGACGAGGTTGAACTCGTTTCTGCTGAGGGTGGGGGGTTGGCGTCCGGGGTTCTGGAGGGTGTTGGGGAATGTGGGCGTTGCGTCTTTCCCGGGGCAGGTGGCGTTCATGACTTTGCTTTTGGTCCAGAATCTGTACAAGTTCGTGTTTGTTCCCACGCAGGCTTCTCCGGTGATGCCTTTGATCCCGGGTGTGACTATCCGTTTCTCGAGTTTGCCGTGGTTCTTGGCTGCGGCGGGTGTGGTGATTCTGTTTCATGAGTTGGCGCATGGTGTCCAGTGTGTGGTGGCGGGGGTGCGGGTGAAGTCTGCTGCGCTGCTGTTGGCTGTGGTGACTTTCGGGGGGGCGGTGGAGCCGGAGGAGGAGGATATGGAGGCTGCTTCGCTGATGTCGCGGCTGCGGATCTTCGCTTTCGGGAGCTTCGTGAACCTGGTGATGGGGGTCTCTTTGATCCTGTTCTTCAGTCTGTGGCGGGGTGGGTTGCCTCCTGCTTTGGGGGTGTTCTTGAACTGGTTGTATTTCATCTCGACGAATCTGGCGTTGGTGAATATGTTGCCTGTGTATCCTTTGGATGGGGGGCAGATGTGGAGGGCTTGGATGGCGACCCGGGGGGGTTGGGGGGTCTGGG
>JAOZHO010000022.1 GCA_026014875.1 Candidatus Bathyarchaeota archaeon | reverse complement strand
GCTGAACAACTTCGTCGCCTTAGGCATCGCCTCCTACGAGGAGGAGACCGGGAAGGGAGGCCACCACAGGGTATACAGCGCGAAGATGACCGAGGAAGAATTCTGGGTCTGGCTGGCGAGGCGGACATGCGAGACGCTGAGAAAGGCTTCGAAGATGCCCTACCTATTTGAGGAAGCCCTCTCGTCATAACAGACCCCGAGCGACAATCCTATACAGTGGCGAGATCACTGGATCATTGGAACACAAGGGATGAGGCTGATAAGGATCACGTGGGACCGGGATGTCGGCACATTCACGGTGGAGACCGGGGAGCCGGTCGAGCATGAGAACGCCGAATCAGAGGAGAACGGGGGAGACGAGATAATCTGGACTCCTAAATTACAGAACGTGGTCGAGAGCGTTGTGCTCGTTCTCTGCCCCGATAGGCGGCCCATATACGTAGAGAATTTACCGTCCCCGTGGATAGAGAAGCTCTTCAAATCCGAGGTGTTCATAGATTCCCCACAGGTGTTTCTCGGGGGATTCAGACCGTCGACGCCATCGCCGTCGCCCGAGGGGGTTGACGGGTTCGTCGCGATCTCGGGATCCGAGAAATTTAATAGCGTCAGGAAATGCCTGCACATGATCGAGGGTGAGCCTGCCTTCAGCCGTGCCAAGACCTACTTGGGCTGCGTCGACGTGGAGGATGGGGATGACTACGTCAAGGTGACACCGAAGAAATTCCTCGAGGAGGACTGGCGGCCCATTAACAAGGGCTTGGAGGAGGCCTTTGGGAAGCAGGGCTCGCGGTGGACCACTGATGGGAGGAAATCCCACTGGAAGGTGTTGTAATTGAGGGACACGGAATTCCTGGAGAGGAGGAGCACTGAGAACTTGGTCGAATTATGTAGGCAGGAGCTCCTCAGGATGATCGAGGGCGAGAGCTGCGTATCCCTCCTGACAGTCGGTGTGAGGCGGAGGCTGAAGAAGGAGGGCATCCTCTTGAAAGAGGGGAATAGGTACACCGTCTCTCCCCTAGGGAGGAGCAAGCTGGGGTTGAAAGAGGATATGAGATGCAGTATGTGTGGAAGAGACGACGACTCAAAGCGATATAGAGGCAGGGGCGGAAGTCAGTTCTGCCATGATTGCGCCCATGGACTGGGGCTCCTACATATCCATCCTGAAGATCCATACATCGACGGAGGCACACACTACCTTGATGGGTTCTTCTCCAAAGAGGAGATTGAAGCTCACCTCGAGAAATACAGAGGGAAATAGACAAATGTCCGACACCGATCTGAAGTTCGCCTTCATGAGCCCCAACTTCGTCCTGACCAACACGGAGACGGGGAAGGCCTTCTTCGAGATGAAGCGCAAGACCCCGACCGAAGACGACTGCTACTACCTCTTCAAGTTCTACGATGAGAACATGCCCGACGAGGACGCGAAGGCGAAGGTTCATCGGGTCTTCGAGGAGATCATGTGCCCCATGGCAGCGACCATGGGCATCCGGATGTTCAGCCTCGACGAGATGTTAGAGAGGGCCACGGAGAGGGTCAAGGAGCTCCTTCGAAGCAGTGAACAACTCCCAGAGGAGCAGACAGATGTCAGCATCGAGATCTTCGACCACGCTTCGGAGAAGCTGGGTGAACTCATCGTAGGGATAGACGCTAAACTTGTAGAGGTCGAGCAGAGATCAGGAGGAACGCAGACATGAAACGCCTCATATTTCCATTAGATGAATGGGAGTTACAGCAGATGGAGAAGGGTCATATCAACACCCCTCACTGGCATGATGTCCTACAATCTGGAGATGTGTTCATGGCGGTAGTGGGATTGAAGGAGAACATCCATAAATCAAACTATGAGGAACAGAGGCGTAGAGGAATAAACATTCTGAATATGGGTGTTGATCTAAGAACACTACAGAACTTGAGAAAAGAAGCCCTTGTAGCACAATACTCCGACCACATACAACTTCACATAGTCCATAGACAAGGCTATGAGAAGGACACAGGTGATATATTGCCTATTAACCAGGGTTCAGAGGTAAAAGCGCAATAAGGGCCTTATAGCCGTCATAGGCTGCCTCCGGAACGAACGGAGGAAAAAAAATGAGTAAACAACAGGCCAAGGTACAAGGAACGTACTTCGTTATGCCGGATGGAGGACAGGTCCGCGTAAAGATGAAGAAGGTAAAGGTTGAGAACATCAACCCACCGCCCGCCATAAGACAGGGCAGGATCATCGGAGGCGGATTCGAGCAGGTGTACAACGGCTCACTACCCCAATTCAGACCGGACGCCGTGCTGAGGATCCTCAGGGAGCTCGGCGTGGACATATCGAGCAAGGAGGTTCAGAAGCACCTGGGATTCATACCCTTCTGCGCCATGTGCGGAACGGAGCTTTCAGAAGCTGACACAAGGATGCTTGACGGCGACGGAACGACAGTCTGCAGTTCCTGCGACAGGATCGCCGACGACGAGGGCTGGGCCTCACTTCCCGAGGATAAGAGGTTCAAGCTGGACCTCGAGGTCCCTGAGGTGCTGACGCAGCTCTTCAAGGGCGATGCCCTCAAACAATTCCACGGCTTACTGGGCATCGTGATGATGTCGCTAGGACAGATCCCGCTCGAGAAGACCAGCCGGGTGAAGACAGACCAACACGGCTCGATCGTCGCCAAGAGCGAATGGAAGCGCTACCTCGTCAAGGAGGCGGACCCGGATACCGGGAACGAGATACTGGAGGAGTTCCCGTATCTGCGGAAGACGCACTTCCTACCGGTGAACGAGGGCGGACCTGGAAACAACGTGCACTCCCGGATCTACTGGGACCAGTTCAAGACCCTCGACAAGGGCAGCTACTACGAGGTGACGGCTTACGACGACGCAGGCAGGTTCGCCCTCTGGAAACTCGCTCAGAGATACATG
>JAOZHO010000021.1 GCA_026014875.1 Candidatus Bathyarchaeota archaeon | reverse complement strand
TCCCTGAGATACCTTCCATTCACGCAGTTGTGGACCAGTGAAACCACCTTGTGCTCCTTCTTCAGCTCATTTACTAGGTGAGATCCTATGAAGCCGTTGGCCCCGGTGCAGAGAATCGTGCCCATCGAATCTTATCTCCTTTTTTGGCTGGAATAGGGCAGACCTTTTTTCTCGTAGACTTCGATCAGCCTCTTGATCACGTCGTCGAAGCTCTCGTTGACGGATCCGTGGCTGTTTAGCCACCTGTATGTTTTCATTGAAACTCGTACCAGTTTCGTGCCCTTGGAACCAGCCAAGTTTACGTCGTTTACGTAGTTGACGGTCTATTTAAATTATCTTTTGTATTGACTATGAATCAATAGAAAAGGAGAGCATAAGAATTGTCAGAACTACTCAAAGGAATCATACCGATCGAGAAGAAGTTCCTGCAGAACAACTACCTGTTCGCCCTTGAGTTCAGGGAGGGCTTTGTCTTCGGCCGGACTATGCGGCGCAGAATCCTACAGTATAAGCCCTGGCCTCTCCTCGATGAGGATGAGGATCCAGTCGATATTGCAGCTAGCAGCCATCAGGCGGAGGTCAGGTTCCGAGACCGTCCACGTGGCTCTGAAGTTGACCTCCTGTACCTGAGCAGCACGACTAAATCGGGGCTACCCTGGTTCCTTCACGGCTCCTTCGGCCTGAAGCCACAACACATGAACATGTACCTAAGATTCCCTGAAGGAGACATCATCCCGGGCAAGTTCCCGAATATTAGTCCCATAAGGCCCACGGCGGGTGACGACATAAGTCCTCTGAACGGCCTAGTTTCGCCGTACGAGCAGCCCACCGACTACCACGAAGTTGTCATACCCCCTCTGGAGCACCTCGCCGCTGAGTACTACAACAAGGACCCGGACAGAAGCCACAACCCTGTCGTTAACATCCTGTTCTGCCTGTACTGGGCGCAAATTTTCAGACCTGACACTCACCCGAGCATGATATCGAACGTAGCCGCAAGAAGGTACCCTGCCACCTTTCTCACGGTGGGCTTCGGGGATCACCCTCACCCCATGGGAACCCAACTGGAAGATGACTGGGCTATAGATCCAATGACACTTGACGAAGCAATTTCGCTGGGAGGACGATACTAATGGTCCTGCAGAAGCAGAATATCTGGGACCGGCTCAAGACCGACAGTGTCTGGGTCACCAACACCCGGACGGCTCTGTTCGCCGCCGTGGCTGAGAGGCAGTTCCGGTACGTCGTCGGAATATGGGTTAGCGGGAACATGCAGGTCACCACGACCCTCGAGCTTGAGAAGCTGGAGGAGGATGCCACCTACACCATTAAGTGGAGCCCGATCCCCGTGGCACCCGCCGACTTCAGGCAGATCCCTGAGGGTAGCTATAGCATCATTGACCCCATAATCACCTTCGAGGGGGGGACGAGGTTCTATGGCAAGACCGATGTAGTCGGTATGAGCTTGAACCTCTCTTTGGCATACTGGGATTGGGATATCTGATCTAGAGGTGCTTAGCAGTGTCGAGAAGGCCTCGCAGGCAGCCGCCCGTAAGGGAACTCGTGGTCCCTGAACGGAAAGTAGTGCCTCCCCCAGTTATTCCCGAGGAGAAGCTGTCTCTCGCGGAGCTCGTGGAGCAGGTCAGGGTCTCAGGAGGTTGGGTTCCCAAGAAGCCGGATCGAACAGTCTTCAATTTCGGCCACGACATAACGGCGAAGACGCTGCCAGCGGGCGTCTGGACGAAGATCTTCACCCTCCCGGCGGAGTACAGTCCCTTCGTAATTTACTGGAAGATACTTGTGGCTGACACCCCGTTAATCAGGTGCATGCCATACATCGAGGGTAGACCGGCTTCCCCCAGGGGCATAGACTTGCAGAATTTCTTTAACTACGGGATCTGGCAGGCCCAATCACCAGGTGTGTGGTGCAATCTTTACGATACCGTGAACAGTAGATATGGTCTAACGTTCAACGTCGTAGAGCCTGTGTTTGGAGACTACGAATTCCACATTCTGAACTATGACACCGTCCCGCGTAATCTTACGTACCTGTTTTTGAAGTGGTACCAGTGGGAGAAGAGGCGAGTCGTGGAGGTGGCGTAATTGGTTCGGATGATAGCGGGAAAGCTGATAGAGAGGACGACGGAGGAGGAGGCGGGGGTGGTGGTGGTGAACCCCACCGTGACATGGAACCCGTCGGCGTCGGCCGTGGAGAGCACCCTGAAGGACTGGAACCGTAACTTTACTGAGGGGACACTGACCGAGTGGACTTATGTGGGCGCAGAGATCTCCACCGAGGATCCATACGATGGCCTCTATTGCGTTAACCTCACCGAGACTGGGGCCTACATTCTCCAGACCCTAGATGAACCTCTCCCGGTGAACTCCGTCTACGAGTTCTCGGTATGGTTGAAGAGGCCCAATGGGGTAACATCTCGCTACATCCTCCGGATGCACCACACCGATGGCACCACAAACGACGTGAGCGGGAGTCTCACCTCGGATGGCTGGCAGAGGGTGTACTTCGAGCGCAGCATGATGTGGGCGGACAAGATCCTCTCCTCCATATCCATCCGGAGCTACGAGGTGAGTGGGGGGCAGCTCTTCGTGGATAGTATGTTCCTAGGCCTCGCAACCGAGATCATCACTGGTTCCGTTGATGCTTACGTGCAGGGGCCTCGCGCACTCGGCAGAGTGTTCAATACGGCTATTACGGCGAACACAGACATATTCAGCGCAGACCTAGAACCATCGAGCTCAGCTACTACCTTCCGAATCTATGCCTGTATGAATACCGCAGGGGTTCTGACCGTAAGAAGGACGAGGGGAGGTACGACCGTCTCCGAGGATCTGAACGCGGGGGCGAACCTTGTCGCAAACTCAGCCTACATGTTCGAGATACTGGTCGAGGAGCTCGAAACTATAAACCTGCAGTACGACGTGAACGCGACAGTAATCTCCCTAAAGGTGTTCGAGCTTACGGGGGCGGTGAGCTAAGATGGGCCGCTTCCCTCCTCAGGGAATCATAGTAACACCCCACCGCGACACCCATGAACCCGAAGGCACAGACGAGGTGCGGGGCATTGATCTGCCCAACGCCCTAGCCACAAACAACACAGGATGGGGCAAAGAGACCACGGACACGGTAGGCGAGAACGTAGACCCTGGCGAGATCCTCTACCTTGACGTAAACGGAGTATACCGGCTCGCAGACGCGGACCTTACCACTACAATGCCCGCGAAGGTCATGGCCATGGAGGCCATTCTAGCGAACGCAGCGGGGCGGCTCCTTCACATCGGATACTTCCGTCATGACGCCTGGACATGGGCGTGTGTAGCGGGAGAAGGCAACCTGCTCTTCGCAGACACGACACCTGGAGCGATGGTTCAATTCGCCGCAAAGCCCGCCGCAGCAGGTGATCAGGTGCAGGTCGTTGGCTATGTCGTAACCGAGGATATAGTGTTCTTCAATCCGAGCTACGAGATGGTGGAGATCAGCTAGGCGAGTTAGAATGGTAAGAAGATACATTAAGGCGGACACAACGACGCCGAGGGGCGCACCCCGGATCAACTA
>JAOZHO010000004.1 GCA_026014875.1 Candidatus Bathyarchaeota archaeon | reverse complement strand
ATCATCCGAGATCATAGACGAGCAACGCGGTATCATCAGAATGCGGATAGAGGACTATTACGCGGAAATGCTACATGTCACTGTCCGCGAATGCCCGGAATCCATAGAATGGTCTCTGGACTTTATCAAAAAAGATCTCGATCCCGATGTTGGAGACATCCTCCGTGAGACAGGTAGAGTCCTCAACGGGCTGACGGAGAAGGAGAAGAGGATTTTTTTACCGCAATCCGAACAGGACGAAGCCACCCCTACTTAACCTTGCTCTGGGCGTGCAAAAACCTGACGACACTCCCCGACCCGAATAAGCCCGTCTGGGAGCAGGATGCAAAGATGCTGGAAACGCTCATGTGGGTCGAAGAGACATTGAGGAAGGAAGCGGAAAAGGAGGAACCCCAAAATGGGTGAACGCTTCACCATTAACGCTGAGATCCTTATTCAGCTCCTCGAAAGGGGCAGCGCGGATGCGACCCTGCAAGCGATACGGGACATCAACATCCAGCAGACAAACAATATCGTAATCAACAAAGAGGCAACGAACGCAGCTCGAGGATACGGCGTCAGCATGAGACGCCTATCGATGGATCTCCGTATGATGTCCATCGGGTTGAGAATCCTGAGGAACGAATTCGGCGGCATAAACCCAATTGTAGACATCGGAATTTCCGGGCTGTACCAGCTCGCCGCTGCTGGGAGCGTATTGGTAGGCGGCTACGGCATCCTAACCCGGGCCACAAAGACACTCCGACAGGCCGCTGGAGGTGCAGCGACCAACATGGCAGCTCTTCGGGTCGCCTTAGCCGCCACAGCTGGAGGTGTGTTAATTGTCGCTTCGGCGATCGGGGTGCTACTGGCCCTAGCCATCGGGCAATGGATATATGCACAAGAATCTGGAATCGCCGACCTAAACAAAGAGATAAAAGGCCTCGAAGAAGGCCTGAAGGACCTGCAAGGGGAAATGAGAAATCTAGGGGTAGAGCAGGCCGCATTAACCGCTCAGGGGGCGGCGCTTTCAGCCAGCATAAGGGCGACGAAACGCGAGATAGAACAAACGGGCGACCCAACTGGAATGCTGACTTCGAGGCTCGAATCCCTAGAGTCCACCCTTGAAGACGTCCGGGTCACTGAGGGCTATCTTCGAGCCGAGGGAGCAATGACCCGACTTGGAATCGCGATGGATACAGATGCTATCAAAGATAAAAAAGAGGCGATCGAAGATGCAAACAGGGTCGCACTCGCCGCTGTTTTCGGAGGTCAAGGCCTTCCCAGCGGCGCCGTAGGTATGACATACGACCCTGATATAGGACAACAACAGCTCGGCGGGGAGGTGAGGCGTAGAGGCGTCGTCGGAGTGGAGGCTGGTGAGGTGATCATGCAGCGAGAGCAGTTCGCTACAATGATGGCCGGCGGAGGCACTGGCCAAATCTCCATCAGCATCAGCCTCGCGGGAGCCAACATCAGTGGCGTCCAAGACCTTGAGGGTACCCTGAGAAGGGGCGGTGAGGCCGCCAGAGAGGAGATCCGCAGACTAGAATTACAGAGACGAAGAGGCAGGAGCCGCTACTAATGGGGATAATAACTGCTATAAGCATAAACACCTACCCGTCGCCTCTGCCAGCGTGTCAGGAACTCACCCCACTCCCTAATGGGGTCCTAATCAACAATGATCCCGACGATCCTAGCTTCGGGGATCCCTTGCCAGGCCAGTTGATAACTGTCACGTATAACGGGACGGCTCTTGGGACAGATACCACAGATATCCTCGGAGTCTACTCGATCACTCCCGCCTATATTCTCGAGGCAGGTACTTTCAGCATTACTGCCTTCTTCGCCGGTGACGCAATATACGATGCCTCCTCGGTCTTCACGACGATAATAATCCAATACTGTGAAGGCGACGCAGATCTTGCAGCCCGATTCTGGGTCTCCAAATGGAGGGTGCCTGGTGATATCGAGGCAGATACCTACGGGGGTCTCCTCTGCATCGACCCTAATGGTCTGAGATCGACTAACGCGGGCCCTGTAATTTTCCTGTTGGATGATCTCAATTTCTCGCCTGGCCTTACCGAGAAAAGCGGCGTCATGCGGTGCCAAATTAATGACAACGCCACGGATGATACACACCCCGAAGGCCGCGTTGATATGGAGTTGCTGAGGGAAGGCACCATCTGGATTCAGGACGATGACGAATTCTGGGTAGGCGTCCAGCGAGGCCCAGACGCGGGCGGCAGCGAACCCCACGGTTCCTGGAATCCCTCGGGAGGTGGTGACGGCGAAGGCGCTGGCCGTCAATGGCTGATGGGTGGATACGTCAGCAAGCGCTATTACCGATACGGGGGAAACGGCGACATTACGGCGGTGATGATTGGGAAAGACTACATGGATGTATGGAAGGACCAGATATTCGGCACTCCCTCAATCCCTCGAAACT
>JAOZHO010000020.1 GCA_026014875.1 Candidatus Bathyarchaeota archaeon | reverse complement strand
TATTTTTTTTTGGGGGGGGTTGTTTGGGGTTGTTTTCCCGGTCCTTTTTTTTTGTTTGGCGGGTTTTTATGGGTCCTTTCGGAGTGGTTTTGGTACTGAATGGCTACTGAATAGCTACTGTTCTGCTTGAAGGGTTTGGGTCGGTGGTTTTGGGGTTCATGGTTTTGCGTTTGGTGGGTCTTTGACTAGGGGCTTTTGATTATCTCGGTGATTCTGTCTAGGATTATCTCGTCGTCTCCCTCGAGGAGGCACTCGGCTTTGAGGGTGATCCTGTCCTTCGCCTCGGGGGTGATGAAGTAGGGTTCGTGGAGGGTTCTGATCGAGGGGTCTCCCTCGAGGAGGGCGGCGTGGAGCCCTTTGAGGGTGATTCCGGCGCCGGTGATCTCGATGTACGCGTAGCTGGGGCCCACGAGGCCTCCGACTAGGGTGGGTTCCATGAGGATGCCTGATCTGATGCCGGGGATCTCGTCGAGCCTAGTGGAAAGGGTCCTCGTTTTCGCCTCTAGGGTTCGGTAGTATGCGTCGTCGTCTCTCTCCATGAAGAGTTCCAGGGCTTTGACGAGGCCGGCGATTGTCTCCCTGCTCATCTTGGAGGCTCTGCCGATGCCGTCGAAGGGGTAGGATTGGAGGTGGGCGAGCTTTACGAGGTCTCTTCTTCCGATGAGGATGCCGCTGTTGTTGGGGCCGCCCATCTGCTTCCCGCCGCTGAAGATCACGAGGTCTGCCCCCGCCTCGAGGATCCCCCGGGGGATGGCCTTATGGGTGAGACAAGGAGCGGCATCCACGATGAGGGGGGCATTGTGGCTGTGGGCCACCTCGGCGACCTCCTTAATGGAGAGCTTTCCCCTGGACGCTGTGACGGTGTAGTAGTATCCGGCGGTCCTATCCTCGTTGAAGGCGTCGGAGAGATCCCCCGCCGTGGTTTCCTCGCTGGAGCCCGCCTCGACGAGCGTGGCCCCGGCGCACTCGACGGCGTGGTCGTAGACGTTTCTGTTGACTCCTTGGACGATGAACTCGGTCTTGAGCTCCTCGGTGTGCATCGGGAGCCTCTGGACCAGGTGGTTCCAGACCCGAGGCCCTAGGGGATCGTGGTCCTCGAGCTCCGTTCCCTTCATCATGCACGAGGCCACGGCGAGGGTGAGGGCGTTCACGGCGCCCGCGGTCGGGAGACCGGCCTCGGCGCCAAACGCCTCTGCTATCCTCTCTCCAGCCCATTGCTGTAGGACGGGGATGCTCACGAAGGCCTTGGAGGCGTCCTCCATCGCCTTGAAGACGTCCGGGTGGGGCATCGACCCTCCCAGGAGGGTGAGGCTCGTGGCCGCGTTGATGACCCGCTTCAACCCGTATTTTTCGTAGGGATCGTATGCTCCTCCCAAGTGTTTCACCGTTAAATGTCGCTTGGTTTTTGGAGTTCAGTGAATATGGCTTTTCCGATGGAGATGTAGGGGCAACTAGTCGGGTCTATAATAAATCGAGTAAGATTTGGAACGGGAGATAATTCTCCGAGTTCAGGGCCTCTTAAAGACCCTGACGGCGTCGGCCAAGCTCTCTCCGAGGACCTCCACGGAGTCCACCTCGCCGAGGCCTCTCTCGTGGGCCATCATGATGTGGCCGATCTCATGGGGGTCGATCCCCATCAGCCTCGAGGCCGTGGCGTCTACGGCGACCACGTCCCTCCCGGCCACGATGGTCTCCATCTGGACGGGGGTGCCTCCCACCGGTCCCCTGCCCTCCATAGCCACGAAGCCGTCGACCACGGTCAGATGCGGGTTGATGGCGGTGGTGATGTCGGCGACCACCTTGTGCATGCCCTTCAGGTGGTACTTTCCCTTGAGCTTGTCGGGGAGGAGGCCGAAGAGATTCTTCATCCCCAGGGTCACCCCTGTCTCGGTGTGGGTCTTCATCTTGGCGGCGCTCACGATCCCTGACTCGGCGACGATCCGGGGAACGACAATCTTCTTCAGCGCGGTCCCGCCTGGGATGGGAAGCTCCACTCTATCCTTCTCGTGCCTCAGGTTGATCCACTCGACCCCGTTCCGCTCACACAGTTCAGCCATGCCGGTGACGTGGAATGCCTTGGTGGCGTTGGTGATCGTCGCATCGGACTCGACGACGATGACCTCCAGAGAGAGCTCCTTGAGCCTCTGGATGATGGCCTCGACTACTATGGGATCTGTGGTCGCCCCGGTATCCCAGGTCTTAGTGGTGATGAAGTTAACCTTGATGAGTGCCCTGTCCCAGCCCTTCAGGGCTTCCTTGTAGTCAATCAGATCCAAGGCCTTGAGGACGGGCTCATGGCCTCTGGGGCCCTTGACGACGGCGACCTTTGAAACGGTCATCCCGATCTCAGCATGAAAGGTCTCCTATAAGGGATTCCTGAAGCCCACTGACACGGGGATAATTGTTAAGTGAATTCCGTGAACAGATTGTCTGAGGATTATCAATGAGTCCAGTTCGTTTCTCGGAGGACGAGGTCACCCGGATGCATGACGATGCGAAGAAGTACCTCGTCCAGAGATGGGAGCCCCGACCCGGATACAAGCCCTTGATACTCACCCGCGGGGACGGGGTCTACTTCTGGGACGCCAAGGGGAAGAAGTACCTCGACCTCATGTCCCAGCTCTACAACGTCCATATCGGCCTAAACAATCGGGAGGTCATCGAGGCCGCGAAGAAGCAGCTCGACGAGATGGCATACGCCTCCCCGAGCTACTCCAATATTCCCCAGATCCAGCTCGCCAAGAAGCTCGCCCAGATCACCCCCGGGGACCTATGTAAGACCTTCTTCGGGAACAGCGGCACCGAGGCGAACGAGGTCGCCATCAAGCTCGCCCAACTCTACAGGGGCTCCTCGAAGATCATCAGTTACTGGGACGCCTATCACGGCTCCACCTACGCTATGGTGAGCGTCGGCGGCAGCAGCAGGAACCGCCAGTCCCCGGGGCTCAGCATCTTTGAGGAGTTCAAGCACGTTCCCTCCCCTTACTGCTACAGGTGCCCCTTCAGGAAGGAGTATCCCGAGTGCGATCTCCTCTGCGCCGACTTTGTCAGATACACCATCGAGAAAGAGGGAGAGAAATCTGTGGCCGCCTTCATGGCGGAGCCCATCTGCAGCTGGGCGGGCCAGGTGGTCCCCCCGGACGGTTACTGGCAGAAGATTCGTAAGATCTGCGACGAGACCGGGGTTCTCATGATCTTCGACGAGGTGATGACGGGGTTCGCCCGCACCGGTAAGATGTTCGCGTGCGAGCACTGGAACATCGTTCCCGACATCGAGACCTACGCGAAGGGTATCACCTCCGGATACGTCCCCCTCGGGGCAACCATCGTGAACAAGAAGCTCGCCGACCACTTCGACGAGAAGGGCTTCCCCCACAGCTACACCTACAGCGGCCACGCCCTCGCCTGCGCCACGAGCCTCGCGGTCATCGACATCTACTGTAAGGAGAAACTTGCGGACAGGGCGGCGAAGATGGGGAACCACATGATGGATGCGCTCAGGGGGATGCAGGACCGCCAGCCCGTCATCGGGGACGTCAGGGGCCTCGGCCTCTTCATGGGGGTCGAACTCGTCGCGAACAGGGAGACCAAGGAGGGGCTTCAGCCTAAGGACCTCACCCCGGAGCAGAAGAAGGACCCAGCCCACAACCCCATGGTCTACCTCAGCGATAAGGCGAAGGAGAAGGGGCTCATCATAAGCTCCGCCCCGGGCACCGGGATCCTAAGGTTGATGCCCTACCTCATCATCACAGAGGAGCAGGTGGAAGAGGGGCTCAGGCTCCTGGAGGAGACCATCGAAGAGACCTGCAAAAAGTTCGGTTACCCCAAGAAGGCGTAGCGCCTCCCCCTTTTTTCACACGGTTCAGAAGCTTTATTAGATGTGGCATAAGAGGTCTTGCGATAGCCCAAAAGGGCGAATGATTGATTACGATGGACATCGACGAACTCGACATCAGCCCCGAGGTGAAACGGGGCCTCGCCGACCGGGGATTCAAAGAGATGTTCCCCATCCAAGAGCAGGCCATCCCCATGATGCTCGAGGGGGCAAACATCATAGGACAGGCGAAGACAGGCACCGGGAAGACGGCCGCCTTCGGGGTGCCCATGATCGAGAGGCTGGACTTTGACGCCGAGGGGGTGCAGGGGCTCATCCTCGCCCCGACCCGGGAGCTGGCGGTGCAGATCGCCGACGACCTCTCCAGCTACGGCAAGTACACCCCCCTCAGGGTGCTCACCATCTACGGCGGGGTCTCCATCGAGAGGCAGATCAACGAGCTCAGGAGAGGGGTCCACATCGTCGTGGGGACCCCTGGGAGGCTCATGGACCACATGAGGCGGGGCACCCTGGAGCTCCGGAAGATCAGAGCGCTGGTCATGGACGAGGCGGACAGGATGCTGGACATGGGGTTCATCGATGACATCGAGTGGATCCTGAGGCATACCCCGGACGACAAGCAGGCGAGCCTCTGGTCCGCAACGATAGACGACCGGACCCGGCGGCTTTCTAGGAGGTACATCCCCGACGCCGAGATGGTTATCGTGAGCAAAGACGAGATCGCCGTCGAGACCATCGACCAGAGGTTCATGCGGGTGGCCATCTACGAAAAGTTCGACATCCTGACCCGGGTCCTAGACTACCTGAAGATCGACAGGACCCTCATCTTCTGCCGACGGAGGACCACGGTGGACCGGGTCACGGGGCAGCTCAAGAGAGGGGGCTACGACGCGGAGGCCATCCACGGCCAGCTGAGCCAGGCGAGGCGGGAGGGAGTGCTGAGCCAGTTCAGGGAAGCGAAGGTGAGCATCCTGGTGGCTACGGAGGTGGCGGCCCGGGGGCTCGACATCGTGGACGTCCCTTTCATCATCAACTACGATATCCCGGACGACCCGCTCATGTACTTCCACAGGATCGGGCGCACCGCGAGGGCGGGAAAGGAGGGGACCGCGATCACCTTCGTCACCTACGAGGAGGAGATCGAGCTGGCACGCATCGAGGCTCTAACAGGGACCCGGATCAAGAAGATGACCCTGCCCCCGGACTTCCTCCTCTAGGCCGGACCAGTGTTGCTCGACGGATACGCCGAGGTCAATATTGAGGCGGTGGCCCCGGGCGCCGAGCTCGAGGGCGTCGTCTACGACCAGTGGGTGACGATAAGCAGAGGAAGGGCCAGGCTCGAACTTTTCGACCGGAATTGCATATGCCCCGAGTCACTGGCAGGGACAACCCAGAGAGTGAAGATAGGATTGATGCCCACGAGGCTCGTGCCGTCTCAGGCTGGAGCCACGAGCGCGAAGGGGAACACGTTCGTCGCCAAGGTCGTAACGGAGTACGGGAGGGGGGAAGTGAATCTGATCGATGTCTTCGGGATACCCATGCGGCTCATGGCAGAATATGAGGGGGAGCCGGGTTCCTTCCTGGAGATACGTGGAAGACTAGACCTACTGGACATCGAGGGCGTGGAATCCGGGGGATGGGGAAGCGCCCCCCCGAACCGATGAGAAGGCCGATCTCCTTTCAGCCGTTTGTAACCTTTTTAACGGAGTACTCAAAGAGTAAAAGATTCAAACCCGGAGCATAAAAAAATGATTAATATTCGGCAAATTCTAAAACCGAGCCCGTTAAAGGTCGTTCTCACTCTGATAGCCCCTTTTCTTGTGGGATTGATGCTCACTTTGAGCCTGGACGGCGCGGCAGGCTTCTACCAGCTGATGCTCACCCCGGGATTCACCACATACGCCGATGAAGCATACTTCACGTTCAACAACTACGTCCTCCTCTGGGCGCCCTTCTACATGATCTCCTGTGTGGTGACCCAGAGAGTCCAGAGGAAGGGGAGCAACGGGGTTCTCGCCGCTTTCCTCCTGATCATTTTCATAACGAGCTCAGCCGCCCCCATGATCCACGCGGAGGAGGGGACAATAAGGGATGTCCCGGACCAACCCTACGACGTCACCGTGACGGGGGTGATAGGGAGCTATAGTATCTCCGAGGGAGAGTATACGCGGCAGGTGGGGCCGATGGGCTCGGGGATATTCGAGTACATCAACAGGCCGGAGACGATCCTCTCATTCACATCAGGCAAGAAGGGAAACCTCTGGATCAGCTACGAGCCCACGAGCACCGGCCAAGATACCCCCATCATAGAATCCCACTACACAGACGTGACCGAGTGGGGCTACACAACAGGCCCAGGGCCATGGAGGACCCAGTTCTGGTATCCCGTCAACCCGGGGACAGTGGTCGAGATCAGAGTGACGCCGGACACATACGAGAGCTCCATCGTCAGGACCTTCCAGGAGGACGGCTGGGACGTCACCGAGTACCTCGACAAATACCACGCCATCAGCGGAGAAATAACATTCGAGCTCACCTACACCGTCTACCCCGACGACACCGGAGACACCACCACTCTCCTCGACGCCGATTTTGTCTTCGAGCCCGAGACCCCCACGGTCTACGACGAGGTCACATTCACCAGCACCGCCCGGGTGGAGGGAGCCACCATAACCGAGCACAAGTGGCACATCGACGGGGCCTACCTCTACTCCGTGGGGAACGCCGAGAGTTTTGTCTGGGATCGCCCCCCCGCGGGGACCCACACAGTTATGCTCATAGTGGTGGACGACAAGGGGAACGAGGACTCCTACGAGGCCGATGTCACCGTCATGGACATCGACTTGATCATCATAGACTCCGCGACGTGCCAGGGCGTCCAGCCCGCCTCCCCCTACGATCCCATCGAGAGGACCAGCAGCTTTGAGTACTTTGATGAGCCCCATGTCTGGACCCGGTTCGGGAACGTCTACGGCCCCCACACCGTGGAGTATCAGTGGGAGTCAGGAGACGGGAGCGTCGTCCGCACCACCACGTTTAACATCCCCGACGCCGCCGCGAGCGGATACGAGTACTGGGAGAGCTACAACGTCTGGGACGCCCTCCCCCTGGCGGACCCAGTCTACGACACCGTGATGAACAGGCCGGGCCAGTGGTTCATACGGCTCAAGGTGGACGGGAAGGGGGTCGCCACATTCGCCTTCGACGTGCCGGGGGAGCTGACCCTCATCGCTTTCGCCGAGAAGACACAACTCATCACCCGGGAGAAGACCCTCATCGGGGGGGACCTCACCCTCAACGACGAACCCGTAAGCGGGGCCAAGATAAGCGTCCAAGTCTACCGAGGCGGGAATCTGGTCGAGACCGTCCCAGGCTCCACGACGGGTAGCAACGGACACTTCAGCTTCGAGTGGGAGGTCCCCAAAGTCCCAATGACCTCGAAGCCCACCGCCCCGGAGGAGTGGAGCCTCGTGGTCAAGGCCACCACCTCGGAGTACGGCACGGCGACCGATGATATCCAAGTGCAGGTCCTGCCCGTGTGGCTCAAGGTCAAGAGCATCCACCTCGTCCAGGTGGTGGAGGCGCCTGTCTTCACCGACTTTGGGGGAAGCTTCCCCTACCTCGCGGTGGATAAAAAGGCGGGGGTGCGGGTGGTGATCGAGCCCGTGATCCCCAAGGGGGTGACGGGTTTCTCGAACGCCGAGGTGGACGTCCGGCTGTCCCGGTCCATCTTTTTCGAGAGCGCCACCAACTCCGAGGAGGTCACCGTGGAGGTCGGCTCCGAGCCGGTCCCCGTAGATTTCTACTTCACCCCCGCCCCGGGGAGGCACGTGCTCCAGGGGCAAATTGACCCCTCTAACAGGTACACGGATCTAGTCACCATGAGCAAAGACTACGTGGACGGCCTCAAGATGGAAATTATTCCAATCGCGAAGAGGATGGAGGAGCTGAAGCTCCTGTTCATCCCGGTGGATATGGGCGCCCTGAGCTACGACGACGGAGTGGCTCTCAAGGCCTGGAGCCAGGCCCAGGTGGACCTCATCGAGGATGCCTATCCCCTCCCCGCGGATCTCATAACGTCGGACACATATCTCCTATCCCTCTTCGCTCCGTTGACATCGGGTCCCCTCTCGGTAAAGCGTATGGCTCTGGTACAGTGGCTCACGCTGATCTCGGTGCTGGAACAGTCCAAGATAGTGGGGGTGCTCCCCGACAGCAACGACTGGTGGGAGGTGGACTCCCAGGGACAGAGAACCGTCACGGGGTACTCCGCCTATGTCATGCGCGCTGGGACCAAGTACATCGACTATTTCGCACCCTACTATTCCAGGGCGGTCCTGGTGATGTACGGGGCGAACAAAGGGGTGACCGCCCACGAGATCGGGCACACCCTAGGGCTCAACAGGTACAGGGGGGAGGAGGAGTACGATTTGTACCCGTTCTACGGGAAGCAGGTGGAAGGGCTCATCCTCAGGGACGGCAAGATCTACAACATCACCAATATGGACGAGCTCAAAGCCGCCTTCCCCCAGCCGGACGGCACCAGCGCCGACCGGATCTTCTGCTTCATGGGGACCAACGAAGCCACCCAGGGGCAGCGTATCCTGGACACCTGGATCTGCGACGAGACCTACCCCCCGCTCTTCAAGGCCCTCAAGGACCCACCGGATGAGCCCGTGCTCTACGTATCGGGAACCATCTACAAGAACCGAACCACGGAGTTCAATAACTGGTACCTCACCGTCGGGCTCCCCGACCCCGAGGACCAGGGAGAATACACCATCGAGTGCGTCTCGGACGCGGGAGAGGTCCTCTACTCCACCGACTTCGGGTACGAGGGCGAGGAGTATCTGGGCTTCGGATTCGTCATACCCTATCCGGAGGGCACAGTCAAGGTTCGATTTTCCAAGGATGGGGCGCTCCTAGGAGAGAGGACTCCGACGGCATATCCCCCCGCAGTCGTCGTGGAAACACCTGACAGCGTGACGACTGCCCAGGGAACCCTGGACCTCAGTTGGTCGGGCTCGGATCTAGATGGGGACGCCCTCTTCTACTCGGTGCTATACAGCCCCGATGGCGGAGAGAACTGGATGACGGTCGCCC
Source organism: Candidatus Bathyarchaeota archaeon (assembly GCA_026014875.1). Classification (GTDB taxonomy): domain Archaea; phylum Thermoproteota; class Bathyarchaeia; order TCS64; family TCS64. The sequence goes on along the minus strand of JAOZHO010000020.1, from coordinate 3,059 downwards.
TTGAGCTGGAGGAGACTAGTTACAGCCTAGATACCTCCCTCCTCCCGGGGGGAACACATGGAAAGATCAAGGTGGTAGCCTCAGATGGATTCAACATCGGGGAAGAAATCTCCCCTGGATTCTTCACTGTACCAGAGAAACCGCCAGCCGCATACATCGAATCCCCCGTCGATTACGGCAGCTATGCCCAAGGAGCCGTCGTCCTCGAGGGGTCGGGTTTCGACCTCGAAGACGGGACGATCAGGGGATCGGAGCTGACCTGGGATTCGGACATCGATGGTTTCCTGGGATCCGGGGGCAGGGTTGAGGGCGCGAGCCTTAGTCCGGGAGACCACACCATCACGTTATCCGTGGTCGACTCCGACGGAAACAGAGCCGAGACCTCTGTGGTGATGTCTGTGGTGTCTTCTTCGAGTGTGAGCCTCTTGACTCACAGCGTATGTCTGGGTATTGACGAAGATGGCGCCCCCGTGGGGGCCGCTTCGAGGTTCGATGCTGACGCCGTGGTATACAGCCTCGTAGACCTGGAGGGAGCCGCATTTGGGGATGAGATTTATTGGGCCTTCGAGGGCCCCAATGGGATCGTGAGTGAGGCCTCTGTCTCCCTAGAATATCAGGGGGAGGTCTATGCTTATGCGTTCCTCGATCTCTCCGAGTGGGGAGCGGGGGACGTGAAAGGAGATTGGCGGGTCACCGTCTACCTGAACGGCGTGGAGGCTTCTGCTGAGGAGTTCGCCGTGGGGGGCGGGGGATTCTCGATCCCGATTCCCTGGTGGGCGCCTCTTCTGGGGGTCTTGTCCTTCCTCCTGATCTCAAGATTGAGGCGGGGACCCGGGGTCCCGTCTCCGGTGTTATAGCAGCTCTAGATCACGAGCCGGTCCGCTGAGGCGGGGGGGAGGTATTGTTCGGCCCAGGCGATGCCGAGTTCGTGGAGTGTTCCGAGGCGCGGCACTCCCTGGGGGTCCCAGCCCATCATCTCGTAGTAGAGGTCTATGGCGTGGCGGAGCTCCTCGGGGATGACGGCTGTCTCGGAGAGGGCCCCGCTCGTCTGGGGGGTGAACATCCTGGGGGGCAGCCAGTCGTCTGCGGCGGTGAAGCCCGATCTCAGGTTGATGATCTTCGCCAGGGCCAGGGTTCTCTGGGCGACCTTGGCGAGCTCGTAGAGGGTGGTGTCCCAGCCTGTGACGGCGTTGAGGAGCTCCACGTATTGGTTGTAGTCCCAGGGAACGAAGTTGCAGATGGCGAGGCAGTTGGTGAGGATTCGCATCTCTGAGACGTATTTGTAGATGCGGACCTTCTCTCCGCCGAGGCTCTCAAGGGCGACGGGCTCAAGGACACCGAACGCCCTGAGGCGCTCCATGGCCCTGCCCCTGAGACCGGTGTCGTGGACGTTGTGCTGGTGATCGGCGCCCGTGGGGGAGAGGGCATAGCCGAGGCCCAGGGCCCTCTTGAGCCGGGGCTCGTGCATGGGGAACTCTTGGCCTTTGACGTGGACGGCAAACCTCTCGGCGTCGGGCCCCAGTTTCTCGGCAGTCCTCTTGGTCCCCTCGGTGAGGAGGTCCCCGATTCCCTCCCGCTTCACCATGAGTTCGAGGGTCTGGAGCATGGCCTCGGCGTTCCCGAACCTCAGGTCTATGCCCCCTGTCATCTCGGGAGTGATGATGCCCTCCTCGTAGCACTCCATCGCGAAGGCGATAGTGGTGCCGGCGCCGATGGTGTCTATGCCGTACCTCTGGCAGAGCTCGTTGGCCTTGCAGATCGCGGCGAGATCGCTGACCCCGCAGTCCGAGCCGAAGGCCCCTAGGGTCTCGTATTCGGGGCCGCCGTACCGGGCCTCTACCTTGTACGGAGTCTCCAGTTTCACCTCCTTCTTGCACGCGACGGCGCAGGCGTAGCAGGTGCCCATCCCCACCCGGTACTTGTTCTTGACGGCGATGGCGTCTATCTCCGAGGCCTCCCAGAACTCCCCGTCCCTGAAGTTCCGGGTGGGCAGGTTGCCGGTCTGGGCCCCGGCGTCCATGGCCGCCCCGGTTCCGTAGACGCTGAGCCCCGAGGGGTTCTCCCTGACCTGCTTCGCCAGGCGCCCCGCCAGCTCCCTGAGGCGGTCGGCGTCAGCCAGCTCCGGGGGGTTGTGTCCCCTCACGGCCACACCCTTGAGTCTCTTGGAGCCCATGATGGCCCCGGTGCCGCTGCGCCCTGCGACGTGATTGAGATCGTTGATGACGCAGGCGAGGCGGGAGAGGTTCTCCCCGGAGGGGCCGATGAGGGCGGTCTTGGCCCGGGGGTCCCCGAGCTCCTCCCTCATCCTGTCCTGGCACTCGGCGACCTCGAGGCCCCAGAGCTTGGACGCGTCTCTGATTTCTGCTTTGCCGTCCTCGATCCAGAGCCATGTGGGCTTCTCCGAGGCTCCCTCGACGATAATCTGGTCGAATCCCGCGTGCTTGAGTTCTGCTCCCCAGTATCCTCCGGCGTCGGCCTCCCCGAAGCCCCCGGTGAGGGGGGACAGGCCGCCCACAGCGTTCCTTCCGCTCCCCGAGAATGGCGCGCCCGAGATGACTCCGGGGGCCATGATGAATATGTTCCCGGGGGAGAGGGGGTCTACTCCCCGGGGCACCTCCTTGAGCAGGTGGTAGGCGACGGCGCCCATGCCCCCTAGGTAGGTGCGGTACCAGTTTTCGGGGGGCTCCTCGGTCCTGAGGGTCTCATCTGTGAGGTTGACCCTGAGGGTCTTACCGTTGTATCCATAAGGCATGCGATGCTCCTCCGAGAAATCATAGTCGTGAGATGTTTTAACCTTGGCCCATCCCCCGGAGTTTTTAAGCCCCTGAACCAGATCACGGAGTGAGTGCCATGTCCGATGCGTATTTCGGGTCCCAGCCCTCCCCGGAGGAGATAGAGGAGAGGGTGAAGGGCTTCCCGTCCTGGCTGGAGATCGACCTCGATGATCTACGTTTCAACCTGGAGCGGATCAGGGAGAGGGCAGGGGGCGAGGTATTGCCCTGCGTTAAGACGAACGCGTACGGCCACGGGGTGGTGGCCGTGGCGGCCTTCCTGGAGAG
>JAOZHO010000019.1 GCA_026014875.1 Candidatus Bathyarchaeota archaeon | reverse complement strand
GAGAGGGAGGGGGTGGGGCGGGTGCTGGTGGCGAAGCTCTGGGAGGCGGAGCAGATCCGGGGCGCGGGGCTCGGGATCGGGGTGGTCTGCATGGATCCCCTGTTCCGGTGGGAGCAGTACGGGTGGGTCGTCGCGAATGGTGTGACCCAGACGGTTTATACACGGGACCATGGGCGGGGGGTGAGCGACGCCGCGAGGAGGCTGGGGGTGGAGGCCGAGGTCTTCGTGAAGGTGGACACGGGGCTGGGCAGGGTCGGCGTGAGGAACGGTAAGGCGGCGGATCTCATCGAGCATGTGGCGGGGCTCCGCGGGGTCTCTGTGGCGGGGGTGTTCTCGACGTTGACTGAGGACCCGGAGTTCGACAGGGAGCAACTGGAGCGTATGGTGGCTCTGCGGGGGGAGTTGAAGAGGCGGGGGGTCGCGGTTCCATCATGGAGCCTGGCGAGCAGTAATGCGGTGTTCCAGTTCCCGGAGAGCTATCTGAGCGCTGTGAGGCCGGGGCTAATGCTGTACGGGCTGTACCCCGAGCCCGAGGATCGGGAGGTGGGGCTGGAGCTGAGGCCCGTGCTCGCGTTCCGGGCCCGGGTGGAGCATGAGAAGTATATCGAGGCGGGGGAGACGCTGACGTATAGCAGGCGGTTCGTGGCTCCTCGGCGGATGCGGGTGGGGACGCTGCACGTGGGTTACTCGGATGGGGTTCCCCGGGGGCTCACTAACCGGGGCCTAGTGAGCGTGGAGGGTGCGGTGAGGGGGGTGCTGGGGTCGGTCTCTGTGAATCACGTGGTGGTGGATCTGGAGGGGACGGCGGCGCTGGCGGGGGACGTGGTGGGTGTGGTGACCCGGGAGGGGGAGTGCACATTGGAGCGGCAGGCGGCGAGGGCGGGGATCATGGGGTACCAGTTCTGCGTGGGGCTGAATCCTTTGACTCCCCGGGTCTACGTGGAGGGCGGTGTGCCGGTGGCGTTGAGCGAGCCGCGGCTCGGGGGGCTCTGAGGCCCCGGCGGGGCTTCGGGGACGGATTTAAATCTTAGGGGCGTTCTCTTTTTGCAGGAGCCGGGGTAGCATAGCTTGGCTAATGCGCTGGACTCATGATCCAGAGGTTTGCGGCACCAGCGCCCAGGCCGGATAAAGAGCGTGGGTTCAAATCCCATCCCCGGCACTTTTCTCTTTCTGGTTTCGTTATAATTGCTACCGCTTATAGCGGTTTTTTGCGGAATAAACCGTGTTTTTGACTGGTATCGAATCTGAATGGCGGGTTTTTCCGGTTCTTTTCGCTTTTTAGCGGTGTTTTCTTACTTGGATGGATGCCCGCTACCCCTTTTTGATGTTTGATTTCCGGTCTCCTTTCGTTGGTAGGCGGTTGGGATCCGGTTGGCGGGTGTATTTTTTCGTAGTTTTTTTATGGGGTTTTGAGATTGTAGTTTTTTGACTGCATTGAATGTGAAGTCAATAACCGGGGGGTTTACGGCATCAGTGCCCAAGCCGGATGAAGAGCGTGGGTTCAAATCCCATACCCGGCACTTCCCTCTCACCCACGGTATTCCAGAGTGGAGAAGGGAACTACGAGGACTATCGGAGAGAAGAAAAAAGAAACGCACCCAATACGATTCACAGTAAGTTACGAATCATCAGGAGACTCAAGAATCGGGTAAACCTCTGGGACACCAATGAAGTAGAAAAGTATCTCATCAATGCAGAGATGTCCAACGGGCATAAGAACGGCGTCGGGTTCGCCTATTTGGATTGGTGCATGTGGAACGGGTTTGAATACACGCCACTCAGGTTCAAGAGAAACGACAAACTGCCCTTCATTCCCTCAGAGTCTGGTATTGACCAGTTGATACGGGGAATGGAAGGAAGATCGGATGTTTGCTTCAATTCTTGAAAGAGTCCGCGTGTAGACCCATCGAGGCTTGGCGAGTCACGCCTGAGGACTTTGACCTGAATCGACAAGTCTGTTACATTAATGACCCAGCAAAAGGATCAACCCCGCGGGTCTTCAAGATGAGTGACAAACTCACAGCCATGGTGACTCGCCTCATCAGAGAGACTACGAGAGAAGACAGGGTATGGAAGGGGGGGCGCGTAGCCTTCCAGTGTCTGAAGGTGTGTAATGTAATCCGGTTTAGCTTCGGATTTCCTAACTTCTGGGCTATCTGTTTTCTCTTCCTACAGAATATCGCTCTCACGGTGTTCGGTTTAGCTGACCAAATAAATTTTCGAGTGATGTCTTTCAATTAACGGGGTTAAGGTTTTTTCGGCATAAGACTTGTTGCACATTCTGGGCAGAACTTTGCCTCTGCTGAAACACGGTTACCGCATTCTGGGCATATCACAAGTATTTTAGTAATTTGTTGGGGGGGCTGTGGCTGTGCTGGTTGCGTTTGTATTGGTTGCGGAATAGGTGCATCTGCACTTGTAGACTTTAGACCAAAGATAAGAAAAAAAAATCCTATTCCCATGAATAAAGGTGGAATCCTCCCGTCTATAGATTCTCCGGGCGGTATTAGCCCAAAAAATAGACCCACGAAGTAAGATGCGCCCAAACATATGAAAACTATTCCAAGCTTAACGTGGTTTTTATCCATGCTTAATACTTCCATGCTGAATAGTTATTGAAGACTTCTATAATTCTCATTTAGCTCTTGAAGATATATATATAACTCTTCTATTGATAGCCATATTATAGAGAAATTAAAACCACGTTAATATAATCGGTCATACTCAACGCTTATTTTCAGATCAGGTTTAAGGATATTCGGTGAACCATAAAGAGAAGATCGCCTACATTCTCGGCGCGCGCGCAGGAGCCGGGGTAGCATAGCTTGGCTAATGCGCTGGACTCATGATCCAGAGGTTTGCGGCACCAGCGCCCAGGCCGGATAAAGAGCGTGGGTTCAAATCCCATCCCCGGCACTTTTTTACTTATGATGGGTAGCATGTGAGAGTGGTTTTTTTCGGGATATCCCGTGTTTTCCACGAGAATTTGAAAAGAGAGATTCAGAGTTCTTCCTCTGCTTGAAATCCTTGGAGGCGTTTCCCCTTCTATGTTCAGATAAGGAGCCAATAGATAAAAGCGGGGGGATATGCGAGTGAAATCTAATCCTCAAGCTCTTGAGCAACGAGTATATTCCATTGGCCTATCCAATCGTCATCGCTCTGATATTCTATCGTGGATTGGGGCTCTATCTTGATCCATTTTCCCTCGGGCAGCCCATAGTCCGTCAGGTCGTCATAATACCAGTATCCATGCACACCCAGATCTTCAAGATTGACCAGAACCATCGCATGATATTCGTTGGCGTCGTTTTTGAAGAAGCCCACCGCCGATTCTACGTCGAAGTACTCGAAGAGTGCAGCCGCCAGGATCGAGTAGTCGTCGCAGTCTCCGGATTTGAAGCCGAGGGTCTCGACTGGTGCGAGGAAGACATCGTTGATCTCCAACTCGTAGTGTATGTTCTCGTTGAGGAATGACAGTATCTTCTCTATCTTCACTTCGGGAGCATCACTCGCGGAGAGATCTAGGTACGATGCGACGTCTTGAAGTTTATACCAGGCGGTCTCGTAGCTGTTCTCTCCGGTCAGTTCCTCGTAATCCGTTTCATAGTCGGGCCAATATATCCTCCAGAGATCGTGCTGGGCCAGATTCACCGCAAATTCGACTTCGGTCTGCCATATGCTCTGAGTGGAATACCACCGCCAATTTTCAGCACCGGTCGGACCGAGGCCGGACCTTAAGTAATCGTAGTATGATTCCAAGCAATTCCCAATCCGCAGCATTTGCTCTAGCTGGAGATCTAGCAGTACTCCCTCATAGTTGGTGTACGTGTTTTCATAAGTCTCGTATAGGGTCTCATAAAATCCATCAAGCTCCTCGTAATTTGCTTGCAGTGAAGATAGTGAAGCCTCAGTTTCGGTAAGCTCATTTTGTAGCGAGGCCTTCTCGGCCTCGAGAGCGCTGTTTTCTTCTTGGAGGTATTCCATGGATGTCTCAAGCAGGTCCACCTCACCGGAGAGCTGAGATATGTCTTCTTGAGCAGCCTCATAGTCGGATTGTAAGCGGTGCAGCTCCTCGGATAATCCTTCTACTATCCCGTTTAGAGACGATATGTCGCTCTCTAGGCCGGATATGGTGTTTTCGTGGCTGGTGATAGTGCTCAATAACTGAGTGTTCTCAACACCGAGATAAGCCGAAAGCGAAAATCCGATGATTGTTAAAGCGAGCAAGAGGAGTCTTTTCTTGTCCATGTAACCAAGTTCGCGGTTCCTTCCTAAATATGTTCACTAGAAGGATTGCCCCGTGCTTCCGCTTTGAATTAAGTGTGGCACCAGCGTCCATGCCGGATAAAGAGCGTGGGTTCAAATCCCGCTCCCGGCACTCATTGAAATTAAATATGAGCAGATTTTGGGGAGAACTAGCTTTTAATGAACCCCGTACATCTCATTTTCACTGGTGGTGACGTTTGTGCGGCCCCTCTGGTTCATAGAGCAGCTGAAGAGGAACTTCCATCGCCGGTTCACCCTAGCCAAGGTCTCCCGGCTGCCCCTCCTGGGGTGGCTCACGGACCGGATGCTCTTCAAGGACGACGAGCTCGTCTACCTGCCCAAGGACAAGGCGATCCAGGTCGAGGTGAACAGGGCAATCGAACCCCCCGTCAACACGGTCCTCCCCTCCCAGGTCGTCCACTCCTTCATCGACCAGGCGGAGGTCCACTGGATAATGGACTTCTGCATCTGCCGGGTCTCCAACGGGTGCCGGGACTACCCCTCGGATCTGGGCTGCCTCTTCATGGGTGAAGCTGCGCTGCGCATAGACCCCCGCTTGGGCCGCCTCGCCACGAGGGAGGAGGCCCACGAGCACATTAAGAGGGCGGGGGAGGCGGGCCTCGTCCACCTCATCGGGCGCAACAAGCTGGACACCGTCTGGCTGGACGTGGGGCCCGGCGAGAGGCTCCTCACCGTCTGCAACTGCTGCCAGTGCTGCTGCCTCTGGAAGATGCTGCCGTACCTGGCCCCCGCCATCGGGAGCAGGATCACCAAGATGGACGGCGTCGAGGTTGAGGTCACCCCCGACTGCGTCGGATGCGGCACCTGCCAAGGGTCATGCTTCGTCGACGCGATCAAGATAGTGGACGGCAGAGCCCAGATAGGAGAGGAGTGTCGCGGGTGCGGACGATGCGTGGAGGCCTGCCCTGAACACGCAATAACGATAACCATACCGGACCTCGCCGCAATCGCCGGAACGATCAAGCGCATAGAGAATGTGATCGATGTAAGATGACGCTTTCGAGGCTGGACAGCGGTTGTGGGTTAAATGCCCGCCCCCAACCCTTTTCATTCTTAGGGGGATCTGCGATAGCGGTTTTTCTCGGAATTGCCTGATCCTTGGCTACACTCATCCTAACGAGCTTTACGAGAAAATGTCTTTTACATCTCCTGAACCTTCATGGAAGAGAACGGCATCCGCTTCACTTGCGAGAGATGTCAGAGAAAAATCATCATGGTGATAAACAAGAAGTGCGTCGGGTGCGACGTCTTCACCGTCCGCGCCGCGAAACTGCTGGAGAAAATGCTTCTGGAACCGTGATCGGATTTTTTTAAATCCCAACCATCCATGCCGGTATGAGACTGCGGAATACTAGTTCGCCCTTTGTGTGCGGGGGATAATTTTCGCTCAAATAGTTTTTGCGAATAGGTTTGAGGATGTGGTTCCGGAAATGTTTAATAGAGATGTAAACAATTCTGTTTACGATTGACGTTGACTCAGGTCCAACTCAGGCTGCCCCCACAGATGATCGAGGAGATAGACCGCTGGGTCAAAGAGGGGAGATTCAAGAGCCGGAGCGATGCGATAAAGACCATAATCAGCCTGTTCGAGGAGAGGGAGAAGACCCGGGAGTTCCTCGCGATGCTAAACACCAAGAGCGAGGAGGCGGAGGAGCACCCCGAGACACTGATCCCCCTCGAGGAATCAGAGTGACATACAAAGTCCTCCTGCATCCGAAAGCCGCCCAGGAACTCGACAAGATCGGAGAACCCATGCGATCGAGAATCAAGGAACGGCTGAAAGAGCTCCAGACCAACCCCGAGGGCCCGGGAAAGAAGCTGAAATACTCGGATTACTGGAGCCTCCGGATAGGTGACCATCGCGCGATTTACGAGATCAAAGCGGATGGAGCGCAGGTGATCGTTCTGTTTGTGGGCCACAGGAGAGACATCTACGACGATTTCTCGCGAATATTCTAATTAACGACTCCTGTGTCGTGAAAATATTACTCCTAGTTGTCTGATAGAGAGGAAGAGCAAATCCCGCTCTCAGGTTTACGTCTGAAAAAGGGGCGATATCACGCGTTTCTTTTCGACATCAAAGTAATGACGATGAGGGCCACCAGGGTCCCCAGCAGGATCTGGAATGGAGTGAAACCTGGAATCTGGAAAGGGAGGTCTGGTTTCGGCGAGGGTGTCGGGGACGGTCCGGGAGACGCTGTGGCTGTTGGCCCCGGTGACGCCGTGGGTTCTGGCGTGGGTGCGGGAGGGGGGCTGCCTTTCTCGATCAGGACGGTGTAATCTCCGCCATCCGTGGTGACCCTCACCGTGCCATGGAGGTCCGTCCGATAGACCGCGACGCTCTCCAGGGTCAGCTTGTCCAGGGTCTCCTGGTGGGGGTGATCGTATCTGTTCCCCTCCCCGACGCTTATCACCGCTATCTCGGGGTCAACCGCATCCAGATACTCTGGGCTAGTAGAGGTCTGGCTGCCGTGGTGGCCAACCTTCAGAACCGTGCTGTTCACGCTGTAACCTGCCGCAAGGATGCTCGACTCTGCGGATTCCTCGCTGTCGCCGGTAAGCAGGAAGGTCACTTCGTAGACCTGGAGCCAGAGGACGACGCTGTTGTCGTTGGCGTCATCGAACTCGTCGGGGTACGGATTCAGGATGGTGACCTCGACTCCAGCCCCCAGGAATATGATCTCTCCTCTAATCGCGTCCTCCCTGGTCCTATTCCCCACCGCCGAAACGTAGTCATCATACGTGTCGGTCTTCGCTTCGAGGCCGGAGTCCACCACTTTGGGAGCATAAGTCTCGTTGTACTCGGTCAGGACCGTGATGAGGCCCCCGATGTGGTCGGCGTGGGGGTGGGTTGCGATGATAATGTCTATCCGGGTGATATTCAGTGACCGGAGATAGCCGACTACCGTGTCTCCCTCCCCCCTAGACCCCCCATCCACGAGCATATCGAGACCGGGGGTATCCACGAAGATGGCGTCCCCCTGACCGACATCGATGAAGTGGACCGTCACGATACCCGTGAGGGGTGTTGTAGGGGGTGTAATGATCGGTGGTGCAGTGGGCTCAGGCGTCGGTGTGGGTGTAGGTTCCGGTGATGCCGTGGGCTCAGGTTCCGATTCAAGCTCCGACTCGGTCTCTGAAGAGGAAGGCTCCCCTCCGTTTGATCTCTCCTCGGTGGATTCTTGGAACCGCCAATCCGTTGCTGAGTCCGTGTCTTGACCATCGGGATATCTGGACCACGCCCCCTCATCATTGTCGTCATCGCTCTTTGGGGGAGTCTGGTCAATCTGCTTGCCGCTGGCGTCATGCAAGATGATGGACTCTTCGTCGTTATCGAGCCACTGTGAGCCCCGACGATAAACATAGTAGCCATTCGCGGGGATCATGGTTTCACTGGGAATAGCCACGCTTACTGTATCTCCACTAGTCGTCGAGAGGACCCAGCCACTGATATCGACATCTTCAGACGTGGGATTGAAGAGTTCCACCCATTCTTCCACGCTACCGTAATTATCATTCCCCGGAGGGTTAAGATCAAATTCGTTGATCACGATCTGGTCCGATGCAACTCCATAAACATCGTAAAAGGTGAAGGAAGAGAGAAAAAATAATAGAACAAGACAGGTCACATTCCTCTTGAGATTTCTCATTTGTATAATCCTCAATGTGGATTAACGATCACTGTTACTGGTAAAATGCGCGAGACAAGAAAAATGAATGGATGGGCCTAGCCTCGCCCGAACCTCTGGAACACGGCGATGCCCACCGCAACCGTCGCGACCCCGACCACGGCGACCACCAGGAGGTCGTTCATGATTACGGGGCTGGAGAGGGGCGCCCCCCTCAGGAAGAGGGAGGTGAGGGCGTCGGTGACGTAGTAGCTCGGGACAAAGTGGGCCATCGCCGGGGAGACCGGTACGAAGGTCCCCAGTAACATCTGGGGGAGGATGAAGACGAAGCTGAGCCCCGTGGCCGCCCCGCTGCTCTTCACCAGGGAGGCCGTGATGAGCCCGAAGCCCACGTTGCAGAGCACTAGGAACAGCACGATGGTGAAGGCATAGACGATTCCCAGGATGCTGGCCTGGGCCCTGAACCCCATCAGGCTCGACGCCCCGTAAACGATGGCCACCTGAAAGGCTCCCACCACCAAGTTGGACAGCACACTGCTCACAATAACCTCCGAGGAGGAGGTAGGGGTCAGGTTTATCCGTCGAAGGATGCCCTGCTCCCTCTCCGTGGAGAAGGCCAGGGCGACGTTCATCGTGAGAAAGATCGCAGCATAGGCGAAGAGCCCCGGCACCATGTAGTCAAACTGGGTGAGGCGGGAGCTAGCAACCTGGGTGGGGGCACCGATCTCCAGGGGTATGATGAAGGTCATCGCCTGGCTCTCGGAGATCGTCTGGGCCAGGACCTGCATGATCATCGGGGGAACCGCGGCGCCCACTATCATAGAGCCCTGGTCCACCGCAAGGCCTATGGTGGTGTTGACCCAGAGCCCCGGATCGTTCGGGTGCTCTAGGAAGGAGTCGATGCTGTCCCCAAAGTCCACGGGGAGAACCACGATTGCGTCGATGGTCCCCTGGAGAAGATCGTTGTGGGCAGTCTCGTTGTCATCGTACTCGGCGACGACGAGGGCTCCCGTAGCCCAGATGCCGTCCCTGAAGGCCTCGGCCCACTCGGGGCTCCCTGACGCATCGAGATTCACGAGGCCCACCGTGTACGAGATATCGCCCCCGCCGGAACCGATGCCCCCGAAGGCTGCCCCGAATGCAACCGTGAGGATCAGTGGAAATATGATGGCCATGAACAGGTTCGCGGGCTCCCGCACCACCCTCTTGAGGTCCTTGGCGACTAGGCTCCTGAGCCTCTGCAGCTTCATCTTCAGACCTCCTCCCGGATCCTGCGACCCGTGAGCTTGATGAAGACCTCCTCGAGGTTCTCGGCGCCGTGCTCCTCCATGAGGGCCCCCGGGGTGTCCAGGGCGATGAGCTTGCCGTGGTCGATGATACCCACCCTGTCAGCGAGGGCCTCGGCCTCCTCGATGTAGTGAGTCGTGAGAATGACTGTGCGTCCCCGCTCCTTGAGGCTCCGGATGAGATCCCACGTCGCCCTCCGGGACTGGGGATCCATCCCCACGGTGGGCTCGTCGAGGAACGCGAGCTCGGGCTCGTGAACCAGGGCCATAGCGAGACTCGTCCTCCTGACCATCCCCCCGCTAAACTTCCCAACCCTACGGCTCGCGGCCTCCCCGAGGCCCATGAGGTCCAAGAGGGTGTCTGTGCGCTCCCTGCGCTCCTTCTTGGGCATCAGATGGAGATCGGCGATGAGCTCCACGTTCTCCCTGCCCGAGAGGTACGGGAAGAAGGAGGGCTCCTGGGGGCAGACCCCTATCCGCTCCTTGATCTGCATGGACTCGCTGCGGACGTCGTAACCCAGCACGGTGGCCTTGCCGCTGGTGGGCTCCAGTAACCCGCTGAGGATGTTGATGGTGGTGGACTTGCCCGCCCCGTTGGGGCCCAGGAAGCCGAATATCTCCCCCACCTCCACGTCAAAGCTGAGGCCGTCCACCGCCGTCACGTCATCGAATCTCTTGACGAGGTCCACGACGCTGATGGCATGAGCGTAGACTTGGGTCTGCGTCATTCTTTCAACCGCCGCTGATCAGGGGACGCCCCGAATATATTTGTATGTTAGCGCTCCGAATGAGAGAGGGGCCCCCCACGTGCGATAGCGCCTTTATGGTGCGCGCGATAACTCCGTTAATTCTCAGACCGGGCTAGGGTTTCTGGTATTGAGGCCAGCAACGGCAGTACAACCAGCAGCTCCAGCAGCACCGGGAACAACAGAACTTCCACCATAAATCCCCGCTCCCAAAGCAGCCCCCCACCAGAGACGCCGGGATCGTTGAGATGTTCAGCAATCCCTCCACGCCGAACCACCTTCCCCGCTTCTCATGAGGCACCATCTCCCAGAACATGGTGATGAAAGGCGTGAAACCCACGCTCGACAACCCGCCTCCCAGCGCTATCGCCCCAAGCAAACCCACCAGCACCAGATACTCGGGCCGCGGAGACAGCACCAACAGCACCGTGCCCAGATACGCCACGGGTCGAAGCAGGAAGTAAACCTTCTTCCGACCGATCCTGTCCGCGAGCCTCCCCGCGGGGATCTGAAACAGCAGGGAGACCCCCACCCCCACCGTCCCCATCAACCCAAGCATCTGGGGCGTAGCACCCTTAACCTCGACCAGCCACAGCGGCACGAAGGGCAGCGCCATGTTCGTCCCGAACTGCATCACCAGCCTCAGCAGCACCCACCGCTTCAGCCATCGCTCCCCTCGGAAGAACTCCCGATAGTCCTCCAATAGACTTCCCTTCGAACTGGAAACATCCGCATCTCTGACGCCTCCGGGAAGGGGCTTCAACGCCCTGAGCATGAAAAAGAACACGAGAACCGTCAGAGCCAACTGGAGGTAGTAGAGAGGACGGATCCCCCGGGTGTTTATCCCCCCGAAATGGGCTACCGTAAGCCCCGCCGCCAGCGGCGCGAAGACATTGATCGCCCCCCAGACGACGCGGGAGAGGCTCATGACCCCTGTCCTCTCCTCGGGCCCCGTCGCCGAGATAAATATGATGTCCGTCAGCGGCATGATCCTCACGAGCCTGCCCCCTAGGATGAACGCCGGGATCAGCATCCACCACGCCCCCGCCACCGCGTAGATCAAAGAGGCGACCGCCCCCAGCGCGTATCCTAGGAGGAGTACCCGCCTCACCGAGTATCTCTCAGTCGCCCAGCCCAGAGGCACCGACGCCAGGGAGCCCACCGCTCCCGCGATGCTGTTCAATAGCCCCAGCTCCACCGCGCTGGCACCCAGACCCGCAGCGTAGAGCAGATTATACTGAGAGGTGAGACGCTGCCCCCAGTTGTGAACCCCCGTCCCCACGATGGCGGCCCTAACCCTCTCGTCGAGCCCATCTAGGGAAGACAAAAGTCTCCTCAGCACCCCACAACCAACCCCGGGTAAGTGGAATCAAAACGGCCCGAGGGCTATAAAGAATTAACCCGCTCTCGTGCGTGGACTTGAGGAAACTGGCGGTCGCGCGCGTGTCTCCACCATCATTAAGTATGTGAATCGATATCCATTGAATGGGTACACAGCCTTGGCATCCGCATATCTTTTGTTGAACGTGGAGACGGGGACCGATGAGGAGGTCATCGACAGCCTAAAGCCCATCCGGGAGGTGAAGGAGGCTTGGATGGTCTACGGCGTCTACGACATCGTCGTCCGGGTGGAGGCGGAGACTATGGAGGAGCTGAAGAACGTCGTCAGCTGGACCATCAGGCGCCTCGACAGGGTCCGCTCCACCATGACGATGATAATCGTCTAGAGTTGGAACAGGAGTCACAAACATACTCCTCCAACCCCCCGCGCGAGGGGATAAAGCATACAACGCCACCATCCCGGGTGTTGAATTCGAGGATCCAGATTTCGAGGGTGTTCGAGACCCGGGAAACCAAGGATATCTCAGAATCGTTGAGACCGTAAGGTCGCCCAATCCTATGTAGTTGGCATCGATCAGTCTTCTCTGTGCGAAGCCGAATCAGAGGGCTCTCTAAACCTCTCCCCGAGGCGGTCTATGAAGTTTCTGTCCTTTGTGCGACCAGCGTCGATAATAGTCGTAGTTGCTGGAAATATAATGAAGCAAAAATATCCCATTAGTTTCAGGTCCTCGTCTCTGTTTCAACATTTTGGACCGAAGCTTGCCGGAAACCAAGTATTGGGGGTAATCGTCATAGTCGACCAAAATTGTCGGGGCTTCGGAGGAAGACGGCGCCCGAGTCTCTGGGTCACCCGCAACCCAGCGACTACGGCCAAGTATGACAGTTCTCGCAGGTGCTTTGACGTTTATCTTGGAATCGCTACCTATCTCGTCTGATAGGTTTTTTCGGATGTTTTTTTTAGATTATCGCATCGCATTCATATTCCTCACAATACACTTTGTTCTCCATTGTCAGGAAAGTGCATGTTTTTCGATGAACGCAATTTACACATAATCCGTCATCAACAATATTTATCATTTTTTTTTCTCCATTTGATAATTCCTCACGCGTTCGCGCATTCATAGCGTTAAGAACGCGTGATTCTGCGAGTTTCATAGCGATTTTCCTTGGAATGAGACCGGAAGATAGATGCTCCTCTAAAATGAGCTTGGTATTCCCCCTAATTTTTGATTCGATGAGGAAATAGGCTTCCTCCACACTCATCTTCTTGTACTCAGCATATGAGCCAATGACGCCGCCAGCATTTGCGAGGAAGTCAGGTATAACGATGACTCCACGTTTATAGAGGGCCTCTTCAGCGTCTGATGTCACCGCATTATTTGCCGCCTCAACTATTAACTTGGCTTTAAAGGTAGATTCATTCTCTATGGTGATTGCGTCCGAAGTTGCACATGGAATGAAAACATCACAATCGACTCCAAATATATCGTCACGGGGCATCTCTTGTGCGTCTTTGTAATTCTTGATGGATAATTGTTCACTAGTTGCGTAAGAATGTTTTTCGGCTTCTGCAATATCTATGCCGTCTTTATTATAAACGCAACCCCAGTAATCGTTAATGGCAACAATTGTTGCTCCCTTATTTGCTAAGAATTTGGCTATCCCATAACCGACATTACCAAAACCTTGAATGGCCACTCGCACCTGAGACACATCTTCAGGGAGCCCAAGTTTTTTCCCTATCAGACCCAAGCTGGTTTCAAGAGCAATTCCTACGCCGAAACCGGTCGTTCCAAGCTCATGAGGAATACCCCCAAGGCTTACAGGTTTCCCAGTCGCGCCATCAAGGTCACCTACTGCGGTTACAAAAGCTTCGATCTCGTTCTCGCCTGTGTTCATATCTGGAGCGGCGATATATTTTTGAGGAACATATTGAGCGATGAGCCTAGCAAATGATTTCATTACTTTGATTTTATCTACTTTAAAAGGGTCCACTCTGATACCGGATTTAGCTCCACCGAACGGAATGTCGGCCAGAGCACATTTCCAGGTCATCGTCCGAGCCAAATGGAACACTTCTAAGGGAGTAACTGAGGAAGATATTCGAATCCCCCCCTTACCAGGCCCCAGAGCAGTGTTATCGATTACGAGTACGCCTTGGACGCCAAGTTGGGGATCATAAACCTGAACGACGTTTTCAGGCCCCCATCTATCAAGGAATCCAGGAACGTTCAAACTGTCAAATAGCTCAGCAATATCTTCTGATTTTTTAATTGTTTCAACTTGTTCAAGCTTTGCCATGCTACCACTACGGCTACTTCAACGTTGACCAAGATATTTATATCTACATTACAAAAAATTTGGAATTTGTGACCTGATTGTATATGATTTGTATTAATGTATGTACAACGTTATCATAATTGTCTCAGATTTTTGAAGAATATGTTTATACATTTTTATGAAAAAACCTTATAAGTTTTTACACTATTCATTCATTATATTATCAAACAGGCCAATAGAAGTGAAAGTGTTGACCGAGTTGCTAGATGATGAATTAAACATTAAATTATTATCAAAAATTTGTTCAGGTAAAGGGGTCAATGTAAATATAAGTGAATTATCGAGATCACTAAAAAAACATAGAAACACGATACGTGACAGATTAACAAACTTGTTTGAAAATGAAATCATAAACAAACCGAGATACCCTTTTTCTCAGCTCTATTCTGAATATCCATTAATGGTCATCGAACGAGCAGACCTTCCACGAAATAAGTTAACAAATAAATTTATTGAAGAAGATCCCCATATTTTTGCTGCTTTCTTCAAAAAAGACGAGGAATATAACACCCTTTTGATCGAATATTTTAGAGATATTGATCATCATCAGGACTGGAGAGAAGCAGTTATCAGAGAGGGTAAACTCCCTCCAAATAAAGACAGGTACTCTTCTGATATTATGTATTTCTCAAACAAATCGTATATTAAATATAATCCTGCTCAAATGGCACTACTGTTGGAAAAAGACATTGAGACACATAAAGGACTAATTAATGATTATCAGTTAGACGACTTATCAATCCAAATATTGAAGAAATTAGCATTTGGAGAAGGAATACACACCAATGAGCACTATCTTGCAGAACAACTGGGGGTACACAGAAAAACCATTGAGAAGCGGATAAATCTTTTTCTCTCTGAGAAAGTTGTGTTACCCCCCGTCTGTCGCTTTCCAAAGTTTTTGGTGCCTCCCGATTATATGTTAGTCCTATCTTTGAAAGAGATCAAGAAAAATGCTACCAGTGTGTTAAGAACGTGGAATAACGATCTTCATGTCCCCTTAATTTTACGAGCGAGCGTTGGGAGGTACACTCATCTTATCTTCAGTAATTTTTATCGAGTTAGAGACCAT
The DNA here is from genome assembly GCA_026014875.1 of Candidatus Bathyarchaeota archaeon. Classification (GTDB taxonomy): domain Archaea; phylum Thermoproteota; class Bathyarchaeia; order TCS64; family TCS64. Next base: position 84,541 of record JAOZHO010000019.1, on the reverse strand, counting down.
CTGAAGTGGGAAGAAGAATATGATCAACGTTTTCCAGATTGTATCGGTGCTGTGCATAACAAATATCTTTCACCTTCTATGATGTTTTCAATTGATCAACAATTCGTTTCTTTAGAACTCATTAAGCATAAGTTGAATCTGATTCGTGGAAAAAAAATGGTAGATATGATGACTATTAGATCGCATAAAAGAGCGTGAATAAAGTCATATTTTTAAAATACATTTAACTAACGCATTAAACTTTGGAAAGGCATTTACTTCAATCACCCGAACGCGGAGATATCCACAACAAACGCTCTTCAAGCGCGAATAATCGGATGCGATTGGTGCAATCCTCCAATTAATTTTTCTTCAAGGATGCCTTGAGCGCCATCAGGGACTTTGGCTTTCTCGTTCGGGAGGTTTAGAGGGTACACGAGGGAGACGCACGCCCTTATCTGCTCCCTATCCGGGACATGATCGATGAGAACCTAGAGTTCCACAAGAGAATGGCCCGAGAGCACGCGATTGGCTAAGGGGATCGCCCTCGGCCCAGACTCAGGGTCCCGTCGCGATGACAGTGTAGCCGTCCCCGTCCCCCGGGGCGTTGACGAAGCCATCGCCGTTCAGGTCCTCCCAGAGGACCACCATCCAGACATATGGGTACGAGGCGGGGTCCCCATGGATCTCCTTGAAGTAATACTTGCCCGCGGCGTAGGTGCCCTTCCAGCCCAGGCCGTAGCAGAGGAGGATGTGCCTCCCCTCGGAGTCGCTGTATGTCTCGATCATGAAGAGGTCCATCCCACGGCTCACCTCGACGAGGCGGAGGGAGGCTCCGGGGATGGAGGTGCCGTCCCGCTCCCGGAAGCCGAGGGTTTCCCCCTCCACGTGGAACCGTATCGGAGCCCGGTTCTCAAGCGGCCCGAAGAGGGCCTCCGCGCGCCTCACCACGGGGTTGACTATGGGCCCCCCGAAGGTCACGATGGCCTCTCCCGGCTCCCCAACGGGATCCCCCGTGGCCTGGTCGACGTAGGCGGGGTCGATATCTAGGCCCTCATCGGCGTTGCCCATGGTGGCGTAGAGGAGGCTAGAGGCGAGCCAGTCGCTCACCGAGGCTGCGGCGGCCCCCAGGGGCTTCGACTCGCTCTCCGAGGGATAGATGATCCTCACCGATGTGTCGGTGAAGGCATCGTGGAAGACGGCGATGGTTAACGACTCGAGCCCTTCAGCCGTGAGAGTTATGGTGAAACTGAACGTCTCGACGCCCGAGATGCCGGGGGAGACGGAGAGTGACAGATCTGTCTCGGCGACGCCCCGGGGAAGCATGAGCTTTCCTTCGTGGCTCCAAGCGAGGCCGATTTCCCCGGATGCCTCCGGGGGATCCCACCCGGTGGTGCCTAGGGTGAGGTTCACGGGGCGGGGTGTTTGGTTCACAATGTAGATGGTGACATTCTTGGCCTCCCCTGGACGGAGCATCCCCCAGTCAATGGAGTCCGCCGGCTTGAGGAGCGCCGGGTCCCAGTAGACATTCAGGGAGGGTGCCTCGATCGCTGAGACGCTTCTCAGCGAGGGCCCCTGGAAATAGCTGGAGGCGATGATCGCCCCCGCCGTCACGAAGACGAGGGCCATGAACAGGTACTCTAGTCTCCTCATGTCATACACGGGGCCGCACGGGTCCCGGGCGCCGGGAACCCCGAGCGGGATGAAAGCCCGCCCGCATCCGTTTGTGTCTGGTGTACCCGGCGAAGGGTGGAGGATGGTGACGCCCGTGCTCCCATCGCCGGGCTGAGTTTATTCTCCTCAGGCACCGGTTAGGCAGGTGACCGCATGAGGGAGAGCATATGGAGCACCAATGTCAAGGCCGCCTGCGTCGAGAAGCTTGGCAAGTGCCGCCGCGATGTGGGGGAGAGCCACGTCTTCGAGACCCCCATATCGTACGTCGAGGAGATGTGCCTCGGGATACAGGACCCCGCCCGCATCTGGGTCACCCACTGCGCCGCGGGGCTCCCCTCGTGGGAGGGGACAACCCGGAGGTCTACAGGATCCACTGCATCTCCAAGAAGGGGACGGTCTGGGAGTTGAAGCGGATCGAGGACCCGGAAGGCTGGTCGCTCTTTTTTCCCGGGTTTCTCGAATAGACATAGTGCCAACTAGGGGAGTTGCTTTGAACCTTTCCTAGTTGTGGGTTCTTCAGGGGCTCATATCTCGATGATGCCCCCGTCGAGCTTCGTGGTTCTCCGCCCCGATCCGGGGTTGACCGTCTCCAGCATTGTCAGGAGCTTGGGGAACTTTTCGTCGTTCAGGATCTCCTTGAAGGTGTCGAACTCGTCCGTGAACCGGATCAGGAGCCCCCGCCTCTTGGTGGGGTTCCCCGATGCGTCCACGGGGTTCACCTCGATGGCCAAACGGCTTGGGGATGATCTGTATGGGGGCAGTTTCTGGACGAAGACTCCTGGTATCGAGGTTTTGAGCTTCTCCCAGTCGTTCCCCGTTCTGAGGAATTCCTCCAGCCTTTCTTCAGACATGGGAGCCAAATACGTCGAAAAGGTATTTCAATCTTCACCCGGGCCAGAGCCGGGGCTTACCGATGAAAATAAGATAAAAAGTGTTGGGGGTATTCAGCCGTCCGGGGCCTGCTGCTCGTCGAGGAGTGAGTTGACGTCGATGATGAGCCCCGTCGCATCCCCCACAACCAAGGGGAGCTTACCGTCCCACTGGGTGAGCCAGAGGTACTGGGCGTACTCGGGTGTCATCTGACCGGTGATCACTTCGATTGCCTGGGCAGTTGCATCAGCCTCGATGATGACCGCTTGGGCTTCACCCAGCGCCCGGGCGATGGTCGCGTTCTTCTCGGCCTCCGCCTGGATGACCTGCTGCTGCGCCTCGTGGCGGATCTGCTCCAGCTTGTTCTTGGCCTCCAGCGCCGACTGCTCCGCTGTGACTTTGGCCTCGATGGCCGCGGCGAATGCGGGGCTGAACTGGAAGTCGGTGAGGGAGACCGCGACGACCTCGATGTTGAAGACTGCGAGCCTGTCGTCGAGGATGTCTCCGAAGGTGCTCTTCATCGCCTCCCGCTTGGTGATGAGCTCCTCGGCGGTGAACTGGGAGGTGGCAGCCTTGAGGGACTCCTCAATGTTGGGCTTGATGACCCTGAATACGTAGTCCTGCCTCAGTTCACGGTAGATCTGGTTGACGGCGTTGGGGTTGAGCCTGTAGTTGACGGCGACAGTGGTGGAGACCACCTGGAGGTCGTTGGTGGCAGCCGACTCGGTGGACTCTGCCTTCTGGACCTGAACGTTCATCAGCTCCACGCTCTGAACGAAGGGGATGATGAAGTTGAGACCCTCCCCCAGAATCTTGTCCTCCGGCTTACCCCAGGTCATCAGGACCCCCCGGTAACCCGCGGGGACCCTTGCGAAGCTCTGAGTGTAGAACGCCCCCCCGGCGATGATTATGATGATTATCGCCGCGATGAGGCCCGAACGGCGCACGAGGAAGCCCGAGACCTCCGACGAGTCCCCGAAGCCCCTTCCACTGTTATACGAGTTATCTGTTCTTCCCATCTGGATTCGGTAATCCTGACGTAGCGCTTAGACTTAAACAGTTCCCAGCAGGAATACATCCCTAACAGGTTGAATACTTAAAATAAAGAGGGATTTTCCTTTATCCGCTACGGGGGAATCCCCTGAGTGGGCCTCCCACGCCATCTTCATCGTCTTCGAGGATGATGTAATACTCCAGCCTCTTCTCGATGATCCTGTCCAAGAGCTCCCCTAGGAGGGCCCGGAATCGTGGAGTGGTTCCCTCGATACCCTGCTCCATGTCGAATAGGACCTTCATGGTGCCCCCGGCGTTCTCGGGGTCGGGGGTCGCGTTCTGCTCCTTCACCTTGACTCCTCGGTGGCTCCGAATCGGTTCAGATCATACGAGGGTTCAAGCCCTAAATATCCTGTTCCATGTGGTTCCAAGCGCCTTCGAGCGTCGAACCGGGGTAACCCTTTTCAAGCGCCAATGCAGGGTTCATGGGGAGATTGGAGAGTGTCGGACAGACAGCTCCTCGTAAGCAAGATCGAGAACGGGATTGTTATCGATCACATCCCCGCCGGCAAGGCTTTTCTGGTTCTGAAGCTGCTCAAGGTTGACCCGAGCGCCCGGGCCCTCATCGCGCAGAACGTGGAGAGCCGGAGTCAGGGGGCCAAGGATTTCATCAAGATCGAGGGTTCCTACCTCACCTCCAGGGAGGTGGACCTCATCGCGTTCGTCGCCCCCCAGGCGACGATTAACATCATAGAGGATTGGACGGTCAAGGAGAAGAGGCGGGTCCTTCGGCCCGAGCAGATCGAGGGAATATTCAAGTGCCCCAATCCGCTGTGCCCCACCAACGCCCGGTACACCCCGCCCCGCACCAAGTTCGAGGTGGAGGGGGATGGGGAGGTGGAGTCCATCAGGCTCCACTGCACCTACTGCGATTCCATCCTCTACTACGGCTCCATCCTCGAGGACATCGAGAGCCAGGACTTCACCCTCGAGGGCGGGGGCCTCGTCTCCAAGGAGCGCATCGAGCAGGTCTTCCTCGACGTCCTGGTCAGGAAGGGGGCCTTGAGGCTCCCCCCGAACCCCGACGAGCCCTTCATCCTCAAGAGTGGGCGCCCCTCCCCCTACTTCATAAACCTGGGGGCCCTCACCGACGGGGAGAGCCTCGCCACCGTGAAATGGGCTTTCGCAAGCTACATCGTCCTCCTCATGGAGCAGGGGCTCCTCGGGGACTTTGACTACGTCTTTGGACCCAGCTACAAGGGCATCGGCCTCGCAGCCCTAACCTGCGAGGGGCTCAAAGAGCTCTACGGCATGGACAAGCGGTACATGTACGACCGCAAGGAGGAGAAAGACTACGGGGACCTCTCCGCGGACAAGGTCATCGTGGGCGCGAGCTACTTCAAGCAGGGGCAGCGAATCCTCGTGGTGGACGACACCATGACCACCGGGGCCACGAAGGTGGAGAGCGTCGAGAAGCTGAAGCTCCTGGGGGACCACGAGGTGGTGGGGCTCATCCTCGCGGTGGACCGGCAGGAACGGATGGGGGACACAGAGAACATCGAGGAGTTGAGCGCAGCCCAGTACCTCGAGGACGTGATGGGGCTCAAGGTGTTCTCCATCCAGAACATCAAGACCATATACTCCCTCATCAAGGAGAGCCTCGACGAGGGCATGAAAAAGCTCTGGCTAGACTACTACGACAAGTACGGCGTGGAGAAGCTGGAATAGTCTCTCAGGCCTTTCATATTCTGAAAGGTTCCGAATAACCGGTCGGTCTCAATACCCATTATGCGGGTTTTTTAACCGTCACCCGGCAGTCATATCTGACAGTTATGAAGGATTACGACGTCCTCGTCATCGGCTCAGGCTCCGGGATGACCATCGCCGACGCCGCCCTCAACAAGGGGATGAGCGTCGCGGTGGTGGAATCCGGCCCCCTGGGGGGCACATGCCTCAACCGGGGCTGCATCCCCTCCAAGATGATCCTCTACCCCGCAGACGTCATCAACATCATCCGGGAGGCCGGGAAGCTGGGGATCAAGGCCACCATCGAGGAGATCGACTTCGCATACATCATGGAGCGAAGCGCCAAGCTCATCGAGGAGGACGTGAGCCACATGGAAGAGGGGGTCCAGCACGTCCCCGGCCTCGACATGTACCGGGAGGTGGGGGAGTTCGTCTCAGACTACACCATGGAGGTCGCCGGGGAGACCATCCGGGGCGAGAACGTCTTCATCGTCTCCGGGGCCCGCCCCCTCATCCCCCCCATCCGGGGCCTCGAAGATGCAGGCTACCTCACCAGCCAGAACGTCTGGGAGATCCGGGAGAGGCCTGAGAGCATCCTCATCGTGGGGGGCGGCTTCGTCGCAGTCGAGTTCGCCCACTTCTTCTCCAGCGTCGGGAGCCAGGTCACCCTCCTGAGCAGGAGCCCCCGCCTCATCAAGTTCGCCGAGCCCGAGGTCTCCGAGCTCCTAGGCAAGAAGATGGGGGAGAGGATAAATATCCACTACAACGTCGAAGCCATCGAGGCTACCATGAGCGGAGACATGAAGGAGATAGTAACCATGAACAAAGAGACTGGCGAGACGCGAAGCTTCCAAGGCGCCCAGATCATGGTCGCCGCCGGCCGCAGATCCAACGCCGACCTCCTCAAACCCGAGAAGACCGGGGTCCAGCTAGACCGCCGGGGCTACATCATCGTCAACGAGTACCTGGAGACCTCGAAGCCCCGGGTCTGGGCCCTAGGGGACGCCCTCGGGAAGCATATGTTCAAGCACGTCGCGAACTACGAGGCCGGGGTCGCCTGGAACAACTTTACCCACGACCACAAGAAGGCCGTCGACTACTCTGCGGTGCCCTACGCCGCCTTCACCCACCCCCAAGTCGCCGGGGTCGGAATGACGGAGCAGCAGGCCCTCGACGCGGGGCGGGAGGTTTTGGTGGGCTTCTACGAGTACAGGAACACCGCGAAGGGTTCCGCTATGGGGGTGGAGGACGGGTTCGTGAAGATCATCGTCGAGGACCGCACATTCAGGGTCCTGGGGGGGAGCATCATCGGGCCCTACGCCCCGGTGATGATGCAGGAGATAGTCAACGCAATGAACACCCCGAGGGGGACCATCGACTCCATCCAGAACGCGATATACATCCACCCGGCGACCCCCGAGGTGGTCCAGAGGGCCTCGTACAGCCTCCGGAGGGCGGGCAACGTGCCCGACCACCGCTGAGCCTCCGGTTTATATTCCGTGATCCCGATTCACCAATCGGAAGGTTCATGATTTGACCGGGTTAGAGACGGGCGACGAGGCACCGGGGTTCTGCCTACCGAACCAGAACGGGGAGAAGGTCTGCCTCGAGAGCCTCAGGGGGAGGTGGGTTGTCCTCTACTTCTACCCCAAGGACAACACCAAGGGCTGCACCCTAGAGGCCATCGACTTCACACTGAACAAGACGAGGATCGAGGGGATGGGGGCCACGGTGCTCGGGGTGAGCCCCGACTCGGTGGAGAGCCATCGGGGCTTCTGCGACAAGCACGGCCTCAACATCACCCTGCTCAGCGATCCGGGGCACGGGGTCCTGGAGGCGTACGGGGTCTGGCGGCTCAAGAAGATGTTCGGCCGGGAGTTCCTCGGCGTCGTCAGGAGCACCTTCCTCGTCGACCCGGAGGGGCGCATAGCCCACGCCTGGAAGAGGGTCAGGGTGGCTGACCACGTCGATGCGGTCATCGAGAAGCTCGCCGAGTTGAAGGGGGCCTAGCCGTGGAGGTCATGGGCGCCATCGAGGCCCGGAGGGCCTACAGGTCTCTGGACCCTGTGGTGATAACCGAGAGCCTCATCAAGGATCTGGCGAGGAGCGCCGGACTCGCCCCCTCCTGCTTCAACTACCAGCCCTGGAGGTTCGTCTTCGTGAAGGACCCTGGGGTCTTGGGTGAGCTCCATGGGAAACTCTCCAAGACCAACAGGTGGGTGGAGCGGGCATCCATGATCGTGGCCGTCTTCAGCAGGGAGGACGACGACTGCAAGATCAGGGGGCGCAACTACCATCAGTTCGACACGGGTATGGCCGTCGGGTTCCTGATGCTGAGGGCCACAGAGCTGGGTCTCGTGGCGCACCCCTTCGCGGGGTATCGAGAGAAGGGTGTGAAGGGGGTCCTGGGTATCCCCGAGGAGTATCAGCTGATCGCCCTGATCGCCGTCGGCAAGAAATCTGACACCCTCCACGAGGTTCTCACCGAGGATCAGAAGGCGACTGAATCCAAGCGACCGGAGAGGAAGCCCTTCGGGGAGTTCGCCTACATCGACCGCATCAGCTGACCGGCAGAACCGGGATTCAGATATAGGCAGCCTTTCTCATAGCGGCTTAAGTGAAAAAAGGGGAGGTTTAACGCTTAGTCGTGATGGTGTACATGCACTTCAACGGCTTGAGGGCCTTGTCCACCTTCTCGATGAGATCGTTCAGCTGATCGATGGAGGGGTCGACGAACCACTCGAAGAAGAAGTCGTACTCGCCCAGGGACTCGCCGGATTTGCTGATGATGTTGCTGCAGCGCTCGACCGTGATGTCGCCGGGGCCGCCGAAAAAGTCGGCGATCCCCTCCGGAGTGCTGAAATGGGGGCCGCTCGCGGCGATGACCGTGTCCATGATGCAGACCTCGGGGAAGTCCACGGCTACCGTCTCAAGTGTCTTGATAGCCTTCAGAATGGGGGGACCGTAGATCTTTATGTAGCTCTTCATTTTGATATCCTCAGTTGAAGATTGAAAATCACGGCTATTAAACATTATCAGCCCCCGAAAACATGACCAAGTAGACAGAAGGTGTTCAAAGGTATTACTCGGGAAAAGCAAAATTCTTGAGGCATTCAAGAAAAAGGGAGGGGACAAAAAAGGGGGTCTTCCGAGCCCTGAAGGGAGGGAGAGAGACTACTTGAGGAAGTAGTCCTGGATGTTGTCCTTCGCCTTCTCCCTCTTCGCCTGGAAGTCCACGAGGAAACTCCCGATCACCTTCGCGAGCCTCGCCTTGCAGTCCCCGCAGACCAGAGCCCCCGACCTGCAGTCTTGCTCCAGCCTGATCAGCCTGGCGTCGTCCTCCTCGAAGAGGAAGTAGGAGTAGGCGTAGATGCTGCAGATGGTGGGGTCGCCCCCTTTCTCTCTCTGCTCCTTGGCGGTGGCTTGCCCCCCGGTGAAGGCCGCCATCACCTTCTTCTCGGCCACCTCGGGGGGGTCGACGGTGAATATAGCTGTCTCGGGCATCGATGACGACATCTTCCCCCCCTTGCCCAGCCCCGGGAGAAACTTGGCGTGGATCTGGGCCGGCTTGTAGTAGCCCATCTTCTCCGCGATGTCCCGGGTCATCCTCCAGTAGGGGTCCTGGTCGATGGCCGCGGGGATGAGGCAAGGGATGTTCTCTCCATCCCTGTCGCTCTGGAGGAAACAGGTCATAGCCTGGAGGGCGGGGTACCAGATCATGCCGATGTTGTCGCTGTCCTTGAACCCGAACACCGCCTTCGCCGTGCTGTATGTGACCCTCTTCGACACCCGGAGGGCGATCTTGTAGAGGTGCTGTATGTGCTCCGTGTCGCTGAATATGTGGGTCTTCTCCGGGTCCATCCCGCAGGCGATGACATCTAGGGCGTTGTCGTATGTGTACCCGATGGTCTGGTCGAGGTTCAATTTGTCATCGAACACGAACTTCTCGTCATCGGTCATCTGGAAGTAGAGGTCAGAGTCGAAGGCGTCCTGCAGGTACTTGCAGAAAAACCAAGGCAGGAGGTGCCCCAGGTGGACGTACCCCGACGGCCCCCGCCCGGTGTAGAGCCCCACCCGGTTCCCCTTCTCGTGCTCGCCGAGCCACCAGTCGACATCCCTGTGGCTCAGGTATATCCCCCGCCGGAGCTGCAGGTGCATGTATCCGGCGTGTTTGGCTATCCTCTCGGATAGGTCGGGGGTCATGGGCTGGACTCCGAACTGGTCTATGAGCTTGTCGTAGTCGATCACTCCCCGGACCTCCCAGGGGGTCACTATCATTTTTTCATTATCTTCTGTCATCTAACCATGCCTCGTTGATCTTCGACTAACCCTTGGAACTATTTCAGCACTTGATAATATGATAAATCCTTGCCAAGGTGTTCCCGGGAAGCGGGTCAAATAATTACAATTAGATTGGCTCTCTTCCCCCGTCAGAAGGGGGGCCTTCTCCAGTCCGAGTGATACACACTCATGTCTCCTTGGCGTATCAGTTTAGGATGTACCGCGTTTTAAAAGTTTATTCATGGTTGCCCAGTCATGAGTTATGCTTCTTTAGGTCCTTCGTCAGGATTATGTCGTCGATATACTCGCCCTCCTTAAGGATCCCTCTGGGAATCCGCCCCACCACTCTGTAGCCCATCTTCTCGTAGAGGCGGCGCCCCCGGGCGTTGGAGGCGAAGACGTCCAGGGCGATGATCTCGATGCCTAGGCGGGGAGCCTGATTCTCCGCCTCCCTCATGAGTTCTGTTCCGATTCCCACGTCCCTGTAACCGTCTTTCAGGGAGATCCCCAGGACCCCCACGTGCCTGGATCGCCCCATCTTGGGGCCCACCTCCACCAATCCCACGAAGCTGCCGTCGACCTCTGCGACTACCGCGACTATGCGTTCGTTCTCGAGGGAGGAGAGCTTCCGGGCCAGCCAGTCCACCTCCTTCTCCCGGGTGGTCTTCGTGTCGACGAGGATGTCTGCCCCCTCGTCGACGAGGGAGTTGATGAAGTCGAGCATGTCGTCGAGGTCCGACCACTGGGGGGCGCGCAGGGTGACCATTCGCCCGTCTCGGGCCTGGAACTTCCTGAATATGGTTCCCGGTTTCATGGATGCTCGAATAGGAGAAGCCGGCGGGGGGGGGTTAAGTTGCGCGGTGGGGGCTCAGGCGGCCTCGAGGATCGCCAGTAGGGCCTCCTCGAGGGTCTTGTCCTCGGGGGGGTTCTCGATCACGGCTCCGAGCTCGTTTCCGTGGGCGTCGAGGACGGCGATGTGGGGGATGTTGACGACGTTGAACGTCTTGACCTCGGGGGGCGAGGGGGGTATCCTCCATCTCTCGTCGGGGTTCTTGGCGTCCCTCATGATGTGGCCGAGGACCCTGACCTCGATGCCGGTGGCGTCCTGGATGAGCTTGAGGACGGGGACGTTCTTCTTGCAGTCCTTGCACCATTCCGCCGAGAAGGCGAATATGTAGGCTTTCCCTGCGTGGGCCTTGAGCTTCTCCGTGACGAGGGGGTCCAGCTCGTACTCCTGGAGGCGCCGGTTGAACGCCTCGGCGGCGTCGCTGGGGGCGTCTAGGTATTCTTCGATGGGCTCTGAGCTGGCTCTTAGTGTGGTGAGGTCGTGCATCGTTTTCACCGTATGCGAGTCTGGGGGTCAATCGGCGCTTAAATATCTTCCCCGGGGGCGGGAGCCGGTCTGCTATATAGGGGCGGTCTTTTTTATTTAGGCCTATATTGTTCTATGGATGTTGATTCTATCATGAGCGATGGGGGAGCGCAGGAGGAGGTCCGTAAGCTGCAGCTCACCGGGGGCTCCACGTACATCGTTTCCCTGCCGAAGGGGTGGGTGAAGAGAATGGGGCTGGGAAAGGGGAGCAACGTGAGCATTACCCAGATGGATGACATGACCCTGCGCCTGAGGCCTGAGGGGGCGGGGAGGGAGGAGGAGCCCCGGAGGGCGGTGATCGTGGTCTCCGATGAGATCAGCCCGGAGAATGTGGTGAGGAGGGTGATCTCGGCGTATCTCATCGGGTACGGCGTGATCCATATCAGGAACCCGGTGAAGCGCCTCGATCTGGCTCAGAAGGTGGCGGTCAAGGATTTCACGAGGAGGAAGCTCATCGGGACGGAGATCCTCTCGGATCTGCCGCAAGAGTTGACGCTGCAGGTGTTGTTGGGTCGGTCGGAGTTGTCGGTGACGGATGCGTTGAGGAGGATGAGCGTGATCGCGGCGTCGATGCACCGGGAGGCGGTGATTGCGCTGGGGGCGGATGATGCCCCGCTGGCGAGGGAGGTCGTCGCGCTGGATGACGAGGTGGACCGGTTCGGGCTCTACATCATCAGGCTGCTGAAGGAGGCGACTGTGGATCCCTACTCGATCCGGGAGATCGGGCTCAGGTCGGCCCGGGAGGGGTTGGGGTATCGGTTGATCACCAAGTCGGTGGAGAGGATGGCGGATCATGCGGTGAATATCGCTCAGAACAGCTTGGCGTTGACGTTGTCGGGGCTGGGGGATGATCTCATGGGGGGGTTAGGGCCTCTGAGCGAGGAGGCGGTGGGGGTGTTCGAAGGCTCGATCGAGGCGTTGTTCGACTGGAGTTATTCCTCTGCGGAGGGTGTGATCGGGAGGGCTGAGAGGATCCGGGGGGAGGAGGCGGAGGTGGTGCGTAGGATTATTAAGAATGCGGCGCCGGGGGATGTGCCTGCGTTGAGGTTGATCGTGGAGAGTGTGATGAGGACTGCGGAGTATGGGGCGGATGTGGCTGAGGTTGTTTTGAATCTGACGATCCGGGATGAGATCCGGGGGGTTTAGTGGGAATCTTTTTTAGTGTTGGGCTGGTCGAGATCGATCTGTCCGTGGGGTCGTGGTCTAGCTTGGTCTAAGATTCGCGGCTCGGGTCCGCGAGGTCCCCGGTTCAAATCCGGGCGACCCCACCATGTGCGGCTGGCTTAGGATAAGGGTTCTCGGGCGGGGGATGGGGGTTCCGCGGTTTTTTTCCGTGTGAAGTGTGTGTTGTTTGTGGTTGTGTGTTCACTGTTTTGTTGAGGTTGGGATCGTGTCGTGGTGGGTTACTGGGTTCTCCGGGTCACGCCGGGGATCTCGTCGAAGTCGGTGTCGAAGCTGAATATCTCCTCGGTCCCTTGTTCCTTCATGGCGATGTAGGCCAGTGTGTCGTTGAAGCCCAGCCCCATGCGCTGGGAGAGGGTCGCTGCGGCCTTCACGTGGTCTCCTGTGAGGGTGTGGATCCTCAGCGCGTTGAGGCCTACTAGTGTCTGGAGGATCGTGGATGCGTGGGGGTGGCTGACCCTGGACTCGAGGATGTTGGCGACTTCGGATATGTGCGCGGGGGTGGTGAAGACGGGCTCCCCGTCCTCTACCATCCGGAGTATCAGCTGGGCCGCGTGCTTGATCTCCGTCTCGTGGCTCTGGAGTTCGCGTCGGGGCTTGAGGATGGCGTGGATGAAGACGTTGCTGTCTATGAAGGTTATGCCTCGTCACCTTTCAGCAGCTCTCGCTTCACCCGCTTCCAGTCGCCGAGGTCCGACTCCAGGTCCACGGGGACGGCGTCGAAGACGTCGCTGATCTTCAGGGGTTTGACGGGTTTGATGATTATCTCCTCCCCGTTCTGTATGAGGGTGACCCTTCCGTCGGGGTCTAGGTGTCGCCTCCTCCACTTCGACGGGAGGCTGACTCGCCCCTGGGCGTCCACGTTCCGCTCCTCCACCTCCATCATTCTTCCCCATAATTAGGATAATTTCCCATTATCTTAAATATTCCCCATGAAATTGGGGGTTCCTCTCGCTTGGGGGAGCCTGTTTATAATCGCGGGGTCATGGTTCAGCTTGGTCTAAGATTCGCGGCTCGGGTCCGCGAGGTCTCCGGTTCAAATCCGGGGGACCCCGCCATCAATCAATACGCGGTGTTTCTCGTTGACTGCGCACGAAGTCTAGGGTAGACAGCAGGATCTGATTAGTCCACAGAGCACGAACATTATGTTTATAAAACATGAACAGTTTGTTCATAAACCATGAACATCCCCGCCTTATTCTCAACCCCGGAGAGGGTGAAGATCCTCACCCATGTCATCTACAGGACGACACCCTTCGGCGTCAGCCAAGTCGCAAGGGAACTCAATCTCAGCAAGGGGCTCGTCTCCATGTACCTCAACCACCTCACTGACGAGGGAATTCTCGATAAAAAGAACGGGAAACATGCCGTCCTCGACAGGAAAAACACGCGGGCAATCAGAACACTGCTGAACATCAACCGCATCGACACTGACATCTTCAAAAAATACGACTTCGTCGAGGCAGCCGGGCTCTACGGGAGCCACGCCAAGGGAAGGAACACCGAAGACTCCGACTTGGACATCTGGATCCTGTCCCGCCCCACGAGCGAGGAGAGCCTCGCCAAATTATCCAGCGAACTCGGGAAGAGGTTCGGGGACGTGACCCCCCTCTTCCTCACCCCGGAGAAGACGTCCCTCCTCAGGAAGGAGAACCCCGTATTCTACTACTCTCTGGTGTTCGGATCCATGACCCTCCACGGTGGCGGCCTTGAGGAGACATGACTACGAGGACTGCCTCAGGGAGGGGCTGCTGAGGCGGATACCGCCATCACGGGAGATGGCGGAGGGCAGCGTCGGGGCCGCCAAGCGATGGCTCGACGAGGCGGAGACGGGTCTGAGAAGCGGCGCGCTCAACTCCTCAGTTCTCTCCTCCTACCTCGCCATGTTCCACTCCGCCAGGGCCATTCTGTTCCGGGATGGATACCGGGAGAGAAGCCACTACTGCGTCGCAAGATACCTGGAGGAGAGATACGTCAAGAGGGGCCACCTCGAAGCCCGGTGGGTGGAACTCTTAGACCACCACAGGGAGACTCGGCACGCCAGCCAGTACGACGTCAGCTTCCACTCATCAACGACCGAGGCAACCAACGCTTTAGAGACGGCGAGGAGATTCGTAGAACGCCTGAAAGCGCTATTCGATGCGCTCTACGATGTAAAGGACACGTAAAGCAAGGGAGTCAGTACGTGGTGCCACCCCGAGGAATCAGTGCTGAAGAAGAATAGGACATCACCCTCTCTAACCCGTCAAGAAAAAGGTCGTCGGCTGATCATTTTACGCGGCTACACGATCTCCTTTCCGCACTCGATGCAGAACTTGGCGTTCTCGGCATTCCTTGCGCCGCACGCAGGGCAGTGGAAATACTCCTTCTTACGCCGCCCCTTGAGTCTGTCCGCTACATCCCGGAGCTCCTCCCCCACGTCCTCGGCGGCGTCCCTGAGCCCCACCTTCGCCTGCTCCAGCTCCGGGCCCAGGTCTCGGGCCACCTCCTCGAGGCTCCGCCTCGCCTCCCTCACCCCCGCGTCGAGGCCCCTCGAGGCGGTCTGCAGCGCCTGGTCCAGCTCCTTCCTCCAGTGGGGCTCCACCCCCTCATCGGCCCCCCGGGCAGTCCTCGCACCGCACTTGGGGCAGAAGAATACGTCGTCCGCGAGCTCCGCCCCGCACTTTGAACAGAAAACCATATGCAGGGAGACAAGGAATCCGGGGTAATAAAAAGGGGGGCTTGGGGTATGGCGCTAGTTGAGCTTCTCGACGATCATGAGAAAGTCGACGTAGCTGAACATGCCGGGCCTGTCGCTGTTAACGTTGGGGATTATGGAGACCACCTCCCCCTCCAGCCCGTTCAGGAACCGTTCCAGCTCCCTCGCATCCTCCGTCATCTTGACCTTTAACCGATGAACCCTGTATCTCATCCTCATCCTTCACCTCCGGTAACCCCATGATCACAGCCGGGATTAAATCGCCTCCGCAAGACCAGTGTAGCAGATCAGGTTCAGAGCAGAAAATAAGCATCAATTCCGCGCCGAGGGGCGGTTGATTCGCAGAAGACCCTACTATACAACGATCTCACCCTCGCCTATCCGCGTCCCAAGCAGAACCAGACAACTCCACACCCAAGCAAACCAGTAGCTGTTCAGGTGCTATTCAGTAGCAAACGCGACACAAAAAAACCCGGAAAACACCGCCAAACCAAAAAACAAGACAGGAAAACCCGCCAAAACATGGAAAAGCGAGGCAGAAAAAAAATCAGACGCCCTACCAGGCTAGTACCCCAGCCTCTCCCCCACCAACACCACGGTGAACGGGGTCTGCCTGGGCCTCCTGTGAATGATCGTGGTGACGCTACAGATCCGCCCCGGAGCCACACAGTCCTCACACTCCCCCGTCTCCGCACAAGGAGTCCCGGGATGCAGCCTCCTCGCATTCATGGGAGCAGCCACGTTACTCGCCCTCCAAAGCCCCTCCTCCAGATCACCGGTGATCTTGTTCACCCCCGCCACCACCACCACCCTCCCCGGCCCGAAGATCATCGCAGCAACCCTCTGCCCCGTCCCATCGATGTTCACCAGCTCCCCCGTCTCCGTCACCGCATTAGTACCCGTGATGAAGACATCCGAGTTAAGGTGCGCCCGCCTGATCTCCATGACCTCCTCCTTCGAAGCCCCCCGTTGCCCCGCCTTCCAGTGATCCGCGAGCTCCACGCCCCGCGCCTCCAAGGCATCCACCAGCCCCATCTCCCTTAGAGTCACCGAACCCCCGAGACCCACCGCCGCCCCCTCGGGCACCATCCCGAGGACCCCGGCAACGGCCTCCTCAGCGGTAGGATAGTACCGCACATCGAACCCGTTTCTCTCAAGAGCGCTCAGCGTGTTCTCCACTCTGAGCATCTCATGCCACTCTCTAGCCTCCAACAAACCAATCACCGAACCTGACTGGCCCATCCACGTTTAAAACCGTGTGGCCTCGTTAACCCTTAGTATTACCTCCCCCCCAATCCCAAGCGTGAACACCCATGCCCTGGATAGGCCTAAGAGAAGGACGCCTCCACAAGAAGTTTGACGAGGACGCCAGCGAATACATCTACGGGAGACGAGCCCAAGAGCAGAGAGAGCTCTTCGACGCCCACATCTGGATGCATAAGGCCCACGTGGTGATGCTCGCAGAGCAGGGCTCCATCCCCATGGGGCAGGCCGCGGAGATCCTGGGGGCCCTCAAGGAGATCGCCTCGGAGGACGTGAAGCTGGACCCCCGCCTCGGAGACGTCTACACCAACACGGAGCGCCACCTCATCGGGATGATAGGAGAGGTCGCCGGGGCGATGCACACGGGGCGGAGCCGAAACGACCTCAGCGCCACCGGGGCCCGAATGCTCACCCGGGTCAAACTGGAGGCGGTCATCGAGGCTGCCCTGAAGCTCCAGAGAACCCTCATCGCCAAGGCTCAGGCCCACCTCGAGACCATCATGCCCGGGTACACCCACCTCCAGCACGCCCAGCCCATCACATTCGCCCACTGGGCCATGGCCTACAGCGACTTCCTCGCCCACGACATCCAGCGCCTCGAAGACACGCTGAAACGAACCAACCTGAACACCCTGGGAGCCGCCGCCCTCGCGGGCACCGGGCACAGGATCGACAGGCACAGGACCGCCGACCTCCTAGGCTTCGACGGCATCCTGGAGAACAGCCTCCAATGCGTCGCGAGCAGGGACTACCTCCTGGAGGCGGTCTTCGGGCTCACACTCATGATGGGCACACTGAACCGGATCCATGAGGACATCTTCATCTGGACCACAGACGAGTTCGGGATGGTGGAGCTCGACGACGCCTTCTCGGGTACCAGCAGCATCATGCCCCAGAAGAAGAACCCGCTGCTCCAGGAGACCGTCCGGGGGAGGACGGCCCACCAAATAGGGAGAATCACCGCCGCCCTCACAGTCTTCAAGGACCTCCCCATGGGCCACAACTTCGACACCTACGAGGCCAACATCCTCCTCGACGACTCGGTGACCGAGCTCCTCGAATCCCTCCGCATCACCGATAGGGTCGTGGACACCCTCAAGATCAACGCGAAGCGGATGGAGGAGAACCTGGGCTCCGCCTACATCACCGCCACCGAGCTCGCCGACGTCATGGTCCGAGAAGCGGGAATACCCTTCAGGGCCGCCCACCAGATCGTGGGGAGCCTCGTCCGGAAGGCCATAGCGGAAGGGCTCAAGCTCTCCGAGGTCCCCCTGGAGATGATCAAACAGATCACAGGGGACATCAGGGGAACGGAGCTAGACCTGACCGAGGAGTCCCTGAGAGCCGCTACAGATCCCCGGACCAACGTGGAGAGGAGAAACAGCACCGGGGGACCCGCCCCCATCGAGGTGGAGCGGATGGCCGAGGACAGGCAGAAGAAGGTGGAGAACGCCGAGAAGAGGAGAACCGACAGGCTCACAGGATACGAGAAGGCGCATCAGAGGCTTGAGAAGGCCATCGACGATCTCCTGAATTGACCCGGGGGCGCCTAGGGAAGGCGTTAAGTGAGCGTCGACAATACACTCGTCTATTGGTGACTACGAGATGAAGGAAGAAAGATCGGCTGCAGGGAGCAGGTACGCTGACGCGTATAGAGAGAACATCCTCTCCCTGAGGAAGAGGGCGGAGGTCCAGAACGCCTGGCTCAAGGAGCGCCTCGAGACTGTGCTCCCCGAGATCATGGAGAGAGAGGGATTCGACATGTGGATCGTCACCTCCCGAGAGTCCAACGAGGACCCCGTCTACTTCTCCCTGGTCCCCGAGCCCGCCCTCTACGCTAAGAGGCGCACCATCCTCCTCTTCCACCTCAAGGACGGAAAGCTGGAGAAGCTCAACGTCTACAAGACCGGGTTCCCCGGGTTCTACGAGGCGGCCTGGGACCCCGAGAAGGAAGAGCAGCAAGAGTGCCTCGGCAGGATCGTCCGGGAGCGGGACCCCGAATCCATCGGCATCAACATCTCCCAGATGACCCAGTACGGGGACGGCCTCACCCACGGCGACTACCTATACCTCGAGAAGGCCCTGGGCGAAGATTATATGGCGAGGACCAAGAGCGCCTGGAGGCTCGCCTGGGGCTGGTTGGAGAGACGGATACACCCCGAGATCGAGGTCTACGAGAGCCTCGTGGAGATCACCCACGCCATCATCGCCGACGCCTTCTCCAGCCGAGTCATCACCCCCGGGATCACCACCGTCAACGATGTCTCATGGTGGATGAGGCAGAAGATCCGGGACCTGGGCCTCCTCGCCTGGTTCCAGCCCGGGGTGGACCTGCAGGCCGAGGACGTGGATATGCAAGCCATAGGCCACGGAAAGGGTGAGGAGAGGAGACGGGTGATCAGGCAAGGGGACCTCCTCCACTGCGACGTCGGGTTCTGCTACCTGGGCCTCCGCACAGACGTCCAGCAGAACGCCTACGTCCTACGGCCGGGGGAGCTCGACGCCCCCGAGGGGCTCAAGAAGGCATTGGCGGCCGGGAACAGGCTCCAGGACATTCACGCCGAGGCGATGGTGGCCGGGAGGACCGGGAACGAGATACTAAGGGCCGCGCTGGAGAAAGCTAAGGGGGAAGGAATCAAACCCAGCATCTACACTCACCCCATCGGATTCCACGGCCACGCCGCAGGCCCCACCATCGGACTCTGGGACCACCAAGAGGGAGTCCCGGGCCGGGGGGACTACGAGCTCTTCGACGACACCTGCCACTCCATCGAGCTCAACGTCAAGTATGATATCCCCGAATGGGGGGGCAAGGAGATCCGCATGTCCCTGGAGCAAGACGCCGTGTTCACAGGGGGGAAGCTGAGGTTCCTGGCGGGGAGGCAGAAGAGCCTTCATCTGGTGGGCAGCCATCTGCCCCCTTAACCCCTCCATGCGTGAGCCTAGGCTCTCTTCAGAAGCGAGACCTGGCCGGCATGGTAGACGTTGTGGTCGCTGATGCCGTGGAGCATCTTCCTGAAAGTGAAGCCGAAGTAGGTCTCCCCGAACGTGGCGCCCAGCTTCCTCTCCAGATCCTCGGGCTTCAGCCCATAGATTCTTCTTTCCAAAGCCTCAAAGGCCTCCACCAGTTTCCCCAAATCGGCCCGCCACTCTTCGGGAGACCCCCCGGCCTCGGGCCAGTCCTCGATGGCCTCCACGTCGAAAATGTTCTCCCCGCGGAGGGCCCTGTCCACCTCCTCCATCCAGTAGGCGCAGTGGTTCACGATCTCCCAGATGGTGTGCCTCCCCCCTAAGGGCTCGGCCTTCGCCTGCTCGGCGTCCACTCCCTCCAAGGCCCACATAAGGGAGGGGCCGTGCCACGCCCTGTGGGTGGCCGAGTTGCCGAATGCGTGCTCCAGTTTGAAGGTCTGGTTGAATCGGCCGTGAATCAGGTCGAGCTCTCTCATGGGCGAGATTAAGGCAGGGGAGGCATTAACGATTGCGACCAAAACAGTAAACGCACCGTCTCATGGGCGCGCAACCGTTAAACCCTCTTCCTCCCAAATTCTCTACTGAATTAGTATGATCTGGCTCACCGAGGAGGATCGGGAGCTCCTCAAGGATATGGAAGCCATGATCTCCAAGGAGGAGATGCAGGCCAACTGGGAGGCCTTCATGGAGCTCACCCCCATCCACTCCGGGAGCGAGGAAGAGGAGGAGGCCTTCCGGTTCCTCAAGGCCAAGCTCGAGGAGTACGGCTTGGAGCCCGAGATGCTCCGCTACGACGCGTACATCAGCGACCCCAAGTACGCGAAGCTTGAGATCCTCCAGCCCCTGGAGATGGAGCTCAAGTGCACCCCCTACCGCCAGGTGGGCACCACCGGCCCCGAGGGGATCGAGGGGGAGGTCATCTACATCGCCCCCGAGGACCTCGGGAGGGCCGCGTGCAAGGACAAGATAGTGCTCTGCGAGCAGCAGACCACCGGGGACTGGATGGGGCTCAGGGCCGGCCTCCTCCTCCGCCTCCAGGAGAGGGGGATCAAGGGGCTCATCGTCATCGAGCAGGACAGCTACAAGCCCGACGTCGTCCACCAGAGGGCGGATTTTAGCGTCTCCGGAAACCCCACCAGCGACAACATCGCCAAGGTCCAGACCATCCCCGCCATCGTCCACCTCACAAACAGGGACGGCGACTCCATCAGGGGGCTCGTGAAGCAGGGCGGGGTCAGGGCCCGGGTCACCTCGGTGGTCGAGACGGGGTGGAGGGATGTGGGGCTCCTCGTGGCCGAGATCAGGGGGGAGGTGGAGCCTGAGAGGTTCATCCTCGTGAACGCCCACGTAGACACCCCACCCTTCAGCCCCGGGGTCGTGGACAACGCCAGCGGGGACGTCGCCGTCCTGGAGCTCGCCCGGATACTCCAGATGAACAGGGAGAGGCTCCGCCGAAGCGTCCGCATCGCGTTCTGGAGCGCCCACGAGATCGGCCGATACGCGGGATCCACCTACTTCAACGACCACTTCTGGCACGACCTCAGGTACAACTGCGTCGCGAGCTACAACATCGACTCCCCCGGGGCCAAGGGGGCCAACACATTCAGGGCCGCCCCCATCAGCGAGGTCCTGGAGGCCGCCTTGGACAGCATCAAATCCGCCACGGGGATCGATGTCGAGAGCCTCCGGTGGCCGACGAGGGCGGGGGACGGAAGCTTCTGGGGCACCGGGGTCCCTCACACCAGCCTCACGTCCTCGAGGCCCCCTGAGGACTACGACCCCCACGTCAACTACTCCGGCGGGGGCTGGTGGTGGCACACTCCCCACGCGTCCATGGAGCACGGGGACATCGAAGTCCTGAAGATGGACGTCAGGGTGGAGCTCAACTACATCTTCAAGATGATCAACTGCCCCGTCCTCCCCCTCAACTTCTCTACCTACTCAGAGCACATCCTCAAAATACTCAAGGAATACCAGACGAAGGCTGACGGCGTCAGGGATCAGTTCAATCTCGACCCCGTCCTTGCCCGGGCCGAGGAGTTCAGGGACCTCGCCAGGGAACTCGAGGACATGGTGAAGTCCATCCCCAAGAAGGGGAATCCCTCGGAGCCCCTCAGGCAGGAGCTCAACCACTGCCTCCTATGGGTCTCCCGCCACATCAACACCGTCGCGCACAGCGACGCGGGGCCCACTGAGCAGGTCTCCATGGAGACCTTCGGGGCCACCCCCTTCCCCCGGATCGCCGAGATCACCCGGTTGGCGGGGATGGACCCGGAGACGCCCGAGTTCGGGTTCCTCAGGACCAAGCTGATTAGGCAGAGGAACGCGGTGGAGGACGGTTTCTACCAGGCCAGCGAGCTCATCAGGGGGACCCTAGAGAGGCTCAGGCTCCTCACCATCTGATAGCAGCACGCGGGAGAGTCGACGGAGATGAATGGTCCGTTCAGGTTAGGTCTCCTCCTCACCGAGAGGTGCGACATCGCCTGCGCCCACTGCTGGCTCGGACAAATCTCAGACGGCGCCGAGATGTCTCTCGACGAGGCGCGACGTTACATCGACCAGGCCTCCCGCATCCCCACGGTGGAGTGGATCAGCTTCACCGGCGGGGAGCCCTTCCTCCTCCCCGGGCTCCTGAACGAGCTCGTAGTCTACGCCTCCGCCAAGGGGCTCCGGACGGAGTGCGTCACCAACTGCTCCTGGGCGGAGACACCGGAGAAAACGGAGGAGAACCTGAAAACACTAAAGGCGTCGGGGCTCGACGTCGTGAATATCAGCGCCGACGACTTCCACCAGGAATTTGTACCCTTCGAGAATGTCCGGAACTGCTTCGAGGCCGCCAAGAGCCTCGGGCTCAAGACGGTCATAATGAGCGCGGCCCAGGCAGGCGGCAGCCTCAGGCTAGCGGAGATAATCAACCGTTTGGGACCCGATGAGATAGGGACCTTGGGAGAGGGAGAATCCACAGAGGGGCTTTCCGCTATCGCAGTCGAGACGGGGTTCATCCCCGTGGGCAGGGGAGCCGCGCTTCCTCGAGACAGGTGGCTGATCGGGGAGAGCCAAACCGAGGGGCCATGCCGCCTCGTCCTCCGAGACATCGGGATCGATCCAGAGGGAGAGCTCCTCGCCTGCTGCTCCGCCGCCAGCCTCCTAGAGAGAGGCCGTCTGGGGAGCGTCGTTGAGACGGGGATTCGGCGGCTGTTGGATGATGCATGTGAGCGGCCTCTGTTCAAGATCCTCTCAGAACAGGGACCGTCTAGCCTCGCCGATTCTCTGGGAATCAGTTGGAGAGAAGGATTCGTGAGCAGATGCCACCTGTGCCATGAGGTTCTGCTAGATCCGCGGCTCGACGAGGCCCTCGTCTAATTCATGCTGGTGGGATCTGTGATCAGGGTCCGGAGGAACGAGATCTTCCCGAGGAACGCACCGTCCAGCAGGTAGACGTCGAAGTCCTCCACGTCGACGGCCCCCGACCTGAAGAGGGGGCCCAGGAGGCTCTTCGGCGTCTCCGCGTTGACGGGGAGCCCCCCCAGGAGGTCGTTGAAGGTGGGCATTATCACCATCTGAGGGGGCCGGATAACCGTGTCGAACGCCGCCTCGAACGTGGCCAAAGGATCCTCCCCCGCCTTCACTTTCTCGAACCCCATGAGGGCCTCAGCGAGCCTCACAGGATCCAGGCGCCCCCTGACCCAGGCCCTCCGCGTGATCCGCACGCCCAGGGGCGTATTGAGTTGGACCGCGGGGTGATTGTGCCCCATAACGATGAGATCCGCTGCGAGGAGCCGTGGATAGGGCCAGGCGTGGCCGTGGAGGGCTGCGACCCGGTAGCCTTCGCCGAAGAGGGCGCCCCGGCTGGGGTGGATCTCCACCTCCTCGGGGGCGAGGTTCTGGATGTTTGCGTCGTGGTTGCCCCGGACCAGGTCGACGTGCTCCACCTCGTCGAGGAGGGTTCTGAAGAACCGGGGGATCTCCCTCTTCTCCTGGAAGCTGGTGATGGGGACCCCGTGCTTCAGATCTCCGAGGATGACGACCCTGTCGGGCCTATGCTCCCGGACCAGGTCCATGAACTCCCCGAGGAAGCGGTCGGTCTGGTAGGGGATGCTGATGCCCATCTTGGCGAGCTCGTACTCGATGCCCAGGTGAAAATCTGTGGCCAAGAGGATCCGTTCCCCGGCCTCGACGAGCATCGCCGGCCAAGGAGTGAGAAGCCTGAACACCCTGATCCCCCGCTCAATATCCCGCGAGCCCCAATTTAAACCCGGCTCCGGGGCATAAAAGCTGTAAGTGGGGGCGCTCAGCTATTCCCGGGGGTTCCAAACGGCGATCACCGAGGAGCGGCGGGTCCTGGAGCAGATCTGCGACGAGCTCAGATCTAACCCCACACTCACCCAGGCCCAGTGGGCTCGCCTCAGATCGAGCCTAGGGGACCGCTTCGATAAGGCCTGGCGGCTAGTGGGGCAGCGCCGGGTGAAGAAATATGTCTTCGAGCCCTCGGGGCGGGTGGTCTGGATCGTCGTGGGTCGGGAGAGCGAGTACCAGGTGCTCCCTGAGTCGGGGTACTGCGACTGCAGCGACTTTTACTTCAGGGTCGTGGACGGGGAGGCGGGGCTCTGCTATCACCTCATGGGGCAGAGGCTCGCGGATGCCCTTGAGGGGTACGATGAGATCAGTGAGGGAGACGAGTTCTATGAGCCCCTCATGGCGGAGTGGCGTCGCCTCTCCGCGGATCAGCCCCAGTAGGTGACAGCTTAAATATCGGCCCCGTTGTGATCTCTTCGAATCATGACCTCCATGGCCTTCTTCAATCTCCTGCAGCAGATGTCGATACTCCTGGCCGTGATCACCCTGGGGCTGGGATTCCTCCACCTCTTCACCCAGAAGGCTGAAGAGTAGCGCAGCAATTTTTATGTTGAAATTGCGCAATGATACCATGGGTGTCGCATTGTCGAGCATCGAGGAGATCATCAAACGGATAATGGCCCTGAGGCCCAACCTCACCAAGGAGGCCGTGGAGAAACTCATCGACGAGGAACGGGCGAAGGCTGCGGGGCTCCTCACCGAGGAGGCCGCGGCTCACCTCGTCGCCTCGAACCTGGGCCTCGACGGCGCCGGGGAGCGAATAGAGGCGAAGGTGAAGATAGGGGACCTCACCACGGGGCTCAGCGACGTCTCCATCACGGCCAGGGTGATCTTCATCTCCCCGCCCCACACATTCACCCGCAAAGACGGGAGGGAGGGAAAGGTCCTCAACATGCTCCTGGGGGACTCCACGGGCTCGGTGACCGTCGTCTTCTGGGACGACAAGGCGGACCAGGTAGCCGCGAGCAAGGTGACCCCGGGGAAGATCGTCCGGGTCCTCCACGGATACAGCCGGGAGCGCCGGGGAGAGATCCAAGTCAACGTCGGGAACCGGGGACAGATCTACATGGAGCCCCTGGACGCCGTCGAGGACGACTACCCGGGCCTAGAGAGCTTCTACAAGACCCCCGCCGAGATATTCAAACCGGGCACGGTGAACCTCGTCGGAGTCATCGTGGACAAATCCCCGGTCTCCACCTTCAACAGACAGGACGGCTCCGAGGGGCGGGTGACCCGGGTCAGCCTCGAGGAGGGCGGGGGCAGGATAAACCTGGTCCTCTGGGACGACAAGGTGGACGAGGTAAAGGAGCTGGAGCCCGGCACCAAGATCAGGGTCACAGGGGGGAACGCCCGGGAACGGCAGGACAGGAGCCTCGAGGTCCACAGCAACTACGGTACCATCATCGAGGTCCTGGAGGTGGGGGCGAGACCCGTGCAGCCCGTCCCCAAGTGGACCAAGATAGGGAACCTCAGGACGGGGATGAGCGGCGTCAACGTCGCCGGCCGGGTCTCCAACATCGGGTCCATGCGAGAGTTCACCAGACGGGATGGGGACACCGGCAGAGTCGTCTCGGTCCTCCTCGAGGACGAGACCGGAACCGTGAGGCTCAGCCTCTGGGACGACGACGTCGAGATGGTCGATGACATGGAGCCCGGCACAGTCATCGCCGTGGAGAACGGCTACACCCGCCTCAGCCTCGGAGACGTAGGCCTAAACGTAGGCCAGAGCGGTAGTCTCAAGATCAACCCCGAGGACATCGAGGTCGGGGAGTCCAGCGTCGAGGCGAAGATCGTCGCCCTCAGGGACCTCAGGGAGGGGCAGACCAACATCCACGTCCGGGGCACCGTCTTGGAGCCCCCCGAGGTGAGGGAGGTGGAGACCGCAAGGGGCCCCACCACCGTTGCATCCTTCCGCATCGACGACGGCACAGGGGAGGCAAGGGTCTCCTTCTGGAGGGAACTGGTGAACCAGGTCGAGGGGCTATCCGGGGGGACCCGGGTCCGGATAGAGAACTGCAACATCCGTGAGCCCTACGACGGGCTGATGCAGGTGAGCTCCGGGATGTTCACCCGGATCGTCGTGGAGAAAAAATAGGGGAAAAGGTCAGAGCTTCTTCTCGACCTCGCCGAGGACACCGTCGAAGATCTCGAGGGCGCTGTCGATCAGCTCCTCGGTGATGAGCAGAGGAGGCATCCACCGGATCACCGAGACACCGCAGTTCACCAGGGCGGCCCCCTTCTCGAAGCAGCGCATCATCACCTCCTCGGTCTCCTCCTTCGCCGGCTCCTTAGAGTCCCTGTCCTTGACGAGTTCTACCCCCACCATGAGGCCCCTCCCCCGGACGTCCCCTATCATAGGGTGGGTGTCCTGCATCTCCCGCAGCCTCTTGATGAGGTGGCCCCCCACCTTCTCGGCGTTCTCGAGGAGCCTCTCCTCCTTGATGATCTTGATGACCTCTATCGCCGCCGAGGCGGAGACGGGGTTCCCTCCGAAGGTGCTCGCGTGGCTCCCCGGGGTCCAGTCCATGAGGTCCGCTCGGGAAGCGGTCACCCCCAGGGGAAGCCCCGCTGCGATCCCCTTCGCCATGCAGACTATGTCCGGGACCAGGTCGAAGTGCTCGGAGGCGAACCACTTGCCCGTCCTCCCGAGCCCCGACTGGACCTCGTCGGCGGCTATCAGTATCCCGTGCTCGTCGCAGAGCGACCTGAGAGACTTGAAGTATCCATCAGGAGGGACGACGTAGCCCCCCTCCCCCTGGATGGGCTCCACGAAGACCATCGCTACATCCTCGGGGGGCACGAACTTGTGGAACAGATAGTCGTCTATGTAGGTGACGCACCTGTATCCGCAGTCGGGGTACTCCAGGTTGAAGGGGCACCGATAGCAGTACGGGTAGAAGATGTGCTCGACCCCGGGCAGCAGCGGCGCGAAGTAGCGTCTCTGAGCGGGCTTGCTCGCCGTGAGGCTCACCGCGCCCAAGGTCCGGCCGTGGAACGCCCCGATGTAGGCGAGGATGCCCTGCCTCCTGGAATGCCAGCGGCTCAGCTTGATCGCGGCCTCCACCGACTCGGCGCCGCTGTTCCCGTAGAAGAATTTCTTCTCAAAGTCCCCGGGAACCAGGTCGTGCAGCGTCTCCCCCAGGTCGACATAGTTCTCGTAGTAAAAGTCGGTGTAGCTGTAGTGGATGAACCTGTCAGCCTGATCCTTGATGGCCTGGACGACCCGGGGATGGCTGTGGCCCACGTTGCAGACCGCGAGGCCGGCGTTGAGGTCGATATACTCGTTCCCGTCCACGTCGGTGATGATGCAGCCCTTCCCAGACTTGATGACGAGGGGGTAAGCCCTCCCGAAACTCGGGGAGATGATGGCGTGGTCTCTCTCCACGATCTCCCGGGCCTTGGGGCCCGGCGGCTTTACTACTATCTTTGGATAACCCATGGTCACACTCGATTAAGAAGCTGTGAGATATCCATATAAAAAATCAGTCATCAGTTAGGGGTTGGATATCCGTATCTCTATGGTGGAAACGAACAGCTCCTTCCCCTCGGGGCTAAAGTGAGTATCCGTGCCTATCTCGATCCCGTCGACCACGAGATCTTTCAAGAAGACGCTGCGGAGCATGTTGATTATGTCCACGGTCTTGCTGATGTGCCTCCCCCTCGCCCTCACCATGACCTGATCCATCCCCGCGTTGAACAATGTCATGCATGCCACGACGTAGTTCATCTCGGGCTTGAGCCCGACGACCACGAAGTCCATGGAGGTATGGGGCTGGGGTTGATTCATTTCTTTCTTTCTATTAATCACTCCCTTATTAAAACGCTACATAGGCGACGGGGCCCCGAAAAGGTACGCAATGGCCACGGATGCGAGGAAACAGGCGACGCCAATAAACAAACCCGCCCTCATGAAGAGGCTGAACCCAGACTCCAAGACTCGTCGGAGGGTATCCAAGCCCCCTTCTCCCAGAACCGTGAGCCCCGGAACCACTGTCCTGTAGGCTAGTACTCCGGCTGGCTGGAGGTTGGAGGCTGCCTCTTCAGCCGCATCCACGACGTACTCGACTATCCTGCCCCATTCCATGCGCTCCCCTACGGGGGAGTACCCCGCCCGTGTGGCCCCAATCCCGTTGACAGTGTGGATGTCCGAGGTCATCACCTCGGCCCCTTCGAAACCCAGGTCCTCCAACGCCCCGATGAGCCTCTCCCTCAGGCCGGGGACCATGTTGTTGCCGTCCACCACGACACGGGCATACACGCCTCCTCCCTCGACCCGCATCGCCAGGACGGAGAACCCCATGGGGCCCATTCCCTCGTCAAGCCCCCACTCCCACGGCACCCGCCTGGCGACGGCAGCCTCAAAACGCCGCCGCGGAGAGGCATCCGCAGTCTCTAGAGCCTCCCTCGCCGCGTCGATGATTCTCGTTTCGTCATAGTCGTCAAGCCCCTTCACGAGGTCGATGCTGTTGTGGCAGTCGACGACGGTGGCCCTCAGGCCCATCCTAGATGCGGCTTCCTGGATCTCGTTGAGTATCCGCTCGGGGAGGTCGTCGTAGCTGAGGGGGGCAAGGGTGAGGGTGATGAGGGCTACGTCCCCGAAGACTTGGCATGTCGCTCCGACCCCGCCTCTCTCGACCCATACCAGGAGGGAGGACTCCTTGACCACGGGGCTCCGGGGGATACCCCCTAGAACCCGCTCGGCGATGAGGGTGTTGTCGTCGCTCCGCGTCAGGTCCAGCCTGTGGGTCGAGACCCCGTGGGCGACCATGGCCTCGCATCCTAGATAGTTCCCTGTGCTCCTCGCCAGGACCTCGGGGAGGGCGCTGCTCCCCACGTTCCCGAAGGGGCCCGGATGGATGTAGGGAACTATGAAGGCCCCGAGGGGCTCCCCGCCCTCTCCTCTAAAAATGAGGGTATCCACCGAGAGATCTTTCTCCTGTCCGAGAGTGGATATCTCCTCTTCGAGGGGTCGGCTCATCCCCTCGGCCCACGAGAGGATCAACGCCCTGAAGAGGGGCAGAAGCTTAATTCCCTCGACCTCCCTCCAGAGCCCCATGACCCAGAGGAGCGCCTCCACCCCGACGACGTTGACCAGCAGGGTAGCGCCCACGAACCAGATCGAGCCGTAGCCCCGGTTGAGGAAAATAAATGCCCCCGCCAGACACATAGAAGGCTGGAGAAGCCCAGCCGTGTAGACCCGCCAAAATTTTTCCTTGACGAAGACTCGGAGACTCAGAAGCCGTAGAAACGTCGTGATCCCTGAGGCGATCAGGAATCCTCCCATCAATCTATCATCCATGAGAGGAGGGACGCCTATCAGAGTGGAAGAGAGGAGGAAAAAAGAATAGCCGATGCTCGCGACGAAAGTGAGGATCGTGAACCGCCGGTGATTCATGAGAGGCTCCCCGCGGAGCAAGGGGATCGTGACGAGGTCCGCAGCCATCAAGGGTAACGCTACACCCAGCAATCCCAGGGTGAGCCCAGTCAAAGGGTTCATGCCCCCATCAATGGTCGATGCAACGAGGCCGCCTGTGCCTGAAATCATCAGAGTAGCGGAGATAAGGGTGACACGGGAGGGAAAAGTGAAGAGGAGAGAGTAGTAGTCCACTATGCGTTCAGAGGTGTCCTTCCCCGACGTCCTACCCCACCCTAGATTAAAATGGTAGGCTCTAATCTTTCAAATTTACTTTCAGGCATCTGTGAATGAGAGCGTTTTCAGCGGCTCAGAGAAATACGTGGGCCGCAATGACGCTGAGGACGAGTAAAATTGCTCCCCCGAGCACGAACTCGGGCCTGATCTTTACGCCGTAGGCCTCGTCCTGGAAGAAACGCATCAGCCCGGCGCTGGAGGCTGGCATGGAGGGGGCGTTCTCTTTTTTCTTCCTGCTCATTTTATGCTCCCTTTTCTTGATGGGGGGCTAGGTGAAAAAGGTTTGGTTCAGGCTGCGTTCAGTCTCTCATGAAATCCGTGAGGCTGATCTGCTTGTCCAACTGCTCCTCGACTTCCTCTTCCTCCTGGAAGATGGACCGGAGCTCCGCCCTTACGAGGCCCAGCCGGTCCCTGTAGTAGCTATCCAGGTCGAACCGTTCGACGAGGCCCAAGGCAGGGGAAACGTATTTCTGGATGCCCCCCTTGTAGACGGTGAGGCTCAGCTTGCCGCCGCAGCGGAGGCAGACGCCTTTGAGGGGGATCCTCCGGTACTTGCGGTTGCACCCCATGCAGCGGAACTTTTGGCTCGTGAAGGCCCTGAGGTTCCCGAAGATGTCCTTCATGAAGTGGCTGGTGATCACCTTTAGCGCGACGGTCTCCGCGTCCACCGCCCGGATCTTCTCGCTGAGCTCCAGCTGGCTCTCCAGTTTATCCAGCATCGTCTTCAGGGTGTTGTAGGCCCCGAGGTAGGCCCCAAAGTTGATGTCGGTGCAGCCCTCGGTGTAGCCCATGTCCTGAAACTGGCCCGGGGACCCCAGCCGGTCTCCGATGGTCTCGATGATGGCGCCGTACTCCCCGGGGCTCGCGCCCTTCTCGCAGAGCTCGTAGAACTCGGGGGGATACGCGGAGACCACGTCGACGTTGTGGGCTTCCTTGTCCACCTCGCTGGGGTTCAGCACGGGGATGACGTAGAGGGGGGCATCCATGAGGCCCCCGCTCTGCTCCGGGAGGAACTCCCGGCTGAAGTTGAGGAGAGGATCCAGAGCCAGCATGATGCCGTCCTCGTCCCCGTCGCAGTTGCGCCGCTTCGCCGCGTGCCACAGGGGGTGGGCGTAGCAGACCCGGGTCGTGGTGTATCCGATGACCCGACCTATGATGGTGGCGCTGGTGTGGGGGGCGAGGCCCTGGATGAGCTGACCCACGACCTGGCCCCGCTCCTTGATCTGGTAGTAGGGCTTCACCTCGTAGAATTTGGTGAGGAGGTCATCGATAAACATCGAGGCCTTGACGAGGTAGTCGCCGCAGTCCTCCGGGAGGACGATGTCCTGGACCTTGAGCTCCAGCATCTGATCCGGGGACTCCAGAGGCTCTCCGTGCATGTCGTGGGGGTAGCCTAGCTCCCGGAGCCGCTCAACGTCGCCCCCGACCTCCGCCGGGGTGAAGTGGGTTAGGGGGACGTCGGTGAGGTCGTACCTCAGTGTGCCGTCCTTGAAGACCGAGAGGTCGTACCGGGCTCTAAGGAGGCCCTTCTCGAGGGGCTCAGCCGTCTTGTTCTTGCTCATGAGCCCTTTTACGCATTTGAATCGCGCCGGGAGCTGGTCCCCCAGCTGGGCGCCAATCCTTTTCCAAGCCTGGTCGAAGAGGTTCCTCAGGTCTAAATCCACTGTGTGGCTACCGTTGGTCTCCACCTTGCAGACGGGGCAGACCCTTGTGTCAACCACCCTCCCGCACCGGGGGCATCTGTTGCGGGTGACCGTTTCCTCCCCGCACACGTGGCAACAGACCCCGTAACACAGGGTTCCGCATTGGGAGCAGTACCTGTCTGATATCTGGACCGAGGTGGTCCGCCCCCTCTTGGTTTTTAGGATGTTCCTCTGGGGGCCCCCTGCGTTCCCGATGGGGAAGAGGCCGTGGACGTAGGGGGACATTTTCCTCTCCTTCGCCTTCTCGGGGCGCCCCATCCGGGCACCCACGTGGACGGGAGCCTTCTCTCTGACGTCGATGCCTGAAAGGCTCCTGACGATCTCCAGGGGCGTCCCTTGGATTATCTCCTTGTCTGGATCATTCAGCCCGAGCATCCTTTCCAGAATCGGAGCGACCTCATCGAGAACCACCTTTCCCTCCGAATAGTCGTGGGGGACCAGAAGCAACTCGAGGACTCTCTTCACTTCTGGCTCCAGCTGAACATCATAGGGCCCTTGAGATGGCCACGACTCCGCAAGAGCCTGACGGAGCCTAATCAGTTCATCCCGGGTCACGGCGCCCCACGTATAGGTATACCTCGGGTGGAGGGGTACGCCGAACTCCGTCAGGGTGAGGGCTTCGGTGAGGCTGGGTATCGCATCCTTGCTCGCCATTAAATCGTTGAGCCTCTCGGGACTGATCGTGTTAAATGGGCCGCTCTCGCCGTTGACCCTCCTCAGGTCGTGGAGCCATTGATTCTCGTCGTAGCCTGCCCTGAGGAGCTTCTTGTTGTTCTGGAGAAAGTCTCCGACGTTGACGAGAACGTCCCCGAGGAAGAGGATCTCCTCGACCCTTTCCAGAAGCCTGTCCGCTTCCCCCACGGTCTCTACGCGGAGCACAGAGCCGTCCTTGAGCTTGACGACGGGGGGCTCGATGGAGTCCACGGGGGTAATAGCCGCCGACTTCCCGGGAAGCTCAATACGGAGCTGGACCCCGGTGCATAGGAACCTGTTGAGAATGATCATCGTTGCGGGGTGAATCCCCACGGCGGCGAGGCCCGTGGTCCTGGCACGACCGTACCTGAGCCTGAAGCCCCCGATTCTGTGGGGGAAGGAGAAGACGGGTCGGCCCACGATGATCTCCTCCATGAAGCTGGCCGTCGGCTCCTTCTTCCCGTCGTTCTCGGCGGCCTTGTTCCCAAGGTTGGAAAGCCAGCCCCAGCCCTCCAACTCCAGAGCCTCGCAGATCCCCAGCAGCTTCCGGGCCCGCCCCACCACCCCGTCGACGACGACTATTAGTGCCCCGCCTCTGAGACGGTTCGTCTCGATCCCGGGGATGTCCCTGTAGTTGGAGACATCAAATTGATCGGTGGAGACCCCGGTCGCCTCCACGGGGAGGCTCCTGAGCGCGAGATCCAGATCGGCGTCGGTGACGTGGTACTGGAACCGCCTCACCTTCTGCTGGTAGAGGTCCACCTCCTCGATGAACCGGCCTACCGCCTCGTCGGAGGGCCGGAACCTGTCGAGGCCCAGCTTCCGTCTCACATAGTCTGCGACAACTAAGGTGAGGGCTTGGGCTGTGCCTCCCGCTGGCCGGATGGGCCCCGCAAAGTAGACCGCGAGGTAGCTCGTGTTGTCGAGGTTCTTCTTGATCTTGATCTCGGGGATGCCCTGAATGGGGGCGACGGTGACTCCCTCGGTCACGATGGCGAGGGCCGTCCTGATGGCCTGGTCGGCCGCCTCCACGGTCTCGAGCTCCCCGAAGCGCCCCTCCACGATCTCCCCGGCGACCTGGAACGCCATGGCCCGGCGGTCCATCCCCTCGAGTTCCCGCATCCGGTCCCCGATCCCCGGGGGGCCGATGAGCTTCTCGACGCGCTCGGCGATGTCATGGGTGATCTGGGGCTCGGGCTCTAGGCTCGGGTCGAGGCCTTTCTGTTTTGCGCGGCGGGCTACCTCGTAGAGCTCGTTGAGCCCGTCCTCTAGGGATTTGAAGTACTCCTCGTACTCGGGGGACATCGGAAGTCTGTTCAAAGCTGATTCTCCGCTAGTCAGGACTGTGGATCCTGCAGAGCATGACGGTAGGCCACTTCTCGAGATCACGGCCAGTCGAGGATATGTAGGCCTCGGATGCGATCCCGCTCCTCTTCTTGACGCACTCTTCGCAGCGCGCGTGGCGCACGTCCGAGGGGCCGTCGCAAGCCCCGCAGTTGAGGAGGAGTGTGTCCCCTAACCCCCTGAGGGTGGTCCAAGAGTATTCGTTCTCGTCGTAGACGGGCTCAAAGTCGGGCCAGATGTCGTAGAGCCTGGGCTTCATGAGGGCCTTCTTGAGGGCGCTGAAGAAGCTCTCGAATGAGGTCAGATAATCACCTACCCTCTATACTAGTCACGATCTCGTTTATGCTTTCCCTGACCCGCCCCGTCCCCTCGACGAGGTTCCCCGTCACGACGATATCCGCGCCCGCCTCGACGGCGGCCTTCGCCGAAGATCCATTCCTGATTCCGCCCCCCACGATAAGGGGTACGCTCAGCTCGCGCTTCACGACCTTTATCATCTCCGGAGGAACGGGGGCCTTGGCTCCCGATCCAGCCTCCAAGTAGATGAAGCGGGTCCCCAGCATCTGGGAAGCGAGCGCGTATGCTGTCGCCAGCTCGGGGCGGTCGTAGGGTATGCCCCTGGCTTGACCCACGTAACCCACGGTGCCGCCGGAGCCTATGATGATGTATCCCAGGGGTATCGCCTCCAACCCATAGCTCTTCACGGTGTACGCCGCCATCGCCTGGGCGTCTATCACGTAGTAGGTGAGCCGGGAGTTGAGGAGAGACATGAACCAGATAGCGTCAGCGTACTTGCTCACCCCCGCGATGTCGTTGGGAAAGAGAATCACGGGGATGTCGACGAGGGCTTTGATCTTCTGGACGCCCACATCGAGGTCGTTCTTGGAAGCGAGGGTCGATCCCCCCACCATAATCGCGAAGGTCCCCCCCTTCTCCGCCTCCGAGGCGATCTCGGCGCTTCTCTTCGAGCCTATCTTCTGGGGGTCCAGCAGGGTCATGTGGAGGGCCCCCCTCTCTTTTATCGCTTCCTTGATTTGCTCCTCTATGGAATCAGGCAACCGCCGTTTCCTCCGGGTTCCCTTGGCTGTAAAAATGGTCCACGAATATGCAGTAGGCATCCACGGAAACCATGTTGCTCTTGGCAGCGAAACTGGATCTGAGGCTGCAGCTGCTGCAGATCACCGTAGCCATGCTCGTAGACTTGTTTATGCTCGCCTTCACGGTGTTCTTGCCGCACCGGGGGCATAGGTACAGCTCCGGCAGGGTCCTCCTAACGATCTTTACAACTTGTTTCCTTCTACGCCCCATTCCACATTCACCACTGAGGTTTTCAATCATCAGGTAAGGGAACCTAGTCTTAAGAGTAGCGGGAGACGCCTCTTGTGCTCGGTTCTCTCGACTCTGGTGAGAATGCTCTCCACGATGCCTATATCCGCATCTACTCCAGATGCGATATCCTGCGCTGAAAACCCCTTCTCACGACCCCACAAGATCAAGTCGATGACATCGTAGGAGGCACCCAACTCCCCTTCGTCGGACTGCCCCGGCCAGAGCCCCGCAGTGGGCGTCTTATCGATTATCTCCTGCGGGACACCCATGTAACAGGCTAGTTGCCTCACCTGGCACTTGTAGAGATCCCCCAGGGGCAGCAGGTCAACGCCTCCGTCCCCGTATTTTGTGAAGTAACCCGTCAGCAACTCCGTCTTGTTCGAGCTCCCCAGCACCAGCATGTTAAGGGCGTTGGCGTAATGGTATGAAACCATCATCCGGATCCTGGGTCTGATGTTCCCCGTGGCCAGCCGGTCAGACGGATCGTAGAGTGGGAGTGCTTCGCTCAGGGCCTCCAACGTCGGCGTGATTTCTACGATGTCACATGTTACATCATACAGGTCTGTGAGACGCATCACGTCCGTGATATCACTCTCCGGCGTGATGTCACGCTCAGGCATAGTGACGGCCCGTACCCGTTCGGAGCCCAGCGCCTTGGCTGTGAGGGAAAGAGTCAGTGCAGAGTCTATTCCCCCGCTTACTGAAACTATTGCGCCATTTAGGCCAGATTTTCTCACTTCTTCTGAGATGAACTCTGTAATTTTACAAGAGATTTCTAGAGTGTTCAAGCTGAGAGACTCGATATTAAACATGGTTTTTCATTGAATTCGAGCAAGTAAAAGTGTTCTGATGTGTATGTTGTTGTAAATTAATGTTAATAAAAGGACATATTTGGCATTATTTTGTATGAAAGGGTGAAAGTGACAGTGGTTAATGTCTGTAAATCATGTTTTTAAGGGTTGTTTTCTGCGTATACATTTTTGTATACAGAGCTCTTAATGTAGTAATTGAATCGGTTAAAAAAATAGGTGTATAAAAAATGGATAATGAGCTTCAAAATATGGTTAATCGTTCATTTAAAGACCAAATAACGGCTATTTTATTAAAAAATAGTAATTTAACCAAAATACAATATGAAAGCCTGTTAATAGATTATTATACAGATAATATGTCCGATAATATCATTACTTATGATAATAAAGCGATTTATCGGTCTAAAAAGGTCAGTAGGGGTTCATTTAGCCGTACTTTATCTCAAGCCAGAAGGAATATTATCTCGTCCATTTACACGATATTACTGCTCAGTTATGTCGGAATATACGACACCTATCCTTTCGAGGAGTATAAAAATTTGGCCGAAAAGTTGAGTGAGTATTCATCCTTGATGCAGGATCAGGATAGTCTCGAGTCGCGGTCTAGAATTAGAAGATTAGAAGCTGAATTAGCAAATGGAATACGTTCTTTAGCAGAACCCAAGCAATTGAAACAAGTGTGATATCACAAGAAATCACATATGGATTGTTTTTATTGATGTAAAAAATAAAGATTTTCCATTTTCTGTACTTGAAAGTTTATGAAGAAACAGTATTAGTTTAAAGCTTAAAGAATGCCTTAAATACACAATAAACAAGAAAAATGTGATTAATTCTTTATTAAGACCGTATATATCTTTAAAATCTAATATTAAACATGATTATATGATTAATTTACCCATTTATATGGTTAGAGTATACTTTAATGTTAGGTAATTAGTCCTGTGAGAGTTTAGTCGTAAATTCGATATTTACCAAATATTATTTCGTGATTTTATATGTGATAAATCTGTGATGTCACGGGCCATTTTTATTAATTTTCTTATTAATTTCTTTAAACTAATTGAGTTGTACCAATTAAATTGAAGTAAAAAGGTGTGAAATATTAAACAAAGAGATAATAAGAGTTTAAATTATAAAATAGGTTAAAATAAAGGATAATAAGTTAAGACAGCTGTTTAAAAATCAATAAAACCATATAATTATCGGGGATTAATCGAATAATTGTAAATATCCCAAGCCATAACTAAAATCGGTAATAGGTCTGTGATTTCAGTTTGAATGATGTGATATCATGTAACGTGAAGCATGTCACACTCCATCACATTCATATTACATGTGATATTCGGAACACTTTCTAAATTATGTAAACTAAAAATATACGGGTTAAACTTACGGTATGATCGCTTTAAACATAGGAAATTTCCAAGATATTTTCTATGAATGAAAATAACCTAATATTACTCGGAAAAATCTAGTGAAGTTAGTTCTCTCATATAATAAAAATAACTTTTTTCATTATTTTATTATTATTACGAGTTATTTTCACTTGCTGGGAACGAAAACAATCAAATATTCCATCACTCAGAGCTATGCATGTTAACGACACAGATCGTGAATCCTTTGGAGCTATTCTTCGCAACGCTGATGCTTTTCGCGGTCACCACGATAGCCTCTTTCATCTATTACAAGAAAATCAGCCAGGCCCAGGAAGAATACGAGGAATCGAGAGACCTCGTGAGAGGTATAACCAACGGATTCGCGAGACAGATATCAAGACTCATGGCTATGATATCGGGTTTTGAAAGCGACGCATCTGACGCTCACAGGGTGGCTGCTCAGGCGTGGGAGGCTTCTAGGATGGCTGTCGAGGCCTCCAAGTCGGGGGTTGACGAGAGGAAGCTCCTCAGCGAGAGGTTCGAGGGCTCGGAGAAGGCTATCGAGGGTATGAGGAAGGAGATCCAGGCGCTCTCTGAGAGGCCCGTACCCCTCGTGCAGGCGGTCCCCATAGATGCGCCGATCCCCCTCCAGCAGCGGGATGTTCTGAGCCAGCTCACCCCCACGGAGTTAGATGTCCTCACTCTTATCGACGAGATGGGGGAGGGATCCGTCCCGGAGATACGGGAGAAGATCCAGAAGACCCGGGAGCACACCGCGAGGCTCCTCAAGAAGCTCTTCGACAGGGGTTTCATCGACAGGAACACCAGAAGCATGCCCTACAGATATCACCTCAGGAAAGAGATCGTGGAGATCGTTAAGACCCACCAGGCTCGGAACGAGATCAACCTCTGACCCTCACCCGCAATTCTTAAGACCCATGCATGATGGAACCGTATTGATTGTGCATGAAGTCAACGAGCATAGGTAAAGCACCTAAACTCAGCCCGGTGGAGGGCGCGACGATGGAGCTCTTAGGCGACGGAGAGAGGATGACCCTTGTCCGGATAACCTCCCAGCCCGGCGCGGTCTTTGCCGATCATTCCCACGAACATGAGCAGATAGGAACCTGTTTGGAGGGAGGAGGGGTCCTCTCCTCGGGCGGGAAAGACCTAGAGGTGAAGCCCGGACACGCATGGGTTGTACCGCCAAACGAGATCCATAAATTCGTAACCGGGGATGAGACAACCATAATCTACGAGTCTTGGAGTCCCCCCAGAGAGGACTACCGCAAGCTCGCTAAAATAATTTAAATCAGCTCCGCGTCGATCAACTTCCGGAGCCTGCTGCTGTGTCTGAGAACCTGAGGGAGGCCCTCGGAAAGATCATCGAGGCAGGTTACCAGATAAGCGCAGACGGGTTCGAGTACCTCAAGACTCTGGACGGGGAGGGCCTCGGGGACAGTGTCCAGGGGGCCCTTGCCGAAGCTTCTCAGGCCTCACCCGAAATAACGATTCTAGACAGGGCCTTCCTCCAGAGCGTCTGCGAGAAGGAGGAGAGCAGCCCCGATCCCCTCAACTTCGCTTCCCGCACCCCCCGGATCAAGCCTCTCGCAGCTGAGCACGACGCGATGATACGGCTGCCCGAGAATCTTCCGGGGGAGCCCCAGGGGGACATTCAAGGATATCTGGAATACTTTAGGAGCCGCTTCAGGAAGGTGGAGCGCATCCTCCGCCAACGGATCGACGTCCGGGACGCAGTCTCCATTGACAATGCCCTGAAGATGCCCCTCAAGGCCAAGATGAAGGTCATCGGCATAGTCACCACGAAGAGGTCCCGGGGCCACCGCCTCTTCCTGGACATCGAGGACCGGGAGGACTCCATCACGGTGATGGCTACGGACAGCGAGGTGGTCCGGAAAGGACTCTCCATCCTCCAGGACCAGGTCATCTGCGTCGACGCCGTGAAGTACCGCCAGGACCTCCTCGTCGTCAAAGACTTCATCTGGCCCGACATCCCCAGCAAACCCCCAAACAGATCCGAGGTGCCCCTATGCGCCGCGTTCCTCGCAGACACCCACATCGGAAGCATCCACTTCAACAAGGACCTCTTCGACCGCTTCATCCGGTGGATGAACCTCGAGCTGGGCCCCCCGCAGTCCAAGAACCTCGCAGGCCGGGTCAAATACGTGGTGATCGCCGGGGACCTCGTGGACGGCATCGGAGTCTACCCCAACCAGATGAAGGAGCTCGAGATCACCGATATCCGGGAGCAGTACAGGGTCGCAGGGATGCTCCTCCAGGAGCTCCCCGACTATGTGGAGATCATCGTCATCCCGGGCAACCACGACGCGGTCCGGAAGAGCCTCCCCCAAGTGCCTCTCTCCCGGGAGTACGCCGAAGTCTTGGACGAGAACGACAGGATCCACCTCTACGGGAACCCGAGTCGCCTCCAGCTTCACGGCGTCGAGGCGTTCATCAGCCATGGGAAGGCACTGGACGAGATATTGAGCCAGGTTCCCGGTCTCGAATTCCAGAATCCCGTGGGGGGGATGGAGCTCCTTCTCCGTTGCAGGCACGTCGCCCCTACCTATGGTAACTCCACTCCCATCGCCCCGGAGAGGGAGGACCGCCTGGTGATCTCCTCGACCCCCGACATATTCCAGATGGGTCACATCCACATCCATGGAACCAAAAAATACAAGGGGACAACGTTGATTGCTTCGGGCTCGTGGCAGGATCAGACCCCCTTCCAGAAGCGGGTCAACCTCACACCCACGGTCGGGGTCGCCCCCATCGTCGACCTCCAGACCCACGTGGTGATGCCCATAGATTTCAATAAGCTTGGGTGAGCCCCCGGGCCACCAACCCCGCCACCCTGACAGGCTCCGGGATCCGGCTGATCATCGCAGAGTCCTTCAGAACCCCTTTGGCCCATCCCGGGTCGCATCCGATTACCTCGAAGTAGATCTCGGGGTCTTCCCGGAAGACCCGGGCGCTATGAATCTCCCCCAGCCCAGCGATTATCTCCCATCTCCTCTCCCAGTCGGGGAAATGCTTCCTGAGGGCCGCCAGCACCGCATCGTTATCGGGCTTGACCCCCGAGTAGACAATGACAGGGACCTCCGTTTCGGCATGGATGACCCGTGGGTCGATGACATTGAACCCCCCGAAAGTGATTCCCCCGAGGATAACGGCGTCGACCTCGATCCCCCGCATCAATGAAAGGAGCTTATCGGTGGCGTCGAGGCCGTCGACCCGGATCTCCACGTGACAGACTTTTAGTATCCTGTCCCTTTCCATGAGGACTCCGCAGAGAATGGTGCTGCCTGAGGCTTTCCTGTTGAAGGCGTCGAAGCTCCCGTCCTCGACTCCTAGAATGCGGAGCGGGCCATCCCCGGGGGTCAATACTTTTCGATCTTACCGTATATATCGGATTTAATAAGGAACTGGGGGTAAAGGGCCCGAGGGACCTCGACGACCCCGTCGTGGACCACTATCCGCTCGATGCTTTTCAGGGTCTTCTTGTCGAGGTCTTTCTCGAAGGTGAGGCGCCCAGAGGTCTCGATCCTGAAGGGGCCCACCTCTTTTTCGAGGCTCAGGATGTCCTTCTTGGAGAGGGTGATCTCCCCGTCGTTCTTTAGGGTGAATGCGCCGGGGTTCTTTCCACCGTTTCCGTTGGTCGCGCCGTTCAGGTTGCCCCCATTGAGGAAGTCTGTGAGGGCCTGGTTCATCACCTCGCTAACCCGTTTGCCGTCCTTCTTAGCCATGGTGAACACCTCATGGTACAGATCTGTGTCGAGCCCACGGATGGCGACGGTCTTACGAGGCACCTTGATAACACGTCCACATGCTAGAATGTTTACTTGTTTACATGTTAACAAGTTATCTTATAAGCTTGTCGAGAGGTTGATAAGCCGTAAGACTTCGGCCAGTTTATCGGTTGGGGTTCGGGGCTCGATGTTATGTTAGATCTAGATGGAACCATGAGCGTTAAAAAGCGCTCGGAAGCCCGGGGCGGGAGGGGGCGCAACTTTGGTAAATTCATCGAGGTCTACCGCCAGCTTTTGCTCCTGAACGAGAACAACAACCTCTCGACCACCCTCAAGAACATCCAGGAGCTCCTCACCTTCACCGAGAAGGTCTTCTCTTCCCCCGCAGTGGCCGAGGTTTTCCTCTACTTCTGCCTCCACGGGGCCGCCACCGCTTGGGTTCTCCAGAACGAGCTCAGCCTCCCCGAAGCCACCGCCTACCGGGCGCTGAAGAGGCTCAGGTCTATAGGCATCGTGGTCCCCGCGCTCAAGGTCTCCAAGGTTAAGAGCTCCAAGGGGGGCCCCCGCCCCACCGTCTGGGCGCTGGAGGGGTCCTCCAACGATGAGGTGGCCAAATCCCTGAGGCTCCACTACCAGCTGCTTAGCCCCAAGTTCCAGGTGGCCGAGACGGTGGCCCAGACCATCCTCGACGAGTACATCACCAAGAGGAACGTGGACGAGATCAGCTACCGGGAGATAATTATCCAGGTCAAGGAACTCCGGGTCCCCTTCAGGACCCCGGACATCGCCGACCTCGCCGCGACCTACCTCAACGAGCGGGGCATCAAGGTCTGGCGATAGAGCCTAGGCGGCCGCTTATAACCGGACTTCACCACGGAGCCTCTTCCCGACCCTTCCACGGTTTCTAAGGTAGATGAGCTGGGCGTAGGTCATAGCAGTTACCCTCCTCTTGGTCAAGAATTCCATTTCATTCCAAGACTTGCTATTCTAGGATACGACGGACGACATCTCGAAGACCGTCTCGGCGCTCCCTCTCAGCACCGCGATGATCGCCTCACAACGTCTCCCGTGGCGAGCTTCAAATGCGTCCAGATCCTCTTTTGTTGGGATGCCAAAGTCGAGGAGGGATCCAGCGTACCTGAGCAGATGGGAGTAGGTCTTCCCCAAGGGGTTGTGCCGCATCGGTATCTCGAGCTGGTGGATTTCCTCGACTATCTCCCGCATGGTCTTGGTTACGGGTGCCCCGCCGGCTTTAGGGGTTCTGCTCGGGGATCCACCACTTGAGATCTCAGGGGCCGCCCCTTTTTATGGATAGGGAGCCGGAAAGATCAGCCTCTATCGATCTTCCAACTGGTTCCTTCGTTGGTGTCCGTCAGGGTCACGCCTGCCTTTTTTAGGAGATCCCTGATCTCATCAGCCATTATGTAGTTTTTCTCCACCCGGAGCCTCTCCCTGACCCCCGCGATGAGCCCTATGAGTTCATCGGAGAGGCCCTCGCTACCTCCCCCCCTCTTCTCGAAGAGACCCAGGGCTTCGAGGAGTTCTCTGTACGCCGCCTCGCCTT
Organism: Candidatus Bathyarchaeota archaeon; assembly: GCA_026014875.1. Taxonomy (GTDB): domain Archaea; phylum Thermoproteota; class Bathyarchaeia; order TCS64; family TCS64. The sequence goes on along the minus strand of JAOZHO010000019.1, from coordinate 42,913 downwards.
TAATGAGGATGCCCTTGTTGGTGGGGCCCGAGACGTACTCGTTGATGGCCCCGGAGAGGGCGTGGAGGGCGTCGATGGCCCCGTGGGTGTCAAGGTCGTCGTCCATTGCGGCCTCGAAGCTAAACCGATGCTCCTTAACTGCCTTCAGGAACTCTGCCTCCCTCTCCCCGTAGGAGAGGTGTTTATCCCCCTTCCTGAGGGCGTCCTCGATGAGGGTCAGGGTGTTCTCCAACCGGTTCACGGAGTTCTGGGCCACCTCCATGGCCTGCTCTGTATAATCGAGGGGCCTCCTGTAATGGACGCTGAGGTAGAAGTATCGGAAGGCGTCTGCGGTGTACTTGGAGAGGACCTCGTCGAAGCTGACGTAGTTCCCGAGGCTCTTGGACATCTTCCTTCCGTTGATCATGAGGAACCGGGAGTGGAGCCAGTTCCTCACGAACTTTTTTCCGGTGAGGCTCTCGCTCTGCGCGATCTCGTTCTCGTGGTGGGGGAACACGAGGTCCTCCCCGCCGGCGTGGATGTCCAGGGTGTCGCCGCACAGGCTCCTGCTCATGACGCTGCACTCGATGTGCCACCCGGGGCGCCCCTTCCCCCAGGGGGACTCGTAGTAGATGCCCCTCTTCACCTCGTCGGGGGTCGCGATCTTCCAGAGGGCGAAATCGTTCGCGGTCTCCTTATCATACTCGTCCGCGGTCATTCGCTCGGTCTTCTCGACTTTGGAGATGTTCATCCTGCTGAGCTTCCCATAGTCGGGGAACTTGTTGATGTCGAAGTAGACCCCGTCCTTCGCTACATAGGCGACCCCCTTATCCACTAGCTCCTTCACGAAATCCACCATCTGGGGGGCGTACTCGGTGGCTTTGGGATAGACGTGGGCCCTCTTGATGTTCATTAGGTCGAGCCCCCTGAGAAACGACTCGGTGTACCTCTCGGTGAATTCCTTGAGGCTCACCCCCTCCTCCCCGGAGTTCCGGATGGTCTTGTCGTCGATGTCTGTTATATTCATCACATGGAAGACGTCGAAACCCCTGTACTCCAGCCACCTGCGGAGGATATCCCCCGCTGTGAAGGTGCGGAAGTTCCCGATATGGGGGTCGCCGTAGACCGTGGGTCCACAGACGTACATCTTCACCTTCCCCGGCTCTAATGGCTCGAACGGCTTCTTGGACCGCGTGAGGGTGTCGTACAACTGGAGGCCCTTCTGGTGCTCACTGGACAAATTTCTTCACTCCCTTTTTCCTAGAATCAGCTAGACTCGGCGAGACACTGAACCCTTTCAGGTCGATGTACACAATAATCTCAGTCTTCCCTTCTAGCTGAAAAAAGAGCGGAGGCGCCGAAATAAAAAGATGCGGGTTCCCGGCTACGGGTCTCCGAGCCGGTCCGTGAGCCTCCTCACCGACTCCCCGAGCCGCCTCCTCCCCGCCTCGGCGGTCACCTCGCTCCGGGTCCTCTCGATGACCCCCCGGGCGATATCCAGCTTCCGCCTCAGCCCCTTCAGCAGGGGCACCTCCTCCATGGTCACCAGGCTCAGGTAGATCTCCTCCATCGTCGAGAGCCGGGCCTCAGCGGTCTCGATGTCCCCCAATCTGAGGGCGTCGAGGGCCTGCCTCCTCAACTCACCCGGAACATCCCCGAGCCCCATGAGGTACGACGTCATGGGCACCCCCAACGCGGCCGGATCGGGGAACTCACCTGACTCCGTGAGCCCCATAACTATAGAGGCCTCGGAGAACTCCTCCTTCGCGGCCGAGACCTGGTCGAAACGCCCCAGCGCGGGATGCTCCTCGATGATCGCATCCATCTCGGATATGAGGCTGGATGCCTCCTCGAGCCGTTTCCCAGCCTCCGCCTCCTTCCCGGAGTGGATTCTGAGGATGGCCTGCTTGGAGAGAATCCTAGCCCTGCGGGCCCGCTCCATCACCTTGTCCAGGGCCTTGTCCCTGAGGCGGAGCTCCTCGGCCCCTTTCTTCACCAGGTCTTCGAGCAATGATCTCCCTTCTCACAAGATACTCTTGAGCACATCCGCCGGCAGATTCCCGCCGCTGAGGATGAGGGCCACCTTCTTCCCCTGGAGCCTGTCCCGGATCTTGAACCCCGCTGCGAGGGAGGCCGCGCCGGCCCCCTCGGCGATGGTGTGGGCCTTCTCGACGTAGAGTTTGATCGCGGCCTCGAGTTCCTCATCGGTGACCAGGATGAAATCGTCGAGGAGGTCCCGCATTATGTTGACGGGGAGCTCGAAGGCGATCCGGGTCGCGAGGCCATCAGCCATCGTCTTCGCGGACTCGGTGGACTCGAGTTTCCCGCTCTTCCAGCTATTGTAGACGCTGGGGGCGTGGGCGGACTGGACAGCGATGATCTCGACGTCCGGGGCGGCGGTCTTGAAACAGGTGCATATCCCTGAGGCTTGGGAGCCTCCCCCCACCGGGACTATCACCGCGTCCAAGTCCGGGAGGTCCTCAAGGATCTCGAGGCCTGCGGTGCCCACTCCTGAGATGAGCAGCGGCTCGTTGGCGCTGTGAACGTACCTGTACCCCTTCTCCTCTGCTAGGCGCTCGGCGTTCTCCCGAGCCTCATCGAAGTCTTTTCCCTCCTCGATGATCTTGGCTCCGTAGCTCCTGATCCCCCCGACCTTGACGGGGTTCGCCCCTTCTTGGACGCAGACGATGGCCTTCACGCCGAACATCTTGCAGGCGAGGGCTATCGATTGGCCGTGGTTTCCCGTGGAGGCGGTGATCACTCCCCGCTTCCTCTCCTCGGGGCTGAGCTGGCTGATGAGGTTGATGCCGCCCCTGATCTTGAAAGCCCCTGTGGGTTGGATGTTCTCATGCTTCACGTAGGCTTTGAATCCAAGGGCCTCGGAGAGCAGGGGATACTCGAGTAGAGGCGTCTTCGAGAGGTAGGGGGCGATCCTTTTCTTCGCCCTCAAAATATCCGTGAATGTGGGATTGATGTACATGTCTGTCGGCAACTAGTCTGCCCGACGGGGTTTATATCTATGAGCTTGGTGCCCTCACACTCAGATGAGCCTGAGCTCATAGATAACTGGGTTATACCCGTCCGGGCACGCGTGGCGGGCCACCCTGTTTCCCTCATCGTCCACCGCGAAGGCCACATCGCCCCCGTGAGCGAGGGCGTAGATCTTCGGCAGCGCCGAGTAGAGGGCGTGTAGGCAGATCTTTCCCTGAATCTCATGGTTGTCCCAGTCGAAGAGGATCTCATCCCCCACCCTCTGGCCCGCGGCACAGTGTCCTTCTTGGCTTATCGTCTTGACCAATACCTTTGCCATGGAGACCTCTCCTAGTCCAAGAGGGATATCCTTTTCCTCTAACCTCCACGACCAACTCTTATTATCCTCCGGCCCAGATAGGGGAATTCAAGATGAGCGTTCCCCAAGTCAGGATCGCCGTGATAGGGGGTTCGACGATCCTCGGCTCCGGGTTCCCGGGGGCCCTAGACGGCGTCGAGGTCATCGAGGAAGGCGTCGTCTACGAAACCCCTTTCGGTCCCACCGCCCCCTTCACCCATGCCTCCGTCGGAGGCAATGAGTTCCTTTTTGTCCCCTTCCACGGCATCACTCGGGACATCATGAACACCGAGCCCGACAGCGCCGGGGAGCGGGTCTTCTATGTCCTCTTCAAGGCCGGGGTCACCAAGATCATCGGGACCGCCCTCTGCGGCTCCACGAACCCTCTTCTCGACCCCGCCGATGTGGTGGTTCCCGACGCCTTCGTGGACTACACTACGAAGCGGGCGCAGAGACTTTTCAGGGCGATAAAGGCGAAGGGGGAGGACGTTGAATACTTCTCCTACCGCCTCCATCAGCCCTTCTGCCCCCGCCTGAGTATGCTCCTGGTTGCGGGGTCCAAGAAGGCCGGCTTCTCCAGGGTTTTCCCCCGGGGAGTTGTGGGGGTCGCGGAGGGGCCCCGCCTCGAATCTCCCTCGGAGATACGCCTCAGGTACACCAATCAGGGCATCGACGTGGTCACCATGAACCTGGTCCCCGAGGTCTTCTTCGCCCGGGAGATCGGAGCCTGCTACGCCGCCCTGGAGCTGGTCTCCAACTATGGCGAGGGGCTGGTCTCAACCGAGTGGACCGGGGCCGAGGCCTTCAGGGAGTTCCAGAGCCACTGGCGTCTCCCCTCAGCCGAGGCCCTCCTTCACGCGGTCAGGCACATGGAAACAGGGGACGTGAGCTGCGGCTGCGCCTCCAACCGCTGGCCCTCAATGCTCACCTGAACTTTCTTTAGGTCTTTTGTTACGATCTTTACATCCGATCTACATTTTCTGTCAGTTTTATATGGGGTTAATTACCTGTTCAATAATGCATGAAACCTTCATGTTTTCCAGGGAGAAAAAGGGGGCTAACCCAGTCCGTAACCCTGATGATCCTTCTCGTCCTCTCTGTCGTCTTGGCTAGCGGCACCGTGGGTCTCTACACCCTCTCAGTTACCACATCGGCGATGAAGACGGAGCACCTCGTCATAAGGAGCGCCCGGATCTGGGCGGACTCCTCAGGCTCCCAGGTAGCCCTCCACGTAGAGAACATAGGGGGCCGAGACGCCCTCATCACATCGATCGAGGTCGGCTTTGTAGAGGAAGGCTGGAGCTCAGTCTTCTACGCGGAGGGGGAGGGGGGCCTAATGGAACCCGCGGAAAGCCTCAACATCACCGGGGCTTTCAACCACACCGTTAGTGGGGTGGAGTACTCTTTCGAACCGGTCACGGGGAGCATCATAATTCCGGTCAGCGGGAGCGTGTTGATCTACGTGGACAATCCCGAAACAGTCGACATACAAGACCTTGGGATGGTCGTGGAGGTCATCGTCTACACCTCGACCCTGCCCTACATGACGATGGACGACGTCGAAACCCCCTGATCCCGGCTCTACCCCAGCATCTCTCTCATCAACCTCAGATGGTTCTCGCCGAGGACCTTCCTGATATCCTCCTCGGAGTAGCCTCTCTCAAACAACTCTGCGGTGATATTCGGCATCTTGGTGACGTCTTCGAGTCCCTTGGGCGTGTAGGGTATCCCGTCGAAGTCTGAACCGAGGCCCACGTGATCCGGCCCAACTAGGCTCACGATGTGGTCTATGTGGTCCACGACGCCCTGGACTGTGGCAAGGGTCGGATGGACGAAACCGGGGGCGAAGTTCATCCCCATCACGCCCCCCCTGTCCGCCATGGCCCGGATCATATCATCTGTCATGTTCCGGGGGTGGTCGCAGACGGCCCGAGCGTTGCTATGGGAGGCCATCACGGGACCCTTCGCGACGTCCATGAGGTCCCAGAATCCGGCGTCGCTCAGATGGGATACGTCGATGAGCATCCCGAGGCGGTCCAGCTCCTCGACGGCCTCCACGCCCAGCCCGGAGAGCCCGCCCCCGGTCCTTCCATCGGCGACGCCGTCGGCGAGCTCGTTCCTGAGGCTGTGGACGAGGCCCACCATCCTCACCCCGAGGCGATGGAAGACCCTGAGCATTCCCACTTTCCCTTCGATTATGTCTGCTCCTTCTATGGAGAGCATCGCCGCGACTTTTCCCTCGGCAGCGGCTTTGACGATTTCTCCATGGGTCGTCACCGGGGTGACGGCGTCTTGGTGAGCGGCGCACTCGCTGTAGAAGATATCGATCATCTCCATGGCCGTTCTCAAGGCGTAAGGCCGTGTCCTGTCCCTCACCGAGGAGATCGCGAAGACCTGGCAGTCGACGCCCCCATCTCTCAGCCTCGGAAAGTCGATGTGGCCCAGAGAGGATCGCACCCCCATCCCGATGTCTGACCGGTCGTCCCACTGGGAGTTCCGGGGCAGGGTGAACATTGGCATCAGGCATTTCAGGGTGTCGCAGTGGGTGTCGACGACAAGAGCCTCTCTGTGAAGCTCCTTGATTCTATTGTCCCTAATATCCCCGGAGATATGAGGGGGGAAATCCGGTTAAACCTTAGGATTTTAGGGCTCTCTCGTAGCTCTTCCAGAGGTAGCGCGCGCGACGCCTATAGAGACCGCAATTGCGGTACCATCCTCGTTGTGGTGAGGCGGCTCTACCCCGAACTGTCCTGATAGAAACTGAGCATAATCCCGCGTGATCCGGGCGTACCTAGATCACGAACCGTGTTCCCTGCTGCTCGTTCTCCCTCTGCTTCGCTAAGCCTTTCCGGGTGCCCGTGCTGGTGATCTCGATATCGTAGGTGACGAACTGTTCCGCCATGCCGGTGATCTTCTTCGCCATCTCCTCGAGCTCCTCCTTGTTGAATGTGGACATTATCTCGGGGCTGTTCACCCACTGCATCCATCCCGCGAGGCTCTGGCCCAGGGCCCCGAAGGAGAAGCGCATCACCCGTACCAGCTCCAGTCTATCCTGGTCGGGGTTCTCCATGAGTCCCCGGAGCTGTTTGAGAGTGTTCTCGCTTCTCTGTATCCAGTTCTGGTGCATTTTTGCTCACCGCGGATAGTGTGAAGCGGTCCCTGATAAACGTCATGGAGGATGGAACCCTTAAATCGGGGATGCCTCGGCTATAATTCTGAGCCGGGGTCTCCTAGTCTGGCAGGGAGCTAACACCTTCGGGTGGCTCAGGCCTGGAAAGCTAGTGTCCGTATGGACGCAAGGGTTCGAATCCCTTTCCCGGCGCCACTCAATCATTGGGGGCGCTCGAAGAGCTGTCTCTGAAGCCTCGTCTTACGGACTACCAACTCGTCTAGTTGGTCGGTGAACTCGGTCCGCATCTCTTTGTAGCGTGAGAGGGTGTCCCTCATCTCCTGGGAGTTGTTCCTGAGCTCTAGGGTGGTCTCAGGATCATCAGGAGCGATGATGGAGACCGTGTTGGCTCCAAACCTCCTGGACTCGATGCTGAATATGCTGTGCTTTATCCTGACATATCTCGGGTTCCTTCTCGTCTTCTTGATCTCACCCTCGATCCTGAGAATCTCACGCAAAACCGACTTTCTGTCGACTAAAACTTTCACCTACCAACTATACGCGTCCGCAACTTATAACCTGAATTGCCCGATGAGTGTTATGAAAACTCATCTCTTGGCACATGCGCGTCCTGCGTCAAAAGGAGAAACCGTTGAAGGCTCTGGGGCGGGCATTATCTTTTATGTCGCTTAACTCGGTCCGCTTTCTGTTCCGCCTTCCGAGCGGCGAATTTCCTTGATCCCGAGATTCTAGTCCTGTGGAACTTGTATCGCCTTTCACCCTCCTCACGATCTGGTCTCGATACCTCCTCGTAGAAATTAGGGTAGGAGATATCGTTTGCGTCTAGTTTTACAATGAGATCGTTCAGGCGTTGCCGTTCCTCGGCATTATTCTCTGAATTATCAAATCTCTCCGAGTATGCACCGTATGCCGCGCTGAACTTGAAATCGGTGTTCTCGAAGACTTTCTTCTCGACTGCCTCTTCGGTCATCTCAACTGGTACCCTATTGGGACATGCCCCCTAATAACTGCATCAATTGTCATAGGGAGAGCCGATGGATAGATGGGCTTGGTTTCCCGGGGACATTGCCTAGGATTAATCCGCGCCCGACAGACCGTTCCATAAAATCGCGCGCGATTAACAATATCCAACTGATGGGAATTGACGGGGATGGCGCCCCACTGGCAGGAGTCCAGGTGAACCTTCAATCAAATTATGGGGTCGATGTCTTGGAGGGACTCTCGAGGAGCGACGGAACGCTGGACCTGAGCGCTTTCGAAGAAGGAGCCTATGTAACCAACCCGACGAAACCGGGATACGTGGCCATGTCCCCTCTATTCAGGTCGAGGCATGTAATCCTGTGGATAATTTATTCACGATGGTTGTGAATGTGGCAAGTGATACGGAACTCGAGGACCCGAACCCGAAAGCTGAGAGTAGGGGCATACCCAATTATGCCGTAGTGATCATCGTCTTTTTCACGATTGGAGAGGTTGCGTTCTACTTGTACAATAAACGATGACCCTGTTCCCCTTCTCATCAATGAGATGTGTTATAACTATCTCCGCGAAACCCTTTGTGAGCCCCATGAAGATTATAAAGAGAGAGAACGCCCCCCGTCTCGAGACCGTAAAGGGTCGCAAGGGGGAGATACTGATGTCCGGGGAGAAGTGCATGATGATGGTGAACACCATCGAGCCGGGTATCCCCACTCCGCCCCACAGTCACCCCCACGAGCAGATCGGCTACCTCATCGAGGGGACAGGCATCCTCTACATCGACGGGGAGACCCGGGTGATGGAGGCCCAGGCCACCTTCCTTGTGCCCCCCCACGCCTCCCACAACTTCGACGCCACAGGGGACAAGCCCGCAGTCCTCGTCGAGGCCTTCGCCCCGCCCAGAGAGGATTACCTCGAGAAGGTCGCCTGGAAGGAGTGACCCCGTGCGAGTCGTGCTGGATTCATTCAGTGAAAATTCAGCAGGTCAACTCCCATGAGTCTCCCACGGACTCTCCTCAAGAGGGGCATAGCCATATTCGCGACGGTGGCGGTCACCCTGCTCCTGATCTGCATAGTCGCAGGAGCCTCGGGCATGGAGGAGCGGATCCTACGGGGGAAGATGATCTATCTCAACAGGGGATACGGCATGACCCTCCATGGCTTGGTGGAGGCGGGGGAGATCGAGGTGGAGGACGTGCCGAGGCTCCTCGAGGAGCACCGGCCTACTCCTCGGCATCGTCTACGCCTATGCTTTAATCTATGCCTCCCTCCGCTTCGCCTTGGAGATCCTATATGTGGTTCTCGACACGAGGATCCGATACTGAGCCCTCTGCTAAATTATTAATATCCAACTCGGGAGACTAAATCAGGTATTCTAATGGTCAGCGAAGGAGAGTTTCAGGCCGCTAGCGGTCAGGGCGCCGAGGACAAGTTCAAGGATGAGACGGGGCTCACCCTCCGGGAGATGTACCAGAAGCACCACCCTCAGGTCCTCGCCGACTTTGAGGACGAGATGCCCAAGTACTGGGGCCGCAAGTGGAAGGCGAACACCAACGTCGGGAAGCTCAGGATGGTGCTGGTCCACCGCCCAGGCAACGAATTCCTCAGCGTCGGGAAGCCCACCCCCTGGCCCCCCCACGGCACCAGCCTCGGAGCCTGGAGAATGTCCTTCAAGCCCGACCTCGACGAACTCGTGGAGCACCACGAGAACCTCGTGGACGCCTACAAGGCCGAGGGAGTCGAGGTGGTGGTCAGGAAGCCGGATCCCAACGACCCGCCCTACCAGGTGAAGGCCATCTACACGGACGACGTCTGCCACCCCGGGGTCTACGGGAGCATCATACTCAGGATGTACGACCACGTCCGCAAGGGGGAGGAGGTCCCCACCTACCAGACCCTCGCCGAGATCGGATGCCCCGTCGTCGGTATGATCGTCGGCAACGGTATGGCCGAGGGGGGCCCCATTGGGTGGCTCGACGAGAAGCATGTGGTCGTCGCCGTCCACTACCCCAGGGCCAACACTAGGACCCCCGAGGTGATGAGGGCCAACGAGTTCGGCCACGAGCAGTTCGCCCGGATCATCAAGACCCAGGACCCTACCGTCGACGTCAGGCTCTGCCCCGGGTACGGTTCCCGCATCGGCGCGAGCCACTACACCCTCATCGACAGGCACACCTCGGTCCAAGACCCCCGAGATCTGGACCAGTACCTCGTAGACTGGATGAAAGCCGAGATGGACTGGGAGTTCATCGTCCCCCCAGGCGACATATGCCGGATAGTCCGCTCCAGAGACGAGCGCGCCGTCCTCTTCAAGAGGGGCCCCGAGACCGGCGTCGTCCTGGAGCCCCGAAAGATTATGGTGCCCACCGGCGCCCCCAAGGCCACCAAATGGTTTGAGAGCATCGGCGTCGAGGTGGTCGAGGTCGAGTGCCCGTCCCTCGTGGGCCCGAGGAACAGCGGTTCCATCCACTGCGCCGCAGGGGCCCTCATCAGGGACCCCGAGCCCGAGAGCTACTGATCTCAATTTGGTGTCGGGGCGGCCCCCGGCTCCCCTTCTCTTCATCAATCCTCTTTCAGGCCTTCGTTGGCACTGGGCTCCCTGTAACCGGAGAACATGGTTCATTAATCCAGAATCATGATAAAACTCCGTCCTCGTCAAAACAAACGGAGACTTACGTTCAAGGATCAGAGGAATCCACGGTGCGGGACGAGATCGTCGTCGAATGGATCTACGAGTGGAACAAGGGCACCCCGATCCACCGCAGAGTCCGGACACATCTCAATGAGAGCCGTAAAGGTAACATATATTTCGAGCTCGGGGGGGACCCCTACGTGATCACCGACCTCAAGAACGGTGCCCCGGTCCTCGGGAGGAAGAACGGCAGATGGACCCCCGTGGGAAGAGTCCTCAGGAGGGGCCGGAAGGTCTTCCTCGGGAAGAGGGACGAGCCCAGCCTCGATGAACTCCTGGAAATGGGAAGACCGCCCATCCACTACCCTTTGGAGCCGATATGCTCGTTCTTGGTCTAGTCAACCTACCGTACAACGCCCTAAGCGGATAGAGGGTTGACTCGCACCACGTAAGGGATTTCACCTCTCTCCACCCTCAAAACGAAATCGAACCTATCGAGTTCCATGGCGAGGTGGAAATCCTGTTCCCTGAACTGGGTCCGGGCGGGATCGAAGAACTTTGCACCCGAAGGCGCTGCCCTGATGCGTTTCTTCATCTCCCCGAAATCGGGTGTGTACCCTCTGAGTCGGCTCTCGATGTACTCTGCGCAGCTTTCGTCTTCCTCGTTGGGCTCGACTCCCACGTCACCCATGGCCACGAGGGAGACTACGTCCGGGTCCTTCCCTTTGATGTACCCCACGATGGCCTCCGCCATCACGAAGCTCCCGAGGATTCTCTCCTCCGCCCCACTGGCGTTCACAACGCCGTTGGTGCCCGCCCCTGTTCTCTGGATCACTGTGCGCCCGGTAAAGTCGGCGAGGCTCGCGTCGTAAGGGGAGTTTCCATAGTCGAAGCCCTTCACAATGATTCCCCCCTCCTCGCCGATCTGGAGCCAGTCCGGATGGAGTTTCTTCAGCTGGAAAGACTCCTCCACGGTGAGCACGGGGGCAATCCTCTCGGCGCCGTTTGCCATGACGTGGGCCGCGGTGGTGAATGCCCTGAAAACGTCGATGATGACCGCTAGTCCTCGAGCCTCCTGGGCCCCGGCGACGGTGCTGAGCCTCCTGATCTCCATCATGAGGCGCCTCGGAGAACCCCTTCGGCCACGGAAAGAGATCTTGTGCAGGATATGGCTTCGATCTGGGTCATTTCAAGTAGGGTTGTCGGATGTTCTCCTTATCTCTTTGCGGGGGAGAATCAGATGGGGACGGCTGAATTCTGTAACTGTTCATGGAAGTCGACTTGGTCGCCCTTTCCCATGTTCAGGAGCACGTCTTGGATGGCCTTTCTTCCCTCGTAGACGCCTCCAGGCTGATCCCTGTACTCCCTCAGCATATGCCACGCCCACTGGAGGGCTTCAAATGCCCCGATCTGGTAATTCGACATCGCCGTCCCGAGAAGGCCTTCGCTCCGCGTGTTAAAAGGGGTCCGTAGCTGTTTCCGGCTGGGAGGCCGGTGAAAGTGGCGTGGGCAACCCCTAAAAAGGGGTTTGAGCACATCATTTGGTTGGGTGCCAAGGAATGTTGGACATCAAACTCATCAGGGAGAGCCCCGAGACAGTCAGGGAGAACTTGGCCCAGAGGCACGACCATGATAAAGAAACACTGCTGGATCAGCTGATAGAGAACGACGCCAAGTGGCGGGAGCTAACTGGCGTGGTGAACGGTCTCAGGAGACGGAGGAACGAGATCAGCTCCAAGATCGCAGAAGTGATGAAGGAGGAGGGAGACGTATCGTCGCTCCGGGAGGAAGCATCCAAGATCCCCAAGCAGATCGTCGACGCCGAGACCGAGAGGGACCAGTACGGCGGGAAGGTCAGGGTGGCACTGATGCAGTTACCCAACATGCTCCACGAGTCGGTGCCCTACGGGCTGGACGACAGCGACAACATCGAGCTCAGGAAGGAGGGGGATCGCCCCGTGTTCGCTTTCGAGCCCAAGAGCCACGCAGACATCGCCGCAGCCCTGGGCATCCTCGATCTGGAGAGGGCCGCGAAGGTCTCGGGCGCAGGGTTCTACTATCTCAGGAACGAGTTGGCGCTCCTCGACTACGCCATAATCCATTACACCATAAACCGCCTGCTCAAGAAGGGATTCGCCCTCATCGAGCCCCCCTACATGATCCGCCGGAAGCCCTACGAGGGGGTCACCGATCTCGCGGATTTCGAGTCGGTGATGTACAAGATCGAGGGCGAGGACCTCTACCTCATCGCGACCAGCGAGCACGCGATGGGCGCCATGCTCATGGACGAGGTGATCAACGCCGAAGATTTACCCCTCAGGTTCTGCGGTGTGAGCCCCTGCTTCAGGAAGGAGGTCGGGACCCACGGCAGGTACACCAAGGGTCTCTTCAGGGTCCACCAGTTCAACAAGATAGAGCAGTTCGTCTTCAGCCTCCCCGAGCAGAGCTGGGAGATCCACGAGGAGCTGCAGCAGAACAGCGAGGAGCTCTACCAGGAGCTCGGGCTCCACTACAGGATCGTGAACGTCTGCACCGGGGACATCGGCTCCATCGCAGCGAAGAAGTACGACACAGAGATCTGGATGGCAGACGGGGAGTTCCGGGAGGTGGGGAGCAACAGCAACTGCACCGACTACCAGGCCCGCCGCCTCAACATCCGCTACAGGATGAAGGAGGGGCAGGCCCCCGCAGGGTTCGTCCACACACTGAACAACACTGCCCTCGCGACGAGCAGGACCATGATCGCGGTGCTGGAGCAGTATCAGCAGGCGGACGGGTCGGTCGTGATCCCGGAGGCGTTGAGGCCCTACATGAACGGTGTCGAGGTCATCGAGGGGGCGCTCAACCCCGTCAAGATATGAGAACCCTCCGCGTCCACTAATAACAGACTCTTGTTGGCATAGCCGAGGAACGAGGCGGACGCCCGCCTATTTTTCCTTCACGTAGGCGCCCAGTATGACTACATCTTCCTCGGGCCAGTCATCGAAGAGGCCAATTGTGGCCGTCTTGACTCCCCCGATGGCGTCCACTACATCCATTCCCTCGACGACCTCCCCGAAAACTGCGTATCCATCGCTCGTGGAGGTCTTGTCGAGGAACGCGTTGTCGACCAGATTGATGAAGAACTGGGAGGTGGCGCTGTCGGGAATGCTGGTCCTGGCCATCGCGATTGTTCCCCGCCTGTTCGTGAGGCCGTTGTAGGACTCGAGCACGATGGGGTCCCCCGTGATTTTTTGTTTACCCGTGGCAATGAACCCCCCACCCTGAATCATGAACCCCTGCATAACCCTGTGGAACACGGTGTCGTTGTAGAAATCGTCCTCGACGTAACCCATGAAGTTCGCGGTCGTGATTGGGGCCTCCTCCGTGGCCAGCGCTATCTCGATGTTGCCCATCGAGGTCACCAAGACGACTATGGTGTCCATGTTTTTGTTGCCTCCAAACAGCATGTCGCTCAGCGATATTAATGTGGTGCCGAGGAACATGGCGATCATGAAGAAGCTGAGGGCGGTCCTTTTGTTGAGCTTCATGGGTGTTCAGATGCGAGTTCGATGAAGATAATTCTTTTGGGTTACGCCGAGGCTCTCATCGAGAATCTGGGGGAGGGGGGCATCCGGGGGCGCTTAGTGGTCAACGAGGGGTGGCTAGGCCCTCTCGGGCAAGCTGAGGATCTCCCGGGTCTCTGAGGGGGTCGCTATCTCCCTGCCGTACTCCTCTGCGATGCGGACTATCCGCTCCACGAACTGGCTGTTCCTCTTCACGAGCTCCCCCCGATTGTAGTAGATGTTGTCCTCCATTCCCACCCGGATGTGGCCTCCCATCGCGAGGGCGAACATGGACATGGGGAGGTGGCTCCGCCCGATTCCGATGATGGACCAGGTGGCGTCGCCGGGGATGGTGTCCACCATGTGGACGAGGGTCCGGGGCGTAGCGGGCGCTCCCCACGGGGTCCCCAGGACGAACTGGAAGTGGAGGGGGTCCTCGAGTTGGCCCTTGTCCCGCATCCGGATGCATGTGGTGATCATCCCGTAGTCGAAGATCTCGAGCTCAGGCTTCACCCCCGCCTCCCTCATCGCCTTCGCGGCGCCCTCGAGGAACTCGGGGGTGTTTATGAAGGGCCTTCCGCCGAGGAGGATCGTTCCTGCGTCGAAGCTTGCAAGCTCCGGTTTGAACTGGAGGGGGATCATGCGCTTCTCGAGGGTGAAGTTTAGCCCCGGGACGCCGCTCGTGGTGAGGCAGAGGACGAGGTCGGTCTTCTCCCTGAGGGGCTCCACGACCCTGCGGATGAGCTCGGCGTCCTGGGTGCCGATCTCCGTCTCGGGGTCTCGGACGTGGATGTGGACGACGCTGGCCCCCGCCTCCCAGCACTCGTAGGCGGATTGGGCGATCTCCTCGGGGGTGATGGGTATGTACGGGGTCTGTGAACGGGATATTCGACTGCCGGTAATCGCGGCGGTGATTATGAGCTTTTCCATGGTGGGTTCTGGGGTCTATCTGGGTTTAAGAATTCTGATGCTCTCCGCTCGGCCTTGGGAACTGGAGCGACAGAGGGAAAAATTTGAGTCATATCACCCGGTTCTTGATCTCCTTCCCCGCCTCGATAACCCTCAGGCTGAAGTTGAGGACGAACTCTTCGGGGAAAGTCTGCATGAACCTCGTGGTCGCCTTGAACCCCGTGCAATGGCAGGGCGAGACGAGGCGCAGCCCAAATTTCTTCATATCATTGATACTCGCATCGAGGTACTCCTCCGAACGACCGAAAAGGTGAGTCCCCCCGACTAGACCATAAATTTCCTCGAACTCTCCGAGCTTCTGGACCTGGAGAAGGGTGTTCACAGGTCCCGCGTGGGCGCATCCCGTTATCACCCATGGACCCACCCCTCCTACATCCGTCCAGAGGGAGAGGTCGTCCAGGATCTGGTCATCCGTTTCCTCCCCCTCTACCACGATTATCCTCTTGCCGCCCCTAGGAGAGGGTGTGATCTCCTCGTAGGGCGTGATCCTCTCAACCTGTCCCGTGGTCCAGAGTCCCGGCACCACCTCGACGGGATCGACCGAGAGGATCACCTCTCCGCCTGCGGCCTCGATGTCGGCTATGTCTTCCCCCTCTCTGGGGCTTACTTGACGCCTTTTTCCTTCCTTGTTCTCGACTATTCTCGGTAGAAACGTGTGGGGATGACCGTAAACCCTCACCCCTCCGGCCGCCTCCACGATTTCGGCCGTTGCGGCGGTGTGATCTCCATGGCCGTGGCTCAGGACGACGCAGTCGATGTCATCGAAGTCTTCCTTGAGAAGCTTGGCGTTGTGAAAGAGGGCATCCTTGTTGGCACTGGTGTCGAAGACAACTCTCCTAGGGTCTCCCTTCGCGTCCTCAAACTCCACGATGAAGGAGAGCCCCCACTGGCCCAAACCCCCGGCTTGGACGAGGTTCTCCGCCAGAGTTGTGATCTTGAGGGCCTTGATCTGTTTCATCTTGAAAATACAGAGGGGAATGAAAGAGATAAAACCATGTCCTCGGCGAGGGCTTGGAGGACGGCCTCGGAGCAGAGCTCTCCCTTCTCTGCTTTCGACGCTGCTAGATCCACGGTTTCACACTTGGTTATTATCGCGGTTTCCTGCAATCATCGCGTTTTTTACCGATAAAAAGAGGCGGCCTGGGATTGTCGCGGTGAAATTATCGTGTCGCGCATCGATCGCTCATGTCGCGTATGTGTCGCGTTTGTCGCGATGAAGCGCCTCGATCTGAAATGGCTCTAAAGGATTTTAGGGAGTAATCTTTTTGAGGTATCTGTCTTGGCAAACCTCATTCTCATCATACTCGACATTCTCCGGAGGGACCACGTGGGGGCATATGGGAACGACTGGATTGAGACCCCTAACATCGACGGCACCGAGGGGCGTATACGACCTCAGGTAAGAACAGACGCAGCATGAGGGCATCGCCTAAAGGAACCCCGATCTCTGCAAGTCCCTGAGGGAGCGTGTCCGGAAAGAGGCAGATGGAGACATCCAGAGGTAAGAGATCGTCAGGAAGGGCCACGACTGGTATGAATACCCTGACATTCATGATCACTTTAACACTCGGTGAGATCCTTCGCAAGAAATATTGGTAGTGGGAGCAAGGTCTCTCCTCTCTTCTTTTTCTTATTTCTTCTCATAGTTTAGTTTAATTTTCAAATATTTTTATAAATTTACTAGAAAAATGATAAAAATCCAATAGCATTACATTATATGATCATCTTGCACTGCGTATTCAAATCCAACGGCTACGTACCAGAAAATCACCTCTGCCTCCACTGCCAGCCCTTGGAGGCCCTCCTATCCTCTCTGGGCCTCGACGAGACACAATCAACCAAGGGATCCAAGGATATCCTCAGGGCCTATCAACTGATCGAATTAGCCGATTCCAGGAGGGATGGGAGTCTGCCCAGGAGAATGGTCGCAGGATTCTTATCCCGCTTCGTTTCTCTGGGGCTCCCCCTGCCCATCGTGGATAAGGTCAGAGCGATCAACGCCAAGGTCGAAGAGCTTGAGAAAGATGAGGCCTCCGCCGGTGAATACCTGGCTGAAATCTCACGGTTCGGGGCCTCAATCTTCAGCACATTGGGGTCGACCCCTAGGCAGGTCACCGGTCTCAGTCTCCTCGGTTCACGGCTCGCGGGGGCCATCGTGGTCGAGGACATGAGGAGGGATCGGGCTATTGACCGGGAGACCGGTGATTATAATCCGATGAAGGGCAGAGAAGTTTCGGATTACGGGAAGGAACACATTGAAGACTTCCGGGACTTGGTTGATCCAGTCCTCGGGGATTCAAGTGCCTCTTCCCTGTCCGGAGACCATTCTGGCGTAAGGGGAAGCGTTGTGAGGGCTCTCTGGGAATGGGGGTTGTGTGAAGACGTCCCCCTTGAGGTCATGATCGCCCGCTGCTGTGGATGTATATAGCGGATTATCACGATGACCGCCTGTCACGATAGGAATCATTAGGCTAGAGCGTCATATGTGACCAAAGTATTGACATGCCTCTCTATTTCGTCATAGATTATTTTTTTATGCCTCGTTTTTATTATTTATATTTTAAATAAAAACATGGAGAAAAACTGCATTTATATTATTCTCTTGATAATATTTTTCTATCATGTCCGATTATCCCGAGAAAACTCAACTCCTCCCCAATGAGCAGGTGATCCACAGCAGTGGAGGCACCATCAACCCGGCCATCCTGTTCTTCGAGGAACCCGGGGCTCTCTCCCGACCCATGACGGGGCAGCTCTTTCTCACCACGATGAGGCTCATCTTCGAGGGTAAGTTACCGGCCAGCGGCGCGAAGGCTGTTGCGGTCGGCGCAGTGAGCGCTTTTCTTCTGGGCCCCCTCGGGGCCGCCGCCGGTAGCATGGTGAAGGGAGACGATGTTGAGCTCGTCATACCTCTATCGACCGTCTCCCGGGCGTCTAAGCACGAGAGATTCGGTAAGGATCTTATAGAGGTCTACCACAGCCAACAAGGGGCCGCCAGCCCCTTCTACTTCGGACCGGCGAAGGATATCGATGAGGTACTAGCCCGGCTACAGGGATTGCTGGGATCTCCAAGGTCGGTTGCCCCTCCTCCACCGCCTCCTCCAGGATACACGACTTCGCAAGTCCCCCGAGTGCAGGATGTTTCTCCTCCCCCACCGCCCTCGGCGTTGGCAGTGCCCCCGATCCAAGAACCTCAGCCACCACGTGAGCCGCCTTCGGCCCCCGTCGGGAGGAAGGCTTATTGCAGTAACTGCGGCAACGCCCTCGAGGAGGGGTTAAAGTTCTGCACCAACTGCGGCGTCAAGGTCGAGGAGAAGCCTCGGGTTTGTCCCTCATGTGGGGCCTATGTAACCCCCGACATGAAGTTCTGCGGCAACTGCGGGTCTAGGATATCCTAGACTCCGAGACCTTCTCCCCTTATTCTCCCTGCGTGGGTAGCTCAGGGGTGCTCTTGGTTCTCAACTGTTCGAGGTCGATGGAGACCCCGATGGTGAACGCGATGAGGTTGATCTCCGCGGTGAGATCCACGGCCTTCACCATTTCTGGGGGGAGGTCCCTCTCGACGTCCAAGGCGACCTGAGTCATCACGTTGAGCATGTTCCTGACCGCCGCCGATGCTTTCTCGGGGGCGACCGCCCCTTTCGCCATCTTGCTGGCGTTCCCGGCCTTGTCTCCCACGACCCTGATCTTGGTCTTCAATCCTTGGATCAGCCCCTTGTCTGCCTCAGGCACGGGAGGGAGAGGAATTGATGGCTTGGGCGCGCGAATTGGGGTCCCGCATGCAGTGCAGAACTTATACTGAGATACCACTTGGGCACCGCAATTGGTGCAGATAATGGTGTTCTCGGTCATATCGATCGAAAGCTTACCTGTATCTAGGTCGTTATAAGGGACGACCCTCGGAGAGGGGGAGTCTGTTTTATATAGCCTGCAAGGAAACGAGTTGACATTAAGGGAAATCTTCTACTAGGTGAATTTTGTGCTGACCTGTCCCAACTGTGGAACACTCGTGGATGCCAATAGCAGGTTCTGCGGAGCCTGCGGGGCGAGGCTGACGCCTCAGAGTATTCCACCGCCGCCGCCCCCACCCTCCCATAAGGTCAGCGTCATGGGAAACGTCTTGGGCGCCTTCGCGAACCTCTTCACTTCTCGGCGGCGTCTCGTAAACGTCACTGGTGTCGCTTATGAGAAGCTCCCGCCCCCAAAGGTCGCCAAGTCCTGGAAGTTGATCGTCATCGCGGTCGTGCTGTTCGCCGGGTTCTATCTGCTGGAGTTCGGGGATCAGGCTTACTCGATCATCGACAGTAACCTGCTGTACTTCGTCTCGACTTACGCCGTCGCGTTCCTCTTCCTCATCTGGGTTTACAGGAGCGACAAGTATGAACGGGAGCCCTTCAGGTTCGTCATCGCCCTCTTCGCGTGGGGGGTCTTCAGTGGTGTCCTGGCTGCCCCGTTGAATACGGTCTTGGGGCCTCTGTTCGGGCAGATGTTCGGGAACGAGGCTCTGGTCGCCCCCTTCGTGGAGGAGCCCCTCAAGGCTCTGGGGCTTTACTGGCTTGTCCGGCACAAGGTCTGGGGGAAGGAGTTCAACAGCCCCCTCGACGGGGTCGTCTACGGCTTCGCGGCGGGTCTCGGCTTCTTCGCTATGGAGAACTTCCATTACTTCCTCAACTTCGATGAGTCCGTCCTCCTGATGAGATCCGTATTGTGCTGGGGCCACGGGGTCTGGGTGGCCACCACGGGTCTCTGGCTCGCCGTCGCGAAGGTTAGGCGGGGTAGGGTGGTGATCTGGGATGTCGTACCGGGGCTCCTCGTCGCGATGTTCCTCCACTTCCTATGGAACGGGTGGACGGGGTTCCTGGGGGAGATGGGTTTCATTGCGATGCTGGCTCAGGGCGTCCATCAGATCTGGTACTCTCGGAGGATGATCAAGGAGGCTCTCCGGGACGATGTCCTCCTAGGCTACGACGCGGGGATGGCCCCCGTCGAGAAATACTGACCAGCCGCCCCCTTCTTTTATCAGTGGGGAGTAGTTGTCCCTCTCTTAGAAACTATGTTGGATGCCCTCGGTGGGTCTCAGGCGTATTGCTGGCAGTTCCTGCAGTACCAGCGGTTGTACTGCTGGATGAACTCCAGGGGCCCGCCGCATTTTTGACAGACTGGGGCGTTAGCGGCTGGTGGTGGAGGGGACGGCGGAGCGACCTTCACGTGTTTTGACTTGTCTTTAGCGATGATGCCGTAAATCATCAGCATGAAGGACCCCGTGGATATGATGGGTATGGTGCTCCTTCCCCAAGGGCTGGGTATGAAGATGTCGTAAATGACGAGGCCTATCACTAGCCCCACCAGTCCTATTAACAGGAACCGTTTCTTCACTGGAATCCTCTCCTGCACTTATTTTCAGGGAATGGTTTTAATACGTTTTCTATGGCGGAACCAGGAAACAGGCGTGTTTTCAAGAGTGATTTTTAAGAAAAACTGAAAAAAGGGAGGGGTTTAAGTGCCCTGCATCCGCTTCTCGACGCCCAGGATGGCGGCGATCTGCCCCTCGTGGTGGAGGATCTCTGAGATCGCGAGCATCAGGTAGGCCTGCTTAGGTCTCTTGCCGTAGAACCAGTCCATTTCCTCTGCGAGGACCTTCTCGGTCAGGTTGTCCAGCTTCTTCATGAACTTGGTCTTCCCTTTCTCGATGTCCCCCATTATCTTTTCCAGGGAGTAGCTTTCGTTTCCCACGTAGTCGTCGGGCCAGCCGTCGGGCTTGTATTCCTTGTCCCCTTTGATGATTTTGGGGACGAAGACGAACATCTCGCTGGCGAGGTGGGTGAGGTTCCACCGGATGGTGTTCGCCTCGGGGCAGGATTTCCAGTCCAGCTGCTCCTCCGTCAGGTCCTTGGTGGCCCGGTCGAGGCGGCTGAACCCGATCTGGGCGAAGGCCTTCATCATCTCTATTTTCTCGGACATTGATTCACCTCTGAGTGTGTTCGAGTGTTTCATGGATCCTTTTATCGCTGCCGATTTGTCGGTGGGATGCATCTCCGGCGAGAGACTCCGGGATGGGGTTGGTAGAGTAGAAAAATAAAATTTGAAAGATTCGCGCCCTTTTCGGGTGGGCCTCGTCTAACCTTTTCGGTTGGTGCTATGTCTATACTTATCGAGTTCTGAGATGACCGTGTCGACCATGTAGTCGTGGTTGGCGTTCCACGCCCCGTTCTCGAATGGCTCGTCGTAGAACCAGTATCTGAAGCTCGATCTGTAGTCGCACCAGCTTATCTCGGCGGAGTCGCACTGCTCCAGCAAAATGGTGGCGAGGATGGGGAAGTCTATCGCGGTCGTCGTGGTGTATAACACGAAGCCTTCGAGGGTCTGGATGAATGTGCTCTGGAACGGGAGAGTCTTCACCGCAGCTGCTACCCGGTTGGTGGTGTCTATCGGGCACTTGCATTTGATGATGGCGTGGGATGTGAGCTGGAGGAGGTGCATCCCCGCAAGGACCCTGTAGCCCCGGATGACCCCCATTTTCTCCATGATCTTCCTCCTCCTGCTGAGATGGTAGGGTTCAACCCCCGCTTCTGCGGCTATCTCCCTGCTTTTCCTCCTGGAATCTTTGGAGAGCTGCCTCAGGATCCGCATGTCGGCGGAGTTGAGGCGGTGGAGCACGCTCTGAGCCGGGCCGTCGAGGCTCTGCGGCTCAGTGTTCACGAGGGATTTTTCCCACTTTTCCCAGTCGAAGAGCCACTCCTTCTCCCGGTCGTAGTAGTCGAAGTTCGTCTCGACCGTCAGGATGTTTGTTATCGGGGTCACGAGCTGGTATTCCCGGACTATCTCCTTTTCCTTGAGCCTCTCCATGAAATCTACGATGTGCTGGTCCGAGTGAGGAGGGATCGCGAAGAGGGAGAAGATGCCGATGCAGTTGCCGAAGCAGCGGATCCTGTATTTAGTGTAGGGGTGGATGTCGAGGGACTTTTCGTAGGTCGTCCAGTTCTCCGGGCCCACCTCCGCCATGGCGATGATCGGCTCGAGACCCGCTGCGAAGCTGTCGACTTGGGCCGAGACTCCGAGGATGACTTTGTCTGCGTAGAGGGCCGCCAGATGTTTTTTGGCGGAGACCGGGGAGATGCCGCAGGCCTGGCTGAGTTCCTGGTTGGTGCAAGTGGGATCCTGACCTAGGGTCGTGAGTATCTTTAGAGCCCTAGCATTAAGATCCATGTCTCTTGCCCCCCGGCATCTTGGTTCAGATTCCCTTTCCCTCTACGGTGAAGGATGGATTGCTGCCTATCTCAGAGGTGGGCCTGCGCCGCCACCGGGCGGGTCGAATTGATGGGTTCCCGTGTCCTCCATCCCTTCGCACGTTGCGGTAACGGTTATTTCATACATTCCTTTTATCGTGACGATGTCGTGGAATGTTGTTCCGTAATAGATGACCATGTCCTTTGATCCGTCTCCTGATCCGTACAGGGTCATTTTCTGGGAATCGCTGCCGTCTGGGCCGGTGACCTCTATGTCGACTTTGACTTTCACTTCTGTCTCGGTTGTGCTTATGAATATCTTCCCGGAGACGACTATGTCGTTCTTCAGGTAGTCTCCGTCCGCGACGACTGCTTTGCCTAAGACTAGTACTTGAATTCCTTCTGGGATTGCGTTTACCGTGATGGCGGTCGCTAGCAGCAGTAAGATGACTATGGGTATGATTTTTAGGGTGTTTTTTCTCAATTTTGATTACCTCTTAAAATGGTTGCTAAACACATATAAAAATAATTGTTTTTAACAACTAAATGCTATAATTCTCTAAAAACCCTGTTTTATATTCTATTTATTGCAGATTTTTATCTAAAACGGGTGGAAAAAAACATAATTTAATCATTTAAGCCTTTCTACTAATGTTTAATAGGCCGACTAATACACCGGTTTCGGAAATAAAAAACCCGATTAGTGTGAAAAATATGAAAATAGGCATAATTGGCTTGCCAATAGCCGGGAAGCCAAGGGCGGGGGCCACACCGAACGGGGGTCCTCAAGCGATTTCGTTCATCGCTAGCTGGGGCTATTCAGCGGTTGCTGTTTGTTTTCACTAATTTCATATGGGGTAGTGATGATATGAGTGGCCGGTCCATCGCTCAGGGGTTCTTCATCCTATTCCTATCCCTTCTGTTCCTCAACTCGTATAGTCAGCTCGATAAGCCCCTGACTTTGTCCTATTTCCCCAGCGTCACCCGGGAGAATGAGCCCTTCGTGGTGCGCACTCTGGTGAACAACGTGGCCGATGAGCCTCGCAGATACCATGTGACCCTATTCGTCGATGGCGAGGAAGTTATGTCCTCCGAGTCGCTGTTTGAGCCTCACTCCACCCAGTCCTCTACCCTGACTCTTCCCGCTCCAAAGCTGGGTACGGCGGTGCGATTCTACGCTGAGGCCGTGGATCTGGAGACTGGGGCGCGGTTTTCGGAGGCGATTATGGTGCCTCAGAGCCCTCCGGAGGCTTGGATGAGCTTCGCGTCGTTTTCCAGCTTGACCACGATGCTCCTTTCCTCCTCTTCGTCTTCATCTTTGATGTCCTCGTCCTCTTCTTCGTCGTCGATGTCCTCCAGCTTCACCATCTCTTATTACCAGTCTACCATCGGCCTCGCCCGTGCCCCGATCAGATGGGGGATAAATGTGGGCTTAGTGGTCTCCATAATACTTATTTTGTTGTTAATCTTCATTGAATTAACGAATCCACGATTCGGAAACCTAGGGAGGAGGTTGACGGGGCTGAGGGATAGATACAGTCTGCTTACGGCTAACCTGCTCCTTATATTCGTGGGTCTCGTCATCACGCGAATAGTGATGATAATTGCAGGTTAGGCGTGTTTCGGCTAGGAAGGCGTCCGCGGCCTTCTTGACAGTCCTCGTCCTAGCCCTGCTTAGCTCGATCCAGATAGCGTATGCGTGGAACCCCACTGCAAGCGACCTCACCGGCACAAGCTCTTCTACGGATAACAGCGTGGCTGATGCCCTCAGGAGATTCGACATTGATCACACCACCGCCGGCATCCAGACCGGGGAGGACACGGACAGCCTCGCCTTCCTCATAAAGCTACAGGCGTCCCAGCTATTGCAGTCGAGTCCTACAGCCGATTCAAGCAAAGCGCCCATTGTCACTAATCCGACCTTCGCCTATAATAGTAACCCAGATGACGCTGCAACTTTTCCAACCAGCAGCAACAATGGTTTGTGGACGATAACCTCATTCGAGACAGGTTCGGGAACCATCGTCAGCGTGGACCTGTATGTTCGAGCCTCGGCCACGGGGGACACCGACGACACGTATGGTCTTACATATACCACTGGGGGGACCGAAACGACTCTATGGGCTCCAAGCACCGCAGCTCTGCCTTTACTGGACCATAGCTTTCTAAGCCTA
The DNA here is from genome assembly GCA_026014875.1 of Candidatus Bathyarchaeota archaeon. Classification (GTDB taxonomy): domain Archaea; phylum Thermoproteota; class Bathyarchaeia; order TCS64; family TCS64. Next base: position 18,952 of record JAOZHO010000019.1, on the reverse strand, counting down.
GTCGAGCCGAACGATGGAACTTGGAGCTGGACAGATGTCGATACCCTCCTGATAAACTGGCTTTCAAATAAAGTGGGAGGCTATACTGGCGCTATCGTCAGCGTCTATGAGGTCTGGCTCATCGTCAAAGGATACGGCTTCGATGCGACGGCGATGACCGCCAACGACCAGTACGAGATCGACTTCACCATCGGCGAAGAAGACTTCGCCATGCTCTTCCAAGCCACCGGCGCCGCAGCCGGCACCATGAAGCTATTCTACAGGGCCACCGGGGGAGGCGCGTGGTCCAACGGCGAGACCTACGTGGTCGGTTCCATCACATCGGGAACCGCCTACCAATCCGTGAGCACAAACCTCGGATTCACATTAACCAGCTCAACAGCAACCGTCGGCTCAGCGAAACTCGTCGTCAAGAAGACGTATCTAGCAACTTTAGGGGCGACAGCTAACGCTGTATCCGGCATCTTCGCAGCCAACTTCGCCGGAGGGACCGGTGAGGCGGGAAGCGGCGGGGCCACCCCCAACGATCTGAGCCCCTCCTCTGGCGGGGCCTCTTGGACACTGAGCGAGGCGATACCCGACTTCCCCCATGGCACGCTGGTCCTCATGGCGCCGGTGATATCCGCGTACCTCGTCCTCAGGAAACGCAACGGGGCAGGTGATACGTAGTAGCCCACCTAGTACCCGAGCGCCTCAAGAAAAACACGAAGCTCCCCTACCTCATCATCCTCTTCCTCCTCTTCGCGATCGCCTACTCCCTCGAACGACAGACCAGCTCCACCGTGGGCGAGAAAACCATCGAGGCGGGCCTCATCGAGGCAGGCAACAAGCCCGCTCTCTATTTCAACCTGAGGAACATCGAGAATAAGCTTCACAGCTACATGTACCTGATCAAATACAACACGACGGAGGGAGAAACAAAAAACGAGACCTCCCGCATCAACATATCCCCCGGCCAGACATTCAGATATTCACTAATACTGGAGAGACCAACTAAATCAACGACTGTACTAAGTCTGAAAATATTCGATGGCGAGGAGGACAACAGCGAAAAAATACTCCATGACCAGACCTGGTTTATCAGACCTTAAAGGTCTCCTGAGATAAGGGATTAAATAAGGTGATTGATTATGGGAGGAGAAGTCACCGATTGAGGATTAACGCAGCTTTGAGGGAAACACCGTCTAGGGAGCGCAAAACACTGTTCACGCGCTCATTCCTAGGCAGCCTGAGGCGTAAAGCCCTCCAAAAAAGAGTGTGGTACAGCGCCCTAGACAAAGTCGAACGAGGCATCATCACATTATCAATAAGACTCATCGACTCTGTTCAGAGCGCAACCCTAGGCATCGAGATAGTGAAGATAACCAAGAAACTGCGAGATGCCCTGAAGAGCCCGTTCATACGCTACCTAGAGACCTTCAGCCTGAAAGAGGCCAAGAAGATAGCTGACCAAGCCCTAGAATTCGGAAACACGAAGGCCCAGGAATGGATCTACGACTTCGGATTCACGAGATACCTCACTCTCATCAACCACAACAAACCCACGGGTTGGGGCCCTTGACCCCCGAACCGTCGACCACAACGGGGGACAGCATCCAACCCCAGATCGAGAAGGACGAGGTCACGATCGTGCTCCCCGTCCTCGACGAGGAGGCCGCGATCGGAAAAGTCCTCGACGAGCTGAAACGGGAAGGATACACCAACATCCTCGTGGTCGACGGATACTCCCAAGACGACACGGTAAAAATCGCCAGAGCCGCCGGAGCCCAAGTGATCACGCAACACGGCACCGGGAAGACAGGCGGAATAAAGACCGCCATCGAGTACATCAAGACCCCCTACCTGCTCGTCATGGACGGGGACGGCACATACTCGGCCAAGGACATCGAGAAGTTCCTCACATTCGCAGAGAAATTCGACCAGATCCTGGGAAACCGCAAGAACGACAACATACCCTCCTTACACCGTCTCGGGAACTGGATCATCAACACCAGCCTGAACGTCCTCTTCGGAACCTCCCTATCCGACGTCTGCACGGGCATGTACATGATGAGGACCGACGTCGCGAGGAAACTCGAGTACAAGAGCCGAGGCTTCAACGTCGAGGTCGAGATGGCCATCCAGAACCTCTGGAACGGCTCCGTGACCGAAGTCCCCATAGGCTACGGCGAGAGGCTCGGCAAACGAAAACTCTCCTCCTGGGGAGACGGCCTAAAGATCCTATGGACCGTGATAAGGATGTCCATAACCTACAACCCCCTCTTCTTCCTCACCGCCACGGGCGCCCTATTCACGCTACCCGGCTCATACCTCATAATACGGCAGTTCTACCTCAGGCTGAGATTCGGGGCCCTAGGCTGGAACGAGAGCTACTTCTACCTCGGACTAATCCTGTTCATCATCGGAATAAACTCCTTCACCACCGCGATGAACATCCTCCTCGGCAAGAGACAGGAACGCAGAATAATCCTAGAAATCCGGGAGAGCCGAACCTGAAGGCTAACACCATCCCTTCCACCGAACAACGGATAACCCGACAAACTAGACACACGCAACGATAACACTACACGACTCCAAAAATTCCCCTGAAATGAGAATCCGACAACGCTTCCTCATACTCATCATCCTCACCGCAGCGCTAAACACCCCCCCCACGACCCACGGCCAGAACCGCGAGGACGAACTGAGATCAGACATAGCAGCAGCCTTCGAGATCGTTACGAAGGCAGAGCGCGGCGGAGTCGACGTCGAGACCCTTGTCGAAGACCTCAACGCTGCCCTCAGGATAATCGAGGACGGGCGGGCCACCAACCTGGACCTAGCTGAAACAAAGATCGACGCAATCATCGCATCCGCCCCGACACTAGCTGGGAAAATCGCCTCCATCGCCATGTTCAGGTGGCTGAAAACCGTGTTCACCATAACCCTCCTCTCAGCCACGGCAATAATCGCGAAACGATACGGCCCAAAGGCGTTCTGGACCCTATGGCTCAAAGCGATGCGAGACTGGACGGTCCACCCATGAAGATCGACCAGGAAGTAACCTTTCTCGTCGCGGCCATCCTGCTCGTGGCTGGCACGATCTCCGTATATCTAGTCATCAACGGGGACCGCGTGGTGATGCCCTACTCGGAGATCGGGATACTGGGGACAAACATGATGGTCAGCGACTACCCCACGGAACCGGAGCCGGGGGAAGACATAGGCCTCAACATCTACCTGGGGAACCACGAGGGGCGGCTGATGTACTACACCGTGCTCGTGAAACTCGGCGACGCCAAAGAGGATGTGGGCTCGGAACCTCTGGACACCCCGGTGCTAGGAACATACGGCGCAGTCGTCCCCCACGGCGAGAACCACACGATCCAATTCCAAACGAGACTACATGGCATCGCTCCCGACCAGAGGCTGGTCTTCGAACTCCACGCCTACAACGGGGAAACCCACACCATCGAATACACGGGTAGATGGTGCCACCTCTGGTTCAACACGGAACAAGCGACCACCTAAACCCTGACCATGACCCCCCCTGAAAAGATCCTGGAGATCATAGAGGCCCAACACCAGATGACCGTGGGAGACTTGGTGACCCGATACTCCGAGAGCCAAGGAATACCCCTCGACGAGGCCACCAAACATATCTTTCGGGCATGGACCCAAGAGGAGATACGGCTAGAACCCGTACCCAGGAGGAACTTGGTGCAATACATCCGCTCGATACACGGCGTCAGGCTCTGGGCCGTCGCCGCGCTCTTTTCCCTCACACTGGCAACAAACTTCATCCTGCCCCAGGGCCCCCCCTTCATTTACCTCAGGTACCTCACCGGGGTCCTGAGCGTGATCTTCCTCCCCGGGGCGGCCCTCGTGGATTTCCTCTACCCTCACGGGGACGACCTCGAGCCCATTCAACGCCTCATCTATTCCATCGGCCTCAGTCTGGCCCTGACGACTCTCGTCGGCTTCGTACTACATTATACCCCAGAAGGAATACGGGCTTCAACCGCGATCCTGTCTCTCGCCCTGATCACGACAGGCATCACACTGCTGACGATTCGCAGAAATTATCGCGCTGGAAAGACCGCATGAACAACCATTGGCGCTCAAGGGAGTCCAATTTCCCCCTAAAACGGAGGGCATCACCTATTCTATGATCGATCAGATAGCCCTCCTGTTCGGGTTCATGCACTTCGCCGCTCCCCTAGTCTACTACGCCTACGTTTCCAAGAGGCTGGACGATCCGTGGGGCTTCTCCCTGTCCGAATCATATCAGCCCCGGATCTCCCTGATCATACCCACATATCTCGAAGCCAACCTGATCCACGAGAGGCTGGATAACGTCTTGGCCCAGGACTATCCCCCCGAACTCATGGAAGTCCTCGTGGTGGACTCCGCCAGCCCGGATGAGACCCGGGAGAAGGCCCAAGAGTGGATGGAGGCGCACCCCGGGTACAACATCAAACTGATCCTGGAGGACGAGAGGAAGGGGAAAGCCCACGCCCTGAACCGCGCCATGAGACACATCGACGCATCATCCCAAGTCATGGTCACCACCGACGTCGACTGCGCCTGGGACACGAACGCCCTGAAGGAGGCCCTAAAATATTTCTCGGCTCCCACGGTGGGCGCGGTCACATGCGTCAAGATGCCCAAGACAATGGGCTCGGAGCGCAGCAGGAAATCAGAGAAGACATACAGGGACTACAACTCCGTCGTCAGGGTCGCCGAGAGCAAAATCCACAGCACCCCCATATTCCACGGGGAGTTCGCGGCCTACCGGCTCTCGGCCCTCGAGGATATAGGCGGGTTCCGCGAGGACATGGGGGCGGACGACAGCCACACAGCTACCCTTATCGCCCTGGCGGGGTACCGATCCATATGCGTCCCCGATGCCGAGGTCGTGGAGCTCGTTCCCTCCAGCTTTCGGATGTTCCTCAACTGGAAGACCCGGCGTGCCCAACACCTTGTGCAGCACTTCATAAAGGTGGGGCGCATGGAGAAGACTCCCAAATGCCTGGCGTCGGTGATCAATCTCGAGGAGTATCTTCACGTCTTCAACCCGTGGCTGTTCCTCGTCGCGCTGATAGCCCTCATCCTCTCCTTCTGCAGCCAGGGGCTCACGCTCATCAACAACGCGATAATCGTAGGCCTCGCTCTCGTAATCTTTTATCCCCCCTACAGGGACGCCTTCATGACGTGGTCGATAAACCAGTTCTTCCTGATTGCCGCCATGATCAAGAACATATTGATAGGCCCCGACGTCATATGGACCAAGGCTAGAGATGGGATTCCCACACCTGAAGAATAGACCCGTCCTCGTCACGGGGGGCGCCGGGTTCATCGGTTCCCACTTGGTGGACCGTCTCGTAGAGGAGGGCGCAGAGGTCAGGGTCCTCGACGACCTCTCCCGGGGGAAGAGAGAGTACCTCGAAGGCTCCTGGGCGAGGATCGAGTTCATAGAAGGAGACATCAGACGCCCCGGAGATGTCTCCAAAGCCTTGACTGGCATTGACACGGTGTTTCACCTGGCGGCGAACACGTCGGTCCCCCGGTCCGTGGAAGACCCCCGATACGACTTCGAGGTCAACGCAGGGGGAACCTTCAACCTCCTAGAGGCCTGCCGCCTCGGGGACGTGGACGATGTCGTCTACGCCTCCACGGCCGCAGTCTACGGGGAGCCCCGATACACTCCAATGGATGAAGCGCATCCCACCGACCCCATCTCCCCCTACGGTGCCTCCAAGCTGGCAGGGGAGAAGATGGGCGCCGTCTTCCAACGCGTCTACGACATCAACTTCACAACAGTCAGGATCTTCAACGTCTACGGCCCCCGGCAGTCCATGTATGTCATGTACGACTTCATGGTCAAGCTCTCCAAGAGCCCCAGGAGGCTCGAGGTGCTGGGGGACGGAGGTCAGAGGAGATGCTACGTCTTCACCGACGACGCTGTAGAAGGAATCCTCGTCGCGGCTAAGAACGCCCCCGGGGAGATCGTCAATCTCTCGGGGGATGAATCGGTGTCGGTCAACGAGCTGGCCGAGAAAATGATCCCTGAACTCTCCCCCGGGGCCGAGATATTCAACACGGGTGCGTCCTGGAAGGGAGACATCCAGATCCTGGTCGGAGACAACTCGAAGCTCAAGAGCAAGGGGTTCCAGCCCCGGACCCCGCTCGCCGACGGCATCCGAAAGCTCATAGAATGGCACCAAAACAAGGCATGACCCCCAACCGGCGATGAAGGTCCTCCAGGTCTCCACCTACTTCCTCCCCGTCATCGGCGGCTTGGAGAACGTGGTCCACAACCTCTCCAAGGCGCTCCTGGATAAAGGCCACGACATCCACATCCTAACCTCAAACCTAACCCTCACCCAGGAAAAGATCGATGTCGTGAGGGAGACCATCGACGGCCTCTCCGTTCTGAGGATCCCCTGCACCAAGCTGAGATACGGTCTGGAGTATCCTAACTCGCTGGACCATTCGATCTTCGAGGGCTTCGACGTGGTCCACCTCCACGCCCATCTCTCCCCCTTCTACCTCAGCGCCGCACGATGCGCCAAGGAGGCAGGGATCCCCGTCCTAACCCATTTCATGGCCATCGACGGCGTGAGGACCCACCGGAACCCGGGGGTGAGATTCTTCGGCTCCATGTTCGAGAGCTACTCCATGAAGACATACAGGGACCTCATCGATGTCGCCCTCGCCAAGAGCCAGGTGGACTACGAGAAGCTCACAGGACCCTACGGCTTCCCCACCGTGAAGAAGCTTCCGGATGGCTGCCCTGCATCCTATTTCGAGAGACACGAAGGACGAGTCTTCAGGGACAAGTTCGGAGTAGCCAGCGAAAAGATGATCCTGTTTCTGGGTCGGCTGCACCCCCTGAAAGGGATCGATGTTCTGATCAAAGCAGCGGAGCTGGTGGTGAAGGAACACCCGGATGCCTGTTTCATCATCGCTGGCCCAGACGACGGCATGATGCCGGAGATCACACAGACCATCGAGGCTCTAGACCTGGGAGAGAACGTTATGACGACCGGTTTCCTCTCCGAGGAGGAGAAGCTGAGCGCCCTCTCGACATGCCGAATGCTCGTCATCCCCAGCCTCTCGGACATCGTGGAGGTCTACTCGACGGTGATCTCGGAGGCCTTCGCGCAGAAGAAGCCGGTTATCGCCTCGGAGATAGGGGGATTATCCGCCCGGGTCGACGACGGGCGCAACGGATTCTTGGTCAGACCCTATGACCACGAGCAGCTCGCCCATAGGATCATGCAGCTCCTCGCGGACGAAGCGCTGGCGGAGAGGATGGGCGAAGAGGGAATCCTCCAAGTGCATTCGTGGGACGAAGTCGCCGCCATGGCCGAGGAGATCTACAGGGAAACATTGGCTGGGTCCAGATGAAGGTCGCCATAGTCTCTCCGTTCTACACCCCGAGCATAGGGGGCGTCGAGACGATAGCCCGCGACACTGCGGAGGAGCTAGTGAGGAGAGGTCACGAGGTGCACGTCGTGACCATCACATGCGATAACACATGGGAGAAGATCGCCGAAGCCGGAGAGGTCATGATCGGGGGTGTGGTAATTCACAGGCTTAACCCGTCGTCGTTGAAGATAGGGTACTCCACCCTCATGGAGGGGCTGAAGGGCACCGTCGAGGAGATACGGCCAGATATAGTCCACTCCCACAACCTACATCCCCACCTGTTCCAACTCATCGGCTGGAAACAGGAAATGGGGTACGGCCTCGTCGCCCAACTCCATTACCCCACCGTGACAGGGATAGACAGCGTCGTGGCACGGGGGCTCTACCGCCCGACGATGTGGAATCTCGCCCGAAACCAGGGGAAGGTTGACGGGGTCGTCGCCCACGGAGCCAAGGAACGGGACTGGTTGGTGGGGGAAAAGATCGATGAAGAGAGGATACGAATAATTCGGTACCCCGCCGTGCCGGCCCCCCTCCTCGAATATGAGGGCAACATCGTTCCCGAGCTGGAGGGTGTCGATGGTCCCGTCGTCCTCTATATTGGCAGGATCACGTGGAGAAAGGGGGTGCACGTGCTCGTTGATGCGGTGGAGGCCCTCGTCGAGGAGGCGCCCAACCTGCGTGTGGTGATCGCGGGGCCACCCGAGAAGGCCTACTTTGAGAGGATCAGGAGCGCAGTGGAACAGAAGGGCCTGCAGAACAATGTCTTGTTGGAGGGCGCTCTGTCCGAAGAGAAAAAATACGACTACATGTGCGCCGCCACTGTCTTCGTATCCCCGAGCATCAAGGACATCCACCCCATAACCCTCTTGGAAGCCCAGGCCCTGGGAACCCCCGTGGTCTCCACGAACATTGCGGCGATACCCGACATAGTGCGGGACGGAGAAACAGGCATCTTGGTTGAGCCCGAGGACCCCGAGGCTCTCAAAGAAGCAATCGGGAAGATAATGAGGGACGCCGCGCTGCGGCGAAGGCTCTCCCAAGGCGCTAGAGAATGGGCTTCCCACCTGTCCCTGGAGTCGTCGGTGGACTCCCTCGAAATCCTCTACTCGAACATACTTGAGAATCGGCGATGAGTGACCTACCAACCTTGACCGCGAGGCGTTCAATATCCGAATACTCCTGATCCTGGGATACTACGAGACCGGGGGCTTCTCGACGGTGATCAACGCCCTGGCAGGAAACATGCAGGAACTAGGCCACGAGGTGACCGTTGCGGCTCACACCGTCAGGGTCAAGCCTCCACTGGGTATCAAGGTCCTAGAGGCACGCCCCTCGGATCTCTATAAGATCGCCGAGAAGCATGACATGACCCATATCCATCTATCGTACCCCTTCACGAGAGCGGCTGTCAGAGCCAGGCTGTCCCCCTACCTTTTGACCCACCACGGCTACACGCCCTGGCACCTCGTACCCGGGGTCTCCAACAAGGCCGTCCATCTCGGCCTGCGCTGGAGATACCGTAGTCTGCTTCAGAGAGTCCCCCTGATTACCGCTGTCAGCCCCTTCGTCAGCGAACAGCTCCGAGAGCTTTACGGCCTAGACACCATCGTGATACCCAACGGTGTGGAAGAGGTCTTCTTCGAGGAGGGGGAAGACATCGCTCTGGATGGTGATCCCGTTATATTCAACTCGACGGGCTGGAACTGGCAGAAGGGCGTCGACCTCCTTGTCCGGGACTTTTCCACGATAAAACAAATCCATCCCGGGGCAAAACTTTACGTGGTCGTCCCCCCTGCTCACAGAGACCTGCTGAATAGACATGTCGCAGAGAACCAACTGAAACTGGGAGACGACGTCGTGGCCCTCCCCTACATGGAGCTCGAACACCTTTCGAGCTACTACCGCTCCGCGGACCTCTACCTGCTGACCTCCCGTTGGGAGTCCTTCGGTTTACCCATAATCGAGGCATTCGCAAGCGGGACCCCTGTTCTCGGTCGTTGGGTCGACGATGCAAGGGTGACCCATATCGAGGAATCAGAGGGAGGGATGCTGTATCGGAACGAGACCCAGCTATCGCAGAGACTGGAGAAAATCCTCGACGAGAGGCCCTCATACTCGGTGAGGTCCCGAGAATACGCCCAGAAATTCCATTGGAAAGACATCGTCGATCAATATCTCGAACTGTATCAACGAATCCAGACCGACCCCAATGCGTCTACGAACACCCTGGTAGTCCAACCGTGACTGTCCAACTCCTCCTCAGCTTCGATGACGCCACATCGCACAACATGAGAGCAGTAGACCTTCTCGAGAAACACGGGCTCAAGGCCTGTTTCTACCTGGATACGGATGGAATCTCCCGGGAGATGGACGAGGATGATGTCCGAGATATCTCCCAGCGCCACGAGATCGGCGGCCACACCGTGTCCCACAGCAACCTGCTGGAGTTAGACCACGAGAGGGCGGCTTGGGAGGTCGTCGAGTCGAAAGAACGCTTGGAGAGCCTGCTGAAGAAACCCGTCGAGTCCTTCGCATACCCGTACGGGATATACGATACCAAGATCAAGAGCCTGCTTCCTGAGGCGGGCTATTCTAGCGGCAGAACCACGGAACTCTACAACGTAAGCATTGGCGACGATGTTTATGAGATCGGGGTCACCCTCTGGACCGATCCCCATCCCTATCGCCAAATATCCTCGGCTTTGAAGCTTCTGAGCCCCGGGAGGGTCATCTCGGAGCCGGCGCTCATCAAGAACTGGGGTAAATTCGCCGGACTCGTTCTCGAAGATATGCTCGAAGCGGGGAGGGGCGTGATGCACGTACTCGTACACGCGCACTTCATCGAGGAGAGAGGCGAATGGCACCGCCTCGAGCAACTGTTCGAGGACTTTGCCTCCAGAAACAATCTCCGCAACCCAACCATCACGGAGTACATTGCCTCGATCAAGGGAGGGCCTCCCGAATAGAGACCCTCAACATTGTTCTGGTGGAGCTCCTGCTGGAGCCATCCATCGGCGGGGGGCCCATCTCTGCGATCAATCTCACGAAGGCTCTCACCGATAGGGGGCACAGCGTCACGTTGGTGCTGGGGGCGGACCCCGACAGGAGGATTGCGGAATGGGTGGATGACGAGCTAGAATCCAACGTGGTTTATACTCTCGGCTACACGGGCGTTTCCAGCCTCGGAGCGGCATTAGACGATGCTTCCGATGTGATTGAGGGTCTATCATCCAGTGTAGACGTGGTCAACGCTCACGGGATCAGCGGATTGGCAGTACCCGACGAGATCACGGACAGGCTCGTGGTCACCAATCATGGCCACGTAAGCTTACGGGGCGGACATATTTTCTCCTCGACGGTCTTCAACAGATCGATGTGGTCGACTGGATCCCTGTCGGAGGCAGCCCGGATAATGGTTGGCGGGGCGCTGCAGGGCGGGTATGAAAAAAGGGCCTGCAGGAGAGCCCGGATGGTCTTGACCCCGTCCCACTTCGAGAAAGGGCAGATCATTGGCAGCTATGGAATAGACGAGGAGAAAGTTCATCGAGTGCCCAACCTGATATCTCTCCCAGAAATCCCAGACAACAGTCCAAGCCCCGACTTCGAGAAGACCCTGCTCTACGTGGGAGGGCTCTCCACCGCGAAGGGTACGCCTCTCTTGGTTAAAGCCGGTCGGCACATCTTGAGACGCGACCCCGAGGCCAGATTGGCAGTCGCGGGTGACGGCCCGTTGAGGGGGATGGTTCAGAGGCTCACGCGAGATTTCCCGGAGAGGGTCAGATATCATGGCGTCGTCCACGGTGAGGCGCTCTCCTCTTTATACTCGAGCGCCGGGGCTTTCCTTTTCCCGAGCCTTTACGAGTCTTTCGGCCTCTCCATAGCCGAGGCCCTCTACATGGGCCTCCCCGTTATTGCATATGATGCCACGGCTATCCCCGAGATGGTCATCGACGGGGAGAACGGCTTCCTCGCGAAGCCATATGACGTGGGCGACATCGCGGAGAAGGCGTTGGCTCTCCTATCTGATCCCGACGAGCGCATGAGGATGAGCGGGAACGCGAGGAGGATCGTGGAGACGCTGGCGGATTCAGATAGCACCATAGCCTCGCTGGAGAAATATTATCGTGAAGTTGCCTAGCATATCCTTCGAGTTTCCCCGGGATGTCGATTGGCGCTCCCCGGACACTTTGAAGAGAGCGGCTCTCGTCCTTTGCGTAATCGCTTATGCCTCTTTCATCGCCTCGATCTTTTCGCTTCGCCCCGTGGATCAGATTCCCCCCGACCCGTATTTCCTGTTCAACAATCTGCCATTCACATATTGGGTCGGGATCATCTGCCTCATCGCCCTCGTCTTCCTCGTGGTCATCCGGGAAGAGGTCATGGAGCATACCCTGGGCAACCTGATCACGGCGACTGTCGTCGTGCTGTTGCCCTCGAACATTTTCGCCATCCCCCGGCTGATCTACAAGAACGTGATCTACACCGACACCTTCCAGTTCGTCGCCCAGACCCTGTATATCCAGAAGACCGGGCACAACGTCATCGGGAACGAGACTCCCGGCCTGATCAGCTTCATGTCCGGAATACTAGTGGACATCACCGGCTTCGACCTGTTCGCGTACGTAAAGTATTCTCCTATCTTCGTCTCGATATTCCTCTCCCTGATGATCTACGCGATATCCCGAATCATTCTGAAAGACCGGAGATACCCCCTGATCTCCGTTCTGGCGTTCCACGCATTGTCCTGGACGGGGTTGGCGTACAACCGCCAGTCCTTCGCGTTCATCTACCAGTATCTCGCCTGGATGTTGATCGTGAAATTAGCGTTGCAGAAATACGACCGCCCGACGGTGATCCAGTATCTCTTCGTCCTCACGGCCCTCACGATATCCCATCCCGCCTCCTCTCTGCTGATATCCCTCACTCCCTTCATGATCATCATAGCGAGGAAGGTTCTCGAGACGTTGGAGCCCGAAAAAGATTGGAGCTCCCTGAGGATGAACCCCACTCTGGCGATACTCAGCTCGGTGTCCTGGCTGCTGTGGCAGATCAACTTCGCAGCGTCCTTCACGGCGCTCATTGAGCAGTTCAAGATCACATCCATCAACTTCCTTGGCGAGCCGGATCCCATCGCCCACGCCGTTGTGTCGGGGTATACGCCCTCCTATCTGATAATTGCGAACCTGAGGCAGTACTCGTCCTACTATATTCTCCTCACCGGGCTGCTGTTCTTCCTGCTCATAATGAGGAAGGATATCAACATGAAGATGGCTGTATCGTTATTCATCCTCTGCGTCTCCCCTTTCCCCTTCGTGCTGTACGCGAACAGGTGGAGGATGATCCCATTCATGTACGCGATTCTGCCCTGGGGGATAATGTTCGCAGGTGCCCTGAAGTACCTTAAACCGCCCGAGGGGAGGCTCTACGAGGTCGTCGCCGAGGGGGGGAAGGCTTTACTCCTGTTATCCCTCGTGTTCTTCATGCTCTTGGTTCCTCTCTCCATGTATGGCCCCGCGGCTCACATGTTTCCTCCCTCCACGGGGCTCTCGATGATGGATTATCTGACGACTTACGGGAAGGGGTCCGTGGCGGTGATTGACCCCGGGACCACCATCTCAACCTACTACGAGGCGGACAGACTCGACAACGAGGTAGTCTACATCGTGCGCTTCCCTTTCATCCACGAGACGGGGCTGGACCTAGAGAACGTGCGCTGGTTCCAGATCATCATACCAACCTTCAGGGCCTACTCGAAGGCAGCATATATCCAGACGACCCCCATGTACGATGTGGCGACGGACAACTTCGTCGACATGCTCAACGATCACACCTCCTACGCCAGGGTCTTCGACTCCGATGATTGGCACGTGGCCTTCAGCCGGGTTAGATGAGGTGTGACGCAGGCTTGACGAGGCGGCCCATGACCAGCATATTCGTCCACGAGACGGCCCTGAGACTCACGGACAACATGGCTCCTGGGTTGGCCATCGACGCCGGCTCAGGCCAGGGCGCGTTTACGGAGAGCCTTCTGGAGAGAGGGTTCCCCGTGGTCATGCTGGACAGGAACGACTCGTTTGCGCGTTCCAGGCCGAAGGGGACGGACCTGGTAGTCGTGGACCTCAACCACGGCGTCCCGTTTAGAGACGGCTGCGTCGATCATCTCTTCGCCATCGAGGTCGTCGAGCACCTTTGGAATCCCTACGGGTTCATCGGTGAGGCGGCCAGGCTGCTCCGGGGGGGCGGCACGTTCATGATGTCGACCCCCAACGTGGAGAACGTCTGGCAGAAAGTCATCTACCTGCTCACGGGGAGATATCTCTATTTCAAGCCCCAGAACGTGAACGCCGAGGGGGACCATTTCTCACCGATCTTCGATACGAGCCTCCGGGCGTACTGTAAAACGCTCTTCGAGTTAGTATCGGTCAGGTACAACGCCTGTTTCATCCCCTTCATAGGGAAGCTGGGGTTCCTGAAGCCGGTGACCCAGTTCAACTCCCTGAAGAACCGCAAGTTCCTGGGGGAGATATCGATCTACCAGTTCAAGAAGCGTCCCGAGTCATCGACCTGATGGGCGATCTCAGAGTCGCCCTCACGAGGGCGGGAGACCTCTCCGTCCCCGATGGCGTCAACACCTACGTACTGAACCTGGCGGCGGCTCTCACCGAGAGAGACGTGGAGGTCAACGTGGTGTGCGGTTCCAACGTCGGAGGAGTCAGTGTCGAGGGCGTAAAGGTACAGGCGATCTCGAAGAGTAATTTAAACTCGGACAACTCGAGGCGGGTTCTTGCCTGGATGAACGATGGAGCCGGGGTTCTGAAGCGGATCCAGCCGGACATAATCCATTTCAACGGCGTCGTACCGGTGTCGGTGAAGGGCGGAAAGATAGCGACGAACCACGGTCTTGTCGACACGTCCCCTTCTCAAAGAATGTATGCCAAGACGCTGTACAACTCTTATACTGATTTCGTGGTTTGCTCCACAACCGCCCACAGGGAGGAGCTTGAATCGCTCGGGGTAAAGCCGGATAAACTAGTTGTGATATCCCCGGGAATCGAGACCGGGGAATTCGAGAACAGATCATTGGAGGAACGTGAGGACGCCCTACTATTCGTTAACCCGTTCCCCAACAAGAACCTGGAGACCGTGGTTCGTTCCCTGAAGTTGATCGGGGAAAAGATTCCCTCGATCACACTGTACATAGTCGGTGAAGGTGACGAAGGATACCTGAAAACCTGCATGGACTTGGCGGCGGAGCTGGGGGTCCGTTCGAGCATCTCCCCTCTCGGTTTCGTGTCGCGGGAACATCTCAGGGACCTGCTGAGCATGGTGAAGGTAGTGGCGGCTCCCTCTTTCTACGAGAGCTTTGGCTACATAGTCCTAGAGGCGATGTGCAGTGGCACGCCGGTCATCGGCAGCGACAGAATCACCACGGACCTGCTGAGACCGGGATTCACGGGGTATACCATAGCCCCCGAGGATCACGTCACCTTGGCGGAGGGGGCCGTTGAGCTGCTGTCTGACCAAGCGAGGTGGGCGGAACTCTCCGCCAATTCTCTGGACCGAGCTAATCACTTCGACAACGGCGTCGTCGTCCCTCAGATTATCGACTTATATGAGCGACTGTCGAGTGGGCGTTAGATGCTGGCCTCTCTCCCTGATCCGAGATAATGTTTGAGTCGCTCTTCAAGAGATGAAGGCGCGTCGGGAGGGGCGAGCCATGAATGTACTGTGGACCGCTGACCAGTTTGACATGCAGCTCGGTGACCCTCGGGGGATATTCAATTACCTGTCGTACCTCGGTGAGGGTTTGAACGCGTCCCCCCGTATCACGCTGTCCGCGCTGAGGTTCAAAAGGTCCTCTACAAGCCTCAGCGAGAGAGATGTAGCTATTTCCCTTCCATCGCCGTCGCCGTTCTTCCTTTCCCTCAGAAACCTGACCCTTTCCGCCACCCCCCTGGGTTCCCCCCTCTTCGACGGCGTAGACCTCCTCCACATCACCACATGGGGGGCGAGTTACGCCCCCCTGCTGCTGTCCCGAAGATTGAGGGGGGTCGAGGTCGTCGCCACGGTCCACGACATCGGGAACGCGTTGCATCCCGACCTGTACCGCTACGGCTCGCTGGAACGATCCGTCCTCCTCTGCAGCCTGAGACAGCTGGCTCGGTCCGGCTGCGCGGTCATCGCCGTCTCCGAGTCCACCAAACAGGACCTGGTCCACTACATAGGAATCTCCGAGGATCGGGTTTTCGTCGTCCACGAGGGCGTCGACGACCTCTTCAGACCCGTCGAGTACGCGGTTGCGAGGAATTTCCTTCGCGAAAACTACGGCGTCGGGAACGAGTACGCCCTTTACGTCGGGAGCTCTCACCCCCGGAAGAATCTCCGCCGGCTCCTCGAGGCCTTCGGTTCAGCGAAATCAGATGGGCTCCCATGGGACATATTGCTCGTCGGGGTTCCTCCTGAAGACTTGGCTGCGATGCCTGGGGCGAACGCTGATGATGTTCGCGCTCTCGGCTACGTGCCCCGGGAGCACCTCCCTTTTTTCTTCGCCGCCTGCGAGGCCTTCGTCTTTCCAAGCCTATATGAGGGATTCGGGCTCCCCGTTCTGGAGGCCATGGCCTGCGGTGCACCTGTCATTGCATCGAACAGGAGCAGCCTGCCCGAGCTCGTGGGAGAAGCGGGGCTTTTAGTGGACCCCTACGATGTCGGATGCCTGTCTGAGTCGATGATGAGGCTCCATGGTGATGAGGGGCTGCGAGCCGTGTTGAGGCGGAGGGGCGTCGAGCGGGCCCGTCTTTTCTCTTGGGATAAAACCGTTGAGGGAACCCTGAGGGTGTACGAGAAATGCCTGATGTGACCCTCATCGGGAACACGCTGAACACCATGGGCGGGGGGGAACGGGTGACCGCCCACATGCTGCTTACATTGGAGGGGCTGGGGCACGATGTCACCTTGAAGACTTGGGACAAGCCGGACTGGGACCGGATAGACCGGCTGTTCCACGACGAGATCAGGCTTTCCGACCACGTGGAATGCGCGGAGCCCCTCGGGTCGGATTACATCCCTCTGGACCGCGTGGGCTGGTCCGACGCCCTCCGCTGGCTCGAGAGGTCTCGAAGGATTTATCGTAAAACCGATTTGGTCGTGAATTCTCAGGGGAACACTGTGCCGTCTTACGCCCACGTCTCCTATGTTCACTTTCCCACCTTTGCGCTGCTCCATCCGGCGCTGGAAGAGATAGCCAAATACCATCTCTCGGCATACGCCTCGTCCAGGAAGGACGAGATGATGATGAGGATGAGGCAGCCCGTGTACAAGTCCCTCATGGAGCACTCTGCCGTGGTGCTGGCCAACTCCCTGTTCACGAAAAGCTGCCTGGACAAGGTTGTGGATGCGGAGACCAGTGTCCTCTATCCCCCCGTCGATGTCGAGGACATCATCGGGCTCGCTGAAACGTCGGGTGAGCGAAGGAATACCGTGGTGACCATCTCTCACATCCGCCGGGACAAGCGGCTGGAACTGATACCCGAGATCGCGAAGAAGGTCGAGGAAGCGGAGTTTCTCGTCATAGGCCACATACACGACAGCGACTATCACGGAGAACTCCTCCAGGCGGTGGAGGACATGGGCGTCGAGGAACGGGTGAGTTTCGAGACAGGTCTCGACCGGAGAGGACTGTTGCTCAGCATCGTCGAGGCCAAGGTCTACCTCCACACGATGCCCTACGAGCACTTCGGGATCTCCCCCGTTGAGGCCATGGCCGCGGGGCTTGTGCCCGTGGTCCACCGCTCGGGGGGGCCGTATCTGGATGTGCTGGACGGCAAGCAGGGGGAGTACGGTTACTGGTACGAGGGGGTTCAGGATGCCGCGGAGCGGATAACGGAGCTCCTCGGCGATGAACGGCTCAGGGAGAGCCTCAGCGTGAAATGCGTCGAGCGATCAAAGGTGTTCGACACCGGAGTGTTCAGGGAGCAATTCGCGTCGTATATCGATCTCGCTCTGGATGGAGCCAGTTGAACACGTTGACCCATGGAAAGACGGGATCGCATACATACACGAGGCACCGAATATAGGTAAGATTAAACGATGAAGATAGACGCTCTCCTCGGTCTCCTCCGGGTCAGGCAATGGTACAAGAACCTGCTGATCTTCCTAGGGCTGGTCTTCTCATTCAACCTGACGAATCTCGACCTGTACCCCTCCTTCATCGCGGGCTACGTTCTCCTGTGTCTCGTGTCCGCAGTAAATTATGTGATCAACGACGTCGTGGACCGTGAGAAGGACGCTAGTCACCCGGAGAAGATGAGCAGGCCTCTGCCTTCCGGGCGGGTCTCTCTGAATGAGGCTTACGGGATGATCGCTGTCCTCCTGGTCGTTTCCTTCGTCGGGGGCTATTATCTGAACACGAAGTTCGCGATACTCTTGGGGCTTCTGTTCCTGACGAGCCAGTTCTACAACCTTGTGGCGAGGAAGGTCATCGTCCTCGATCTTATCGTAATCTCCTTGAATTATATCTGGAGGGCCCTCACCGGGATAGCCCTGCTGAAGGGCATCCCGCACCCCCCCGTGTCGCTGTGGTTCATCTTCGGGGTCTTCTTCGTGGCCTTACTCCTGGCCGCGGGGAAGAGGAGGGGAGAGTATGCATTCCTGGGGGATGACGCGGGCGAGTTCAGGGGCACGCTCCAGAGCTACTCTCCTGAGATGCTGGACAACCTGATCAACATCTTCAGCGCCATCACGATTCTGTTCTACACGATGTACTGCGTCAACGCTCCCATCGGGGACTCTAGGCTCATGGTCACCATCCCCGTCGTGGTCTTTCTCATCGGTCGGTACATCTACATCGTCTACAACAAGAATCAGAACGTGAGGGACTCGAGCAGGCTCCTCAACGACCGGCCCCTGCTCCTTGGATTGGCTCTCTGGATAATTGTCGTCATGATACTGCTCTACACACCGTTGTACACGAGCATATTTCCATGATCCTCATAACCGGCGGCTCGGGCTACCTCGGGAGCCACCTGACAAAGAGAATCCTATCTACGGGAACCTCGGTGAGGATACTGGATCTCGTCGAGCCCCCCGATGATCTGATTGGGCGGGTGGATTTCGTTAGGGGCGATATCAGGGATTTCGAGACCGTGTCGGCGGCATGCATCGGCGTGGAGGGCGTGTACCACACGGCTGCGTCTGTGCCGATATCCAAGGCGGGGAAGGGGTTCAGGGAGGTGAACGAGGGGGGGACGAGGAACGTTCTGGAGGCGGTCCTCCGCCTTGAGGATAACCCTCAGGTCATCCACATCTCCTCCAGCGCTATGTACGGGGTGCCCGAGGAGAACCCGGTAAACGAGGAGACTCCCTTCACCCCGCTGGGAGAGTACGGCCAATCGAAGGTAGAGGCCGAGAGGCAATGCAATCGATATTCCTCGGAGCACGGACTCCGGATCTGCATCATACGGCCTCGGGGCATCCTCGGCGGCGCCATGAGGCTGGGGATCTTCGGCATTCTCTTCGACTGGATCAGGGACGGTAAGAG
>JAOZHO010000018.1 GCA_026014875.1 Candidatus Bathyarchaeota archaeon | reverse complement strand
GACCGGGTATTGATTTTAGGTTTTTTTCTATTTTAAGCACTCTAGTCTTCTCATTATACCTATTTATCAATCAAGTTAACACAGAAATCAGCTATAAACCAGTCTATCTATCCTCATCAAATGAATTTCTAAACAGCCTAGCGCGCGATGTCAAGGTGAATGAAGGGGGTAGAGGGGGGAGATTTCTCCATTGGGGGTAGGGTTCGAGTCCCCCCCGCATCATTGTCGTGGGTGTGCGCCCTTCCCCCTGGTTTAGGGGGGGTTGTTTTGTTGTTTGGCGGTGTTTTCTGTCTGCTGGGGGATGTTGTTTGGTGCTGTTTTGCTACGGTATAGCTACTGAATGGCTTGAGGGAGTGAGGGGCTGTTCTGTCTGTCGGAGAGTTGGAAGGGCGTTCTCCTTAACTAGCGAGTGCGAGCCCAATTTAGGGTTAGCGGGCTCGGGGGGATTCGAGCCCTGCCGCATGTGGAGATATCTCCCGTATCCTTCCCCTTTTTCAGCGCGTGTGAGTGAAGGAGAAATGGTATGGGGCGTTCGCGCACGCTCCATAGATTCTGATTAATTCCCTGAATGTGTTTTCAGAAAATATCTTCCAGTCATTCATCCCCGAAACCTAGATTTCATTACATATGGGTTTGAGATGGGGGGTTTTTCCATAGCAACCTGCCTGAGCCTGGATATGATGGTCTCATCGGGATCTGCTTTTATCCACTTGTTTCTGGACTTCGGCCGCATACGAGCCTTTTCTGACATTTCCATGCGTTTCTGCCTCTTTACGCATGATCCGTTTCTTGTAAGCTGGAGTGAGCTTCCTCTTCCCCATAGGAATCGCAGATTCATATCGTTCTGAAAAATATAAAGAGTGTCATATTACGTGAACCCTCAGTCGATTGAACGGTCTCGCTCTTCAGCGCGTATCATCGTCCTAGATACTGGGATGAATAGTGGGACTGCCTGCCCACGGCATTCCCCCCGTTTAGTGGGGGGTTGGTTTTAGGGGTGTTTTCTGTTTGCTTTCGGGTGTTGTTTGGTACTGAATGGCTTTGACGGGGAGGGGGATTGGAGCGTTTTTTGGGTTCCATTTAGTCTGACCTTGGTGTGATTGGGATAGAGGGGGGGATGTCTCCACGGGTGGTCGGGTTCGAATCCCACCGAGCCCGGTTGGTATACACGCGAGTCTTCGTCTCTTTAATCGTGGCTCTTTAAAATTTCCACGATTCTCTTTTTTACATAGCTTCTATGGCATCGTTCTTCATTTTTTCCGCACAAAGGAGCACGATTCTATTAGTGCCTTCACACAGTTCCTCGAGCTTGGCCATCCCCGCTTCCTCATTTACCAATTGAGGGGGGAGTGTCCGAGTGCGATTGCCAAGGTCTTTTATCCAAACATATTGAGTGTCGAATCTCTTTATGAGATGAGCTTTCGTATAACATCCAAGATATGCTCTATGGGGATTTTCTCTGACATCCACTATGTAATCGGGGGCCATTTCCTCGATCTCGGAGAAGAAATCCGCCGGTTTCTTTCCGCCGTATCCAATTGTTAGAATGGTCCCCATTGCCAAGTCCCCCGCAGTTAAGACATGATTGCAGGCATAGTTCTCCAGTTTAAACCGGGTATCCCAGTTCTCTGAGCGTGCCACACATCTGCTCATAGTGATGCCCGGGCTCTACGCCGAGTTCTCCCAAGACCTGGAGTATCTCGCTTCTCACCATTATCTCTCTCATAAGCAGATGCTCCTCAGCGAACGTGGTTATCTCGTCTCTGTAGTTCCTTATGATGTCCCTTGCGATCGCCAGTGCGGCGTCCTTGATCTTCTGTATCTCTCCCTCGATCTCCATCCTGTTCTCCTCGCTGAACAGGCCCAGAGAAAGATAGGTGTCATCGCTCCCAAGACTCATCTTAACCAGGGGATTCTTCAAAGCATACAGGTCGAGGGCGGATTTCGATGAACGGGTCAAATCACCCATCCTCCCCTCCTCCCTGCTCTTCCCCGTCTCCTGATATACCGCCGTGCTCCCCATACCCGTGATCACATTAGCGAAAAAGAACTTCGCCGACGCGGGAGGCACAGTCTCCGAGTGCCTGTGGAAGTTTTTACCATACGTACCATCAGCCGACGGCGTAATGGTCACCAGGATGGGCTCCAATCCCACGGCGTAGGCGGGTAAAGTATGTCCCCCAGCCTCGTGGTATGCGAGGTCTATCTTTTTCTCATGGGTGAGGTAGGTGTCAGACGGCGGGCCCTGAAGATATCTTATGACTTCCATCACCAGGTGCTTGTTGGTCAGCTCTCCCCCGGCCACATCCGCCTTGTAACTCGCCTTCGACACGATCTCCTCGATCTTACCCGCGAGCACACCATCAGTCAAGAAGGACAGCGTCTCCACGTCTATGCTTCCAGGTTCATGACCGAATTTGTCGAGGTAATAGTCGAATAAGGACTTCCTGCTCTCGTCTTCGGGCCTCGGGAATCTGATGTATCTCGAGAAACGTCTGGCTATCTGCCGGTCGATGTTCCAGATATGCGTGGCCGAGGTCACGATGATGTAGACGGGGTTAACATAATATTGAAGCCCGTCGATCTGCCTCCTGAACTCCGACAGCATGGGCCTCGTCTCCTGATTGTTGTCCCCAGGCCCAGAATGCATCCCTCGACGCCTCGAACCAAGAAGCTGCCTAGCATCGTCATACACGATCAGAAGCGGTTTCTCCTCCGCCATCACCCTGCATGAATCAAAAAACTCCCGAACATCCTGGGGATCAATCACCGTCTTCCCCAGCATCAAACTGCCATCAACCGCATGATAATCCAGTTTGATGGCCTCATTCACCACGCAGTGAAGAGCATGAGTCTTACCCGCACCCGTATGACCGAGAAACAACGAGCCACTCTCAGCGGCTATCAGCATTCTCTTATAATCGTCTTTTCCTTCCCGGGTTATCCTGATCAAGTGACCAAGATATTTCACAATGTCCGACAGGTCCTGATGTATCAATGGAAATCCAACGAAATCATCGGATAAGCGGATATCCCTTGGGACAAACGACTGGAGCTTCATCCAACACCTGTTTAATGTGAACATTAAAAAAGTTAAGTCTTTGATAAAAGCGCGCGCAATAATTAAAGTTATTTTGCGCTGATAATCTACGCCAAAATAATGCCCCGATTGGTTGAATAGGGGACAAATGAGTATATCGTGAAATCAATTCGCATGTTAAACCCGGTGCGTAAATGGTGCATCAAAAAAAAGGTGTGTGTGGGCTCTCGCGCGCCTTTTTTCGTTAGACTTTTATCAGAGGTCCATCTCGATTGAGAGCTTTTGGGTGAGCTCCTTGTACCTGTTCCTGATGGTGACCTCTGTGACTTGGGCGCCCCTGGCGATCTCGCCCTGGGTGCGGCGCTCGTTTGTGAGGAGACTGGCGATATAGGTTGCGGCGGCTGCGATCCCCGCCGGCCCTCTACCACTCGTGAGCCTCATCGCCACAGCCTGTTCCAAGATCTGCATCGCTAGGTTCTCGACGTTCCCCGAGAGCGTGAGTTGGTTCACGAATTTGGAGACGTAGCTCTTCGCCTCGACCGGGGGAACTCGGGTCTCTAGCTTTCGGAGAAGGAATCTGTAGTTACGGCCGCTCTCTTTCTTCGTGATGTTCGCGGCTTTTCCCACCTCCTCGAGGGTGCGGATGACATTGCATTGGCGGCATGCCATGTAGATCGAGGCGGCGGCCACTCCCTGGATGGAGCGGCCTCTGATGAGCCGTTTCCTGACGACCTGGCGGTAGATCACCGAGGCCGTCTCGAGGACGTTCTTGGGTAGATTGAGCTTGTACGCTATCTTGGTTAGCTCCGAGAGGGCGTACGCGAGGTTCCTCTCGCTGGCCCCCGATACCTTAGACCGGCGGTTCCACTTCCTGAGGCGATACGCCTGAGCCCTCTGCTCGGGCTTGAGCCCCCGGCCGTAGATGTCCCTTCCCGTCCAGTCGATGATGGTGGAGAGGCCCTTGTCGTGGATCGTCCAAGTCAGGGGCGCGCCCACCCTGGTTCTTTTCTCCCGTTGCTCGAGGTTGAAGGCTCTCCATTCTGGGCCGTAGGAAAAGAGTTCGGATGAGACAACCATGCCACAACCCTCGCAGACAAGCTCCCCAGCCTCGTAGTCCCGGATCAGATCGTTGTTGCCGCACTCTGGGCAAACCGTGATTTTCTCACTTTTGATCATGCCGCTACTCCCTTTCTTCGCTAGTTTTGGAGTCCCATCTGGGAACCCGCGTTTCACTACTCTAAATATACTCTACGAAGGGATTGCGTCAATGGTTATCTCAGGCAGTTCGGCAGACTTCAAAAAACCCCTTCAGAATCACCCATTTTAAGCAAGGGCCTCTTAATATGTGTTTATCGTGCGCGCGCGGGAACCTCTGAACCGGACCCGGACGCTTTAAACGGTCTCCAAGTCCCGGACCCGGTTTAAAGTCTCATTGTTTGACTAGGGCGCTGAGGATACTTGATTCACTAGACAAAAACATTACAACTATTTTGCACCAAACTTATTGCGCGCGCGGTGCAAACCGGAGCTGTTGAACATATACTGGCAGCACATAATGCTTGCCTCAGAGATGCCCTCAGGCCTCACAGAAGTTTCACAAATAGTTAAATTCACCACGTCGGGTGAGGCCTGCGAGTATCTCTGGTAAGAAGCCCTTATTTAGCCCGTTTCAATTATAAAATTTACCATAAGTGCTCATGTTTATATTAAAAATTTCAAGATTAGAAACGATTGGTGTGAATGGGATGAAAAGAGCCGCGATTCTGGGCTGCGGAAGCGGGGGAATGACCATGGCCGTCGACCTCGGGATGAAAGGATTCAAAGTGAACATATTCGACTTCCCCGAGTACGACAGAAACCTCAAAGCCATCCAAGAGAGAGGCAGCATCGAGGCCATAGGAAACCTGGAGGGGAAGGTGAAGCCCGATGTCATCACCACCGACATGGCCGAGGCAATCGAAGGAGCCGACGCGATCTTCCTCGCGATAAGAGCCTACGGCGCCGATAAGTTCATAGGCGAGGCAGCGAAGTACATGGAGCCGGGGCAGATAATACTGAACTGGTCCTCGTACCTCGCAGCCCTCAGGGCATACCCGAATTTCAAAGAGACCGCGCCCCAGGACGCCATCCTGGGCGAGGGGGCCATACTCCCCTACTTCGTGAAGCCGGTCGAGCCCGGGGTGATGAACGTCTACGGCGTCAAAGCCCATCTCTGGGCGGCGGCGATGCCGGGGAACAGGACCCCGGAGATGATGAGGGTCGTCTCCGAGTTCTACCCTAACTGTGAGGCGGCCGAGAGCGTCCTCTACACAAGCCTCACCAACCCCAACCTCCAGGTCCACGTCCCCCCAGCCCTCCTCAACACGGGCACCTGGGAGAAGACCGGAGGCGACCTCGAGTTCTACGGGACACTTATGACCCCCAAAGTCGCCGCCGTAATGGACGCCCTCGACAAGGAGAGGATCGCCGTCGGGAAAGCCCTGGGGATCGAGCTCCTGCCCAAGCCCGAGGTCCTCAAGATGGAGTACGGCCAGTACGGGGTCCACGGGGAGACGATGTACGAGGTCTACAGCAGCTTCGCCAGCCACCGGTCCTGGAGGCCCGGCCTCACCCTGGATGAGTTCGCAGCCAAGACCGCATTCGGCGAGGACATCATGTACGGCTACGTGTTCATCTCGACCCTCGGAGACCAGCTGGGGATACCCACCCCGGCCATCGACACCATGGTCAGCCTCGCTCAGCTCGTCATAGGGACCATGTACTGGGAGGAGGGCGTCTCCGCCGAGAAACTCGGAATGAAGGACATGACCCCCGACCAGATAGGGAGATACCTGTCCACCGGCGAGACCTGAAGACCGTCCCACAAGCATGGAAAAAACGAGCCCGGGTAAGGGGCTTGCGGCCCTTGGATTATCGTGAACGATTTGAAGGCTTCACTCTGGCTCGTAGACCGGCGACCTGCATGCATGCGAATGGAAAGAGATAACCATGGCACGCCACGCGTATTCACTGCCGGACGCGCCGAGTCCGAACAGCAGAGAGGAAAAGACATGCCCCAAGTATCCACCGACCTCGTTTATTCCCATCTGGGGGAGCCCCGCGTCAAGCGGATGTTTCATCTCCTGGAGAACGACCCCGAGGTCCAGGGCTGCCTCCACATGTCCAACGTGATGACCGTCAACCGCCTGAAGTACAACGACCACGGGGTCGTCCACTCCAGGATAACGGCGGGCAGCGCACTGGAGATATTCGACCTTTTAACCCATAAAGTGGAGCGCAACACGGAGCAAAGCGGAATCTCCAACGTAGACGCCCGGATCATCGTCCTCTGCGGAGCCTATCTCCACGACATCGGGAACTCGATTCACAGAGTAGACCATCACCTACACGGGTGCATAATCGCCCGCCCCATCTTGGACAGGCTCCTCGCCGAGGTGACCCCCGACGAGGACCTCGCCCTCAGGATAAGGCAGGAGATCCTCCACTCCATCTTCGCCCACGACGACGATGCCGACTGCCTGACCCTGGAGGCCGGCGCGATCACCGTGGGGGACGGAACGGACATGGCGGAAGGGAGGGCGCGCGTACCATATAACGCGGGGAAAGTGGATATCCACGCCTTATCCGCGCTCTCCATCAAGAGGGTTGAGATAGAGCAGGGGAACGAGAACACCGTCCGTATCCTGGTGCATATGGATAATCCGTCGGGTGTTTTCCAGGTTGATGAGGTGCTGGGTCGAAAAATCCGGACGTCAGGCATTGACCCGTATATCGAAGTGGTCGCCTTGATGGATGGAGAGGAAATAAAAACGCTTTAGACACGGACACATGCACGCAGACCCGAAAATGGAGAGGAGCCACACATCAAATCGCATTATTAGATCAAGTGCTCCCTCATGTGTCGCTATTCGGAAGAGGTGGAAAGGCAAACCTTTTCCATGTTTTTCCGGATCTCTCCAAGTGATCCAAACGGAGGAAATGTGAATGCTGATAGTAGACACGAAGGGAATCGAGTGGGAAGACCCTCCCAGAGGCTACTACCTGACCGACGTGAAGCAGAAGGTGCTCTGGAGAGACGAGGAGACGGGGGCCATGATGGCACTGCTGAAATTCCCCGTAGGGGTGGCCGACGAGATACACAGCCATCCCGAGGCAAACCAGCTCATCTACTGCCTCACAGGCGAAATCGAGTCCCCCGACGGCGTCAGAACCCCCATGGACGGCGTTTTCACCCATACCCCAAAAGGGGAGAAGCATGGAGCCTCCAAATGCACCAAGGAGGCGATCATCCTGTTCTACTGGGATGGGCCCCAGAGGATAGAGAAATAACCCGACACCTGATGCCACTTAACGAAATGTTTAGATTCTAGCAGGGGTTGGGTGAGTGAATCAAGATGAGTGAAAAAGTTGCAGCCATTTATCTGAAAGACATGAGACAACAGTTTCGCGGTCTCAAGACCCTGGCGGACAGAGCCCTGTCCCAGGTGAAGGACGAGGAGTTCCCCATCGAGATAGACGAGGAGAGCAACAGCATCACGATCCTCATGAAACACGTCTCCGGGAACATGACAACCCTCTGGACCAGCCCCCTGGCACCCGCCGAGGAGTGGCCCGCGAGGCACAGGGACCTCGAGTTCACCCTCACCGATGAGGACACCAGGAAGGCCGTGACCGAGCGGTGGAACGAGGCGTGGAGCGCAGTCTTCAAGACCCTCGACGGGCTGAAGGTGGAAGACCTGACAGGCACCATGACTCTCATGGGGAAGGACTCCACGCTGATGGAGGTTCTGAACGGCCAATACCGCCACTACGCGGTGCACGTGGGGCAGATCGTCTTGCTGGCCAAGCATTTCAGGGTGAGGGACTGGGACTCCCTGAGCGTCCCCAAGAAACGGTAAAAAGTCGTATAGGAGTCCATCGGGAGACTCCCTTCTTTCCTCTTACGATCATCTTCCGGAGATCAGCGTACCTGCCCGACCCGGGTCACTTGTGGGGCTTGGGCAACAGCCCCTCGATGTCCGCCTTCTTCAGTTCCTCCATCAGGGCGCAGAGCTCGTCGATGTAGGGCTCCATGAGATCCCGTCCCTTCTCCTCGGAGGCGGTGGTGGCCCGGATAATAGCCCCGGCGCTCCCCAACACCCCCGTGGGGCTCAGGTCCAGGGTGTCCCATGCGAACCTCCCCGGGTAGACGAAGTTGAAACCCTCCACCTTGAGGCCCCCCAGCTTCTCGTTCTGCTTCGTGTCCACGGCCTTTGACATATCCACGAGGTGGCCGTGGAAGTAGAGGTTGGCGCTGGTCTCCCCCTCCCCGGCGTGGCCATCCATCGGAGGGAAAGCGGAGGCGACCGCCGCGAAGACCCCGTGCTCCCTGCGAAGCTCCCCGGCGACCTCCATGAGACTAGGAGTATTCCCCCCGTGGCCGTTGATCACCAGAAACTTCTTGACCCCGTGGCTCGCGGCAGCCAGAGCGATGGCCCTCACGTAGCCCCTGAAGGCATCGGGGGGCACCCAGAGGGACCCCGGGAACTGCCTGTGGTGAACCGAGACCCCCACCGGGACGACCGGGAGCACCGGTACCCCGGTCCTCTCCCCCACCTCGAATGCCATCCTCGCGGCGACGAGGTGGTCGGTCCCCAGGGGGTTGTGGGGGCCGTGCTGCTCCGTGCTCCCCACCGGGAGGATCGCAACATCATTCTCCTCGAATATCTTCCCGGCCTCGGGCCACGACTTCTCAGCCAGCTGAACCATTCAAACACCGTTCCTTGTTCTCGTCAACGGTGTTCTTAACATGAACGCGGGCAGCCAACTGTTTTATCTCCACAAACCAACGCATGATCAGTGATTCTATGACCGCGATTCCACCCCTGAAGGACGGGGAGCAGAAGGTCTTCTTCAAGGCCGGGGGCGAGTGGTGCTACCTCTGGACCCCTGCAAGCTACAGGAACGGTGAGCCTGTGCCGGTGGTGATCCACCATCACGGGGCCCGGGGCTATGTGAGGGACGGGGAGTCAGACTGGCTGGACACCGAGTCCAAAACGGCGTACCTGAGGGCAGTCATGGCCGGAGGACGCTGCGCCATAGCGGGCTCCCACGCCTGCGGGGACCACTGGGGAAACCCAGACTCCGTCGCCGCGAACGCCGCCCTCTACGAGGCCCTCGAGGAGTGCCCCGGAGTCGACGCATCCCGAACGGGGCTCATGGGCGGAGGCCTGGGGGGAGCCCTGATCTGGAACTCTGTGCTGGGGCCCCTCGCCGGGAAGGTGAAGGCCGCCGCGGTGATGCAGGCCGTCGCGAACCTCACCGCCGTGATCCGGGAGCAGAAGTTCAAGGCCCCGTGCATCAGGGCCTACGGCCTCCCCGAGGACACCCCTGATGACGAGGCCGTCGCGAAGGTTCATCCGTATGACCCCATGCTGAGACTCCAAGCCCTGAAACCCGGTGCACCCCTCCCCCGGACAGCGATCTACCACGGCTTCAAGGACGCTAACATCCCGACGGAGACCAACGCCAAGCCCCTAGCGGCTGCCCTCGAGGCCGCAGGAGGCGTCGTGGAGCTCAACATCTTCCCGGATGTGGAGCACAACGTCTACGCTATGGGGAAGCCCATCGAGGAGCTGTTGAAGGCCTTCTTCGCCGAGGCCCTCTAATCGTCTGGGGTCTCTAAACCGGCGGTCAGCCTTCGTCCTTTCGGCGGTAGACCACGAAGTGGCAGTGAGGGTCCCCCTTCGTGAGCAGCTCGGGGAGCTCGACCACGGTGCCCTCCTTGTATGTGCCCCACATCGCCTGGTGGAACTCGTCGCAGTAGATGCTGCCGAGGCGGTCCCCCTCGTCGCCCCCCTCGGAGGCCCAGACCCTCTCTAGGCCGCAGACCAGGGTGTAGGACTCCCGCTCGTCCTCCGTCAGCTTGACCTGCCTGCGCCTGCTCTGGTTGTCCCCGGGGAGGTCGTAGTTGGTGAAGAGGGTCTCCATTGTGATCGGTAGACCCGCCTCAACGTGTCTCTTGCTGAGCCTAGCGCCTCGAGCCTCACCGTAGTTCCTGATCCCCCGCCTGAGGGCCGCCTCCCCCTCCTCCCCGAGCGCCGCGAACTCCTTGGCCAGGTGGTAGTACATCATCGCGTAGAGGGTGCTCCACTCGTCCTTCGCATAAGCCAGCTCGTCCTCTGCAGACTCGAATTTACCGGATTCCATGGTTACCAGTAGCCGGAACCTAGTCTAAATAATCTGGGCTCGGGCACCGCGAGAACTTTGATAGATGCAATCAAATGGTGTGTCGACAAAATTGAGCACCGAGATCGTCGACGCCCACATCCACCTCTACAGGACGAGCGATCAGGGGCACCGGGAGAAAGAGGAGTACGAGATCTGGGAGTACGGTGAGAAGGACGTGCCCCTCATCATCGGGGGCAACGCGCTAGAGTTCCTCGCCTGAATTCCCGGCGCGTAGGTTATTCCTATTCAAATGTTTCTACTTTTTTTCCGTTTCATCGAATTCCGGGGGCGATTTAAACTGGTCTATTTCATTTGAGAGAACCGATGGCTTAGAGCGTTCGTCGACGTGTAGTTGAAAAATATCTGGTCGAGAATAATGACCGACGGCGTCGAAGTCGAAGCGGCTTCGCACCACTTGAGCGAGATCTAGATCGGCGTACAGGATGCCCTCTCCGCCGTAGAGGGGCCCTGCTAATACCTCGCCTAGGGGAGAGATGATAACGCTTCCACCCCGGCATATCTCCTCGGGTAGCCCTTCAAGGTCTTCGATCCCCTCCAGATCTGCGGGGTACATGCTCTTGGTCACGTACTGGTTGCAGCCTAGGACGAAACAGCGTCCCTCCAAGGCGATATGCTGAAGCGTACTCTGCCACCGTTCTCGAGCGTCGGCCGTGGGGGCGAGATAGATCTCGACTCCCTTGCTATACATGAAGGTCCTGGCCAAGGGCATGTAATTTTCCCAGCAGATCAATCCGCCGATGGTCCCGATCTCAGTCTTGATCACGGTTAAAGTGCTCCCGTCTCCAGCGCCCCATATCAGACGCTCTGCCCCAGTGGGCATGATTTTCCTATGCTTGCCCAACAACCGACCATCGGGGCCGAAATAGAGCAGCGTGCAGTATAGTGTACCTCGGCTGTACTGGCTGTCCCTTTCAATCACACCCATCGCCAGGTATGCGTTGGCTTGACGCGCTGCTTCCCCTATTCTATCGGTGGTGGGTCCGGGTACGTCCACCGAGTTCGCCCAATATCTCTCCCAGGTTAGACGGCCCTCGGGTTTTCGACTGCCTACGACGGTGCCGAAACTCAATCCTCGGGGATATGCTGGGATGAAAGCCTCCGGAAAGAGAATCAGTTTAGACCCATTCTCCGCGGCTTCAGAGACCAGATGAAGCGCCTTCTCGACCGTCGCTTCGCGATTAAAGAGGATGGGGGAGGCCTGTACGACGGCTACCTTCACCTTTGGTGATGCATCGCCCATGGTTCTCAGTACTCTCTTTTCATTATTTTAGCTTCTCGAAATGAATCCTGAATGAATCTGGGGACTGAGAACAGGAACGATGAACTGGGGATCTAACCCTCTATCTTCTCGAGGGCAGCCGCCACAATGAGGGGAAACACGATGGTGACGTCCCCGAATATCGTGGAAGACTTGTCCCCCTTCAGCTTCCCCCAGCTCACCGACTCCTTCAATGGCGCACCGCTCAGGCTCCCATCATCCACACGGGCCGAGCTGATCTGCACCGCCGCGTCGAGCCCCTCCCGCAGCGTGTTCATGTACTGGGCGTGGTGCTTCGGGGTCCCCCCGCCCAGGATGATGGCCCCCGACTTTTTGGCCTCGTAGACCATCTCCGCGAGGAGGTCAAAGTCCTTGATGGGGTCGATGACGAGCCTGCTCCTCTTAGAGTACATCCAGAGGGGGATACCGAGCATCGAGTCGAGGAACCCCGGGCTGAAGATGGGCACACCCTTCCGGGCCGCCGTCCCGAGAATCGATCCCTCGTCCTCGATCCTGAGGCCGATCTCCCGGATCAGCCCGTGGATGGGCACCCCGACCCTCCCCTCCTCCGGGATATCATCGAGAACCCCCCCGATGTACTCCTCCAAGGCGATCCAGGTGTCGCTCTCGATGAAAATGTCGTAAGCCCTGTTGATACCCTTCTCCAGGAGCACGCGATCGTCGACGTCCACCTCACCTATCATGTGGCCCCGCCCCATGGCCTCCACTATGTCGTGGACCAGGTTGGCCCCGTTGGAGACCACGACGTCGACGTAGCCGTCCCTGATGAGGTCCCTGAATATGAGGCGCATCCCGCTGGGCACCAGGGGCCCCGAGAGGGTGATGAATGTCGTGTAGTCCGGGTCCGAGAACATCTCCGCTACTATCTCGACGGCCCTGCCGACCCTGCCCGCGCCGATGACCCCGGCCCGGCGCATCTCCTTGGCCAGCTCGCCGACGGTCATCCCGGCCCTTAGACGCATCTGCTCGATGCGCTTCATCCTAAAACCTTCGCCTAGCCCTTGACTCGCTGGATCTTGTAACGGCCCATGATCTTCCAGTACTCGACTTCCTTACCCGCTGCGAGTTTAGCGACGATATCCTTATCGTTGGGCATGGTGACTTCGAAGACCTCGTAGGACTCTAGGTCCATGAGTTGGAGACCGTTGGGATTCATGGAGACGATCTGGGCGGCGTTCTTCTCGACGATGGGAATGTTGATGCTGGTGGCGACGGGGCTCACGAAGCTCCTCTTGCTGCCGTCGAAGAGGCTCACCGCTGAGCACCTGTACTTTGCGCTCCCGTGCTTCCCCGGCTTGCTCTTCTGGATGGACATGATCCGGCTCGGCTCATCGTCCACGATGGCATAGGAGCCCACCTTGAGGTCCCCGACCCTAGCGATCTTGTATGACAACTCGCGTAACCTCTGGATTTTCGAAGCTACTTCGGAGCTAATCGCTATAAATGTTATGCCCACCCCAAAAGATAAGATACAGAAAATATTGAAGGATATGATCAGGCATGCGATCCCCGCGCCCCACCTACATCTCCAACTTCGCAGTCACATACAGGTGCAACGGCAAATGCCAGACCTGTGGAATCTGGAGAACAGCTGACCCGGGCAAAGGAGAGATGACCCTGGACGAGATCGAAGGCCTCCTCAGCGAGAACAGGGGCTTCCTCAGGGACATCACATCGATCCAGGTCACGGGAGGAGAACCCTATCTACGAGAAGACCTCCCCGAACTGATCCACGCCATCAGGGGGCACCTCCCCCGATCCACCATCTGGATACCCACCAACGGACTGACGCCCCGAAGGATAGAAGCGGCGACACGGGAGATGCTCCACGACGCCGACGGCATACGCCTCGGGGTGAGCGTTTCATTAGACGGAGTCGGGGGCACCCACGACGCCATCAGGGGCATCGAAGGCAGCTTCGACAGGGCAGTCGAGACCCTCAGGAGACTGCGCTCCCTGAGAGAGGAACACGCAGGACTCGGCGTCTCTGTGGGGATGACCGTCACGAACGAGAACCACCTAGAACTCCCGGAGGTCTGGTCCCTGACCATGAGACAAGGAGCCGACTTCAGCTTCAGACCCGTGAACTTCAGCGACATCTACTACAGGAACAGGGGGGCATCCCCGACGCCATCGGATTGCGCGGAGCGCCTCCTCCCCACCCTTCAGTCGATGGGGAAAGCTCTCATCGAGAACCCGGGCTTGAGGCGCGCCGTCACCAACCTCAGGTACATGCAGGGCGCCCTGGACTACATCAGGGACCCCGGTGGGAGACGGCTCCCCTGTAGAGCCGCATCCTCATCCTTTTTCCTCGACCCATACGGAAACGTCTACCCCTGCATATTCATCGAGGACGCCCTCGGCAACGTGAAGGATGAAAGCCTCTCGAAAATATGGAGTTCAAAGGCAGCAGGGGCAGCCCGTATCAGGATATCTAGGGGCGAATGCCCGGGATGCTGGGTCGAATGCGAGGTGTACCGAGAAATAGTCAGGGATAAGATGGGGCTCCTCGGAACCGCCCTGAATGCCGTCCTTCGACCGAGAACCGCAGGTATAAGCTGAGGGAGCCGGCTAACCGGTCCTCTTGATGATGTGGTAGCCGAACTGGGTCTTCACGGGCGCCGAGACCCCCCCCACATTGAGGGCGAATGCCGCCGTCTCGAACTCCTTCACCATCTGGCCCCTACCGAAATTCCCCAGATCTCCACCCCGCTTACCCGAGGGGCATGTGGAGTGCTTCCTCGCGAGCCCCTTGAAATCCTTGCCCGCCTCCAGTTCCTCCATGAGCTTGAGGGCCTGGGACTGCTTCTCCACGAGAATATGGGACGCCTTGATCTTCGATGCCATGCTGCTGGGTATTGGATCCCCCACTGATAAGGGTTGAGCCCCAGCGTCAGATGATGAAGAACTTGGGAGAGACCTCCCTCCCCGTCTCCCAGATGGAGACTTGGAGATCCCTCACCCCCGGTATCCCCCCGATCTCCCCCGAGAGCTCCACGAGATGCCCCACCCCGAAGACCACCCCCAAAGCCAGCAGGTCGTGGTCCCCCACAGTCCTCGTCGCGACGATGATATTCGGGAGCTTGATCAACGCCTCCAGCACCCCCCTAGAGCCCCCATCAGGGGAGGAGGGATCCATGTCGATGTGAAACGCCGCCATCCCCTGATACCCGAGCTGGACGGGGTCGAATACAGTCGTGGAGCCCCGGATCAAACCCCGCTCCTCCATCCTCCGATACCTTCCGATCACCGTGTCAGGGGAGACCCCGAGCTTCCTCGCCATCCCCCTGAATGAAGCCCGGGCGTCCTCCGTCATCCTGTCGATGATGAACCTGTCGATATCGTCGAGGGCCGCCATCACGTCACCACCCTGGAGAGGTCAAAGTTCTCGGGGCAGAGCATGTAGTCCTCGATCCATATGCTCGATTTCACCTCCCTGACCCCCTCGAGCCCCTTCAGCTGAAAGTTGATGCGGCTCAGCTCCTCCACCGACTCGAGGAAGGCGATCGCGAAGATATCCTTCCTGCCCAGGGACGGAGTGCAGAAGACGATCCCCGGGAGACCGCATATCCTCTCGACCAGCTCATCGACCCCGCTGTAATCGATCTCCAGCTCGAGACTCGCTACGGTCTCCACCCCCAACGCCCTCGGGTCCAGGAGAATGGTCGTCCGCTTCAGGACCCCCATCGCCAGCATCTTCCTGTACCTCTTCGTGACAGTGTCGATAGAAACCCCCAGATCCCTCGCGATCCCTGAAAAGCTGTTCCGGGCGTCCTTCTCGAGAAACCGGAGGATCCGCACATCCCGATCATCCAACTTGCCCCGAGTCACAGAACCACCAAGGATCCCATACGGTAGTAACCTATAAAATCTACCGCCAGCGGAGGAAGACCTTAAAACGTCCGGATCGCACCGGTTTTTCAGATAAATTCCACGCCTATCAAGGGGCAGCCCGGCAACGCCCACACCCAGCCCATCGGAGAGAAAAATAAGCAAGAACTCCGTCGGAGCCGAGACTTGCGTCATCCACAACATCGGGGTCTCCGAGAAGGGTATCCATGAAGGACCGAAGTCCTATCAAGCACGACGAGACCCCCCGTCTACGTCTAGGCGTCGTAGTCTAACTCGTAGACCAGGACGAACGTGAATTCCGAGGCGAAGGCCAGCTCGTAGGCGGGGTCCGGCGTCAGGTTCATGAGCCTGTTGAGGGTCGACTCCTCGAACCTCGCAGTGGTCTCACCGGTGGAGGTGTCGATGTAGTCGGTGAGCTTAAGCTCCCCGATCTGGACCATCCATGACCACTTGACGTTGTCCCCGAACGGCCACTGGGTCTCGCGGTTGTTAGGGTTGAAGGTGTTGAAGACCACGATATGTGTGGCATCGTAGGCCTCGAGCAGGGGCAGCGACTCCGTCTGGTTGAGCATCATTATCCTACCGATGTACCCGATCTGCGAACGATTGGTCGTGGCGCCGTCGGCCAGGGTTGTCTGCTCCCCGATGGCCTCGATCCAGTAGCCGTAGTCCCACCATGAGACCACGACGGCGTCGTCGGCGAGGTTGTCCTTCATCCAGTTGAGGGCTTGGAGCCAGTCCTGAGGGTATCTGTCCCCGAAGAGGGCGGGCACGCTGGAGGACGCCATGGAGGTGGGCCTGTTGGCGCTCTTGGCGGTGCTCCAGATGGAGGGTAGGATCGTGACAAGGATGAAGAGTGTGAAGACGATTGAGAGTTCCCTGCTGAGCCCCTGCCAGACAATCTTCCTTCGCCGCCTGCCGGTGTCCTTTTTCTTCTTTGAGAGGGCTACGAAGGGCGTGAGGAGCTCCGTGAGGCCGAATGCGGCCATCAGGCTCACGGGGATGGAAAGGATCAGCGAAAGCCGAGTCATGGAACCCGTGAAATAGACGGCCGTGACGAAGAAGATCGCACCATATAGGCGTCTGTCGTCGAGGTTGTTTACGGAGAAATACGCCCCTAGGACGGCCAAGGGAAGGGTGATTCCGAAGGTCCCGAAGAAGCTGGCCCACACCGATCTCTTGTGCTCAGCCACCGACTGGGACAGAGGATTATCGGCGGATTGCGTGGGGTTGATGACGCTCAGGAATTTACCCGAGATAGGGTTGGCCACCCCCAATGCTTCGAGCACGAAGACGCCCAGAATTAGAGCCAGCACCAGTCCGCCGATCAACAGCACGGTCTGCCGCTCCTCCAGTTTATGGCGGGCGAACTCGTAAACCGTCAGCAGAACGCCTAGAAGGATAGCCGCAATATTCTCGGTACTCATCAGGTATTTTGTGCCCAGTCTTGGTACGAAGACGGCGATGGCCAGTCCAATTCCCAGAGTCAGGGCATAAGAGACGAGGTGGCGTCTCTCGAATCTGCCCGTGATGAGAACTGCGAGAACGAATAAAATCAGGAGACCCACAACATATCTCGTGGCGCCCCAGGAGGCGAAAGTGTAACCCAGGAAAAGCCCCGAGACTATTCCGTATACGAGCCTTTCCTTGAACGAACGATCCGAGTCGAGGGAGCGGAGGAAGAATAAGGTGATGGCAGTCATCCCGAAGATGCCTATGTTCTCGGTGTCGTAGAAGCCGAGAGAGGTGCGCCCGATGAAGGCCTCGCTGATGGCCATGAAGAACGCGGCGACGAGGCCCGTGGAGCTGCCCCCCATGTCTCTCCCCAGGAAGTAGGCGACGATGCATGTGATCGCGCCCATGAGCACCGGGAAGTAGAGGCAGACCTGGTAGACCGTGACGTCGAGGCCGAGGGCCCTGGCGACGAAGTAGACGAAGGCCCCCGTGAAGGGAACCCCGGGATAAGACGACGTCGCGATGTTCCTCCCCCAGGGATACCAGCTCATTTTGTCGTCCCACGAGAACCATGAGGCATAGCCGTTCTCGACTACGTACTCTGTGACCCTGAGCTGGAAGAGGGGGTCGAAGGCGTCCATATAGGCACCCCAACGGACGCGCATGGCCCTGAAGAGAACTGCGAGAACCACGACCATGCCCAAGACAGCCAGCTCTAGGGCGGTTCTCCTAGTGATCCGGGGCATTAGGGAGCCCAGTGTCCCGGTCAGTGCGCCGAATCTGCCCTGGTCGGTTGTTTTTGCCATTTTTCCCCGCGTCCAGATATGTGAGGTGGAATGCTTTATTTAAATTCCTATCAGTTGCCAAGCCGAGTGACTCATGGGTCATCTTTCAGCGGCCGCGTCCGAGCCTCGTTGCGAGGGTTTTCGGTAGGCCCCGTCTCTTCATCTTTTCCTGGGTTCTCTTGATATCGTATTTCACTCGATGGATGTATGAATTTATTTTCCCCTCGGCTATCTCTACTAGGGCGTAGCTGGCGCGTGGGTCGCCGTCCCTGGGCTGCCCGACCGAGCCGGGGTTGAGGAGCAGGGCGTCTCCGTGCTCGATGGCGTAGGGTTTGTGGGTGTGACCCAGCACGAGGAAGGTGCATTCCGACTCCGCGATCAGCTGTGCCGCTCTCATCTTGGCCTCCTCGGGCATGATGTACTCGCTCAGGGGGGCCCGCGGGCTACCGTGGTATACAGCGATGTTTACGCCGTCGACCTTGAGTCTCAGAGAGGTCGGTAAGCCCTCGAGATACGCCCTCGAATCGGGGGTGAGGAGGCCCCGGTTGATCTTGATGGCTCTGGCGGCCCGGGGGTTGAAGCGGAAATTTCCGGGGGCTCCCTCCGGTGAGGAGGCGTCTCCGGTGATGACTTCGTGGTCGTGGTTCCCCCTGATACATCTGAAGCCGTTGTCTCGGAGGGCGTCGATGCACTCGTTGGGGTCGGGGCCGTAGCCCACGGTGTCCCCGGCGCAGATGCACCGGTCCCAGGGGGCTGCGTCGTCTAGGACTGCCCGGAGGGCGATGTGGTTGCTGTGGATGTCGGAGACGACGAGGAGTCTCAAGGGGTCCACGGATCCACGTCTCCCCGGGGCTCTTTTAACGGTTGCAGGGTGAAGGGAATCCTTAACTGGCCTAGAAGCGTCTTGAGAATCGATATTTGATGAGCCTGGGGTTCACGACCGGTGAGGCTCGGCACGAGGAGAGAAAGCTCCAGGGGGCGGTCGCCGAGTTGGATAACGCTGTGGTGGCGTTCTTCTGGGAGGGGGAGGGGCCCCGCATGGGGACGCTGACCGTGACTCTCCCGGACAGGTCTTCCTCGTCCCTGCTGGGGGACAGGGACCGGCAGCTGGGGCTGATCCTGGGGGGTCAGCTTGCGGCGTTGACGGGGAAGATGGCTCTGGTGAGCGTGAATCTGCCCGTGGGGCTCGGCGACGAGGCCGGGAGGACCCTGCTGGAGCTGGCCCGGGGGCTCATCGGGAAAGAAGGTGAAGAAAATGGCTGATCTAAGGGAATTTCTCAAGGAGATAGAGGGGAGGGGCGAGCTGGTCCGCATAGGGGAGCCTCTCTCGGTGAGGAATGATATCCCCGAGGCGCTGAGGAGGTTCGACGGGGGCAAGGCCGTCCTCTTCGAGAGCGTCAAGGAGTATGGCGGCATGGTCGTAGGGGGGGTCTGCGGGACCCGCCCCAGGATACTGGAGGCCCTCGGGGTGGGGCCGAGCGAGCTGTATGGTCATCTTTTGGAAGCGGTCAGGAACCCCACGCCGTGCGATGTGGGTGACGGCCCCGTCAAGGAAGTGGTCCATGACGAGCCGCGCCTCTCCGAGTTCCCGATACTCACCCACTTCGAGACGGACCCGGGGCCCTACATCACCGCGGGGATCGTCTACGCTCGGAGCCCCGACGGCTCGGTGGAGAATGTCTCGTTCCACAGGCTACTGGTGAAGGATGATGGGAGGATGGGGATCAGGGTGGTCCCCCGGCACCTCTACAGGCTGAGCCAGATGGCCCGGGAGGCGGGGTTGGACAGCCTCGACGTGAGCATCTCCATCGGGGTTCACCCTGCGGTCTACGTCGCCGCAGCGTATCCGGCTCCCTTCGGGACGAGCGAGTTCGAGATGGCGAACACCCTGTTGAACGGTGGGCTTAAGCTGACTGAGTGCCCCCATGTCGATGCTCTCGCCCCTGCGGATGCTGAGTTGGTCTTGGAGGGAAAGATGCTCCTGAACGAGACGGATACGGAGGGGCCCTTCGTGGATCTCTCGGGGACCGCCGACGTGGCGAGGGAGCAGCCGGTCATCGAGTTGGTGGGGGCGATGCACCGGGAGGATTACGTTTACGAGGGGTTGCTGCCGGCGGGTGCCGAGCATCGGCTCCTGATGGGGCTGGGCCGGGAGGTGCGGATCTGGGAGTACGTGAGGAACGTGGTTCCCACGGTCCGCGGGGTGAACATGACCCTGGGGGGCATGGGGTGGCTCCACTGCGTGGTGAGCTTCGAGAAGTTCCGGGAGGGGGACCCCAAGAACGTGCTCATGGCCATCTTCGCCGCCCACCCGAGCCTCAAGCACGCCTGGGTGGTGGACTCCGACATCGACCCCTACGACATGGAGCAGGTGGAGTGGGCCCTCGCAACCCGGTTCAGGGGAGACGAGGACCTCCTCGTGATCCCCAATGTGAGGGTCTCGAGCCTCGACCCCACCTCGGACCAGGAGAAGGAGCTGGGGTGCAAAGTGGGCTTCGACGCCACCAAGCCCCTGGGGGGAGAGGGCTTCGAGAGGCCGGGTATCCCGGTTTCCGAAGAGGTCAAGAGGATACTGGACAGATACTCCTCGGAGCCCTAGTCAGGTTTTTTATCCCGGGCCGGGGTTTCAGATCAGAACCAGGCGGGGAACAGTTTGCAGTTGACTAGAGTGGAGGAGGCGATGCTGGGGGGCGGGGAGGGTCCAGCGGTGGCAAAGCTTCTGGAGCTCCTTGTGGCCTTGGGGGAGGTCTTCGGGGCGGAGAGGCTGGTCCCGGTGGAGAGCGCTCACATCTCCGGGGTCTCCTACAAAAATCTGGGGGAGGCGGGGCTGGGCTGGCTCGTGGAGCAGGCGGACCTCGGGGCCAGGGCCCGGATAAGGGCGACTCTGAATCCTGCGGGGATGGACATGGAGTTCTGGAGGGAGATGGGGGTCCCCGAGGAGTTCGCGGAGGGGCAGAGGCGGGTCCTCGCGGCCTTCGAGAGGATGGGGGTCGAGCCCACATGCACATGCACACCCTACCTGGCGGGCCACGTCCCCGGCTTCGGGAGCCAGATCGCTTGGGCGGAATCCTCGGCGGTCTGCTTCTCCAACTCGGTGATAGGGGCCAGGACCAACAGGGAGTCGGGCCCCACCACCATCGCAAGCGCCGTGACGGGCCTCGCAGCCCTCTACGGCTACCGCCTCGACGAGAACCGGAGGCCCGGGGCCGTCGTGGAGATCGAGGCGAACCTGGATTCGATCATGGCTTACAGCGCCCTTGGCTACGTCACCGGGAAGAGGCTGGGGACCACGGTTCCTTACTTCAAGGGGCTGGGAAGCCCGAGCCTCGAGTCAAAGAAGGCCCTGGGAGCAGCGTGTGCGACGAGCGGGGGCATCGCCCTCTGGCACGGGGAGGGGGTGACCCCGGAGGCGGAGGCCATGGGGCCATATCTGGCTGGTCTCGAGAGGCTAACGGTGAACGCAAGCGATGTCGAGGAGGCCGCTGCCCGCTTCACGGGGCCCCTCGAGGACCCCATCATCGCCCTGGGCTGCCCTCATTCCAGCCTCGAGGAGCTGGGGGAGATAGCCGGCCTCGTCGGGGGGAGGGATTTCGGGGGGAGGCTCTGGGTCTTCACGAGCCGGAGCGTCTACTCCCGGGCCGAGGAAGCGGGACATGTTGAAGCCATCAGGGCGGCGGGGGGCCGGGTCTTCAGGGATACCTGTATGGTGGTGGCCCCGTTGAGGGAGATGGGCTGGACCGAGGTGGCCACGAACAGTTTCAAGGCGGGGCACTACATGGCGGGCATGGGGATGAGTACCCGGATGGGGACGACCCGGGAGCTTCTGGGGGGGAGGCCATGATCATCAGGGGCCGGAAGATCGTCGGGGGCCGAGCTGAGGGGGTCGCTCTGGTGAGCCGGGACCCCGTGAGCTTCTACGGGGGGATCGACCCGGTTACCGGTGTGGTGACGGAGCCCGGGCACGCCGTGGATGGTGAGTGCGTCACGGGGAAGGTTTTCGTGTTCCCGACGGGGAAGGGGAGCACCGTGGGGAGCTACGTGATCTACCGTATGGCGAAACTGGGGACGGCTCCTGCGGCCATAGTGAACTTGGAGACTGAGGCGATTCTTGCTACTGGCTGCGTCATCTCCGATGTTCCCCTCGTGGACAGGATCGGTGAGGAGGCCTTCAATGGGCTGGAGTCGGGGATGGTTCTCAGGGTGGATGCCGACGCGGGGACCGTCGAGGTCGTCGAGGGCTGAGCAGGTTATTTTAAACTCTTCAGGCTTAGGGTTCTGCAAGGCGATTTCATGCTGGAGAAGCTTCTCAGGGAGATGGAGAGGGTCGAGGTCTTCAGGAAGGTGGCCATCGAGTTCAAGGGGGAGACCTTCCCGGAGCGTGAGGGGTGGAGCATCATCGACGGCATGCCCTATCACGTCGTGGACGGTGTGCCCCATTATTACTACATCGTGGAGGAGGTGAGCGAACGCCTCTTCCGCCACAACGCCCGAACCCTGGACGAGAGCGCCCTCGCGGTGATGGCGGTCACCGACATGGCGGAGGTGGACGTCATCGGGGCCATGGAGGCGATGGCGATCCCCATCTGCACCAGCCTCAGCATAAAGTCTAGGAAGCCCATGGCGGTCATCGGGAAGCGGAAGTACGTGGACGATGTCTCCGGGTACACGCCCCCCACCCAGATCGAGATAGTGAAGACCACGGGGTACAGCGAGACCCGCCTCTACGCGAACGACATCCCCCCTGGGAGCAACGTCCTCCTGGTGGAGCCCATCTCGAGCACCGGGGGGACCCTGCGGAGGGTGACGGAGAGGCTTGAGGAGAACGGCATCAACGTCGTGGACATGGTCACCGTGGTGGGGAAGCCGGACTATAAGTACGAGGAGGAGGTGGAGCGCTCGGGTAAGGGGGTGAAGACCCTCCTCAAGGTGTACCTGAAGAGCTACGTGGAGACGGGGGACGGCCACGGCTACTGTGAAACCGAGGTGGAGAAGACAGAGTGGTTTAGTATGGCTGAACCCGTGGTGGACGTGATGTACCCGAAGTACGAGGAGGCGGCTGAACGTCTCCTCGAAGGCCTCGGGTGAGCCTCCCTCCCCTGTGCAAAGTCATTTATCGGCCCAGTTCCAGCTATTTTCAGGAGATTCTCTGAGTTGGCGATGAACTTCAGCCGGAGGCTCGCGGGCCTCCAAGAGAAGATGGAGGCGGGAAAAATAGACCTCGTCGTCTACGGTTCCTGCCAGAACTTCCAGTACCTCACGGGGCTCCCCGTGGAGTGGAGGCGGGGCGTCGACCTGATGCACCCCAAGGACAACGTCTTCGTCCCCCGGGAGGGGGAGCCGATCCTCACGCTGGCCCCGGCATCCGGAAGGCACAGCGAGAACTCGTGGATCGGGGACACCAGGGTCCTCGAAAAAGATGAGAGCTACCCGGGCATGGTAAAGAAGGTGGCCATGGACCTGGGCTGGGAGGAGGGGAGGATCGGCGTGGGGGACCACGTCTGGGGCTCCACATGGAGGGAGGTGGCCAGGAGCTTCAAGGGGGCCCGCTTCAGGGGGGCTGCGAACCTCATGGACGACCTCCGGATGATCAAGGAGCCCGGGGAGATCGAGGCCCTCAGGAGGGTGGCCAGGGTCACCGAGGAGGTGATGGGGGAGGTCATCCCGGGGATCGAGTCGGGGACCACCCAGGACGAGCTCAGAATAGTCATCGAGATGCTGGGGCGGAAAGCCGGGGCCACGGATATCTCCTTCCCGCCCAACGGCCTCTTCATCAAGTCGGGCTCGGAGCCCACGCCAGAGCCCTACAGCTACCCCAGAGACGAGGGGCTGGTGGCCGGGACTAGTATCGCGTTCGACGTGGGATTCGTGATGGACGGCTACTGCAGCGACTGGGGGAGGAGCTTCTACTGGGGCCCCGTGGGGGAGGACATCAGTAAGGGCTACGTGGCCCTCCAGAGGGCGGTGGTGGAGACAGTGGACAAGATGCACGAGGGGAGCATGAGGGTCTGCGACGTCTTCCCCAGCATCGAGGAGTTCCTCGACGAGGACGGCTACGGGGACTATCTGAGGGCGAGGCTCCCCCACGGGTCTGTGGGCCATCAGATCGGGGTCGAGGTCCACGAGAACCCATGGCTCAGGCCCGCGAACCAGCACGAGCTCCGGGAGGGGATGGTGATGTGCCTGGAGCCCAAGCTCTGGCGGGCCGGGGAGTACTATCTCAGGGTGGAGGACATGGTCCTCATCCACAAGGACCGGGCCGAGTTCCTCACCAACTACGACCGGGAGCAGTTCCAGCTCTAAGCCTCAAAACTGATTTAACAGCGATCACATAATTAGTCTGGACATGGCCGATCCCGGGGTCTTCATCGTCTTCGAGGGAATCGACGGCAGCGGAAAGTCCACCCACATCAAGCTCCTCGCCGGGGAGCTCAGGGGGCGGGGGCTCCACGTTCTCGAGACCTCGGAGCCCAGCAGGGACAGGATTGGCACATTCATCAGGGAGTACGCCGAGAGGAACGGGGACCGCTTCACCCTGGAGACAGAGACCCTCCTCTTCGCCGCGGACCGCTACGAGCACGTGAAGCAGGTGATCACCCCCGCTCTCCAGAGGGGCATAGTCGTCATCTCGGACCGCTACTTCTACTCCAGCATCGCCTACCAGGGGGCCACAGGCATCGACCTGGACTGGATCAGGGAGATGAACAGATTCGCCCCCCGGCCCGACCTCGGCGTCCTCCTGGACATCCACCCGGAGAACAGCCTCCAGCGGGTGAACGACAGGGCGAAGACGGTCTTCGAGGTCTCCGACTACCTCAGGAAGGTCCGGGAGATCTACATGGGGATGGTGGAGAGGGGAGAGCTGGTGAGGATCGAGGCCGACCGGCCCAGGGACGAGGTTCGAGCCGATATCCAGAGACTCATCAACGGGCTCCTAGAGAGTCGAGAGGCGCCCTGAGGAAGCACGCCTTATATAAGTCAGATTGGACGCATCAGGGATATTCCGGGTGGACCCTTTGATCGTGGAGCTCCTAAGCCTCTTCACCGCCGTCTGCTACGGTGCCAGCAGCGTGCTGGCCCGGAAGGGGATGAAGGACTCGAATCCCATGACCGGGGTCATTGTGGGAACCCTCGTCCAGGTGATCCTCCTGGCGGTGCTGGTGATCGCCGATCCCCCGGAGGCGTTCAACTGGATCGCAATTGGCCTGTTCATCGCATCGGGCATATTTGCATCCACCCTGGGTAGGCTGTTTAACTTCATGTCCATCGAGAAGCTCGGGGTCGCCCTGGCCGCCACCATCATAGGCTCCAGCCCCCTCTTCTCCACCCTGTTAGCAGCTCTCTTCCTGGGGGAACAGGTGGCTCTCTCAACCCTCATGGGAACGGTCCTCGTCGTCGCGGGGATCGCCGCGGCGAGGAGCGGGGGCCAG
This sequence comes from Candidatus Bathyarchaeota archaeon, assembly GCA_026014875.1. GTDB lineage: Archaea > Thermoproteota > Bathyarchaeia > TCS64 > TCS64. The sequence continues at coordinate 38,320 of JAOZHO010000018.1, read as the reverse complement.
GGGATGAAAGGGATCAAGAGCAACGCACTGCTGCTGCCCATCGCCTCCGCGACATTCTACGGGGCCTCCTCGGTGACCCGGAAGGCGGCCCTCAACATCCTACCCGAGTCCGCCCTCGGAGCCGTGGTGGGGGCGTTGGCGAGCATCGTCTCCTTCGGGGCCTACCTCCTCCTGACTCGGAGAACCGGCGACATACGGTTCAACTGGGAAGGCGGCAAGTTCTTCATCATCAACGGGGTGGTGGTGACCCTGGCCTGGCTCGCCATGTTCTCGGCGCTCACCGTCGGGAAGGTCTCCGTCGTCACAGCCCTCGGGGGCACCAACCCCCTCTTCTCGGTCATCCTCAGCGCTATTCTGCTCAAAGACTCCGAGGAGCTGAACTCAAGAATAATATTCGGCTGCCTCGCCATCGTGGCCGGGGCCGCAGTGATAACCCTGCTCTAAGCGGTCCGGCTCGCCCTGAGCCTCTCCAGGTTCCCCAGGAGGGAGTCCATGAGCTCCGAGAGGGACTTGAGGGCCTCGGGGTCGCTCTCCCGGGACATGGTCTGGCCCAGTTTGACCAGCTTCTCGATGATGACCGTCTCCAAGGACTCGAGCCGCACCCCGGCTTCCGCGGTCGCCTCCTCCCCCTCGGGGACTATGACGACCCGCCTCTGGCATTTGGCGCAGACTATATCCCCTGACTTTAACTGAAACAGGGGGGTCCCGCACTCGGGGCAGCTCCTGCTCAGCATCGTAGCCCCGCTGCGGAGGAGATCGGCCATACCCTTCATGTCACCGGACAACGGACTCGCACCTCACCCATCATGGACGCATCTCAACTTTAGGGTTGCGGCTCGACTTCAAAACGTTCCAAAGGCGCAGATAGAAGCCCAGTCCCTGAATGATCTGGGACGAGACTCCATTGGAATGGACGTAAAGGGACGCAGCGCGCGCCTAGAATCTGAGGAACTCCTTCTTGGACATCAGATAATCCTCCACCAGCGCGTCCCCCAGCTGCCCCGGCTTCACGAAGAAGACCCTCCCCAGGTTCTGGCGGGCTATCGTCTTCGCCATCTCCCGTAGCTTGTCGTCCTCGTCCAGCATCACTATGTTGAGCACGATGCCGGCGGCCCTGTACCTCTGGGCCTCCTCGACGACCCCGGCGAGGGCCTTCTCGAAGCCCACGTACTCCCCGTCCTCGTAGTTGGGGGCCGAGTCGGTGATGAGGTGGGCCTGCTTGTTCCCGGCCTCGTGGGCCACGGAGAGCCTGAACTCCCGGAGGGCGCCCCGGATGTCGGTGTATCCCATGGGGACCACGAGCTCAGGGAGCTCCCAGGGCACCACCTCCCGGACCTCCTCGCTGAACGCCAGTATCCTGAGCCTGTCCTCGGGGAACTGGCTCCGCATCAGCTCGGCGAGGGCGAGCCCCGTCTCCACCGCGGCCTCCAGCTTCCCCCCGCGGTTCATGGAGGCGCTCTGGTCCACCAGTACCCCGAAGACCACATCGGTGCTGTGAACCGCCTCGAAGACCCGAAAGTCGTCCACCCTGAAGTCCCCGAGGCGTCCCCCCCTCTCCAGGGTCGAGACGAGGCTCTTCTCGATGCTGATCCTCTCGTAGGGATCCCCCGCCTCGTAGGGGCGGATGGTGCTGGCGAGCATGGCCCCGTGACCCACCTCCTCGATCCTGTGGGGGCCGACGCCGTGGCGGGCGAGGCGCTGAAGAATCCTGCTGAGGAAACCCTTCCCCAGGAGCTGGGCCCCCTTAGAGGTCAGTGTGAGCTTGGGCTTCCGGGCGTCGGTGAGGCCCCTCTGACCGAACTCGGAGAAGATGTCGTCAAAGTCCCTCTTGATGACCCCCTGGGACTCCCGGTTCAGCTCCTCCACCTCTGCCTCGAGGCTGAGCCTCTCCTCCTGGTGGGTCATCCCCTCCAGGATCTCATCGAGGCTCCCCTGGGAGGCGAGGAGCTTCTCCACGGCCTCCCTCATCTGCTCAGCGCTGAGCTCCTCGAGCATGGACTCCGCCTGCTCCTTACGCTCCTGGGACCGGCGGAACCGTTCCACGGACCTGTTCCGGGCCCTGTCCATGATCTTGGAGTCGTAGTCGAGTCCGTGGCCCATCTGCATCTTGGCGATCTCCCTGAGGATCTCTAGGCGGTCGTCGCTGAGGTCGCTGCAGGGGTTCCGGTGGGCCGTTCGCTGCATCATGTCTCCATCCGTTTGGGGATGTAGAGGCCGTCGATGTCCGGGAGGCTCCTTATGATCTCCTTGGCTAAGAGGGCGTTCCCGAGGAACTCCAGGGCGGACCGCCTGTACTCCTCGACGTCCCGGGGGTCTGCCCCTGCGCTGCCGCTCCTGAGTTGGTCCTCGAGGTCGGTGACGAGGTGCTCCAGCTCCTGGGGGCCCGACTCGTTCATCCACTCCAGGGCTTCGGCGAACCTCGGATAGGACTCTAGGCCCTCGGGAATGGCTCCCTTATCTGAGAGGAGCTCCGAGACCTCCCGGGAGAGGGCTCTGCTCTCTTCTAAGCCGGTGAGAATTCTTTCACCTACATCCCTCACGGCGTACCAGAGGATGTCCTCGACGACCCTCGCCGTCTGGCTCATCTGCGTGCTCGCCCGGTCGTCGAAGCCTATGAGGTCGGCCCTGAGGCGGACCCTTCCTCTGAGGGATAGCTGGAGCCCTTCCGCGGCGTCCCCGAGGCTCGAGACCCTTCCCCCGCGCATCTCGGTGGTGCTGTATGTGTGGTCCAGGGCTTTGATGCTCCCTCGGATGCTGGCGCCCCTGTCGATGTTGGGGCACTCCCTCGTGTACCGGGTGGTCTTCACGATGATGTCCACGATCCACCAGGGGGCGGCCACCTTCCGCTTCAGGGAGGCGGCGGTGATGTAGAGGGGCTCCTGGGGGGCCTCGTCGGCCCTGTCGGTGAAGAACTCGTCGTAGACCCTGAAGCGCTCCCTGAATATGATGTCCCGTTCCACGGGCTCGTCGGGGAGCCCCATGGGGATGAGCTCCAGCCTGTCCAGGAGGGGCTCGGGGATCCTGTTCACGTGGGCGAAGCCCGTGGGGTTCCCGGTTGCGACGAAGAAGATGTCGATGGGGCGCTCCCAGGCGTACTCTTCGAGGATGATCTTGTTCTCCTGGAGCATGGGGTGGAAGAGCACCTGGACCTTCGTGGGGATCGCGGGGAGCTCGTCCACCGCGACGACGCCCCGGTTCCCCCTGAGGACTCCGGTGCCGATGAACGCCCGGAGGTCTGTGGGGCTCACCCCCTGGATGATGGCCTGGATGTCCTTGACCCCGAGGATCTTCGCCTCGTTGGTGTACTCGTTCCCCTGGATACGGCTGTACCTCTCCTTCCCGGCGATGATCTCGATCTCCGGGTCCTCCTCGTGCCTGCAGCTGGGGCACCGCCACTCCGGGGGCCACTTGGGGTCGCAGTTGTAGGGGCAGCCCTTCACCTTGGGCACCGGGGGCAGGAGCTTCGCTAGGCTCTCGGCGAGGCGGGTCTTCCCGGTCCCCTCCCGGGAGACGAGGTAGGGGTGGCTGTTGCTCAGCACGGCCCTTATGACGTCCCGCTTGGTCTCGTCTCTACCCTGGATGTCGGGCAGGGGATCGATCCCCTCCCTGAGTTTCTTGAGCATAACGTACCGTAGCTCGTAGCGCACCGGCATCGGCTGATATCTTTCGAGGTCGAACTCCATTCTTCATCACCAGATCTATGGTCCGGACTGGCTTGTTGAGTTAGGGTGGATTGGTTTAAAAGGGGTCCGCAGTTGCGGCCTGCTCCCTACAGAAAATGAGGAGAAGGGGCTCAGCGGTCGTGGACCCTCGCGGTCCCCCGCATCAGGTTCATGATGGGGAGGCCCTGGGGGCACTGCTCCTCGCACTCTCCGCACTGCTCGCAGTGGCTGGCCCGCCCCTCCTCGGGGACCGCCGCATGATAGGCCGCCTTGGTCTCGTCGCTGGTGCTGGTGTAGTTCTGGTTGAGGACCTCGAATATGTCGGGGATGAGGACCCCATGGGGGCAGGGCTGGCAGTAATCGCACTTGGTGCAGCCGATGTACCCGAGCTCGCCGTACTTTTTCTGGACCCGCTCCACGAGGGCCAGCTCCTCCTCCGTGAGGGTTCCCGGATCGGAGCGGCCGGCGCTCACCAGGTTCTCCTCGACATGGCGCATGATGCTCATGCCGCTGAGGACCACGGAGACCTCGGGCTGGTTCCAGACCCACTGGAGGGCCCACTCGGCCCCCGTCCTCTTCGTCTCGGCCTCGTCCCAGATCATCTGTAATTCCGCAGGAGGAGTCATGGAGAGGCGCCCCCCCTGGATGGGCTCCATGATGATGACTGCGAGCCCCTTCGCGGCGGCGTACTTGAGCCCCTCGACCCCGGGGCCCTTGCTGCTCGACTCGGCGTCCATGTAGTTGTACTGGATCTGGCAGAAGGTCCATCCATCGTAGTAGTCGATGATCTCCTTGAAGGTGGAGTAGTCGTCGTGGAAGCTGAACCCGATGTGACCGATCTTACCCTCCTCGATCTTCTCCTCGGCCCACTTCGTGACCCCCAGGTCCCGGACCTTGGGCCAGCGGTTCCGGCTGAGGCCGTGGAGGAGGTAGAAATCGATGCGGTCCGCCTGGAGCTTCCCGAGCTGCTCGTCCAGATACTTGTCAAAGTCCTCGTAGGTCTCGATGAGCCATGTGGGGAGCTTGGTGGCGAGGGCCGCCTTCTGCCTGTAACCGTCCTTGAGGGCCTTCCCGACGAGCCTCTCGCTGTTTCCGCCGTGGTAACCATAGGCGGTGTCCACGTAGTTGACGCCGTTGTCGATGGCGTGGCGGATCATCTTGATGGCCTCGGGCTCGTCAATCTTGGAACTGTCCCCGTCGAGGATGGGAAGCCTCATGGCCCCGAAACCGAGGACGGAGACCTCCCAGTCGAGCTTCCCAAATTTACGGTAATTCATTAAAAATCCTCTGGAGTCGAGGATATCATCTTGATTTCACCTTATAGAGATTGCGAAATCTGCACGCGCGTGTGGCGCATGAATCTATGCGAGAGGGACGGCCCCGGACCAGGGGCTAAAAAGCCTCTTTTCCACGTTCTATCTTAATAGATCCATTTTTTCAGAGAATGAAATCCTTAAGACCTATTATTCAAGTGAAGTGATCGAAGGTTGCTGGGTGCTTGAGTCGCCAGATGAGTGCCAAACAGATTGAAGTATATTCTCCCGCTTCCATAGCCAACCTCGGCCCCGGCTTCGACGTCTTCGGAATCGCCCTAGACGAGATAGGAGACACCCTGAGGGTGGAGCGGGTCCCGGAGCCCGGAGTCGAGGTCATCGTGAAGGGCCCCGAAGCGGGGTCGATCCCCACGGACCCAGACTCGAACAGCGCCGGAGCCGTACTGCAGCACGTACTGGATCACTACGATGACAATCAGGGATTCGTCGTCGAGATCGAGAAAGGGGTGCCACCCGGAAAGGGGATGGGCTCCTCGGGCGCCTCGGCCGCGGGCGCGGCCTACGCAGCCATACAGCTGCTGAAGCTGGAGCTATCCGACAGCGAGGCGGTGAAGCTGGCAGCCCAGGGGGAGGCGGCGGTGGCCGGGAGCCCCCACGCTGACAACGTCTCCGCCTCCCTGCTGGGAGGGTTCGTGATGGTAGGAGATGACTATGACGTGGTGCGCCTAGAACCGCCCATGTTCGATATCGTGGTGGTGGCCCCAGACATCTACTACGAGAACAAGACGAGGCTCGCAAGGTCCCTCCTCCCCGAGAAAGTTCTACTGAAGAACGCGATCCACAACGTGGGCAGCGCCTCCAGGATGGCGGCCGCTATCGCAATGGGGGACGTTGATCTCTTCGGGAGGAGCATCAGCGACAAACTGGTGGAGCCGAGGCGGGCAGAGATGATACCCGGCTTCTGGAAAGTGAAGCAAGCGGCCCTGGACTCGGGGGCCCTCGGATGCTCCATCTCAGGGGGAGGCCCCTCCCTCTTCGCCGTGGGCGGGGACACCGCCCGGGTGGGGAAGGCTATGGCGGAGGCCTTCGAGGAGGCGGGGGTCGCGAGTGAGACATATCTGACCCGGCCGAGCAGGCTGGGGGCGAGGGCGATCTAGATGACTTCAAGGTTTATGTGCGTGGACTGCGGCCGGGACTTCGAGCTCGGGCTGCGGCTGAGATGCGAGTGCGGAGGGCTCCTGGAGGTGGTGCACGAGTTCCCCTGGGTCGACAGGGACCTCTTCGATGGGAGGCTCTCGCAGCGCAGTGGTCCATACGGTAGCGGGGTATGGCGGTTCAAGGAGCTCGTCTACCCGGGGCTGGATGTGGACCGGATCGTCTCCAGGCAGGAAGGCAATACCAGCATATACTCTCACAGGAGGCTCACCGAGTACACCGGGATAGGGAAGGTCGCCGTCAAGCATGAGGGTGAGAACCCCAGCGGCTCCTTCAAGGACAGGGGGATGACGGTAGGGGTCTCCGAGGCGATGCGGCTCGGCGTCTCCTCCGTGGCCTGCGCCTCCACGGGGAACACCTCTGCCTCCCTCGCCTCCTTCGCGGCGACCACCGGGATGAACTGCGTCGTCTTCATACCCGAGGGGATGATCGCCTTAGGCAAGCTGGCCCAGGCCCTCAGCTACGGGGCCACGGTGCTCCAGATCCGGGGGGACTTTGACGCCGCGATGTGGCTGGTCCAAGAGGCCTCGGCGGAGCTGGGGCTCTACCTCCTCAACTCCGTGAACCCCTGGAGGATCGAGGGGCAGAAATCCATAATTTTCGAGCTGATCCAGCAGAGGGGCTGGGAGCCCCCGGACTGGATAGTGCTCCCCGCGGGGAACCTGGGGAACACCTCAGCGTTCGGGAAGGCCCTAAGGGAGCTAAAATCCCAGGGGCTCATCGATAGCGTGCCCCGCCTCGCCTCAATCCAAGCGGAGGGGGCCAACCCATTCTACAGCCTCTGGGCTGAACGGGAGGAATCCCTGACCCCCATGGAGCCCCATACAGTGGCCTCCGCGATCAAGATCGGTAACCCCGTGAGCTGGAAGAAGGCCATCAGATCCATCGAGGAGACCGACGGCGTCGTGGAGCAGGTCTCCGACCAAGAGATCATGGACGCCAAGGCGGTGGTGGACCGCTGCGGCATAGGGTGCGAGCCGGCCTCGGCAGCCTCCGTCGCAGGGGCGAGGAAGCTGGTGGATGTGGGGGCCATCGACCCCGAGGATGACGTGGTGTGCATCCTAACGGGGAACCTGCTCAAGGACCCCGGGGCCACAGTGAACTACCACACCGGGGTCATCGAGGGGGTCAGCCCCAGGTTCTCCAACACCCCGATGGTGGTCAACGCCGACCTCGCGAGCGTCGAGGAGGCCCTGAACAGCCTCGCCCTGAAGGGCTCAAGGAAGGAGTGATGCCGCGATGGATTACAGATACTCAAGTTCTACCCGAAGGGGTGGGCGAGGCCCGTCTCCGTCATTGGTCAAGGGGCGGGGCCCACTGAGACCGCCTCTGGCCCGATCCGGGGTCTGCTGAACGTCGCTGATTGCGCCTAACAGGGCGCCGCTTTTTTCCTGACTCCCCCTTCGGGGGGTTTTTCAACCAGATGAGGCCTCTTTTTGATGATTGTAAATGGCGTCTGATAGATACGAACGGGTCATGGCCGTGATGCGCCGGGGGGTCCCGGACAGGGTGCCCTGGGCCCTTTGGGGCCACTTCCCCGCGGTCCCCTTCCTGAAGTATTATAGCTGGGAGAAGGCGAACAGGGACGGCGAGGAGTCGGCCCGGGCTCATTTGGCTCTCCTGAGGTCCCTGGATTACAAGATGGACCTCCTCAAGGTCACGCCGTTCTACAGGTTCATGGCCTGCCAGTGGGGATCCAAGTTCCGCTGGGAGGACAACGACGAATCCCCCTCCACATTAGATGTCGCGGTGAAGACCCCCGGTGACTGGGGGAAGCTCTGGGTTCTGGACCCCCGGAAGGAGCTCCGGGAGGCCCTCCGATGCGTCGAGATTCTCTCGAAGGAGCTGTACGGGATGCCCTTCATCTACACCATCCCCAGCCCCATCGTCCAGGCCCTCCACGGCGTCTCCGATCCCGAAAGGGTCTACACCGACATGGCGGAGAACCCCGACGCCCTCAGGGAGGGGCTGGAGACCATCACCCAGACCACCATCGACTTCGCGAAGGAGGTGATGGCGGAGGGGGCCACAGGGGTCTTCTTCGGCATCGGCGGGGGCGGGGACATCTGGTCCAGGATGACCAAGGAGCAGCTCGAGGAATACGCCCTGGGCTACGACAAGAGAGTGCTGGACGCAGTCAGCGACGCCCCCATCAAGCTCCTCCACATCTGCAGCGCTGGAGGCGAAGACCCCCAGAAGGACGGAGGCTACATGGAGGAGGGCTGGTTCAAGAACTACCCTGTGGACGCCATCAACTGGGAGGACACCCTCTTCACCCCCGTGGAGAAGGCGAAGGAGATCTACGGGGACAAGTTCTGCATCGTCGGGGGGGTCGACAGGAATAAGACCCTCCTCGAGGGCACCCCTAGGCAGGTGGAGGCGGCCGTGAAGGACGCCATCGAGCGGGCGGGGAGAGGCGGAGGCTTCATCGTCGGCCCCGGATGCACACTGAACGCGTACACCCCCCTCGAGAACTACAACGCGGTGGCCCGGGCCGTCGAAAAGTACGGCAGGTACAAGAGCTGAGGCCCCGCCAAGGCTCTCCCCCAACTTTTCCCGGGTCCTGGATCCGCGTAGCCCACAACAGAATTTTTAAAGCCGGCTCCCATTGAGATTCTGAAGCACTGGAACTTTTTGAGTCCCCGGGGTGAATGATTGAAGGCCGACGAAAAGATCAAGGGAGTCGTGGGGGAGATCGGCCTCGCGAGGAACGAGGGCAAGTTCAACTCTTTCAACCTCACCGTGGGCCTCGTCCTGAAGACCGGGGGGCTATCCTACACCCAGGGGGAGCGGCTCATGGCCGAGATGCGGAAGGAGCTCCTGGGGAAAGTGGTGGAGATCGCCGAGATCATTCATCCCTGCCCCGTCTGCGGGAAAGGGTTCAACACAGCCCAGGGGATGAAGCAGCACGTCCGCATGGTCCACGAGAAGGGTAAAAAGAAGGAAACAGTGAAGGCGGAGAAGCCCAAGGCTGCCCCCAAGAAGAAGAAGCGGGCCAGGAAGTCGAGCCGCAAGAAGACATGAACCAGGGTTCAACGGCTCCGGGGGCATTGGAACAACGTTTACATTCGTGCGAGCCTGAGTAGTAGCCGAAAATTGGAGAAGATTCCATAGATGGTGCTGGAGAAGCTGGGCTCGAGCCTCTACGACGCCCTACAGAAGGTTTTCAGGGCGGCGGTGGTGGACGAGGACCTCGTCAAGGAGCTGGTCAGAGACTTCCAGAGGGCCCTCCTCCAAGCCGACGTCAACGTCCAGCTCGTCATGGAGCTGAGCCAAGACATCCAGAAGCGGGCCCTCGACGAGAAGCTGCCCCCCGGCATCAGCCGCAAGGAACACGTGGTAAAGACGGTCTACGATTCCCTCACCAACTTCGTGGGGGAGAAGCCCCAGCAACTGGAGATCCGCCCCGGAAGGCAGAACATCATCATGCTCATCGGGATCCAGGGCTCCGGGAAGACCACCCAGGCAGCGAAGCTGGCCCGCTACTTCCAGAAGCGGGGGTTGAAGCCGGCGCTGATCTGCGCTGACACCTTCAGGCCCGGGGCCTACGACCAGCTCCAGCAGCTCGCCGAGTCCATCAACGTGGATTTCTACGGGGAGCCAGGGAGCACAGATCCCGTCAAGGTCGCTAGGAACGGCGTCAAAAAGTTTGAGGACTACGAGGTGGTGATCCTGGACACCTCGGGGCGCCACAAGGAGGAGAAATCTCTCATCGCCGAGATGCAGAAGATCGTCTCAGCCGTCAAACCCCAAGAGATCATCCTGGTCCTGGACGGGACCATCGGGCAGCAGGCGGCGGTCCACGCCGCGGCTTTCAATGAGGCCACCGACGTGGGCTCCATCATCGTCGCTAAGCTGGACGGTTCTGCTCGGGGTGGGGGTGCGTTGAGCGGGGTTGCGGCGACGGGGGCGCCTATCAAGTTCATCGGTGTGGGGGAGAAGATCGAGGACCTGGAGGCCTTTGTGCCGGGGCGGTTCATCGGGAGGCTCCTGGGGATGGGGGACATCGAGAGCCTCGTCGCGAAGGTGAAGGAGGCGGAGGTGGATGTCTCCCAGAAGGACCTCAACGCGATGCTATCCGGGAAGTTCACCCTCGCGGACATGTACCAACAGTTCGAGGCGATGCGGAAGATGGGCCCCCTCCAGAAGGTGCTCAGCATGGTCCCCGGTTTCAGCTACCAGCTCCCGGAGGATCAGCTGGAGATGGCGGAGGAGAGGATGGACAGGTGGAAGTACATCATCGACTCCATGACCCCCCAGGAGAGGGAGGTGCCCAAGACCCTAAACGCCTCCCGGGTCAGGCGCATAGCCCGGGGCTCAGGGACCACCGAGAAGGAAGTAAGAGAACTTATTAAGCAGTATAACGCGATGCGTAAGATGCTCAGGCAGCTAAAGGGTCGACGGAGGATGCTCCGCCGGATGCCCTTCAAGCTCGGATGAGGCCGCACCAATGCCAAAATCTCATGGACCACGAAGAAAGAGCCGCAGCGTGCTCACCAAGAAGGTGAGGGAGAAGGGTAAACTAGGGCTCAGCAGGCTCCTCGCCCAGTACGAGTTGGGCGATAAGGTGGTCATCAACATCGACCCTGCGATCCAGAAGGGGATGCCCCATAAGCGGTTCCAGGGAAAGGTGGCGACGGTGGTGGAGAAGAGGGGCAATGCGTTCGTCCTCGACATCCCTCAGAGGAAGACCTCTAAACTGGTCATCGCCCGCCGAGAGCACATCCAGAAGCACCGCGGTTGAGGTTTTAGAGAATGTCCATCGAGGAGAAGAGGCCTATCACTGTAGCAGAGGCGAGGAAGATTCTGGAGGAGAACCTCGAGGATCTGGACCCCCTCCAGAGAAGGGTGCACGATTACACGGTGAGGTTCACCAAGCTGGACTCCGAAAAGGGGGAGGCTATGCTGGGCGAGCTCATCGAGGCCGGCGTGGAGAGGGTCCTCGCTGTGCAGATCGTGAACGCCCTCCCGGAGAGCATCGGGGAGGTGAGGACCTTCCTGGGGCGGCGCAGGATCATCTCCGAGGACCTCATGAGCAATATTTTAGGGATAATTAAGAAATACAGGTCCGCATAAGTATTCCGCGAGACCTCTAGGCCCGGGAAACCCCATGCTGAGACCCCCGAAGAAGTACGAGGAGAACGCATACGTCCTCGACGAGCTCCCCCACGGCAGACCAGGCGCCCAACGGTCCCAGTACCACGGGCGGGCGGTGATCCAGATCGTCGGGGACTCTTATTTCACCCTCCTCGAGGCGGTCCCTCAGAAGGACGCGAGGTTCGTCCCGGGGGATAGGATCTACGTGGGGAAGAAGGGGCGCACCAAGGTGGAGCACATACTGGGGCGCATCACCTACGATGATCTCACCTCGGGGGCGAGGGCGGAACTCCCCGGCGCCTTGGAGGCGATAATCAGGGCTGACGAGGCCCGGTTCATCCATTTCTTCAACAACTCTCAGCCCCTGACGCCCCGGATGCACGCCATGGAGCTGATCCCGGGGATCGGGAAGCGGCTGATGTGGCAGATCATAGAGCAGAGGGAAAGGGTCCCCTTCGACGGGTTCGAGGATCTCCAGAGCAGGGTGAACCTCACGGACCCGGTGAAGCTGCTGGGCCGCAGGGTCATCAAGGAGCTCTCCGAGGAGGAGAAGTACCAACTCTTCGTGCGCCCAGGTTAGAGCGTTCTCAGAAAAATCGTTGTTGTTTCGCAAGTCGGATACTGCGACCGCAAGCTTTGTGCTACAAAGCATATATGTCTCGCAAGGCGGTTTACGAGGCCCAGTTGAGCGAATTGAGAGACGCCCTCGACATCGACGGCCTGAAGAGGAGGGCGTACCACGCCTACAACGAGGATGGCCTATGCATTGATCCCCTTGGGGTTGCCGATGTTGGCCTATGGGGGGGTGACTCTCCGGCGTTTAGTGCAGAAATATCCCAAGATCACGGATGTGGGGGTCGATGGCTGAGAACAGATTAGAGGAGTTCCCCTCGGTCCGGGACATCGATAAGATGATCCACGAGCCCGCGAGGCTCCTCATCGTCGCCCACCTCTACGTCGGTGAGAGCGCCGACTTTCTGTTCCTGATGCGCCAGACGGGGATGACCTTCGGCAACCTCTCCAGCCACATGAGCAGGCTCGAGGCGGCGGGGTACATCGACGTGGAGAAGGAGCTCGTGGGGAAAAAGCCCAACACGAAGCTAAGCCTCACCCGGAGCGGCAGGGAGGCTTTCGAGGGCTACCGCCGGAGCATGCAGCAGCTGTTCACCGACGGGGCCCGAAGAAAACCCGGAGAATCCGGAAGTCAAGGTCAACTGAGTTGATAACATGAACATTGTGATAGAGACGAAAGGTTTGTCGAAGTATTACGGCAAAGGAAACGAGATAAAGGCCGTGGACGGCCTCGACCTCACGGTTTACGAGGGGGAGACCTTCGGCCTTCTGGGTCCCAACGGGGCGGGGAAGACCACAGTCATCCGCCTCCTGAACTGCATAATAAAGCCCAGCGGGGGCTCGGCCACCGTGAAGGGATACGACATCCGGGAGCAGCCGGACGACGTGAAGCGGGTCACCGGGATGCTCGCGGAGTCCCCGGGGCTCTACGAGAAGCTGAGCGGGTACGAGTTCCTGGAGTTCATGGGGGCCCTCTACGACGTCCCCGGGGACATCCTGGGGGGCCGGATCGATGAGCTGCTGAAGCTCTTCGATCTGGATGGGCGGAGGAACCACCTCATCGAGGGGTACAGCAGCGGGATGAAGCAGAAGCTACTACTCGCAGCGGCCCTGATCCACGACCCCCCCATCGTGTTCCTGGATGAACCTACTTCGACGCTGGACCCGAGGGCGGCCCACATGGTGAAGGAGCTCATCGAGGAGCTCGCGGACTCGGCGGGGAAGACCATTTTCATGTGCAGCCACCTGCTGCCCGTGGTGGAGGAGCTCTGCGACCGCATCGGGATCATCAACCAGGGGAGGCTCATCGCGGTGGGCACCGTGGAGGAGATCATCGCCCAGGCGGGGAAGGAGACCCTGGAGGAGGCCTTCATCGCCCTCACCGGCGGCGTCGATAACGGAGAACTCCTCGCATGGAGGGAGCATAACGTCAAACCCTAAGTGGCTCGTCATCGCGAAGAACGAGTACAGGGTCCAGACCAGCTGGATCAGGGGTCTGAGGAGGTACGTCCCCTTCGCGGCGGCGGGGCTCCTAGCCGTCTGGGTCTTCTACCTCGCCCCCATGCTGGTTCGGTCCATGGTGGGGGAGTTCCAGGAGCTGCTGGTGAGCCAGATAGCCGTGGCGCTCTTCGAGATCATACTGTTCATGTTCTCCGCGTTCCTGGTGCTTATCCCCGTCTCCAGCGCCCTCAAGGAGGAGGGCGGCGTGGCCCAGGTGGAGCTCATGCTCAAGGCCCCGGTGAGGCCGGGGGACGTGCTGGTGGGTGAGTTCGTGGGTAAGACTCCCATCTACGCGATCTTCGCCACGCTGGCCGTGGGGTTATTCACGGCGTTGTTGACGCCTCTGGGCCTCAGCTACGTTCAGATCGCCGTGATTATTCTCATGGCGTTCGTGACCTGCCTAGGGTCGTTCTGGGTGGGCACGGTCCTCGCGGCCGTCGCCAGGACCACTATCGGCAGGACTGCGAAGGGGAAGGACATAGGCAAGGCTCTGGCGTTCATCATGGCCCTCCCCATGGTGGCTTTCATGTACGCAATGATGAATGGAAACATATTCAGCCTCCTGCTTGACCCAGGCACAAACGGTCTGGTGAAGACGCTGCTCGGATTGTTCCCGAGTTCCTGGGCGGCGGAGCTCATCGTGGCCTTCGCGAGGAACCCGGCGAACATCGGGGCCGTGGGGATGCTCACAGTGTCCCGCGTCGGGGGGATGCTCGTCTTCATGGCGACTATCCTCGCCATAGGCTGGAAGGTCACCGACAGGGCTTACAGCCTTGAGCCGGCGAGTATGGGGGTGACCGTGGTGGGGCCGGATGGCACCTTCTTCAAGGCGGTCAAACAGCTGGGGGGCGGCGGCTCCTTCGGGTCGCTGCTGGTCTCCTCCCTCAAGGACTAACACCAGGAGAATGGAGAACCTGTCCCAGATAGGCTACATATTGGGCCTGGTGGTCGTCATGAACTTCACATTCGTCGACGACGCCAGCGGGGCCCAGATGATGGGCCTCCTCATGTCGACGATGATGGCCCTCTTCCTGTGCTCCGAGGCGACGATCAGGGGCAAAGAGGCCCTGTTCATCTACAGGAAGACCCCGGGAGGGGTCCCCCGGCTCATGAAGGCGAAGCTCCTGCAGGCCTGGCTCTTAGTGGTCCCCGTCATGGTGGCCATCTGGGGTTTCAGTGCCTTGAGGTTCAACCTGGTATTCTCGGTGCCCTTCCTCATTGAGATGGGGAAGGCCCTGCTGATAGCAATGGCGAACTCCACGATAACTTTGGGCCTCTCCTTCGCCAACCCGGCTTACCATCAAAAGTCAGCGGCCTACATGATCAACATCCAAATCGTCGCCTTCATCGTCCTGGGCACGATGATACTGCCCGACATAGTCCTAGACATGCCCTGGCTTCAAATGCCCTTAGCCTGGGCGGTGGGCCTCGTGCTCCTCTACACCGGCTACCGTAAGCTCAGCAACATGGAGTAAGTCTGAATGAGAAAGACGGATGGAGGTGAGACATAGTTGGCAACTGCAGGGGCGACCGCGGCTACGACGACGATGCAGGCGAGTTCGTACAGGGTGAAGTTCAGGCGAGAGGACTTCCTGAGGCTCGTGGAGATAGCGAATCCCAGGATAATCTACCACAGGCGGAGGATGCACTTCTTCGCCTTCGACGGCTTCGTGATGTACACCTTCGACTGCGACGACGTCGACTTCAGCCAGCCCATAATCGAGGCCATCGAGTTCTCGAACTATACCTGGTCCGAGTAGGCGCTCCCAAGGTGTCCGCACTGACCCTATTTTTTAAAAAACCCCTATCTTGCAGCGGGGCAGCGATCTACTACTCGAGATATAGGACGCCGTTGATGACATTCGCGTCAACGATGTCCTCGATGAACCTTGCCTTGATCCTCCTGCTGAGCCGCGTCTTTACGTATCTGGGCTCCTTCTCCTCCACGTGGACCTCGACCATCACGTCCCTCCCGATGAGGAAAGAGTCCAGGATGGAGTCGTACGTGCTGGCCTTCCTCGCATTTTAGAGAGGTTTCTCGGCCTGCCTCATGCCCTTCCCCCAGAACTCCTCCGTCCTGATGTCGAATCCCCGCTCCTTGCCTAGCTCCCAGGGCGACTTGCTGGACCCCGAGGAATGCAGGCTCTTCAGCTTGGGGACGAACGCCTCGCCCTGCTCCTTGTAGAGGCGGTAGAGGGAGAAAACGAAGAGCTTGGCGATATGGCGTTGCATCCCGGTGCACTGGAGTATCGGGAATTCATCGAGGATGTTGATGGAAAAATCCCGGGGGTGAACACGCACGTGACGAAGTGAAGAGCCGCTCACGTCCGTTTCTTGTTCAACCCGTATATCTTCCGGTAAATCTCGTCCCATCTGCCTTCCTCTATCTGCGCGTATATCTCCTTCAGGACCTCTCGGAAGGCCATCTTCTGGGACTCGTCGTCGTATTTGAAGTATGTCGAGGATAGATCCTTCCATATCTCCTCCTTGTTCTCCTCGATGTCGATCTCGTTCGATGGTAAAATTTTTGAAATTATCCCTCTAACTTGCTCTGTGGCCTTCTCCAGGGTTTTGCTGGAAGGTATCTCAGGGAGATTCAGTTTCCGCGCGCCGGAGCGCGCGATGGTTCATAGCGAATCCTCATCTGTTCTGGTTATCTCCCGCAGCTCGGCGTTCTCCGCCTTTAATTCCGAGAGCTCTCTCTCCTTCTCTTCCTGGTGCTTCTGGAGGTCTTCAAATCTCTCATTGGCCTCGGTGTGTATGCGCCTCAGTTGCGCGTTCTCCGCGTTGAGCTCGGAAACCTTCTCCGCCATGGAGTCGAGGCCCTCCTCAGTTTTCTCGCATTCCCTGAGAGCCCCGTTGTACTTGTCGCTTAGATCAGCATTCTCCGCCCTGAGGTTCGTGATCTCGTCTTCCTTCGAATTCAGCTTCTCTTCGAGTCTTTCGAGCTCAGCCAGACTCTCTTGACTCGCCCTATGCAGTTCGGCGTTCTCCGCCTCGACCCTTGACAGCTCCCGCTCCTTGGCTTTCAAGTTCTCCTCTATGGCGTCGCATCTTGCGATGGCTTCGTCGTATTGACCCTTTTCTACTCCTCCAAGCCACTCTAGAAGCCCCAAGTCTCAGACCCCTCGGAATATCTTGAGCAAATGTCTATATGAATTGTCCAGTCCGCCTGCGCGCCTGTCCCGGGGTGGCGGCCGGATACGGCTCTATCTTGGCCACAGGAAGCTATCGACCATGGAGTAGTCGATCGATGAAAGGCAGAGGAGATGAGATCTAGTTGACAACCGCAAGGGCGACCGTGGGAGCGTCCTCCACCAGCTCGCAGATCGCCTCTTTCGATGCGCCCTTCCCCGCACGGACGAGATCGAATCTCTCGGGATCGAAAACACCTCCAGTAATTTTCTCGTGCACATCGTCCTCGAAGGCGCTCACATCCACGATCTTCATTCTATCCAAATCGATCCCTCAACAGAGGGTATGATCGCTCAACGCGACCGCGATGAAATGCCCACCATCTTCTCTCTCACAGGCCCATCCATCAGAAACGACGCATGAAACCTGAATCTGCTCCTTTCCACGGATTACTTAATTTTTACCGTGGCTGAAAGATTCTCCGAGACACCGACGCGAATACGAAAACTACATACTCTTACTCCGAATAACCCAGAAAAACACTCCAAACACCGAAAGAAAACCGAAAAACACCCGGAAACCACAAACCCCAACCACCCGAGCGAAACAGCAGCCATTCAGTAGCTGAACAGTAGCAAAACAATACCAAAAACACCCGTAAAACACCGCCAAACAACAAAAAAACCCCGAAAACAACCCCCTCACACAAGCCCCCGGAACACCCCCTCCAACAAGTTTTTAAGACCCAACCCCTCCAGCATCACGATAACGATGAACGCCAGCAACTTCCGCGTCAAGAAGAACATGTCATACGCCCGCCGCGAGTACATGGGCGGCATCCCCGGCAGCAAGATCGTCAAATTCACCATGGGCAACCCCAACAGAGACTTCAGCTACACCGTCGAACTCCGCAACCGCAAAGCAGGCCAGATACGCCACAACGCCCTAGAAGCCGCCCGCATCGCAGCCAACAGAACCCTCGAACCCCTGGGACGAGATAACTTCTTCCTCAAGATAGTGCCATTCCCCCACCAAGTCCTCAGGGAACACAAGCGCCTCAACGTCGCCCAGGCAGACAGATTCCAAGAAGGCATGGCAAGAGCCTACGGCAAAGCCGTCGGCACCGCCGCCCGCCTCAAGATGAACAAACTCATCCTCGTCGCGAAGGTGGAAGAGGAGAACATCGAGAGCGCCAAGACAGCCCTCAAACGGGCCAAGGACAAATTCCCCGTCCCCTGCAGAATCGTCGTCATAAAGAACTAGAATTCTGGGCACAGAGCCCAACCCCTCTGATCCCACTGATAAGGATAAAAATGGGTAACCCCTCAGCCCTCACAGTGACCCCCATGCACGACCTCGACCAGGAACGGGTGGCCCGGGAGATCAAGGAACGCAACGCCACAAGGGTCCTCCTCCAGCTTCCCGACGGCCTCCGCCCCACAGCATTCACCCTAGCCAAGACCCTCACAGAGCAGACAGGCGCAGAGATCATCATCAGCGGCGACTCCTGCTACGGCGCCTGCGACCTCGCCCTCACCCAGGCCCAGACCATCGACGCCGACCTCATAGTCCACTACGGCCACAGCCCCATGATCGAATCTGAGACCCCCGTCCTCTACGTCGAGGCCGCCTACGACTTCGACGCCCCCACCCTCGCCCTGAAAGCCATCACCCTCATCAAAGACTGGGACGGAGTCGGCCTCACCACCACCATTCAGCACGTCCACCGCCTCCAGGAGGTCGCCGACACACTCCAAGCCCACGGAATCCGCACCGCCACAGGCACAGGCACCACCACCCACCCCGGCCAAATCCTGGGCTGCGACTACACCGCCGCCCGGGCCATCGCCGACACAGTCGAGGGATACCTCCACATCGGAGCCGGCCGATTCCACCCCCTCGGCCTCGCCGCCACCACCGGGAAACCCATCGCCACCGCCAACCCCTACACCATGGAAGCCCAACTACTCCCCGAACGGGAGGTCACCCGCCTCGCCATGAAACGTATGGCCGCCATCAACGCCGCTAAGAGCGCCCAGACCTGGGGCATCCTCGTCAGCACCAAGCCCGGCCAACGCCACATCCCCCAGGCCCGACGCCTACAGAGACTCCTCAGGGAACACGGCAGACAGGCCACCATCATCCTCCTCGACATGATCACCACGGACACCCTCGCCAACTTCACCGAACCCCAGGCCTACGTCGACACCGCCTGCCCCCGCATCGCCATCGACAACCCCCCCGACACCACCCGCCCCACCCTCACCCCCAACGAGACCCTCATAACCCTCAACCAGAAAACATGGGAAAACACCTGGGCCCAAGGCTACCTAGAAACAGATTAAAAAAGAGAAAAGGGGCTAATGCCCCCGACTATCACTTAGGCTTAGGCACCGTGTGAGTGAACTTACCGTCCCTGTAAAAGGCGTTAAATGTCTTACTGCAAGCTTCGCATTTGTGCTGCTTCCCGTCAAAGACCCCGAATTTGAACTCCTTACCAGTAGGATTGGCAGATCCACCGCAAACTGGACACTTCATATTACTTACCTATAACAAAAAACTCAGGAGTTTATTTAAATTTTTCACCTTTGAATAAAAAAAGTCCGGAGAAAAAATAAACGGTCTGCAATGAAAAACAAGTAATCAATGAAAAAAGCGCATTTTACCTACGAAATCCTCCCTGCCCTCCGTTAAAAAGGGTGGGCTCTCCTCTGCGATCTCGACAAAAACTCACTTTAAACGATTTATCACGATCAGGTGAGAATGTCCGGTGCGGCTGAGACGATCACAGGGTTTATAAAAAAGAGGCGTGATTACAGCCCCTGAACCCTAAAAGTATAGCTCTACGAGCCAATATGGGGTTCAAAGATAGATCACGATCCAACACACCGTTTATGGGAGTCCAAAGAAAATGGCGAAGAAGATGGAAGACAAAGACGTATTCCCCGGCGAGAAACTCGCGGTGATCGAGGTCCTCCAAGAGGGCCCAGGAGCCTACCAACTGGACGGGAACGTCCGATCCGCTGAGCTCGGGAGAGCCAAATATGACCTCAAGGACAGGCGGGTCAAAGTAGCCAAGAAGACCAGGGACCTCGTCCTCCCCCTGGAGGGCCTAGACGTCATGGCGGAGGTCGGCTCCGTGATGAGGAGGGACGCCAGGGTGGACATATTCAGGATCGACGGCAAAGCAGTGACCAAGCCGTGGACGGGGGAGGTCCACGTCAGCAGCGTCGAGAGGGAGTTCTCCAGGGACATGGCGATGGCGATGAAGAACAGCGACATCATCAAGGCGAGGATCATCAACACCAAGAACAGGATGATCCTGCTCTCCGTCAGGGGCCCCGAGTACGGCGTGGTCTACGGCCACTGCAGCAGATGCGGGACCCTCCTGGAGCTCCAGCGGGGTCGCCTTAACTGCTCCAAATGCGACCGGGGCGAGAGAAGAAAGATCGCCTCCAGCTACGGGAAGGAGGAGCTCGCGTGAAGTTCCGCAAAGTCATGGAAGAGGGTAAGATGCTCGAGATGGAGTTCAGCGGCGAGGGGCACACCCTCCTCAACCTGCTCCAGAGCTCCCTCCTTAAGGACAGCAACGTCAAGATGGCGGGATACTCTAAGCCCCACCCCCTCATGGACAGATCCGTTTTCTACGTCACCCTCAAGAGGGGGAAGAACTTTGACAAAGTTCTCATCAAGGCTGCGAACGACGCCAAGAAAGAGCTCGCAGACTTTGTGAAGAAATTCGAGGCAGAGATCGCCAAGAACAACTAGGACCCCCGAGACGCCCTAAAAGGGAGGGTGCATCATGAGCACTAGACTCCGGGAGATCAAGAGAGAGATAAGAGTCCTCGGGCTCGCCTCGTGGAGCACCCCCGACACGGGCACCCATGAAACCGTCGGCGTGATATTCAGGGGGAAGCACTGGCTCGACGGAGTCCTCAAAACCAGCTCCGGAGGCCCATCGATAACCACGGAAGTGGCTGAGACGATCAGACGCTCCAACCACCACCCCCAGATCAGGGTCATCCTCCTCCACCGAGACCTCCTCAACGACGGCGCAGAGATCGACCCCCACAGATTATCCCGAGAGACCGGGAAACCCGTCATAGCCCTGGGATTCCAAGAGCCCCCACAAAACAGCCAGAGCCCAACTCCACCCATCGCAGTCTGCATAGACGAAAAAACAGCAAAAAGAGTCCTGAAGATCACATCGAGAACAGGATTATACCCAGAGGCGCTCCGAGTCGCCGGGCTTTTAGCAGAATCCTTCAAACCGGATTAACGAACATAAGCTTTAAAAACAACTCTTCAGGGTAAAGGTAGGCGGCGGGGAAGTTTCTTGATGAAATTCTGCTCAGAGTGTGGAACGGCGCTAAAGCCAGATTCCGAGAAGAAGGCGTACGTTTGCCCAAAGTGCGGGGCCGAGGAGCAGATGGAGGCCGAGATAATCATCCCCAGAAACAACAAGAAGCAGGATAAGATCGTCGTAATCGGGAAGAAGGAGAGAAAACTGAGCGTCCTCCCCCAAACCAAGGCCAAATGCCCGAAATGCGACAACGCCACCGCCTACTGGTGGATGGTCCAGACCCGGGGCATCGACGAGAGCGCCACCCAGTTCTTCCGCTGCACCAAATGCGGACACACATGGCGAAGCTATTCCTGAAGGGGACACCTTTTTAGATATCTCCGTGTTTAGGTACAGTCGTAACCACCGTCAAAACTGAGGGGTTCCATTGTTTGAAGTAGAACTATCGCGAATCGACACCTTCCGAAACCTGGTGAAGGCATTATCGGTCATCGTCGACGAGGGCACGTTCAACATCGACGAGGCCCAGATGAAGCTGCTGGCCATGGACCCTAGCCACGTCGCCATGGTGGACTTTGAGCTCCCCAGCGAGTTCTTCGACAAGTACACCTGCGAGGGGGAGAACAGGCTCACCCTGAACATCGGGGAGTTCCTCAAGTTCATCGACAGGGTGGACAAGGACGAGAACGTCAAGATAAAGCACGACGAGGAGAACGCCAGGCTCATCATCCACTGCAAGAGAGGCGGCCACACCAGGAGGTTCGCGATGCCCGTCCTGGAGCCCCTCGACGACGAGGTGCCCCAGCCCAAGATATTCTTCAAGGCCTCAGCGCGGATCCTGACCCAGAGCCTCCGGAGGGCCATCAGGGACTCAACCCTGGTGAGCGAGCACGTCAAAGTGGAGGTCGCGGGCGATGTCTTCAAGGTGAGCGCCACCGGGGACATGGGTAGCGCCCTGAGCGAGTGGGAGAAGGACTCCGACGAGCTCCTAGAGCTCAAGGTGGAGGAGGACGCGAGCGCCACGTTCACGCTGAGCTACCTCCAGGACATCGTCAACGCCGTCACGGCCTCCAGCGAGGTCGCCACACTGGAGCTCTCCACGGACATGCCCATCAAGATGGACTTCGAGCTCCCCCAGGGCCGCCTGATATACTATCTGGCGCCATGCATCGGCGTCTGATTCCCCTCAGGCCCTCTTGTATTTTCTGGGTCCTCTGTTTAGCATATGCTGCCCAGGAGAAATAGACGGATCAACAATCTCGTCCAGCATCTTCCGAGAAAAAGGATAAAGCCACCCGTGTTTCCATAGGTTTGGAAGTGGCCCCAAAATGATCTCCGAGAGGGAGGCCGCCAAATACCCCTTCCTCAACGATGCAGTTACGCTCGTCGAGGCCCTAGGCCTGACCCTGGAGGATCTCATGGATCCGGGGCACGCCAAAGTGCTGGACAGGGCCGAGAGGCGAGTCGCCCAGGCCATAATGAAAGGTGAAGCCAGCCCCGAGCTGGGGGACACCATCACGGAGCTGCTATCATTCCCGGTGGGTAACATGTTCGTAACCGCCATGGGAGAGCAGTTCCTATTCAGGCGATACGCCCTCTCGGAGGCGGTGAGGGCCCAGGGGCTCCTGAAGGACGAGACGGAGGAGCGCTTGGCCAAGATCGCGAGGCTCGAGTTCGGGTGGACCCTCAGGCTCGTGGACGAGAGGCTCGACGGGCGTCTATACAGGTTCGAGTTGCTCTTCAAAGATTACCTGAGGAACGCTGCGGGATTCAGGGAGCCCGAGTGGAAGATCGTGAACCGGTTGATGAGGGGGGGCTACGTCCTCCTCACCAGAAGGGAGGTCAGCAGGCTCCTGCAGGAGGAGATCCAGAGGCGGATCGCGGATCTGGTCTCAAGGCGCCGCCAGATATCCCTCCCCGGGCCCCTCGGGGTGAAAGTGGAGAGTCTCCAGAAGGTTTTCGAGGAGAACAGGTCGAGGCTGACGGGGAGGGATCTTCCCTCGGAGCTCGTGACTGAAGCGTTTCCCCCATGCATCCGGCACGCGTTCGAGGGGCTCTTGGCGGGGAAGAGGCTCAGTCACATGGAGCGGTTCGGCCTCACGTCCTTCCTTATCAACGTGGGGATGGACATAGATGAGATCGTGAATCTCTTCGTGTCTGTCACCGACTTCGACGAGCAGTTCACCCGATACCAGATCGAGCACATCGCTGGGCTCAGGGGGAGCCGGACCAAGTATACGCCGCCCACTTGCTCCACCTTCAAGACCCATAGCGTATGCTACAACCCCGAGAGGCTTTGCCAGCACATCAAGCACCCTTTACATTATTACAGGATCAAGGTGAGGGACATCCAGAGAGAACAGGGGCTGGAAAGCGGGGATGAAGCCCCGAATACACAGACAACAAAATAATTGGTGTGCCGGAGGAGGAAGCGATGCGCGACGAGGAGCGGCGGGAGAGGGCTTTACGGCTGATCAAATCTGGGCTCCACTTCTGCAACAGGTACAACAACCTCGTTAAGTACAACCCGGAGTTCTGTGGGAACTGCGAGCACAACGGCTTCAGGACTATGGATGCCCCAGCCCTGATATAAAGTGGTTTTTAAAGGTTCGAAAATCCTATTCAGTGGGAACCCGATGGCTGAGCAGGACTGGGGAAGCGAGCAGTACGTCCTAGAGCAGTTCAGTAGATTCTACTCCACCGGCGCCCAGCACGTGGAAGCCCCCACGGAGATCAAGCAGCGAGAGTTCGGGTTCCTCTCTTTCGGGGGGAGGACCATGTTCCGCCACATCGGGTTCGAGGACACCGAGGAGCTCAGGAGATATCTGAGGAACTACTCCCCCGCCCACTCCTACTTCTCGGGGGCCTATTACGAGGAGCCCCGGGCTCCGATGGCGGAAAAGGGCTGGATTGGTGCGGACCTCATCTTCGACATAGACGCCGACCACTTTTACCTCCCCTGCCAAAAGATCCATGACACTTGGACCTGTAAAACCTGCGGGGAGGCGGGGAAGGGTCATCCCCCGGAGAGGTGCCCGGGCTGTGGCAAAGCAACCTTCACCGAAGAGAATTGGCTCTGCGAAAACTGCCTCGAGGCGGCCAAGTATGAGGCCCAGAAGCTCCTCGATATCCTGATCCAGGACTTTGGTTTCCAACCCTCTGAACTCACGGTGAACTTCTCGGGGAACAGGGGATACCACGTCCACGTTAGGAGCCCGCTAGCGAAGGGCCTCGACCAGCTGGCAAGGCGGGAGGTGGTGGACTACGTCCTGGGGATTGGGATCGAGGCGGAGTATCAGGGCCTCACGTCGAGGCAGGTGGGAGGAGGGTCTATGCTAGGACGCGGTGGTTGGAGGGGGAGAACGATTAGGGCCCTCTACGATTTCATAGGTAAGTCGACGCCCGAGGAGATCAAGGCGCTGAAACTCGGTAGAAATACGACCCGAGATCTGATTGAGAAGAAAGATGAGATTCTATCATCTTTGATGAATCAGCACCCCAGCCGCATCGTGAGATATATCGACAAGAAGTCTATGGGGAAACTGCTCGATGCCGCAGTGGATGAGCAGGCTTCGGCGATCGACACCGTGGTGACCACCGATCTCAGGAGGCTGATACGGCTGCCCAACACTCTCCACGGCAAGACGGGGTGGCTCACCCAGAACGTCCCCATGGAGGACCTGCCGGATTATGACCCCCTCACCATGGCTGTCGCATTCAAAGAGGGGACTGAGAAGGTCTACATCAGGCGGGCCCCTGAGATCAACCTTCAAGGAGAGGTTTACGGACCATTCGAGGAGGAGACCAGGGAGCTCCCCTTGGCGGTCGCGATGTTCCTCCTGTGCAGAAAGTCGGCGAGGGTTGTGAGATGACGGATAGATACTCGAGGCTCTTGGATGCCTGGCGGAGGGAGAAGCGATCGGGGGAACTCGAGGAGCTCCCGGATAATTTCTTCGGGGAGATGACGGATTACCTCGCAGAGATCAGGGGGGAGAACCGGATGCTCGATAAGACCTCCCTGAAGGGTCGCATCGCGGAGAAGGAGCAGGTGAACGCTGAGAGGCTGCTCAAGGAGCTTTCGAGCGCGAGGCTCAGGAAGATCGTGGAGGCGGAGCTGGACAGGGTCGCGATCGCCGGATCTTCTCTGACCCAGGTGGAGAGGAGTTTCCTCAGCGACCTCCGGAGCGTGCTGATGAGCCACGAAGGGAGATTGAAAGATATATTAATGGGGCGCATGCCTCAGGTAGACGCAAAGCCCCGGCAAAGGTCGGGTCTCAAGGTGGTACGGTTCCTTCAGGCGGTCCCCGCGATCATGGGGATCGACATGAAGACCTACGGCCCCTTCGATCCCGAGGATGTCGTGTCTCTCCCGGTGGAGAACGCTGAAAACCTAATAAGGCGGGGCATCGCAAAAGAGGTGGAGATTTCAAAATGAAGATTCCCAGTTCCATGAGGACCTTCTGTCCGAGGTGCAACACCCATACCGATCACTCTGTCTCCCTCTACAAGGCTGGGAAGAGGAGGGGCGCGAAGAAGGGGGAGAGGCACCAGGCGAGGCGGAAGAAGGGCTACGGCGGCCAAAAGTTCCCCAGCCAGCACAACCAGGCTAAGGTCTCCAAGAAGCATAGCTTGATGCTAAAGTGCGGGGAGTGCGACTACATCCTCCAGAGGAAGGGCATCAGGCTCAAGAAGGCGGAGGTTGTCTGATGTCGATGGAGTGGGAGGAACTCATACCCCGGCCGACCTCGGCGTTCCTCAGGGTCCGCTGCAGGACCTGCGAGAGCGAGCAGATAGTATTCAGCCACACGACCCACACCATCAACTGTAGGACCTGTGGAGAGACTCTGGCTGAGCCGACCGGTGGGAAGGCCAAGATCAACGGCCCAGTCATCGCCGTGTTGGGGTGAGCAGATTGAGCATGGGGAAGCCCGAGTGGCCCGAGGTCGGGGACCTCGTCGTCGCCACCGTCGTTAGGGTCGTGGGTCACGGGGCCTATGTCGTCCTCGACGAGCACAGCGGAAAAGAGGGGCTCCTCCACATCTCGGAGATATCATCCCGTTGGGTCAGGAACATCCGGAACCACGTCAGGGAGCGGCAGAAGATGGTCCTCCAGATTCAGCGGGTCGACCCCTCCAAGGGTCAGATAGACCTCTCTCTCAGGCGGGTCACCCAAGACGATAAGAGGAAGAAGCTCGAGGAGTGGAAGAAGCACCGCAAGGCCGAAACCCTCATCACGGCGGCTGCGGCCAAGCTCAAAGTCGACGTGAACGATTTCTACGCCAAGACGGGGACCAAGATAGTCGAGCACTACGGCAGCCTCTACGATGGCCTCGAGGCCGCGGCCAAAAGTGGGGCCGAAGCCCTCCACGAGGCCGGGGTCACCAAGAAGGCCTCGAAGGTTCTAGCCGCGATCGCCAAGGACAAGATCGTGGTCAAAGGCGTGACCATCCAGGGGGAGCTGGAGATCACCTCCCTAGCCCCGAGGGGCATCGAGGATATCAAGGAGACCCTCAACGAGGCGAGGAAGATCGCCGCAGAGTACGATGCGGAGGCTAACCTCTACAGCCTGGCGTCGCCGAAATACCGGATCGAGGTCACCGCCGAGGACTATAAGAAGGCGGAGAATGCCCTCGACAAGGTGGTCCAGTTCGCGACAGAGGCTTGGGAGAACCACGACGGCAAAGTCTCCTTCACCAGAAGCTAGGAGGCTCCACGGTGGTATGGCTCCTGAGGCACTGCAAGAAATGCGATAGATACACCCTCAAAACGGACGCCTGCCCCAAGTGTGGAGGCTCCGTCAAGATCCCTCATCCCGCCAAGTTCTCATTGGACGACAGATACAGGAAATATCGGATAAAAATGCGCCGAATGGCGCGCGAAAAGGAAGAGAAAACGCTTTCCGCATGATCTGGTGGGCGCCTCGGGCGAGGGGACAATATTAAAAACTCGCCATCCCCCATAAAGTTACAGGCGAGATGCATGGTTAAGAGTTACATCAAGATTTATGGTCCACCCATCCTCGAAGCGATCAAGGCGCTGGAGGCGGTGGCAGTTGAAATGTCGAAGGCCACCAGCCTAAAGTTCAGCCACAAGTGTCTGCCTTATCCGTCGCAGAGCAACACTCGAGACTGGGACGCATATTTGAAAAACATGGAGAGGACGTACGTCGACTGCTACGAGCCCGTGAGGCTCGTCAGTAAAGCCCATCAGCAACTTGGAGAGTATGATTTCTTCTACGAGTGGGATAAGAACCCCGACATGGAACAGGTCGAGAAGCTTTTGGGGAAGATCGATGAGGCCCTAGATGGCTTGGGTTGCTATTACACAATAAATACGAAGTGAATCAGTGGATCTCAGCCTTCACTTTCTTATTACATATGCTTCAGAATAGCTTCTAGTAAAAGAGGGGCCCTCAAAGCGCAGTTATGGCTCTTCCCCTTTCAAGGCTTCGGCGAGGGCCCTGCGTTCCTTTATCTCGTCGTAGGCAATGAAGGCAGGCATAATGACCCAGAGGAGTATCATGACCCAGAATAGTATGGAGTCCCAGTTCATTCGGGCTCTCCCCCTTCCGTTTCAGCCTTAGGCATTGCTGAATCCCCCAAATCGACTTGGGCCTCCCCCGTCACCATTTTCCGGTAGTTTATGCCAGGTATGTAAAGCAGTTTCTCGGGGATCAAACCCCGCGGCCTGAAGATGATGACAGCGATCAGGAGTACACCCAAGAGAATGTTTTCGACATAGGCGATAGGGAAGAAGAGGTACTGCTCTAAGGACCATTTGGATATGAGGATGATCCTCCTCAGAGCGATGATGAGTGCACAGCCTAGGAATGTTCCAGCGTTGTTCCCAGGCCCGCCGAGAATCAACATGAGCCAGGGCCAGTAGGTCCAATCGGCCCTCATAAAAAGATTATCGACAACGTATGAAGCGTAGAAGGCCCACATGACCCCCGTTAAGGCGGTGATCCCCGAAGCAAACATCAATATGTTCCTCCGGATACCCACGACGTTCTTCCCGACGCTTTCAACTGTACCGTCGTTTTCCCTTATTGCCCTCATCAACCGGCCATAAGGAGAGTTTAGCATCGTCCTGAATATGAAAAAGGCGATGATGCCAATTAACAGGGTAACCACGGCCAGTATAATCCCTCGGTTCCCCAGATACCATGCGAAGACGTTCGGGACGAACACTCCAAGGGTGCCACCGCATATTGCTGGTATGTTTCTGCCGAAGATCTGGGACGCGTCCGCCATAGTGATCAGTGTGATCATTAGATAGGTGGACCGTAGCCTGATGGCCGGCAATGAGATTATGTATCCAATCGCAGATCCCAAGACCAATGCTAACGCCAGTGAGAAGAGTAAAAGTGAGATGCCGAGCATTGTATGCGTCTCAATGAACGGGTTCGTCACCACAGCAACATTGTGTGGGTTGTTGTATACCCAGTCGTAATCTGATGCATAGGGCATTAAGGGTAGCCCCGCAGCTTTTACTATCATAAATGTGACCCGGGTCGTGATTGCGCTGACGGTGAATCCTCCGGCGATGACCTGAACCGCACATCCCATGTTCGGGACTCCAGCGTTTCCATACTGGAAGTTCAATGCCATCGCAACTATAACGAAGGCGCCGAAATACATGGCGATATCAATGATCAGTTGAGATAAGCCCGAGGCCTGGCTCACCGTTAAACCAAGGAGATCTATCAATTCATCATTCCTCCTCTTTCCCCAACATCGCTAATGCCCGCTCCCCGATCGTGCTGGCTTTAATGCGCTCATATAATCCAGTCAGACCTCTTGGCTCAAAGAGAAGCACCGCGACCAGGATGGCCATCGGTATTATTGGCCTCCATCTTCCCACCCAGGGGCCTAATTGTTGTTGTAACCAAGCGGTTAAAACAATCTCCGAGAACCCGACGCCAAATCCCCCGACAATGGCGCCGTAGATGTTGTCGAATCCCCCCAGAAGGCTCCCCGCCATGATGCTGGTCATGATCATCCCCCCTGATTTCGGATATGATTGGAACCAAAGGGGATACATGGCCCCGGCCAGGCAGGCGAGTCCTCCGGTTAGGAACCAGGATAATTTTTGAATCATATCGATATTAATTCCCAGCACAGAGGCAAGTTCAGGGTCCTCGGCGGTTGCCCTCATAGCGATGCCGGTTTTTGTGCGGGTCAACAAAATGTGGAGTAAAATTACTACCACGAAGCATATGAGGAAAGACATGGGAAATATGCCGGGATACGTTCCAATCTTGAAATCGAATTCTTTCAACATGAACCCCATGCCATATGTGCCGAATATCCCCCGTGCCCAGTAGACATAGATGCTGAGTATAGCGGTGAGTAATATCTGGATTGCTAGGGTCGAAATGGTGAGGACAACGGCCCCGCCTCCCAACCGTGATATGACACGGATCACTGTTACATATAGAATTAAACTAACGATCCCCCCAATTACGAAGGCTAATGGAAAACCAAGATAGGGTGAAAATCCATAGATCTTTGAAAGGGTCCAGACCACATAAATGCCTACTCCCGCATAGGTTCCGTGGGCGAAATTAGGGATTTTTGCTGTCAAGTACGTCAGCGTAAAACCAATACTGAGTATTGTGATCATGCTTGAGTAGGTGATTGCGTTCACCCATAAAGGGGGAAATAATGCCATTTTAAGTCCATTAGTGCATAACTCTACTAAATTAATAGCTTTTCGCCATTTACGTTTTTCGCGCGCCTTTATTTGATGTAATTATAAAACGATAAAATTAGAGGTTATTAACTAAACATTCAATTAAAAAAAGCTTATACTTATTCCTGAAAATCTTAAATAGTTATAGATAGAGAATTGATACACTAAAAAAGGTGAATACAATGAGCGGTAATTCAAATAATATGCTTGTTATCTTACTGGTAGTTGGCCTAGTGGTCGGCGCTGGCGCGGGATACTTCCTAGCCCCTAAAAAGGCGGGGGAGACTGAATATGTCACAGAGATACCACTTGACGGGAAAACAATTAAAATAGGAAACATTTACTCGGACGATGCTAGCTTGGAAACACTCGAGCCCTTGATGGATGATATCCTCACGCCGAGGATCAATGAGTACCTGAGCATGCTTGGCTACGACGTTGACATAGAGTTCAAAAACGACAACGCTCAGGAGACACCGGCGGTACACCTAGCGAAAGTTCAGGGATTCCAAACGCTCGGTATTGAGCTTGTCATCGGAGGTCGTTGGTCCTCTCAGGCTCTGTCGGCGCTATCATACGTGAATGAGCAAGACATGCTGCTATTCAGTCCGTCTTCAACAGCCCCAACCCTGGCGATCCCCGACGACAACGTCTACAGGATGTGCCCAACCGACGTCGTGCAGTCTGACGCTATCGCAGAGATGCTCTATGCTTGGGGCATCAAAGCTGTAGCAGTCATTCAGAGAGCTGACCCTTGGGCCGATGGAATCTACAACCTGCTAATCGGTGAGCTCGACAATAGAGAAATGGTATCCGAGACTGGTTGGAGGGTTTCCTACAACCCCGAGTCGAAGGAGTTCGCCTCTGACTTGCAGACCCTTGAGGGCATCGCCGATGAAATGGTCGCTGAGTATGGTGCTGATGCCTCCGCTATCTTGGTGATTGCTTTCTCCGAAGCAGCCATAATGCTCACTCAGGTAGAAGCATACGACACGATCTACAACCAGGTTCGATGGTTCGGAACAGATGGAACAGCCATCACACAGCGCATACGAGACGACGCGCCTACGCAGGCAGCCCACCTACAAGTACCCAGTACATTAGCAGCTCCAGGCACCTCTCCGAAATTCAGAGAGTTGAACGCCACATACTTCCCACTCGTGGGTCAGGTCCTAGGCTACTATTCAGCTTGCACATACGACATCGCATGGGTCCTAACCGAAGCTGTCCTTGAAACCCAGGGAGTAGTTGCGGCGGATATCATACCCTTTATCCATCCGATATGCGAGAAGCACTACGGTACAAGTGGATGGTGCAAACTCAACGCGGACGGGGACAGGTTCCCGCCCGACTATGAGATCTGGGGCTACGGACTAAAAGGCGAACTAACAGAGCATACCCTCTACGGTAAATACTTTACTTTCGACGGCACCGTCGAATGGTACACTGACAAGCTTGGCTTTATCCCACCCGGTCTCGACTAGAGAGACCCCTAAATTTTTTTTATTTTTTACTAAAAGTGCTATACTCTATCGGAATCGTTCCGAAACAATTTATAATACAGACACAAATACGAAGATGATATCAATGTCCGAAGTCCTGAAAATCGAGAATGTGCGGAAATACTTCGGAAAATTCGCCGCGGTAGATGACATCAGCTTCGGCCTGAAAGAAGGGGGCATATACCTCCTCGTCGGACCCAACGGCTGTGGGAAGACCACTCTGGTGAACTGCATCTCAGGAATATACAACCCAGAAGAGGGAAACGTGTACTACCGCGATGAGGACATCACGGGGGAGGCCATGTACAAGATCTCTAGGCGTGGACTCGTTCGGACATTCCAGATCGCCTCCCCTTTCCTCAGCCTCACCACGTTGGAGAATATGCTCGTGGCGGTGCCGAAAAACGCGGGAGAGAACATCTTCTTTTCCCTTTTTAAGCCAAGTTGGATGGACAGCGAGGTTACCGCAGTCAAGCAGGCTTCGGAGCTTCTCGGGGTATTAGGCCTAAAGCACGTCTGGAACATGCCGGCGAATACCCTTAGCGGTGGCGAGCTAAAGCTTCTGGAAATTGGGAGAGCGCTCATGTGTGGCGCTGAGACCATCCTGTTGGATGAGCCCGTGGGGAGCATCGACCCGAAGCTATGCCATCAGATCTTCAATCATGTTCTCAGGCTCAGGGATGAGATGGGTCTTACATTCCTCGTTATCGAGCACAGGCTCGAGGTCGCAGCTCAATACGCCGACCACGTCTTCGCTATGGACCGGGGTAAGCTGCTGACCGAGGGAACGGCAGAGGAAGTGTTCGAGGACCCGAGGGTCATAACGTCATATTTGGGTGAATGATATGTCAGCCATCTTGGAAACAAAACAGCTCAACGCCGGCTATGGGCCAATCCATGTTATCTACGACCTTGATTTCAAGGCAAAGCCGGGTGAAGTAACCGTCGTGGTAGGGCCCAACGGGGTAGGAAAAACGACGCTCATGAAGGCCATCATGGGGCTGGTCACGACCTATTCGGGACAGGTCCTTTTCGATGGTCACGACATCACAAATATGCTTCCCCATGAACGCACAAAGCTGGGTATAGGATACATGCCCCAAGTGGGAAATATATTCAGCCATCTCAGCGTTGAGCACAACCTCACGATGGCGTCATTCATCATGGACGACAAAGAATTGGTCCAGGACAAGCTGGAGATGGTTTTATCTTTGTTCCCTAGGCTGAAAGGCTACATGAAGAGGGATGCAGGAACATTGAGCGGGGGCGAACGTCAGATGCTCGCAGAGAGCATGGTCCTGATGAGGGACCCAAAAATAATGCTGGTGGACGAGCCCACCGCAGGGCTGATGCCCAAGCTCGTCACCGACGTCCTCAATAAACTTGAGGAGATGGCTGAAACCACCGGTCTGCCCATCGTCGTGGTCGAGCAGAGAGCTCGTCGAGCGCTTGAGATCGGGGACTTGGCTTACATGATGAGAGGGGGGAAGTTCACATTTGAGGGAAAAGCGGATGAGCTTCTGAATCACCCTCACCTGACGGAGATGTACCTAGGAGCAATCGAGGTCCACGACCTCAAGAGTGTGAGGGAGTAACCCACTTTTCCTATCATCCCAGATTTTCTACTTATTTGTAAGAAATATAGTGCGTTTGATAATGCATTAGGGACTAGTGAACGATCCCCAGTCTGTGAAGCTCCTCCACTAGAACCGAGCGAGTGCCCTTTAGCCCAGTCTGGCGCTCCACGTAGCCTTCCCCAGTGATCTCTCCACTCCTGAAGAAATCGTCCAGATCAACCAACTGCATGTCGATCTCCTCTATACGGCTCCGCAGCATATCGACATAAGAAGCGGGGACGTCTACCTCGGCTCCCACCGAAGCTGTATCCGCCTCGATGACGCCGTCCTGAATGCGGAGAATACGGTCGGCGACCCTGGACACCGCCGGGTCATGGGTGACCATCAGTATTGTTTTCCCCATCTCCGTGTTCACCCGTGAGAGATAGTCGACGACTATACGGGCGTTTGCAGTATCTAGTTCCCCCGTGGGTTCATCCGCAAGAATCAGCGGGGGGTCGTTCGCCAAAGCGGCAGCCAAAGCCACTCTCTGCTGTTCCCCGCCGCTCAGCTCTCCGGGCTTGTGACTCATCCTGTCTCCGAGGCCGACTATTTGCATGAGCTCATCCACACGGTTTATCCTCTTTTCCTTGGAGGCCCCCAGGGCTACCAGGGGTAACTCGACGTTCTCCGCCGCGGTTAGCGTCGGGATCAGATTCATTGTCTGGAAGACGTGGCCCACGATGCTCCTCCGGTACTCCACGAGGTCCCCTAGGCCTAGGCGGGTTATCTCTTGATCGAATACTCTGACGCTGCCGGCGGAAGCCTTGTCCAAGCCCCCGATGATGTTCAGCAACGTGGTCTTTCCCGAGCCCGAGGGGCCTATGAGAGCGACCATCTCTCCTTCTTCTATGGTTAGGTCTAGGCCTCTTAGGGCTTGGACCTCCAAGGAGCCCAGTGAGTATATCTTGACTAGATCGTTCACTACTACTGCCATGGTCTATTCGCTCCGATTTTTCTTTGAATCACTCATGCGTCCTCCACAGTGGATTGTTGGATATACTCCTGACTGAGAGAAGTATTGGGACAATCGTCGAGACCAAGAGGGTCCCGATTACAGCAGCCAATTTGATTTGGGCTGAGAGTGGAAAAACAACTCGCCTCTGAATGAAGAAGGGTAAGGCTGAGTTCACAAGCTCCGTCTGCCCCGAGAGCATCACAAGGCTGACTGTCAAGCCTATCACGATGGAGAAAAGGGTCATCCCCAGGTTCTCCACGAGTAGGATCACTGCTAGTTGGCGGCTGGAAAAACCTCTGATAGCCATCACCGTGAGCTCCTTCCTCCTGCTCGCGAGGGCCGTCGAGACGATCAGCACTATCCCCAGTGATGAAATGAGGGCGGCGAAGGAGACCCCCAGCTCCCCCACCTGCCGGGCGCTGGCCAAGAAAGGGTTGCCGACCGCCACGCTGACAATCTCATCTGCGATCTCCACCCCCTCAACGTCTGGATCCAGGGCCTCGATCTCCGCTCTTATCCTCGCGGGATCCGCGCCTTCTTCTAGTTTGACTAGCAATCTGGAAGAGTCGATGTACTTGTCCTTGATGGGGTATGTGTCCGAGATGTAGAGAGTGGGGTTCTGGATGCGAATAGTAGCCCCAGGGTCCCTGCCGTAGAGATCGGCCACTATGAAGGTGTGCACCTTATCTCCCAACTGGATGAGCCAAGGGAAGCCTTTCGCCGCCCCCGTGAGCTGGGCCGCCCCCTTCTCGAGGAGAGCATAGTTGCTGGTCTCATTCATGAGGGAGAATGCTTCTGCGTCCTGAATCCATCCTTCTTCCATGTATGCGATGTTCCTCCACGAGGAGGGGTCAATCATCCTGATGATGATGACCCCGGCAGCGCTCTGTGCCTGAAACCATTTCTCGACGGTCGCGGCCTCGACTCCCTCTATCCCCTCCACCATTCCCATGATCTCCTCTGCCGACCCGCCGTCGAATAGCCAGACTGATGCGTCGGCTCCAATGGTGTGCATTACAAATCTCTGAGTGAAGTCGTCCGTGCTCGCTATTCCCCCGATGACGGAAATCCCATAGGCCAGAATGAGTGCCGCCATAAACGTCGAGGCAGCAGTCCGCCTAACGTTCCTCCGGGCACTCAGAGCTGAGAACTGGGCTATATCCCCCACCAGAACTCTGTTTATCCGCTCCAGGATCCCTGGGAACCACGAAAAATGCTGAACAGTGAGTTTCGTGAACCCCCAGAAGAGGAGAATGGGCGCGATGTAAGTGAGTATGAAGTCGACTCCCCACCACGTCGAGTAAGCGAGGAAGACGATAAAATTCCCCGTGGCAGGCCTGAACTGCTCCACAGTAACCCCCATGACCAGCATCGCCACCCGGTATAGGCCCAGAATCAGGGCGAGGGCGGGGGTGTGCCACGCGTCTACTGAATCCTCCTCCTCACTCTGATACTCTCTCAGAGCGTCGATAATCTCCTGGGAAACGGCTCTCTGGGCAGGCTTATACATGACCATGAGGGCGAGTGCCCCGCTGAAAGCGAAGGAGACCCCTGCGGTGACAGGTGAAATCGCGCTGAAGGCTTGTGAGAGTCTCATACCAGATATTGCCAAGGGAAAAATGATCGATCCCATGATTAGCCCCACGGCTCCCGCGAGGATGCCGACGAGCAATACCTCGAAGAGGAGGATGTATATGACCTGCCTGTGAGAGAACCCTCGGGTGAAAAAGAGCCCTATCTCCCTGCGGCGCTGGTTGAGGGATATCTCCGAGACAGTGACACCCAGATACCAGGCGGTGAAGAAAATGGGGGCAGCCACGAGCAGGGTATTGCTCTTCATATTTTCGGAGACGGCCTCGATGCTCTCCAACAGTTGACCTAGGTAATCGATAAGAGTAAAGCCGAACTGGGCTCCGATGCTGTTGACCCGTTCAGCAACCAGACGCACATCCCTCCTAGAGTTGGCTATGTTCCAGGGGTTTAGCAAACTATCCCGATCGAGGCCGACGATCGTCTCGGCTACCAATACCCTGGTGTGCCTCCGTCCTTCACCATAAATCCAATTTATCCAGCCGAGAAACGTCTCTTCGCTCATTATGATGAGTTTGTGTGTGGGTCTCCGACTTGTTGTGCTGGTACCCGTGAGCAAGGAGACGAGAAAATCGGAGTACCTACCGTAGGCTATGGAGAACAGCCGGTCATCGATCTTCACCACACCCCCGACGGTGAACTTGGCATAACGCTTCTGAATGTCAAGGATATCTCCTCCAGGGATGTAAGTGGGAACCCTCAGGGTGACCGGATCGCCTTCATTGAACAGCGAAGAGTTCAGGGATCCCGATTCCACATAGATCATGCCCAGCTCGAGGGCGTCTAGTCCCTCGATCCCTGCAATAAGGGGCGAGTCGTTGGCCAGGGCTACGACCGTGAAAGGCATCGCGGATTCCGCCCCGGTGACGTTGACCTCGATGCCCAGCCCTATTCCTTGTTCAACGCTGCGTATCAGATGCTCAACCCAGGCCACGTTCTCGAGGTTTCCGATGGCATCCTCCACTGCGCTGAGGGAGGTCCTCGTGAGGTCTCGGTCTTCGGCTGAGAAGACTAGATCCACGTCTGTGGCTCCCTCGACCATGTCAAGCATGGAAGCGCTCACGGCATCGGCTCCCTGAAGGATGCCTGAGAATAAGGTGGCGGCCAAGGCTACGCTCAGAAACAGCGCAAGGAAAACCCCTTTTCCTCGGATAAGACGCTTTAGAGCGTAGCTGTACATACTAAGAACAAATTGTGGAACAGGGGAGTTAAAAGACTTCTATTGAAGCCACTTGGATGCAAGTATAGAGATTCGCACGTGTGTTGAAGATAAACCGCGCGTGAGTAAATTCTACCGAATTATTTTTCGCGCGCGTGGTTTGACAGGGAGAAATGAATCCGCTGGACCACCCCCAACTCCCTGAGATGCACCTAGGAGGCTTCGAGACGGCTTGGGTAATCTTCTTGGTTTCTCTCCTTTAATAGACCCGGGGAATCAGCTTCCAGGGCACCTGCTCCATATACTCCTCGTATTCTCGCTTGTGCTGTCGAAGCTGCTCCGCCTCCTCTTTCGGCATGTAATAGAAGATGCTCACAGCCGAGATAATCGAAAGCGCGATGGTATCGGAGGCCGGCATGGATAACGCTAGGCCTATGGTGAATGCGAGGAAACCCGAGTAGAAGGGATGTCGTACCCACGAGAAGGGCCCGTAGGTGATCAGTCTTCCGTCGTAGTTCCGTCTCCAGAAGAGCTGCCACCGTACACAGACGATGACCCCCACCAGGGCCAACGGGACCCCGAGGATCAGGGCGGCGTAGGTGAGGACGGATGCCAAGGGGGTCCCTCTTTAGGATGTGACGGGGTAGGAGGTGAGCTCCCGGCTCAGCCGGGTGAGGCGCTCGCACCCCCCGGCGGTGCACACGACGGTGTCCTCGACCCGGACTCCCACCTCGCCCACAATGTAGATTCCCGGCTCGATGGTGAATGTCATCCCGGGCTCCAGCTCCAGCTCGTTGCCCTGGACTATGTAGGGATGCTCATGGCCTTGGAGGCCGATCCCGTGGCCCAGGCGGTGGATGAAATACTCCCCGTAGCCCCCGTCCTCGATCACCTTCCTCGCCACGGAGTCGAGCTCCCCGCAGGAGACCCCGGGCCTCGCCGCCTCGTAGGCGACCCTGTTCGCCTCGTGCACGAGGTCGTAGATCTCTGCGTGGCGCGCGGTGGGCTCGCCGTAGAAGACTGTTCGGGTGAGGTCCGAGAAGTAGCCTTGAATATTGGTCCCCATGTCCACGAGGACGCAGTC
This sequence comes from Candidatus Bathyarchaeota archaeon, assembly GCA_026014875.1. Taxonomy (GTDB): domain Archaea; phylum Thermoproteota; class Bathyarchaeia; order TCS64; family TCS64. Next base: position 958 of record JAOZHO010000018.1, on the reverse strand, counting down.
TCCGGGCTCCAGACTCCTCTCCCCGGGCTTGCCGTGGGGGAGGGCGGCCTTCTCGCCGAACAGGACTCCAGCATATCCTGCTCCGCCTCCTTTGGACCTGATCTCGGCTGTGATGAAGCCGGCGAGTTCCTTCTCGGTCATACCGGTGTGAAGCCTCTCGAAGCCCGTCTCGAGGGCTTTGTCGGTGATGGCGCAGGCCATCCTCATCCAGTCGAGCTCCTGCGGGGATTTCACCATCCGGATCTGGCTCAGGTAGGGTGTGGCGTCGACGAAGAGTAGCCCGGGGAGCCTGTCCCTTAGCCTGTTGATCCAGCCCCATGGGGCGTCTTCGTTGATGGCCACCACGGCGCCGTCGAGGTCGAGGCGCTCAAAGTTCTGGGCCAGGATCTCCACGGGGTCCTCGTGCTCCAGCCAGGTGTCCACGTCGGTGATCCAGGGTTTCTGGCCCCGGAGTTCCGCTTCGAGGTGGTTCACCACGAGGACGGGGTCTCCTGTGAAGGGGATGAGGGCCGCTGCGAGGCGCTCGCTGGGTCCTATCGAGAATCCGGTGTAGTAGTCGATGTCGGCCCCCGGGAACAGTAGGAGGGCGTCGGCGCCCCCCGTTTTCAGTGTCTCGATGGCCTCGTCGGCCTTCTCCTTGTGAAAGTCGGTCATCGCGTTCAATATTCAGACAGTGGGCTCGGTTATATGGCTTCGCCCGTTTAGAGACGGATACGAAATGGGACGCGCTGCGTCACGAGTGGCCTATGCCTCGATGCCGGTGAGCGCCATGATGGCCTCGCGCATCTTGTCGTTGTTCGGCGGGCAGCCTACGACGTATCGCCCTTCGTCCTTGAGGTGGTGGAGGCATATCCCCATGATGAGGGGGGTCTGCTCCAGGTCTTCGGGTATCTCGGCCTGGGGGCCCACCAGCATCACGAGGTCCCTCACCCGGTCCATGACGCCCATGTTCTCCAGG
>JAOZHO010000017.1 GCA_026014875.1 Candidatus Bathyarchaeota archaeon | reverse complement strand
TCAGACACGTTTTATTGGCGAGTCGTAGCGGAAGTTGATGTCGTTTATTACTTTCCCGAGAGTTGGAGTCCTGAGTCAGACGCCTGGTTTTTTAACGTGTTAAAATGGCCTGCTGCGTGGATTGATAATAACTATTGGGAGTGCTACACTCATGACGATAGCTTGGAGTGGATCGACAGCCAGACATATTTGGGGCTTCTCTCTTGGGGGAGTCCAGGTCTTGGATGGTGGGCGCCCGTGGGAGACGGGGTGACCCCCATCACGGTTTCTCCTACCGCCCGACTTAGCTGGAGCGATCGTAGTACGGATGAACAGCAAAAAAATGTCACCTTCGCTGATTCCTATAGAATCCAACTTGCCACTTCCTCTAGCTTCAGCAATCTAATCGCCACGGGTACAACTGAGAACATTTTTTATGTCACCCCCGAGTTGTCGCCAGGGGCCTATTACTGGAGGGTGCGAAGCGAGAGAAACGATGGGCTTGTGACGGAGTGGAATTCACCAAGAAAATTTATCATCGCGGAAGCAGCCCCAATTTCAACGAGTATCTCCTGTTCCGTCTCATCTTCCAGCCTCACGATTGGAGGCTCAGTCACATTATCCGGCTCTATTGTTCCGGTATGCTCCGGAAGCACCGTCGATATTAGCCACAAGAGCGATGGATCATGGAGTAGATTAGCCACGGTAACAAGTGGTCTCGATGGCGTTTTCTCTTACTCGTGGACGCCTCCATCGCCCGGATCGTACCAGGTCATGGCTTCATGGGATGGGGACCGTTCATACAGCGGAGCCACCAGTGTTGGTGTGCCGGTAACAGTCACCAAGATTTCAACGTTCGTCGCATGTTCTGTTTCCCCGTCCGAGGTCAACGAAGGCGATTCTGTCACCGTCTCAGGCTCCATCAGCCCCGCGGTCTCCGGTGAAACCGTAACTTATACCTATAGGAAACCTGATGCAACAACATTCACGAGGACTGCCACGACTGGTTCGGGTGGCTCATTTAGCGATAATTACAAACCTGACGCAACCGGCTCATGGAGTGTCAAAACGTCGTGGGAAGGCGACTCAACGTACAAGGAATCTACTAGTGAGACCGTATCTTTCACAGTCGTTGAATCAGAACCTGAACCGGAACCCGAGAAAACACCGAGAGGTATCCCCGGCTTCCCCATCAGATCGGTAATGATTGGCATCCTTGCCGGGGTCTTACTCCTTGGATTACAGCGTACTGTAATGAAGTCATAGTTCACTACGAACCCTATGAAATTTTTCTCATGTCAGGCTTAGCGCGCGGCCTCCGGTTCGGAGTGAAATCAAGACTTAGATCAACATCGGCCAGAGGAAGTAGGCGAGGGCGATGGTCACTATGACTCCCACCAAGTCCAGAATGATCCCGGCTTTGATCATCTCCCCCATCTTCACCTTCCCCGTGCTGTAGGCGATGGCGTTGGGCGGCGTCCCCACAGGGAGCATGAAGTCGAGGCTGGTCGCAATCCCGACGACGACCGCCAGGATCACCGGGCTCACACCCGTGGACAAGCCGAGGCCTATGGCTATCGGCAGGAAGATCCCGGCGCTGGCCGTGTTGCTTGCGATGATGCTTATCCCGAGGCCGAAGGCCGCCACCAACGAGATTATCACGACTTCGGGTCTTCCACTCGTCAATGACATGAGGCCTTCGCTGATCCTTATGACGAGCCCGGAGGTCTCCAAAGCCGCTCCTAGGCTCAGACCGCCGCCGATGAGGAGGAGTGTGCTCCAGTTGGCTCTGGAGAGGTCTCGTTCATCCACGAGGTCGGAGACTAGGAGAAACACGGCGATGATGGCGGCCACGACGCTCGAAGACAGCCCGTGACCGGGCCATCTCAGCGCCATCGCGAGGGGCTCCGGGAGCTTGCCCGTGATCCAAAGGAGGATGGAGAAGACGAAGAAGGCCATGGTAAGCTTCTGCTTTGCGTTGAGGGGTTCGATTTTGATGTCTAGGCTCGGCATCCTTTTCACATCCGTGGGGAAGACCACGAAGAGGGTCACCCAGATGACCAGGATCATGATGATGGATATGGGTAGGCCGAAGAACATCCACCCCAGGAATGTGATATCGTGGCCTATCAAGTCCTTGAGAAAGCCCGCAGCCATGGCGCATGTCGTGGTGCCCACGAGGGTGGAAAGGCCCCCCGCCGTCGCCGAGTACGCTATGCCCAGGACCATGATCTTCGAGAAGTTTCCTCTCTGATCTTCGATCTCATCGGTCAGCTTGAGGGCGATGGTGAGCATCAGGGCCGTAGAGGCTGTGTTGCTGATCCACATGGACAAGAAGGCGGTGGTGGCCATTATGGCCAATATGACGAACCTGACGTCGGCTTTCAGCCTCGACAAGATCTGGTAGGCTATATACTCGTCCAGATCGTGTTTCTCGACGGCTATGGCCAGGAGGAACCCGCCTAGGAGGAGCATCACCACGGGGTCGAAGAAGGGAGCCAGGGCCGCCTTGAAGTTCTGGACCCCGAGGATGGCCTGGAGGAGGGGGATGAGGAGCGAGGTCGCCACGAGGGGGATGGCCTCCGTCGTCCATAGCCCCGCGGCTATTACGAGCACTATGAGGGCTAATCGTTCATCCAGGTTCAGTATCCCCGACGTGGATGTGAATGCCGCCGCCGAGGCCAGCGTCGCCACCGCGAGGACGGTTATCTTCTTCGTGTTCAAGGGTGACCCCGATCACAGCTCTTTGAAGGATATGATCTCGCATTCTTCTTCGCAGCAGAGGTCCTCGAACATCGCCTTGAACTGAAACAGGTCCTCGAGGTCCACCGCGCCGTAGAGGACCGCCAGGCTCGGATAGTGTTTCTCCGAAGCCTCCAGGAAGGGGGGCACGGCGATGCTGGCGTTGAAGTCCGCCCTCAACTTGGAGTCCCGGAGCCTGTTCGCGAGCTTGAGGATGATGTTTTTCTCGATGATGTCTCCCCTTACGATGACCTCGACCGTCTTGATCTTCCCCATCCCAGACCACCTAATAATATATGAACCACAGTTAAATATGAGGTGAGAAGGTCAACTGAAACTAGCTCAAAATGTAGAGCGTTTCTCCGCCCATAATGGTCATGCGGACCATGACATTCTTGACCTCCTTGACCAGAAACTCGGTCAGGCACATTCCAAGATGTCCCCCGGCGCACGCGGCCAATTTCACGCGCCTGTAGGATATTGAATGTGAATCAACATTCGCGCGCGACATCGAGACATGGGCTTCATCGGAGCGAAAGGCCAAAGGAAAAAGCAGGGATGAACGATGCGTAGACGACCTTTCTCTTCGCGCCCTAATTGGATTGGTTGGAGGTGTGGCTGATCTTCAGCGTCTACGCTTGTTCTGCTGATAGAGGGCTCCAGCCAAGATGAGGATGCCCAAGGCGATGATCGCGAAGGGTCCGAAGTCGATCCTCCATCCGAAGAGCTGTCGTGCCCCCATGAGTATGATGGCGAGCCCGAAGAGGATGCCGATGATGGAGCCGCCCCCGGGTAGCCCGAAACATTCATCCTCCATGTTCCGGCCGAACCGTTCGGCCCTCTCCCCGAATTCCTCCGCTCGGTACTCGATCTCCTCTTCCCAGCCCCTGCTCTCCCGGCGGGATACCTTCAGGGACGCTCCGCAGCTCGAACAGTGGGCAGCGTCGTCGTCGTTCTGGGTGCCACATTTAGTGCAGTAGACCATTATCGACGTCTCTCCGGGAAATAGGGTTATTTTTTTAAATATAAGGATTTCATGAGTGGGCAAACTGCCCCCTCCAACAGACAAGTGAAGCCTATAGCAGTCAAGCCCCCCGAAAAACGTTTTAACTTGAGGGGGTAAACGAGATAGCATCTCTGAGGGATCGGGTATACCTGTCTCTTCGGTAAGTGGAGAAACCAAAGTAGCGGTTAAAATTTTATTATTTTCACTTGTGATAAGAATCGTTCTATCCGGGGTTCAGGGCTACTCTGTGGACCTATCCACCTTTTCGGCGTGGTTTCAAACAGCGGCGGAGCATGGCCCCTCCGTTTTTTATGAGGCTACGAGTTTCAGCGATTACCCTCCCTTCAACGTCTATATCTTCTGGATTTTCGGTTCACTGGCCAAGTCCCTTTCGTTATTTGGAACGCGTTCTTTCATCTATGTCCTCAAGTTGCCTCCAAACCTTTTCGACGTTGCGACTGCTGCTCTCATCTTCGCCTTTTTGAGGAGAAAACTCCAGTTCGAACATGCGATCTTGGCTGCCTCCCTTTACGCGTTCAATCCTGCAACCATCTTCAACACGTCCATCTGGGGCCAATTCGACGCTGTGTACACGTTCTTCCTCATCCTTTCGCTCGTGCTGATCCTGGACTCCAAGGTGGAGTATTCGGTGATTGCCTTCACATTGGGGGTTCTGTCTAAACCTCAGAGCATCGCTTTAGCCCCTCTCATCGCGTTTCTGATAGCGAAGGAAAAAGGCTGGAAGGGTGTGGTCTCCTCGGGCCTCATTTCGGCCGCCACGACGTTGATTATTATACTCCCCTTCGAGTGGGGCAACCCCTTAGATTTTCTGGTTGACATCTACATTACGGGTTACGTTGGTTACCCGTACACCTCGATAAACGCGTTCAACTTCTGGGCGTTCCATGGTTTCTGGGAATCTGATGGCGGAAGATTGTTGTTTCTGGACTTTTTCACGGTGGGATGGTTGTTGTTTGGAGCCCTAACCGCCTTTGCTCTGTATCATCTGTACAAAGGGCTCGATGGCAGGCGAGACACTCGGGTGCTTTTCACGGCTTTTGTCCTGCTGTTCGGATTTTTCATGCTCCCTACGAGGATTCATGAGCGGTATCTATTCCCCGTTTTCAGCGTTCTAACGTTGACGATGCCATTTATCAGGGACACGAAGAAAATCTACGGGGTCCTATCTCTAACATATTTAGCTAACCAGGCGTTTGTCCTTTCATTCCTCAACAGGGGGGAATCCATATCGAGTTGGACGCCTTTAGTTATGACGTTAACAACGATTAACGTGGTAGCTTTTCTTTTCACTTTGAGACATGCGCGCACAGAATATTGAATTTATAGCCCGAGAGAGATTCGCATAAAAAAAAGATGTACCAATTGGATTTCTAGTTCTCATATTATGTGAGGAGTGGGGTTCGAACCTAATCTGCGCTCGCGCGAGATGTCCCCCCGTTATTGTGTTTGGCACCACGTGCGCAGCCATTACTTTGAGGCGAGAAGCAGTATTCCGCCGATGATCACGAGACCAAACCCTAGTGAAACTCCCCATGACATTGTAGCTCCGAGATATGAGGCAGACCCCCATAATGCCTCTGATCCTAATTCAGAGTTCATGATGGCTGATGCAAACAGAGCCGCGCTTCCGAGTGAACCCAAAGCACCGAGGATGGATAACGCATATTTGTTTATTAATCCCCCAACGATTCCAACCAAACCTGAACCGATGACAATGTACATAAAATACTGGAAACTCTCATTTTCCCCAATTGAATAACCTAGCAAGTCGAAGCCAAGTGAAAGATCATACATGTCCATAAGCGTGATGCTCAGATCCCCGAAAGGAGTCGACATTGAATACCAAGGAAGCATGATGGACCCAAGTACCAACACTCCACCTAAAATAGCCACAACTTTCTTCATAGCTAAAGATACCTAAATTCTCATCTATAAATAATTTCGCGCGCACTTTCTCTATTTCACACGGTTATGCGTTGTCTACCATCAGCAGTCTCCCCCCGCAATGGGCACAGAAATTTGTTTCGGAGGACCCCCTGCACCCACATGCAGGACACAGCCTCCAGCCATACCCCATCCTCAACGCCTGTTCGAAGCTCTCGCGTGCTCGTTCGGAGAGTCCCTCCACGCTCTCTCCACGGCTGAAAATGCGTCTCCCGCCTTCCGCTCTTTTCTTCAAGCTCAGGATGGCTACGCCCTTGAAGTAATGTGTGTCGGGGGTCCCGGGGGTCTCCTCGAAGCCCCTATCGAACTCTTGGATGGCTTCTTCGTATTCTCCACTCAGGACCTTGACGAACCCGATGCGACGCGTATCCTGTTTCAGGTTTCCCTCGAGCCACGACAAGGCGAGCCGGTAAAATCGTTTATCCGTGTATTCCTTTAGCGGGTCGAGTCCCTCGATCAGTTCATCTATCAGGCCGGGTATGCCGAAGGAAATGATCTCCTCCTTCACCCTGTCCTTCTCCAAGTCCCTTCGAGCGATCTTCACGGCCTCCTTCATGGCGCCTTTAAAGTCCTCTGCCATATCCGGTTGTCTCCTGTCCGTCTCGAGGAATTTTATATAGTCCCATATGGCCTCTCGGTTCTTGCCAAGCTTCCTGTAGGCCTCCGCTCTCCTATAGTACGCCATCTCGAGGCCGGGGTTGAACTCGATGGCCTTGGTGAAGCTCTCGATGGCCCACGGGTAGTTGCCATCGTTGAGGCACTCCTCCCCCCTCTCGAAGTAGTATTCCGGGCCGACCTTCCTCTTCCTGAAAACCACGCCGCTCACCTGCGCTCTTAGCTAGAAAAACTTCCTCATGCCCCTTCCTATTTTACTTTTGACGCGCTCCAGGTTCTTTAGGCCCGTGGGGTGGTTCGGGAATATCCTGAGAACCTCCTCGAACTCTCTGGCTGCGCTCTCGAAGTCCCTCTTATCGGTGTAGATGAGGCCCATGTTGTTGTGCGCCGCTGCGTTATCTGGGTCGAGGGCGACGCATTTCATGTAGCTCTCAAGCGCCTCGTCTCGTTTCTTGAATTGTTTGTATATGATGCCTTGGTCGAAGAAGGCTAGCGTGAACTGGGGGTCGACCTCCCCCGCCTTCAGATAGCATTTCAGCGCGTTCTTACGTTTCTTCGAGACCTCATGCACCATGCCTCTGCGCAGGTGGGCCGATGCGAAGCCCGGGAAGAGGGACGTCGCCCGTTCATAATGTTTTACAGCGTCCTTGAACTTCATCCCGTTCTCGCATATCAGGCCGAGCTTGTAACGGCCCAGAGCCTCCCCCAGCCTGGGGTCGCCCCCGTTCGCCTCCGCGAATCTCCTGACGGCCTCGTCTTGGTACTCGCTCTCCCTCGGCAAGAGATCCGGGACCATGGACCTGATGAGGAGGTCGCTGTGCAGTGCCCCGGAGCCTAGGTCGGACACGCAGGCGGCGTGTGCAGCCTCCAAGGCTTCGTCCTCTCTTTTACCGAATCTCCTGAAGATCAGCTCCGATATCTCCTCGTCGGACATCTTCCTGGCCAGCGGTGCGCCGCAGCCTGGGCAGAATGTCGCTCCTTCGGAAGCGTCGAAGCCGCACTTATCGCATTTCATCGCTATACCCTCTTAAGAATAGGTAATCGCGCGCGATATCTAATTTTAGTTCCTGATACTTTAAGATGTAGGTCATACAGTCGAAGCGGCGTATGATGCCGGTAACGGAAAAATGTATGAATTTTTCTTCGTTTAATGGTATAACCATATTAACATATATGAAAACTCCCAACCGTGCGTGCGCGGGTGCAATCGCTCGTTCCTTTTTTAAAAGATAAAGATAGTTAATTTAATATGAAAAAAACAAACTATGACGTATTTTTAGAAACGGTAAAGAAGATATTCATAGGATGTCAATTTCATCATGAAAATATATTACGAGAAGTAAAGCCCACAATATTATCTACTAGCGACTTAATTCGTTTTATTGACGAACCAAAAAACCCGTATGAAATATATTTAAAGCAATTACCCGAATCCTTCAAGCGAGCCGTACGTTCTGAATTATACCGGGCTGATACCGGTTGGATTACAAGAGGTAAGGATGAACGGAAAGTTTTGCATTATATACATGAAGGACAATCATATCTAGTACCATTTTTATCAAACGCTGCTGTGGGCATTGATACTAGTGATTTGTCAGAATCAAAAATTATTGTTATTGCGTTTTATGATAATTATGTGGCAGCCATCCAATATTTTGAAAATCACTTACATATTCCGAGAAGCAAAAATCCAGTTGAATTTAAATGGAATAAACTTGATCCAAAATTTAGACAAGTAGTTCATGATAGTATTGATATTATCTTAAAGATTTCATGCAATGCAATTTTTGTAATGAATACTAACTTTATTAATAAATTAGGAAAAATGAATGCCAATATTTTCATTAATATGATTGATGGTTGTTTTACAGGTTATACTTTACATCCTGTGCAGAACCTTCATTTTCGAAAGGAGTTAAGACGTAGATTATTTACATTAGCTGATAATACTCCTTCACATTGTGATTCAGATTTACCTTTAAGGCCCGAGAGAGTTGTAAGATTGTTAGTTCGTGTCTTATCAAAATACAACGATGAACCTCAACCTTGTACCCCATTGTATGCGCCATTAACTTCAGAAGAATCAGAGCCCATTCAGGTTTCAGATCTACTTGCTGGTGTGATAAATTCGAAAATATCCGATGAAGAAAATCCACCGTATCCATTTTCACCACTATTGTATAACACTAAAAAGTTAAGTAAAAAATATCGAAAAAAAGGAGTATTTGTGAAAGCATATTACTGGTTGAGATAATATAGTTAGGTGCTGTAAGCCTTTATAGCGTGGACGTTTTCACACCAGGGTGACACCGCGACCCACTTGACATTACAGCTTGGGTACCTAACCAATGTTTAGGACCATATGGCCCTATTTATTATTTATCTGTAAGGATCCTACAGATACATCGTAATGCAAACACACTGCGCGCGCACGTAGTGATTATAATATAATAATGGAGTTTAGCATGGAGAATGAGTTATGGTATTTAGATAATAAGAACAATTGTCAATGTAGACTACTATTATTTCTCAGAGGAGAACTGCCTAAGAGAATTGATGCTCTAAGAAAAGAGTTAGGTAGAAAGTATTAGGTTACTATTTTGTCGCGGTGAGATGATCTGTTTAACTGCATTTTGATAGATCAGTCCTCTATTTGGATCACATTTTTTGAGGCGCACCCAACGTATTTCGTACCGTGTATTTGCGGGAAGGGCAGAATGATTCAATACTCGTTAGCATTGATCACATTTTCAGCGAAAATTAAAATGTAGATCCAAACCTAACAAAAGGCAGTGTTTTGGGCTAAAACCACCCTTCGAGAAGGGGATGCATAAAGGGACGGCCTCTGTGAACGTCGACGGCAGAATGATCGACATCGCCTACGTGGAGAGGAGCAGGAGGACCCTAGTCAGGGCTGACGATATCAAAGACATGGAGAAAAGGAAGGAAGAAGCCCTGAGGGGCACAGACTCCATGGAAGAGACACTCAGAGCCGCATTCGACAACATCTAGATTGTGTGACATTCAACTGACGTATAACCCAAGCGGGTAGCTTGGGAGAGATTCGAATTCCCATCGGAGACCACCACCACCAAAAGAAGAACACCGACCGGAAACACAAAGAAGACCCCCCCAACGAAACCAGAACATAAAAAGACACCCCAACCCCAGACAGAACACACAAGCAAACTAGTAGCTATACAGTAGCTAGACAGTACCAAAACAACGCCAAAACAAACCACAAAACGCCCCCAAACAACAAAACAAACCCTAAAAACCCCCCAAAACAGGGGGAGGACCTCCTACCACCCCCACACCAGAAGACGGGTAGCCCGGTTGAGATTCGAGCTTCCGTCGAGGGATTCAAAGCCCCTTACCTACCAATCAAACCCCATTCAACGGAACACCAAACCACAACAAGAACAACTAACCCCCTTCACACGGAACACAAAACCCCCGAAAACCCTTATCCTAAGCCAGCCGCACAACCAGAAGAATGGTAGCCCGGGAGAGATTCGAACTCCCGTCTGGGGCTCCAGAGGCCCCCATCCTTGACCGCTAGACGACCGGGCTACACCGGATCGATACCCACAAGAACCCCATATAAGTCTAACCCGAAACACCCTCAACCCACGAAAGACTCCACCAACCGCCGACGATCCAGCCTCAGATCCCCCACAAGCCCCCTCGCCCCAGCCAACGCCTCCCCCGCAGCCCCCTCCCCTACACCCGCAAGCCCCAGCACACCCAGCGCACCCTCCCGCACCCCCTCATCCGCCCCACCCACCACCCTGAACAACGACGTATAATCATACTTCACACCCTCCACCGCCGACGCCACCCACGCAAACCCCTCCAGCAAGGGCAGCATCCACCCCCTGAGATACACCACAGCCTCCGCACAGCTGTCCACAGCCATCATCTCCCCGACCCGGGACAGAACCCCCCCCAACACCGGAGCCCCCGTCAAGTACTCCACGTTCCTCCTCACCTTCCCGTGAAGCCCCCCCAACACCCCCCCATGCTCAGAGACAAACCCCGCTACCCTGGTCCAAGTCTCCTCGAACCCCTCCACAACCTCCGAAGCCTCCCGACGCCCCACCCCGGAGACGCCGAACCGGTCCAAGAACTCCCTGTAGACAACCTCCATACCCATCTTGACACACGCCCTCCTCAGACCCCAGACAAACTGCCTCCTCGTGACAGGCACCCCCGCAACATCCATCAACACCACCGCCGCGGACCCCAGCCCCGCCCCCACATAAGCCGAGGCAGTCTCCGAGTCCCCCCTGCTCAAAGCGGCGGAAGCCCTGCTCAGCTGCATCTCCGCCGTCGCGAGCAACCCCTCCGTCCTCACCTCCACCCGCCTCCGGCTCATGAAAACCCTCTCCACGAACTCCCTCGCCGCCCCCAACACGCCCCCCGGATCGTGGAGCACCACAGTCTCATGGAGCCTATAATCCATCTGAGGGCTCACAGGCTCCCCCACCCACCCCAAGGGAACACGACAGAGATCCACCACCAACCCACCCCGAACCTCCACCACGCCATACTCATAATCGAGACCCGACCCATCCACCACCAGAACATCGAAATCACTCGAAGCAGACCCCTCCCCCCGCACCCAACTACCGAAAAGCCCCAAAGCCACGACACCCGGATCCCCCGACAGATCCTCCACCAACCCAGAGAAAACCCCACGGATCGACCCAGGAAAAACCTCCATGCACGCCCCGCTAACAATCCACGGGAGACGATTTTACCTTTTCCACCCCCCAAAGAGACCCATAAACGCCGCGCATGTATATAGTGGGAGAGGGTTGTAACGCAATAGTCTATTCTTTCCGCGTCACGTATATACCATAGGGAGATCAGTCTAGACGATATAAGGTTCGACCATAAAGCTTAAATATAACAAATGGAGGGAAGGCTAGTGCTCCAAGTGACCGGAAATTCTGAGTCTTGACGACGAAGATTCGAGATGGATAAGCACAACCCCATATGTTGAGGGATACCCATATGTCTAAAAGAAGATCACAGCCCGCCAGCGAGTTGCTTTGCTCCGAATGCGGGGGCAGCAATATTATTCATGATAATGAGTCGGGAGAGATTATCTGCGGTAACTGCGGCCTAGTCATCACCAATCAGGTGATAAACAAGGGCCCAGAGTGGAGAGCCTTCACCCAGTCGGAGAAGGAGTCGAGGAGCCGGGTCGGTGTACCCCTCTCTTTCGCGGTCCACGACAAAGGACTCACCACGATGATCGGCCGAGTCGGCCGGGACGCCTTCGGCAGGAAGATCCCGCTGAAGACGAAGCTCCAGATGCTCAGGCTCCGGAAATGGCAGATCAGGTCCAGGGTCCACAGCTCCGTGGACAGAAACCTGGCCCAAGCCATGGCGGAACTGGACAGGCTCACAGACAAGCTCCACATACCCCCCTCCATCAAGGAGAAGGCAGCTGTAATCTACCGGAAAGCCCTGGACAAGGGCCTCGTAAGAGGCCGCTCCATCTCCGCGATCGCGGCGGCCTCCCTATACGCGGCCTGCAGGTCGAGCCAGACCCCCCGGACCCTCCGGGAGCTCGCGGTCCACAGCCCCATCGAAAAGAAGGACATCGCCAGATGCTACAGGCTCCTCCTCAGGGAGCTCAACCTCCGGATGCCCATCCCCGCAGCCCAGCTTAGGGTCCCCAAGATCGCCGCCAAGGTGAACGTCGGGGAGAAGACCCAGCAAGCCGCCGTCGAGATCCTCCGGGAGGCCGAGAGGCTCAAGACCACCGCGGGGAAGGACCCCATGGGCCTCGCCGCGGCCGCCCTCTACATCGCCTGCGTCATGAACGACGAAAAGAGGACCCAGAAGATGATCGCCGACGCCGCTGGGGTCACCGAGGTCACCATCCGGAACAGGTACAAGGGCCTCAAGGAAGCTCTGGACCTGAAAATCTAAGAACCTAAATATCCCTCAACCCCAACAGGACAGGGGGAAGCCGTGTCAGAATCCGACGGGAGCCATGAGAGGATCCTGATCCTCTGCATAGACGTCGACGACGACATTGGTAAGAAAGGCGGCGTAGAGACCCCCATCTTATCCAGAGACAAAAACCTCGAGGCAGCCTCCACCCTAGCCCTCGCCGACCCCGAGGAGGCCGACGCCAACGCCATGTTCGGAGCCGTCAGGATCTATGACCGCCTCCTGGAAAAGTACCCCAACGAGATCTACGAGATAGTCACCATATCCGGATCGGCGTCGGGCGGCATCGAGGCTGACCGCAACGTCGTGAGGGAGCTGGAGAGCGTCCTGAAGGACTTCAAGGCCACTGGGGTGATCCTGGTCAGCGACGGCTACGCCGATGAGGCTGTGATCCCTCTGATCCAGTCCAGGGTCCCGATAAACTCGATCCAGCACGTCGTGGTGAAGCACAGCGAGCGCCTCGAGGAAACCTGGGCGGTGATATTCCGCTACCTGAAGCAGCTGGTGGAAGACCCCTACTACTCGAGGGTGAGCCTCGGGGTGCCCGGGGTGATGCTCATCATTGTCGGGATCCTCCAAGTCTTCAACCAACTCCAGAACGCCGGCATGATACTCACATTCGTGATGGGCCTCGTGCTCCTCATCAAGGGCTTCGGCTGGGAGGACAAGCTCAACATCGTGAGGCTCCGCCTCCCCTCCCCCGACCGCCAGCTCACCGCAGCCTCCGCGAGCTTCGGTTTCATCCTGTTCCTCGTGGGAGCCATAAGGGGGATCAGCAACGCGTGGAAATACCTCCCCAACCCCCCCCCTCTCTGGTGGGAGGACTTTGCATGGTGGGTCCAGCAGTCCCCCAACCTCGTAGGCCATTTCATGCTCGCCGCGATCGACCTCATCATCCTCGGGGGCATGGTCTCCCTCATCGGGAGCGTCGCCGCCCATTACATCAGGAAGGACCCGAAGATCTGGCAGAACGTTGTCGGGATCATTGTGACCTTCTGGATCAGGTTCATCGCCCTCGAGTCGGCGAAGGTCCTCCTCGAGCCCGACAAGACAGTGTCCCTCTTCTCGCCCCTCGTCTTCTACGCTCTCGCAGGGGTCGTGACGACCATAACTTCGGTCTTCATCATCTACGGGTCGGACAGGAAGATCCCATTTCAGTGACACGTGAGGGAAATACAGCATGGCTTTATCAGGCGGGCAAATGATGATGGATGGATAATCGATGCTCCAAGGCTTCCTCTCCGCCATCGGCGTCTACAAGATATACCGCCAATGGCTGCTCAGCCAGATTGAGAAAGAGAGGATACCCGAGCACATCGGCATCATCCTGGACGGAAACAGGCGGTGGGCATCGAAGAGATCGCTCATCCCTTGGCAGGGCCACCATGAAGGGGCAGATAAAGTACGGGAGTTCATGGAATGGTGCTTCGACCTCGGCATCAACACCCTCACCCTCTACGCCTTCTCCACCGAGAACTTCAAACGGTCCAAGGAGGAGGTGGACGAACTCATGAAGATCTACGAGGAGAACCTCAAGGAGCTCGTCTACTCTGATGCCATCCACGATAATAAGGTGAACATCCGGGCCATCGGCAGGATCAACCTCCTCCCCGAGAGGATCAGATCAATCATCGATGAGGTGGAGCACGTCACCAAAGACTATGACCAGTTCTACATCAACTTCGCCCTCGCTTATGGAGGGAGGGCCGAGATAGTCGACGCGACGAGGGAGATAGCGGCCCTCGTGAGGAAGGGGGAGATCGACCCGGAGAGCATCGACGAGGCCCTCATCGAGAAGCACCTCTACACCGCCCATCTCCCCCAGCCCGATCCCGACCTCATCATCAGGACCTCGGGGGAGGCCCGCCTCAGCAACTTTATGATCTGGCAGACAGCCTACAGCGAGCTCTTCATCGTCGACGTCTACTGGCCCGAATTCAGGGAGATCGACCTCGCCAGGGCCATCAGGAGCTACCAGAACAGGCACAGGAGATACGGGAAATAGATGATCAGACGCGCATCGCGTCCAAGCCAGTATCGAAATTTGTGAGTCTCTCGGGACCTGAAGAGGTCACCAGGACTGTGTCCTCGATCCTCACGCCACCGAATCCTTTGATGTAGATTCCGGGCTCGTTGGAGACAACGTTCCCTACAGCCAGAGTGTCCCCGCTCCTCTTGCTAAGGGAAGGGGGCTCATGGACCTCGAGGCCCACCCCGTGGCCGAGGCCGTGAATAAAGTCCTCCCCATATCCAGCCTTCGTGATTATGTCTCTGGCGATTCGGTCGACATCGATCCCTTTGGCGCTCTCCCTGATCTCCGGGAGGGCCGCCTCCTTTGCCTCGAGGACCGTCTCGTAGATCGTCCTCTGCTTCTCGGAGGGGGAGCCGACGATGAATGTCCGGGTTATATCGGAACAATACCTCCTGTATGTGGCGCCCATGTCAATGGTGACGAAATCGCCTCTCCGGATCTTCCTCTCGGAGACACCAGCGTGGGGGTAGGCCGAGCGGGGCCCTGAGGCGACGATGAATGGAAACGAGATGTCGCCCGCCCCTTCCCTTCTCATCGCGTTGGCCGCTGCTGCGGCGACCTCGTGCTCTCTCACCCCCTCGGCGAGGAACTCTCTGATCGCCTCCATCCCGATGTCAGAGAGTTCTCCAGCCCGCTTCATGAACTTTTGCTCCGAGGCGTCCTTCACCCTTCTCATCGCCCAGACGAGATCCGGGTTATCTTTTAGTTTCACATCACCAAGCTTGTCTTCGAGCGCTTTGTATTCCCCAAGGGAGAGCTCATCGAAGCCGATCTTCTCGGGAGCTATCTGGTTCAGCCGCTCTAAGATCTTTTCGTCTTTGTCCTTTTTCGTGTACGGTTCCACGTTGCAGCCCTGGGCGTTGTCTTGGGCTATGTACAGGTTGAGGCGAGATGTGAAAAGTAGGGGGCTGGTATCCGGGGCGATGATGAGGACTCCGCCGCTGATGGAGCCGGTGTAGTAGAAGATGTTGGGTTCTCGCGTGACGATGTATGCGTCGAGCCCCGCATCCTCCAAGGATTTCGATAATCTCTCTGTTCTCATCAGGATCCGCTCAAAGTTTGTCTACAACTGTATTTAATGTGGGCGTTCACGCCGGTTTTACGCTCCCCGAGGCTTCGGAAAGGACTTCGAAGTGGTGTAATTCCATAATCCCATCATAATACTCGATAATACCGTATAAGATCCACCATTTCGCGAACGTCAGTTTTGAATTGTTTAAAGGAATATTGAAATCTACAAACGGACGTCCCCATTGGATTTAATCCGAAATAGGAATAAGGGTAGAATGGAAAATACCGGAGGATGAGGAGTAAAAATGGTGTATATCAGCAGGATTATGTTCCGGAACTTCAAGTCCTTCAGCGGAAGCTTGAAGCTCAGCTTCCAGCAGGGATTCAATGTCATTACTGGGCCCAACGGCAGCGGGAAGAGCAACATCATCGATGCTATCCAGTTCGTCGTCGGGGAGCTGGGATCCAAGCGCATGAGGGTTCCCGACCTGTCGGGCTTGATTTTTGACGGAGCGGGGGATGACGGGGCGAAGCCCCATTACGCCCAGGTCACCATATATTTCAACAACACCGACAGGGCTCTCCCTGTCGACCGGAAGACTGTGAGCGTCGGGAGGAGAGTGGACCGGGATGGCAAGAGCAAGTACTTCCTCAACGGGAAGCAGACGTCGAGGCGGGCCCTCCTCGAGCTCCTCATGATGGCAGGGATCAGCCCCGGGGGTTACAACATGGTCCTCCAGGGATTCGCCACCCGCCTCAGCGACTTGACACCTCCGGAGAGGATGAACGCCCTCGAGGATCTCGTCGGGATCACCGAGTACGACGAGAAGAAGGCTGAGGCCCAGGTCAGACTCAATGATGCTGAGCGGAAGATCGAGGTCGCCTCGGCGAAGGGGGATGAGGTCCGTCGCAGAGTGATGGGGCTCGAGCGTGAGAGGAACGATGCGATCCGGTCCCGCCTCTTGGAGCGGGAGGAGAAGCGCCTCGAGGCCTACCGGCTCTCAGAGCAGATCAACAGGATCGAATCAAACATCGGGGAGACGAAGAAAAAGATCGCGGAGAGCGGCGCAGAGATCGAGCGGATCGTCGAGGAGAGGGAGAAGCTCCTCGCGGAGCGGGAGGAGGCGAGGGAGCGCCTCGAGGAGTTCACCAACGAGGCCTCCGAGAAGGGCAACACTAGACTACCGATCCTGAAGTCGGAGCTCGTCGAGAAACAGACCGTGAGGAGAGGCCTCGAGAACCGTCTGAGGGAACTCGAATCCAGAAAGCTCGCTACCCAGAGGAACATCGAGGCGAAGCTCGAAGAGATCGGGAGATCAAAGGTCGAGAAGAGAGAGAAGCAGAAGACCCTCCGGGAGCTGACGAGGAAGTCTAAACGGATCGACGTCAGAATCGGAAAGAAGGAGGAGAGCCTCAAGAACCAGGCCGCTGAGATCGAGACCCAGAAGGAGCTCGCTGAATATAATCTCAAGAGGATCGAGCAGCTCACCGAGGACCTCGTACCGATGCAGGAGAGCCTCAGCGGCCTCGAGATCGAGATCAACAAGCAGAACGTCACCTCCGCCACCATCCAGGGCAGAGTCGACGACTTGGAGAGGAAGAAGAGGGACACTCTCGCCTCCACGTCGAAGTTGGGGGAGAAGATAGGGGAGTACGAGGCCCTCAAGGTCGATGAGTCCGAGAAGCTCGAGAAGATGCTCGGGAACATCGAGGGTCAGGTGGGGCGACAGAAGGGTATTCGGGACACCATCTTGGGAGCCAACAAGCTCGCCAAGGAAGCCGAGCTCACCATAACCCAGTTCGCAGCGAAGAGGGACCTCTGGGGGAACATCGTCACCGAGGAGAAGGCCCAGGCTCGGATCCTCGAGATGGCGGAGGCGGGAGCCCTGCAGGGGTATCATGGACAGCTCAGGTCCTTGGTGAAGATCGACCTCAAATATCAGAAGGCGGCGAACACGGCCGCCAGCGGCTGGAGCACCGCTTTGGTTGTCGCCGACGTGGATACGGCGTTCCGGTGCATCGAGAGCCTCAAGAAGAACAGGCTCGGGATGACCCGATTCATACCCCTGAAAGACATAAAGGCCCCAGGGCCACTCCCAGAGATCAATGAATCGGGAGTAGAGGGCTATATGCCCGAGCTCATCAGATTCGACGAGGAGTACCGCACCGCCGTCTACCTTGTCTGGGGAGACACCTATGTCGTTAAGGACAGGAAATCGGCGATCTCCCTGGCAAGCAAGGGATATCGATCCGTGACCCTAGCAGGGGACCTCTTCGAGCCCAAGGGGGGGATACTGGGAGGGCACTGGAGGCGCCCCCCGGATCTCACCAAGCTCATCCCCAGCGAGGAATCCATCAACAGTCTCTCCACGACTATCAAGGCCTTGAGGAAGAGCCTCTCCTCGAAGATGACGGATCTCAAAAAGTCGGGTGGGAGCCTCAGGGAGTTCACCGGCTACATCGACCATTTCAACAAGAATATAGACGGAATCGACCGGCAGATCCGGGACACCGTGGAGACGATCGAGAGGTACAAGAAGAACATCGCCACCATCGACGGGAACATCGGCAAGCTCATCGAGGATAAGGCGAGGGAGCTAAGCCTGGTCGTCGTCCTCGAGGAGAGGAAGGCGAGGACCCTCCATGAGATCGAGAGGGCGAAGAAGGAGATCTCCCAACTCAGGGGTCTAGGGAAACCATCCGAGGTCGTCAAGCTCGAGATGTCTTATGATACTCGAGTCAGGGAGACCGCCGAACTCCGGAAAGAGAGGTCTCAGATCCAGACCGAAATCTCGATTCAGACTAACCACATCGACGGATTCCTCAACCTGAAGACCTCGGACATCAAGGACCAGATCGAGGGCTGGAAGGGAGAGATCAAGGTCTATGAGGAGAACATGAAGGAGACCTCTACGAGGCTCGCCGAGGGGGGCTCGGAGATAGAGGTGCTCCGGGGGGTCCTCAACGGCATAACCTCCGAGGTGGAGGCGACGGGCAAGATCCTTGAGCAGCACAGGAGAGTCGTCAATGGGATCGAACGAAATATTGAGAGGCTCGGCCAGAGGAGGGTGAACGTCGAGAGGAGGACGATGTCCTTCGACGTCGAGCTCGAGAAGCTTCGGCTCCAGAGCGAGCAGCGCTTCGAGGATCTGGCGAGGCTGGGCTTCGAGGATATACTCCAGACTGAGGGGGTCAACCTCGCCCATGTGGAGAGGACCCTCCAGAGGATCGGGCGGGAGAAGCGTAGCCTCGGGATGGTGAACCAGCTCGCAATCCAAGCCTACGAGGAGGACGCCTACAACTACAAGATGCTCAGCGTCAGGATCAACGAGCTCGAGGAGGAGAAGGGCTCCATCCTGAGGTTCATCGAAGAGGTGGAGAGGGAGAAGACCGAGCAATTCATGGCGGCCTACAACGATATCTGCGAGAACTTCTCGGTCCTCTTCGAGAAGCTCACAGGTGGAGGCGACGGACGCCTAGAACTCCAGAACCCCGAGAGCCCATTCTCCGGGGGCGTCGACCTATACGTCCAGTTCCCCGGCAAGCCCATGAGGCTCGCCGCGGGAGCCAGCGGCGGAGAGAGATCGGTGGCCGCGATAGCCTACCTCCTCGCGATCCAGAGATTCCTGAAGGCCCCGTTCTACCTCTTCGACGAGATAGACGCCCACCTCGACGACCTGAACACTGCGAGGCTGGCGGACGTACTGAAGGAGAACGCGATGGACGCTCAGTTCCTCATGGTGAGCCTCAAGGACATCATGGTCCATAACGCTGACAAGATCTACGGGGTCTTCGCCCAGCAGGGGCGGAGCCGGGTCGTGTCGCTGCCGATGAAGGTGGAGGTGCCGCTGTAAGGTGCCTAGGAAGAAGCCTTACTACCTCCGGGAGCCCTGGGAGATCCTCTTCAAGGACAGGAAGCTGGGGAGGACCAGCCCCTGGAGCATCGATCTGGTGTACATCCTCACCACCCTCCTGGAGGAGATGAACAAGGTCGGCATCGACTTCAGGATCGCGGGGACGGCCATCAACTCCTCGGTGATCATCTACCAGAAGAAGGCTGAGCTTCTCCTCAAGATGGAGGAGCCCAGGAAGCAGCAGATTGCGAGGCCCGACATCTACGTTCCGCCCGCCCTGAATCTCCCGTTCAGGTTCGAGTTCACGACGACGAGTGTCACAGACCTCATCACGGCCCTGGAGAAGGCCCTCACGGAGGAGAGGAGGTCAACCCTCCCCCGGGTCCCCGTGCTCCCGGTTCAGATACCCGACTTCCTCGACGTGGAGCAGTACCTCCTCGAGGTGGAGGAACGGGCGGAGGGGCTCTATGAGCGCCTAGTGGAGATGGGGGGAGGACCCTTCAGCATCTACGACCTCGTCGAGGACTGGACCCCCATAGAGGTGGTCCGGGTATTCATGATGCTGCTGTTCTTGGCCCAAGGGCTCAAGGTGGACCTCTACCAGGACGAGGAAGAGACCGACATACGGGTCAACGTCAGAGAGTTGAACGAAGATGAGCAACCAACAGAACAATAAGCGCCTGGCGATGCTTGAGGCGGCCCTCTACGCCGCCGGGCGCCCGGTGAACATGGAGAGCATGAAGGTAGTAGTCAGAACGAAATCCGACAAGGTGATCGCCCGGCTGATCCGGGAGCTCTCTCTACGATACGAAGCGCGGAGGAGCGCCCTGGAGGTAAAGGTCCTGCCGGGGAACCGGGCCGTCATGAGGCTCAATCAGAGGTACGATCAGTCGGTGAAGAGGTTCACAACGAGGCCCCTCCTCACGATGGGTCCCCTGAAGACCCTGTCCTACGTCGCCTACCATCAGCCCGTACTCCAGTCTCAGGTCGTGGAGTATAGGGGGAACCACATCTATTCCCACTTGAAGAGGATGGAGGACATGGGCCTCATCACCCGGGAGAGAAACGAGAACAGGGCGTATGTGATCGAGACCACGCCGTTCTTCGCGGACTATTTCGGTTTCGGCACGGACCCCTCGAACACGAGGATACAGCTCAGGAGGATATTCAATCAGATAAAGATCCACAGACTCGACAACGGGGAAGGGGAGAGCGCCGGGAAGAAGGCCCTCGACCTAGCCTTCACAGGGAGCACTCTCGTCGAGTCAATGGACAAGCTCCCCTAGGGGCACCGGAGAATTCCCCTGGGAATGGTTCCTGAGAGGGATTCCACACATTTTTATATCTCTCATCGGTCTAAGCCTAAAGAAAGGGCTGAACCCTTTTACACTGAGGAAAACGAGTTGGCCTGGCAGAGCGGAATCACAAAGCGGAAAAAGACGGGCGGAAAGAAGAGAGCATACAGATCCAAGAGGCGCAGGGACTCAGGGAGCGGCCCACTGGAGTCGGAACTGGGCGATACCATCAGGAGGGTGGTGTCCGGGAAGAGCAGTCTTACCAAGGTGAAGCTTTTCTCTGACAACATTGTCAACGTCTCCGACCCCTCTACGGGGACCACGGAAAGACTCGAGATCCAGGCCGTCGTGGAAAACCCCGCCAACATAGACTACAACAGGCGGGGAGTTATAACCAAGGGAGCCATCGTGCGCATCGAGGGGGGGCTCGCAAGGATAGTCTCACGCCCCGGCCAGCACGGGGTCTTCAACGCAATCCTCATAGAAGAGGAGTAGCACTATCCCTCACGAGTTGAGGCCCGGTTGAGAACAAAAGGCAGACTAGTCTTCTGGCCAGCCTACTTCGAGTCCGAAAACACTCGAGGAAAAGGTAGGAGAGTCCCCAAGGGGCTTGCCCTCCGAGGGGTCAAGGTGGACGAGCTCTACAAGGCGGCCGAGGACTTGGAGCTGAACCCAGAGCTGAAACCTGGGGCGGCCTTCTCGAAGAAGCCATGGGACAGGACCGGATCCATCATCGTCGACAAGGCAAAGTCGAAAACCCTCATCACCGCTGAGCTCGCGTCGCGGATACGCTCCAACAGGTCCAAGAGATAAACGGGTTCGTCCACTCGAGAAAAGAGAGAGGTGTTCTGAAAATTGGTTGCTCGCAAGCGGGGGCCCATGAGGAAGGGCAGTCGGATCGGCACGGTGATGCACATCTCCAGGAGCAGCGGGAACCTGATCCTTGAATCTAGCCGGAACGCCAAGATCGGGGAGACGGTGACCGATTCCAAGGGGAAGAGGGTGGGAGTGGTCTTCGACGTCTTCGGCCCCGTGGATAGCCCATACTCCGCCGTCAGGACGAGGATTAAGAATCCTGAGCGCCTTATTGGCGCCGAGTTGTTCTCGGGGCAGATGAAAAAGTAGTTCCTACGGCCTACCATTAAGAAGATAAGGGGGACAGGTCTGTCGCCTATGTCAGCGCTCGATTTTCCCCTGGATAAAGTCTTCCACCAGATTTTTCGCGACGTCGTCGCTAACCTGGAGTGGGGGATGCTTGAACGCGTAGGACGAGATGCTGGTGAGGGGGCCAGATATGCCCCTGTCGAGGGCAAGCTTCACCGCCCGGACGACATCTATGACCACGCCGCCGCTGTTGGGTGAATCGTTCACCACCAGCTTGAGGTCCAAGGTGACGGGGAGATCCCCGAAGCCCTTACCGTTGACCCTGATGTAACAGATCTTGTGGTCCTCAAGGAAGGGAACATAGTCGCTGGGCCCGATCCGGGTGGGGACCTCGTAGGGTATTATGCTCGTGACGGCCTCGGTCTTGCTCACCCGCTTCGTGTGAAGGCGGTTTTCCACGGTCATGTTGAGGAAGTCGGTGTTCCCCCCGATGTTGAGCTGGTAGGTGGAATCGATGTGAACCCCACGGTCAGAAAAGAGTTCCGCGACAGCCCTGTGGAGGATGGTGGCCCCGACCTGGCTCTTGATGTCGTCCCCTGCGACGGGGAGGCCGGCGTTCACGAATTTCTCGGCCCACTCGGGGACTGAGGCGATGAACGCGGGGATGCAGTTGACGAAGGCGCACCTTGCGTCGAGGGCCGACTGGACGTAGATCTGGGTGGCCTCGCCGCTGCCTACCGGGAGGTAGTTGATGAGCATGTCAGCCTCGGACTCCCTGAGGATCTCCGCGACGTCGACGGGCTCGTGGCCCTCGACGAAGAAGGGCTCCCGCATGTGAGGGGCGACGCCGTCGGAGACTGGGCCAGGCTGAACCTTCACCCCGGTGGCGGGGACCTCGGCATATTTCGCGCAGAGATTGGGCTCCGCGAAGATGGCCTCCGAGATGTCCCTGCCGATCTTTTTGCTGTTCACATCGAAGGCGGCGACGAACTCGATGTCCTCGATGAAGTAGCCGCCGAAGTCGACGTGCATTAGGCCGGGGATCTCCCCCTCCTTCTGGTCCTTGTAGTACTCAACGCCCTGTATTAGGGCTGAGGCGCAGCTACCTAGTCCCGCTATTGCGACCTTGATCTTTCCCAATTCGATACCTTCGTTGGACTTTCAGTTAGGTATTCATTTCTGTTATTAAAGTGTCTCTCCGGAAAGACGCCTTACTTGCTCTGGGATTAATTCACCCTAAAGACGAAGGGGCCATAAACAAACGAGTATCCCGGTTCAAGCCTTGGCGTTTTTTTTGTATTTCCTGATGCCGTCCTCGTCCCGGATCATCTTGATCTGGTCTTTGCTGAATAGGGACCTGAGGAGCTTGAACGTTCTCTTCTCCTTGAGTTCCATCATTTCAGCCACCTCGCTCAGGCTCAGGGGCTTCTCATCGAGGTGTACAAGTATCTGTTTCTTCAGCTTGGCTGTTGACACGTCGGATCACCTTGTATATATCGCGCAGGCTAAATAATTTAATGTTTGTAGCGGTATGCGACGACCATAACATGGTCATTTTAGAGAGAATTAGAATTGAGGGTCCTCTCTTTATAGTATCCTAATTTGCGAAATGAGTATGTTTCACTATTGGAGAGATTGGGGGATTATTCTTTTCCGGGGCGTTCTTTAATAAAATCCTTTCCTAAATATGTCCACAGGATCTAGATTGAGCCAGATAATAAGCAGGGTTTCCAAGCCCGTGAGGCGTAAAGGCGCTGAAAGATATCTCCAGTTGAACCTGCTCAGCTTCGCAGCCTCCGTGACATTCACCAGATTTTTCCTGGAGTTGACTGGCTACCCTCAGCTCGGGAACGAGACCCTCCATATAGCCCACGTCCTATACGGGGGAGTCCTCCTGTACATCAGCAGCCTAATCCCCCTCATATACGCGAACAGATGGGCCTACACGTGGACGAGCGTGATATCCGGCGTGGGGGTTGGGCTGTTCATAGACGAAGTCGGGAAATTCATCACCCAGAACAATGACTACTTCTTCCCCGCCGCGGCCCCCATAATCTACGCGTTCTTCCTGACCTCGGTCTTGGTCTATAGCAGGGTGACCAAAGAGACCCCGTTAGACACGAGGACTGAGTTCTATGCAGTCTTGGAGTCGCTGGAGGAGGCGATAGACCACGACATGGATCCAGAGGAGCACGACGAGCTCAGGGAGAGGCTGAAACGTATCAAAGAGAAGGCGCAGAACACCGATCTCGGACTGCTAGCCGATCAGATCCTGGAGTTCGTCGACTCGGAGGCCATCCACATCGCCCCCGATGAACCGAGCCTTTACGATAGGGCCATCGACCGGTTCACCGATTTTGAGGGGAGATGGCTGAGCCAAGGTAGACTCAGAGTATTCATCATAGTGGGCGTGTTGCTCATGGGGTTGGCTGCGTCGCTCCGACTCGTTTACTATCTCGGTGTGTGGGGCGACCCATTGGCGTTCAGGGACCTGCTCCAAGAGAGGCTTGCGAAGTTACCGGTGGTAACCAGCATGTCAATGTTCTGGGCGACCGTCCAAGTAGGGATGGAGGGGATCGTGGGGTTGATCTTGCTACTTAGTGCGGCCCTCTTGATTTTTGGCAAGGAAAAGGCAGGATTGGGGTTGGGCTCAATTGGGCTGCTCATCTATCTAGTGGGGATTAACTTGATACAGTTCTATATTGACCAGTTTTCGACAGTGGCGAACGCCTTCATCCAATTCTTGGTTCTTCAAACCCTGTACTACTATCAGAGGCGTTTCCGAATCAGATAATGACGGGAGCGCATGCTCTGGTCTCATTAATTGTAGAACAACCGATGGAGATCAACTTGGAGTGGATCCATTCAAGTACTGATAAATACGATGAAAGCACCACCAGATAGGATTCAGGGGGACATGTTTAGATGAAGAAAGAAGACGTGAGCGTCATCGCCATAGCCGGCTCCCACGGAATCATGCACGCCTACCTCGTGCTCCTCCCCGCACTTATCCCCCTATTGAAGGGAGAGCTGGGCAATTATGGGACCTTGGGACTCCTGACGTCCCTCGTCTTCCTATTCTACGGCTGGGGGTCGCTCCCCGTGGGATTCCTCGCGGACCGAGTCTCCAAGAAACTCCTGATATCGGCATCCATGGCTCTGTGCGGAGTCTCGGCAATCCTCGTGAGCCTCTCCCACTCCCTCCCCATCACGGCCCTCGCGTTGATACTCCTCGGGATAGGCGCGAGCCTCTTCCATCCCCCCGGGTACGCATCGATGGCCTTGCTGTCCAAGGAGATGCGGGGCCGCTACATGGGGATCCAGGGGCTCGGCGGCGACATGGGGATGGCGATCTCATTCTTCACCACCACGGCCATCGGATCTTACCTGGGGTGGCGGAGCGCCTTCCTGGCCTGGGGGGCACTAGGGATCGTGATGGCGGTCGTGGACATGGCGACCATCATAGACGAGACAGTCCAGGTCGACCCCACCGTTAAACGCCTTGGCTACCTGGAGACCCTGAGGAAGATGTTCACCACGGATCACCTGAGGAACCTGCTTCTGGTTTCGGTCATCGTGGTCTGCAGCGGGGCCCTCTGGAACGGGGTCTCGGCGTTCATCCTAGTTTACATCAACGAGGTGAAGGGGGTTGGCCTCCTCATCGCCGGGGGGCTCTCCACTTTCAAGTACACCGTCGGGGCCTTCGGGAACATCCTCGGGGGGGAGCTCTCGGACAAGCTGGGTCGGCGTAAGATTCTTCTCTTCGGCTTCGGGCTGTTCACCGTCTCCCTGCTGGCCCTCACCGTAGCCCCGGGGAACCTCGCTCTGATGTTCCTGATGGTCGCTGTTCTCGGGTTCAGCTTCTTCATAACCCAGTCTCCGATGAACGCCCTCATAGGGGACGTGAGTCATAGGGACACCGTCGGGGTCACCTACGGGGTCAACTTCTCTATCAAATACGGCATCGGGAGCTTCGCCCCGGCCATCGCCGGTTTCCTGGCAGCCCAGTACTCCATGGACTACGTGTTCTATTTCTTCGCTGTCATCTCAGCGGTGGCCTTCGGTGTCTCCTTGATGGTCGAGGATATCGATGAGTAGAGTCAACTCCGACTATCGGAAGTTCACTCTTTTAAGGAGACCCCCGAGATAGATGTGAGATATCATGGCCGAAAGATTCTTCGAAAAGCGCCTCGCGTCGATGAAGGCGCGATCACACGCAAGAGTCGTCGCGATGGCGAGGGGGATGAACGGGGTGATCAACTTGGCCGGGGGAGACCCCGACTTTGACACTCCGGGCCACATCACGGACGCCCTCCAGAAAGGGATTGCGGAGGGGAAAACCCATTACCCCCCTACCCACGGCCTCCTCGCTTTGCGGAGCGCCATCGCTGAATACCACTGCAAACACGGCGTCGACTGGGAAGTCGGGGATGTCACGGTCACAGCCGGGAGCGGTGTGTCCCTCTTCTCCTCCATGGCGGGCACCGTGAACCCCGGGGAAGAGGTCGTCCTCCTGGAGCCCTATTTCATGTCCTACTCCAACCTCGTCGAGTACATCGGCGCCAGGGAGGTGGGGGTCCCATTGGACGAGGATGAGGGCTACCGCCTCGACCTCGAAGCGTTGAACGAGAGGGTTACAGGGAAGACGAAGATGATAGTCCTCTGCAATCCCAACAACCCCTCCGGGACCGTCTTCACCAAGGAGGAGCTGAAGGGGATAGCCGACGTGGCGATAGATGAGGACCTCCTCGTCCTCAGCGACGAGGTCTACTGCGAGTTCGTCTGGGACGGGATAGAGCATATGACCATCGCCTCCCTCCCGGGGATGAGGGAGAGGACACTCATCAGCAGCAGCTTTTCCAAGACATTCGCCATGACAGGATGGCGCCTCGGATACCTCATCGCCGACAAAAGCCTCACATCCCGGATCCAGAAGATCCCCCTGGGCTACAGGACCAACACCTTCGTCCAGATTGCGGGAGTCGCGGCCATGCGGGGATCGTGGGAACCCGTGAAAGCCATGGCGGAGGAGTACGACAGGAGACGCAGATTCATGGTGCCCCGCCTCTCCGAGATCGAGGGCATCAACTGCCACAACCCAGAGGGAGCGTTCTATCTGTTTCCCAACATCGGGGGACTGGGCATGGGCTCAGAGGAGTTCTGCGAGTCGCTGCTCAAGGAGAAGAAGATTCTGGCCCGGCCC
Source organism: Candidatus Bathyarchaeota archaeon (assembly GCA_026014875.1). Classification (GTDB taxonomy): domain Archaea; phylum Thermoproteota; class Bathyarchaeia; order TCS64; family TCS64. Next base: position 61,491 of record JAOZHO010000017.1, on the reverse strand, counting down.
GGAACCGCCTTCGGGGTCACGGGGGAGAGCCACATGAGGATTCCCCTCATCAAACCCGTCGAGGTTCTAGAGGAGATTGCCCAGTCAATCGAGGATCATGCGGGAAAGATCACCGGTAAATAGATTTACATTCTCCTCTCCCCCCCTTTTCATCCAATAAAAGATATTAACCAAGAGAGTATCTCAACATGGACTGGTGAAATTTATGCCAACCTTCAGCGCAGAACAGCTCAGAACAATCGGGACATCCATCTTCTCGGGGCTGGGCGTCCCCGTGGAAGACGCCGAGCTCGTCTCAGACCTCCTCGTCGAGGCAAACCTGACAGGGTTCGACAGCCACGGGATGATTAGGCTTCCCATCTACTCTCGGGGGATCAAGATGGGGGCCGTGAAGCCCGGGGCAGAGATCAGGATCGTGGAGGAGACCCCGACCTCGGCTGTCATCGATGGGGGGTGGAACCTTGGCCAGATGGTGGCCAAGTACGCGATGGGGGTCTGCATCGAGAAGGCGAGGAACGGTGTCGTGGGCCTCGTCACGGTGAGGAACAGCATGCACGTGGGGCGGTGCAACGTCTACGCCGAGATGGCGATGCGCGAGGGCATGCTGGGGATAATGTCGGTGAACTCCGCGAGCTACGTCGCCCCCTTCGGGGGCAAGTCCAAGCAGCTGGGGACTAATCCGCTGTGCTTCGCGATTCCCACCGGGGAGGAGCCTCCGATGGTGCTGGACATGGCCACCTCTGTCTGGGCCCGGGGGAAGGTTATGGTCGCCATGGCCCGGGGGGAGGAGCTCCCCGAGGGGATCTTCATGGACCCCGACGGGAACCCCACCACGGACCCCAGCTGGTACACCCGAGGCGGGGTGCTTAGGACCCTCGGGGCCATCGCGGGCTACAAGGGATTCGGTCTCTCCCTCCTCGTTGAGATCCTCACCGGGATACTCACCGAGGCCGGGACCTCCAACAGCGACGAGTACAGGTCTAGGCCTTTCTATGGGGGCAACGGGATCTTCATGATGGCCATCGACATCGGGAAGATAACCGATCTGGACAGGTTCAAGGGTAAGGTGGACGACCTTCTCAGGAAGGTCAAAGAGTCCCCCACGGCCCCCGGCTTCGAGGAGATCCTGATCCCCGGGGAGCCCGAGAGGAGGAGCAAGGAGAAGCGGCTGCGGGACGGCGTCTTCATCGAGGACAAGACATGGGGGGACATCGTGGCCCTGGCAGAGGAGCTGGGGGTCCCCATCCCGAAGCCCATAGAATAGATTCCTCCGCGTGCGCCGGGTTTCAATTGATAGTCGAGTAGAGCTTCGAGGCTTCCGCGTAGAACTTGGTCTCCTTGAGCCTCGCCTCGTCCCCGATGGACTCCTCGAGCCCCTCATCGTAGCCGATCGCCCCCAGATATAGGGCCCCGTCGTTTTCCACATTGAGACTCACGTAATCCGAGGGCTTCCTAGCCATGTTCTCGACGACGCCGATGACTGGGACCCGGAGCCTCTTCAGTAGGGTAAGCTGCTTCCTGACTGTCTCATAGGCCACCTTGGAGGGTGTGGTCACGACGAGGAAGCGGATGCCCTCTACGAAGCGGATGACATCGAGGGTTGCGTCCCCGAGGCCCGGGGGCAAATCGATGACGAGACGGTCGAGGTCTCCCCAGCGGGTAATGGCGAGGAGCTCAATGATGGCGTCGGAAACGTCGGCGCCCCTCAGGGGGGCGGGCTTGTCGAGGGCGAAGAAAGTGATGGACATGTACTTGATGCCGTGGGCGACGGGGGGGAGGATTCCGTACTCCTCCTCAGGGAAGAGGCCGTCTATCCCGAGGATGACGTGGGTAGCGGGGCTGGTGAAGTCCAGGTCTAGGAGCCCCACGCTGTGGCCTTTCTCCGCGAGGTGGAGGGCGAGGGTGGAGGCCACTATGCTCTTCCCGACGCCCCCTTTCCCGCTGGAGACGGCGATGATCTCATCCACTCCCTCGAGGCGGCGGCTGATAAGGCCGGGGCGGGGGTCAATCATCGGGTTTCACGCCCGTGATGGATGCGAGGAGGACTCCTCGGCCCTCGAGGATCTGGAAGTCGGGGCTGTCGCAGCTGGGGCAGCTGATGTAGACGTGGGCGACCTCGGGGATGAAGTGGATTGCCTCGGACTCTTCCTCCCCGACGCCCTTCGGGTTGAACGTCCATTCCTCGCCGCAGATCCTGCACTTTAATTTCCCCGGGACGGTCTCCAGGGTGAATTTGGCGTCCGTCATCAGGGGGGTCCTGAGCTGCTCCAAGGCGAATTGCAGGATATCGTGCTCAATCTGCTGGAGCTCCCCGATCCGGACGACGATCTCCGTGATCTTCTCGAGACCCTGCTCCTCGGCTATTCCCGAGGCCGTCTGGATAACGCCCTCCGCAAGCGCCCACTCGTGCATGGGGGGGTTCTTGGATTCCCCGAATATTTCTCTTTCCCTTGCAGGGGGACCTAGGAAGCGCAAGAGGTAAATGTGATGGTGTTGTCCATCCTCGGGATGAGCTCGAGCCGTTACTTGGACATTCTCGAAGAGTCCGGGTTGAACCTCCTCGTTTTCAGCGGGGGAGAGACCGTGTTCTCAAGCGGGAGCAGGGGGATTATACCTCTCATCGAGGCCATCGACTGCTTGGACAGGGAGGGCCTCGGAGAGCTCGTCACCGCCGACCGCATCGTGGGAAGGGCCGCGGTCCTGCTGAACATCCACCTGGGGGTCAGCGAGGTCCACGCAATGCTCATCACCACGGGGGCCAGGGACATGCTGCAAAAGTATGGGATCGTTTTCCAGTTCCGGGAGGAGACCGATGCCATCAAGACGGAGGATGGGGTCATCTTCTGCCCTTTCGAGAGGCTGGTTCAGGGCGTCTCGGATCCCGAAGAGGCTTATGTTAAAGTCAAGGCGAAGCTCAGGGAGATGTAGGAATCCCCTGTTTCGATAGCCTTCTTCGTTTCTTTACGAGATGTATCTCCTCGGCGTCATTTTCAGCGATTTACTTGTGGGGTGGCGGGGGCTGGGAGATAATCCCGTTCTTTGAGTAAGTTTTATGTGTGTTCAGATTCTCATATTTGGGATTCAAGTGAAGGGCGAGCTCCATCTGATGGACGAGCTTCACAGGCTCGTGGGGATGATCGGCGACGAAGGGCTCCGGGAGAAGGTCAGATCCCTCCTGGAGGACCCCGGGATCGAGCTAGGGGGGCCGATGCTGGGGTTCGACGAGGCTCCTGGGGGCGCATATGTTCACCACGCCTACGAGGGGGGGCTCTTGGAGCACACCGTTGCGATGGTTCACATCTGCGTGACTATGTGCGATCTAGTGGAGAGGGTCTACGGTGGGGAGGTGGATCGGGATGTCGTGTTGGCGGGGGCCCTGGTCCACGACGTGATGAAGCGCTATGCGTATTCGAGTGTGGGCGGGGTTTTTTTCAGGACCTCGCCCCTGGGGGAGCGGGTGGATCACCTGACTCTGCTGGTCTCGGAGCTCCTGAAGCGGGGTTTTCCCTTGGATGTGGTCCACGTCGCCGCTTCTCACCACGGGGATCAGAGCCCTACCCGGCCGAAGACTCTGGAGGCGCTGATCGTGAGCATTGCGGATCTCGCGGATTCGGAGTTCAGCCGCAAGTCTCTGCGGGCGGCGGAGTACCTGGTGAGGGAGACGACGGGGCGGCGGAGGAAGTTCGGTTCGGCGAGGGAGGCCTTGGAGGTCCTAGGTTTGAAGGCTCGGGATGGCTGGGACGGGGTCCGCAGCTTCAACTCGAAAAGTAAATAGGGTTGTACGCCTGTTTTCATTAGGCCGTGGTGACAGAGTGGTTATCGTGCTGGTCTCGAAAACCAGTGGCCTTTGTGCCTCAAGGGTTCGAATCCCTTCCGCGGCGCCATTCTCTCCATGAAGTGTTTCGTTATGGGTGGTAGCATAGGATAAGGGGTCCCGGGGTTAAACCTGGTTTTATGGTTTTAAGAGAAAAAAGGGGTATATTGGGGGCTGGGGTCTACTATTTCTCCAGGTAGCAGACGTTGTTGACGACGGAGACTTTGACGCTGGGGAGGTTTCTGGCGTCTATCCTCTTGTTGAGCTGGGTCCTGAGGTAGTTGGCGTCTTTCCCCGCCACGTTGACGGAGACCAGGTCGTTGGGGCCGGACATGAAGGCGTCGAGGAGGGGGTCGTACTTGCTGCCCTTCCGGTATTTCCTTGTGGGTTTTTCATCTACTGGTTGCAGGTTGAATGTTACGTCACTCATGGTGATCTTATTCTTTCTTTATTCATATTTAAAACTAAGGGTGGTTCTGGGGGCTAGGATTTGCCATATAACTTCAATATGTATAACGGAAATTGGCTGTTCGCGGAGAGAAGGGTCATTAAACGGGGGTTACAAATTTTTCTTCTCTTTTTTCAATCACGTTTCAACGGGCTTGACGTTTACATCATTAAAAATTGAAGAGTTGTTCAACCATACTTGGGGGTAGCGGCTTTTTTTGCTCTTGTGTACGTTCTCCCTTCGACATGAGTGTCACATAACCCATCGAGATATTTGATCATCACCTTTCTCAGATATTTTTATGAGAATAATCTTCATTGACACCATACGCACCGTTTTTCATCCCATATGGATGCACCAAACCGCATCTGACTGAGTTCCCCGTGCTTGGCTGAGGACTCTTATGAAAGTGAATGAGGGGGGTCCATTGAGGCATCACAGGCAGGTTAGTTCAATAACTCCGAACTCCAAGATGATTCGATATGCCGGGGGATGAAACGGTCTTCGAGTGCCGAAGGTGCGGCACGTGTTGCAGGGACCTCGTGCAGGAGGACAAGGGGGTCCTGAGAGGGCTCACGCTGCTCCCGGGAGAGGAGGAGTTGTTCCCTGAGGCATCTGTCAGGCCCGCCGTCGGGATCGGGAGACGCCCCCATGAGAGGGGCTTCACCGTCATCGCCCACCAGCTAGTTGAGGAGACGTGCCCTCACCTTGGGGAAGCCGAGTGCCGCATTCACGACAGGAGGCCTGCGAGTTGCCGACAATTTCCCTTCTCCCTCAGGGAGGGCCCCCAAGGCAGGCAGCAGATGGGCCTCGACCTCAACTGCCCCGCCTTGGCGGAGATTGTGGAGGGACGCACTGGCCTACGCATCAGGTTCGAGGACAGGCGTTCAGCCGAGAGGCTCCTGGAGGTGAGCGCCAGAGCCCGGGAACGCCCCAAGAAGGCCTGGTTCTACGATCTGGAGAACGGGAAATGGATGAGATACGATAACCTCATCGATGAACGCTGAGACTCTGTCAAGCACGAATAATATTATCCCTAAAAGCCATGATTCAGCTGATAGCCAGCCTGCGCCTACGAGGCTTCTCGGAGACTCTAATCCGGTTGGCTCTGAGGTCTCTGGGCCTGTTCTTCTTCACCCACTCAAGGAGATTCCTGGACTCACCCATGGCTTCCATCACGCGAGGAGCCGGGGCACGATATAAACGGAACCCAGCTATCAGGAGGAGGGAGATGGATGAAACTAGGTCGCTTAAAAGAAGGGTCTATGGCCTATGGTCGGGTCGGTAAAGGAATGCTTGGAGAACCGCCCAGTTCAAACCGGAGTGTACTTTCAATTCATGTGTAAATAATCCATAAACCTTAAGAGACGTCTGACGATAAATCGCACAGGAGCGGTCCCTGAGCTAAATGTCAGGGCACCTGACATGCCTTGGACCTCTCCGCCTCTTTTCTCCTAGCATCCTGGGCCCACGCATCACGAAGTCTAACGTCAATGTTATTATCATGTAAAGCCTTTGCACCTCCGATTGATCATGAGAAAGATCGCCTACTTGATGGAGAGCGCCTCCACCGGCAGGCTCTCGGGGGAGCTCGCCAGGAGAGAGGGGGTCCTCAGGGAGATCGCCTCCCCTGGCACCGAGATCGACATATTCGGGCTCGAACCTGACCCGGAGAAGAGCCACCTGGGAACCGTCGAGTCGAGCTACGATGCCGCCCTCTCCACCATCGGGGACCTCAAGTGCGCGATGGCCGCCGAGGAGGCGGGCTACCAGGCGGTGATCATCCCCTGCGGAGGCGACCCTGGCATAGCCCCCCTGAGGGAGGTGCTCACCATCCCCGTGGTGCCGCCGGGATCCGCCGCGAAGCACATCTGCTCCCTGCTCGGCTCCAGATTCTCGATCATCACAGTGGGGAAGGGGCCGGTCAAGGTCCCCGAGATCCACGAGAGAGACGGCCTCATGAAGCTGGTCTCGATCCACCAGACGGGGCTCACGGTGCCCGAGGTCAGGGCCAAGCCCAGGGAGGCCTACGAGGCGATGGTGAGGGAAGGGAAGAAGGCCGTCGATGAGTACGGAGCCGCTTCCGTGACCTACGGCTGCATGAGCATGGGCTTCCTCATGGTGGACGAGAAACTATCCGAGGAGATCGGTGTGCCTGTCGTGAACCCCGTCAAGGCTGCCGTTAAGACCGCTGAGACCCTCATCGACCTGGGACTCACCCACAGCAAGAGGGCGTACCCGGTCCCCCCGAGCATGAAATGAAGAGAAGAGGTTTGAAGATGTTATCGAAAGAAGAGAAAAAGTTCCTCTCCGGGATCGACATCGACGAGACCTGGAGCCACGTGGAGCACCTCTCGACCCTGGACAAGACCTCCGGGACCGAGGGGGAGATGAAGGCCCACGAGTACATACGGGAGAAGCTCGAGGAGTACGGCGTCAAATATGAGGCCATCGAGTTCGACTCCCTGATAAGCCACCCCAAGGAGGCGTCCCTCAGAGTCGTCTCCCCGGCAGGCCGGGACGTGGAGTGCATCACTCACTCGTTCTCCAAGGCCACCCCCGAGGAGGGAATCGAGGCCGAGATGGTCTACGTGCCCGTCTCCCCCAGCAGCCTATTCACGGGCCTAGGGGACCTCGTGGACCAGTACAAAGCCTCCAACGTCGAAGGAAAGATCGCACTGATGTACGGCGTCGCGAGCCCCGCGGTGGTCTGGGCGGCCCAGCAGGCGGGAGCCATCGCCCAGATCCACATCTGCGGCGGGGACGTCCTCCATGAGATGATCGTCACCACGATCTGGGGGACTCCTACCCCCGAATCCGCGGAGAGGATACCGGACATCACCGCGGTCTCAGTGAAGCACAGCGACGGGGAGAGGCTCATGGATATGGCGAAGGAGGGCCCCGTGAGGGTCAACCTCAAGGCGAGGACGGACACCCGGTGGAGGAGGATACCCTTCACCGTCGCAGAGATCGAGGGCTCCGAGAGGCCCGAGAAGTTCATGCTTGTCCACGGCCACATGGACTCCTGGTACCTGGGAACCACGGATAACTGCACTGGGAACGCTGCCCTCCTGGAGCTCGCGAGGCTCCTCGAGGAGAACAAGGGGAAGCTCAAGAGGAGCGTAAGGATCGCCTGGTGGTCCGGCCACTCCACGGGGCGCTACTCAGCCTCGACATGGTACGCCGACAACAGGTTCCACGACCTGGACCGCAACTGCTTCCTCTCCATGAACATCGACTCCCCCGGAGTCCTGGGGGCCTCGGAGCTGGGAGGCGGAGGCCTCATGGGCACCATGGAGGCCATCCGGATAGCCGCGGAGGACGCCTCGGGCCAGGAGGGCATCGAGTCCCGGGCCTACTACATGAGGGCCGGGGACCAGTCCTTCTACGGCATAGGGATACCCAGCGTCGCCGTCCGGGCCAACATCCCCGAGGGGAGCCCCCACAGGGGCAGATGGATCGGGGGGAGCGGCGGGGCCTGGTGGTGGCACAGCGCCTTCGACACCCTGGACAAGGGGGACAAGGATAACCTCCTCAGGGACATCAGGATGGAGGCCCTCGCCATACGCCGATCAGTGAACTCCAGGGTCTTCCCCTTCGATTTCGCCCAGGTCGCGGAGATGTATGAAGAGACCGCCACGGAGATCCAGACCCGGGCAGCTTCGGGAACCTACAATCTGGGACCCGTCCTCGACAGGGTCAGGGCACTTAAGATCAAGGCGGAGACGTTGAACGGGGCCATTGACGGCCTAGGTGAGAAGAAGGCTCCCGCAATCAACGACCTACTCGTCGAGATAACCCGAATACTGACATCGACTTTCTATACCGACACCGGCCCCTTCGACCAGGACCCCGCCTACGGCATCCCACACCTCCCGGCCCTCCAGAACGCTGCAAAAATCGCGGGGCTCGACCCGGGGAGCGACGAGGCGGGCTTCCTGAGGACGAGGATGGTCAGGGAGACCAACAGGGTTTGCAAAGCCCTCGACAGGGCGACGGGGTTGATCGAAGAGGCGACGGCTCTGGCCGGCTGAGGTTCCTAGTCTTTCCTGATAACTGTTTTAACCCTTCGGAACTCTCTTCATGAAAATGGTCGATAGATCCGAGAAAAGGAGATTCGACTCTAGCGTCTTAGACCAGAGGTCGTACCAGCTGGGGATGATCTACGCCTTCGCTGAGATCGTGGGCTCCGGCTGCAAGAGGCTGGCCCTGAGCCCCACCCTCACGGTGGAGCAGTTCGACGCCATCTGGGATGATGTGAGACTGATCGCCGAGGAGTACGGGCTAATCCTGGATATCGACGACGACTTTTTAGTCACCCAGCTCTTCAACCCAGAGTACACCCGGGGGAAACGGGTGATCCACATAGCGGCTGAGCGGGCGACCCTCGACGAGTACAGGCGGTTGAAGGAGTTGAGGAAACGCAGCCTTGAGGAGGGCGCTCTCACCGAGGAGGTGGAGTTGGAGCTCGCCTGGGGGCTGGGGAAGCTCCTCAGCTACAGCGACGAGGCGATCAGGGGATTGCTGGATAATCCTCGTTTCTCAAGCATCACAAATTAATTTCAAAGTTATCTCAGCAGGGGGATCGAGGGGGCCTTTTACTCGGTGACAAGGTTCTCCATGTTCTCGAGCTTTTGCTTGATCCAGAGTTTGAGCTTCTCGATCTCCGCCTCTTTCTTCTTCCAAGCGTCGAGGTTGATGTGGGAGGAGATGCTCTGGGCCACCATGAGTTTGAGCGTATTCGGGTCGAGGGCGTCTAGCTCCACCGACTTGTTCCCGTAGGCCTCCAGGAAGGCCTCGGATCGGGCGTCGCTGGTCTTCACAGGCATCGGGGGGAGGTTGTACTTGGTGATCTGCTCGTCGGTGAGGGCGACCCTCACGACTGTGAAGTCCCCCGCATCGTATTTGCCCAGCCTCTCGCTGAGGTCCCTCTCGATGTCTACGCCGCTGGGGTCAAAGTCTCCGAAGTAGAGGACCACGGTGGGCTTCCCGCTGAGGCGGTTCCTCATGTAGGAGGCCATCCTCTGGACGTAGGTGAAGCTGGGGTAGCCCCGGGTGGGGAAGGTGCGCACAGAGTACTGGTTCGCGATGTCGCCCACGAGGCGGCTCAGGGCGTCCTTCTCCAGGCTCACCAGGATGTAGTTGGGCTGATCCACCCACATGGGCAGCCTGAACTCCTTGTAGCTCTCCCTGAGGCTCGCGATCCGCTTCTTCAGGAACTCCTCGGCCGAGGTGAATCCAGCGTCCCCCCTCCCCAGGATGCGGCGGCTCCGGTCCTCGAGGCAGTTCACCGGGACATCCCTCCGCTCTCTCGCCTTCACCATGAGGCGGCTGAGGCGCTTGTAGCTGTTGATGGTGTTGGGGAAGAGGTGTCTCGAGACGAGGCGGTAGTAGAGCTGGCGGAGGGTGAGGGCGGTGTCGTACTGCTCGAAGACCTCGAGGGAGGCCTCCACGACCTCCTCGTAGCTCGGCAGCCCCTTCGCCATAATGGATTATCTAGGGAGGGTAAGCGTATAAATTATCTTATATTAACAGAATTGTTCACTTTATCATCGAGTTCTCTCAAACGGGAGCTGGGAACGGCTCGATTAACGAGATCCTATCCCCCAAAAAAAGGGGGTGAGCATATCCTTCCATCAGGTTCGTTCTCTCATGAACCATGCTTTGCCGCCTAAAATCCAGAACAATAAGGAAGATCCGAATAACACGTATATCTTCAGGAACCAGGTAGGCATGTTCGACATCCGACGCACCCCTTTCCATGTGAACGATATGCTCGGTCTCATCCCTAATTTCCGTTAATAAAACGATTATTACGGGCAATGTATCGGAAACCGATAGTGAAAGGAGCCTAAACAGGGCGGGAACGCTTGAAAACGCAATAAAATGGGAAAAAACCGTATCTTACGTTTCAGCGAGCCTGAGTCCATGTACGAGCATAGGATACAGATGCCCACCAACAGGAGTACTTTAATCTAGTAAACATAGAGAAAGTAGATTCCAAGCATGCGAACCGCTATCGTCCTCGCCGGGGGGGACTCGACCCGGATGAAGAGGGACAAGGGGTTACTGGACCTCGCCGATGAGCCCATGGTCTGCCATATTTTGAATGGGGTCTCCGCTGTCGTTGATGAGGTGCTCATAGTCGTGGGCTCTGTGGAACAGCATGGGAAATACTCCGACGTGTTGGGGGATCGTGCCGAGATTCTCATCGACGTATACGGGGACGGCTCACCCCTGGTGGGCGCCATCACGGGTCTCCAGAGGGCTCGCGGGGAATACGCATTGATCACCGCATGCGATATGCCCTTCGTCGTCCCTGACGTCGTCCGGTGGCTCTTCGCCGAGGCCGAGGGCCACGACGGTGCCACATTCGAGTGGCCGAACGGGTGGATTGAGCCTTTCTTCTCTGTCTATCGCGTGGAGCCTTCGCTGAGAATTGCCGGGGAGCTTTTCGAGGAGAAAAATATGAGGCTGCGGATGATCCTGAGGAGGCTCCCGGATGTGAAGCATATCCCCATTGATTCCCTGAGGGAGAGGGACCCGGAGCTTCTCACGCTGTTCGACGTGGACACAGCGGAAGTGATCGTTGAAGCGGAAAAAAGGCTGCAAAAAATGGATGGGGGTTAGACCCTCTGCTCTTCGAGGTCTTCCTTGGGGATGGTGACCTCTAGGACCCCGTTGCCATACTGGGTGGCCATCTTGTCGGGGTCGACGATCCAGCGGTTGAGGTCGATCTCCTCCTCAAAGTCCCCGGCATGGAGCCTCAGCATCCCGTCCATGACCTCGAGGCTTATGGCATCCTCGTCGACGCCCGGGAGCTCGATGTAGATCCTGAGCCGCCCCTCCTCGGCTTGGATGTCGTAGAGGGGCCTTCTGGGCCTCCCCGGCTCAGGCCTGAGGGGGGGCAGGATCTCGTCGGGCTTCTTTAGCACGTCGGGGTGGGTGAACATGCCTCTGGCTATGAACCCCTTGACCCCGGGGCGGTCGATGCGCTCGAAGCGCCACTCACCCTGGGGCATCCCGGACCGGCCCCCATTCTCGAGCTCCTTGAACCTCTCGTCGATGCCCTCGAAGCCACCGAAAGGCTTGAACCGTCCGGAGTCTCCGAAGTCGTCGAGCATGGATCCCATTACCTTTCTCTGGAAGGCCTCCATCTCCTTGATTATTTCGTCGAAATTCATTCACTTTCCTCCTATAGTTGTTCCATGATCTCCAGCATCCGCCTCATCGCGACGCTCATCATGAGGAACTGGGCCTCCCCCGTTCGGGTGGGGCTGTACTTGCCGTTCTCGTTCTTCTCGATGAGCCCGGTGCTCCTAAGGCGCTTGGTGGACTCTGAGACGATCTTGGGGTTCATCCCGAGCTCGTTCATGAGCTCCGTGAAGCCCATGGGCCTCTCCGTGTCTCTGAAGAAGATCCGCATCATCCGCATCCTGCCGTGGTTTGCGAGGGCGTTGAATGTGGCTTCGAATCGGGCCATGTCTCTCTCGACCTTGTCGAGTTCCCGCCTCAGGGAGTGTCTGTCCCAGGCCTTCGCCTGGAGGGGTATCTCCCACAGGACCTTGCCGTCCTCCTCGAGCTTCAGTTTCAGCATAGCCGAAGATCCTCCTTACCATTTGGTAAGTTACTGAACGGTAATTACCGAAAGGTAACTTATAAACATTTTCCGCATTCGGCCCTCAAGTAAAAGTATACTGATGGATAAACGCACTGCAGACAACGTCCACAAGGCTTACGTCGAGAAGGCGAAGGTCCTCATCATCTGGGAGAGGAGCACCGCGTAGCAGATCTGCACGGTCTGCGGGGCGGATCGCTCCCCGTTCTAGAGTGTGGACTAGGGCCGGATCTCAGGAAATCAGCTTCTCTGTCTACGCCGGGCTCTGAGGATCGTGACGGCGGAGGAGTGGGAGCATCGCCTCCTGGACTGGAACCCCGGGCAGGTGCACATCACCTTCCCGTCCCTCGCGACGACGTTGTAGGTCCCGTGGTTGCCGATCACGTTGTACCTGTCACCTTCGAGGCGCTCCACCCGGCCTGACTGTAGCAGCCTCAGAGCCTTATCGATCATGACCTCGACGTACAAAGCGCTCACTAGTACATTCGGGAGGCTTTATCTAAACCTTGTTTCGCTCGGGTTGGGTGCCCAATGGCCCTTGGCGTCACGTTTATCAGTGACTCTCCGATACAGAATGTGAAACGCTATGCCCGCTAAAAGAAGCATGAAGCAGATCGAGAAGCAGCAGAGGCGGAAGGCGAAGGGGGAGACCAAGGAGAAAGTGCGATTCAAAAAGACCATCGGCTCCCTGGACATCCCCGATATGAGCAACGAGGAACTCATGGAGCAACTGGGAAAGATGAAGGCCATCACCCCCACCGGTCTCGCGATCCACTACAACCTGAAGGTGAGCACCGCCAATAAGCTCCTCAATGAACTCATGGAGCAGAAAGTTATCACCCTCGCCTCCAGAAGCCACAACCTCAAAGTCTACGCCCTCACCCAATAGCGAGACAGCATAAACGCAAGGGCTCAAGCTATCCCTGAACTCTGGGATAGGCTATATTTTCTCGATTCTTATCCTGGCTCCGCCTTTGAGACTCTGGAAGAGTTCGAGGTTCTCGGAGACAGTCCCCACCTTGTTGACGGGACCATAGGGCTTCGAGTCCTGGAAATAGATGACTAGGGAGTCCTGCATCGGCCAGTACGCGATGTCCCCGGCCTTCACCGAGTTCACCGCCTTCTCCGCTCCCCGCCGGATCCCTAGGATCATCGAGAGCCCCCCGCCCCTGACGTGGGCCCTCCCTTTCAGGGGGAGCTTGCCGAGGATCGTCCCGACTGTGAGGGGGGCGAGGATCCTCACGAGCTCCCCTTTTGCCTCTCCCACACCCTCAACGACGATCTTCACAGGGGTCCTCGAGACGCTTTCAGCCAACTCGGGTCCCTTCCGTGGCGTGCAGTACGATCTTCTCTGCGATGTCGACCCCCGTCACGGCCTTGAGGGCCTGCCATCCCGGGGCGCCGTTCGCTTCCAGGACCACTGGGCCTCGCGGTGTCTCCATGATGTCGACGCCGGAGTAGTCTAGCCCTAGGGCTTTGGCGGCTCTGATCCCGAGGTCGAGGATGTCCTCTGGTACGGGCTCTTCCACCATCTTTCCTCCCTGGGCCACGTTGGTTTTCCACTCTCCAGGCCCCCCGTATTTGTAGGCCGTGGCCACAACCTCGTCTCCCACCACGAAGACCCTTAGGTCTCTCCCGGGGTTCTCGAGGTACTCTTGGACGATGAGGGGCATCCCCACCCTGCTCAGCATCTTCCAGGCGTTGTAGGCGATCTCCGGGTCGTCGAACTTGAGGCTGCCCTTTCCCATGCTGCTGAGGATGGGCTTGTAGACGGAGACCCCCATCTCCCGGCTCCTCCGGTAGGCTCTCTCCATGCTCTCCGTGGTGTATGTGGTCGCGATGGGTAACCCCGCCCCGGCGAGGGCGTACTGGGTCGAGTACTTGTCCCGGGCCCTCCTGAAGCTGTATGTGGGGTTCACCACCCTGATCCCCGAGAGCTCCATATGCTCGATCAGGCTGATGCGCCGGGTGAGTTGCTCGCAGGTCCCGGGGCCGAAGCTCCGGACGAAGCAGACGTCCACGTCGGTGATCTCGTTGCGGCCGAGCCAGAACCGGGAGGCCTCGTTGGAGATCTCCGAGGAGACATCCATGATGCTCCCGGAGGTGACCTCGTGCCCCAGCCTGACGGCGGTCTCTTTGAGCTCGACGCCGTTGGCGCTCTGGGATTTACCGTATAAGACTAGAACCTTCATGGATTGCATCCGATAATCAACACTCATGGGTTAAATAAATACTCGTTCTCCTCGAAGGGAGTCCCGCTCCGGAGCGGGGCGAAGAAGGGTGCGAACACCCTGTTACTGCGGCCTAGCTCAGCCCACCACTTTCTCGAAGACCCTGAGGAAGTTCCCCCCGAGGATCTTGGTTATCTCCTGGTCCGAGTAGCCCCGGGAGACTAGGCCCACGGTGTAGTAGGGCCAGTTGATCCAGCTGAGGGAGCCGAAGTTGCGCTCGTCCGTGGCGTAGGGGAAATGCTCCGGCCTGAACCCCGACCACCACCCCGCGTAGTTGTCCCTCGTGGGCATGGGGGCGTCCGGGGGCATCCGGGAGGCCGGGATGTACTCGGCTTCGATCTTCGCGTACTCTTCGTGGATCCCCCGGGGGATGGGAGCAGCCCAGCCCTGGTCCGTTCCTATCCCCACGTGGTCGGCTCCGACGAGTTCGACGGCGTAATCGATGTGGTCCAAGAGGTCCTTGATGGTGGCGTTCCACCCTATGAAGTGGGGGACCCTGCAGATGCCCAAGTAGCCCCCGGACTCGGCGACGGCGTGGATCTCCTCGTCGGATTTCGCCCTGGGATGGGCGTAGACCTCCTCGCAGCTCGCGTGATTCGCGACCACGGGAGCCTCCGAGGCCTCGCAGGCGTCGAGGGTGGTCTGACGCCCGCAGTGGCTGACGTTGACTAGGATCCGGAGATCGTTGAGCCTCTCCAGCACCTTCAACCCGAAGCGGGTGAGGCCGAAGTCGTACCTCTCGGTGCAGCCGGCCCCCACCAGGTTGTTGAGGTTGTATGTGAGCTGGACCTCCCTGAGCCCGAGACGGTGGAACATGTCGAGGCGGTCCAGGTCCTGGTCCAGATCGCCGCTCTTGAAGAAGGGCTTCGGATCCTGAGTGTTCCAGATGATGCCGTGTCTCCCCTCCGCCTTCGCCCGCCTCACGTCCTCGGCGCATGTCGCGGGGACCAGCACGTCCCTGAGGGTCTCCATCTTGTACTTGTGGAAGTCGTAGCCCTCCAGACTCGAACCCCCTCCCCCGGTGCTCATCACGGTGACCCCCGCGATCCCCCACGCCCGCTTGTAGGCCTCCTTCGCCTCGGGGTCGTATGCGTGCTCCTTCACCGCCTCGTATCTGAGGCGCCCCGGGAGGCCGTCGAACCTGAGGTGCTTCTCGGGGGGGTAGTACCTGGATATCCTGTCAGCGGGTCCCCTGGAGCGGGCGTAGGTCTGCCTGAGGCGCCCCTCGTCGTAGAGCTGGTTGATCTTCGCGGTGAGCCTATCGGAGTAGATGAGGGGGCCCCCCGGGGGGCCGAAGTCGAAGACGATGGCCTCCCCGTGGACTCGGAGGCCCCTCTCCGTCTCCTGCTCGCTGGGCTTGATGATCTCGATGGCTCTCCGGTTAGCCTCGTCGATCTCTCTCTGGATGGAATCCCACAGCGTCATATTGGAATCTGTATGCTCATCTTGCCTTAAATTATTCAGGTCGAGGGGGAGTCAGCCGGGTCGCTCCTCGACGAAGGGATAGATGTCCTTGGGGACGTTCTTGTAGTCGATGGTGGTGAGGTCCGCTATCCCGAGCCCCGGGGAGTCGATCTCCACGATAGACCCCGCGACGCTCTCGTAGAAGGCCCTGAAGTGAACCCTAGACTTGAGGGACATGATCTCCAGGCTGTCGAAGTCGATGCCGAAGGCGGTGAAGCCCGCAGAGTCGGTGACCTGGTGGAGGGTTGAGCTTATCACCACGTGGTTGTTGTCCCCTAGGTCAAGGACGGCGGTGGGCCCCAGGAGGGTCTTGCTGCCCTTGCTCATGGGCCCCGCCTTGATGTAGTCTCCGTCCCCGAGGAACTCGACCCGCCCGGTGAGCTCCACCGGGTTCCCGGAGAGGTGCTCGTATCCCCCGACCTTCACCGTCACGGTGTCCCCCACCTCGGCCTGATCCATGATCTCTAGGACCGCCTTGGGGTCCTTGATGGTTGAGATGCCGAAGTTCTTCGCCCCCTGCTTGAGGAGCTGCTCCAGGACATGGGTACCGTCCCCCGTGCGGTCGCTGTGATCCGCGATGATGACAGGGGTCTTCCCCCCTGCGACGAGCTTCAGGACCTTCTCTACCCCCTCCTTGGGCTTGGGTAGCTTCCTGCTCGCGAGGGGGACCCGGAGGCTCCAGACGAGGTCCGCCATGTCGTCGGCGATGCGCTCCGCGAGCTCCTGGTCGCCGTTGGTGAGGGCTATCACGGTGAACCCCGCGTCGGGGACGTCCGCGTAGGGGAACCCGGGCATCGAGGAGACCCATCGGGCGTCGGGCTCCTTCTCCTCCCACTCCTTCGCCCTAGCGATGATGTCCTTCATGGGGTGGGAGCCCGTGTGCTGGAAGACACCCGGGGAGATGACCCCCGGCTTCCTCAGAGCCATGGTAGGCTTGAAACTCCCCCGGACAGTCTCGAAGAGGCACTTAGCCGCAGCCACTCCCGTCTCCTCCGAGTCGATGTGGGGGAAGGTCTTGATGCTGAAGACGCCATCCACGGCATCCACGATCTCCTGGTCCTCGTTGCCGTGCATGTCGAATGTCACGAAGATGGGGATGCCCCCCACAGCCCTGCGGGCTCTCCGGACGATCTCTGCCTCGGGCCTCGGGACCCCCGTCGCCGCCATGCCCCCGTGGAGCGCCAGGAGGACCCCGTCCAGCTTCCCCGCCTTCTTGAGCCCCTCCTCGATGCCCAGGGAATACTTGTCGAAGCACTCCCGGGTCAGCCAGCTCCCCGATGAGCCGCCCCAGCTCTTCGCCGCGCTGAGAACCCCTACGAGCTCCACGTCGGACTCTACCTCGGCCGCCTTGATGAACCCATTCATGTACGTGGGGCTGCCCCTGACCCGATCCAGAACCTCCTCCCCGTAGTAAACCCCGCCCCGCTCGAAATCCTCGACCGTCGTCGGCCTGGGGCAGAGGGTGCAGGTCTCGTGGGAGAAGCTAGCCACCGCTATCCTCATAATCGATCAAATGCTTCAGAGTCACTCATGCTCTAAAAACTATCCATCGGGTCCGGAGCCAACACTGGAAGACCTTATTTGACGGGGTCCGAGTCTCAATCACAGGGAAAGGATCATTATGCCCTTTTGCATCAAATGTGGGAAAGAGCTGGGAGTCGAAGACTTATTCTGCTCAGCGTGCGGCACGCCCGTGGGAGAGACCCTCCAGGCGATCAAGGTGGAGACCCTGGACATCCCCTACCCGGAGGGGGACTCGGCGAGGCTCGAGATCGTGGTCCGCTCCGCGGGGCGGATCAACGTCTCCGGGGGCGCATCCGGAAGGTTCGTGGAGGGGACGGTGGAGTATGACGACTCCGAGCTCGCCCCGGTGGTCCGTGTCCAGGGGGACAGGGTGAGGATCGTCCAGGAGTAGAGGTTCGTTGTCCGAGTCAGGTCGAACCCCGTGAACCGCTGGGACATCAAGCTGGGGGACGGGAAGCCCTTCTCCATGGACGTAAATTGCGGAGTGAGCATGGGGGACTGGGACCTCGGGGGCCTCCCCCTCACGGACCTCACACTCCAGGCGGGGGTGAGCAACAACTCCCTGAGCTTCGATTCCCCCAACCCCGAAGCCCTCAGGCTTCTAAAGCTCTCCGCGGGGGCCGGGGACCTCGACGCCAGCGGCCTCCTCAACGCCAACTTCGACAGGATGAAGGTGGAGGGCGGGGTCGGGGAGATGAGGCTCGGCTTCACCGGGAAGAGCCTCGACCGCGACGCAAGGGTGGACATCGGGGGAGGGGTCGGGAGCTTCAGGATCACCGTGGACGAGACCGTGCCCACCAGGGTCTCGGTAGAGGGGCTCGCCAGCGTGAGCGCCCACGGGGGCTTCCTCCGAACCCGGAGCAAGGGTTTCCCCTTGGGAGGGGTCTACACCAACGACGCCTACGAGAAATCCCAGGAGCCCAGCCTGAGACTTGACATCAGGTTGGGGGTCGGCAGCGTCAGCCTCGACACGACCCGTTGAGGATCACCGAAGGGCACGTGTGCGCGACTCAAAGTCAAGGAGCGCTCTGAGGTTTCGCCTCTAGAGGGAGGCGGGGAACCTGCCCCAGTTTATGCAGGTGCGCGGTGTCGTTGAGCCTCTCCACGGCCCTCTCGTTGAGGGGGGTGACATTGAGGACGCTGAGGCTCGCAGGGGACGTATGGAACGTGGTGTATGAGAGGCCGGCCTCCTCGAGCCTGATCCACCAGGCGACGAGGTTGACGATGGTGCCCCCGTGGGAGACTATGAGGGTGGGACGATCCTCCTCAGCATGGACCTCGTCCATGAACGCCGTGATCCTGCGGTAGAACCTCCGCCACGTCTCCGCCTCGGGGTAGGGCTGCCAGTCCATTATTGACTCCGATGGGGGGCGGTACAGGTGGGCGACCTCCTCCTTGGCCCTGCCGGCGGCGACGCCGTTGTTGAACTCCCTGAGCTCCCGGGAGGGGATCGGCTCACGCCCCACCGCCTCGGCGATGATATCGGCGGTCTGGTGTGCCCTCTTTAAGTCGCTGCAGTAGAAAGCATAATCGACCCCCTCGAGATCCTTCTCGAGCCTCGTCGCCAGGGCGCGCACCTGGGCCCTGCCTTTCTCGGTGAGGGGGGTCTGGGACCAGCCCCCTGTCAGGTCGCTCACCATGTGCTCCGCCTCCCCGTGGCGTATCAGTATGACTGTTTCCATCGTATATCCCCCGGGTCCTCTCCAGTTATTTATTCTAGGAGGTTCTTTTGGATTTGCCTGTTTATAGTTGGGTCGGCGTAAAAGGGTTTAAAAGGGAGAACCGCGCCTGCGTGCCCAGTGTGCGGAGAATACCGCGAGGCGTTCTGAGCATACACACAGAATAGGAGTGAAAGTATTGGGTTATAGAGACAACAGGCGCGGTGGATACGACCGCGGCCCGCGTGAGATGACAAAGATCACGTGCTCTGATTGCGGGAAGGAGGACGAGGTTCCCTTCAAGCCGACAGAGGGCCGGCCGGTTTACTGCCGTGAGTGCTTTGCTAAGCACAGGCCGCCAAGAAGGTTCTAGATAAGCTCAGACGCCGAGAGGCGGCCAGGAGTTTATAGTCGAATCGAGTTTTCTATTGTTTTTTCTTTTTTTCCAAGCTAGTGAGGGTTCTGAAGGATGACCCGAAACAGGTAATCTGGTCACTGAGACTTTCTCAACCATTTCGCATATCCGACGAAGCTCTTCAGACTGAATAAAACCGCCCTCATCGCGCACGACTCTGGTTTAGGTTGTTTATGGTTGGCTTTGCGTAAAATGGTTTAAAAGGGAGAAATACCCCTGCGTGCCCAGTGTGCGGCGAATACCGAGAGGCGTTCTGAGCATACACACAGAATAGGAGTGAAAGTATTGGGTTATAGAGATAGGCGCGGTGGATACGACCGTGGCCCGCGTGAGATGACCAAGATCATCTGCTCTGATTGCGGGAAGGAGGCCGAGGTCCCCTTCAAGCCGACAGAGGGCAGGCCGGTTTACTGCCGTGAGTGCTTTGCTAAGCACAGGCCGCCAAGAAGGTTCTAGATAAGCTCAGACGCCGAGAGGCGGCCAGGAGTTTATAGTCGAATCGAGTTTTCTGATGTTTTTTTCTCTTTTTCAAGCGAGTGGGTGATCTGAATACTGCTCAAAAAAAGGGAACTAGGTCATCCCCTTACGGAGACTTTCTCCGCCATTTCGCATATCCGACGAAGCTCTTCAGATTGAAGTAGACCGCCCTCTTGCCCTCCTCGTCGATTCCGGCGAGCTCCCGGGCTTCGGGATCCTCCTCGACGAGCAGATCGAATATATCGTTCAACGAGAGGCCCGCTTCGACCCCGTCCTGGGCGAGTCGATCCCAAAGCCTCGTCTGATCGAGGAAGCGTTCAAGCCGAGTCGTCGCTTCATCGTAGTACCCGAAATGGCTGTAGGCGATGGTCTTCGGTTCGTACCTCATCAGTTTGAGGAGGCTATCCGCGGCCTGGGCGGGGTTGTGGGGAGGGGGGGCATCGGGGACGAGGACCCCCTTGTTCCCGGGGTAGTAGCCGGCGGCGTCCCCCGCGAAGACCACCCCGGAGTCCGGCTCGAAGTAGCTCTGGCTGTGGCTTGAGTGGCCGGGGGTCCAGATCGTCTCGAGGCTGACCCCTCCCAGGTTCAGGGTCTCACCGTCCGTGGACTCTGCGACCCTCTCCGCTGGCACGCCTCGTACCTCGCCGAACTCGCTGAGGGCGTCGCCGAAGATTTTCCCGGCGGCGGCGAGGAGTCTCGAGGGGTCGATGACGTGCTCCGCTCCTCGGGGGTGGCAGTGGATCGTGGCGTCGGGGTACGTCTCCAGCATCTTCCAGCAGCCGCCGGCGTGGTCGATGTGGATGTGGGTCAGTAGGATGTAGTCGAGATGGGTCACCCCGGTCGCTTCGAGGGTCTCGATGACCCCCGGGACGAGGGGTGCGGGGCCCGGGTCGATTACAGCTGACTTCTGTCCCTGTATCAGGTATGTTTCGAGCACCTCCCCGAGTCCGTGGTAGGGGGAGTCGATCATCGAGATGGTGTCTGTTATAGCCTCGACGGACATCGGCTGTGAATAGGGGACATGGTTTAAACGGTTTGCGCAGCTTCGGGGCTAGGTCTCCCGGTGATCGGGCTCCCTGATCTTGATGAGGGCGAGGACGGCGCCGATTATCAGGAGCCCCGCGCTGAGGTCGAAGATCATCCTCTTGGAGACGTTCTGGTAGATGAGGCCCCCCACCACGTTCCCGGCGCCCCAGATGAGGCTCCAGGAGACGCTCGCGATGGCGCTGAAACGGCCCCGGTGCTCCTTGGGCTGATAGTCGACGAAGAGGGCCTCCCAGGAGGGGTCCCCGAGGCTCCCCGCGAATGCGATGAGTAGCCTGGCGATCAGGAGGGCTTGGAATCCCGCTGAGTTGACGAAGAGGAGGAACCCTGCGGGCCAGAGGAACATGCAGACCAGGATGAACTTGATCCTGCCGTACCTGTCCGAGGCCAGTGCCGCGGGGGGCTTCACCGTCGTGCGGATGAGCGTGGCGCCCATGATTACGAGCCCCCATTGGGCCCCGGTGAGCATGGCCGCCTCCGTCGCGTAGGTCACGAAGTAGGGCTCCGTGAGGCCCCAGGCGAATGTGAAGATGAAGTCTATCGAGAGGAAGAGCCAGAGCTTGGAGGGGAGGACTCGGAGGGTCTCCTTGAAGCCCCGGAGGATCTCCTTCACGGCTACTCTCGGATCTTTCTGGACCCCCTTCCCGTTGGTGAGGGTCTCCTCGATGTACCTGTACCTCAGGAAAGAGGCCACGGTCGCCATCAGAAACGTGAATGTGTAGGTATACCTCATCGCCACCACGACCCCCCGGGAGTCCATGAGCACCCCCATGGCGAAGGGGGAGAGGAGCCCAAAGAGGGGCGGGACCACCTGGAAGAGGGACAGGGAGAAGGCCCTGTTGTCGGGGTTGGTGGAGTCGGCGATGAGGGACATGAACGAGGGGTCCCTGAGCCCCCCCGCCAGGGCCTCCACCACGACGATGAGGTA
Source organism: Candidatus Bathyarchaeota archaeon (assembly GCA_026014875.1). Classification (GTDB taxonomy): domain Archaea; phylum Thermoproteota; class Bathyarchaeia; order TCS64; family TCS64. Next base: position 39,870 of record JAOZHO010000017.1, on the reverse strand, counting down.
GAGCCACCTGTAGTCGGGGGCGAAGGCGAGCAGGAGCTCGTTCGCGGCGAGGAGGAAGCTCATGGAGTAGAGTATCTTCTTCCTGCCCAGGGCGTCCGCGAGGTATCCCCCGAAGAGGGTGGGGACGATCCTGGTCACGGCTCCCAGGGCCGATATGAAGCCTATGTCGGCGTGCATTCCGCCGAGTTCTAGGACATATAGCGAGTAGAAGGGCCACGTCATAGCGCCTGCGAGGTTCCACAGTCCTGAGCTGAGAAGCATGACTCCGATGTTACCCTTGATGGAGGCCCACCTACTCGATGGACGTTCGGTCATCTCATTCAGCTAACATCGGTCCGGTCACTTCGCTCAGGTTATGGAGCTAAAGGGCCGTGGCTGAGGTTAAAAAGATTATCCTAAAAGAAACAGAAGCAGCCGGCGAGGATGACGAAGCCGAAGGCCAAGGTAACCAAATGCACACCGAGTTCCCTTATGCCCAGGTTCTTCATATTGCCCGAATCATCCTCCCAGTGATCGGTGAGCCGCCGCAATATCTGGGCTATCAGACCTGATGCCTATGACGTATCCAACTGTCGTTTTGGCATTCCGGGGAAGGGGAGTTTCAGGCTCGGAGCCTCACACTGCGACCATCGATCTCGAGGGTGGTCTGGGAGTAGGTGAGCTTCTCGATGACCTTGCCGTCCTCGAACCGCATCACGTCGACGCCCCGCCTAGTCTCATGCAGCCCCGCATAGCCCGCCTCCGAGGACGGCCAGTCCAGACACCAGCGAGTGACGGCCTTCTGCTCCTCCTCGTCGATGAGGACGTCCTCGTGGGTAAACCGGAAGCCTCCGTGATCCTTGAACCAGGGGGACCACGCCGTTTTCAGCGACTCGATCCCCTTCACACTGCCCCCGGTCCAGTTCTCGAACAGAATATCTTCGTGGAGTTTTTCCAAGACCGCATCGAGGTCGTGGGCGTTGAAGGCCTCGTTCATCTCGGCGAGGGCTTTCGAGATCTCATCTCTTGTGAGACGGGTCATGGTTGAAACAATGTCCTTGGAGATTGATGAAGCTTATCAGGGCTTGCCAGAGAAAACTGATAGCGGGAAAAGGGAGGAGCTATTCCCCCCAGACCCTCTTGAAGAGCCTGAGGAAGTTGCCCCCTAGGATTCCCTCGATCTCCGGGTCGGAGTAGCCCCGGGCCACGAGCCCCCTGGTGAAGTTGGGCATGTGCTCCAGCCAGCCGTATCCCCAGGACTCGTCCATGGGGGTGAAGTAGTCTACTCCGAGCCTGTCCGGGTGCTTCCAGATATAGGCCCCCCGGGTGACGCTGTTCCTGAAGTCGAGATCGGACCCGAAGCCCACGTGGTCCGCCCCCACGAGGTTCACTGTGGCGTCCACCTGGTCCATGAGGTCGTCGGTGAGGGTCGAGTCCCCCGCCTTCTTCGCAAAGTAGGGGGTCACCCCGATGACGCCCCCCTTCTCGGCGCAGGCCTGTAGGGCTTCGTCGCTCTTCCCCCTCTGGAGGGAGTACTCGAGGAACTCGCCGTAGGGGCCGCCGCTCATCCACTTAGCGTAGCCCCCCATCTCCCTGGGAGTCGTGGACCGGGGGATGACATGGGTGAAGCTCACGGGGTCCCCGCTCATCTCGATGGCCTCCATGACGCTGGCGTCCCCCGTGTGGCTCAGGTCGATGAGGACCCCCAGCCTGTTCATCTCCTCCACGAGCTTGACGCCGTAGACGCTGAGCCCCGCGTCGCATCGCTCCTTGCAGCCGTCCCCCGCCTCGTTCCTGTGATTGTAGGTGAGCTGAATGATGCGGATGCCCCACTCCCGGGCCGTCTCGAGGAATCGGATGTTCCCCTCCAGGAAGCTGCTGTCCTGGGGGCCCAGGATGATGGCGTGTCTCCTCTCCTTCTTCGCCTTCTCGATGTCAGACGCCTTCAGGGCGATGAGGGCCTTCTCATTCTTCTCAGCCCAGTCGTGGTGCTCCCCTAGCTCCGTGAGGGCCCCGTTGAAGCTCCGCCCCATGCAGACAGTGGCGTTGCTCGCCGTCAATCCTCCCTTGAGGACGTCGTCTACCCAGATGTCCTCCCCCACGTAGTCGATGAACGCGACGAGGCTCGCGTCGATGACGACGCTCTCCCCGTGGAGGGTGAGGGCGTGCTTCTCCTCGTCCTTACTGATGTCCAGATAGCTCTTCAAAGCGATCGAAAAGAGATTACCCCAAGCAAATTTATGATGTCTGATCGATGATAAAGAGGCGTGCGAGTCAGAGCCCAATAGCCACAGACTCGAACCCTGTCAGGTGGCATTGGACCCCGCCGTGGAGCAGCCCCGTCCCGGGATCCCTGAGAACGCCCACGGGCCTAGCCCAGTTCTGGAGCTCCTGCTCCACCCAGACCAGATCGTGGCCCCTCGCCTCGAGCCCCTCCTTCACCTCGACGGGGAACCTGCTATCCGCGTAGACGGTCGAGGTTTCCCTGAAGATTCTCGGGGCCTCGATGGCCTCCTGGATCCCCATCCCGTGGTCGATGACGTGGCTGATCACCTGGGCGACCGATATCTGGATCGCCCTCCCCCCCGGGGCCCCCAGCGCCATGAAAGACTCCCCGGCCTTGAGGAGCACGGTGGGGCAGACATTCTGGATCCGGCGCTTCCTGCCGTCGATGCTGTTCGCGGTCCCCGGGCTGGGGTTGAGGCCGTACATCGCGTTGTTCATCAATATCCCCGTGCCGGGAATCACGACCCCGCAGCCGAAGCTGTTCACCAGGGTCTGGTTGACAGACACGAGGTTGCCGTCCCCGTCCCCCACGGCGAGGGCCGTGGTGTGCTCGGGCTCGTGGGGCCAGGGGTCCCCGGGGGTCATGGCCCCGGCCTCGTCCATCTTGATCCGCTCCCTGAGCCCGGCGGCGTACTCCCCGGAGACCATCCCCCTCTGGGGCACATCCACCCAGCCGGGGTCCCCCATGTACTCGAAGCGGTCCGCAAAGGCGAGGCCGATAGCCTCCGCCATGAGGTGAACCGTCTCGGGGGTCCCGAAACCGAGGCCTGTGAGGTCGTACCCCTCTAGGATCTTGAGGATCTGGAACATCGTGGTTCCCGAGTGGGTGGGGTCGTAGACCACGTCGTGTCCCCTGTAGCTCCCGGGCTCGGGCTCTAGGACGATGGGCTCGTACCGGGCGAGGTCCTCCGCGGTGATGAGGCCCCCGCCCCTCTCCATCTCCTCCACGATCTTCCCGGCGATCCAGCCCTCGTAGAAGGCCTCGGGGCCGTCTTTCGCGATGGCGCGGAGGCTCTTTGCGAGGTCCTTGTTGACTAGGCGCTCGGGGTTGGCGAGGGCCGTGGAGTAGGGCTTGTAGGGCCATCTCTCGTCGTGGAGGTAGATGCGCCTCCACCCGGGGTTCCTGCTGAAGAGCCTCATCCCCTGGAAGATCGCCGAGGCGGTTCCCCAGCCCACGACGAATCCCTCCTCCGCCACGCCGATAGCCGGGGCCAATGTCTCCCCGAGGCTGAGGGTTCCATGCATCTCCAGGGCCTTGGCGAGGCCCGCCACCGTGCCCGGTGTGGTGCAGGCCTTGTGGCCGACCACGTTGGCGTCTCCTTTCGCCTTCTTCCAGCCCATCCAGCCCGGCTCCGCGTCCTCCTCGAGCTCGAACATCTCGGGGGCGCAGCTCTTGGCGGGGCGCCCCACGTAGTCGACGACGACGTTCTCCCCCGAGGAGAGGTGGATGGTCAGCACCCCCTCGCCCCCGATGCCGTTGCTCGCGGGCTCCACGACGCAGTCCATGAAGGCCGCTGCTATGGCGGCGTCCACGGCGTTCCCACCTTTCCGGATCATCTTGAGGCCGGCCTCCCCGATGAGGGGGTGCTTCGAGGCGATCATGCCCCTCTCGGCGACGCAGTCGAGCCTCCCCGCCCCGGCCCACTGCCGGGCTTGATAGGTGAAGGAATCAGAAGACATGGAAAGCGGTAGTTCACATGTGATAAAAAGACTGTCGATGCCCTTCACCTCACATCTTAAGAATCCGTGCACCCTCATCATGTCGAGGATCATGGAGTTTTACGAAGTCGTGAAGACGAGGCGGAGCGTCCGCACTTTCAGGCCCGATGAACCCGACCCGGAAGCCATGGCGAGGGTGCTGGAGGCTGTGAGGCTCTCCCCCTCGGGGAGCAACCGGCAGCCCTGGAAATTCGTCCTGGTGAGCGACTCCGAGAAGAAGGCGGAGGTCGTGGCGACCTGCGGCAGGCAAGCGTGGATCGACGAGGCCCCGATAGTCGTGGTGGCCTGCGGGCGCAAGACCGGCTCTAACAGGGGGGGCTACATGGGGGACATGTCGTTCCTGTTGGACATCTCCATCGCGTTCACCCAGTTCATCCTCGCCGCCAGGGCGGAGGGACTTGGGACATGCTGGATAGGGGATTTCGAGAATGAGACCATCAAGGGTGCCCTGGGTATCCCTGAAGACTACGACGTGGTCGCCGTGAGCCCCCTGGGCTACCCCGAGGCCGAGAAGGCGTTCCACGAGACGGATCGGCGGAAGCCCCTCTCGGAGATAGTGTCCCAAGAGAAATTCTGAGGGGAGATTTCCCCCTTTCTAGCTCCTCTTGTAGGGGAGGTCCCAGTACTCCGATGGATCGGCCATCTTCCCGTAGTCGAGGAAGTCGTCTGTCCAGACCCAGAGCCTGTTGAGCTGGGGGACGTTCCTGATGAACCACTTCACGATGCCGTGGGTGATTCCCCTCTCCTTGGTGAAGCTGCAGACCCTGAAGCAGATGCTGCACCCTGAGCCCACCTCCCTCCAGTAGTCGAGGCAGGTGTCCGCGTTGCAGTACCACTTGAGGACCCCCGGATTGTTCGCCTCGCTGAACCCCTCATACGTCCGGGGCCCCTCGGGGATGGAGCCGCTGGGGCACTCCTTGGCACACTTTTTGCAGACCTCGCAGTACTCGATGATCCCCTTAGGGGCGAGGGGGCTCTGTTCGAAGGGCAGGTCGGTGAAGACCTTGGCGATGCGCACCATGGGCCCCCTCTCCCAGGTGATGAGGCGGCCGTGGCGCCCCAGATGGCCCAGGCCGGCCTGGATCGCAATGGGGACGCTGAGGGCGGTGTCGTTGCCGCAGGGGATGGCGTGGTACCCGAGGCCCCTGATGAACTCGGCTACGCTCCCGGCGACGACGGGCATCCTGCTGTAGCCCATGTTGCTCACGGGGTTCAGGGCCGTCGGGGCGTACATCATCTCATCCACCTCCATGGGCACGGTGATCGCGATGACCCACCTGTGGCTCTCGGGGATCACCGCCTTCTCCTCGGTGACGTAGCCCTCATCGACGTCCTCGAAGACGATGGGCCTCCCGTCGGAGTCGTGGCTGTAGACCCAGCGTTTATCGAGCTCGGTGAAGCCGACGCTCACGGCTCCGTAGAATTTCCCGGCCTTGGCGACGATCCTGCCCGCCTCTTCCGGGGACCCTTCCCACCGGGGGACTCCTTCGGGCTTGTGGGTCACCCCCAGGGGGCTCCAGGAGTAGAAGCCGGAGTCCTGGTTCCCGCGGCCGGAGTGGGAGGCCTGGGCGGCTGTGAGGGCGGCGCCGCTGAAGGCGTAGTCGACGATGCCGTAACCCGGAATATCGTCTTTCATCCGTTTCAGCTTCGCCTCGGGGTCGACGTATCCCCTCTTCCCGGCCCTCATGGCCCTCCCGAAAGCCGTGTTCTCCTGGTGGAATCTCTTGTAATCGTCTCTGACTGTGTAGATCTCCTCGAAGCCCTCATCCAATTCCGGACACACTCCCAATGTTCAGGATCATATGTGATAAGTTTACTGCACGGCCATCAGGCGCGTCTGCGAGTCCTGCAGATTCAGTAGCATGCAAAGTTGGCGTGGGCGATGCGGAAGCCGTCACCGACGGGGACGTAGACGAGAGTGACGGGGCCCCTCCGGACTTGATCCGACCCGCCTCTCCTGAAATACCAGATCGCGGTGATGACCGCCGAGTCCTTTCAAGTCTAGGTAGCGGGAGTGGAGGGACCAGAGGCGCATGGCTACCACTATACGTGGTTATAGAAAAAAAGAGATTATACCTCTTTGAACTCGGTAGCGTAGCAGATAGGGCATTCATCGGGATGCTCGTTCTCGAAGGTGTTCCCGCAGACCTTGCAGACGTAGAACTTTTCGACCTCCAAGTCCTTCCCGGAGTTGATGGACGCGAGGGCGCCCTCGTAGAGCCCGGCGTGGACCTTCTCGACCTGCAGCGCCACGTCGAAGGACCAGGTGGCCTGGGCCTCCCCCGCCTCCTTGGCGACGGCGAGGAACTCGGGGTACATCTGCTGGAACTCGAATGTCTCCCCGTCGAATGCCTCCTGGACGTTCTCGGTCGTTGACCCTATCCCCCCCATCACCCTGAGGTGGTTGTGGGCGTGGATCGTCTCGGCGGCCGCGGCGGCCTTGAAGAGCTTGGCGAGGTTTGGGAACCCGTCCTCGACGGCCTTCTTCGCGAAGGCCAGGTAGCGGCGATTCGCCTGGGATTCTCCCGCGAAGGCGGAAGCCAAGTTTTCCTTGGTGTCACCCATTTCTATCCCAGTTTTATTCGAAACGCGCTTGATAAACTATTACATTATTCGAGGACCCTGCGATGCGACCATTAAGCTATTGAGGGTAGACGGGTGAGGGAGATGCATGTCTATCGAATTCCTCAAGGAGACCTTCATAGGGCTCGTGGCTGTGGACTCCCCCTACGGCTTCGAGGAGCCCATGATCAGGCACTTCAAGGAGGCCCTGGCCCCCTACGTGGACGAGGTCCAGGAGACTCCCAGGGGCAACGTGGTGGGGGTCCAGCGGGGCAAAGACCCAAAAGCTCCCAAGGTCGCCCTAGCTGCCCACATGGATCAGGTGGGCTTCACGGTATTCAACATCGACGAGAGGGGATTCATCAGGTTCAGGAAGGTGGGAGGGGCCTCCAACCGGGCCATCCTGGGGCAGAGGGTCCGCCTCGCCACCGAGAAGGGATCGGTTCCCGGGGTGGTGGGGATCAAGCCGGGGCACGTCACCCCGCCGTCCGAGGCGAACACGATTCCCCCCATCGAGGAGATGTACATCGATGTGGGGGCCTGGAGCAGGGATGAGGTTGAGGGGATGGGGGTCAAAGTGGGGACGCCCATCGTCTTCGACGCCGAGCCCCGGGAGCTCGCCAACGACCTGATCACGAGCCCTGCGGTGGACGACAAGGCCGGGCTCACGGTGCTCATCGCCGTCGCGAAGGCCCTGAAGGACGAGGAGATACCCGCAACCGTTTACTATATCGGCACAGTGGAGGAGGAGGGGGGCCTCAGGGGGGCGGCCGTGGCTCTCCATGACCTCGACGTGGACGCAGCTGTGGCGGTGGACACTGCGCCCTCGGGTTGGCAGCCAGACATCAACATGAGGGACATGGTCTACGAGGTGGGGAGGGGCCCGGCGATCCACATCGGGGAGATGGGGAGGAGGGGGAGCTGGATCTACCACTCCCGTCTCAGGGAGTGGCTAATCGAGACGGCGGAGGCCGAGGGCCTCCCGTACCAGTCGGGCTACCAGCTCGGGGGGACCGACGCCTCGGCGATGGCCCAGACCCGGGGAGGAATCCCGGCGACGACGGTGGGCGTTCCCCGAAGGTACTCCCACAGCCCCGTTGAGACATTTGACCTCAAAGACATGTCGGGCCTCGTGGAGATACTCGTTGCCTCCCTCAGGAAGCTGAAGCCCGGATTCAGGCTTCTCAGATCGTGAGCCCGGCGTCTAAGAATCGATGAGGGCTCTCAGCTCCTCGACGATGAAGCGGACCCTCGCCTCCACCGCGACCCTCCCCTTCTCCACAGTGGCCAGCGTCGGGTCCCCGAAGACCCCCGTGGGCGAGTACTTGGAGCCTATTTTCTCGGGGTCCCGGGTGAGCCCCAGGCCCCCCGATGGATCATAATCCTTCACGGCCTTGGACATGTCCACCATCTCGGGGTCGATGTAGAGCATCATGGAGGTCTCCATCTCGTCTGCGTGGGTGCCCCCCTCCTGCTCGGAGACCCCCTCCTCGGCCCTGGCCCCGGAGGCCAGGATGTCGGTGAACCTCATCTCGATCCCCTGCTTCCTGAGCTCCTCGGATGCCGGCCCGAGGGCCCTCGCGGTTGAGACCCCTGTGTTGAGGACGTAGAATTTGCGGACGCCGTAGCCCGCCAGGGAGACGCAGACGTCCTTCACCAGATCCTTGAAGGTCTCGAAGCCCAGGGAGACTGAGCCCGGGTACTCGAGGAACGAGGGGTAGTATCCGTACTGGAGCGTGGGCATCACCGCGACGGGGACCTCAGCAGCCACCCGCTTGGCGAGGTACTCCGCCATGACCCAGTCGTTGTTCAGGGGGAGGTGGGGGCCGTGCTCCTTGGTCCTGGCCCCCAGAGGTATCATCACCACCTCATACTCCTCCAGAACCCTCTCGGCCTCCACCCAAGTGAGATTCTCGATCCAGACGCTCCCCCTCGGGGAACCCTCATCAGACATCCGTAACCCTCCTCGTAGACTTTATCCTCCTGTCCTTATATTCGAATCCGGTTTAATGCTCTACGGTGAAATTTTGAGCGAGAAACGTCTGCTCCGGCTCACGGGGCATGGACTCGAGGCCGGGGGCTTCGACAAGGCCGTCCTGGCGGTGGGATCAACGGAGTCCCACGGTGAGCACCTCCCCCATGGCACCGATACCCTCATCGCGTCCCATCTCGCTGAGGCTGTCGCTGAGAGGGTCGAGGGGCTCCTGGTGCTCCCGGCTCTGCCCATCGGGATGAGCGTCCACTACTCCTCGTTCCCCATCGCGCTTACCCTCACCACGGAGACACTGATGCGGGTCCTCCGGGAGGTCTTCGCATCCCTCCTCAGCCACGGGATCAAAAAGCTTCTCATCGTCAACGGCCACGACGGGAACATTCCAGCCATCGAGGCCTCGACCCGGGAGTTCAGGACCGAGCACCCGGAGATGCGGATCGCCGTCCTCGAAGCATGGTGGGTGACCGCGGGGGAGCTCCTCCCCGAGGGGACCTTCGAGGTCTGGGACGGGCTGGGCCACGGCGGGGAGGGGGAGACTTCCATGATGCTGGCGGTTGCCCCGGAGCTCGTGGAGATGGAGAGGGCGAGGGGTGTCGTGCCGGATCTGCCGGTCCACGTTCAGGTGAAGTGGAGGTTCGACGAGATAACGCCCTATGCGGTGACCGGTGATCCCACGAAGGCGACTCCCGAGAAGGGGCGGCTGATGCGGGACGCCTTGGTGGACCTCCTGGTTGACTTCATCGGGGAGATGGATGGGAAAGACTGGGAGATAACCCCTGCAGGCTAGCCCTGATCGGGGTCCACTTTCCTGAAGGCCTCGACGAGGTCCACGAGGTGATCTACTGCCTTCTCGTAGAGGAATTTCCCCTTCTCAGGGGTGGCCCTGGTGGGGTCCCCCATGAACCCGCTGGGCTGCACCTCCTCGGCGTGGAGGAAGATGCTGTGGACTATCCCCTGGAACTCGTGGTTCCCGTAGGACTTGGCTTCGAAGCCCTCCCCGATGTCCTTCAGGGGCTTCAGCTGAGCCTTCGCCATGTCAACCAGGTCTGGCTTCAGGTGGAGCATCACCGAGGTGGTGGGCTCCCCGCCGTGGCCCCTGCGGTGGCCGGGACCCCAGAAATCCGGGGGGATCATCTTCGAGATGACGCCCCAGACGTGGATGACGGCGCATAGGACGCCGTGCTCCTCCCGGAGCCTGTAGGAGACCTCCCTCAGGACTGAGAGGTTGTTGCCGCCGTGGGCGCTGAAAAACAGTATCTTCCTGAAGCCGGCGCGCGCGAGGCTCTCGGAGACCTCGTAGACGTACCGGTTGAGGGTCTCGGAGCTCACCGTGACTGTGCCCGGGAAGTGCTTGTAGGGCGGGGAGATCCCGAAGGGGATAACGGGGGTGAGGGGAACTCCGGTCCTTTCGGAGACCTCCTCCGAGGCCGCCTCGGCGAGGAGGTAGCAGCATCCCACGGGTTTGTGCTCCCCGTGGGCCTCCATGGAGCCGAGGGGTATGATCACAGTGTCCGAGGACTCTAGGTGCTTCTTGATGGTGACCCAGCTCTTGTGATGAAGCTTGACGCTCATAGTGGCTCAAACCTGATTTGCCTCGAAGATTTACAAGGTTTATCCTCGGTTTGAAACGTTTTAAATCGGTTGAACCATGAGTGATGTGATTGGTTTTGTCTTTCAAAGTAGGAGATAGGGAGATCGGGCAGGGGGAGAAGGCGAAGGGATTCGTGAAGGCCGGGGAGGCCTCGACCCACGACGTCATGATGCCCTACGTCATCGTGAACGGCTCCGAGCCGGGGCCGACCCTCTGCGTCTTGGGCGGCGTTCATCCTCTAGAGTACGCGAGCATCGAGGGGGTCCTCAGGGTGGCCCAGGAGGTGGAGCCGGAGGGGCTCAGGGGCACCCTCATCCTGGTCCCGGTGGTGAACACCGACGGGTTCAACGCCCGGGCCGCCTTCATCAACCCGGTGGACTATGTCAACCAGAACAGGGTCTTCCCCGGGAGCCCCGACGGGAGCCTGAGCAGGCGGGTCGCGAGCTGCCTCTTCGAGAACTTTGTCTCCAAGGCCGATGCGCTCATCGACAGCCACGGCGGGGACCTCACCGAGGATATCTACAAGTTCGTGATCTTCGGGAACACCGAGGACGAGGGGCTCAGGAAGAAGATGATGGAGATGGCCTCGTGCTACGACACACTCTACATCCAGACCTCGGAGATCAAGGGGAGCAGCGGGGAGGCCCTCAGAGAGTACGGCATCCCCTGCATCACCCCCGAGTCGGGGACCCCGTACCCTGTCCGGGAGGAGGAGGTCGCATTCCACAGGGACGGCATCGTCAACGTCATGAAGCACATGGGCATGCTGGAGGGGGACCCCGAGATGAAGGTCGGGGTCCCGGTGAACCCCGAGCAGGCAAGGTTCCACGCCGAGCGGGGAGGCCTGTGGATCCAGAAGGCGGCTGCCGGCGAGAGGGTGAAGGAGGGCCAGGTTCTCGGGGAGGTCGTGGACCTCTTCGGGGACACACTGCAGACTGTCACGGCGCCCTTCGACGGGGTCGCGAACAACTCGCGGACCTCGGCGGTCGCCAACTCGGGGGATACCCTCATCTACGTGATCAGAATCTGATGAAAGCCGGGAAAATCATCCCTGTTTCTTTTTCACACAATATAGTAATGCGATGGGTCGATCAGTCAGCCTATTTGACGAGGCTTTGAGCTTTGAATATAATTCCCTGTTTAAGAGAGCCTCAGATACTTGTTCATCCGTTTCGATACTTCGCATGCGGGTTAACATAATAACCCGTGTCCCAAATTTGACAGCGGAACCGATTTTTGGTGCATTTGTGTCGTAATATATTAAAGAGGCGTCCGGGTCAAAGTGTGCAGGCCCCTGGGAGTGTCTCCTGAAATGGATTCCGGTCACACTTCCGTTGAGGGACCTCCGCGCTAGCCGCGGAGTGGCATCCCAGGGCCAACCTATTCTGTGGGAAGGGGAGGACCCAACTCCCCCACTCTTAAAACGCACGGTTATAAAGAGGGCGAGATAGATCACTGGAGCGTGGTCAATTTGAGTGATACGCCGGGGTATCAAGATAAACGAAGCGAGTTCTGGAGAGCCCACTTCGATAAGGCCTCCGAGTACGAGGCGTACATCGAGGGGAGCGAACAGGAACACATCCAGAGATGGCGGGACTCGGAGAAGAGGATCCCCGCACTGAGCGAGGAGCAGCTGAAGCGCCTCCAGGGATACGACCGGGAGCTGAACGTCCTCGTCTACTCAGGTATCTGGTGCGGAGACTGCGCCCGCCAGGGGCCCCTGCTGAAGAAGCTCGCCGAGGCCTGCGGAGAGAAAGTGAAGATCAAATTCATCGAGCGGGATGCCTCCCCGGAGCTCATGGAAGAACTCAGGATAGTGGGGGCGACCCGGGTGCCCATCTTGGTCTTCCTCTCCGAGGACTTCTGGGAGATGGCCCGTTTCGGGGAGCGCACCCTCAGCGTCTACAGAGCCAAGGCCGCGAGGGAGATCGGACGGGAGTTCGACGGAGGAATCCTGAGCCCCAAAGCTAGGGAGAAGGAGCTCTCCGATTGGGCGGAAATCTTCGAGCGGGTCCTGATAATGCTCAGGCTCTCGCCGCCCCTCCGCAGACGCCACGGGGACTAACCGGGGAAAAGCCCTTCCCACTCAGCTGAAAACCTGGATGGTGACATCGAAGTTCGGGGGGAGGCTGTACACCTCCCTGAAAATTTTCTCCGTCTGGGCGACCGCATCGTTGATCCTTTCGTATGAATAGCTCTCCTGGAAGGAGATCGCCTCGTTAGTCGCGGTGTCCCTGGCGACCCCTGACAGCTCGTTGATGAGGCCGTCGAACTCGTTCTGGGTCAAACCGTGGATGGGGATGTCCATTACTAGCTCTCTCGAAGAGGGGTCCACTGCGAACTGGATGATCTTCTCGCTCCCCGGGTTCTCAATGATGACATAATTCTCTTCGTTTCGCATAGCGTTCCTAACGGCCGTGAATATCTTCAGCATCCTCTCAGAAGTATGCATACTCGGATCACATCAGGATGATGTAGCTGGATCTCCTTATTTCCTTTTCCCAGCCGCTCTGGAAGAGAAGGATTATAGAGTACGTGCTGCGATTTCTCTATCGTGACTTGAATGGCAGAATCCAATCTCACGATACCCCACGCCATGTTCATGAACCGGAACCTGATCGCGATGCTCATCGACGTCCTGGTGGAGGAGGGAGCCCTCTCCGACGCCGGGCGCCAGCGCATCCTCTCTGAGACGATGAGCGCCTTCGGTGCGCCCCACGAGAACGAGCTCGACATCTCTTCGGCGGATGCCCTCGTCGAGGATATATTCAGGAGGGGGAGATCCAAGGGCTACCTTGGCGAGGCCCCGGCGGCCAGAACCTGCCCCGGATGCGGCGTCGAGGCAGAACCCGGACAAAAATTCTGCAAGTCCTGCGGAACAAAGCTCCCCTAGAGAGCATAGAGCCTACGGCATCCCTTTTTCTTTCATCGATGAACTTGGGAGCGGAGCCTAGGAGACCTTCACGTTGGGCATCGTGGCTCGGATGAGCGCCTTGACCTGCTCCTTGCTCCGGTTGTAGACGTTGTAGAAATATCGTCTGCCTCCCGCGTGGATCGTGAAGGGGGACATCAACCCCATGGATGAGAGGAACCCCGTCTTGAAGGAGCCCTTCTCCACCACGGAGTGCTCGATCGCATAGTTCTCCTCGTCGGTGCGGAGGATGTCGTCGAGGCCCCTGCCGTCCATCGCCTTCCTCGAGCTCTCCTGGGCTGCGAGGTTGTCCCGTCCGAAGGCTATGGCTCCGCCTGCTCCGCCAACAGCCGATCCCAGCATGCCGGCGACGAGGCTGGATCCCCCGACCTTGAGGCAGAGCATCCTCCTGTCGGTGAATACCAGGTCGCAGCTCTTCACGGTCAGGCTCCCCGGGGGCTTCGTCTGGACGTTCTCCAAGACGCCGATGACGGTCTCGGGCATTTCGTTCACCATTCCCTGTTGGAGAGACAGGAGGAAAAATATCCTTTTCGGTCTGCAAGAACAGGCGAATCAAATCGGGCGCAAGTTGTGTCTTCTCGAATCTAAACTCTGACATCTCATGCTGACCGAGTTCAAAGAAAAAAGGGAGTGAGGGTATCACTCGGGTTGCTTCTCGAGCTGGTCCAGGGGTGGCTTCAGGTCTGGGGGCAGCGGCGACTTGTATGTGAGCCCCTTCATCCGTTCCTCCCAGTCCTCCCGCACCTTCTTGACGAGCTCCGGGCCGGTGAGGAGATCGACGACAGTGGCCGCCATCACCTTCGTCGCGAAGATCGTGGCCTTGTGGCCGATGCTCATCCCCCCGACGGCGGTGTGCTGCCAGCTGTGGCCCGGGGCCCCGACGATGAAGTAGGCGGTGCTGAACTGCTGTGTGGGGCAGTTCCAGGCGACGTCGGCGACGTCGCTTGAGCCCCCGCCCCCCTTGATCTCCTCCCCGAAGGGATCGTAGATGTTGCTGTCAAGGTTGATGTGTTCCAGCTCCATGGCCTCGGGGATGAATCTGGAGAGCTTTTGGAGTCTGTCCATCTTCTCCTCGCGGGGGACACTCTCGCCGAGCTTAGCGGCGAACTCCAGCTCCTCGTCGGTGTAGGTGGGGGCTCCGATCTCCCTCATGTTCGCGACTACCTGCTCCGCGAGGGGCCTGTTGGGGAGCCCGTTGTGGACCCCCGTGAGGAACTCCACCTTGTGGGTGGTCTCCGCCATCAGGTCGGCCCCCTCCGCCATCTTGAGGAGCCGTTTGTAGTACCTGTCCACGAGGTCCCGCCGGGGGGCCCTCACGTAGTACCATGTCCGGGCGTAGGGGGGCACCACGTTGGGCTGGACCCCACCTTCCTCCACGATGTAGTGGACCCTGGCCTCCTGGACGATGTGCTCCCGCATGTAGTTGACCCCGACGTTCATGAGCTCCACCGCGTCCATGGCGCTGATGCCCTGCTCGGGGCTCCCGGCGGCGTGGCTCGCCTTGCCGAAGAACTCGAACTTGACGCTGTTCATCGCGTTGCCGCTGCGGAGGCCCGAGGTGTTCATGCTCCCCGGGTGGTGGCCGAGGCAGGCGTCGAGGCCGTCGAAGAAGCCGTCCCGGACCATGAAGACCTTCCCCACCAGGGTCTCCTCGGCGGGGCAGCCGAAGCACTTGATGGTGCCGGGGATGTTCTCCTCCTCCATCACCGCCTTCAACGCGAGGCTCGCCCCCAGAGCCGTCGCGGCGTAGCTGTTGTGGCCGCATCCGTGGCCCGGCCCCCCCTCGACCAGGGGGTCCCTGTAGGGGACGGCTTTGTTGGATATGCTGGGGAGGGCGTCGAGCTCCCCCATCAACCCGATGACGGGCTTCCCGGAGCCGTAGGTCGCGACGAAGGCGCTGGGCATCCCGGCGACGCCCCTCTCCACGGTGAAGCCGTGCTCCTCGAGGACGTCGGCCATGTGCATCCCGGTCTTGATCTCCTGGAGCCCCACCTCGGCCCACTCCCAGTACTTCATGTGGGCGTCGACGATGAGCTCGCTGTTCTCCTCGACCCATGCAACTGCTCTCTCTTTCAGGTCGTTTGACATTTTATATCGAATCACCTCTTTCCCAAGATTTATTTCAAATAGCCGATCAAAGAACTAACAAACTAACCCATAAAGGGAAACGTTATGGCGAAGCTGAGATCCGCCGAGGTCCTGGACGGCATGGGCGTCGAGTACAGGCTCATCGAGCTCGAGGAGAGAGCCCTCTCCATAGAGGACGTGATCCGTTTCTCCAAGGAGGAGATCAACGTCGACGAGATCTGCAAGACGATGATCCTCAAGGACAGGGAAGGGGGGAGATACGCAGTCCTCCTCCTGGGGGGCGACAGGGTGGACTACGGGAAAGCCGGGGAGGCCATCGGTGAGAAGGTGAGCATCGCGAGCTTCGCGGAGGTCAGGGAGGCGGTGGGAGTGGATCCCGGGGCGGTATGCCCCGTCACACTGAATATGGGCCTCCTCGTGGACCGCAGGGTGATGGAGACGGAGAGGATCAACTTCGGGTCGGGGAATCACATGTACGGACTGGAGATCAGGACCCGAGACCTGGGGAAGGTCGTGGCTTTCAGGGTCGTCGACGTCGCCGAGGCAGCTTGAACTACATTTATTTAGACAGTATATCCTCGAAGAGAACACTAAGAGTTCCGATTCACTCTGGTTGAGAAACTACTTCTTTGACCCGCCCGACCTTCCCGTCGGTCAGCCGGACCTTGATGCCGTGGGGGTGGTTCGCTGACCTCGTGAGTATGTCCTTAACCTTTCCCCGGGTGAGCCTGCCGGTCCTCTGGTCCTTCTTGAGGACTATATCGACCTCGGCGCCTATACTGATGTTGCTCCTGGCTCTCCCGTCGCCCTTCATGGTCCAGCCATGTGAGCGCAGTCGGCCTTAAAGATGCTTCGGAGGCTCCCGCCTCGTCATTATCGATGCTTGGGCGGTTACAACGTTTTGAACGACAATCGTGCGCGGGGTAAATGTAAATAGGCGCTGTAGGAGTACAGAAAGGCATAAACCGTGGCAAATAAAGTGACTGATCTATTTTCTGGCATCGCCAATATACGGATTTTTCAACCTTTCAAGTCTCGGAATTTTGGTCTCTTTTTTTTGACTACGATTACTGTGTCCCTTGGAAACATCATGATGATGGTGTCTTCAGGATGGTTGGTCTTGGAACTAACTGATTCCCCCTTATCCCTGGGCCTAGTGTGGGCAACACGCTCGGCACCAAATCTAATCTTGGGAATGTTGGCAGGAGCTGTAGCCGACAGGGTTGATCGGAAAAAGTTACAGATAGTAGCCTTGGCCTTGTATTCCGCCTGTGGTTTTCTATTGGGTTACCTGGTCCTGCGAGGCTGGATTCAACTTTGGCATGTCCTCCTGATCACATTTGTCTGGGGTTCCATCCGTGCCTTCGAAGGCCCCGCACGCCAGGCTTTCATTGTGGATATCGTCGGCCGTGAGGGCGCCATGAGCGGTATCTCTCTTAACGCGGTTGGATTGCGAGGCATCGGCATCATCGGTGGTGCCGTCGCCGGAATTATAATCCATTTGTTTGGTATGGAGTGGCCTTTCTTCGTGATAACCGCGGCTAACATCCTGGCAATTGGAATAACAGCTTACATCCGGGGGATTGAAGAAAGAGCGATCACTAAAACGCAATCGCTCTGGAGCGACCTTGTTGAGGGAATACAGATCGTCCTGAACAACAGGGTCATCCTCGCCTTGATGGTGATGGCAGCCACCTGTGAGATGTTCGGCTTCTCCTATTCAGCACTCCTACCCGTCTTTGCCCGGGACATCCTGGGCGTAGGCGCCGTCGGCCTCGGCATGTTCAGCACCGTACGCTCGGTAGGCGGCCTAATAGCGGGACTGACTCTTGCCTCTCTCGGAGACTACGAGTACAAGGGACGGATACAACTCGGCCTCTTCCTCGCATTCGGTGTTTCACTGATTCTGTTCGCCAACTCATCATCGTATCCTCTCTCACTATTCTTCATAGGCATAGTTGGAATAACAGCGGCGGGACACGACGCCATGCAACACATCCTGTTCCAACTCAACGTTACCGAAGAGCAGCGGGGCCGTGCCATGGGCATATGGCAGCTAAGCATCGGATTTGGCGTACTGGGGAGCGTGGCACTGGGAGCCATAGCTGAAACACTTGGAGCGCCGCTTGCCCAGAGTATCTATGGAGCAATTATGGTAATCATCTTCGTTATACTGGTTTTAATTGTGCCCAAACTCCGCAAATTATAGCAATGCATCGTGTTCGCCTTTACCCAGAAGCACGCGCGGCGATGATGCCGTAAGAGCAGCCACGTGAGCGCAACAAGCCTTAAAGATGCTTCAGAGGCCCCCGCTTCGCCATAAACGATGCTTGGACGGCAACAACGATTTGAACAACATTATATAGCCGTCCTCGCCCATCCGATGATCCATCTGGACAGGGGCCCGAGAAATGAGGGAGAAGGAGTTCAGGGAATACCTGCGGAATAGAGAGCAGGACGAAGCACAGATCGAGAAGGCCGTCGAGGCGGTACGGGATTTCGAAGGAGAGCTGGGGGACAAAACCGTCGAATCAGCCACCCTCGACGACCTCAGGGGCTACCTGGCACGCCTCGTGTCCCGGAGGGAGAACTCCCTGGACCGCCTAGTGGCCCTGTCCCGCTACTTCTACGCCACCGACAGGAACGACCTCTACATCTATTTCACCGCCGTCCTGGGGGGGAGAACCGTCCTGCCCTCGATCTCGGCGAGGCTCGAATCCCTGGTCGACGAGGAGACGATGAAGAGGGTCTTCGACGGCGTCGAGATGCCCCCCCTCGGGTCCCCCCCGGAGGATGTCCCCTACGTGACCCAGCGCCTAATGGAGCGGCTCATGGAGGAGCTTCCGCCAGAGGTGTACCGGAGGGTCCTCGCCGGGAACCATCACAGGATACCGTTGGAGGCCTTCGACGGCCTCAGGAAGCTCTACGAGGAGTCGGGGAGCGTCGACGAGTTCCTCAAGGGGAGGCATGAGAGGGCCGTCGCCGTGCTGGAGGAGCACCTCGCCGAGGGGAAGGTCTGGTACGAGCAGGAGATCACCCCGAGGGTGGTGGAGTTCGTCAGGGGGAACCAGGAGATGCTGGGAGGCGTCCGCCGCGGGGACAGGATATACTTCACCAAGATCCCCTACGACCCCGACGCCTACCTCGGAGAGGACGACCCCTTGATGAAACGCTACCACGCATGCCACTGCCCCCTCGCGAGGTCCTCCATAATCACCGGGGAGCCCGAAGTCTCCCCCGAGTGGTGCTACTGCAGCGGAGGCTACGGGAAGCTCCCCTTCGAGACCGTCTTCGGGGAGGAGCTGGAGGTGGAACTCCTGGAAAGCGTCCTCGCAGGAGACCCCCGATGCCGATTCTCCGTGACGATACCAGAGGGAAAAGTATAGAGACATCGGATATACGCGCGCCGGGCTAAGGAGCAAAAGCCGAGGCTGCCTAGACTCAGATCTTCTGACCGTATCTCCGGAGTAGCTCCACGGTCTCTGGGTATTTCGATAGGTCGGAGTGGGGGAAGTTCAGGGAGTCGATGTATTCCTTCTGGAAGCCCGGGTCCGCCGCGAGCTCGTGGTACCTGACCCTGGAGCTGATCATCTCGGCGTGCTCCCTCATCTCCCTGCTCATTAGTGTCATTCTGGCGCCCGTTCCTGCGAGGTTGCCGGCGAACTCGATGCGTTCCAAGGGAATCTCAGGGTACATCCCTATGATGCGGGCGTTCTCGGGGTCGATGTAGTTGCCGAAGGCCCCAGCGACCACGAGCTTGCTGATCTCGGCCTCGCGTATTCCCATCCTCTGCATCAGGAGGTCTGCGCCGGTGTGGATGGCTGCCTTGGCCTTCTGGAGCTCCCTGATGTCCTTGAGGGTGACGACGATGTCCGTGCCGATATCCGTCTCCTTCCCCCACGCTATCACGAATTCCCAGCCGTCCGGACCCTTCCTCAACCGGTCCGTCCGCTCAGTCATTCCGGTGACGAAGTTCCCCCGGGGCATGATGAGGCCCGCCTTGAGGAACTCCGCCGGGGCGTCCACTATGCCGGAGCCGCAGATCCCGATGGGAGGTGCGTCCCCGATGGTCCGATAGTATACGTCGAAGGTCTCGGGGTCGATGCCGACCTTCTCTATGGCCCCTGTGGTGGCCCTCATCCCGAACTTTATGTGCATCCCCTCGAAGGCCGGACCCGACGCGCACGAGGCCACCATGACAAGCTCCCTGTTCCCCAGGTCGATCTCGGTGTTGGTGCCCACGTCGATGGCTATGATCATCTCGTCGGACTCTAGAATCCCCGACGCAAGCACCATCGCGACGTTGTCCGCCCCCACGAATCCCCCTATCACCGGCAGGTGGTGGGCGTTGGCACCTAGATTAACCCTTAAACCCAAAGTAGCGGCTTTGACGTCGACCCCCCTCCTTATAGCTGGAGTGAAGGGGGAGGAAACGACGTGTCTCGGCCAGACTCCGAGGAGGAGGAGCTGCATCACCGTGTTCCCCACGAAGTTGAGCTCGTAGATCTCCTCGGGTCTCGCATCGGCTTTCCCGCAGCATTCCACGACGATCTCGTTGACCCCCGAGACGACGGCGTCCTGGAGCTTCTCGAGGGCATCCCATCCCCCGCTCATGACATGGGAGACCCGGGACATGACGTCCTCCCCGAAGGGGATCTGAGGGTTCATCCTCGCAGCCACGGCGACGACCTCCCCCCTCTTGAGGTCGATGAGGAAGCCGGCGAGCTTGGTGGTCCCCACGTCAACGGCGAGCCCGAAGCACCTGTCAGATGTGTCCCCGGGCTCCAGGGCGATGATCCTGTCCTTCCAGACGACGGCGGTCGCGTCCCACTTGGCCTCCCGGACGACCCTGGGGAGGACCCGGTAGATGTCGAAGTCGATCCCTAGCTCCGGGAGGCCATGTTCCTCGGTCAACGAGGCGAGGAGCCTGTCCTCGTCCGCCCTGGAGTCTCTGAGATGGGGCGGGGGCATGGTCACGCGATACTTTTTCACGAGGGGGTCCAGCTTCACGGGGACTTCGAGGCCCCCCGTCTGCAGCCTCTGCCTGCCTATCCTGCTCCTCAGGGGCACGTGGATGACCGTGGAGGCCCCCAGGCGAGTGGTGCACGCGAGCCTGAATCCGTCCCGGATCTCATCCTCGGAGAGGTGCTTCAGCTCTTTATCTGTGGGTTTGGAATCCGTCCCGACACCGCCCAAGACTCTGACCTTGCACTTCCCGCATTTCCCTTTCCCCCCGCAGAGGGCGGAGATGTCCACGCCGAGGGCCTGCGCCGCCTCCATCACGGTGACGCCCTGGGAAAACTTGGCGCGCTTCCCGTGGGGTTGGAATACGACTTCGATTTCAGGTGTCATGGATCGACGCACGCTCCTAGGGGGATCCCTTTCTCTCCTCTTTCATCGACCCAGCTACCTCTATAATGTTGTCGATCAGCGGCTAACGGTATTGATGACCAGCGGAAATCGATCAAGCGACGTTTTTCGAGTCAGAAAGTCATTATCGTGAAGCCTTCGCTGACGGACTGGGCCACGTAGACCGAGGCGTGGACGCACTCGATTCCCAGGGAGCGTGTCTCCTCCTCGAGGCCCAGGCGTATTGCGATGGACATGCACGAGGCCACTTCGACCCCCGCGTCCCTCAGGTCCCTGAGCCTCTTGCTCAGCTCCTCGTAGTGGGGCGTGCCGGGGTCGACGATCTGGACCCCCCCGCAGAACAGGAGCACTTTCACCTCGTCGACGAGCCTCTCGCCGTAGGGGTGGGTGTGGACGTTCAGGGCCATCCGGAGCCCCCAGCTCACCTTGTTCACCTCTTCGGGGCCGCTGGTGATGACGAACAGCATCTTCCCGGTCATATTGGATATCAGAGAGGGATGAGGGCAAATAAAATGCTCACTCTGCGCGCCGCATCCGAGTGAGAGCGCACGGAGATAGGTCCCGCAGGGAATATCATTAGCACTCGGACAGGGGCATGCGGCGTTCAGTCTTGGAATAGGAGTCCATACTCATCCAAGATCCCGTGGAGCTTCATGATGGCCACGTCAACCATCTCCGCACTTTTGGCTCCGGTGCAGACAAGCTTCCCGGAGGCGAAGACGAGGATGACGACCTTGGGTTCCGCCATCCGGTAGATGAGAGCGGGGAACTGCTCGGGCTCATACATCACGTTGTCCAGGACGTCCGCGGCAGCCTCCAGGTCGATATATGTGTGAAGATTAGCCGTGGCGACCATGTTCTGGATCACTATTTCGGGCTTGCCCAGGATGATGATGCCGTTGTTCTTGAGCTCCTTGACAACTTTCTTGATGGCGCTCCGGGCCAACTTGTCCGATTTAGCCCCTGTGCACACCATTTTACCCGTGCTGAATATGAGGGTCGCCGTCTTGGGCCTCTTCAGCCTGAACACCAGCCCGGGGAACTTTTTGGGCCTGTACTCCACGTTCCTGAACACCTTCATGATGGCTATGAGGTCCAGCTTCTGGTGAAGTGTCGCCGTGGCGACCACGTTCTCTACGCTGATATCCAGATCCTTGAGTGTCACGCTTTTTTCCTGTGTCATACAGTTTCCCCGCGTTCAACCAAACTTGGTAATATCCTGGTCAGGTATATTGACTGCTGTCACTTCTCGTCCAAGTTCTTGGCTCCGTGAGCGCGCCACGCGAACTTGACTTTGCCACATGAGGAGCAGACGTATCGCATCCAGCCTTCCCCGCTGTCTTCTTTGGTGTGCTCGGGGTCGGTCTTGTTGCATTTGCATGGGTATCTAACTTTTTCCTTAGCCATACTGCAGTCTCCCTTTTCTCACAGTTCTCCCTCTTAAGCAATGAATGGATAGTCTAACCTAGACTCTAATAAAAACGATTATCATCCAACAACGGAGAGTCCTGATCTCCCTTAGGCCTCATGCCCTGTGCGGCTGAACGCACGTGCCGAGAATGACCTGCGACATCGTCGCCGACCAGAGGCGCCGCAGCCTTCGGCGTGGCCTCCTACCCAGCAGGCGGCGACCCCGATAGATGGTCCCTGAAGGCCGTCTACAACGTGGTGGAGGGGGTGATCCGGGGCCTGAAGAACAGGGAGAACTAAAGAATCAGGCTCTCCCTCTCGACGTTCCTGTTGTGGATGCCGAGGTCCGCCACCCTGAAGCGGCGCCCGCCGTAGAGCTCGGCCTCCTCCCTGCCGGCGTATAGGGCCGCCGCTATGCGGGCGATAGAGTCGCACTTCATGATGCCGCTTCCGCTGGCCGCGCCCACGTAGATCATGCCGGGTGCGGGAGTCACCACCGGCAGCTCGTCGTAGCCGTTGATGGCGTACTGGCCCGCCCAACTGTTCATCGGGCGGACGCCCTCGAAGCAGGGGAAGTACTTCACCAGGATGTGGTATATGCTCTCGGTGTAGAAGCCCTCCTCGGCTTGGGGGTCCTCCTCGAGTTCGTATTTCCTGCCCAGGTTGTCCGCGCACGCCAGCCAGATGGTGTTCTCGGACCGCTCCGGCCTGAATAGGACGCCCGCCTTGGGCAGGATGGTGAGGGGCATGGTGCCGTACTCGTTGAATCCCTCCACGTTGAAGAGGGATTCCAGCCGGGGGTCCTTGAAGACGAAGAGCTGCCTCTTCTTGGGCCTCATGAAGGAGTCTACGCCGAGGGGGTCCAGGAGCCCCTCCGACCAGACCCCGGCGGCCACGACGGTCGTGTCGGCTCGTATCTTCCCCTGGGTGGTCTCTGCGCCGGTTATGTGGGCGTCCTGCCAGACGAAGGGCTCCCCGGGTATCTCCAGCTCCTGTTCGGGTTCCAGGGTGAGGCTCTTCGCCTCGGTGCCGTAGTGTATCTCGCCGCCCAGATTGAGGAACTCCGCCTCGTAGGCCCTGGTGAGGGCGTCGGCGTCGATGCATCCGCATTTTTTCCCGAAGACGCCGTAGTCGACCGGGTTTAGCCCCAGGAGCTCCGCCTCCTCGTCGTCCCCGAAGTGGGTGACCAGACCGGGTATCATCTCCTCGAGCTCCTCCCTATCCAGCACCCTCATCTCGCCCCCGTGGTCCCTGATCCTGTCCCAGGACTCCTTCTGGCCGGTGTAGTGCTCCTCGTTCAGTAGGAAGAGGTAGCCGATGTAGGACAGGCCGATGTGGTGGCCCAGTTCTTCTTCCATGTGTTTGAACCAGTCGATTGTGGAGTCCGCGAGGAGGAAGTTGGTCTCCGAGGTGAAGAGGTTCCTGAAGCCCCCCTCGCTCTTGGCGCTGTTCCCCTGCCCGGGGCCGCCGTGCTTGTCGATGACCGCCACATTCTTGCCGGGGTTCTCCCTCTTGATGTGGTAGGCCGAGCTGAGGCCCAGGATTCCTGCGCCTATGACTAGGACGTCGCACTCCATTCCGATCATTAATGGAATCAGCAACATGTTTTTAACAAAACCGATGCCCCGGCCGACCCCGGATCGGGGAAGCGTCGATGGCGGGTCCAAGGCTTCTGTGGGGCGACCCCTATCGGAGAACGGAAGGAAATAGAGCAGGAAAATGGTGTGTCGAGGCGGGATGGCTGGCATGAACGGGGGATCCCTCATCGTCCCCGAGGAATGGTGTGTATGTCTGCATGCGAGTCGTGGGAGGGATTCGAGTGATCTGGGGATTGGGTCTCGGCGACCGATGTAAACCTATTTTATCCTTGTCGGCGCAGTGTCGATCATGAGGGTTCTGATCGCCTATGGCTCGCGGTGGGGGAGCGCCGAGGAGATCGCGGAGAGGCTGGCGGGGTTCCTGGGGGAGGAGGGGGTGGAGGCCACCGTTCTGGATGTCAAGAGGATCAGGCTCTGGCCTAGCCTGGAGGGGTACGACGGTGTGATGGTGGGCTCCGGGGTCAAGATATCCAAGTGGATGGGGGAGCCCCTGGCGTTCCTCAGGAGGAAGGCCGGCGAGCTCAGGGGGAGGAGGGTGGCGCTGTTCGTCTCCTGCATGTCGGTGCTGGTAGAGCCGGAGAACGCCCGGAGGGATCTCCTTGAGAAGGTGGCCGAGGCGGCGGGGGTGGAGGCGGATCTGATGGAGGCCTTCGGTCCGGTGTTGGACGTGGGGCCGGGGTCCCGGATGGGGTTCCTGGATAAGAAGATCGCTCAGTCGGTGATGCTGGGGCTGTCCAAGGAGAAGGGGCTGGAGCTCGACGCGAAGGGCAGGAACGATCTAAGGGACTGGGACAGGATAAGGGATTTCGCGCACAGGTTCGCCGAGTCACTGCGTGAATAGCCAGGGGGGGCTGTTCGGTGGGGCGGCCGGGGAGGGACGTCCGTGGTGCGAGATGCTCAGAGGAGCCTCCGGATGGCCTCTGCCGTGCTCCAGACCTCGATGATCCCCTGGTCTCTTATGCTGTTGAAGTGGCGGTCGTTGGTGATGAGTGTGGCGCCCGTCTGGAGGCAGGTGGCGGCGTGGAGGAGGTCGGCGGGGTCCTCCGTGCCCATGATGCTCCTGCAGGCGGCGGTGAATCTCTCCTGGACGTCCACGATGTCCATCTTGGAGATGAGGGCGTGGAGGAGGAGGGAGGCGGTCTCCGACCTGAAGGCCTCGGCGTATCGGGCCATCTCCTCCGCCAGGAACTCGTTGCCCACCAGGCCCACGCTCTTGTCCCGGATCATCTCCAGGATGAGCGTGAGGGTGGCCGTCTCCCTGGCGGGGTCCTTGATGGCGGAGACGAAGACGTTGTTATCGAGGAGGAAGGTCCCGGCGCCTTGATCTGATTTTGTCATTTATCTCCTTCCTGATGGACTTGGCCATCTCCTCGACGGGGACGTCTCTGAGCTCCTCCTGGAGGCGTTGGGCCATCTCCTCGACGTCTATCTTCTGGAGTGTGATCTGGCCCTTCCCGTTGCTGGTGAGGAGGAACTGGGTCCTGCCCGTGATTCCGTGCTCGTCCCGTATCCTCTTGGGTATCACTATCCGGCCTGACCCGTCCGACTCCACCAATGATGCCATAATACCACTGGTTTGAGTTATGGTAAAATGGTAGATAAACATTCCCATGCGGGGGGACATCCTTGACGGGGCTGGCGCATAGAGGCCACGGGGGACCTCGCGCGTGATTGAGTGAAGACCCGGGATATCATGGCAGATGAGGATTGATAGATCGGGGGAGATTCGGTCTCGCGTCGGAGGGGTCCTGCGTCGTCCACCCTTGGTTGACCCGGGGTTGGACGCATGATCTAGGGATGTTGTCTTAATCCTTTTTTCAGGGAGTCGTGGTACCGCTCGACGTCTTCTCTGGGGAACGGGTTCACGAGGGTTATCTCTCTGACCTTGCGGAGCTCCTCGTCGAGGGAGAAGACGACGGTCGACCTGAGGCTTCGGGCCAGGGAGATGAGGTATCCGTCCCACGACTCGATGAGGTACGTGGAGGCGTAGTCGAGGGCGTCCCAGGCCGTCTGGGGTGAGACGTGGCCGTAGAGGGCGGGTGAGCCCGTGTTCAGGATGCCGCCCAGGGTCTTCTTCACCGTCATCCTGGGGATCCGCAGGTATCGGGTGGCGACGTGGTAGGCTCCGATGATCGCTGTGACGGGTATGGCGGCCTTCTTCCTCTGGGTGAGGACGTCCGCGAGGAACGCCGTGCTGTGCTCCTTGAGGGGGTTCTCGAAGCACGTGGGGACGATGATGCCGACGTCGACGACGCCGTCAGGATAGGCCGAGTTTTCTCCGGGCGTAGTCACTGCTCGTCCACTTCCAGCTCTCGTCGGTCTCCTCGGTGAATGCCTCTGCGTTGAGGCTCTTCGCGAGTTCTTCCCACTCCCGGACATTCTTTTTGACGTCGTTGGAGACGGGTTCTATGATGACCCTGGAGCCGTCCAGCCTTATGGTTACCTCCCCCCCTCCCTTGAGGCCCAGGGCCTCCCGGATGTGGGAGGGTAGGACCAGCCTTCCCTGTTTGTCGATGGTTGTGGCGTTCTCCATTTATTCAACCATATGGTGTGAATCATGCCATAGATATAAGGGTTGAGAACTCTGATTCGATGATAAGAATTCTGCTAGTCCGGGTGAGATTCGAACTCGCGTCGGAGGGTAAGAGCGCGCAGTAGGATAAGAGTCATCTAACCCCCCCTCACACATGTGGATTAAGTTTCAGAGCTTCAACACAGATTGTGTGGGGTATCTTTGTTAGCTTGCTCATGTCATTAGGCTCGAATTTAGCCTCAACGGGCCGCGGCTCCTCGATCTGCGATACTAGGAATCCGTTTTTCCTTAACGTCTTCATATAATCTGTGAGAGTCCGGTGGAACATAGTTGTGACAGCAACCTCGTGGCCTTCATCGTCCTTCCACCGCATTTTGTATGAATGGTTCGTGAAATACTCGAAAATCTTGAGATAATGGGGCTCTCTGGAGCCGTCCTCGAGTCTTCTATACTCCCATCTAACCAAGATTTCTCCGTCATATCCTCTTCTGGACCAACCGAAGCATGGATGGATTAAGATAAACACGAATCGACCATCGGGCTTCAGCACTCGGGCCGCTTGCATTATTGCTCCCTCGTAGTTTTCGATGTCCATTAATGCCATGAAACTGATGACGATGTCGAAGCTCTCGGATTCAATGTTACCCATTTTAGAGGCATCAGCGAGGTGATACTGGATTCCTAGGGGAGCCCTCGTCTCCGCTTCCTGGGCTGCTGCTATCTGGCTCTCGCTGAAGTCTATCCCTGTGACTAGTGCACCGGCCTTGGCATAGAATCTGGAAAAGTATCCCTCGCCACATGCCATGTCTAGCATTCGTAGTCCTTGTACGTCTCCTATCATCTTCGTGAACGCAGGGGCGTTCAGGAAGTGTCTCCATAAGTCTGTTCCGTCTCTAACTTTCGAAATATAGTAATCCGCTAGATTATTCCATTGTTTTCGTATGTCTCCGTGTTTAGCCATGATGAGGTCAAATGAAGAAAAGTCCCTTCATGGTATAATATCTACCTCGCGCGCAGAAACTCGAATCTGGAACATGGTAGCCCGGGCGAGATTGGAACGCCCATACACACACCAGTTATTTTAATTCTACTATGCCTTTAAAGAGAAAAGTGTCAATGTTTAATTTAATTATCTTGAAGCAATTAGTTTACAGATATGTACAACTCCCGACCCGTCAGCTTCTAGATGTAAAACATTATTCGTAACTAGACCAGAGAACATTGATATCACCCCAATCTCAGGCCAAACTTCGAAAGATGCAAATCCACTAAGATTCACAATTGCTGTTTGATTAGGAATGACATTTACTCTAATGAGATTGAAATCACCTGAAGAGAGGTTGATATTACTACTATTTTCCTGATGGATATGAACACTATCCCGAAAAATATGAGGCCCCTTAATACCTGAGGTTAGAACGAGTCGACCCCGTTTTTCATGGGTTGGAACAACTTTTTTATGAATTCCATTGTATTGAAAGCGTTTCGATTTGAAATTTGTTCTCATACAATCTTTGTTTATTAGGTCAATAATAAAAACTTTTGAGGATTGTAGAAATAACGTTCGCGATAATTCAAGTAGATTGGTTGGTAGCCCGGGCGAGATTCGAACTCGCGTCGGAGGGTCCAAAGCCCTTAATCCTTGTCCGCTTGGACTCGTAGTCTAAAATTTAAATCGATTTCGATATTTTTCCCATTTGCCCAATCTAAGATTGGAAGGAATATGGAATGTGTAAGCCCCTTTTTCCTTCCAACTAGGCGTTTTAAAGGCTTTTTCCATTACCTCGTTTAGTTCAACGCTTGGCACGATAATGAATGTGGGTTGTTTTTCAAACGTATCAATTAAGCAGAAGACGTAATAGAAAGTAGGGTCTTCTAGGTGTTTTTTCTTGTGAACTGTTATTGAATGATCTTTTGTTAAAAAGGAGGTTTTGACCTGTAAAGATATGTATTTGAAAATTTCATCTTGTTCTCTTAATCCGATGAGATCGACTTTTTCCTCGAAATCCGGTCGGTACACAAACCAACCCCGTTTTTCCAATTCTAAAGCCACTAAAGTTTCGCCAATCCTGCCTTTTGCTCCACTTGAAAGATCACTCATTTCGTTTTCACCTACACGCGCGACTTGTTCTCTCGAAAATTGGGTAATGTTTCAACATAATTTAAATGTTATTCTACTTATAAAAGCGCGCACATGTGAACGCCCGGGCGAGATTCGAACTCGCTACGGAGAGTCCAAAGCCCTCCACTCTTGTCAGGGTGAACAAGCTCTGAAGATTATGCGAAAGTGCTGCTAAGACCATTGCGCGC
This sequence comes from Candidatus Bathyarchaeota archaeon, assembly GCA_026014875.1. Taxonomy (GTDB): domain Archaea; phylum Thermoproteota; class Bathyarchaeia; order TCS64; family TCS64. The sequence goes on along the minus strand of JAOZHO010000017.1, from coordinate 11,499 downwards.
GTATGCAAAGGTTATTTATGCAAGATGAAAATTCCTTTAAACATAAAGATTAACTAGTAAATGGTTCAAGTGTCGGATAGTTTTCAAAAAGCCATTGACGATTACAGAGTAAATCGAGGTTTATATGAAACTTTAACTGAAAAAGTAGTATCCTTATTAAAAGAAATTATGGATTTAGAAGGAATGGATTATTCAAATATTTCTGGTAGAACAAAAAGTTTGGGAAGTTATATACGAAAAGCGCGTAAAGAAAAGTATTCTGATCCCCAGTCAGAGATATTTGATATGTCTGGCATTCGAATTATTTTATACACAAATAGTGGTGTAAAAAAAGCTAGGAAACTTGTCGAAAAATATTTTTCATTACATCCCGAACATACGGTTGATAAAAGTGTTGAATTAGGCGTGGATAGAATGGGTTATCGTTCACTACACTGCGTTGGAAAATTTGATAAAAAGAGAGCAGAACTGCCTGAGTATTCATCATTTAGAGATACCTATTTCGAAATACAAATACGAACAATTCTGCAACATGCGTGGGCTGAATTCGAACATGATAGAAATTATAAATTTAGCGGGGTTTTACCCGATATAATAAAAAGAAGACTATCAATTATTGCAGGAACATTAGAATTAACAGACAATGAGTTTGATAAAATATCTGAAGAAATTGATAATTATTCAAAAGAAGTGAGTGAAAAAACAGAAAAAGGTATTTTGAATATGGAAATTACATCAATATCGTTATTGGATTATCTTAACAATAAATTTCATGAATTAATCAAAAAAGATTTTCTAAAGGCCGAATTGAATGATGGAGAGGATAGGATTAAGGAAATGAAATTAATGGGCATAAATACTATAGATAATTTAGATAATAACATTCCTAAAGATTTTATAGTGAGAATTTCAGTAATTTTAAAAACATTATTGGACATTGATGAAGATTATTATTATAATTTCGATGCAGTATTATTTGATATATTGGTAATTAAGGATCATAAAAAATATTTAACGGACATAACCCCATTTTCTATCACACTTCTTCAGGAACAAGAAATTAAATTTTATAAATCCTATGGAGTAGATATAAAATATTTTTCTGAATAATTCTTGCGGATACTTTGCATAATATTTGACTCTAGCCTGGACACGTACACCAACATGAGACAGTAGCTCGGAAGAGATTCGAACTCGCGTCGGAGGAATTGAGATTATTTTTTTCTTTTTAAGCTGTATTTTGAGCCCTTACAGCGAAATTACCTTTCGATACTTAACCACCTGATTTCCAGGCAGAAGCACCTTGGATTCGAGAGGCTGCTTTTAATGTCATTCTTTTCTTAACCATCAGTATATGCCTCCGAGTTTTTTCTCATTACCTAAAGATGGTTAGTGTAAAGTAACACATGATCTTGTGCTTCAATATATTTACGTACACAATACTACTAGAGGGGTTCATGAGGGAGTGAATGAAGTAGGGGAAATGGAAAAGGATCTGAGGAAGGCTTTCGGTATGCTAATGGGTGTATGACCAAGATCGAGTGTGGGATTCTTTTTATGGAAAGTATTGCGTTCAGAATAACTCCAATTATTCATGCGAGAAGAATTATATTTTAGTCCATTAATTTAGGTTTAAATGAATTCAACGGTAGTAAAATTTCTTGAAATGCTCACTCCGGAAATGGCTGTAGCAATAATTGTCATCATACTGCTTGGATTCCTTTTAGGTAATATAATCACGATATACGTCATACAAAGGCGACAAATTAGAATAGGAAATTTTGAAATTATATTTAGTTTGGGTTTAATATTATTCTTTTTAACGTGGGTTTTTATCCCCTCTCAGTTGAATTATGTTAACATATTAGCTACTTTTGTTGTCGCTCTTTTAACTTTCAGGTCAATCGAGGAAATGAAACTATCTAGAATTCAGGAAAATCGTCCTGTCATGGTGTTAGATTTTCACGTTCCTTTTGGGAGCTCAATAATCATGTTGATTTTAACAAATGAAGGGAGAAGCTTAGCTAAAGATATTACAATATCAATAGAACCTGAGCTGATAACTTCAAGGGGTAGGAATATATCCCAATCTCGTTTATTTTCAAAACCCATAGAGACTTTTGTTGCTGGTAAAGAAATTAAACAAGTTTTTGATGGGTCGATACAGTATTTAGGAGAAGGAAAAAACCATCCTCTTGAATTTGAAGTAAGAATATGCTACAAAGATATGGAAAACAATGAATATGAAGAAAAAATGATTCTTGATTTATCAATGTATAAAAATATTCATTACATTAGAGAACGCCCATATAAAAATTTAGAAGAGGAAGTTGTAAGATTAAGAAGAGTAATTGAACGGGGAATAATTGTACAATCAAAAAATGAACATAATGAAGAAATGAAAAAAATAGATGAAGAATTTACTAAAAAATTTAATGAGAAAAATCTAAAATAAAAGATTATTGATAATTAAAAAAAGGCATGCTCGTCCGATTCGCGCGATTGTATTTTGGTATATTTACAAAAAGCAACATAGATGAGATTCGAACTCGCGTCGGAGGGTCCAAAGCACTCTATCCTTGTCCGCTAGACGTAGGTATTCAAAGATGAGGGTAATTTTTCTTTTACGGATATTATTTAACAAGTCCGAATCTTTCCCGAAAGTCATCTACCCCTTGGATAAGTACCCAGAAAATAATTCCTATAAAATTAAAAGTCAGAGTTTTGAGTGTAATAGTTACTGGATCAAGTGTTGCTTCTAGGAATACGATGATGATGATTAAAGCAAGATGGAGGCCCCATAATATATTTGATCGTTGTCTACGGTCGATAAAATAAAGGCCCAATGTTGTGATTAGAAACATTACCCCCATTCCCTCAGTTATTAATTGGAATCGTTGTATCTGGGGCATTTCATTATAAAAGGGGAAAGTTAAGTTATCAATGAAAGTGATGAACCAGTTGCCATATAGAGCTATAAGCACGACTTCTTCAAGGAACCTCAGACCTTCTCCAAGTTCTATCCGTTCTTGCGCCCTTTTGCTAGCTCGAATAAGCTTAATTTGATAATCATCAAGTTTGAATTTGTCCTTTATTTGCTCATCTGTAAGTTCTTCTTCGTTTTTAACCATAATAATAAATTGTTAACATTTATTTTATATTAACTGCTCCCGCGAAGTCGGTAACCCGGGGAAGATACGGACTCCTGTTGAGGGGTTAATAGTCTCTGAACCGCCTCACCCGCGCCCTTCAACCGAAAACCAAACCCTCCACCACCAAGACAAGTCTCATTCACACGGAATACTGAACGTCCCAAAAACCCTTATCCTAAGCCAGCCGCACAACCAAAAAATGGTAGCCCGGGAGAGATTCGAACTCCCGTCTGAGGCTCCAAAGGCCCCCATCCTTGTCCGCTAGACGACCGGGCTCCAGAAACCATACAGCCCACGTCTCGATATAAATCCACCCGATGCCCCCACACACCGATCGAGGATTCAACTCACCCCATGGGAGCATACGCCGTCCTGCCAACCCGAACAATCCTACTCGGACTATCGGGATGGAGATCCCTGAACAACGCATCCACACGATACCCCTCGATATCCCCCCCGGTATTCCACCTGTAACTCTGATTATACGGCGCAGTACAACCCGTGCTATCCGGCCCGAACTGAACAGGCGCCCCCCTGCCGGCAACAGTGCTGCTCCCATCGAACTCCAGCCTGATGACCTCGTACCCCATCAACTCATACTTCTCCGGATCATAGGGGGGCCTCTCCCACGACAGATTCACCTGCCCCGTCAGCCAAGCAGACCGCAGATCCAACCCCTCCGGCAGAGCACGACCCTCCACATGCAGCCCCATGGGGGGGCTCCGCGGGGGCGGAGGAACGCCAATAGTCGACGCAGGGGTCTCAAGGACCCCCGGGGAAGACACGGAAGGAGAAGCATCAGACCCTTCAGCCCCGTAGGGCCTCTGCTCACTGAAATCGTAGCGAACCGTGGGCTTCTCACCCGCCCCCCGTTTCTCCACGACGGCCCTCTTCCCCCGACCGGACCCCCTCGTAGTCACGATGGCCAAAACCGACACCACGACGAAGATCACCGCAGCGGACCCCACCGCCGCCGCCGTCGTGCCCGACAACCCCACCGCCTCACCGATGAACGAGAGGGAATACATGAGGTTCAGCAGCATATCCACGATCCCCAGGAAGCTGAAACCCCCGCCCCCCGAGACCCGGACCACGCTCCAACTCCCGACGAGGCCCTGAGAATCCCTGTAGTCACCCTCCCCCGTCCCATCCGATCTGATCACCCCCGTGAAAGTGGCCGACGGGCTCCCATAGGGGGAAGGCCCCGTGAAATGCACATTCCCCCCCGAGTCCACCGTCCCGCTGAAGGCAGAGGGATTACTCGAGATCCGGCCGCTCCTCACGATGAACCCCGAGTCCACACGATGGGTCTCCCACCCCCCGGGCCCATTCAGATTATACGCATAATCATACGTGCCATCGAAAGAAGCCCCCTCGACGGAGACGAGACCGGAAGCCACAACCATGCCCCCCACCAGCAAGAAAAACGCCAGAAATCCCCGACTAACCCACTTAGATATTGTGATAACCCAAGATCACAGTTGACTATATTTCATATATATTTTTCCAAGTTTGAATAACTCAGCCCACCCGGGGAGAAACAACACATGCAACCGCTCACCCCGGCAAAACCGGAACAGACCCCAGCACCCCCCCACGCCACCCACAAAACACTCGGCTGGATAACGGCATGCCAAGACTGCTGGAGAAACCCCCCCAACACCAACCTCACCGTCGCAGGCTCCACCCGCACCGACAAATGCAGCACATGCACCCGATAACACCACAAAACACCGCCAAACACCTAAAGGAACCCCAAAAACACCCACCCCAACACCCCGAGCAAAACAGTAGCCATTCAGTAGCTAAACAGTACCAAAACAACACCAAAACAAACCAGAAAAACCCGCCAAACAACAAAAAAACCCCGAAAAAAACCCCAAACCAGACACCCCCATAAAAATAAAAAAAAATGGCTGAAACACACGCCCCCCACCACCAACACGCCCTACACGTGGAACCACATCGGATTCAGGACCCCACCCATCTATAACGACACCAACATGATCGACTCAAGAAAGAAGAGAGAGGGACCCCCCCTCCCCTAAACCGATATACGATACCTGTCCTGCAGCTCCTGCCGCTTACCCTCATTCCACCCAGTCACATCGGAGTAATAACCCGTGATACGACTCCACCACCTAACATTACCCGCCCCACACACAGGACAAACATCCAACAACCCCGCAGACGTCGTGTTACACCCACTACAAATCGTGAGATCCTTAGTATAACAGAAATAACCGATCTGACTATGCCGAGCAATCCTCTGCGTCAACTTATACAACGCCTCAGGATCACTAGACGACTCCCCCAGCCAAGCATGGAAGATGTTCCCCCCACTCAAAATAGGGAAAAACTTATGCTCAATATCGATCTTCCGCCCCAACGAAAGATTAGCCCCAACATAAGCATGAGTCCCATTACTGTAATAGATAGGAACATCCCTCCTCCCCTTAGCAAGAACGAGAGCCTGCTCCACATCCCCCTTCACCACAGTCTTAGCGAACCTGTTGAATTTCGGGGAGACCATGTCTTTAATCGCAAAGGTCTGAGCCGTGCTCTCAGCAGGCGTACGCGCGAGCATGATCTTCATCCCCGTCCTCATCTCCAGCCCCTTCCGATACTTCTCCATGTCAAGGAGGAGCCTCAGAGCCAGACGAATAGCGTCCTCGCTTTCATGGAGCTGGGACTCTGTGAAGAACTGGACCATCTCGTTGATCCCGACGACACCGATGACGAACACCAACTCGTTAAAATCAACGGCAGGGGGAGCCTTCCTCCCTGTCCTCGGGTCCCGAGGCCGCTGAGTAGCGAAGGGTATCATGTTGTTCGCCATCGACTTCTCCATCCACATCTTTTTTCTCTTGAAGACCTCTACCGCCTGCCTCATGTTTTCCTTCGCTACGGCGAGGAGCTTGTCGTAATCTCCGTTCGACTTGTATGCCATCCTCGGCATGTTGAGGCTCACCACCTGCCAACCCCCCATGCTAAAGTGTTGTCCATCCTCGAAGTAGAGCTTCTCATAAAAGTGGGGGTCTGTCTCTGGGGAGGTCGCGAATTGATAAGCACAACACTGATAGCAACTGATGCCTTTGCCATATCCTCTGTAAGCGGGGAGCATGTTGTCGAAGTAGGGTGACCCGAACTTTGCGACGGACTCGTGGACTAGCATCCAAAGATCGTCGTACTCGGAGCGGAAGAACTCGGGGCTCACATAGTTCTCATTCTTGGGGAAATTAAACGGCTTACCCCAGTGATCGCCCTCTAAAGCAACCTCCGTCACGGCTCTGAAGAAGGTTTGAACTTCGTCCTCGTAGTTACCATAAACATCGGGGCCAACTTTTCCCTTCATCACCACTGGGACGTCCTCCCAGATCTTTGGGACCCCCATTGGTAGCTGGAGGTTACTGAAGACGAGTTGACCTCCCCTGGTAACATATGTCTGGGTGAGCTCATAGAACATCATCTGGGCGAGCTGCTTGACCCTGTCGTAGGGGAGACCCCTCATGTACGGTGCAAGGAATAACGTATAATACATGAATCCCTGACCACCGCTGAAGTTGGTCTGACCAGCAGCGAGAATTTTAACGCTGTGGAGTATCGCGACTTCAGGCTGCTTAGCGGGCCCAGCTACGCTACTCTGAAAGCCCTTTCCGTCGGGAAGGAGTCCGTAGTAAAGGAAGTAGCGGAGGTCCCAGTCTTGACAGAATGGACGACTCCCGAAATATTCCAGTGTATGAATGTGAATGTCGCCCTGATGGTGGGCTGTGGCCAGATCCGGGGGCATTAGGAGAAGGTACTCCTCTTTGCTCAGGCGATCCGCTTTCTTCTTGTGAACCGTCTCAGGGTTCGGCTGCAGGTTCGCGTTCTCCTTCGCCTCGTGGCCATTCCCCATGTCTATCTGATAAGCATCGTACACCGGGGCGCCAACTCTAGTTAGGAGGTTCCTGTAAATAGCGAACTCTGGAATCTCCTCAGACCATTCGAGGAGGATGTTGTTAGACATCTCTCTCAGCATAGGGCCGCTCACGAACTTTGGCTTTGATAGCCTCACCCTACGTTCCACCTCGTCAGCGATCTTTTCCGCGTAAAGTGTGCTAATAGGGTCCAAGCCAAAAACTGTCTTAGCAAGCTGTGTCTCTCTAATGAGCTGATCAGAGATCATATTCCTATCCCATGGGACGAGGTACTCGTCAGTTGTCCTGACCATAGGCATACCCCGATAAACTCTCGCTGACTTGTAGAACTGGTTCAGTACAGTCTGACCCGCAGTGCCATTCTTATGCTTTATCGTGACCCAATACCTCCAGAACCTTCTCCTCGTTGAGTACATCGTTTGGGAAGAGTTCCTCCGATGCCGCAAGCCCTTCATCCGTTTCGAGAATGGGGGGATTCCCAAACATGTTCTTCATGATGAATTCTAGCTGGACCTCGGTGGTGAAACTTTTCGTCTCATACGCCTCACCCTTTTTTTTCAACCAATCTTTCAACTCGTCGCATTTTACACAGTCTGGCAGCGTATAGACGGTAGCCCTTGACCTAGATGAATCCATATACCCCGATAGCCTCCGATGGAGAATGCTAATTGAAGACGAACATTATTCACCAATCATTGTTTAAAAGTATAATCATTAATTCTATAATACTTCGAGGATTATTTTATGACAATTTATTATTGGCACTTTTTGATAGCTATGTCTCAAATATTTGTAATAATATTCATTATTACTGTTAATTTCAATATTGTTAAATATTCCGGTGGATAAGTGATCTTTTGTCGAGCGCTCCGGAGGATTTAATTGACCATCATCGTATGTCTCGTTGGGACCCATTTCCGTCGCCCCTTCGATGGCATCCGATTTTGGAGTAAACGACAGGGAATAACTCGGCTCTATCTGCTTTATAGTAATGCTCAATCCGAGGACGAGACTGAGATTTTTTCTTACATGTCTCGAAGGAACGCTGAGAGCCTCAAAGAGAGGCTCGAAATCATGGATCCCATAATGGTGGGCTATGACCCCATGGACCACCGGGACGCGTTCCGAACTCTCTATGGTATTTTTTCTCAAGCTAGATCTGATGGAGAAGAGGTTCTTATAGACATAACCTCGACAACCAACCTCACACAGGGTGTCGCTCTAACTATTACTCTGATGTTCAAAAATGCCCGAGTCTATACTGTTCCGTCTAAACAGCCTGCTTGGTACGTTAACGGTCGAATCGGGGACGAAAGATTCGAGAATTGGTTCGAAAACGCCCGGAATCAGCCCAGCATGGATCCTATGGAGATCAGTCTGCCCGGCTATAGGCTTGAGCCCCATACGAGGCATGAGGAGAAAGAGTGGGCAGTCGAGAAGGAAGTCTTGAAGCTCCTCCACAGCTATGGCGGTGAGGCGGACTCCATCAGTGACATCATCAGATGGTCGGGGTATAAGGCTGCAAGCTCGACCCTGCGAAACAGGTACAGTCGGATCATTAACAGGCTTGAGATGAGGGGTCTCGTGGATGCGGATAAGGGGTCGAAGATGAAGGTCATCCGCCTGACGGAGTTCGGGGATATTTTTGCCGAAGCTCTTTCGGATCTCGTCGATGTATAATTCGCTGTTTTTCATTTCTTTATAATTTGATTGGTGTGCTGAAAGTTTAGGCATGTTTGACCCCCTTTCTTTTTTTAAATGATAAACATCATGGACGCGCAATATTATGTGTAATACTCCGTATTATTGTATGACTCTTGGAGTCTTTTTTCATGACTTGATCTGGGGGATACGATCGGAATGTGGTTCACAGGTTCTCTGTTATCTTTTTCTTCCCCCGCTCTCCGATATTTAATTCGAAGGTTCCATGTTGTTACTCCAGGTCTCTCTCACTCCGTCTGAGGGGAAGCGGCTCATAGGGATGAGTGTTGCTCAGATGGATACTGTTCAGCACACCCTCAGGGAGGGTGTTATCGTTGTTGCCACGAGCACGACAGCGGTGCAGCGCTGTGATCTTTGTGATGTGAAATGGGAGTATAATCCGTCTAAGTGATCGTTTTCGTTGCCACTCGTTTTTTTTGGATTCTGATATGATGGCTTGATGTGTGTCTTATGGAGTGCTCGTTTAGTTTGCAGTATGCTTTATAGCGTCGGTAACCCTTTGGATGTGGATTCGTGATGGGTGTCGTTCTTCCTTGGACTCTGGAGAGGTCGGTCGTCATTAGGGCGGAGGAGGTAGCAGATCCGTCTCTGGGGACTGACCCGTCTGGGAGGCCTTTGGCGGAGCATATCAAGTATGGGCTTATCGTGGTGGATAAGCAGGCGGGGCCGACGAGTCATGAGATCGTGGCTTGGGTAAAGAGGCTGCTGGAGCTGGATCGGGCGGGGCATGGGGGGACCCTGGATCCTAAGGTGACGGGTGTCTTGCCGATTGGTCTTCAGGAGTCGACGAAGGTGGTTCAGGCGCTTCTGGTGTCGGGTAAAGAGTATGTGTGCGTGATGAGGACTCATGCCGATGTGGAGGAGTCGAGGGTCCTCGAGGCGCTCGGGTTGTTCGAGGGGGAGATCTATCAGAGGCCTCCGGTGAGGTCGTCGGTGAGGCGTAGGCTCCGGACCCGGGTGATCTACCGGATCGATTATCACGAGGGTGATGGGAGGAACTGGCTTTTCCGGGTCGCCTGCCAGAGTGGCACCTATATCCGGAAATTGTGTTATGACGTGGGGGAGGTCTTGGGGTGCGGGGCTCACATGCATGAGTTGAGGCGTAGTCGGAGCGGGCCTTTCACCGAGGCGGATCTCGTGTCGATGTATGATCTATCTGAGGCCTTGGACTTGTTGAGGGAGGAGGGTGACGAGGCCATGTTGAGGCGGGTGATCCGTCCCTTAGAGGATGCTCTTGGGTTGCTGCCTAAGATCTGGGTCCGGGATTCTGCTGTTGATGCTCTCTGTAATGGCGCCGCTTTGGCGATGCCTGGGGTGCTTCGTTTGAGCAAGGGGATTGAGAGGGGTTCGATGGTGGCCGTGTTGACGCAGAGGGGTGAGGCGGTGGCTCTCATGGAGGCCGAGGCGTCGACGGAGGAGATCACGGGCGCTGAGAAGGGGATCGCCGCTAGGCCTCTCAGGGTGATCCTGCGGAGGGGCACGTATCCCCGGATGTGGTGAGTGGGGTTAGGCTTTTCCCTGTTGGGTGGTCGTGATGGGGGAGCACTATTTCTCTGAGAAGCCGTCCTCTCCTGAGAGGCGGGGGTTGGTGAAGTCGAGGCTCCGGGGGTTGGACTTTGGGTTCGTGACCTCGTCGGGGGTGTTTTCTGTTCGTAGGGTTGATCGGGGCACTCGGTTGCTTGTGGAGTCGATGGTGTTGCCAGGGGAGGGGCGGGTCCTGGATATGGGTTGCGGATACGGGGTGGTGGGGGTGGTCGCAGGGAGGTTGGCGCCGGGGCTCGAGGTCTGGATGACCGATATTAATGAGCGGGCGGTCTCTTTGGCGAGGCTTAACTTGGAGAGGAATGGGGTCGAGGGGGCCGTGGTGAGGCAGGGGGATCTCTACGAGCCGGTGGAGGGGATGCGTTTCGGGGTGGTGCTCTCGAATCCTCCGATCTCAGCGGGGTTGAGGCGGGTGGTGGGGCCTCTTGTGGAGGGTGCGGTGGTTCACCTTGAGTCGGGGGGGAGCCTGCAGGTTGTGGTTCAGTCCAGGAAAGGGGGTAAGGCGTTGGCGTCGATGATGGAGGATGCTTTCGGGGGCGTCGAGGTGTTGGCTCGGGGCGGGGGTTATCGGGTGCTGATGTCGGTGAGGGATTAGGGTTTCCCGGGTTTGATGGTTCTTCTCGAGTAGTCGGTGCTTCTGCGGTAGAGGGTTGCCGTGTTGCCGATCTCGTGGACGATGTGGCTTCCTGTCTTGTCGGCGATCTTGGCGGTGATGGTTTTCCTCTCGGCTTTGTGTACCAGGTATTTGATCTTGATGAGTTCGTGGTCGTTGAGGACCTTGTCGATGTTGGCGAAGGTGGCCTCGCTGATGCCATTTCTCCCGATCTGGACTCGAGGTTTGAGGCTGTGGGCTTGTTTCTTGAGGTTCCGTATTTGTCGGGGTGTGAGTTGGTTCATGGCGGGTGTCGTGTTCTTCGTTTCTTAAATTGGTTTCTCTTTTGGGGGTTGGTGTGGGGGGCGGTGGCTGCATTTTTTATTTTCGTGGGGGTGGTTGTTTGGGGTTGTTTTGTGGGTTTTTTTGTTGTTTGGCGGGTTTTTCTGGTTTGTTTTGGTGTTGTTTTGGTACTGTTTTGCTACTGAATGGCTACTGTTTTGCTACTGAATGGCTACTGTTTTGCTACTGAATGGCTACTGTTTTGCTACTGAATGGCTACTGTTTTGCT
>JAOZHO010000016.1 GCA_026014875.1 Candidatus Bathyarchaeota archaeon | reverse complement strand
TAGCTGGGTAAAAACGGTTTATGTTAATTAAAACCCGAAAACGAGGCTAAAGTGGTAAAATGTACATCGGCATGACCGTCTTGGTGGTGGGGATGGGGATTATCTTCACCCTGATGATGCTCCTCAGCGACAAGGAGATGCCGATCTTCGGGATGTTGGCTCTGATTTCCTGGTTCGTGTCCGCTGGGAGCGTTGCGACCACGGAGGTCCCGTACATCTACTACGTCGACAACGCTGGCACATACGTGGCGACCGAGGGCATCCAGCAGATTACAGGCACCGCGCCCCTGACCTACTTTTTCATGGGGCTGGGGCTGTTGTGCTTCGTCTATCTTTTCATAATGGCGTTCAAGGCACTGACTGAAAGATTCAGGGGGCGCATACCATAGCGGAACCGAGTGGAAAGGTCGATGGGGGGTTGGTGAGCAGGCCCCCAGTGCCCGCCGAGGAGGAGTACGTACAGGGTCCGGTCCCCCCAGCCTTCGCCCCCCAGTACGCGGCGGTCATGGACTACCTGCTCAACCTCGACATCCCCGAGAAATACAAGGACGAGTTCGACAACTACAAGCCCATGCTCACTAGGTCATTGGCCCTCGCGAACATCAAGCGGGCGGACATCAGCAGATACCTCGACTACTTCGACGTGATTGCCCTCTGGTACAAGCACGGGCAGCCACACATGGCGCGCAAGCGGATGGCGAGGATGGTCACGGAGCTCACGCTGACCCGCAGCGTCGACGGCTTCGAGCGCATAGCGCAGGTCACCACGAGGTCCGAGATGAAGCAGACGATGATTCCCGGCGAGGAGAAGGTCAAGCGTGGTTGGTGGATTTTTTCCCGCACGGTCGAGAAGAAGGAGGCTGGATGAAAATGCTGATGAAAATCTTCGTCGGGGTCGCGGCGGGGGCAGGCATCGTGTACTACCAGTTCTCGCCATCGCTCGCCATCGTCATACTCATGGCGGCGGTCATCGGCATCGGGTTCTGGATAAAATCGTCTGGCGCTTGGGTGTTCATGGAGCCCGGGAAGCCTGGGAAGACCCCAATGCTGTGGGTCAAGAAGACGGGGAAGATCGTGCCGCTGCTCACGTTCGACAAGGCGCAGGGCTATCAAGCATTGCCAGATTGGGGCGTGGTGCGCGTGACTCAGGGGAGCGACAAATACTGGATGTCCGGGAAGCGGGTGATGATAGGCATCGAGGGGGTATCCCACACGGTCAAGATGGAGGACATCGCCAAAGCCCGCAGTGTCGTCGAGGCCGGACACACGAGCTTGAAGAAAAAGGAGAAGGAAAAACATGCCAAGAAAAAGTAAGTCGACCAAGTCGGACAATCCGGGCACAATCGTGGGGGAGACGGCCAACTTCGACCACTACCGCGAGCTCCAGAAGTCCGTCTACGAGGCTGGACCCGACGACTTGGAGAGCCTGATTACTCACGAGCGCGCGCTGGCGAAGGGGGAGGTCATCAAGGGGCGCGACTGGGAGAAGATAGCGATAGCGGTCGTCATCATGATGATAGGCGGGGCGGTGGCCCTGTTCATCGCAGGCGAGGTCCTGGGCGGGAGCGGCGGGTTCCTCCCTAGCATCGGTGTATGAAAATGTCAAAAACTCGCAAGGTGAACCTCTGGGATGTCATCCAGAAGTTCCAGGCCGACAGGGGCTCGCCCGACTTCGACAAGCATTCGACGAGCTGGTATCTCGGCGTCAGCAGGGACGACTTGAAGGGACCATCCGAGCGATTCATCGCCAAGCTCAAGGGACTGGGCGCGAACCCAGCCGAGGGGCCGTATTCGAGGAAGATCGTGGAAGCGTTCGGGCTAGATCATTCCATCATGGAGGAGATGAAGGAGCGCACCATGAAGCGGGACCTACGCATCATATTCGAGGGGATGGGGAGCAAGACTGGCGACCTGAAGGACATCCCCGGCGACCGAATCGAGCGGATGCAGGCGGACCCGGCGGGGGAGATCGCGCGCTTGCAGCGGTTCAACCCCCATGACAAGCCCCTCCAGATTGCGCGCATGCTACAAGCGCACGGGCTCGAGGATGTCACGCTGGACAAGTGGTTCGCGGCGGACTGCCTTTATCGTAGGAACCTCGAGGTCGCGGCGAAGGGGCTGCTCACGGAGACAGTCGGGCGAATCAAGGCGATGAAGAAGGGGTGAACAATGAATAAATCCCTGACAATTGATCTAGCGCGAATGGCGATAATCTTTTTAGCGGTCGCCTTCCTAGTCGTTCTAAAATTCAATATTCTAGTTTGGATAGTTAGCATCGCCGTGTGTTTAGCATGGGGGACGTTGTCTGGTTATGTTCTGTTTAATTCGATGAAACGAAGGCGGATCAAGGCGATGAGGGGGGGGTGATTGAGATGGGTCTGCTAGAACGGTGGCGAACGGCGAGGGAACGGGAAAAAAAGGTGAATAAAGTCATCGATAAAGTCGTCAATAAAGAATTAACAACGGGACAGAAATTAGCCCTAGCCACGAATCGCACGGGGGGGTTCTGGATAGTGATGCTGTTTGGGCTAATTTCGTTTAACTATGCTTTTATATCCCCCCCGAATCTCATTTCTGACCTAATGTTCATGGGCATCGGCATTGCTGGTATGGTGGCGGGAATTTTGTTAATGCTTCGAGAATTTAATATGGTCGCAAGATTAAGGCACGAGCTTTTGGCACAATCCAAGGAGGGGGGAAGCTAATGCCAACAATTAAAGATGAAAGGTTAAAACTTTGGTCGCTGATAGGGGACGCTATGGCGAGCGGGGACGGGGCGGCGGCGAAGCTCCGCATGGATGTGTTCTGCGCGAACTTCCAGGACATCAAGGACGCCGTGAAGGAGCTCGACAAGTTCAAACTCACGCTGGAGAAGGAATACGCCAGACAACTGATGAGGGTGGACCAGAGCACGAAGACGCTCAACCCGCTCCAGAAGCAGGTGGGGCTCGGGAGCGGGATAGGCGAGGTCGAGTGGTGGCGCACCCGGGAGTTATATTATTTCCTGTATCGGCTGGCGGTGGCGCATAAAATG
>JAOZHO010000015.1 GCA_026014875.1 Candidatus Bathyarchaeota archaeon | reverse complement strand
GTGGGTCGAGTACTGTGGATGTGGGGGATGAGGTGGCGGGGTTGTTGAGGGGGGAGGGGCTGGATGAGTCTCTCGGGGTGCGGCCTGAGGGCGTGTTGGTGTCCGGGTAGTCTGTGTGTGGGTCTGGGTAATGCTTTAATCTGGTTCGGGGGGTTGTATTGGTTGCTGGGCGGGGGTTCCCGAGTGGCCAAAGGGGTCAGGCTTAGGACCTGATGGACTAGTCCTTCGTGGGTTCGAGTCCCACCCCCCGCACCATTTTACTGGTAAAATATATATGTCATCCTGTATATGCAAGTCTCGAGACCAATGGGAAAAACTGAGACTATCAAACAACGAGCAATCTACGTCTACCTCCCCTCCCATGATGCAGTCAATAGATGGAAATCATTAGCGAAACAGGCTGGAACCAGCATCTCAAAATTCGTAGCGGAACATGTCGAGAACTCCCTCTTACCAGAGGAAGACAGCGACTACAAAACACGCAGCTCCCTTCTCGATGAGATAATCAAACTCAATGAAACCCTGAAAGACAAAGAGAGGAGAATAGGTCACCTCGAGCTCCTGGTGGAGAAACTCGAGGAAGACCTTCGACTTTACAGAGCCCAGATGTTCACCGCGGAATCGTTCACGGGAATCAGGCAGTACGACCGGAGGCTCATTGAGATCGTCCGTGAGCCAGGTTCGCACAACAGTGACGAAATACTGTCACGCCTCGGCGTGAAACCCAGAGAACAGGAAACGGTGAAAGCCATCTCAGTCCAGCTGGAGAATCTTGAGCGTTATGGCCTCGTGAGGTCTACGTCGAAAGGTTGGATATGGCAGGAATGACTGAGCAGAGCTTTCAGCCCAATCTGGAGTTACCCTATGAATGGAGCCTTATTTCAGGATTCGTGGATGACTGTGAGGTACGGGATTACAGCCCGGAGACTATTCGGAGTCACCGGTCCAATCTCAGAACCATAGCCAGGTATCTAGACTCCCAGGGTTTCGGTTTCAGAGACGTGGATAAGAACGTTCTCAAGAAAGTTCTCACATATCTTAGAAACACACGTGGAGTGGGACAGAAGACTATCAAAAGTTATTTCTCAGCTCTATCCAGTTTTTACGAGTACCTGGTCTACGAGGACTTGCACAGTGTGAATCCGGTTCCATCGTTCAGATCCAGATACTTGAAAACTTACAAGAAGAGCCAGGTTGCGTCGAGGAGAAAGTTGCTCTCGGTCGAGCAGATGTCGCTGCTAATCAACAGCGTTTTGGAGATTCGCGTTAAAACGATCATGACTGTGTTTGCGAAGACAGGTATTCGCAGGGGGGCTCTCATAGGCATTGATGTGGATGATATTGATTGGAGCGAGAATTACATCAAGTTGAAAAAACGGAGGAAACGGAGTAATCCGTACGTTTTCTTTGACGAGGAGACGGCGGTTCTTCTTGCTCGATGGCTCAGGGTTAGGAGTGGTTATGCAGTGCCTGGGGAGAAGGCTTTGTTTATTGGAGAGCAGGGCAAACGAATCGGGAGGAACATCGTTTACAAGTTAGTTACTAAGCATGCTGAGCGACTAGGCTTGCACGATTCGGGGAGCCCACGACTCGAAGATCATTTCTCTCCACACAATTTCAGGCACTGGCTCACAACACATCTACGACGAAACGGCATGAGTAGAGAGTTCATTAAAGAAATCAGAGGAGACTCCAGAGGAGAAGCCATCGATATTTATGACCATATCGATCCTGACGAACTCAGAAAGGCCTACCTAGCAGCTATCCCACGACTTGGAATAATCTGATCAACTGTCTCACTTGCAGCCTGGCCTTCTAGTTTTTATTGATGCGCTCACTCGTACAGTGATATTTGGTGTTTGATATCGATAATATCCCCTATTTCAACCTATTTAATCATATAAAGGGATATAATGGGCTTAATGCTAAAAACCTTTATAAAATTTCATAATTCAACTAGCTTGGATAAGAAGATGAGCTCCAAGCACGACTCGGGATTCGTTGGCAAGGAGAAGGTCCATTCATCTGCCCATCTGAAGGAAGCTGAGAGTAAAGCCTCGCCTCCCCGTACGTTCTGGCTTCAACCATGGGAAGAGGTTCGTGGGACACTCCATCACGTAGACCTCACTGAGGGCACTCTACAGTTTGAGGGGTTCACCGTTCAGATCCCGCTCAGCCTCTCAGCTGACCTGGCCTCTTTGAACTCCCTGATTGACCGAAAGGTTAGCATCTTGCGGGCTGACTCCCCTAGCCGCATCGTAGTCCGAAGCGATGGCTATCGAAAAGCATCGCCTTTGCTCTCTAATTTCAATCCCCCACACACGGGGCTCAAGAAGATACCAGGAGGTACAACAAGCTATGAACCAAGAGGAAAAAACGCGCCTAAAACAAGTGGACTATTCAAGTGACACGAACAGCGTCCGGGTCAAGATAACCGGCCCAACGACCAATGGGGTAGCCGGTGTTCAAGACGTATTAGCGGATGCTTTTAAAGGTCGTATCATTCTCAGCCCTCTCTTAAGATCCGAACCCCGGGGATTCCATGCCTTTGTAACCATCACGGAGGTTCAGCAATGAGCGTCACCGATGGACTGCTGGGAGGTGACCAGGAGTGACGGAAAAAAAGAACCCCATCACACTCGACGCCGATGAGTATCTGCGGCTCCTGGATGAGCTCATCGACTTGGAGACTCGCTTAAGATCGGTAGGCCTGGCGGGCTTCACCTCTGAGAAGCCTACGCCACGCCTGAAGCCCTCCATGAGGGAGCCGTCAGACGAATCTGAGGCAATGCCGCTTGATATTGATATTTCAGGCGTCGATTGGCGACGGTCAAACAAGGCCGGAGGAGGCGCAGCGGGCCCGGGTGATGGGTGGGCCTGGGCCTTCGCCTTAACGAAGGATGGAGGGATCCGAAGAGAGTCGGCACAGTTATTGGCGGGCCTAGAGCAGTACGGAAAAGTTCTCGTCGACGGCTTCGAGATCACCCTCAGCGGACGCGACAAACGCCTCCTAAACAGGAAGAAGCTGACCCAGGGGAGACGCTGAGGATGAGTCTCCCCAGCGATTTCTTCGACGGCAAGGGCAATTTCATTCCAATGAAACTTGTGGAGCTCATCACAGGCGACGAACTAGAAAATCGCCTGCTGACACCCATCACCGAGAGGGGAGGCGACACCATATGGCACTACAAACACAACCTTGGCATCTACAAACCCGACGGCATCGCCTACGTCAAAGAGGAAGCAAAGAGAGCCCTCAAGAAGCGCTCCAAGACCGCATACGTCAACGAGGTCGTATACCTGACACTGATCGACACCTACATCCAACCCGAGGAGTTCGTCGAGGACCCCAACCTCCTCGTCGTCATAAACGGCGCCCTCTACGTCGACACCGGCGAGCTGGAGAACCACAACCACACCTTCTACGCCAAGGCCGCTCTCCCCGTCGTGTACGATCCCGACGCAGAGTGCCCGACTATCCTCAAGTTCCTCGGCGAGGTGATCCCCGATTCTGTCGACACCTTCCAAGAGTGGCTCGGTTACCACCTTTACAAGAACATGATCTACCACAAGGCCGCTATGTTCATCGGGGACGGCGCCAACGGCAAAACCACTCTACAAGACCTCATGAACGCCTTCCTCGGACCAGACAACGTGAGCCACGTCAACCTCTACCGACTCGTCTCCAGCAGGTTCGCCACCAGCGAACTCTACGGGAAGCTAGCGAATATCAGCCCCGAGATCGCCAGCGACGAACTGAAGCGCACAGGCACCTTCAAGTCGCTGACAGGCCACGACCGCATAATGGCCGAAAAGAAGTTCCGGGACCCCTTCTACTACACCAACCACGCCAAACTGACATTCTTGTGCAACACGCTGCCCACCACCCCGGACAAGACCCTAGCATTCTTCCGCCGCTGGCTCCTATTCGTCTTCCCCAACAAATTCGAGGGACCCAACCGCGACCCTCAGATTCTCGACAAACTCACTACCTCAGAGGAACTCAGTGGACTACTCAACTGGGCCCTCCTCGGACTCCGTAGGCTCCAGGAGAACGGCAACTTCACCAAGTCCATGACTGCCGATGAACTGCAGGAACTATACGAGTCCATGAGCGACCCCATCACCGCATTCATCGATGAGAAAATCGTCCTCGAACCGTCCGGCGTCGCATCCAAAGATGCTGTCTACCAAGCCTACCATGAATTCTGCAAAACCAAAGGCTATACTACTGTGACTAAGGGCACTCTCACCACGGAGATTAAAGCCAGACTCGCAGGGGTCCTAGAGAGTAAACGTAAGATCAGAGGGAAGCCCCAACGGTGCTGGATAGGGTTGAGGCTGAATGTCGGCACGCTCGGCACGGTAGGCACGCTATCATATCCTAAGGAGAGTCTAGTGGATTGGGAGGGGGGTATAGAGGTCGTGCCTCCTGTGCCGACCGTGCCTGATCCCGAGGCTTCGCAAAAAATTGAAATCCCTTGTGACCACGAGGATCAACTCTTCACCGACGCTATCGAGATTCTCGAGGAAAACGGAGGCTGCATGCCGCAGCGGGGTCTCTTTCGTGCTCTCGTTGACGGTGGCTACACCGTTGAGACTGCCAATCAGGCGCTACGCGGAGATAGACGCTTCATCTTCATGGGTATGGATGCCAAACTTCGCATTCTGCTGGAGGAGGAGGTATGACCACGCGCACGCGCTTGATCCCCATCGGGTCGATAAAAGTCGGTCATAGATATAGATCAGTTCTGGGAGATCTTACCGGACTCAAAAGTAGCATCGAGAGGGTGGGCCTCCTCAATCCCATATGCGTCGACACAGATCTCAACATTATTACTGGCCGTCGCCGACTTGAGGCCTATCGCCAGCTTGGGTGGGAAGTGGTTGAATGCACAATCCTCCAACTGGATTCGTTGGAGAGCAAGCTCGCAGAACTACATGAGAACACGGAGCGTGAGAATCTCACCTGGCAGGACGAGGTGAAGGAAAAAGCTGAGATCGACAGACTTTTCAGGGATGTATATGGCAGCGCCAAAGAGCGACAGAGGACTGATCTCTTAACTGGGTCAGATTCTGACCCAGTTCCCTGGTCGTACAAGCGGACTGCTGATCTACTGAAAGAATCTAAGGCTCTCATAATCGCAGATATCCAACTGGCCGACGCCCTAGAACAACATCCCAAGCTCGAGGAGTTCAAGTATAAATCACAGGCCAAAAGCCGCCTCAGAGAGATCAGGCGGGAGGAGGAGCGGAACGCCCTCCTGAGCGAGGCGAAGTCCCTTGACTACCGGGTTTACCATGACGACAGCATGAGCATGATAGAGGATGGCAGTATCGACCTTATCGTTACGGATCCGCCTATGTTTCTCCCCCGTTCAGAGGAGATAGAGCTGACCGGAAGGACACCGATGAAGAGGGATGTGGGCTCTTGGGATGTAGTGGAGAATCCGCTTGAGGAGTTCGGGCGATGGGCGGCGGATTTCTACCGCGTCCTCAAGGAGGGTGGGAGCCTTTATGTCTTCATAAGCGACCGGTTCATCTCCTCCTTCCGGGATATTCTTGAGAGGGCGGGTTTTTCGATACGCACGCTGATTACGTGGCATAAAACCAATCCTAGACCTCAGGTGCGCAAGTACACGTACTGTATGAGCACGGAGCATATATTGTTCGCCACTAAGGGGAGCGGTCATACGTTCAACTGGCAAGGGCAGGCTCAGATGCACAATTTTATCGAGGCCCCTATCGTCGCGGGGGCTGGACGGGTTCACCCCACGCAGAAGCCCGTCTCCATTCTTAAGAAATGGATCAGAATCAGCTCGAACCCCGGCGACATCGTCCTCGACCCATTCGCAGGCAGCGGCTCGACGGGCATCGCGGCCCTAGAGCTCGAGCGGGACTTCGTGCTAATCGAGAAGGAAAAGCAGTATGTGGACATCATTCATGAGCGATTGATCCAAGCGACTGACTTCGACCTTTCAACTGATACAACGGAGCCAATACCTCAACAGGAGGGCCAATGATGGTACAGTACTCTACTGAGCGGCGTCACCGACTCAACGGCGTCGAGTTGGACCCCGTCATGGTGGCCGTGTATCATAGGCTACTCCGCCTTGTTGAGGAGAAGGATGACTTGCGGACGGCGGCGATCCTGTTTCGAGTCTACTATCGGCTCAGGGAGCACATCATTAATAGGCCTCATTATTCTTCGCATAGCGGGTGGTCGGAGATAGCTTCCTACCTAAACGGTACCGTTTCGATAAAGGAGGGCACCTGAAATGGCCGAACTTGCAGACCTTATCCGGCCTGGAGCAGGGCGTGGCCTCGACTTCGTTATCCTAGACGATCTGAGGAAGAGAACGGGTATATCAGTCTCTGAGATCCTGAAATTCTCCGTCGCCGAGATGGTCGCAAACGCCCTAGATTCGGATGCGACCGAGATATTTGTTGAAATTAGGACCGTGGGCGAGTTCGATGAGGTGATCGTTGGAGACAACGGGAGCAAGCAGATAAGCCTCGAAGAGCTAAAGCTCATTCTTGATTTTGGGAATAAAGCCAGCTCGAAGCGTGGATTCCTGAGGGTGAGCAGGGGCTATCTGGGAAACGCGTTAAAATGTCTCTACGGATATTCTTATGCCCTTGCTGAAGCAAGGAAGCTAACACCACCAGAGATTCTCGTTAGAAGCCACAAAGCCGAGTATACCATAAACCTGAAGCCTGACAGAATCCGAGAGTTCATAGACTCTGAAATCATTACCAGGGAAATAGAAGACAAGGGCTTCAACTCGTTCACGGTGAAATTCCCCATAGACCGTTCGGGGACGAGGAACTACCTGCGCGAGGCCACGGACGAGCCCATCCTAGAGCGTGACTCCATTCACAGCGTAATCTTCGCCACGAGCATAGTCAACCCCACCATAAAATTTGTCTATAACTTGTGGGACATGGAAGGCAAACTCGGAGAGCCAGCTCCGACTCCACCACTGAGGAAAGAAACCTCGATACTCTGGTATGAACCCAAGCAGTTCGAGACACTGTTCATCGACTTCGTGAGAGCGCGCCCTGAAACCCAGCTCAGGGAGTTCATATCACTTTTCAGGGGATTCACCTCAAAGAAGATTCAGAAAGGCGTAAAGGAAAAACTGCAGGAGCTCAACAACGCCGGAAATCATGATTCCCAGGTTGGTGGCCACGTGCAATTTTTCCCCACCGTGCAGATACAGGGATTATCCAAAGAGGATGTTGGGAGACTCTACTCCATAATGCGGGAGGTAGCCAAACCCATCGCGAAGAGGAGCGTACCCAAGGTCCTTGGCATCGTGGGCGAGGAGAGGTTTGAGAGGGTGAAAGAACAGCATGGGTGGAAACGGCTGAGGTATACGGTTATGAAGGGGAGAAGGGGAAGGGACGCTCGCTTGGGATATTCTTTAGCTGACTTCCCGTTCCTGGTCGAGCTCGCCGTGTTCGATAGGAGGGAGGACGATGAACTTGGCTTGCAGGTGTTCCAATGCGTCAACTTCATGGCCTCGATGGAGAACATCTTCTCTCGGCTTTTCGACATCAAATATCGCCTCGGAAGGGTGGGTATAACCGAAAAGTCTCCGGTCACAGTTATGGCTCACCTTGTCTGCCCGGTTCTGAAGTGGCTGAACTACGGGAAGAGTGGTCTATATGAGTGACAGCATAAGTGAGTTAATTGAGAGAGCCTTCGACAAGATCCTGCCAATACCTAAGACACCGAGGGTGTACAGGTCTCCTCCACCTCCTAAACCCGTCTCATGGGTTCCAAGCGGGAACCTGAAGAACGATACCTACGTGAAGAGGCTGAAGGACTTCGCCCAAGAGATAAAGGCTATAGATGCCCAAAGGACCAAAAGGATAAAGTACTCCTCGAGGGGCTGGTGCTACCTCTTCGAGGGCCTCCGCCTAATCGACAAGGGAGAGTTCAGCAAGGCCCAGAAGGCGATCAACGACTGCCGCAAGCTGGGACTTCTCCCAATCGACTTCGTCGCAGCAGATCAGGATTTAACCAGACGCTTCGCCGGAATCCACGAAGCTGCCAACCCCGCGGATTCGATTATAAATCTCAAGAAAGACATCAAGAAACTGCTGGATAGCCTGCCCTCTTACACGACCGACTACTGGGAAGACGAAGAGTACTACCTCATGATGTGCGTCGAGAAGGGCGACATCCGAAACCTGTTCAAGCCAGTTTGCGACGAGTACCATATCCCCATCGTGTCCAGCAAGGGATGGTACCCTATTCTTCTTAGGGCTCATATTGCCATCCTCAGTAAGAAGGCCGAGAAGAGGGGCCTGAAACCCGTCCTCCTTCTGTTCTACGACCACGATCCAGCTGGCATCAAAATAACCGAGACCTTCAAGAAGGGGCTATTCGACGTGTCGGGGGGAACGGGGTGGGAACCCTTGAACCTGGAGGTGCACCGGTTTGGCCTCAACGCCGAGGATGTAGACAAATACGGTCTGATGTGGATAGACAACCTGAAAACAGGATCTGGCAGAGAATCTAGAGATTGGGTCTATATGGACAGCCATGGTCGAAGAAAATGCGAGTCCAATGCTCTATTCAAGAACGACGAAACTCTGAAGGCGGGGGAGACGATATGCCGGAACGCCATCGAAAAATACTATGGCAAAGACGCGCTGGAGAGGTTCAAAGAGAAAGAGAAGAGGGCCAAGGAAAACTTGGGTGCCGTTTACGAGGACCCCTTATGGGACGATCTTGAAAAGAGCCTTAACAGCCTAATCGATAGCCTATCCGAGGAAGCCAAGGAGGAAGAGGAAGAAATCCTACATTCTGAAAGAATCTTCGAGGTCGAAATATTCAGAAGAAAACATAGCAACACACTCTACTATGGAGCGTGCCCAAAATGCTGGAGGGATTTCGACTACGATGAGCAAGATGTGGGTCGAATAGTAAGGTGCAGGAACTGCAATACCCCGATGAAACTTGTTAGGGCAGAAGAGGAGGCGGTCTAGTAATGGTACCATTTTTCTCTCAGCGCGCGAGGAGAGATTTTAAAGTTTTGTTATGATTGGTAAATCTTTCATTTTCTGACCTGATCTAGGACTAAGTCTGACCCTCTGCAAACGCAGAGGCTGGGATCACCAATTGTTTCACGTGTGACATTGAGTAATTCTGACCTCTACTATTGTGGAGGTCGATCCAGAGCCTGAATGTGTCTGCTGGGGTTTTAATGGTACCATAAATGAGACGGGGGAGCGCTCCTCGGGTCTTTCGAGATAGAGATACTTTATGGTTTTCACTCATATTTTACGAAGGAGAACATCTCCGTTCTGCCTGAGTTTGTTCAGAACGCTAATCTAAAACTAGCAGGGTCCCCGGTGAACACAGGCGTTCTTGAAATACTAGGCGTTTTGGCTGGCTGTTCATGAACATCTTGGCTGTTTTTCTCGGGAACCTGAACAACCAAGGGAGGGTACCCCATCAATCGTCGATGTTTGGTGGACTGTTAATGATCAGATAGTTACCTCATGTCAGCAAGACCAAACCGTAATAGCTAATGTTGAGATCATGGCAAATGGAGGCTTAGTTTCTGGGACAATTACCGTGCGTGTAAGGAAAGACATTCCTTACTTATCCGATGAAGATCATGTAACCCAATCATTCACGGTGTCATTAGATGAGGGGCAATCGGGAGTTGCCACAGTGACGTTTAATGCAGCTCAAAAAACAGGGTGGGCTTTCAGAGGCTATTTCATACAAGTTGATTTTGATTCGTGGGGAACATCATGGACTATGGAAAGCGAATATCCTCCGAGGCTTCAAGTTCAATAGAAAAAGTGTGAAACATAAATTCCCTATACATTGCGTGAGAGGAATTGTGTCTTTGTTAGGGATGACTGATTACACTTTTTTACATTCAGATCCTTCTTGCCTGTGCCCCAATTCCCTTTCTGAGAATTGTGTAGATGAATAAAGAGAGCGTACGTCGCGCGCGCAAAATAGATATCAACGCTTATCGAAATGAGTTATAATGAATTTTAAGGAATCCTCCGTTGGAGGATTAAATCTAGTTAAAAAATCATCTTCAGAAAATACTGGATATATTTTTCCATCTATTAAATCAATATATCTATCTATGTAATTTCCATAAGATTCTCTAGATGGAATAAATAAATATTTCCACCTCATCAAAACAGTATCAAAATATAACTGCATGGATATAATGTCCTCTGGTATCTGATTTTCCCCTAAGTATCTTACTAATTTAATTAAGTCTCTCGGTAACTTACTTAATATTTGACTTGTACAATTTGCATGATTTAATACTATATAACAAGGAATATTCTTAAAATGAATAGTTAAAGATACTGCTTTATTGTTTGCTCTAAAATCTAATTTACTTTTATTAAATGATCTTATGATTATGCTAGTGTCAGAAGCCAAGGCTCTAAAAAAGGCCAATAATTCTTTGCGATGTCCTTCACCCATTTCCTCGAATTTATTTAATCCAAAAAAACCTTCAAAATAATTAGCGGTCACAGTTCCAAGAAAAAATCCAAAAAATACTAACTCCAATATTGTTACAAGATCGATTGCTCCAACAATGTGTAAAACTTGTAATTGAGTCACAGATTAAATGTAATTTTATACCTATTTAAAATTTAATACCTGAAATGTGCGCAATATATTTTTCCCTTCTGAGAAAATTGTGTGGGTGTAATAGGAGAGAGTGGGGGAGAGTGTGGATGGATGAGAGAGAGAATTTGTGGCTGAGAGTCGGGGAGTCGTGGAGAGGCGTAGGGGGTTTGGGGGATAAATTTTAACCACATCGAGATTGAGAAGGTAAGACTACGTTCGCTACACGGGGCGTGAACCCCGAGCACACTGCGCGCGTGCGTATGTTCGTGAACATTTGGAAAACGTGCTTAGAAAAAAATAAGAATACTGCTCTTAGACTGGAGACCCTTGAATCCCCGAAAAGAAATGTCAAAAATGCTTTATCTGGATCAACCTCGACATTTGTCGAGGTTGGAGTTCTTCGGGTTCAGGCTCTGACTTGACCTCGGATTAGTCCGAGGTTGGAGTTTAGTTAGAGAAATTGCGAAACTCAGTTTCGCAACTGAACAAAAATTTAAGAGAAAGCCAAGAAAGCAGACAACTGATAAGGAAGAACTCAATAACCTATACAATAAGGTAGTTAAATTGGGTTTCACTGGAAAAATAAGCAGTTCTAATTTGAAATTAAAAGTAGAAGAGCTTGGTCTGTTAACACCCCGTTAACAGGAAAAGTGTGGAATCGGGCAGAAACATTGATGGATTCCCTGAATGTCAAAAACTAAGTGCCGCCCCCAACGCCCGAGAACCAGCTCCACGCTGATACTCATCTCTACTCACACAAGCCGCGTGACCCCATCCAAGGTCTAGTAGCGCTTTGGTGATCTCCCTATGGGTTTCGCTGAGGGGTGTCACCTGATATGGTTTCCCACAGTATGCACATCGAACATATATGGCGTTGTCCCGACGCCCCTCCTCGAGGCCCTCCTCAAATTTTTCCTCAGCGAGCTCCGTCAGCCTCTCAATTTCAGCCTCGGCATCGCGAAGAGACTTCATGTTGTCTTTTAACTCATCCTCCTGATAGTCGATGAAACTCAAAAGATGCTGGATCATTGCCTCAGCCGTGAACCCCTCGTCACCACCCGAATATACCTCCCAGTGCGTCACCCGAAGCCGAGCCAGCGATACCTCGTTCTGGTAGGCCTGCTTGACCGCGCCAATAATAGACGGAGCACCCATGACGCCTTGCATGTCGTAGAGAAGCCTGGTGATGTCATCGTCCAGGGATAGACTCACCTTCCCAAAGTCCACCTGCACAAGAGACGGCCCGGTGTCGACCGCGTAAGTGGCCACGGTCTTCCGGTTGATACCTAATTTGCTCGCGACCTCTGTCTTGTTAAACCCTTGCTCTAACAGGGTATGTATTTGATCTACCACTGTTTTCCCTAATTTCCCCACGAAACGACCTCCAATTACACTTATAATAATCGCAAAAACCCCTTAAAACTCTCTCCTTTTCCGCTTTTCGTACCCATTTTATCCTCGAAATATACATCAATTTCCCATGACTATCGCAAAACACCCATGAAAGCATAAAACTATTGGCTTGAAATCAACATCCTATGCCTTGAAAGATAGATAAAACTCATTATGAGTTTTCCCCTGTAGGGGTTTCGCATTATACCATAAAGCGAAATGTACAGTCAATGGGACGCATCACCGCGCGTGGACCCATGTAGCTCACGTCTGATTCAAGAACTTCTCGCATAACGAGCACAAACACAATTATTTACGCTTTCAGAAACACCTAGATATATTATGGTCCCAATCAGTTGATCAATACTTTGTAATGCTACAGACCTTTTATTGCCATCAAGAATGGTAAAATTACCTTCAAGTCTCGAGCTTATTAAGATAAATTTTTTATCAATTGAATCGATTTCCTCTTCAAACTTCTTTCTATATTCTATTATTTTTGGCATTATCCGGGTGTCACGAATACCTTTTATTAAATTTTCAGCTACCTCAACAACTCTGAACTTTGTCGTAATTCTCGCATCACTTGGTCCCCAATCGTCAGAGGAGATGATAAATATTTTTTCTATATCCTCTTCTTCAATTTCTACTTCGAACCATTCAAGATCGTTTTGAACTCTTTCAAGGATATCGCATCGAAAAAAGATGGTCTTATAACCATATGACTTTCGCCAGTGATCCAATACTTCTTGCTGAGAACATTCTCTCATAATTTTCATCTTTTCTCATCAAGTTCAAAGATTGTATATTATAAAAAATGCTCGTGCGTGTTTGTATGGGTCTTTTTACGAGTGCGCACTCAAAGTAGGTTATAGATCTTCTTTCGTCCTGGGGGAAGGTGTGAGTAATCCTCGCCTTTAAGCCAGAGCCATCCTCGCTGCGTGATAGTCACGGAAAGTAAGCCTTCAGCACATGGAACATTAGTTGTCACACAGTCCAGGAAACCCTCGCACTTAACCTTCCGTGTTATCTCCCACAGCTCCTCCATGGAGATCCCCGCCTCTTTCACTACCGAGATGGCTGAAACCCCTGAGGTTCCATGGTGATCAAGGGGGAATTTACCCAGATACTCGAATAGATCCTTCATCACATCTCGTGAAGACTGCCCCCGTTCTTAAGCAAAACTCATAGTCTTAGGGGTGTGAGGTTTATGAAACTGCGTTGGTCAGGCAGAGTTGACAAAGAACTCTGAAGGACCTTTCCGTTTTTACTGGTGTGGGTTCTCAAGATGCAAAGAAAGGCGTTTGATTGTTCCTATCCATTCATACATGTTCGCTATGCTGAATGTTCCGATTGGTGTATATGGCTGAATAGTGTTCTCTTTGTCTTTGGAACTCTGTTCCCGTTGGGTACTAGGACATGTGTCCTAGGACATCGCGTCCTATAGGACGACATGTCAGTCCTCCCTTCCAAGGGATTGTTCCATATCGGTAATGTGTCCTGATGAGATACTGGGACCTTCGGCTCTCTCTGCGCTCTGATGGCTGAAGGAACACTTTTATGGTGGGTGTTCTGCTTTCGGAGTTCCTGTGGCAAGCTCCTTAATTATATTAATATGGGATGAGTTGCGATTCTTCTCACTCAACCTAGACCTGAAGTAACTCGGGGTGGTTTGCGTAAAATGGAGTATTTTACGCAATAGGTTTTCGAAAATATTTTATCAAAAATAGAGCGGGGGAAAGTGAAAGTCAGGGGAACCGTAAAATGGGCTCTAAAGGTAAAAGGTTCCCTTTTTCACCCGAATTATATCTATTTAAAATCTTTTTTTGCGGGGCCCCCTTCATCAGTGAGCGGAGTACAGACAAAAGGAGGTTCACTCTAAGCATGCGCGCTTGGGATTATACTTGATAGGTTTCAAATCCCTTAGCAATGTACACAGGTCTCTGGATCTCGGTAAAATCAATATTTTTTATCGGATCAAATATCTCGTACTTATTTATCCCTTGATCCGTAATTTTAACGATGAATAGAACAAAGCTATCTGTGTAAAATTCTGCTGCACGATACTCGTTATTTGATAGCTGGGGATTTGGCATAACCTTCAGACCCTTCACCTCAACTCGTAATATCCCATCACGCCGTTTGCATAGAACATCATACCCACGGTTCTCCATTGAGACGTCAGACACGGTATAACCCTTTGAAATATAATATTCCATGGCGGACTCCATTCCAATCAGTTCCACTCTACGTCTAGAAAGCCAAGTATCCTCCGACCATCTACTTACAAACTCCACTGTTCCGAGTATTTCCTTCTGTGCAACCTCAACACTCTTTGGTTCTTGCATATTCCAGTTTTCGAGGTCCTTTCTCAACCAATCTTTACGATACTCATCCTTCTCCTGAATTACAGCATCCCGTTTACCCTGTAAAACATCACCCCAAATTGCTCGTTGATATTCAAGCCAATAATCTCCCGTTCTCTTCGAATATTCTTCCAGGGGCATAAAATAGATGTCTGAGGGTTTATCTGTAAACTCGGGGGCTAGCCCCAAAATACCACGGTAAGTTAGAATGCCTTCAGGTGTATCTAAAACAGGTTCAGAGTAAACCACCACATTATCAATACGGGTTTCAAAAATTGAAAGATGACCTGTCATATTCTTACGGTAATTAAACTTAACGTCAAGGTCTTCTTCAACGAGCTTCATTGCCCGTTCTATTGCCGACTTTACTCCAGCATCATTTAGGGAAAGGGATTGAACTTTGATCCAATCGTTATCCTTAAAAACGTGATATGTGCTTTCCTCGTATTCTTTATCAGGCAAACGGCCAGCGCCTATCCCGAGTTCAATTAAATAGTTTAGGAAGGATTTGAGGTCTCTCTCAGAAAACGAGTCCTTCAGGTTAATTACATTACTTCTTTCAAGTTCTTCAACGTTAACAACTTGAGGTAAAGTCATGCTTGTCCTCAACACCTCAAGGATTTCCTGGCCTATCTTTCGAGTTTCTTGATAAGCAGCCTCTATCGTTTCTTCTATGTCTTCGCCGCCATACGCCCTTTTCACCAGATCATCAACGCTTCCCAGCTCCCGACCATACACGCTGAGCCCCACTTCGCCAAATTCATGGTTTATGATCTCTATCTTTTTGAGCATTACTTCCATGACTCTGCGTTCTACATCAAAAGAGGGTAAATAGTTGTGGATGAAGAGGTGTTTTGTTTTCTGTCCAAATCTCCATATTCTTCCCACTCTCTGGATATAGGATACTGGACTCCAAGGAACATCATAGTTGATTTCAACGCTTGCAGCCTGTAAATTTAGGGATTCACCCATAGCGTCGGTGCCAACAAGCACAGTATAACGATCTTCTTTGGTTATTTGTTCAACTATTCTGTTTCGTTCATTCATGGGTACGCCTCCAGTAATGGAAAGCGGATGGTACCCGTTGTTTTCAAGCAGCTCGATTAGGTAGTTGACTGTAGCAATGAAGTTTGCGAATATTAGGCACTTTTCACCTCTACTAGATATTTCCTCTAGCATTTCGAGTACGTGTTTACCCTTGCTGTCAATCGGCATGTTAACGGTAAGGTTTTCGCCTTCTCTGATTACTGGACCAAGTAGCGCCAGCTCTGCCTGAAGGGCTTCGGGGGATTCTGGTTTGGATGATAGAATATTATCAATTTCTTGTTGTGACAGTTCTTCTCCTTCGTTGACTCGTTCTAGTAGATCATTATAGAACTCATTATCGGTGTCCTCAAACTCTTCCCTAATTAGTCTGCTTCGTCTGTTTTTTAAGAGCTTCAATCCTGCTCTAATGCTCGAGGAAACCGCTCTGCCAATAACTATTGCAACTAGAGCTCCTGCTCCAGAGCCTTTGAACCGTTCTCTTGCATAGTCTTCTGCTCTGGAGTAGAAAGAAAGTTCTTCGCTTGTTACCGGGAACTCTTCTTTGTCTTCATGCAATATCTGGTCGAATAGTTTCTTGTTGTTGATGTCGATGGCCTGTCGTTTTGTACGTCTAATGACGAGGGGGTTTGGTGCTATGATGTTCATTCTGTACTCGTATCTTTCGGATTTTCCGTCGTGTGGGGTTGCTGTTAGTGCTATAAAGTGTCTTGTTTTTCGGGTTAGTTTTTCGAATAGTTTTCCTCTCAGGGTGTCTGGTGATATTCGGTGGTACTCGTCAACGATGATCATATCCCAGTTCTGCTCTGTTAGTCTGGTTTTCCATGGTTCGAATTTTACTGTGTCCATAGACGCAATGAGCCTGTCTGGGTAGGTGGGGTTATTGGCGTCGAACTGGTGGAAGGTGAGGCTGAATTTATTCTCCATCTCTGCTTTGAATTGGCGTAAAACTGTTGGAGGAGTGATTATTAGTATTCGTTGAGGTCGTCGGGGGGTGTCGTTAGGTCTCTGTGTGACGAGTTCGTTGATGAGCATTCCTACTAGTATGGTTTTTCCCAGGCCTGTTTCGTATGCAATGAGGGTTCTGATGTTTCCGTTGGTTCTCTGTTCTTTTACCAGTCTCTGAAAATCGTATATCTGGTAGGGTACGGCGTCTATTTTTGAGGATAGAAAGATGGACATCGGATCGTATTTTGCTTTTGAATCTAGGTAGTGGGCTGTGGTTGCGGCCATAAACTTGGCGTAGTCCTCGTAGCTTGTGTTCACTCTCTTTTTCAACTACTCTAGTTTAATTTGTTCTTTACTTTTTGTTCTAAAGTGCTCTTTGAGGTGGGTTGGTTGGGGGGTTCCATGGTACTCGTTCCAGTCTTTGATGAACTGTAAACAGATTTTTCCTTCGCCGTACCCCGTTTTTGTGGCAGATACGTTTGCCAGTGCCTCTATAGTGTTGATAATGGGTTCTGTGCCATAGGGAGAGTTGTCTATACCCCTTTTTGTTTCAGTTATACCTCCCCGCATGTATGAACGAAGAGCCATATGTACTGCGTCTATGACACTTGTTGCCATGAGGGGCTCCATGCCGTCCACCTCTAGGGCTCCTCTACCCGAGAAGTCTACTAGCTTAACTTTGTTTTTTTCTTTTATTATTATGTCGTCTATGGTTTCTTCGTCTGTTCCAAATGCTTTTAGTGTCTGGTTGAACTCCGTGTATTGTATTTCGTCTGCTGGTGAGTGTCTGAACCATGTGTAGAGCATTGTTTTAGCGTCTACATGGTCGATGTTTAAGGTTTGTCGGGCAAATGTTTCGATTAAGTATTTTTGACCCATTTCTATGGCATAATCTGCTGTGTTCTTTGTGAAGGATGTGATTTTCGAGTAGCTTGTGATGGTTTCTATTACAATGCCTGAAGCGGCAACCATCAGATTCAATCGATCATTGCCGTAGACATCAACTAGTTCTGGGTATCGTTGCTCTATTTTTTTACGAATCTCCTCCTCAATATCTAGTATATTGGCAGTTTCATCTCCTATTCGTTTACGGGCGGTTAGTACCAATGAGTGAAATACTGATGATTTTCCTCTAGCTAAAATACTGCCTTCGCTTTCAGTCATTAAAGTAATAGTTGATGTTACTTTGAAGCCTGCTTTTCTCAGTGCCTCGAGTACAAACTTCCATCCATCTATACTCTTATGAGCATAAAACATCACTAAAACGCCATCATCCTCAAGTAAAGAATGCAGTTTATTAAAGGCAAGAAGCATTCTGGTTTCAAATGTTTTTTCATTCCTGTTTTGATTAACGCTCAATTCTTCACTTGTTGAAGGTATCGATGGAATATCAAGCAAATTCCCCAATATCTTATTATGCCATACTTGAAAATATTGGAATAACTCAGGATAAGGCACATCATCATAATACGGTGGATCTGTGATGATAAACTCATATTTACGATTTGACTGCCAAGATAGAATGGATGAATTATGGATTTCAATATTAGGACACTTTATTATTTCAAAACTCGTGTTATTGAGTGATTGAATTGCAAATCTTAGTCCTCTTAAAACATCCCTAATATTATTTATTAAAGACCCAGCGGTTTTTATAAATGGATTCACCTCAGGGTGTTCCCAGATCATAGTTATTCCACGGAAAGATAGTGTGGGTCCTATTGCTTTACTATTGTTTTGCCATCTTGCACTTCGTGAGTTTAACATTAAATGTCTTGAAAGTATCATGGATAGATAGATTCCGATTGCAGTAGCATACTCCTTATTTTCAATTGCTATTGTTTTAACAATTTCATTTATTTCTTTAGTTATAGTAGCTAGTACTAAAAGTTGTCTTGGATTAAATAATTTATACCAATATTTAAGATATTTTTTAGTAGTAACTGCTCTTCTATCGTCAGACATATATTCATTTGGTATATATTTTCCTAATTCTTGTATGTGTTCTTTTAAATACTTTTTAGCATCCATGATTGCATTGAAGTCTTCTTCTGACGGTAGTTCAAATTTTGTATTATCCAAGTATACAGCCAATAGGACCTCCCTCTCGTTTTCCGATATATCCTTTACAATATGATCGTTGGAAATATTTGAGGAACAAATTAAGCATGTTCCTCTTCCTCTATAAACATTTCCTTCTTGAGGTCTTTTACCATTTATAATATTGTAGTTTATTTGACTGTCTTTTATTATATATTCTATAGCAATATTCTTTTTTCCATCCAGTATCCAGTTGTTAACTAATGGCGTTATGTTTCCGCATGTTGGACATTTTGCTGCCCAAGAGTGTATATATGCCCGTGGATCAATACCGTCATGTTTAGGATAGTAGCTAGATAATTCGTTTTTTAGTTTAGAGTAAATTTTTGTTGAGTATTTTTCCACGTCTTCATATATTGTCTTACTAAATTTTATTGGATATTCTAATGTTCCTTTCATTATTAAGTGAGCTACAGGGTTATAGTCTAGAGCCACAACGTTTAATCCAAGTCTTAATGCTTCAAAAGGGATAGTACCTGCTCCTGCAAAAGGATCCAAAATTGTAGGTTTTTCTGGATATTTTTTATTTATTTTTTTTATTAAACTAAGAGGTACATTCTTATATGCTCTGTCTTTTAACTTTGGATCAATACCCATTAAAATGTTAAAATCTTCATTTATATTAAGGTCATTCTCTCCAAGTATGCCTGCAGCTACAACCATCCTCGAAGTGATTAAAGGTTTTCTAGTAGCATACTTGTGTAATTTTACGGTAGGAGAACCTGCGTACTTTTCTTTACCTGCTTCAATGTTTAATAATTTAACTGGCACTCCTTTTTCTAATAAGTTTTTTTCCTTCACATTAATCAACTACTCTACTCACTTAGATGAATACATTTGAACGCATTTACAGCTCTTCCATTATAGGAATGATATTGCCATACCCAGAAAATTGCCTCCTCAAGCGTTAGCTCTTTCATAGCCTGTAAGTAGGTACTGGTTTTTCTGGGTTCGTGTATTTTATTTAAGACTTTAATTGCTAGAAAGAGCCTGTAGCCTCGCTCCCGCTCATCCTTATCAATAAACCAGTCATCCACATGTCTAAACAGGTGAGTCTTCCAACCCCGCACTTCACCTATGACCGCTTCGTTCCCCAGAAACATTTCGACGAGACGAACTGTCTTAGGCGTCTTCTCAAGCCTGTACCTAAAATTATCATAAACCGCCGTACTCTGAACCGTTCTACTACACGATGTGATTGAATTTTGCATCGTTATCCCTGCTTTACTTTCTTATCAAGGGTGACCGTAACCTTTACTCCTCCTAACAAACTGGAAGCTTTAGCTAAACCATCCGCCAAGTCAACTATCGAACGTATCTCCTCAAGGTTACCCGCAGTTACTCTACCCGACAAACTCCCGGTAAAAACTACTTCAGCCCTCGCTTCAACATCACCTAGCAACAGCATAGTCAACTTGTCATTAAGTATCCCATGCAGCTCTCCAGCATCAGCAACAAAAGATTCACGCTCATACTCTTCACCTGGAGGCTCAGGTGTTGGCGGTGGGCCACCGCCAGTAGGTCCAGGACTTGGGGGTCCTGGCGGGAGTGGATAGCCAGGTTTCTGTAACTTGCGTATTTTTTCTAAGAGCTCCAGCGCATTATCCACGGGTAAAACAGTGTCCCCATCATTAACAATCGCCACATTATTTCGATAATGAATAGTTTCTCTTCCTGTAAACGAATCATCGTCAGGTATTGCTCCTCGGAACAGGCCTACACATCCTTCATACACTCCTTGAGAAACGATTTTTCGAACCTCATTCCTAGAAGCATAAGGAATAGACGCCATAGACTCCACATTCTCAAAAAGAACCCGAACCTGCACCGCCTTACGAGTTCCAAGCAACGGCTCCAAGTAATTCTTGGGATTAATAGTGGATACATCAACGAGTTTCTGAATAGTTCTAAGCCGGTTTAGAAGAGCGTCCTTAACTGTAGAACCCTTCATAGGCTGAACAGCGGTCTCACGAACAGCTGTACCCTGAAGAAACTTGACAACAGTGTACATACCCTTAAACTGCTGCAACCCTTGAGCCTCATACTGGTCCCCAAGCTTTTTCGCCTCCGTAAACAACAGCTTATCTCCTTTCACCGCCCGTTTAACCCTCTCCGCACCAAGAACATACTTTGAATAATACTCAACAGTACCTTGCTGAGTCCTATCAGGAACAAATACGGCCGCGGCGTTCTTCTTAGCCGCATTAATACTCAACACAGTTTGAGTTACACGCTCAGTATCTTCATAGTATAGAGGTACTGCAACATTCAAACGATTTGAGGTAGGGGTAAAACTGTCTGCTCTATAGAAAACACAGTAAGTATCACTAGCCTTCGTAAACACTGTTGAAAACAATGTGTCCTCAATATACTTTTGTATCTCTGTGCGGGTCACCTGGTTTGCCCTGGTTTTAATCATGTTCGGGACGTTCTGTCTGGATTTAAAGAGGTATTTACCCTCCTCGAACCACATGAAAGTGGAGTAATCGCTGTAAAACTTTTGAAGCAGCTTTTCAAGGTCACCCTCAGAGACAACGTCCGTTAAACAGTGAAAGACCTCCTCAACACTGGCACCTCGCTTACTTGGCTCCGGATGTAGAGAATACATGTAAACAGCAGAGGCTATCCGCCCATACCTACCGAAAATCGTGTTATCAGCTTCTCTAGCTGCGTCAACAACATCCTCGGTTACCGCCTGCTCCAAATCGTACCCGAAAACGTTCTCATTAGTTAATAGATCTCTAAGATCTGCTTCACTGAAAAGAAAATCCGAAGGCGAAATAACATAAAATGTCACCTTATCGGGATTCAGCAAGATTCCTTTAATGGCGAGAGCGATAACTTTGAGGGCGTCACGGGTTTCCTGAAAGTCTACGAAAAGGGAAATCCGGTTGTAGAGTACGTCAATTAGGTAGGGGTGGAAAGGATAATGATCTGTAAAGTCTGTACTTGCAGAAATAGTTGAAGTTTCGTGTGAATCTGAGTTTGGACGTAGCGGATCTGTTCTTAGTCTTCTTCCTAGATATGATTCGACCTCTGAAGCGAGGCTTGGATCTATATAGTCAATTAACCGTTTACGAAGAATTGAAATAAAGTCCTCTTTCTGCACAGGCACTATGGGTTGACTGACTCGACCTAAAAGCGAGGATACATCCTCCGAGATGGAAGAGGTCCGTGCTTGACTCAGTAAAGCATCCAAGGTTTCGGTGTCCTTCCCATAAACCCCAGCCCCTTTGGGATTTGTTATCACAATAACACAATTTCTCGTAGCGTTAACAGAAGAAAGGAGAGTATGAAGATGAGCCATTTCCTGCCGTTTCTGGTTATCATTTAACTTTGCTAGATATACGACCAGCTCATCAACCAGTATAACAACTGGCTTACCTTCAGCTTCCAGAGCTTTGACTGTGTTCTCCTTAGTTGCTTTGAGGTAAGTTGAAAACGCCTCACTCCCAGCAATTGGAAATGTGAGATTATGCCCATCTACAGCAACTAT
The DNA here is from genome assembly GCA_026014875.1 of Candidatus Bathyarchaeota archaeon. GTDB lineage: Archaea > Thermoproteota > Bathyarchaeia > TCS64 > TCS64. The sequence continues at coordinate 127,052 of JAOZHO010000015.1, read as the reverse complement.
CTTGACGTCAGGAATATTGGATAATGCGAGCTCTGATAGTAGCTGGGGGTCAGGAACCTGTTTTGAGTTAAAAACGTGGAATAGCAACGTTAAAAGGTGACTTTTCCCGCCCCCAAACCCCGTTGCGAGGTATACGGTTCCTCTGTTATTGAGCCCTGCTGTTCTGGCGAGACAATAGTGTAAGACATCCTTCATCCGTCCCGTGAGAAAGGTGTTTTTAAAAAACTCCTCTGGGTCAAGGTAGATCTGCGAACCTCTACCTTTGACAACGTTGGAGAAGTCTACCTCAAATATCTCGGGGCTGAACTTTGTTAACCAAGGCTTGAACTTGATGTCACCATCTTGAATTGCTTGTCCAAGTGATTTTAGGTTCAATTTAATATCGCTATCTTATTTTGTTTCAAGTTTAAGAGAATATTGATCATGAGGACTTCCGGCCAGGGAGAGCCCCCTCGACAGCACACATCAGTATAACGTCAGTTGAAGAGGGCATTTCCTTTGGTTTTATCTACTAGGATTTTACGCGCTTGAACATCATCCAATCTGATCGTATAGTTGTTTGTCTATAATTTTATGTAATGAGTCTGTACAAATAATTGAATATTAAGCTGAGGTTTATGGCGGTCGGAGATTCAATTAAGACTTATCTGATAATCGGAGTTTTTTCAGTACCCTTTATTCTAAAAATCATTATAAAAATTCAGTTTTGGTACATCAAGCGGATTCGAGCTCATAATGATTATGATAACGCCCGCGGTACACATCATAAAAAAATGATAGAGAAAAAACTTGCGAAATTAAAGACGGATGTGGACAAAACGCGAAACCAACTTCTCTCAGCACAGAATACTCATAAAGCCATTATTTCCGAGAGAGACCTGAAACTAGAAAAACGAATAACAACCATCATTTTTGAGAATGAGTTCACAAACATCAAGGGGATAGGAACCGTACTCCGAGACAGGATTCGCCGTCAATGTTTCAATGGAACCTTGGATAGCCTTAGGTATTCAGGGTCGGTTCAAGGAATCGGAGAGGAAAAAGGATATGAAATTCAGCAGTGGATTTCTCGCACTCGAAGAAAACTACCCCAGCGATTAAGAGGCGAATTTCAAGGTAAACAATCCATCCGAAACGAATATTCAAAAAAGATCCGAGACGCAAATCGAAAAATCAACAGTATAACGAATGAATACAACCCAAAAAACAGATTACAGAAAACAGTGGAACTCGAACTTGACAAATTAAACATAGTAAAACCTTCCACCTTCGTCACCTCATATAACGGCGATCAAGAGGCCTCACAAATTGTAACAGAATACCTTCTGGGTAGTTTCCCAGAGTGGCGAACAATGCCTCTATGGTTCAAAACATTATCGGAGAACTACCCATGAGCCTCATTTCACGAGTCATCTCATGGTTCCAAGGCGTCCAGATAATCCCAATATCATTAGAATTTGAAGTAGATTACCAGGAAGGGTTAAACGAAATCAGAGTATACAGGTTCGAAGAAGATAGCCGAACGCCTGTCCGAGACGTGAATGCTTTATGGAGACATGGATTCATCTGGGAAACAGACAAGATCAAACACGTATTATCCCGAGACGACTTTGATACTCTACTCGCATTAAGAGCACTTAACGCTAAAATCACTGAGGAAGGAGTAATCACTTCCCAGGTATATCCGTCCGTTCTCAATTATCTAAGAGAGAAAGAAAAAATCGAAGAAACAGAAGCATCCAATGAAATCATTATTCATGAAAAGCCATTGCCTAGAGTCGCAAAATTATCGTATACTCAAAACGAAGGAATTGAAGGCGAAATTGGATATCAACGAAAAGGAAAAGACGAATTAATACTAAAAGGCGACCTCCAAAGTACACCTGACCCAGAGTATTCACGAATTGAGAACGAGTTTTACCTGACTCCAGTCGAGGAAAACGATCAAATTCGAAAGTATATAGACTCTGAACAATTCTACATACCCGATATAGACATTCCAGAGTTTTTAAAACGAGACCTGGCGTTCCTAAAACTGAATTTCAACGCAGTACTCCTCGGAGGAATTGAGACCTTTGAAGTTTTAGACGAGGAAATGGTTCCTTTATTCTCCCTTAACATGGGAGACAAGGGTTGGCTTGACTTTGTTGTGAATTATCAAATTGGAGAACATATTCTTCCTCTTGACTTGTTTCAGAATGGTAAGAACGGATATGTCAAAATTGGTGATAAAACGTGGGCGAAGTACGATGAAAACCAGATCAAGGAACTACAGGAACAATTGAATGAACTTGGTGTGCAATTCGACAAAGATGGGTTACGGACAGATATTACAAAGTTCCAGTCGTTAGAGGAGCTCATTGCTCATATTGGTGGTCTAAAGAGCGTTTCAGAAGAGTATCAACGATTTGAGGATGAATTAACTGGTTTTGAGTTTGATTTCGATTATAGACTTCCCGATGATCTTGAAAAAACTCTGGTAAGTAATGGCATCGATTTGAGAGGTTATCAGAGAGCAGGTATTCAATGGTTGAACTGGCTTTCTGACCATTATCTCCATGGTATTCTTGCTGATGATATGGGGCTCGGGAAAACTATTCAATCTATAATTAACATGCGGTTAAACTATTATGAAGAAAACCCCGATCACCATAGTCTGATTATTTGTCCTCGTTCAGTGTTACGTTTCTGGGAGCGAGAAATTAGAAAAGCGTGGGTTGACGCTCGTATTAAAATTTATCATGGACCAATGCGAAACAGTAAACTATTCTTCAGTAAAAATCCTCGAATATTCATTACGACGTACGCAACTGCGACTAATGATGTGGAGATATTGCAGAAGGTTCCTTTCTATTACCTGATTCTTGATGAAGGGACTCGAATTAAGAACCCTCAGGCAAAGCGAAGCAAGGCTATTAAGAGTTTGAATGCCGCTCACAGATTCGTGTTAAGTGGTACCCCCATAGAGAATCGGCCTGCAGAGTTGTGGTCTCTCTTTGATTTCCTGATGAAGGGGCATCTTGGCTCTTATGGTGGCTTCGTCTCAAAAATCGAGAAACCAATCATTGACGGGGACCAAGAAAAAGCAAAGTATCTGGCTAAACGGATTAACCCCTTTGTTCTACGTCGATTAAAGAAAGACGTTGCTAAAGACCTTCCAGATAAGATTCCCATGAATGGTACCTGTAGTTTGACCACGGAGCAGAGGGCTCTATATGGGCAAATACAAGATTTAAACGTAAATCCAATTCGCGTATCTCTTCAGAAAGGCGTGAATGTTAGTCGAATAAACATTTTAGCGATAATAACAAAATTAAAACAGGTTTGTGATCACCCCGCTCTAATAACTGGGAATAAGACGCCTATTCACGGTAGATCAGAGAAATTCGATATTTTTTGTGAGAAGATACAAGAAATTGTTGATAGTGAGGATCAGGTAGTGCTTTTCAGTCACTTCCTAGGAACTCTTGATTTGTTCGAACGATTTGTTGTGGAAGCTGGCCTTAGTTATATCCGTATTGATGGTTCGACTCGCAATAGACAGGAGTTGATTGACCGTTTCAATGAACAGGAGATTAATGTTGCTCTGTGTAGTTTGCTTGCTGCTGGTCAGGGGATAACATTGACCGGTGCTAATCATGTTTTACATGTTGATCGTTGGTGGAATCCAGCGGTTGAGGATCAGGCCACGGACCGAGTTCATCGTATTGGTCAGAAGAAGACAGTGTTTGTTCACCATGTATTAACTGAAGGAACTCTTGAGGAACGAATAGAAAAGATATTGGAAAAAAAGCGGGGAATTGCTGATTCGGTGCTTAGCGCCACCGGTGGTTTCGCAGGATGGACCAGAGAAGAACTGCTCGAATTATTAGAACCATTAAAAATCTAATCCTTTAAAAATGTCTTTCTATGGGTGAAAAGCCAGAATTCCGAGGTTTTCCGAATAATGGTCAATCTCAGGGTAAATCTTCTTCTTCATCGTAGAGGAGTAAAACCTCCTCCTCGAGAAGCTCAAGATCATCCTCATCCTCGATGTTATTCCCGTTCATGAGAACAACGAAGACAACCAGAACGACCAATAGGAGAATCCAGGCTACCATTATCTAATCTCTCTCCCAACGTTGAACGGATCGAAATCACAATTCATGAGATGATAGTATAACCTCTCGGTAACCAGGGCATCCTCAACATTATGATGGACGATTTTCTCATATTCCCCTCTTTCATACAGCTCCTGGATCGATGAACTATTCTCGCTCGCCAAGGATATGCCGAGCCTTTCAGCACATGCAGCGAGGCCTAATCCTCTGAAATACATTCGATTCGAAGGCAGCAAGCATTGTAATGTATCAATCCCATACGGTTCCCTGAAAACAGAGTATATCTCCCCAAGCCGTCCAAGACCATTTTCCAATGAGCGACATACAATAACCGGAATATCAAACCTGAGAATATTATGACCGATGATATTAGGCCTATCCTGACTCTGAATCACATCAAGAAACCGAGTGAGGACCGCCTTCTCACCCAGCTCCCACTCCTTCAACACCACGACATCGGAGTCCCCAATCTTATACGCTATGCTGATGACTTTATCACACAGCCTCGGCCCAGAAACATGGGGACTGTACGTCTCAATATCAAAGAAGATCTGGACCATCCTATTAATGAAAAATCAAGTGAGAAGTAAATGCCTTCCGAAAAACTCAGATCTCTCCTTTCAAGGTCTATACGATAGGTTATTTCCTTGAATGCTAGCATCAAAATTCTGTTTACAGAGTTCATTTACAGGACATGGATCGCACCACTTTCCCGTACACTGTTTAGATGCAATGACCCACATCGGCATATCCAACTGCCAAGGAGCACACCCAACACTTTTCGCAGCTTGCCTCCACACCCGTTCAATCGCAGGTTTAATCGGAGGATTATGCACACACCCCGTCATCGCCTCTAATGGAGTGAGAACTCCCGTATAGAACGTGAAGCGGGACACCTGGACATCAACCGCCACGTCAAGCTGATCTAGGTCCGAGATCTTGAAAAGACCAAGATCCCCCATGACCCTGAGATATAGCGTTCCTATCTTCTTTCCCCTGATGTAAGGAAACTTATCCAGCCTCCTCCACACCTCTCTCGAGGTCAGCGGCTCCCGTGTAATGTTACGTGGGTCCCCATCATATTGCCTGATTAAAATCCTTGAAATATCCTTCCAGGCCTTTGCTCCATTATTGGGGAACCGGGCTCCGAGGCTCCTTACAAAGGCTTTCAACTCATCATCGGAGACATTAATGATGTTCTCTGGTTCAAAATACTCAGGACTCTGACTGTAAAGACGCCTCGCGTTTCTCCATAGCTTATGAGCATCTGTCTGATAATCAACAGCAATTACAAATGTGTAGTATAGGGCCAACTCTCTGCTTCCTTCATCGATTGAGGGGGGTATGTATTCGGGCATCACATGTCCTTCAAAGTAACCTGTTTTGTTCTGGAATTGATCATGAAGTACCCTGCCGATGGATGTGGCCAAGATAGTATCGTACATGAAACGGTCGTCATTTTCTCCTTCAAAGTCTGCTTTTCTTACAATCGGTGACGTCACTAGCTTGAGATGTGCCCCGCAATTTTTGCAGAATCGGTCTTTTTGATATTCATCAACTGTGTATTCAATCTCGCAGCGGGAGCAGATAGCCTTCAAGACACTCATTCTAAATATGATTTAGCCGTATATGAAAATTGAGGCAGGATATGAAACTGGGATTAATAAGCTGTTCAAAGTCGAAGCAAAACTACCCCTGCAGAGCGGAGGAGATGTATCAGCCATCAGCGCTCTTCTCAAAAGCCTATGACTTTGCCATTGAACAATACGACAAGGTAGCCATCATTAGTGCTAAACACGGTCTGCTCTTACCCCATGAAGTTATTGAACCCTATGAGCAGACTCTCAAGACCATGAGGAGAAAAGAGAAGAAGCAGTGGGCAGAAAGAGTGTACAAGCAGCTTAAAGACAAGTTAGATTTTAAGGAAATTAGTGAGATTTTTTTTCATGCAGGGTTGGAGTACCGAGAGAATCTCATTCCTTTAATACGAAGCGATGGTATCCGGGTTCAAGTTCCTTTAAAAGGATTGAGACAAGGTGAACAGTTACAGTGGTATAATGTTCGCTTACAAGACTACGACTAATGAAAACACCAGACCGTGAACAAGACATTTACTAGAAAATCTGTGTTAGCTTCCCGCCTCCATAATTTTCGCGTGCGCGTTGTTCTATCTTCAGTTCAGCACTGATTCACATCTACGAGAAAGGCCCAAGGTAAATCGGAATCCTCTTATTTATTTTTTTTACGCGTGCGGAATAGTATTGTGATTTTAGATGTGATTCATTTTTTATTCTTATATTTGAGCGATTATCTTTTAGATCAAGGAGTATTATGCAAACTAATACCGGTACACCTGAAGTAAGACTTTGGAAAATTAAGAAGAACACACTAGAAGAAATTCATAAACCAAAACTAGATCTCGAAGAGCGTTTAGAAAGTTGGATCGCCTCAGATATTTCAATTATAGCACAGAATCTCCTCGTTATCGATAGACAATGTGAAACCGATTATGGTGGAGTAATCGACTTACTATGCATCGATGAGAAAGGAGACCTCATCATTATAGAACTAAAAAGAGATAAAACCCCCCGAGAGATTACCGCTCAAGTTCTCGATTATGCTTCATGGGTAAAACACCTCTCACCTGAAAAAGTACAGAGAATTGCTGAGAGATACTTGAAAAATGTGAGTTTTGAAGAAGCTTATCAAACTAAATTCAATCAAAGTCTTCCTGAATCTATTAACGAGGAACTTAGAATGCTTGTTGTTGGTTCCAAGATTGATAGTAGCAGCCAACGGATTATCAACTATTTGTCAGAAAATTATAGAGTAGCCATTAATGCGATTACATTCAATTATTTCAAGGAAGGCAAAGATGAATTTCTTGCACGTACTTTCTTGATTGAACCGTCTCGAGTACCGGTTACTCCGAGCACTAGTTCAAAGAGAAGACCTAACTTAACATATGAGCAACTCCAAGAGATTTCAGATGAAAGAGGCGTAGGCGAAGTCTATTCATATTTGTTTAATGAGCTGCAGCAGTATCTCCGCGGTACAAATAGGACAAGGAGTTCAATTGCATTTACGGGAGAATTCAGGGAAACGAAAAGATCCGCGATATTTAATTTAATTCCAACCGACAGCGACTCAGAACATGGTCTTCGTTGGCAGCTCTATGATCTAAGATTTAGAGAATATTTCAATATCAGTGAGGAGAAGTTGTTATCAATTCTTCCTTCAGACCGAGAACCATGGAGGTATGGAACACCCGGTGATCAGAAGAGTTATGCAGAAAGGGATATTCTTGAACAATGGTCCGGTTATACCGGGTATATCAAGATGCCTGAAGCAAGAAAATTCATTCAGTTCTTACAAGAGTTGACGCAAGAACGAAATAAGGTAATGTGAACTCCATTTGAGCACTCAGAAAATTATTGATCGCCTCAAGAAATCCGACCTTTATGCAGAATGTCCATGCGGAGCTGAGCACAAGCTATCAGACCTACTACTATTCGACGGAACCAAGCCATTCCCACCCGAGGTACTAGAGATCCAGGAACGATACGAAGAAGAACTACGGGAGCGAAATGCAAAACTAGAAAAAAATAAGAAACTAACCACTGAGAAAGCCACCATCACAACAAGATCGGTCAACATCGGAAAAACTCTGGAAAAAATCCTCCCAATGATGGAGGATTTCAAATGGCAATTACCTGACTGCAGATTCCTCGGCGACCCCATCGATCTACTCACATTCAACGGCTTATCCGAGAATAACATAGACTCCATCAGCTTCATCGAAGTCAAGAGCGGAAAAGCGAGGTTAAACAAGCACCAGAAACTGGTCAAAGAGGCAGTCGAGGATAATCGGGTTAAGTACAGGGTGTTTTGATGGCGCTCGAGGAGTTTCAAGAGTTCAGAAAGATACTCTGCGTCTGCCCAGATTGCGGAAAAATTGTCCGTCTCTCCGATTTGAAGTTGAAGACGAAGGCTGAGACTGAGAATACCTGGCTGGATTACTACGAGTATAGGGAGAGGCTTCTCAGTGGTAGGGAGGCTGAGTTTGACGCGGTTAAGGGTGAGCTGCGGGAGGCTGCGAGGGCTGAGGGTAGAAGACAGGCTGAGGTGGTGTTCAACAATGCGATTAAACAGGACTTTCGAAGAATGAAATTTGACCCAAGTGACATTAAACCTGTTTTAAATCCTGTAGATTTCCTTGTGTTCCAGGATATGAACAAGTCTAAAGAAATCACGGATCTTATTTTCTTATCAAAAAAGCTCGAGAATCCGATGATAAACAGGCTACGAGAACAAGCCAAAACGTCTATTGAGAATAGCAAATATGAATGGCTTGTAGCCAGGATCGACAACGAAGGAAAAATAGAGTTCGAGTAAACTCATCAGCGCACGGTTGGAGGCATCGTAAATGAAAATAACTTACGAGGAATGGATGAGCCCCCAAGATTTAGACTCAGGTGTTCACCTTGACTGTGATGATGACCCACCTTGCCCATTGAGGATAGAAGGCCAATGTGCAATACTCTCAACAAGTGATGACGTATCACTTGATAATTTTCGAGAAGCATGTCACAAAATAGCGTTACTGAGGGAAAGCAGCGGATTCCGACTTCGCACTCCACCGCCAGAAAATAGGAAGCGAGGAGCACGTAAAGGAGGTCATATTGAGGGGGACTATAGAACCGATGTGGATGAAGGCATAGCCAATGAAGTGCGGATATTTAATGAAGAATTAGGCCTTGAAACGTGGTCCAGCTGTGAGGGGCACCTATCTGAGAGCAGAGACGATGTGGCCTACGTCAACTGCTATATTGACGATAAATTTCAGAAGGAGATAATAAAACTCCATAGAGCTGTTGAGGTAAAAACAATAGTGGAGCAAGAGCGCAGAATAATCTTTCAATTGGATTCAGAGGCGTGTCTTTTATCTTTAATAATCGATCCAGCGCTGAAACGAAACAATAAGCCTGCCTTCTCGATCATCGTTGAGCCTAAGAATCCCGATATCCCTTGGTATATCTGGGATAGAGTACGAGAAAATGGATTCAAACAAGCGATAGATATTCTTGAGAAAATCAAGTTATAGAGGTGAATGGTTGAGGGCCCTCCGATACGAGTTCGATTTTCGCTAGAACAACCATTCACGCCGGGGCATATAGAATCAAATACCCCTCAAGGCTTACCCGAGAAACTGTGGATAAAGCTCCATTACCTATCCGAGTCAGTGTGGTCTTGATAAAAGACACGAGAATACTGGTGGTGAGACACAACGAGAACGATGAACCGTTCTGGGCCCTCCCTGGCGGTTGGACGAAACCAGGCGAGGAGTTGACTGAGACTGTCGTGAGGGCGCTCAGGGAAGAGACGGGCTTCGAGATCGAGGTTCTAGGCCTCTTGCATGCTGACGAGGCCATCTACGAGGATCGCACGACTCACTGTCTACAATTAATATACAGCGCAAATATTGTCGGCGAAGCGGTCCATCCGAACCCCGAGGGGAAATTCGTGAGAGCCGAATACGTCGAGCTCGAGAGACTGACCGAGGATAACTTCATGTCGTACATCATCGCTACGGAGATGTTGAAAGTCATTCAATACTAGTCCCTTTCCTTCAACGGGCGCGCACGCGAAAAGTTATCATGATCTCAAGGTCCCGCGGATTTTAAGAATAGCTACCAGTAAATCTGTTGGGAGCCCCACTGCGCGTGTGCGCAAATATCCGCACAATAATTTAGTTAATAATATATATTTCTAAAAATCCGCCGCGCTTTGAGCCATGGAACTTATGGAAAATTTTCTGATAGATTTTGGAAAAGGTCCTTCAGATCAGGTTTATTCATTTTTTCGGGCGATAAAATATTGATTATTTCTAAATCTTCGTTTTTCAAAGAACTGAGTCTGAATTCACCAATTAAATTTGTGGTGGTCGATAAGCCTTTTAATCGATCAAAAATTGCGTAATAATCACCATTCGTAATAAGAACATATCTTACTCCTTGATCTAAAGCATACATATATCCTTGTTGAACAACTTGTGGATAATATTGAGCATTTAAATTCCAATCCTTTTTTACCTCTATAATTACCACAATATTATCATCCATACTTATTGCGACATCAATACGACCTCGACGATATTTAATTTCTTGATTCCCACCATAACCAAGTGCAACAAGAAAATGTTCCACTAATGATTCATGATCTCTTTCAGAATGATTTTGATCATTTTTTAATCGTTCAATAGATTCAATAACTCCAAGATACTTTTCTGGTCGAATTACTTCGTCAGGAGTTTCTTTCGGCAATTCTTCCCCTATAATCCTTTTGATATAGGGAGGAACTTCTTCAAGCATACTTCCTACCGTTCCATATGGTTTCCAACCTTTTTCTCCGGGATTGATCACATCTTTTCTTTTCACATAATTGGTGTAAATCCAATCTACATCTCGATAATGCGAGTAAAAATTTTTTTCGTCGCCACCTGTAGGATGTTTATCAGGTTCATATTTATATTCGGAGGTAATAATGCCAATACCAAATAGACCATCATTTGTATTATTAATCGCAATATAATCTCCTTTTTCAAGAGCAAGAAATTTAGTAAAAGCCTCTATAGCATATGCCTCATTAGCGTAAGCATGCATTTGAATTATTTCAACGACTTTTTCAATCGATTTCCCTGAAAGGTCATCTCCCCAAATCCAACCGATAGCTATGTACCCACCAGCGAGAAAATGGTTCCATGCATTTTCTTTTTCACCAGAGACGTGCGTTGGTGAAAATGTTAAGAATTTTGGCATAATTATTATTTAAACTACAACATTATTAAGATTTTAACATCCAGCCTTGCCAAATAAAGGGGAGAGAGACGGGAGATATATCCACGGGTCACGTGTGCGAGTAAAAGAGGGAATACTCTGATCATAGAAGATATTTAGATCCCCCTTGGTATTTATTTCACAAATAATCCCGTGCGTTCAACAACATTCGTTCTGGGCGTCGTCATTACATCCTCGCTCACTTGAGCAGAATTCCTTGGCGTATAAATGAGAATACTTTAATGGATTTAGATGTCCAGACAACATTTTCATACTTTTTTCTTTGATATTTTTTTTCTGATAGATGCATAATATGTTCTCTAATTCAAACCAAAAGATTCTTGGTGGAATATCTGCGACAACTTGAATTTTTTCTCCCAGTTGTTGATATAGTTCCATCAATTCGGGTTTTGAAAGACTTTTACCATATATTGCTTGGAGGCCTTTGATAGGACCCCCTCCAGTTTCATAAGCTTTCAATGGATTGAGTTCTAGATAATTATGTCTTGTTTGTACTAGTCTACTCAAAATATCGAATGACAATAATTTCCCAATAGAAGGGATTTGTTTTATTTCTTGATATAACTGGTCAAAACTCTTACCCTTAAAGAAGTCTATCTGACCAATTGATGTTTTATCCAAGTATTTACGCAATGCCCTAGGATTATCTTTTTTATGGAACTGTTTTCTATGAGCTCCTCCTTGGTTCTTTCCACCGATTAATATTGAACTTTGTTGCTCATCGAACCATTCTTCGAATTGCGACGGAGACAGAGTTCTATATTTCTCTAGTGTTCCCTTGTACCCTTGAATTTTCTTATAAAGTTTGATTGATTCTGGATCATTCCAAATAATTGTTCTTAAAAACACAGAGAACGCCCATTCTTCCCCATCAAGTCTCTCTGTCCATGGATTACTGGTAAAACATTCAGGATGTTTTTCCCACAAATAACTCACAAAATTTATGAAGTTCTCTTCTTTCTGGGACATATATATAGATATTTAGAATATTTTCATATAAAAACTATTTATTACTGAATGTTAATCATCAGGCTTGCAAGTGTACGCACAATCCCATTCGTTCAATCACGGTTAGAGAGAACCATCTAGTTTGTTTGATATAGGGTGGAACGTATGACCCAGTTTGATTTGAATACCTTCTTCGTCAAGGTTACGAGTATGTAAAAAACTTGATAACTACTATCGATGTCTATGATATATTATGGTTCGTGTGAAAGTAATTCACAGCTCCAACACCTCGGAATCACATGCTGTATCTAGATTTGAAGAAGAGGTCAACTCCTTCATCCAGCAGGATATCGCCAAAACCAATATGACTCTACAAAAACTATTAGTCTCCTCTACAACTCATAAGAATAAATTTTGTCTTACAGCCACAATAATATTCAAAGAAAAGGAAATCGGCCACAGTAAATCTAAGAATGAGAAAATACTCGATGCACTTTCTCAATCAATTCGAAGAAAGAAGAAATTCCTAGTAAATGTTAATGTTGCTGCAGGGGAAGGCATTGAGGATGTATTCTATGGCGACCTGATTGATATTGGGTGCATAAGACACTCCTCTAAAGCAAAAAGTGATTTCCAGGAATTTGAATTCAAAGCCATCACTTCCGACGATAGAAAAGGAACTCGAATTAAAAATGGGTTCAAACAGAATGCCAAGGTCGTAGCAGTTGTTGCAGTTTCAAACCCAAATCTCGAATCGCTAGAAACGTTAGAAAAAACATATGTAGTAACCCGAGGGAATCCTGTTGAGTTTCCTACAAAGGTTGACACCGAGCATCGAAATGTCTGGATAGCTGTGATAATCGAAAAAAATAGCGCCACCCAAGCATGCAATAGGCGTGCACATATTTCGATCTAAATACCGATTGTGTATATTGTCTTTTCATCAAGTCCGTATCAGGACATGACATCATGTTTGATTGCGTGTTGCTAATCTGGTTCGAATCCCACCGAGCCAAGTTATTTTTCAAAAAAGTGAATGTCCAGAAATCTTCCATAGGGTATCTTCATTTGTTCACCGTATCTCCGTGCTGATTCTTCCTCTAGAAATGTTACGAGATCAGGTTGATTTTTCACCCATTTTGTGATTGATGTCATTACGCTGTGCCATTTAGAAAATGTCCATTTACGATCTTCCATACTGACATCGAATTGACGCGGTAAAGAAAATCGTACACGTTGATCAAAAGCTAGTGTCTGTCCCCATAGAAGCATCAGGGGTTTACATACAGCTATGACGAAATACCTACCCTCCTCGTTCGTTTTTCCTTCAGGTTCCTTCACCCTGCCCAGAGCGTTCCATATATCTTCAAGACTTTCTGTAGGGATTTTCCAAAAATCTAGGAATGAGAACTCGTTCAACACTTTGATTGATTCAGCAACATCGATCAAGCTCTTTTTCAGGTCGCGGTAAGGATACTCGTTTCTTGTTCCTCGATATGTCTGCCAACCACCGAGGATTTTTCGGAGTCGATTCCATGTCTCATCGATATGGGTTTCATCCAGAATTGACTCTGTTTTTTCGACGTGATTTTTCCACACCCAAAAGTCGTTGAATTGTTCATCATATTTTCGAGACCTATAACCAGATGAAAATGATTGAAGTGATTCTATTATAGATTCCACATCTATTGTGTGAACTCGCGCAGCAATACGGCAAAGTACCTCAGTCGCAAGCACCTCAGTTTCGTCTATTAAAATGACTTTGATATTATGTTCTCGTGCTTTCCTAGCCAGTCCCTTATCTTTTGTTACCAAAATTAGTGAAGACTTGTCTCTCAAATGATCGATAATTGAATCGTCGGGGACGCCCTGCCTTGTATCCTTATGTCCTAAAATTTCAGTTATATCGCGGACTTTTGTACCTTTATTCTCTAAATATCGCGCAACACCAAGTAAGTTTTGATCGAAAAACAGAGTCTCCATAGACAATATTTGGGGCTAATTATCTTAAGACTAGCTATTCATGTGCGGGAGATTTGAGTAGTATCCCTGTCGTGAATTCACGAGACTCCTACAGAAATGACCCTTCATTCGGTATTTTATTGAAATGAAAGGATCCGCTACAACTAATTATCCTTTTACTAGTAAATCTGGGTGGGAGTCCCACCCCCCGCACCATTCGGATGATAGGTTTGATCCAGATCCGATGAATTATGGAATAAAATATGGATTGTTGGCCCCGATCAACCAGAACCTGTGACGCCGGATGAATGATTCCCCGGTCGTTTATTCAAATCTGCCCCCCGCTACTATTCTCGCGTGCGGCTGGCTTAGGATAAGGGTTCCCGGGCGTTCACTGTTCGGTGTGATTTTTCGCTGTTTTCGCGTTGATAATGTTTAAATATGGTTCCTGTTCTGTTTCCTGTGATTAAGTTTCCGGATGGGAAATATATTGTCCGTCGAGGTGGAGGCGCAGCTGCTCAGCGCGGTCAAAGAGAGGCCCCTCGGCGTGAGGGAGCTATCAAGGGTTATGCGGAGGCGGACCCAGGTTGTGGTCTCGTTGATCAAGAGGATGGAGGCCGGGGGTTTAGTGGAGGTGACTCTGGAAAGAGGGGATGGAAGGGGCAGGCCGGCGCGGATCGTCTCGACCACGATCCTGGGCGAGGGCTACCTGGAGGCGTTTCACAGGCTGAGGAGGATGCCCCTGAGGAGCAGCAGGAACGATCTCCTCAGGGCCAGGGCCGACGCGGGGTACGTGAACAGGCTCATCGCCCGGGGACGGGACCCCTATCGGGCATTTCTGGAGTTGAACGGAATTGTCGGAGATCGCTGAGACCCTTGATCGAGTGGTAGCCTTTTTCGAGGATCAGGGGATCGACTACATGCTCATCGGGGGATACGTCCTCCCCATGTATGGCAGGATAAGGGTGACCCTGGACATAGATGTCGCCGTCGCTTTGACGACGGAGGAGGGCTTCACCCGGTTCCTCGAGGAGGCTGAGAGGGCGGACTATTCGGTGTCCCTCGGATCGTTCCAGAACCCCGTGTGCCTCCTCCACGACAGGCTCACCGACTACGAGATAGAGATCTGGAGGCAGCCCGACGGGGTGGTCTGGGATGGTGAGACCCTGAGGAGGCGCAGGAAGGCGACCCTGGCGGGGGTCGAGGTGTGGATGATATCCCCCGAGGACTTTATCGTCTCCAAGTTGGCTAGGTCCGACCGGGGCGTCATCGATGAGCAGGACGTCAAGAGCGTCCTAGAGAGAGAAGACGTCACATTAGACTGGCCCTATCTGAGAGAGCGCGCGGAGAGAGCCGGCGTCTGGGCTCAACTCAATATGATAAGAAGCGTTTAGAGGGTCAAAACCCAAATCTGAAAAACAATGTCGATAATTCAAATCTACCCTCTGCCTCCATTCTCGTGTGTGTTCCCTTTTTTTTGGGGGGGTTCTTTCATCATCGCAGGCATCTTATCATACAGAAAAATTATAACCCGTATTACAGTTATTGGAGAAAGTATTATTGAGTTGGGCGCCTTGAATCAAACAAGAATAGCAGTCGAGAAAAAAATTGAGGAAAACGACTTAGCCGGATTATTGCACCTCACAGCGCTGATACATGGACACCACTGCGTGGGAAGTGCCATGGGAGTAATAGCCGCCCACCACGCCATGAAGACACTGGATGTGAAAGAAAACACCGGAATGGAGCACGTGATAGCCGTCGTAGAGACCAACAACTGCTTCAGCGACGGCATACAGATGGTCACAGGCTGCAGCTTCGGAAACAACAGCCTAGTCTACCACGACCACGGTAAGACCGCCTTCAGCCTCGTGAAGAGAAACGGCGAGGGCATCAGGCTGTCAAGCCGCCCCGACCTCGGCGACCTCCTGAAGGACAAGAACCCCGAGACACAGGAGCGCTACAGGGAGATAGTCAACCAACGTAACGCCACACCAGGAGAGGAAGCCAAGATGATGGAACTCAACAGACGGCACTGCTTCAACGTCCTTAGTATACCTGCCGAGAAGATATTCAAGATCGAGCGAGTGAAGGTTGAACTTCCCAGCTACAGCCGCCTCCTAGACAGCCACATCTGCCCCACCTGCGGCGAGAAGGTGATGGAGACCAAAGCCGTCAAGAAGGGGGACGAGTACTTCTGCGTAGAATGCGGCGGAGGAGAGCACGGTCAACTCGACTGGGCTGGAATCCGCATCGTAAATAAGGAGAAGAAAGCCGAGGATTCCAACCAATAAACGGAGCTGTTCCAATGGCATTGCTGGAGCCGGTGATGGTACAGCCAATAGGCTACGTGAATGATACCCTCTTTTTCCGACGAAACTAAATAAATATTTAAATATTTAGATGTTCCAGAGATCATGACGTTGAACACGAGTACCGTTCTGCCTGACGAGAAGGACCTAGAGTTCAAGGCGAGGCTCTTCAAGGTCGTCGGCGACCCCAACCGCCTGAAGATACTCGAGATACTGAGGGCGGGAGACCGATGCCAGTGCGAGATCATACCCCTCATCGGCCAAAGCCAGCCCACGGTCTCCAGGCACCTCCGGCTCCTGGAGGAGTCGGGGCTGATAGTCTCCTCCAAGGAGGGCACCAAGATCTTCTACACGATGGTCGATCCCCACATCTACAACATGATCGACGCCATCGACGAGAACATGATCGATTTGGTGGGCAGGGAGATCGCGAAAAAATATGGTTTGAGCTAGCTCTCGGCCGTCTATCCGAGGGCCTTGAGAAGCTCTGCCTCTGACGGTAGCTTGCCCGAGGTCTTAAGCTCCCCGTCCACGACGAGGGCGGGCGTCAACATGACCCCGTACTCCAATATCTTTGCCATGTCGTAGACGTGGGTGACCTCCGCCTCTAATCCGTGCTTCGCCACGGCGTCTCTCACCATGGCCTCCAGCTTGCGGCATTTGGGGCAGCCCGATCCGAGTACCTCTATCTTCTTCATATTCATCCTCACACAATGAGCATTCCATACATATATCCCGCGATGATCCCGAAGCCCAGCATGTAGACGGCGTACATGAGGGTCCTCCTAGGCCCGATGATGGTGTTCACCACCAGCAGCGTCTGCAGCGACACCCCCGGGTCCACCAGGAGGTAGCTCATCAGGGGCCCCCTGTGCATCCCCATATCGAGAAACATCTTGGCGACGGGGACCTCCACGAGGGTCGGGAAATACGCCACCGTCCCGAAGAGCGCGGCGATCCCATTGGCGAGGAGGGTGTTCCGGCCCGTCAGGTTCGCCACCAGCTGCTGAGGAATCAGGGGCTTCAGGACCCCCGACGCGAAGACCCCCAGCAGCAGCACGGGGAAGATCATCTTCATGAACTCGTAGGTCTCCCGCATCCACGCATCGATCTCCTCTCGGGCATAATACCTGAAGGCGAAGAACGCCGTGATGAGCGAAAAGAAGCCCACCAGGGCGAGCTTCAAGGTCAGATCTATGGGCGCCGTGCCGGCGATCATGATGAGTGTGAGCGCCCCGAAGAAGAGTGCGGTCTCATGGGTCTTCCTCCCCGCCGACTCTTCCGCCTCCACGGTTGCGAACCCCTTCCTGGCCTCAGGGTCGGCCACTTCCCTGAAAGTGAGCTCCATCGCCAAGCCGATCGCGATAGCCATGACTATCGAGATCCCCAGTTTGATCACTGCGAACCCCGGGCCGAGTATCGACGCGGTCAGGGGAGTTGACAGCAGAGTGATCCCTGGACCTGCGAAGAGGAAAGCGATGGCAGGCCCGAACCCCGCCCCTTTCTTCCAGATCCCTGCGAAGAGGGGCAGTATGGTGCAGGAGCAGACCTCGATTATGAGGCCGCTCGTGGATGCGAAGATGTAGGCTACGCCCTTCTTGGCCGCTCCTTTTCCCTCTCCCATGTACCTGAGTATCGTCTGGGTCGGAATCAGCGCGTTGAACGCCCCGGATAGGAAGAACGCGGGAATAAGGCACAGGAGCACGTGGGCTGTGAGGTAGTCGACCAGCGTGTCGAGCCCCGACGCCATCATCTCGTTGATCAGCGTTGCCGTCATTTGTTTGTCCTACCGTGGTTTTGTTCACGTTTTCCCCCGGGGCGAGTTCGGTATGCCTCCGGGATTATCGCGGACATATCTCCTTTATTCTATTATTCTAATATATAAATATATACATAGACTGTTATTGACCCGAGCGAGGGGGGCGCGCCTTTGATGTTATTACTCTTTTTAGGAGAGTTTCTTGAAGAGAACATGTAAATTCTCTATATCCTCTCTGCTGACTTTGAACTCATGACCGTATGGACATGAGCCATGAACAACGACTTTCCCATTATTCTCATTATATACCAGTGGATAAAGCCGGCATCCTTCGGGTCTGAAAGAGTATATTATGCAACCATTGTCCCCGAGAAAAACGCATCGACCATTACGGTTTTTCAAACGACGCTCTCTTTTTCGTTTCACGACAAAATCTTTGAATCTGTATCCCTGCCGTGAGATTCTCTCTATATCAAAACGCGATAGAGGCATACGCGTCTCTATGCAACATTGGACACAGTTATGAATCATGCATGGAATGCCACTGCTCAGGAGATGTTTCTTAGTTTCATCATTCTTTTTAGAATCGGATTCTTTGCATTCCAAGAGAAACGTCTCCTCAAGTGTCTACCTTTTTGTTCTTTAATAGGTCATCTAGGATTCTTGGTTCGCTCACGTGAATGATAAAGCATCTTTGACTCAGTGTTCTCCTCCTGATATTTTTTATGGATGTGTGTGGGGGAAAAATATTGACCCCCCACCCTGAATACGCGGAAAGTAGTAGTCACCACCTGTTCGGTTAAGTTGGATTTTGAGTCACCCGTCTATCAAGAAAAGATATGTCTCGGCCAGTGGATGTCCATAGCTTTGGGCTTGTTCATAGCCCTACTGACACCTCTTATGGTAGTCCAGATTTTCGCTAATTCAAGGGAACCCTATCTCTTGGTATCATATTTGTTCTTAGACCTGTTCTTCACCCTCATCAACTTCAGAAAATTGGATGTAGATATCTATCCCACACATATACGCGTGTCATTTGGCATCATCACGAAAAAGATACCGCTGAGAAAAGGGTTACCATGTGAGCCCGTTAAAGCCAGCCTGGGTGTGTATACCGGAGCCGGGATAAGAATTGGGATAAAAAAATACACAGATTCAGATGGTGATCTTATATCTTGAAAATTTCATATTTAACCAGTAAAACGGGTGTCAGCCATGGAAAACGCCTCCTCGAGTGATACGATCAGTCTACTGTCGGAGCTCATACAGAACAAGTGCGTGAACCCTCCCGGCGACGAGCTGAAATCCATAAAAACCGTTCAAAGAAGATTACGGGAGCACGGTATTGAGAGCCGGGTCTTCGAGTCGGCGCCCAACAGGGGAAACCTGGTCGCGAGGATCAAGGGGGATGATGGACCCAGGCTGATGTTCGGCCCCGCCCACGTCGACGTGGTGCCCGTGGAGAACGTCGATTCCTGGGAGGAGGACCCGTTCTCGGGCATTGTCAAGGATGGATACGTCTGGGGTCGAGGGGCGCTGGACATGCTCTTCATCGTCGCGGCACAGGTGCAAGCCTTCATAGAACTACACGAGGAAGGGTTCCATCCAAGAGGGGAACTGATATTGCTCGTGGTCTCCGACGAGGAGACTGGGGGAACACACGGAGTCCGATGGATGATAGAGAATCATCCCGAGCTTGTCGAAGCCGACTACGCGGTCACCGAGGCGGGGGGGATATCCATCGCCCCTGGCAAGATAGCCTTCATGATTGGGGAGAAAGGGGTGGCGAGGAAGCGCATATCGTTCAAGGGGAAGGCGGGCCACGGCTCCATGCCTTATTTGAGCGATAACGCGGTGGTGAAGCTGAGCGAAGCGGTGACCCGCCTATCCAGGTACAGCCCTCCCCTGACCACTGAATACCTCGGCCACATAGCGGAGGGCCTGGGCCTGGGGTTCGTCCAACGCCTGATGTTGACCAACCCGTGGCTCCTCCCCCTCACGTTGGGCAGGTTGAGGAGCAGTGAGCCTATGATGGCGAGGATGGTACACGGGCTCAGCAGGATGACGGTATCCCCGAACATCGTGCACGGCGGGGTGAAGGTGAACATCATACCCGAGACCGCCTACGTCGACTTGGACATAAGGACCCTCCCCGGCCAAGACGAGGACTATGTCATCTCTCATCTGAGAAAAGCGCTCGGCCCACTGGCGGATGAAGCCGCCATCGAAGACCCTCCAGGCGACGAGAGGGGGTTGATGTCATTCGGCAGCTCCAGCCCCGCCCGGTCCGAGTTCGTTGACGCCATGGAGAAAGCCGTGAGGAAAGAGATACCCGGCGGGACCTTGGTCCCCCTGATAATGCCCGGAGCGACCGACTGCAGATTCATGCGTGAGCAGGGCGTCGAGGCCTACGGTTTCTCCCTCTTCGACCCCGAGACGCCCCCGAGCCATCTGGCAGACCTCGCCCACGGGTCCAACGAAAGAGTAAGCGTGAGAACGGTGGAACTCACCCAGAGGGTTTACCGTCACCTTGCCAAAGATTTTCTGAAATGAATGACTGTATGGAACATACTCCCTCTTTTCTTGGAACCCCTCAGATGCCGATTCTGGCGAGGATAAGAGTTGGGAGAAAGAAGAGAATGGAAAAAGATGGTGAACAAGCAACCATCTATGTGTTTCTAACGTTCTTCTCCGAGATCTGCATGGCAGCAGTCGGGTAGAGCGCGACCGTAGCGTCGGAGCCATGCTTCTCCTCGAGCAGCCCGAGTGCCTCCCCCCATGACTTAACCCACTGGGAGCCCAGCCCGTAGATGCCCTCGTCTACTTTGCTGATCTCAGGGGAGACGCAGATTATCCGCCCCATCTTCCAGGGCTTGCTGATGTAGGGCTCGGGGCTTCACCCCCTACCCCCGTAGTCGGAGCCGAACTGCCCCTTGTAGTAGTGGACCCTGCACCCCTCCGGCGTGTAGATGAGGAAGACGAGGTCGCCCCCCGGCCTGACCGACTCCCGGGCGATGTGGAGGGCCTTGTAGGCCTCGTCCGCCATCGGGTAACCGTTGCCTATGGAGACGTCGGCGTCGGGGATCACCTCGGTGACGTAGTGCTTCCGGGCGGCCTTGATCCCTTCCCTGTGGGCCTCGACCACGTCGCCGCAGACGATCCTCGTCACGTCGCAGTCTGCGTTGATCAGGGCGTTGACCACGAAGTCGATGCCCGCCATCCTGGCCGCCTCCTCCGAGTCCTTCCTCCGGGTGTTCTCCTGAATCCTCCCCGGCCCCGTCCCCTCGTTCAGATGGTGGTTGGGGTAGATCGAGTCTATCCCCGCCACGCCGGGCAGAAGCATCTTGGAGCCCCCGCCGAAGCCATACGATTGGTGGTGCATGAGGCAGCCTATGGTGATCTTGAGGTCGCAGCTCATCACCTCCCTGTTGATCTTCACCGGCGTCCCCTGGGCGGTGTCCCCCAGGTACTCCAGGTTCTCGTAGGCGTTATGGTTGAACACCAGGAACCTCTCGGGCACGTCCCTCCCCAGCTTCTTCTGGAAATCCGAGAGGAGGCGGGGCCCATGGGAGCCGGGCGCCATCACGAAGACTATCTGATCGTCCTCCAAGCCGCCCGCGTGCAGCTCGTTCAGGACGGCGGGGAGCATCTGCCGGGTCTTGGTGGGCCTTGTCATGTCGTCGAACAGGATGACGCAGCGCCTCTTGCCCCTGGCCAGATCCCTGAGGGGCTTGGCGCCGACGGGGTGCTCGAGGCTCTCCGATATCTCCCCGGGGGTCAAGGCCTTGGCGTCGTGGCCCGCCATCCGCTGCTCGTGGACGGTCCAGCCATCGGGGAACTCCAGCTCCTCGGTCTTCCAGCCATGCCATTCCCACGCGGGGACTTTGACCTTGATGGAACTCATGTCAGCATGTTTTACCTGTGCGTTTTATAACATTGTGCCCCCCTCGACAAATCCAGATAAGAGACGGACGCCTCCACCATACCCTATCAAGGGGAGACCAGAGGCTCGACGGCATAGCCCTCCTGGACTTCGGCGGCCAGTACCGCCCCCTCATCGCCCGCAGGGTCAGGGAAATGAACGTCTACTCCGAGATACTCCCCTACGACGCCTACCCTCTCTGCTTTGAGGAGTTCGGGCACGACCTGGGGATGAGCGCTTAGAACACGGGGAGGCTCCTGAGGGCCGTGGTCTCTTCCTCGAATCTCTATAGCTTAATCACGCATCCCAGGATGTTTGCGATTAACGAACAATGGACGTGAGGAAGGGACGGATTTCGCCGAGGTTGATATGAATTAGTGTCGGCCAGCGAGGCTCATAACCCCAAGGTAGGTAGTTTAAATTTTTTTACATCGAATCAAGCATCATAATTCTCGGCATCTCCTAAAGAAAAGTGTATAAGGCTCGTAGAGGATGTTATTCCCCGTCTGAAATGGATACTCAACCTACCTTGGAGACCATATACGAGGAGGTCAGGAAGGTGAACGAGAGGCTGAGCCAGATTGAATCCATCCTAGAGGAAGTGATTATCAGGGGTCTACCCGAGGTCAAGCTCAGCGAGGAAGAGATAGCTGAGATCCAATCATCGATAAAGAGTATGAAGGAAGGGGATTACGTGACCCTCGAGGCACTCAAAGGTGCCTAGGTACAGGGTGATCGTGCATCTAAGAGTTCACAGGTTTCTGAAAGGCATCGAAAACCAAAGGCAGAAACTCGCGATAACTGAAGCCATGGAGAAACTTGAGAGTTATCCAATGTCTCTCAGGGAGATGGATGTCGCAACAATAAGAGGCATGAAGAAAACATTCAGGATAAGGGTGAGCAGGTACAGGATTATTTTCACAGTTGAAAAGGATGAGAATACAGTATACGTCACTCACCTTGATGCCAGAAAGAGGGTATATAAAAAATCGTGAAATACCGGTAAGAATAGTAGCGAACCTGAATAGGGCCTTCACGGATATTGACTCAGGACGAGCCTCTGCGGAGGTAATATGTTAGGGAAACCAGGCTAGCCTAAGGAACTCATACCACCAAGGTCGGTAGCTAAAACCTGCCCCCCGCTATCAATCATTTCTACGTTTGAGCTAACGGTTCATGACTTTATTAATGCTCACGCCACACTTTTTCCGTGTCAGTGGACAGTCGATAAAGGATATTCATCGGCGAGTTTTTTCGACTTGGGATCCGGGGTTATGTTCTTGGGGAATTCACTGGTTAAACAGTTGAAACCTGATTAAGAAAAATGCGCAGCGCATTTCTTGGCTAGGATTCAGCGCATGCAGTTTTTACGTGCTTCTTTGATTCCTTGACCAGTTTAATGCATCAACTTTACACGCTTGGATGCATTCTCCGCAGGCAAAGCAATCATTGTGGAAACTGTTCTCATCGAAAAAATCCTTCATAGCCCCGGTAGGACAAGCTGCTACGCATTGCATACAGTTTACACACTCATCCCTGTTAATCCTGGGTCTGAAAAGGCTGAACTGCTCCGCTACCAACCCCGTTAAACCGAAAGGGCAAAGGAACCTGCACCAGGGTCGGTAGAACACCGTACTTGCCAAGATTATTGATAGCAGGGTTAAGCCGCTGATGGTTGTCAGGGATAACTGGAATACTCCAAATGGATCCAGTAACCCCAGAACATTCATCCCGGAGTAGAAGAGTAAAACCGTGAAAACAATGAAAAACAGTATGCGGGTTGTGGCTGTGACTTTTTTGGAGACATTGAATTTTGGAGCGGGGACACGGTAGAGCGCATCCTGGAGTAAGCCTAGCTGGCAACCCCAGCCGCATATGCTCCTGTTTGAGATGATTACGAAACCCAGCATCAACAACAGCATTATGATTGAGAGCTGGAGGGGTACGGGCACGGGAGCCCCCTTCAGATTCAACAATAGATTGTTCAGGAGCGACATGGGGTTGGGGTTCAACGGGGAAAGCTGACCATAAATAAAACCGAATAATATTGTCCCAGCAATTAGAAACCCGAATCTGTTCCCGCTGTTAATTTTCTTTCCTCTGAGGAGTATTGTCGCCGCAACTATGGTTATAACCCATAGAGCTAACTTGCTGAGCAAAACTGGATTTATCATGGCCCACATCTCTCGTTATATGACGCTTTATCATACAAACAGACATATATATACATATGCCAATCTGTCATACACGGCATGAAGCTCATCGCCATAAGAATCGAGAGCATATTAAAAGAGCAAATGCAAAAGATGGCCGATATTGCAGACCGTCATCTGAGTGACATAGTAAGAGATCTGATCGATCTGGGAATAGGCTACAGAGAAGAAGCACCCATAATAATAGAGGGGGCCTTCGGAATATCTCGATCGTTCTCCAAGCTCTCCTTCGGCGACGAGAGAACAAGGATAAGCGCCTGGGTGGAGGAAGAGCAGATAAAGAAAGCCATGGATGCCTTTCAAAACAACGAGAACGGGTCGCTGCGGGAAGCCATCAGAATGGGCTTCATCATGCTCCACGCCAACAGCGTCAGGTTCAGAAACCCATTTACGGAAATGCAGCCCTTCTCCGCGTTCAAGCTTACAAAATTCAGGAATGAAAGAGCCCAGAAAGCATACGAAACATTACGCGAGGGAAAAAATCAGGCCCATGACTAGCAGAGGTTATATCCCGCGCTATAAACTCTTAACATTGATAAAATGAAGGCCATTCGCATCGACGAAGCCGAGGTGGTGAAGAACCCCCACGGCGTAAAGTCCCAGAAACTCTACACTTCGGAACATGCCTCGATAATGCAGATTACCCTGGAGCCGGGGGAAAAACTCAGACAACACATCACCCCTGTTGATGTCTTCTTCTATGTGCTTGAGGGGAGAGGCGTAGTAGAGATCGGCGACGAGAAAAAAGAGGTGGCGAAAGACACCATGATTGACAGCCCGAAGGGCATCATGCATTGCTGGTACAATGAAAGCGACGAGAGACTGAGAATCCTAGTGGTAAAAGTACCGTTCCCCACCGAGCCGACAAAGTTCCTAAACTAAAGAATTTGCCCAAGTTGAACGTCCAGTGATTTCAAATCAGACTTTTTTCTAATGCTCTTTCTTCCGTTCTTGTTTAAATCTAGGAGCCCCCCGCCCTCAGCGAGAAAAGTGTCGGTTTTATCGAAACCACTCGGATGCCCATTCCATTGAGGATAAGAATTGGGGGGGGCCCTCAGCGGTGCACATGTAGCAGACAGGTTAGCCCGTAAGGCTAATGACCCAAAGGTCGATTGTTCAAACCTACCCCTCCGCT
This sequence comes from Candidatus Bathyarchaeota archaeon, assembly GCA_026014875.1. Classification (GTDB taxonomy): domain Archaea; phylum Thermoproteota; class Bathyarchaeia; order TCS64; family TCS64. Next base: position 101,844 of record JAOZHO010000015.1, on the reverse strand, counting down.
ACCGGTTGTTGTGAGTGGTAGCATCTGACAAGGGGTTCGTATGTTCCCGGTTCCGTGTGAATCTTATGACCCGGCGATGTTTTTCCAGTGTTCAAAATTAGTCCTGGCTGAGGGGTAATCTCGTTATGCCCCTCAGTCGGTCGAAGTGCTTGTTGAAGGAATATACCTCGTCCAGCTCGTGCTCCCTCATCAACTGGTATACCAATGCGTCGTTGACGCTCACATTCTCCTCCCTCGCCACCACGAGGGCCCCCTCGTAATCCCTGAGGCTCGTGGGGTACACAACCAAGTTGGGCGTCGTGATGGCCCAGGCCAGAAGCCCCCGGGACCTCTGGAGCCCGAGCCCGGACTCGACGATGTTGATCACCTCCGAGAGGTGGACCGTGGAGGTGGCCACAGCCTCTCCCCCCTCGATACCCGTTATGATCCCCTTGGCGCTCTCCTTGACCCGGAGCTCCTCCCCGGTGAGCTCCCTGCGGGGCCTCAGGAGGGCGTGGAGGAAGACGTTGGAGTCGATGAACCTCAAGGCTCCCCCGGCTCCACGAGGGATTTTCTCAGGGAGTGGGGGTCCGTGAAGTCCACGTCGTCCCCCGCCTCGATGGAGTCGAAGAGGCTGGAGGGGGGGACGGGCTCGATGGGGGTCACCTCGATCCTGTCCCCGAGGCGCCTCAGCACCACCCTGTCTGATTTCCAGCCCCTCCGCCACTCCACGGGGATGGAGACACGCCCCTGAGAGTCCATCCTTTTAACCACGCTTTCCTCCAATCAGACCAGCTCCACCAAATATCAAGAAATTCCCAAATTTAAACATTTCACCAAATAATGCCTTAAAGGTGGGTACTTCAAGCGGGATCATTTATTCAAATCTAATCCCAGCTTCCATTGTTCTCCCCTGTGTTTAGTTGTTTTTTTAGTTTTTTTCGGTAATATCGTTGGAATGGGCTTCCTTGATTGTTAGTCTGAATAGTCGCCAGCATTTTGGACTAGTATTATAATTTGCTCAGGTTTTAGGTGATTGCATAAACTTTTAGGTATTTCAAGAAACTGTAGTCAGGTGAACTAGATGAAGTATACACGATCAATTCTCCTGACCCTGATGTTCTTCTCCCTGGTCGTTTCATGCGTAGGCGCACAGGTGACAGATGAGCCCTACGTCAACCCCCCCGTGACCTATGACTACTCAGGGGACAGCGACAGCAGCACGGACTCGGTGGTCAACTTCTCTCCCGATGACGAGGCGATCTACATCAAGGTGATAATGTTCAACCCCACGGGCACGGAGACCCACCGAATCGAGGTCTACAACCCCGCAGGAGAACTATACTTCTACGAGGACTTTGGCGCAGAGTCCTCATCCGGATGGTCCGGCGACTTCGGGGACTACCAGATAGAGTCCCGGGTCCCCATAAAGGACACCCCCGCCGCCGATATGCCCGGGTTGTGGGACATCGTGGTCTACTTTCAGGTTGGAGAGAGCCTCGCGGGACCCGAAAGTTACACGATAAAACACCTCCACGAGTTCCACATCGCCATCCGGGAACTGGGACGCAGAGAGATCTGGATCGAGGACATAACATACGACGAAGAAGTAGCCCCCGGAGCATTGGCCTCGGTAGACCTGAAGGTGGGATGGATCTTCGACTCGACCACATCCATCAAACCCGGCATCTACAACCCTGAAACAGGCGTCTACGAGGATCAGACAGAGGACACCGTAGGCTCAGAGGCATCCAAAACATACAGCCTAGAATTTGACGCCCCAACAGACCCGGGAACCTACACGTATCAGGCGGAGGTTCCCTACAGACTGAACGACGAATGGGTAATGGGCGACGACGCGCAAACATCCTTCGAGATCACCGTCGTCGCGCCCGCGAAAAAACAGATCGGAATCCCCGGCTTTCCGGCAGCCGCCGTGTGGCTGGGACTAATAACCGCCCTTCTCTGGATGAGCAGACAGAACAGGAGCCCGTTATTGATTCCCTAGTCCACTTGCGTATTGGTTTATCTGGAACGGCTCGCGTGTGCCGAGAGTGAGCTATATTATCAGGTTCTCTATGTAGCCGGTGCTCCAGTTCCCGTTGTTCCTGCGGGATTTGAGTGTGGATGCGATCCAGATCCAGTCGAAGGATTGGCTCAAGCCCTTGACCTCCCCGGAGTCGACACACACCTCATCAGTCTCTCCGTTCATGACTCGGAGCCTGTGCATGTCCCCGGTCCTCTGGAGTTCGACCGTGTATCTCCGTCCCCAGGCGAGGGGGTCCTCTCCGTGGAAGGCCCAGAGGTCCTGTCCCTGATGCCGCTGCTCGAAGTGGACCGTCCAACCGGCCTGGGTCTTCCGGGCGTAGATCCAGATCCGGTCCTCCCAGCCCCGCCTGAGTTCCCAGAGCCTGAGGAGACCCCGGTTCAGCTCGTCCTCCACGTGGCCCTCCTCGATGCAGACCGTGAAGCTGTGGCGGAAGCCATCCTTCACCTGGGCCTCTCTGCCGATGTACCTCACGGCGCTCCTGTCGGCCTTCACCCAGCTGACCCTGCCCCCTTGGACTCTCATGGATCCATCGGGGTCCTCACGATGCCATTCACTGAGGTCGATCATCGAGGCTCTCCCAATGAACTGGGGATACCTGATAGATAACAGGCACCGGAACTCAGGGTTTATCTCTCAATAAAGCCCCATTATACCGGGGAATCCAAGTGAAAGTCCTGGTTGTATATGACTCGCAATACGGTAACACCGAGAAGATCGCCAGAGCCATCGGGGACGCCATCCCCGGGGCGAGAGTGCTCCACGCGAGCGAGGCGGGCCCGTCAGAACTTGAATCAGTCGATCTCCTCATCGTCGGCTCCCCCACCCACGGAGGCAGGCCGATGGGAGCGGTCCAGATCTTCCTCAGGAAAGCCCCGGCGACCGCCATAGAGGGCATCAACATAGCATCGTTTGATACCCGATTCTCCTCGGGACTGGCGAAGGTCTTCGGCTACGCGGCGGGGAGGATCGCCAACCCCCTGAAGAAGAAGGGAGGCAACCTCATCGTGGAGCCCGAGGGATTCTTCGTCGAGGCCACCAAGGGACCCCTTAAGGAGGGGGAGCTCGAGCGGGCGGCCAGCTGGGCTGGAGAGGTCCTCAGGAGTGTCCCCTAGGGCTATAAACGCACTGGGGGTTTGAATCATATGTCGAAGGATATCTTCAATCGGGACATGCTCCTCGTCTCCGCGGCCCGCTTCCTCGAGGAGGAGTACGGCGCCGGGGCTCTAGAGGCGCTGGCCGAGTACAAGAACGCACGGAGCAGGGAGAGGTGGAGGGAGATCGCCGAGGAGACCGGGAGGAGCGATCCCGAGTACCTCTTCAGGCTCTTCATCGAGAGGGTCCACGAGTACCGGGTGGTGAGGAAGAGCCGGGAGGCCCTGGAGGTCGTCGTCACCCGGTGCGCTCACGCCGAGAACTTTCAGAGGTTCAACGCCGCAGACGTGGGGATGAAGATGATCTGCATGGGGGACTATGCCGTCGTCGAGGGGTTCAACCCGGACATCAGGTTCAGGAGACCCAAGACCCTGATGGACGGCGACGAGTGCTGCCACTTCATATTCGAGCTGGAGTGAGGCAGGCTCAATCAGAACTGCTTCCCAGCGACTTTAGCCATTCCTCGGTTTCCCGAGGCGAGCTGTGACGGAGGAACCGGATGTGAGTGTATTCAGGATCCGCCATCAGTTTAGGATATTCCTCCTTATTTTTCGGGTAGCTGGTGATCGCCCAAAGCAGTATGGAGTCCTTGCTGAGCGCCATGGTCAGGCTCTCCCGGTTGCCGTTCCAGATCTCCTCCCTCAGGACCCCCCTCCGCAGGGTGCGCCACAGCAGCCTCAGGAAGATCCGGGGGAACCTGTAGTCGAGCCAGATGACTGTGTCGGCCCGGCCCCAGACGATGTCCCGGACCTTGCCGTAGTTCCCGTCCACGACCCACGAGCTTCCCCGGGTCGCCTCCGACACCCGCTCCCTCAACTCATCGCCGGGGGCCTCCTCCCAGCCGGGCTCCCAGTGCAGCGCATCGAGCTCGACGTGGGGGCACCCCAGCGCCTCGGCGATCCTCCTCGCCACTGTGGTCTTCCCAGAACCTGTAGTCCCGACGATGTTGATGCGCTGCATCGGATAGCCAACGGGGGCGGGGACTTTAAGCGATCTGATGCTTCGTTGGGGCAGCTCGGTTGCAGCCGGCCTCGCGGGGAAAGACGGGGATGGTAAGGTGGTCTGCATAGAGTTCAGGAGGAACATCGACGCCTCTACGCAAGAAGATGTTCCCGGGAAAGGTGCCGTGACCCAGGTCGCTGTCCGCCCTTGGGGAGCGTCTAGGCTTTGCCTACGGCCTTCATGCCGGTCTGGTAGTTGGCGTAGATGGCCTTGGCGGCCTTGGCGATGTTGGCCCTGTCTTCCTCGCTAAGTTCGTCCCAGATGTTGGGGCCAATCACTTTGCCGACCCTCGTGGGGACGTTGACGTTCACTGGTTCCGGTATCCCCGGGAGCTGCAGGCTCTGGGCCACGCTGTAGGTCTCCCCCCGGTCCTCCAGGATGGAGCGCACGATGTCCCTGAACCCCGCGGCGGGCCCCACCTCGGTGCCCCCGATGATGTCCACCACCTTCTTGGAGACCCCCCGCACGTATCCGGTCACCGCCTCCCTGTCCAGCTCCTTCCCGGATCCAGAGAGATAATCCTCCAGGGGCTTCCCCCCCACACTGATGGTGGACCAGAGGGGGTAGGCCGCGGAGCCGTGCTCCCCCCCGACGAAGCCCTCGATCTTGGAGACGGGAACCCCGAGATCCAGGGAGACCTTTGTCCTCATCCTGAGGGTGTCGGGGTGGTCCCCGGTGCCGATGACATAGTCGGCCCCCGAGACCTTCTTGAAGAGGGTGGCCATGGCGTCCACGGGGTTGGTGACTATGACCCAGATCGCATCCGGGTTGTTCCCGGGCATCACCTCCGCTATGTGGTTGACGATCTCGGCGTTCGCGCCCACCAGCTCCCTCCGGTCCATCTGGACCCCGGGTATCCGGGGCTTCCCCGGGCAGACCACGACGAGGTCGGCCCCCTTCACGCCCTCGTCTTTCTCGTAGGTGTTGATCTTGACGTCGTACCTCAGGCTCGCCGCCACGTGCCTCAGCTCCTCCCCGAAGGCCCAGGCCTGGCCGGGTTTCACGTCGACGAGGCTGTACTCGTCTCCGAGGCGCTCGCTGAAGAGCGTGTATGCGGTGGGGCGTCCTATGCGCCCGTTTCCCACAATCGCGATGTGTGCTCCCATGGAGATCAGACTCTCTCAAACTGGGTTTTGCTCAATTAAAGATTTTCATCATCTTAGGGAAACGTATGAAGCTCTATCCTTTCCCGCTTCTGGGTTCGGATGAAAGTGGGGGTACTGATGTTCAATATACGGTTGTAGTAAATATGCCGAGTATTCTAGATGGCGTCTCAGGTTCTACCCCGGAGTGATCCTGTTAGGGTGAAATATTGAACCGAGGAGACGAGCCCACAGCTCCTGCTAACCTTGATAAGCCTCCAACCGAGATATCAAGCTGTGACTGAAATGGCTAAAATAGCTGTTCTCGTGGAGAACGGGTTCGAGGACGTCGAACTCCTCTACCCCTACTACAGGTTCCAGGAGGCGGGATATCGAGTCGAGGTCGTCGGCCCCGAGGCCGGCGTCGTCTACAGCGGCAAGAAAGGGGGCTCCATCACGTCGACCCTCAGCCCAAAGGACGTCGATCTGGACGAGTACGCCGCGGTGATCGTGCCGGGGGGATGGGCGCCGGACCGGATGAGGACCAAGCCTGGGCTCGTGCAGCTCGTCAGGGATGCGGACGCGAAGGGGCTCGTCATCGCCGCCATCTGCCACGCAGCCCAGCTGCTGGTGGAGGCCGATATCCTCCGGGGGAGGAAGCTGACGTGCTTTAGGGCCGTCATCACCGACGTCAGGAACGCCGGGGGAGAATACCTGGACCAGGAGGTCGTGGTGGACGGCAACCTGGTGACCAGCCGCACCCCGCCGGACATGCCCGCGTGGTGCAGGGAGACCCTGAGGGTCCTGGAGAGCAGGGGCTGACCAATCCCCTTTATTTCTGTCAGAGTTACCCGGTAGACTCGTCCCTGGAGAAAGGGTCACTCCGGGTCAGGGGGTTGAATCATCTATCCCCTGTCACTGGTCAATCCTCCGAGATATCTTTTATTTACCGCCGAGGTTTCATCAATCATCCCATGGCATCCAAGAAGGAGGAACAGTCCCTCGCGTTCGGCGGCCAGGCCCTCATCGAGGGGGTGATGATGCGCTCCGGCAGCCACATGGTGCTATGCGTGAGGCAGCCCGACGACGGCATCTCCACCCACAGCCAGGAGATCAGCTCCCTGGTGAGGCGGAACCGGGTGCTGGGGCTCCCCTTCATACGGGGGATAATCCTCCTCTTCGAGACCATGTATTACGGGGTCAAGGGGATATTCCACTCGGCGAACATCGCCATGGAGGAGGAGGACGAGGAGTTCACATGGAAGGAGTACCTCCTGGTCATCGTCGGCGTCACGGTGATGAGCGGATTCTTCATGGTGGTCCCCTTCCTCCTCGCCACCTATCTGGGGCTCACCGGTTTCCTCCTCAACGTCGCCGAGTCCGCGGTCCGCCTAACCCTCTTCGTCCTCTACCTCTACATCGTCTCCCGGTGGGACGAATTCAGGAGGGTCCTCCAGTACCACGGGGCCGAGCACAAGGCCATCAACGCCCACGAGGCGGGGGCCAGCATGGACACGGAGACAGTGGCCGGGTTCTCGAGGCTCAACCCCCGGTGCGGCACCAGCTTCCTGTTCATCGTGGTGATCATCAGCATCATACTGTTCTCCGTCCTCCCCCGGTCCACATTCGCGATGAGGATCGCCTACAGGATCGTCCTCATCCCCGTCCTGGGGGCCATCTCCTACGAGATACTGAAGCTCAGCGCCAAGTACAGTGACTCCCCCATCATGAAGCTGGTCATCGTCCCGGGCCTCGCGATGCAGCGCCTCACCACCCAGGAGCCGGAGCCCGACATGATCGAGGTCGCCGTGAGGGCCCTGGAGGAAGTGAAGAGGCTCAACGAGCTCGAGGCCAGCGGCGAAGCCGATTCAGCATAGCATCGCCCGCGTGTGTTCTCCTACTCCACGCCGCAGATATCCATGGCCATGAGACCGTAGATCTTGGCGAAATCCACGAGCGTCTCTATGGATGTCCACTCGTCGGCCCCGTGGGCGTTTCCCCCGCCCGGTCCGAAAGCCATCGCGGGGATGCCGGCGACCGTGGTGAGCCAGGAGGTGTCGTTGGAGCCCGATGTCCCTACGGGCTTCAGCTCGTAGCCCACGGTGGCCCTCACAGCCTCGTCGGCGATCCTGAAGAGCTCGTGGGTGGCTGGGATCTCGCTGGGGGGCTTGTTCAGGGGGGAGGAGACCTCGACGTCCAGCTCCGGGTCCTCCTCCTTGAGCCCGTCCACGATACCCTGTATCTCCCCGAGCACCCCCTCCACGGTCATCCCGGGGACGATCCTGACGTCCGAGGTGGACTCGCAGAGCTCCGGTATCACGTTCCCCTTGGTGCCCCCCTTGATCACGGTCCCCGGGGCGATGGTGGGGGCGGGGAGGAGATGGTGGGGCGGGAAATCGAATCCGTGGGCTTCGATGGCGAGGAGCACCCTGCTCATCTTGAGCACCGCGTTGACCCCGGCCTGGGGCCTGCTGCTGTGGGCCGACTTGCCCTTCGCCAGCAGCTTCACCATGACACGGCCCCTAACCGCGGTCCTGGCGTGGATCCTCCCGTCCTTCATTGACCCCTCCCCCACCACGGCCATGTCCACATTCTTGGGGCTCACGTAGCCCTTCTCCGCGAGGAACCTCGTCCCGTATCTCCCGAAGATCTCCTCGTCGGCGACCCCGTGGATCATAAAGTCCCCCTTGAGTCTTATCCCCGCCTCGCCCAGGGCCTTCGCTGCGACGATGGCCGATGCGATGGCGCCCTTCATGTCCCCCGAGCCTCTCCCGTAGATCCTGCCCTCCTTCACGAGGCCCCCTAAGGGGTCCACGGACCAGAAGTTGAGGTCCCCCACGGGGACGGTGTCGTAGTGGCCGTTGAAGAGGAAGTTCCTGCCTCCCCCGGATCCCTCCAGCTTGCCGAGGGTGTTCACCCTCCTGGGCTCAGACTCCACGAGCTCCACGTTGAAGCCGAGGGCCTCGAGGCGCTCCGAGACCACCCCGGAGACCTCTCTCTCGTCCCCCGGGGGGTTCTCGCTGGGCGTTTTAACTAGCTCCTGGGTCAGCCCGATGAGTTCGGGTGTCAGGGCGTCGATTCTCTGGGAGAACTTTGTCCGGATGCTCATGGGTGAAACCTGTAATGATGCTGTACTTATGGCTTGAGACAGTCTTCGGCGTTCTCGGGGAAAGATTGTTGACAATGAAAGGGAACCCTCCATGATGGTATGGCCGACGAGATCATCGAGATGCTCTCAAGCGGAGACCTACGCTCGAACGGCAGGGTGGACGAGGTCGCCGAGGAGAGTACTCCACCACATCCCGGGGGCCCTCACCTAAGCCCACACACGTCGATGATAAGCGTCAATAAAACTTACATGCATTTTCGAGCACGTTAAACCATGGAGAAGCCAGACTTTGGTAACTGGGCTCCCCAAAAAGTTTTGGGGTTCATCTTCATCGTCTCTGTCGTTTCCTATCTTGCCACTTTTCTTTTCAACAATCTAATAGTTAACGGAATATTGAAGATAGGGTCGTTGCTGCTCCTCGGGCTTTTCCTCTATCTCGTGTACGTGTATTGGCTGCTCGAGAAGGATGATAAGAGCATGCAGAGACAGTTCTGGAATCTCCTGATTGAACATTTGAAGTGGGATGGAAACGGGAAAGCCCTGGACATAGGCACGGGCAGTGGGCCCATCGCATTGCTCCTCGCAGCTAAATATCCCTCATCCCTCGTGAAGGGCATCGATTACTGGGGGGAGCCTTGGACGTATTCGAAACAGAGATGCGAAAGAAACGCAGAGATCATGGGTGTCTCGGACAGGGTGAGTTTTGAGAAAGCCAGTGCAGTGGACCTTCCCTTCGGCGACGGGGAGTTCGACGCGGTGTTGAGCAACTTCGTGTTCCATTCGATTAGGTCTCAGGATAGGACGCAGCTGATAGCCGAGGCCCTACGTGTCTTGAGAGATGGGGGGTCTTACGCTTTTCAGGACCTCTTCAACGATGAGTTTTACGGCGACGATTTCCTTGAAGTCGTTAAAGGCTGGGGGTTGAGGGAGGTAAATTTCGTCGAATCATCAGAGTTCATCGACGTCCCATTAGCGTTGAGGTTTAAACACATGACCGGTGGCAGCGGAATACTCTATGGGATAAAATAAATTCCATACGCGCGTACATCGTTATCTTGAGCCTTTCGCACGCGCGACCTTGAAGTCTTTAATACCTTCTGAACCTTAATACTGGTGAGGCACTAAAAGTGTCATCCGAGAAAAAGATCATCCGTCTCGACATGACGGATCTGAAGATAACGGAACAGAAAGTACCCAAGAAATACAGGGAGATGGGGGGCCGGTGGCTCACCGACAGCATCGTCTGCGACGAGGTGGACCCCCTATGCCACCCCCTGGGTCCCAACAACAAGATAGTGTTCGCCCCAGGCATCGTCACGGGAACCTCCGCCCCCAGCTCGGGGCGTATCTCCGTCGGGGGAAAGTCCCCCCTAACGGGGGGCATCAAGGAGGCCAACGCCGGCACGCAGTTCAGCCAAAAGATGGCGAGGCTCGGGATCCACGCCCTCGTGATCGAGGGCCAGCCCAAGAAGAAGGGAAACTTCTGGCTCCTGAAGCTGGACAAGGACGGGGCTCAACTACACAGCGCCGACAATTGGGCGGGGAAAGGCCTCCACGAGGTTTACCCCTCCATCCTGGCCAAGTATGGGGAAGACGTTGGCCTGGCGGCCACAGGCGTCGCAGGGGAGATGCTCATGTCCAGCGCCGGGGTCTGCTTCAACGACATCGACAACCGCCCCAGCAGGTACGCCGGAAGGGGGGGCCTGGGCGCCGTCCTGGGGAGCAAGGGGCTCAAGTTCATCGTGGTGGACGACAAGGGAGCCCCCGGCGTGGATATCCCTGACAGGGACCTCTTCAAGAAGGGAACCGGGAAGCTCATCGACGCACTGATGACCCACGACGTAACCAAGCCGGAGGGAGGCCTGAACCAATACGGGACCGCCATCCTCATCGACGTTATGAACGAGGCCGGGGGGCTGCCCACGAGGAACTTCAGCGACGGGCGCTTCGAGGGAGCCGCCGCGACCTCGGGGGAGACCATCAGGGAGACCATCCAAGAGAGGGGAGGCGCCGGCATGACCGGGCACGCCTGCCATCCCGGCTGCATCATAAAGTGCTCCAACGTATGGGCGCGGCCCGACGGCTCCGAACACGTCTCCTGCATCGAGTACGAGTCCGACTGGGCCTTCGGGGCCAACTGCGGAATCGACGACCTGGACGCCATCGCGGAACTCATCTGGATGTGCAACGACTACGGGCTGGACACCATCGAGGCGGGGGGCACCATTGCGGTCGCGATGGAGGCCGGCCTCGCCGAGTTCGGGGACGCCGAGAAGGCCATCGAGCTGATGAAGGAGATCGGGAGCGGCACCCCCCTGGGGAGGGTCCTGGGGAACGGAGCCGCGACCACGGGTAGCGTCTACGGCGTCGTCCGAGTCCCGGGGGTCAAGGGCCAGAACATGCCCGCATACTCCCCCAGGGCTGTGAAGGGCATCGGCGTAACCTACGCCACCACCCCCATGGGGGCTGACCACACCGCGGGTTACACCATTTCCCCCGAGATCCTGGGGGTCGGAGGGGACGTCGAGGCGTTGGACGCTGACAAGGCCGAGCTCGCGAGAAGCTTCCAGGAGACCACGGGATTCATCGACGCAACGGGCTATTGCCTTTTCATCACCTTCGGGATCCTCGACAACGATGAAGGAATGAAGGGCACCGTGGAGAGTTGCAACGCCATCCTGGGGACCAAATGGACCACCGACGACATCGCTAGGATCGGGAGCGAGGTCCTCAAGCTGGAGCTGGACTTCAACGCCAAGGCGGGGTTCACCAAGGCCCACGACAGGCTCCCCGAGTTCATGAGCTACGAGAAGCTTCCGCCCCATAACAACGTCTTCGACGTATCCGACGAGGACCTGGACAGGGTCCACCCCTAGTGATGGAGACCGGGAAACTTTCATTCCCTTTTTTTCTATCTATAAAAGGTGAGATGCGATGATCGATGTCCACCTCTACGGGAAGCTCAGACGGTTCACCGGGGACACCAACCCGAGGAGGGAGGCCGTCCTGCCAATGGAGGCGAGGGGAGAGGAGACCATCTCGGACATCATCAGGCGCATAGGGATCCCCCCCGAGGAGCTGGGGCGCAACATCTTCCTGAACGGCGAAGTCTCGGCTCTGGACCGCAAAGTCAAAGACGGAGACCGCCTGGGCGTCTTCCCCGACGACATGCAGCTCCTGTACCGGCAGTACTTCCCCAAGAGAGGCGGGGACGAGGGATGATCAAGGTCGATTGCAGGCTCTACGCGGCGCTGAGGAGATACGCACCCGACTACGGCTTGGGGGAAGCGATGGAGCTGGAGCTCCCCGACGGGACCACCCTCGCAGAGCTCTACGCACTGCTCAAAGTGCCCCCCGACGAGGTGAAGAGGGCCTTCGTGAACGGTATATCGAAGAGCCCGGGCCACGCGATATCGGACGGAGACAGGGTCGCCCTCTTTCCCCCCATAGCGGGAGGGTGAACACGCAGAAGTAATGCGGATACTAATCCGATCTTGAGCCACCAACATCGGTCTTTGAAAAACCTATTATTCCGCAGCGAGAATAGCCATTCAGTTGATTGGAATGGCTAGATCAAGAGTCAGGATCAAGGTATTGAAGCGAGTAGATCCGTCGGTCATCTTCGACGGCGACGTACCCACCTCCCCCTCGGGGAACAAGTACACCATCTGCACCGCCTACCAGGACGACTCGGAGTTCATCGTGGAGAGCGATGGCGCGATGCCAGAGGGCTTCTGCAACTGGGCCTGGAGGGACGTCTACAAGGACGTCGCGGTTCTAGCGTACGGCGGGAACTTTTATCCCTGGGTGGAGAAGGGCACCGCGATCACCTGCTGCACCGACGGCATACGCCCCGTCTCCTTCATCATGGAGCGCCTCGAGTAAACCAGTTAACCGTGGGTGTTCCCACATCGGGCGCGTTCGCCAATTCAAGTGTTGATACCAGAGTGGATTAGATTGAACCCCATTAGATGAACTCGAATCTTATACAGAAGAAAAAAGGGCCCGCGGTCGGGCGCCGGGAAATGATTCCACTGTCACATAGGGGGCATACCGCCCATGCCGGGAGGCATCCCGCCCATTCCACCCATGCCGCCCATGCCCCCGCCCGGGGGACCAGGGGGCATGCTCATCTTCGCCGCGGCGATGATGTCATCGATCTTGAGCAGCATCGTCGATGACTCGGTGGCTGACTTGAGGGCCTGGGCCTTCACGGCCAGGGGCTCGTAGACGTCGAGTTCGGCCATGTCGGAGATCTTCCCTTCGAGGCCGTTGACGCCTGCCCAGAGTTCTCCCTTGGTGTGCCTGGACTGCATCTCGCTGAGGGCGTCTATGGGGTCCATCCCCGAGTTCTCCGCCAGGGTGACGGGGATCACCTCGATGGCGTCGGCGTACTTGTTGACTGCGAGTCTCTCCCGGCCCGTCACCGTCTCGGCGTACTCCCTGAGCCTCCGGGCCACCTCGACCTCCGGGGCCCCCCCGCCGGCGACGACCTTGGGGTCCTCGACGACGTCCCTGATGACGCAGAGGGCGTCGTGGAGGCTTCTCTCGGCCTCGTCCACCACCCTCTCGGTGCCTCCCCTGATGAGGATGGAGACCGCCTTGGGGTTCCTGCAGCCCTCCACGAAGAGCATCTTGTCGTCCCCGATCTTCCTCTCCTCCACGTTCTCGGCGTAGCCCGTGTCCTCGGCGGTGAGCTCCTTGATGCTGTTCACCACCTTGGCCCCCGTCGCCTTCGCGAGGGCCTCGACGTCGCTCTTGCTGAGCCTCCGCGCGGCGAGAATCCCCTCCCGGGACAGGAAGTGCTGTATCATGTCGTCGATCCCCTTCTGGCTGAAGAGCACGGTGATCCCGGCGTCTTTCACCTTCTTGACCATCTCCCGGAGCATCTCCTCCTCCCGGTCCAGGTAGGCCTGCATCTCCTCCGGGGTCTCGATGTGGATCTTGGCTTCGAACTCGGTCTTCTCGATCTCCATGGCGGCGTTGAGGAGCCCGATGGTGGCGTCCTTGACCCGCTTGGGCATCCCCTCGTGGACCACCTCCTTGTCCACCAATAGCCCCTTGATGAGGGTGGTGTCCGTGACGGCGCCCCCGGGTTTCTTCTCGAGCTTTATCATATCGAGGTCCACCTCGTGGCCCCCGTCGGATTCCTCGGCGATCTGGAGCACCGCCTCGATGGCGAGGCCCGCGATGTAGTCCCTGCTCCCCGAGATGAGTTTGCTCGCCATGGCTGTCGTCGCGACCTTCGCGAGCATCTCCTTATCCAGGGGATCGACGCCGATAGCGATATCCTCCAGGATCTCCATGGCTCTCTTCTGGGCGTTCCTGTAGCCGTCGATGATCACCGTGGGGTGGACCTTCTTGTCCATGAGCTCCACCGCCTTACCCAGGAGCTCCCCGGCGATGACCACGACGCTGGTGGTGCCGTCCCCGACCTCGTCGTCTTGGGTCTTGGAGATCTCCACCATCATCTTCGCGGCGGGGTGCTGGACGTCCATCTCCTGGAGCATCGTGGCCCCGTCGTTGGTGATGGTGACGTCCCCGAAGCTGTCCACCAGCATCTTGTCCATCCCCCGGGGGCCCAGGCTGGTCTTCACGGCGTCGGCGACGACCCGGGCGGCCATGATGTTGTTCCGCCTCGCGTCCCTGCCCCGCTCCCTCTCTGTGCCCTCTCTCAGGATGATTATCGGCTGCCCTCCCACGCTCATCGCTTACATCTCCTCGTCCATGTCGGGCATCCCGCCGGGAGGTCCCCCTCCCATATCTGGGGACGTTGCCGCTACGACGTCGTCGATCCTGAGGATCATGGAGGCGACATCGACTGCGGACTCGATGGCCTGCTTCTTCACCACGGTGGGCTCGACGACCCCCTCTTTGAGCATGTCGATGACCCCCTCGCCGAAGACGTTGACCCCCATCGCCACGCCTTTCTTCTTGTCGTGGGCCGACCTGATCGCGACCATGGTGTCCAGGGTGTCGAGGCCCGCGTTTTCGGCCAGAGTCCGGGGTATGATCTCCAATGCATCTGCGAAGGCCTCGATGGCGAGCTGCTCCCGGCCCCCTTCCTGGGGGGCGTAGGCTCGTGCTACCTTGGAGAGCTCCACCTCGATGGAGCCCCCCCCGGCCACCATCTTCGGGGTCTCGGTGACGTCTGCGATGACGCAGAGGGCGTCGTTGAGGCTTCTCTCGGCCTCGTCGATCATCCTCTCCAGCCCCGCCCTGATGAAGATCGCGACTGCCTTGGGGTCGCTGCAGCCCTCCACGAAGATCATCTTGTCGTCCCCGATCTTCCTCTCATCGACGGTCTCGCAGGAGCCTAGGTCGGCCTCTTTGAGGTCGCTGAGGTTGGAGATCATCCTGGCCCCCGTGGCCTTGGCGAGTTTTTCCATATCGGATTTCTTGACCCGCCTCGCCGCCAGTATCCCCTTCTTTGCGAGGAGGCTCTGGGCTACGTCGTCGATCCCCTTCTGGGCGAATAGGACGTTGGCGCCGCTGTCCACAACCTGGCCCACCATCTTCTGGAGCATCTCGGCCTCCTTGTCGAGGAAGGCCTTGATGCTGTCGGGGCTCCTGATGCGGATCTCGGCGTCGAACTCTGTTTTCTCCACCTCCAGGGCGACGTCGATCAATGCGATCCTGGCATCCTCGATCTTCTTGGGCATCGCGTCGTGGACCGCCTCCTTGTCGATGATGATCCCCCTGATGAGCTGGGTCTCCCCGAGGCTCTTCCCCTCCTTCTTCACGATCTGGATGTTATCCACGTCAGCGATCACACCGCCGTCCCTCTCCTCCACGATCTGGGCCACGGCCTCGATCGCAATCTTAGACAGATGGTCCCTCTCCGAGGAGACGATCTTGCTCCTCATCGACGTGTTGGAGAGCTTCATCATCGTATCCAGGTCGCCAATGTCCACATCCATGGAAAGTTTCTCGAGGGCTTCTAGGGCCTTCGAGGCCGCCTTCCTGTATCCTGAGATGATCACCGAGGGGTGGATGTTGTCCTCTAGGAGGTCCCCCGCTTTCTTCAGGAGCTCCCCCGCGAAGATCACCGCGGTGGTGGTCCCGTCTCCGACCTCGTCGTCCTGGGTCTTGGCGACCTCGATGAGCATCTTCGCGGCGGGGTGCTGCACGTCGATCTCGTTGAGCACCGTGGCGCCGTCGCTGGTGATGGTGATGTCCCCGAGGCTGTCGATGAGCATCTTGTCCATCCCCCGGGGGCCCAGGGTGGTCTTGAGGACCTCGGAGATGACCTGGGCCGCCATCATGTTGGACCTCCTGGCGTCCCTGTCCCTGCTCCGCTCCGTGCCCTCCTTCAAGATTATAACTGGCTGACCAGTCAAATATGCCAAACAACTTCCTCCTTGTCCATGTATCCCATAAAAAAGTTGGAATATAAACTTACTCTTACAGATAATCCGAGGCCACCGGTAACCCGAGTCGCCTTTCATGCCTCATGAGAGCCAACACCGGGGGGGTTGGGGATATCATCTGCCGCTCTTCACAGTGGGCGCCATATTCTCGGGCTCTACTGAGCCCCCATTGCGGGAACCATGGGTGTTCTATACGTCGAGGGTGGCGTAGTGCTCCTCAAGCTCCCGGACATACCCGGGGTCGAGGCCGTGCTCCTTAGCCCCCTCCAGCATGAGCCCCAGATATCTCCTCGTGGTCTTGAATGGCCCTTTGGGGTCCGCGGTCCTGTAGGTCTCGGCCTCCAATATCTTTCCTGCCTCGTCCACTACTAGGATTCTCTGCCGGTAGTAGATCCCCTGAGGGACCCCCTCGACGGTGTCCAAGTTTTGGAGGTCTTCATGGGAGACGTCGAAGACGACGCCTCGGGTCAGCTTGCCTGGGGCGGGCTCGATCCCTGTTACGCCGCCGGAGTAGGTCTTGGAGAGGAAGTTGAACTGGATCTCGTAGTTGGGGAGCACCGCCCTCGCGACGAATCGGGCGCTGGGGGCGTGCCTCCTCAGGGTCTCCGAGTCCATGAATGAGCCATATGAGAAGTACAGCATGAGTGCGATGGGATCGCAAGGCGATAAAACATTTACGCGCCGCCATCAAAATCACGGTTATGAGGAGACCCCCCTGGTGAACTAGCTCCTTTTTTATACGGATCAAGTCGATCACAGATTATCATGTTAAGGAATCCTGATTACAAGGGAGTCAACGTAGTAGAGGAGGATGGGGCCGAGATATACCGCCTCATATCCGGGGACCCCAACATCTACGAGGGAGGATGGGACACCCCCCGACACATGAAGGACGCCGTCGTCAAGGCCATCGAGGAAGGCTACAACATGTACCCCAACAGGCTCGAGGGCCTCGACGCCCGCCTCACGGAGTCCATCCTGGGTTGGGAGAAGCGGGTGAACGGCGTCCAGTACGCCCCCGAGGATATCATCCCCACCCAGGGGGTCGGAGGAGCGATAAGGCTCGCGTTCCCCCACATCGTGGAGCCCGGGGACGAGCTCCTCCTCACCGACCCCACCTACATCCCCTACAAGAGGATCGGGAACACCCTGGGGAAGGCCACTTTCTTCAGGACCATCGAGGAGGAGGGCTGGATCCCCGACATCGACGACCTCCGCCGGAAGATCACCCCCAAAACCAAGGCCCTCGTCATCATACACCCCCAGAACCCCACCGGCTGCCTCTACGACGAGAAGACCCTCAAAGCCGTCGCAGACATCGCGGGGGAGCACGGATTCCCCCTCATCAGCGACGAGATCTACGGCCTCTTCACATACGGCGGGGCCCGGTTCCACCCCCTCGCCTCCGTCGCCGGGGACGTCCCCGTCATCACCATGAACAGCATCTCCAAGCACTACGTCGCAACCGGCTGGAGGATAGGCCACATCTCCATCCACGACCCCGGGAACAAGATCGGGGAGCTCAAAGAGAGGCTGATAGCCAACCGGGGCGTCGCCGGGACCATCCCCACCCCCCTCGTCTACGGCGCCATGGCCGCCTTCGACGGCTCCACCGACCACATCCGGGGGATGGTGGAAAGACTCAAGGAACGGAGGGACCTCTCCCACAGACGCCTCAACAAGATCCCCGGCCTCTCAGCCACGAAGCCCCAGGCCGCATTCTTCATCTTCCCCAAGATCGACGAAGGAGGCCCTTGGAGGGACGACTTGGAGTTCGCCCGGGACCTGAAGGCCGAGACTCGCATCGCCGTGAACCCCGGTTCATACTACGGGGAGGAGCACTCCGTCAACCACTTCAGGGTCCCCTACCTTCCGGGAATCGGCCCCCTTAACAGGGTCTTCGACAAGCTCGAGGCGTTCATGAAGAGCAGGCTCGGGTGAAACGGGTCCCCTCGGGATAGGCTTTAAACCAGCCCCCGCCGAGAAACTCCTGATGAGCGCCGTCTTCTCCCGCCTCCACCCGAGGATCCGGGAAGGGCTCCGGGAACTGGGCATCACCGAGCCCACTCCCCCCCAGGAGAAGGCGATAGGCCCCATCATGGAGGGGGAGAACGTCCTACTCATCGCCCCCACGGCCAGCGGGAAGACCGAGGCCGCCCTCCTCCCCGTCTTCAGCGCCCTTCTGGAGGAGCCTCAGCCCCCCGGGGGCATCGAGGTGGTCTACCTCACCCCCCTCAGGGCCCTCAACAGGGACATCCACAAGCGGATGATGTACTGGGCCGACCGCCTCGGCGTCACGGTCCAGGTCCGCCACGGGGACACCTCCCAACGGGACAGGAGGAGGCAGTCCGCGAAGCCCCCCCGGTTCCTCATCACCACCCCCGAGACCCTCCAGGCCATCCTCCCCAGCAAGGCGATGAGGGACCACCTCAAGACAGCCAGGTGGGTCATCGTCGACGAGATACACGACCTCGCCGCCTCCAAACGGGGGACCCAGCTCACCATCGGCCTCGAGCGCCTCGAGAAAGTCGCAGAGGGCCCCCTCCAGCGCATCGGCCTCTCCGCAACCGTCGGGAACCCTGACGAGGTCGCGGGCTTCCTAGGAGGCATCCATCCCGTCAACGTCATCGAGGTGGAGGTGGACAAGGTCTACAGCTATGATGTCGAGTTTCCCGAGGCGGGGGAAGACGATTTCGACCTCGCCTCAGACCTCAGCACCTCGCCGGAGGCCGCTGCTCGCCTGAGGCGTATCCTGGATCTCATCGGGGGGAAGAAGTCTACGCTGGTCTTCGTCCAGGGGAGGGGGCAGGCGGAGAGCCTCGGCCACAAGCTGGGGCGGATGGAGCCGTTGATCGAGGTGCACCACGGGAGCCTGAGCAGGGAGCAGCGCCACGCCATCGAGGACAGGTTCAAGGCGGGGGAGCTCAAGGGGATCATCTGCACCAGCACCCTCCAGTTGGGAATCGATATCGGGAACGTCGACCTCACCATCCAGTACCTCAGCCCCCGACAGGTCTCCACACTCATCCAGCGGGTCGGCCGGGCGGGTCACACTCTCAAAGAGCCCTCTGAGGGGATCATCGTCTCGGCGTATGGCGAGGACGCATTGGAGTCGTTGGTGACTGCGCTGAAGGCTAGGAAGGGGGAGCTGGAGAGGACCGAGTTTCACATCGGGGCCGGGGACGTTCTGGCTCACCAGATGGTGGGGATGAGCCTCGACGAGGAGGAGACGAGCTTCGAGGAGGCTTACGGCATGGTTACCCGGGCCTGGCCCTTCAGGGGGCTCACGTCGGGGGAGTTCGGGGAGCACATGGGCTTCCTGGGGGAGATAGGGTTAATCGCGAGAGGAGATGAGCTGAGAATGACCAAGAAGGGGAGGAGATACTACTATGAGAACCTGGGGATGATCAACGACGAACGACGCTACCCGTTCATCAACATCGTCACCGACCAGATGATAGGCACCGTGGGGGACGAGTTCTGGACCCTCAAGGCTAGGAGGGGCCTCAACGTCATCATGAGGGGCAGGGTCTGGAGGATAATCCAGATCGACGAGGAGCGGGGCGCCCTCCACGTCCTCCCCTCCGAGGACCCCCTCGGCGCGCTGCCGGGCTGGGACGGGGAACTCATCCCGGTGCCCCGGGAAGTCGCCCAGGAGGTGGGGGACCTCAGGGAGGAGATAGCGGCCGAGATGGAACGCCTGGGCTCCAAGGAGGAGGCCGTCGAAGCCCTCGCCTCCCGGCTCGGAACGGACCCCGCCACGGTGAAGGCCGCCGCTGACGAGATCGAGGCCCACACCGAGGCCGGGTTTCCCATTCCCACCAAGAACCGCATCCTCCTCGAGGCTCACGACAAGTACCTCGTTATCCACAGCGGCTACGGGGAGCGGGTGAACAGGACCCTGGGCGCCATATTCGACGCCCTCCTCAGCGACCACGACCTCATCTACGGCTGGTGGAACGACCCCTACCGCATCCTCGTGGAGGCCCCCCGGAGGCTCGACAAGTTCGACCTCGCCAAGATCCGGGACACGCTGTTCACAATCACTCCGGAGGACGCCGACAGGCTCATGGACGAGTTCATCGAGTCTCGGTTCCCCTTCGGCTACAGGATGAAGTTCATCGCGGAGCGCTTCGGGGTCATCCCCCGGGGCAAGACCATGAACTACCAGAGCCTCGAGAACCTCTACGTCCGCTACAGGGACACCCCCATCTACACGGAGACCCTCCGGGAGGTCCACCAGGAGAAACTCGACCTCCCCTCGGTGAAGGAGATCCTCGCCGGGGTAGCCTCAGGAGAGGTAGCGGTCATCGCGAAGCTAGCTGAAAGCCCCAGCCCCCTCGCCCGGCACATCCTGGAAAAGTACGCCGACGTCGCCGAGTTCATGGAGACCACAATCACCGGGGAGGACCAGCTCGAGTACATGAAGAAGAGCATCCACTCCAGGAAGGTGAAGCTGGCATGCATGAACTGCGGGGAATGGAGCACATCGGAACGGGTCCGGGACATCCCTGAGAGGCCCACCTGCGGCAACTGCGGTTCAGGACTCCTCGCCGTCTTGCGGAGGTACCACGACAAGGACGCGTTCATGGAGAGCTACAGGCGGTGGAGGGAGGGAGAAGAACTCCCGGAGGAGGAGAGGGACACACTCACCCAGGGCAGGAAATCCGCTGACATGGTCCTCAGCTACGGTAGGAAGGCCGTGGAGGCGCTGATGGTCCGGGGCGTCGGGCCCGTCACATCCTACCAAGTCCTATCCAGGATGCACCAAAACGAGAGAGCATTCTACTCAGACCTGCTGAAGGCGAAGATCCAGTACATGAAGACCCGTCAGTACTGGGACAACAAGTAGCCCATATGAAATATTGTGGGAAAGACTTAGAGATTGTTCTCGTCCTTCAGCCGTCTCAGAGCGGAGGCGATGTGCTGACCGAGAATCTCCAGTAGCCGCTTCTCGTTGTCACCGAAACCGTCAACGTCGAAGCTCTGAACGTCTATGACAGAGACCACCCTGTCCTCCACGACCACCGGGACGGCTAGCTCGGACAAGGTCTCCATAGAGTACGGCACCGGAGGAGAGACGTAATCAGGATCCATCCGGGTATCATACACTAGCTGGGTGACCCCGGTCTTGGCCGCCCTGACGGTGATACCTGAGCCGCTCAGCGGCAGAGCCCAGTCCTCGGGGATGTCGAATCCCATGTAGTGCTCGGCGCTGATCTTGTCCTCGTCCACTCGGAGGATCCCGCCCCAGTTGAATCCCAGGACGCGCTCCAAAATATCGAGGGTTATCTCGCCCACCTCGTTCCTGCTTTTAGCGTTGGAGAGGGTGATGGCGCTCCTGTGGAGTGCCTCGAGGGTCTCCTCCATCTTCCTCTGATCGGAGACGTCTATCGCGTAGTGGAGGAAGAGTTCGTCGCCCAGCGGGATCCAGTAGGTGTCCCATATCTTTCCGATTGCTTCGATATGGGGGTTCCTCTGAGGCTCATTGGTGTCCAAAGCAGAGTCAGCTTGGCAGAATGAGCAATGTATTGTCCAAGGAGGCGCATCATCGTTCTCAGAAAGATATTTCTTGGCCTTCTCGGAGATGTGTTCGCCCTGCATGAAATCCCGCCAGCATAGTCCTTCCACATCGGCCCCCAGCTCCCGAGCCACCTGGTTCGAGGCCAGGATGACCCTGTCCCTCCCGACGAGGAGCGCCGGATGGGGGAGCGAGTTCAGCAGCATCTCGTTGAGGACTCTTCGCCTCTCGAGTTCCTCCCTGGCTACCCTCTCCTCCGTGACGTCCTCGATGACCAGGGTCACCCCGAGGCTACCGTCATCGAAGGTGGTGGGGATGAACTTGATGTTCAGGAAAATTCCGGTCTCCCCGAATGGGAGTCTGACCTCAATGGAAGACTCCTTGCCCGCTATCCCATCCCTAATCCCGGATAGGAGATCGGGATTCCTGCTGATGAGGGCTGGAGCCTCCTCCATAGGTTTGTTGATGATCTCTTCGCGTGAAGAATTCGTGAATTCTAGGAAGCTGTCGTTAGCCTGTACCACCACGAGGTCGCTGTTGTAGACCACTATGTGATCCGACGAGTAGTTCAGCAGTGCCGATAGGGGTACCCTCTGGGAGAGATAGTAGACCTTTGCGGGCCCTATCGATCTCATCTCTACCTGGCCCGAGATATTGAGGACGTCCAGGTATTTCGCCACGGAGTTCCTGTTGATTTTGATCCTCCTGGAGATGTCTGTGACTGTCAAGCCCAGTGGATTTTCTTTGAGCATCACTTTGATCTTGCTGAGCTCGTCTTGGTAGCCGTTCATTGCCTTCGAGGGGTTGTATATTGTTCCATATATATATGCTTAGCCTTTCTGCATAGCGCTTATGCAATGCAAAAGGGGTAGATTTATATATGCCTATGCAATGCACTTATGCAAGGCAAAGAACGTTGAGCGGAGAACAGAAACGGGGAAAACTGAGATGACAAAACAAAAAAACGGTGTAAAAGCGATCGCTCTGGCATATGTCGTCCTATTCCTAGTCATCATACTCTTCAACTCCATCGACCAGACATCTGATGTCCTCAACCTATCCCATTTCCCCAGCACACCAAAAGAAAACGAGCCCTTCATCATACGAGCGAACATAAAAAACACAGCTGACGAAACCCGAAAATACAGCCTAACAATGTACGTAAACGGAGACGCAGTACTAACCTCGGAATCAACGTTCGATGCCTTTTCCACTCAAACATCGACCCTCACCATAGCGTCACCCCCCCTGGGCTCGGCGGTGCGGGTCTACGCAGAGGCCGTGGACCTGGAGACCGGAGAAATATACAAACAGGCCCTCCTGATGCCCCAGAGCCCCCCGGAAGCCTGGATGAGCTTCGCATCTTTCTCCAGCCTGACCACGATGCTCCTCTCCTCTTCGTCATCATCTTCTTCGTCGATGTCCTCCAGCTTCACGATATCCTACTACAAGAATGCGATAGGGCTCTCCGAGAGCACCATCCGATGGTCCATCAACATTGGGCTGATCGCCAGCCTCACCCTCGTAGCGCTCCTGGTCTTCATCGAGCTGACGAACCCGGCCTTCGGAAACCTCGGCCAGAAGATGAAGGGGCTGAGGGAACGCTACAGCCTGCTCACAGCCAACTTGCTCATAGTCTTCCTGGGCCTCGTCCTAACCCGTGTCGTTATAATAATGTCAGGTTAACCAGGGAGAGTACCCTGACATCCTTGCGAACGCATTTCTTAACCAAGGCATCGGACCAGGGATAATCTGGGTCGCGACGTTAGAATTTTTCATATTGCTATAACAATCCGTTAGGCAGAAAGGCCTCCTATCCGGTCTAGGCCCATCGAGGGTAACTGACCCCGAAGAGGAAGAGAGGGAGACCTTGTTCTCGGATGACGTTCTGCAACATCCGGCGAGTTACTTGCATAGCAACTCGTGGATGGCTTCGACGGCGTTCTCGATGCCATCCGTGAAGCCCATGGCGTTGATCTTCCCGAATCTCTCCTCGTACTCCGGGTTCAACGTCAACATCTCGATCAACTCGAGGAGCATCTCCCTGTCCACATCATCTTGGTGGATCGCCTCGCCGAACCCGAGCTCCTTCGCCCTCCTCGTGTTCGCGTATTGTTCCGTATGGTTGGGGGTGGGGATGATGATGCTGGGTTTGCCGTAGCAGATGGACTGCATTATCGTGTTGTGGCCTCCCCTGCAGATTATCGCGTCCGCTGCCTTGAGGTACCTGTAGCGGTCCTCGACCCACGGGATCACCGTGAGGCTCCCAGACGTGACAGGTTCGGATCCCCCCTCGGGGTCCCCCGTGGACATCACGACCTTGACGTCCTCGGGGAAGTCTTCGAAGATGGGCTTCAGCATCTTGATGAGGGGTACCTTCTCCTGCTTGGGCCCGCTGATGGCAGCGTAGATCACCTTGTCGGTCTCCGATGCCCCCACCTCCGCCCTGACCCGCTCCGAGCCTCGCACCTCCTCCGGCCTCCTCTCGAGGATGAAACCCCCTATCCGCACACGGTCCTGATGCAGCCGGGGAATCCTGAGGGAGTCGAGGCAGATCGTGTAGGGCCGTGGAAAGTCGGGGATGATGATGACGTCGCTGGAGCCCCACCCCCCGCTGAGCACCGTCATGATCCCCCCGTCGACGATCCTGATGAAGTTCTGGTTGAGCTCCGCGGGGGGGACCATGAGCCTGAACTGGTTGAGGATCAGGGCCACCGGAAGCCCCAGGAGCTTCCCAGCGGCCACCGTGGAGAGACGAGAGTCAGAGACAACGACATCGGGCCCGAAGGACTTGATGTACTCCACTTCAGCCTTGATCTGCCTCACGAGCGTCGTGAGAGTGGAGACCCCCCGACTCAGAACAGTCGCCTTGAGGTCGATCCGGCCCGTCAAGTCCGACACAAGGCTTATCGCGGGGCTCCTCACCACCGGGAACCCCTGCCGTCTCACGAACTCCACCGCCTCCAGGTAGGTGGAGAACATCACCTCCGCCCCTCGGCGCTTCAGCTCCCTCGCGACGGGGATGGTCCTCCCCACGTGGCCCAGCCCGATTCCGCACGGGCCCAGGTAGATCTTCGAACCATCAAAGTCCATCAGTATCGCCTCAGCAGCTGTCCTTGAGCTCCACTCTTACCACTCTTCCCCGGGGCTGCTCCTCCGCGAAGATGATGGCCCTGAACCTGAATATTTCCGTTCCCGGAGTCAGCCAGGAGTCAGGGGGGAGATACGCCTTGATGCAGCACTGGGTGAGGAACTCCTCGGCGCTCCACCCCCAGTCCACCGCCACCTGGGGCAGCAGCAACCCCCTGTTGGAGCCCCGATCCACGATGAGCCCGTCCCTCCCAACCCGGACGTGATCGGGGTACTCCCCCGGGGACTCCACCACGATCTTCTCGGGGGGCGTGAGCACGCTCACCTCCACGGCGACGGAGCCCATCTCCTCGAGGCTCACCGGCTGGAATCTGGGGTCTCTCAGGGCAGCGCTCACAGCCGCCTCCGAGACTGCGTCCACCAGAGGCATCACCGGATAGGGGAACCCGATGCACCCCCTGAGACTATGGGTGGGTCCCGAAACCTTGTTGAGCGTGACGAACACCCCGCAGTCGGTCCTCAGCTTCTCGGAGACATCCCCTAGGCTGGGGGGCTCACCGCCGCCCAGCGCCGCCTCGATGGAGCCCCTCGCAAAGCCAACGAGGAATGCTCCCTCCTCCGGGTCGAGTTCGAAGCTCAACTGTTTCGCCACCGATACCCCCTGTCAGGGGCCTTATAAAGAATTTTCAGGCTTCACCACGCCTGCGATCCTCGAGGCCTCGGAGACCTTCTCGACGATCCTCGCCCAGTGACTCCCACGCCAGTACACTTTTCCACAGCCACTGCACCTCCAGAACCCGTCATACGCCTCCAGACTATTCTGGGGTACTTCTCCGGCGATCTCATCCCGTGATGCCTCTTTCAACCTCCCGCCGCAAATGGTGCATCGAGCCATCACAGGGTCAAGCACGAGACCATACTCCCTGGCCACAGACGCAAGCCTCTCCTCGTCGCTGCTCCCTTCCACGAAGAACGCATCCACGCCGCTCCTCCTCGCCTCCCTGAGAAGGAGTCTATCCCTCGTCAGCACGATTAGCCCCCTCTCCCTCCCCCGTTCCAAAAGCTCATCGTCGGAGGCGTCCCTCGAGAACTCAGTCTCGTATCCGCAGATCCGGAGCCAACGGTTGAGGGAGCCGAGCATTCCGTCGACCAGGAAGGATGGGGGCATTCAATCCCTCGTTAAACCTATGGACCCTTATACGCCCGGATACACAAAACGGTTTCCAAGTTGGAGATGCATCGATAACTTGTGTTGGGGCCTGGTTGAACCGCTATTCTGCCCTGCAGTCTTCGCAGAGGAACTCCCCGTCTACGCTTCTCAGGTTCGGCGTGTACATCTCGCACCTGTCGCAGTAACCCACGACGGACGGCCCCGAAGACTGGTCTCCGCTCTGGATCTTGGATCTCTCTCGGACGATCTCGATAACGGTGGGCATGATCCTGATGATGTCCTTGTCCGAGATCACCCCCTCGAGGCTCCCCTTGTAGATCACCCCGAGCCTCCTGATGCTGTTCGTGTTCATCATTTCCATCGCTTCCTCGAGGCTCGCCTCCGGCTCCACGGTCATCAACGGAGAGGACATCACCTCTTTGACCGTGATCTCGCTGGGAGATTTCCCCTCTGCGATTACCCTGTAGACGAGGTCTCTCTCGGTGACAATGCCCACGGGTTGGGTATCCCCTCCATGCACTATGATGGCGCCTATCCCATGCTCCTTCATCACACCGGCTGCATCTGCTGCAGAATCGTTCTCCCCGACCGTGATGACAGGGCTGGACATCGCCTCCCGGACAATTAGATTCCTACTGAAATCGAGATCCAATGCAGCACCCGATCTGGAGACTATTGGCTCCCTATATAAACTAAATCGATTCCAGCTTCATGAGGCGAGGGCGTTCCTCAACCGGAGGGGCGCTCCTCATAATCGAGCAGGCTCTTCTGGTCCTGGATGGACGCGACAGTGATTCGAACCCGGGGGACGCCGTCCGTGACGTACCTCTTCGACGAGCTCTTCACCACCACGAGCTTGTCATCGGTATACGCAACCTCGTTCAGGGCGTCCAAAACGGACTTTTCGAGGTTATCCAGATCAGGAGTCGTCGCCACCCAGAAGTCGAGCCTCCTGGTCTTGGGCCGGTGCATATAGAATGTCAGGGAGACCATGACGGGCCAGGCAAAGGGTCTCTCGAAGTGCTTCTTCGCCTCCTTCTTGACGACGGTCTCCCACTCTTTGACCTTCTTGGGGGTGAAGGCGAACCTCCTCTTGCCCTTGGTGACCACTCGCGCCCTCGCTTTGGGGACCGGTTTCCCCTCCACCTCGAAAGTCACCCGCCTCAAAACGCAGCATCCACTCCCGGAGAAACCCGAATCCGGTGGGAGAAAAGCCTTGCCATCCCAAAACAAACGGACCGTGTCAGGCTACATACCTGCAGATGGTGCTGCACTCGCGGCATTCCACTATGTGAACATCTTCCTCACCCTCTATTTGGGCGTGCGTCCAACTCCCGCAGCCGCTGCACCTGAAGAAGAAACCCGAGTCACCGTTCCCATCAGAAAATCTCAGAACGTTGGGGGACTCGAGAATAGGTGAGGAGATATACGGCCTCTTCAAGCCCAGCCTAGAGGCCTTGAGCCTGATAGCGTTCGGGGACCTCTCGGGAAACGCCTGGCCGATCTCGTCGAAGGAAGTGCCGGCGAGATACATGAATCTGAGCATCCGCTCCTCCACCTCCGACCATAGGCTCTTCGACATTCGGCGAATCCACTAACCTTATACTTTCTATATGTAAGGCGGGAGGTCCATCTCCCGGGTGCTGTTACACCCGGTTGGCGGAGGCTCGATTAAGCGTGAAGATTTTAGGGATCCGAGAGGCTCCGCCCACCCGTATCAAGGCATCTCCCGCTTCGCTTATACGCCTCGAATTTTGTTTATGATGATTCTGTTGCAGGGAAAGGACATATCCTCGCTCAGCGCACCGCAGATCTTATTTGCGTTTTGTCTCATGCGTGTAAAGACCATCCCAGAAATGTGGGACATCCACGCGTTGTGTTCCCCGACTAAACCACAGTACAGCAATCACCGTGGGTTTACATCGATTCACCTGATCCCCCTGTTGGACCCCCTTCCATAACATGTGACAGTTTACCGCGCGAATCACAGGAAACAACCCCACGAGCATCGCCTCACGCCCAAGACTACAAAAGGTTTAATGGAAACTCGGTCACACATAATGCGAGTCCCATGGAGATTGACGTCATCTCGCAACCTCAACTCAAGGAGCCCATAATGATCGCAGCATGGCCGGGAATGGGATACCTCGCAAAGATCTCGGCAGACTACCTCCGACGCCGACTGGAAGCGGAAAAGTTCATCGAGATCCGGTACCCCCAGAACGTCATCGTCTACAAGGACAGTCTCGCGGAGCTCCCCTCCATCAGGCACCGATTCTTCGCCGTGCCCGACAAGGACATCATCATATGCGTGGGGGACTCCCAGCCCTCCACCTCGGGGGAGGCCGTCGCCCTCGCCGAGCAGATCATCGACATCGCCGAGAAGTACGACGTCAAGATGATCTACACCATGGCCGCATATCCCAGCGACTACCCTGACACCCCCAGGGTCTACGGCGTCTACACCGACGAGAAGCTCAAGGAGCCCCTCGAGGCCTACGGCGTCGAGTTCCTGGAGGGCGAAGGGGCCGTGAACGGCCTCAACGGCATACTCATCGGGGTCGCGAAGAACCGGGGCATCCACGGCGTCTGCCTCATGGGCGAGATAAGGTACGCCAACGTCCCCCAGCACCTCTCCTCGAAGGCCGTTCTGGACAAGCTATCCGCCATCCTCGAGCTCGATGTCGACACCTCCCAGCTCGTGAAGCGGGCCGAGAAGATCGACGCCTCCATCCGCAAGAGCCTGGGGGAGTACGAGGACTATGAGGAGCACGAGAGGAAGGACGAGAAGAAGATACGGTACATCAGCTGAGAAGGCTAGAGCCTTCTTTTTATTCCATTTCTCGATCCTGATACGCTTCATGTATCATCGAACTGGCAATAAGCGGTTGGGTATATCCAACTCAAGACGACTGTCTGATTTGTAGGAACGAAATAATTAGTACTCTGGATGTTCTGAACTGTTACGTTGTATTGCCCCGCTTGAGGCACGGAAAAGACCGAGAAGAACTGGCCTTGTACGGTTTTAGAGTCGACAAAATCGAAGTGGTTCTCTGGTCCGTATATCTGAATTAGATATCTGTCGTTGCCTTGTTTTGATTGGATAATGATCTGGATGTTGAACGCCATGGCTCCGGTCTGCCAAGTTCCCGAAGTGTACGTCAACGGATTCGTGGCTGAACTGAATTTGTTTCCCCTATCCGTTGTGACCTCGATTCTGTAGCTGCTGCCCTCAACGTTGATGCCCGTGAAATCCATCCTGATGGAGGTCTGCTCCGATGCGCTGAGGTAGAGAGGCAAGACGGGATAATTGGTGCTGTTGAATATCCAGGCGTCCTGTAGCGTAGTGTTTATCACCCATATCCTAGTGATATTGCTGGCCAGGGGCGCTCTATTGATGATGAGCACGTCCACCGTCGTCTCGTTGTGTCCGTATGCGTGTACTTCCAGGTCTTCGTAGTCCCGGTCCTCGTCGGCAATTTTGAGGTCGACGACGGTTCTGTCGTAGTAGTTGTTCACCTCGTTCACGTATATGAAGGTCGGGAGGATCGAGGTGATCAGTATCCCCACCATGATGAGGATCCCGAGAACGGAGGCTACGCCCCTCTTCCTACGGAATCTGTATGTTCTCATACGCCCTGTTCTCCCTTGAGCTTTCGACCCTTACGGCGATGTTGATCCCTTTCCAGAACACGACGGTATCCTGAGGGACGTTGAACCTCCTGAACTCACCCGGGCTCAGGACAACACCATTAGATGAAGCGTTATTGTATGGGGGATAGTAATACGACTCGTTTCCTCCCCCTGATACCTTGATCCTCGTGATGTTCACCTCGTACTCCCCGTAGTTGAGGACCCACACCTGGATCGATGGAGCCGCCGTCATGTTCACGGCAATATTCTCGATCCTGAACCTCTCCTTGATCTTGTACACGGACTCCATGACCTCGTCGAAGTAGTCCGTTCTCATCACCGTCGCGGCGCTGCTGGCGAAGCCCCAGACGCTCACCCCTATCGAGATGACCACGGCGCACATCAGGACCGTGGTGAGGACGGAGGACATCCCCCTGCGTCTATCCATAGTTTCCTCAGATCCCCCCTCCGACACTCATATTTGAGACCGCCCAGATCCCGAGAATCGAGACTATCGTGAGAAGGATCGAATGCTTAAAGCCGGCGGAGACCCTCCCCGAGACGATCTTCCCCGTGACGAGCCCCAGGATCCATGTATGGAGCCCCAGAGGCGTGAGGAGGACCCTATACAGCGTGACTTTGGCGATGGAGACCCCCAACATCGACATATTCGTGAAGAATGAGAGGAACATGACGGTCGTCCCCGTGAAGAGAGCCGCCCCGATATAGGGTACGATGGTCAGGGGCATGAGGACCGCACTCTTCTCGTCCTCGAGATGCTTCGTCGACTCAGCAAAGTTAGCGAGAGTCTCCAGGCTCTTCTCGGTCCCGCCCCCCACCTCGATGGTGTCGACGAGGAGGTATATGTTCACCAGGGCGAGCCAGTTCTTGATCTTCTGCCTGAACTCCACGTATATCTTCCTCAGGGGATAGCCCCAGTGGATCTTCATGCTGATGATCTCCAGGTACTTGCTGAACGCCCCGTAATCCCGGCCGGCGAGGGCGTGTATGCACCGCTCAGGGGCGAGCCCGCTCTTCCGGGTCTCCACGAGATCCCGGAGGAAATTGTTGATCCCGTCCAATATCTTCCCCTCCCGGCCGATGTAGTACATATCCGCTATGGCCCCCGGTAGGGCAATCAAGATGAGAGTAATCGCCAATCCCAGTGCGGCTTCAGTCCCCTCCGAGAGATTTAGGAGGTCTCTCAGCCAGAGGATGAGATTATAGAGAGGAGGGAAGACCAAGAAACTATCATTGAACGCGGGGAGCGTCAGCTGAGACCCGATCAGGGCGCTTACCGGGAGACACAGTGCGAAGACGGTGTATGTCTTCCAGTTTGAGATGGGATAGCTGATCTGGGATGCGTCTGCGAAATAGATGAAGACCACCGAGAGCATGGGCAGGACAATGAATGAGAAGAGGAAGAACTGGGCCGGGGAGAGGTCCATTCCCATGCCGGGGAGGGCCATCCCCACCACGAAGATGAGAAAGATCCCCAGGACCCCGAGGATGCCGATGATGGTGTAGGCCTCCATGAGCATTCCCATGTTCTCCCCCAGCGTCTTGATCCGGGTGGACATGGTCCTGAACATGCTCTCCGTCTGGTTGAACAGGTAGTGTAGTGTGTCCCCTCCAGTGCGCACCGATGAGGCGTAGCCCAGGAGAAGCTCCTTGTAATCCTTCAGGTCTATCACCTTGGCCGCCTGCTCCATCGCCTTGACCGGGTCCACCCCCTGGGACTTGACAATGATGTCGATCCTCCCCACCTCATCCCTCATATTCGGCAGGAGATCCATATTTCGCAGCCTCAGGATGCTCTCATAAGGCGACAACCCACCGCTCGTCATCGTGCTGATGTACATCGAGGCGTAGGGTATCTCGATCTTCAGCCCTGCGACCCTATTTGATGCCGCAGTCTTCGGGTAGAGGACGCCCAAAACCAAGACGAGGAGCGGGATCACTAGGATCATGGGTGAAAATAGGAGGCCTCCCGAAGGCAGGAAGGAAAGCGAGGGGATCAACCCAACGAACATCAAGATGCCAACGAGAATCGAAGCGAAAACCGAGACAAGGGACACGAAGCCCAGGATACTGAGGTAGACCTCGGGGTGGATCTTCATGTATGCGGAGTCGAGGTCCTTCTCGAACCCTGGGATGATGGTGAAGAGGCCTCTGCCCAGCCATCCGAAATTGGAGTAGCAGAAATCACGGATGTTCACTTCTCCCCCTCCGACAACGGGTTGAGAGAAGACTCAAGTTCAATGGTCTCGTGCTGCATAATATCCTGGGGAAGGATAATATCGATCTCTTCTCTCGTTATAGGATGGGGAATGTCGCCTTCTTCTTTCCCCTCTTCGACGATGGATGTTCTCCCCTTTTTCTTCCTCTGCCTCTTTTTCTTCGAGCGACGGGGCTTCGGTTCCTCTTTATGGTCGGAGTAGTACTCGAGGATCTTCTCCGCCACTTCTTTCTGATCCCTTATTCCTTTCTCCACTATTTCGTGGAGGAACTTTTGTCTGACCTCCAGCTCCTCGAGGAGGGCCATCTTCGTCTTGCCGGTGATGAGGGCGACTCTTTCCAGGAGGATGCTGTTCTCGAACCAGGTATCGAAAGTGTCGTTCCGGGGGTTCCAGACTGCCACCTCGCGGTATTGCTCGAACTCCTCGATCTCCCAGATGGTCCTGATCCTTCTCCCGAAGTTCAGGCCGTTCCGGGGCTTCGGGAGCTCCACCCTCTGGATGTGGAGGGCGTTATTCATCAATGGAATATAGACCTTGGATACGTTCATGGGGGGCGATGTCAATCTCTTGATGACGTTGTCGAGGCTGTCGGCGTGCATCGTGCAGAGGCCGCCGTGGCCTGTAGCGAGAGCCTGGAACAGGGTGAATGCCTCCTCGCCCCTGATCTCACCGACTATGATGTAATCCGGCCTGTACCTGAGGCTCACCTTGACGAGGTCGAAGATGGAGATCGATGAAGCCGCGGCGTCCCCGAACTGGAAGCTCTGCCTGCTGTGGAGCTGGGTCCAGTTGGGGAGGGGCGGGCTCAACTCGGGGACCTCCTCCACGGTCACGATCTTGTCGTTCCTAGACATCAGGCTCAGCAGGCCGTTGAGCATGCTCGTCTTCCCGGCCCCGGTCCCTCCGACGATCATGAAGCTCATCTTATGCTCCAGGATGAGCCAGAAGTAGGCCGCGATCTTCGCGTCGATGGTGCCGAGGTCTATGAGGTCGGCGATGCTGAAGGGGTCCGCCTTGAACTTTCGTATGCAAAAAGTGCTCCCCTTCATGGAGACCTCGTTCATGAATGTCGCGGCAATCCTGTGTTTCTCCGGGAGCATCCCGTCGAACATAGGCGTCGCGCTCGATATGTGCTTCAAGCTCCTGTGAGCGAGCTTCACGATGTAATCGTTTGCCGTCTGTTCGTCCAGGAACGTCACGTTGGAGGGGATGCTCTCGTACTTCCTGTGCCAGATGTAGACGGGGGTGTTCAGCCCGTTGTTGCTGATGTCCTCGATGTTGGGGTCGAGCATTATTGCGTGGAGGGGGCCGTAACCCGCTATGTTCCTCACTGCGTAGTAGAATATCTTGTTCCAACCTTTCCTCGTGTGGCCCCCCAGTGCACGGTAATACTTCTCGGCGATGATCTCAGCCTGCTCCTGGACGTATTCGGAGGGGGTCAGGCTGTCGTCCTTGGGGGGCTCCATCTCCTTGGAGAGTATCCCCATGATCTTGTTGTATGACTCCTCCTCCCCCTCGCTCAGGGGGCTCTCTTCGACGAAATAATACAATCCCGCCCCCAGGGAGCGTGATTTCACTATCTTGATGCGGGCGAAGGGCTTATGGACATAGTAATCCTCGACGACAGTGAAGCCTCTCTTCAACCTCTCTATGTGCACGCCCTCGTTAAGGCCAGGCTGAGGCTTCTCCTTCCTCTTGAAGACTTTGTCCAGTAAACCCAATGGGAACCCGCCGATGATTGAAAATAAAAAAAGGTTGGAAGCCTAAATGAGCTCCACCAGTTTGATGTAGTCCATTCCGCCTGCGCTGTGGAGTTTGATGTTCACTGTGGTACCCGAGCTGAGGGTCGAATAGTTGTTGATGTAGACGTTGATAACGAATGATCCACCGCTAGTTATTGAGGTGCTTGTGGTCTGGTTGGTGGCGATCTGGCCCGCTAAGGCAAAAGTAATGTCGTAGGGGCTTACCTCGATGTTGTTCACGAAGGCGCTTATCAGAGTCGCGGTTGCGGTTCCGGTATTTTTGACTTTAAGCTGAATGGTCCAGTTACCACTGCCGGTGGGGGGTTTGGTGACGATGGCCGATTGGATCTCGACCTTCTCGAACTTGGTGTACTGGCCGGCGATCCCGCCCATCCAGTAGGCTACTGCGACTGAGACTGTGATGGCGACTGCGACTAATATCACGGTGGCGATTACAGGGCTCACGGCTTTCCTATTACCTATCTTTCTCGTTCTAATCCTCTCCTATCCGGATTAGCTAAACCTCGCTTAATCTCTAATAAAGGAATTATGAATCTATACGATTTTATCGATTATCTATACAAAAGGAATGATAATAACGATATATTCCAATAATAAGTCTATAAAACAGGTTATTATCATATAGAACCCTGTAAAGTATCTTTGATCCATATTAACCTCAAAAAGCCATATACAGGAAAGGGAATAGAAAGGGACCCTGGATTTTATCCACTTATTTCTTGGAACGGCGGAATCTATCACCGTTTTTCCCGTTCTTTTTCTTCTTTTTACCCCTTTTCTTGCCAGATTTACCCAGTTTACCCGGCAGACCCTTGATTATAGCTTCCCGCTTCACATAAGCGACCGAAGAGATGCAGAGCCCCACAAACCCGACCACCCCATAGATGAACGGGGGCCTGATCATCATCAGATAAATGGCCGTGATCTGGTCAAAGACCGTGAGGGGGATGACCTCGAACTCGAGGATTCCGCTCTGAGAGCTCTCGTAGGTGAACCCATCGCCGTATCTGGAGAGGGCATTCCAGATCCCCGTCTCCGGGGGAGAGAACGTGAAGGAGTACGTGCCGTCACCGGCCACGGACACCTTCTCGGAGAAGCTCGCAGTGGCCGATACCAGTGTGACCTCAACCTGCATTCCTTGTACAATGGGGTCGACGGAGCCGGAGACCGTGAGGGGCTCAGCTTTTTTGACGATGGTGTCGCTGAGGGACCCGGAAACCTGAGTCCTCTGGCTGCTCGCCAGGAAGGTTAAGACATTGCTCTCCGCCGGAAGGGAAATGTTATCCCCGTCAAAATAGGCTTGGACGCTCCAATCCCCCAGCACGGGGGGCCTAAAGGTCAGGCTGAATGCTCCGTCTTCTCCGGTTACAATATCGAAGCTCTCGACATAGTCTCCGTTCGTGATATTTACGTGAAGAGGAGACGACTCGAGGGTAGTGACGCCACTTATCATGGCGTCCTGATTGCCTATGAGGGTCATGTCGGCGATGCTGCAGGATATTGTCGCGGTCTTCTTCACATAGAAGCCGGACCCCGTGGAGCCCTCATTATCGAATTCGTCCTCAGCGTAGACGATGTACTCCACAAAGTCCCCCGCCCAGTAGTTCTCTAGAGTGACCTCATATCCAACTACTCCCGGTCTAAGATCTTCCTTGAACCAGTTCTCTCCATCATTTGTGTAATTGATCCAGACTCGTTCAATATCCGCCTCGTCATCGATAGTTACTTTGATCTCGGCGTCATCGTCCTCGATCACTAGCTCGGGAGGATTCACGAGGGTAAGTTCGGGAGGGGAGAAGTCGGTCTGAACGATGAAGTCCACGGTCCCCTTTCCGTGTTCTGCTATTAGCACGATGTAATAGAATATGTTATTTCCAGATTCTCTACCCGGGGAATAGTACGTGAACTCGAGGGGGTCGCCCTTGAACTCCCCGCTGTCCATAGCTAGGATGTTCCTGTCCCCCCTGCTCGAGGCATTGTATCCCCCATATTCCCCTAAAAACGCTGTGAAATAGTCTCCGAAGGGCACCCCAACGTCGTAAAGGTCATATCCGAATCCTGACTCCGGGTTTGCCATGGCGTAGAGACGGACCTCGTACATATCGAGGGTACTTGGGACATCCACCATCACCCGGATCTGGGGGGAGGAAGTGTTGACCTCGTACGCCCAAGCAGTGTTCCACACTTCATCCTCCCCTTTCCTACCTTCGAGTTTTTGGTCGTACCACTCGTTGACATCAATGTGCTCGATGAGCATGAATATAGCGGGCAGTATTTCACTAACGTTCTTGCTGTCTCTGTCGTCGTACCTGATCTCGAAAGTGTACTCCCCCGACTGTGGCGGCACGAAATACTGGTGCGCGGCGTCGTTGGCGACTTGCTCAGGCAGCCCCGCGGACTCAGTGTGGGTCGTATCTGGGTCATCACTTGGAACGGGCACGTTGGGGAGATACGTGTAAATGTCGTAGTCGGTCACGGGGGCTGTGTCTTTGATCACGAAATCTCCAACGAGAAAGACGTGGTATTTATGGTCGCGTATCAGGTCGTACTCGAGGAAACATGAGTTCCACTCTTGATTGGGACCAATCTCGATGGTGTCATCTCCGCCGTTGATGAAGACGGGATCGACTGGTTTTGGCGCTTTGAAAAACGGGGCGGTGCTGGTTGGAATCCAATCGTTCCTAGCCAAGACGTTGATTGACAGTAAACTCAGGGTCAGCATCAGAGTCAACAAGGCCGTCAATAGTGTTTTAGGGGGGCTCGATTTGCCTCCCTTTTTAGAAATATTCAAAGATTAGCCTCCGAAGTCGGATTACGGGTCGATGAGAACTAATAAAGGGGTTATGTAGCTCGCGTTTGTACCTGAATAACTAACTTGTAAACTGTACGTCTTGTCCGTAGTAAAACGAGTTGAATCTGATGGATGGCTGTGTGGGGCTCCTTGGCGATGCGTGGACGTCTCGGGTAATCACTTATATAGCGATTATCGGTCTATGAGATGGTATCCCGGGATGGGGTTATATGAAGGCCTCTGAAAAGATCTGGTGGACGAAGCTTGCTGCGGCCGTTGGCGTGGCAATAATCACCTTGGTATTGCAGGTTTATTTCAATCTCGCGGGCCAGACCACGTTTATGCTCGGGGTGATAATCTATCTGGGGCTGTCAGACATCCTCTCCAACATGAACGGTGTCGAGAGGACGCGTGGACTGAAGATAGGCGTGGGTGCCTTCTTCTTCACCTGGATAACGTCGTGGGTCTTCTTCTTCACCATCATCCAGACGATGGGCTAGGAAGCCTTCTCGGTGTCCAGGCGGTACTGGACAAAGTCTGACCAGGCCATGAAGTAGCCCACGTCGAACTGGGAGTGGACATCCCCTTTGACATAGTCCCTGAATCCCTTCTTGTACCTCTTCATGTTCTTGGCGTCGAAGGGGGCCCTGTTGAGGAAGTCCCGGTCGTCCCCGGTGCGGATGCTCACCAGGATGCCCTCAAGCGCCTTGGTGTAGCCGTCCTGGAACTCGGTGTCCCCGAACCGCTTGTCCCTTATGGATTTTATCGCCTTGTCGGCGTCCGCGAACCTCCTGTCCTTGAGGTTCTCAAAGAATGAGACTATGTCGTCTCTCGCTTTATTTGTGGACATCAGTCCTTTCTTCCTTTTCCTAGTAATCTTCGTCTCCCTCCACGCCTCTCTCCGTGATCCTGAACGGGGTCTCCCCCTCCGGGAGGAAGGGGCTCACCACAAGCTTGGCGATCCTCAAATTGCTTCGTCCTTTCCGCAGGAATATCCTGGTGTGGCACGTGTGGCCCATGATGTGCCCCCCGACGGGCTTGACCACCTTCGCGAAGAACGCGTCGGGCTGGGCCATCACCTGGTTGGTGACCGCGACGGCGGTGTTGAACGCCCTGGAGAGCCTGATGAGCTTGTGCAGATGCTTGTTGAGCTCCTGCTGCCTCGGGGCCAGCATCTCCCGGCCCAGGTACTCGCTCCTGAAGTGGCTCGTGACGCTGTCCACCACGATGAGGCGTATATTGTTCTCCTTGATGACCTCGTCGGCGTTCTCCAGGAGCACCGTCTGGTGGTTCGATGTGTACGCCTCGGCGAAGATGATCTTCCGCAGCGCCTCGTCGGGGTCGAGGTTGAACTTGGGGGCCATCTGGATGATCCTCTCGGGGCGGAACGTGTTCTCTGTGTCGATGTAGAGGGCGCCCCCCTCGAGACCCCCCTGCTCGTAGGGGAGCTGGACCGTGAGACAGAGCTGCTGGCAGATCTGGGACTTTCCCGTCCCGAACTCGCCGTAGAACTCCGTGATGGACTGGGACTCGATGCCTCCGCCGAGGAGGTAGTCGAGGCTGGTGCACCCCGTGGTGAGGTGTCTGATGTTGCTCCTGATCTTGACCAGCTCGTCTCCCCGGACGAAGGTGATGGCCATGGATTTTCTGGCGGCGTTGATGACTTTCTCGGCGGTGGTCTCCCCGATCCCGGCTGAGACCATCTCGTGGATTGTAGCGGTGGCCACGGCCTCGACTGTTCTGAATCCGATCTCCCTGAGCTTGGATGCAGTGGCGGGGCCCACACCCGGGAGGTCCTCCAGGGTCTGGTACTTCGCCTTGTAGTACTCCATCTGCTCCGAGGCCATGTGATCCAAGTTGGTTAGTTTCCAGATGTTATTTAAACTCCCTGATTACGAGCCGGTTTCCTGAGATTCCATCGGTTGCACGGCTATGGATTTTCTGTACCCGGCTAGGGAGTGATGGGGGGCTCATCCTTATCCTTGAGGTCTAATTCGAGTACGACGTTTCCCTCGTAGCCACAATCCCTGCAGCTGTATGTAGAAGGGAACAGGCCATATGTGTCCTTGGGATAGATGTTGTGGCTCCTGCATTTCGGACAGAAAATAGGTTGAGGGCTCTCATGCTTGACCTGTTTAAGTATATCCAAGAACTCTCTCACCCTTTTCACTCTATTGGACCTCGATATTCTCCAAGGGGAAGCCCATCCCAACCAGCACTTCCTTTACGATCGCCCTGTGGTCGCCCTGGAGGAGGATCTGCTCGTTCTTCGCCGAGCCCCCGCAGGCGCATTTCGACTTCAGGGTGGCCGCGAGTTTGTCTAGGCGTACCTCCTTAGAATCTATACCGTCGACGATGGTGTATTTCTTTCCCCATTTCCGAAGCTCGATCCGAATCCGTATCCTCTGGGCCTCCCTGCTCATCTCCTCACAAACGCAGAGATCTGTCGGCAGGCCACAGACGGGGCAAATTTCCGCCATTACTATTCCATGAAACGTCCTGGGTACTAAAGCTTTCCCATGAAAGAGGATTTGAAGTGTTAAGTGAAGTTCTGGAGGAGAGAGAAGGCGTTAATGGCGTCCGCAGCGTCGAGGACGATGACTGTGTTGGTGGAGCAGCTGATGAACTCGACGATGTTGATCTCCCTGCTCGCGAGGAGGTTAGTGATGAATGCGACGAATCCCGGTGTGGTCTCGACCCTGTCAGGGCTGATGAGGATGAGGGCGACCAAGTTCCTGGTCTCATGAGCATAGTCGGGAATCTCTGTCTTGAGCATCGTCTGGTCAAGCATGTAGACGTAGCTGTCCGTGAGGTAGGCCGTGACGATATAGGGGATGTCCAGCATCTCGGGGGAGATGATGACTGAGATCTTGTCCTGGAGCCTCACGACGGACTCTCTCAGGATGCTCCGGATCTT
Source organism: Candidatus Bathyarchaeota archaeon (assembly GCA_026014875.1). Lineage (GTDB taxonomy): Archaea > Thermoproteota > Bathyarchaeia > TCS64 > TCS64. The sequence continues at coordinate 62,974 of JAOZHO010000015.1, read as the reverse complement.
CTCCTCCTGGAGTCCTGTCTCGGATTCCAGTTCCTCGCTCACCCTGATGATGGCCGCTTTGACGGCCTCGAGGCTCCCCTCCCCGATCTCGGATTGGAGCATCCGGGCTAGAGCTGAATAATTGACTATCCGCATTTTCAGTGCGTCTAAGAGGGAGGGCCTCATGCTGATGGTCTCCCTGACGACCTGGGCCACCGATTTTGTCCCATCTGTGCTATCTTTGAGCATATCTGCAACATTCATGTCGTAAAATATATAGCTTTGCCCCGGTGCTAACTCCCATTCCAAGTTTGGAGTTGCATGCGCAATGGTCAAGAAGAAAGTCGTCCTCGCCTACTCCGGCGGCCTGGACACATCCATGATGTTGAAGTGGATCCAGGCGGAGTACGGGATGGACGTAATCAGCTGCATCATGGACGTGGGGCAGCAGACGGATCTCAAGGAGGTGGAGGAGAAGGCCTGGAGCCTCGGAGTCCTCAACCACTACACATTCGACGGGAAGGAGGAGTTCGCGAGGGAATACGTCTTCCCGGCCGTGAAGGCCAACGCCCTCTACATGGGCACCTATCCCGTTAGCAGCAGCCTCAGCAGGCCCCTCATCGCCAAGAAGGTGGTGGAGGTGGCTGAGATGGAGGACGCGGATGCGGTGGCCCACGGATGCACGGGGAAAGGGAACGACCAGGTCAGGTTCGACCTCACCTTCAAGGCGCTGAACCCCGGCCTCCAGATCATCGCCCCCGTCAGGGAGTGGAAATTCGACAGGAACGGCCAGATCGAGTGGGCCAAGGAGCACGGGATCCCCATTCCCGTGACTGTGGACAGCCCCTACAGCGTCGACCAGAACCTTTGGGGCAGGAGCATCGAGGGGGGAATCCTGGAGCATCCCGACCAGATGGTTCCAGACGAGGGAGTCTGGGAGTGGACCGTCGACATCGAGGACGCCCCCGATGTGCCCGAGTACGTGAAGATCGGTTTCCACGAGGGGGTGCCCTCCAGCATCGACGGAGAGGACACCGGCCCCGTTGAGATACTCCAGCTGCTCAACAAGAAGGGGGGAGAGCACGGGATTGGGAGGATCGAGCACATGGAGGACCGCGTGGTCGGCCTGAAGACCCGGGAGACCTACGAGATCCCCGCCGCCGAGATCATAATCAACGCTCACCAGGACTTGGAGAAGATGGTGCTCACCAAGCATCAGAAGGCCTTCAAGTTCCAGGTGGAGCACACCTGGGCCAGCATCGTCTACCAGGGGCTCTGGATCGACCCCTTCAAGCAGGACCTGGACGCATTCATCGACAGCACCCAGCAGAACGTCACCGGGGTGGTGACCATGAAACTCTTCAAGGGCGCCGCGAAGCCCGTGGCCCGGGAGTCGCCTTTCAGCCTCTACGACTATAACCTGGCGAGCTTCGACATCAACACCCACTACGACCAGGGAGACGCCGTGGGATTCATCAACCTCTGGGGGCTCCCCAGCGTCTCGGCCTGGAACCTGAAACGGAAGATCGCGGACGAGGGAATCCCGGAACTCAAGAAGAAGGTGGTCCCCGTGCCCACGGGGGACTCTTGATCCACCCCTCTTTTTATTCCCGATGAATGATTGTTTCAAATGGTGATTGAATGCATCTGTTAACAGATTTCGACCTGACCAAGGACCAGATCCACGAGATACTGAACCTCTCCACCGAGATAAAGGCGAACCCCGGGAAATACGGCGACTCCATGAAGAACAAGACGCTGATAATGCTCTTCGAGTTACCGTCCCTGAGGACCCGGATCAGCTTCGAGGCCGGGATGAACCGCCTGGGGGGCCACGCGATATTCTACAGCATCGAGGGGGGCAAGTTCACCCGGAGCGAGACCCTGGAGGACGGCGTGAAGAACCTGAACAAGTACGTGGACGTCGTCATGATCCGGGCCCTGAAGCATGAGGCCGTGGAGAGGATCGGGGCAGCCGCCACGATACCCATAATCAACGGGATGACCGAAGCCTATCACCCCTGCCAGAACCTCGCGGACCTCCTCACCATCCAGGAGTACAAGGGGAAGCTGGAGGGGCTCAAGATCGCCTACGTGGGGGACGGGGGATGCAACACCGCGAACTCCACCATGATCGGCTGCAGCAGCGTCGGCATGGACGTCACAGTGGTCTGCCCCGATAACCCCAAGTACAGCCCCAACCCCGAGATACTGGCGAAGATCAAGGAACACTCCGGAGGAGTAGTCGAGGTCTCCCATGACCCCGCTAAGGGCGTCGCCGGGGCGGACGTCATCTACACCGACGTCTGGATCAGCGCAGGTATGGAGGAGGAGGCGAAGATGCGGATGGAGGCCTTCCCCCCGTTCAAAGTGGACATGGCGCTCGTCAAGAAGGCAGAGCCCGACTGCATCGTGATGCACTGCCTACCAGCCCACAGGGGCTACGAGATCACAGACGGTGTGATGGACTCCCCGCAGTCGGTGGTCTTCGACCAGGCGGGGAACAGGATGCACGCCCAGAACGGGCTGCTCCACTGGCTCCTTAATGAACAATAATCCCTTTTTTTATTTGAGTGTTTTAGTCACTCGCGAACGCGCGCGAAGAGAAAAAGCCCTGTTTGCTGATTTTCCAGGGGGTATATCACCACTCAAAACTTACGAGAAAAAAGGGAAGAGTTTGATCTAAGGGATTTCAACTTTCCATTTGAGAGAATCTTCTAAAGGTTCTGAGCTGAAGAATTGTTCGTGATGGTATGCTAATATACCGAACAGTTTACCTTTTAATTCTTCAAAGGTATAAGTTCTGGATAATGAATCACCAGGGAATAAAATTCCGAAGAAGCCATATTGAGGTAGGCCACCAGATTCGCTTTCATAGTACATTTTAAAGGTACCCTCATCTATTGCCCTGTCTGGCTGTTCATTTTTCAGTGTATACCAAATTGTATATTGATAGCTTCCTACTTTTTCTGTAATTGTTAGACTTGTTAATGTAACCGTTAAGCCATCAGGAGCTACATAAGGAAGTCCAATTTCACACCATAATGGTCTAATAAACTTGAAGGTTCCTGAAAAACCATTTAATGTAAAATTATATGTGTTTGCCTCGTCTTTAATCACATCAAATGATGTTGTTATAGATTCACCGCCAATAAGAGTTACTTCTTTTGAGGCCTCTAAGATATCGCCAATTTTTAATTGTAGATTGTAACTGCCCTCCAGACCGCCTATATTTTGAATAATAACAGATATTGTGACTGGTTGGTTGATTTCAATTTCCTCTGGATTAACTTCGAGGTCAGAAATTACGAACTTTGAAGAATATGCGAGAATAAGCTCTTGATATGTCTCATTCAAGGATTCCAGTTGCATTTTTAGATTATCAATTTCTTCATTTTCTATTTCAAGTTCATCATATGAATTTTGCAGGCTAGTTATCTCCGATTCAAGGTCGATAACCTGTTGTTTAAGCAATTGGTTTTCCTGATCAAGCGCAAGCATTTCCAGATATCTCTCTTGAAGAAGTGCATTGTCTTTCTGTTCTTTAACAAGCAACTCCTGAGTAGAATCTAACTCGGCTTCAAGGCTTTGAAAGATCAAATCTAAGGAATCATATTCTGCCTCTAGCCCGTCTTTCTCTTCTATTAAACTCGATACGGGTGAATTGCCAACCATGTATCCCGCCCCGGCTCCTACTATGAGTGAGATAACAACAGCGATGGAGATAGTCCTTAAATTAAAAGACCCCAAGTTTTATCCCTCCATTGTATGGGACACATCATCGAATAAGTTTTATTATACCCGCAAACTAAAACCCTGTTCAAAGATTTCGCGCGTGCGACGGCGTGATGGACTCTTCTCAGTCAGTGGTCTTCGATCAGGCCGGGAACAGTATGCACGCCCAGAACGGTCTGCCCCACCGGCCCCTCATCGAGCGAGCCCAACCCCCTTTTTATTAACCCAGGCACGATATAATCCCTGTTCAAGCAGGGACTTCTAAATGTCAAAGGAAAACGCGCTCGTGACCATCGTCGAGAAGACCTTCTCCCTACCCGCCAAGGTCATCGTAGCATACGCACACCTCGACCCCGTCTTCACGAGCGGAGACCTGGCCCGGATCTGCGACATCAGCCGCTCCTCCGCCAAGTTCTACCTCAACAAGATGGTGGAGCTCAGGATGATCACCAAGGTCCCCCACAAGAGACGATACCAAAAGTACGCCAACGCCAACATCTTCTCCGACTGGCTCAAAGACGTCCTAAAGCTCGCTGTGATCCCCCTCGAAACCGGCGCCCTCAAGATATCCGAGGAGGAGTAGGCGGGGAGCCCTTGTCCCTCCGAGACCTGGTCAAGGCGAAGCCTAAGCGGCAACGGTTCACCCGTACCCTCAATCGGGACCAGGTCAGGAGGATGAAGAAACGGGGATACGACGCCGAGCGGGAGCTCGTGAAGAAGTTCCGAGGTGCGGGTTTCCACGCCCTCCGGATCCCCGTGAGCGCCCCCAGCAACGAGCCTCTCCCAGACGTCTTCGCGATCAAGGACAAGACCATCCTCTCCTGCGAGGTGAAGAGCCAGGTACGCTACGTCTACTACAAGAGGAAGCAGGTGACCAAGCTCTTCGAGTTCCTCGACATCCACAAGATCTACCCCAGACGCTACGCAATCCTCGCAGCCAAGTTCAGGTACAAGGGCTGGGTCTTCATGATACCCGAGAAGACAGGCGATTACTCCCTCAGGATCGGGGGGGGCATCAGCTTCCACGAGCTCATGAAGAGGGTCGATTGAGCCGGGGAAATGGGACGTTTAAATAACGTCCTCAGAATCATCCATACGATTGACTAGAGGCTGATTCTGATGGTCCAAGAATTATCTTACAAGGATGTGAGGGGAACCCTCTCCGGGATGGAGTTCTCGTGCGATTCGTCAGCGGATCTCTTGCCCCTCACAGAGATCATCGGCCAGGACAGGGCGTTGAGGGCGCTCCAGTTCGGGCTCAAGATCGAGAGCAAGGGCTTCAACATCTACATCTCCGGGATGCCCGGGACGGGCAGGAAGACCGCGATCATCAGCTACCTTGAAGAGGTCGCGAGGGAGAGGCCCATCCCCGACGACTGGTGCTACGTCTACGACTTCAGTGACCCCAACAAGCCCAACGCTCTGAGGCTCAAGGCCGGGAGCGGCTCCGCCTTCAAGAAGGACATGGAGCTCTTCGTCACAGAGATGAAGAGGGCCCTCTCCGTCGCCTTCGAAAGCGAAGAGTACTCGAGGAGGAGGAGTGAGACACTGAAGGCCATCGAGACAGAGAGGGACGAGGTCACCAAGCAGGTGAACACCCTGGCCGGGAACGCCGGGTTCCTCCTCCAGAGGTCCCCCATAGGCCTCGTGCTAATCCCGATACAGGACGGGCGGCCCATAAACGAGCAAGAGTTCGCAAAGCTTTCCCCTCCGCTTCAAGCCCAGATACAGGAGAGGCGGGAGGCCCTCCAGGTGGAGCTCAGGGGCCCCCTCAAACAGTTCAGGATACTCGAGGGGAAGATGGCCGACGCGATCAAAGAATTGAACCGGAGCGCCGCGACCTTCGCCCTGGAGCCCATCAGCTCCGTCCTCAAGGAGAAGTTCAGCGACAGCGAGGAAGTCGTGGAGTACATCGAGCAAGTGGAGGCGGATATCCTCGACAACCTCCAGACGATCCTCCGAGGGGGCGCCCCTCAGCAGTCCCAGCTCACCTTCCAGATGCCTGGAGCGAGAAGAGACCCTACTGAAAGGTACATCGTGAACCTTGTCGTCGACAACTCTGAGCTGAAAGGGGCTCCCGTGATCATGGAGCTCAACCCCACCTACTCCCGGCTGTTCGGGGCCATCGAGAAGGAGGCTCAGTTTGGTGCCCTAGTGACCAACTACACCATGATCAGGGCGGGTTCGGCTCACCGGGCAAACGGGGGATATCTCTTGGTCCCCGTCGAGGGACTGTTCGCGAACCCCCTAATCTACGAGACCCTGAAGCGGGCCATCTCCAACGAGAAGCTGGAGATCGAGGAGCCGACGGCCCGCCTCGGCTTCATGCTCACGGGGACACTGAGCCCCGAACCCATCCCCTTCAACACGAAGGTGATAATCGTCGGAGACCCCCAGGTCTACCAGATCCTGTTCGCGAGGGACCGGGAGTTCAAGGAGCTATTCAAGGTCAAGGCCGACTTTGACACGACGATGGAAAAGAACGAGGAGAACATCAAAAAGTACGCCCAGTTCATCTGCACCCTCTGCAACAAGGAGAATCTATGCCACCTGGACTCAGCGGGCATCGCCGCCGTCATCGAGTACAGCAGCCGACTCGCAGCGGACCAGACGAAGCTCTCCACCCAGTTCGCCTCGGTCTCCGATATCATCCGGGAGGCCAACTTCTACGCCCAGGAGGAGGGCGTCAAGCTCTTGGGCCGGAAGCACATCAACAAGGCCCTCGAGGAAAAGGTCTACCGCTCCAACCTCATCGAGAAAAAGATCGAGGAGATGATCTCCAGGGACATCGTCAAGATCGACACAGCCGGGGAGAAGGTGGGCCAAGTCAACGGCCTCGCAGTCCTCAGCCTTGGGGACTACGGCTTCGGGAAACCCAGCAGGATCACCGCGAGCGTCGGCGTCGGCCGGGAGGGGATCATCGACATCGAGAGGGAGGCCCAGATGGGGGGCCAGACCCACACAAAGGGCGTCCTCATCCTGAGCGGCTACCTCAACGGCAAGTACGCGAGGGAGAAGCCCCTCAGCCTCACCGCCCGCCTGGCCTTCGAGCAGAGCTACTCCGGGGTCGACGGGGACAGCGCCTCGAGCACCGAGCTCTACGCCATGCTCTCCGCCCTCTCGGGGAAGCCCCTCAGGCAGTACATCGCCGTCACGGGCTCCGTGAACCAGAAGGGGGAGGTCCAGGCCATCGGGGGAGTCAACGAGAAGCTGGAGGGATTCTACGCGGTCTGCAAATCCAAGGGGCTCACCGGGAAGGAGGGGTGCATGATCCCCCATAGCAACATCCGGAACCTGATGCTCAAGGAGGAGGTAGTGGAGGCCATCAAGGAGGGAAGGTTCCACATCTGGCCCGTGAAAACCATCGACGAGGGCATCGAGGTCCTCACAGGGGTCGAGGCCGGAGAGATGCAGCACGACGGCAGCTACCCCGAAGGCACCATCCACCAGATCGTCCAAGACCGTCTGGACAAGATGGCCGAACTCATCAAGGAATACAAGGCCTAGCCGCACCCTTTTTCTGATACCCGCTTTTCTATTGATTGATACCGATGGCTCAGAAGGAAGACTCCTACGACGTCATCGTCCTGGGCGGAGGCCCGGCGGGGCTCACCGCCGCTATCTACACCGCCCGATTCGGACTCAGGACCCTCATCGTTGACGGGGATCGCCTCGGGGGAAAGTCCTGGGGGCCCCACAGGATAGAGAACTATCCCGGGTTCCCCGAGGGGATCACGGGAACGGAGCTCATGGACAAGTTCATTGAGCAGGCAAAAAAGTTCGGCACCGAGTTCAAGAAGGAGACAGTCGTAGGGCTCCTCCCCATGGGGGGCTCACAGATGGTGCAAACGCGAGGGGGATTCTACGAGGCCAAAGCCGTGGTCGTGGCCACGGGGATCCAGAAGAAGCAGCTGAGCATCCCCGGGGAGATGGAGTACAAGGGCAGGGGGGTCTCATACTGCGCCATCTGCGACGCCCCCTTCTTCAGAGGGAAGACCGTCGCGGTGGTTGGGGCGGGGGAGGAGGCCGTGGAGGACGCCCTCAAGCTGACGGACTTTGCCGACAAGATCTACGCCATCCCCGGGGGAGAGGGCTACAAGGCGGGGCTCAAAGAGCTCCACGAGCTCCTGGGCCACGAGAAGGTCATGCTCATAGAGGGGGCGGACCCCGAGTCTATAGGGGGGAACGCCTTAGTAGAACACATCGCATTGAAAGGGGGCGAAATAGACCGCCTCAAGGTCGACGGAGTCTTCATCATCCTGGAGACTGTCCCCACGACCAGCCTCCTCACCGACGCCGGCATCGGAACCGACGCCAGAAGCTGCATCCTCGTGGATAAGAATCAGACCACCAACGTGGAGGGGGTGTTCGCCGCGGGGGACTGCGTCTGCGGGGGGATGCAGGTGGTCACCGCCGCCGGGGAGGGGGGGATGGCGGGCCTCGCCGCTCTCCGATACATCAAATCCGCCAAGTCAGACTGACGCCGGGAACCCATTTTTATTCTCCACTGCAGTCATCCCTTTCGAGTGAGCCTGTTTGGTCAAGATAGAGGTCTATTTCTCCCCTGTCTGCCCCCACTGCCCCAGAGCGAAGAAGCTCGTCGCCGAGGTAGCCGCAAGGTACGGTGGAAAGGTCGAGGTGGAAGAGGTGAACACTTACACCGCGGAGGGGATCAAGAGGGGGATGGCCAATGAGGTGATGTCCGTCCCCACGGTGATCATCGACGGGGGGAAGCGCTTCGTGGGCTATCCGTTCCCCGAGGGGGACCTCGTCGCCTCCATCGAGGCCGCCCTCGCCCGGTAGCCCTAAAAAAGCCGAGGCCCTTTTGATCCGAGAGGCCCTAAAATGTCTGGCGATGTAGAAATCCTAGACGTCATCGCGGCCGTGACCAAGAGCGTTGTGAGGGAGATTGAAAGGGGGAAGATTGACCCGGTGATCGAGGGCAGCCCATAAATATGAAATCGAGAGGAAGGATGAACGATGAACAATTCTATAGCCACGATCAGGGCTCGTGAGGTTCTGGACTCCAGGGGCAACCCAACATTGGAGGTCGAGGTCACGACAGGAGGGGGCGCCTCGGGGAGGGCCATGGTCCCCAGCGGAGCCTCAACAGGCATTTACGAAGCGGTCGAGCTCAGGGATGGAGGGCCCCGCTACCACGGGAAAGGAGTGCTCAAGGCAATATCCTCCGTGGAGTCCATAGCAGAGAAAATGATAGGGATGGAGGTCGGGGATCAGAAATCCATCGACCGGCTGATGATCGAGCTCGACGGGACGCAGAACAAGGCGAGGCTAGGGGGGAACGCCCTCCTAGGGGTCTCGCTGGCTTCGGCGAAGGCCGCAGCCGCCGCAGAAGGCGTGAGGCTCTACGAGCACGTGAGCGGGGGTGACGCTGTACTCCTCCCGGTTCCCTTCTTCAACGTCATCAACGGGGGGCAGCACGCCGGGAACGACCTTGACTTCCAGGAGTTCATGATCGCCCCCCTCGGGGCGGGAAGCTTCAGCGAGGCGCTCAGAATCGGCTCCGAGATATATCACTGCCTTAAGGGCCAGCTAAAAGATCGCCATGGGGATACAGCAATTAACGTAGGGGACGAGGGAGGCTTCAGCCCTCCGCTGAGCAGGTCCGAGGAGGCCCTCGACGCCGTGAGCGCCGCCATCGAGGAGATGGGATACAGCGGAACGGTATCCCTGGCGATGGACGTCGCGGCGAGCTCCTTCTACGCAGAGGGCGGTTACATGGTTGCCGGAGAGAAACTGGATACGGGGGAGATGGTCGACCTCTATAAAGAGCTCGTGGATGCATATCCTCTGGTCTCCATAGAGGACCCCCTCCAGGAGGAGGACTTTGAGGGCTTCGCGGAGGTCACTCGGAGGGTCCCCGTCCAGATTGTGGGGGACGATCTCTTCGTCACCACCGCCTCCCGCCTCAGGAGGGGCATCGAGTTGGGGGCCTGCAACGCCCTCCTCTGGAAGGTGAACCAGGTGGGAACCCTAACCGAGGCCCTCGAGGCCGCAAGCATCGCGTATGAGCACGGTTACAATGTCATGGCCTCCCACCGGTCCGGGGACACCGAGGACCCTTTCGTGGCTGACCTCGCCGTAGCTATTGGGTGCGGTCAGATCAAGGCCGGGGCGCCGGCGAGGGGGGAGAGGACTGCGAAGTACAACCAACTTCTCAGGATCGAGGATTGGCTCGGGGAGAGGGCCCGTTATCCCTCTAAACTCTTCGGTTGAGATGCTTCGTGGGGCTCTGAAACTCTTATATCGACGGGAAGTGGTTCTCAGTGGGGGCCCGTGGCCAAGTTTGGATAAGGCACCGGACTTCTAATCCGGAGAACGAGGGTTCAAATCCCCCCGGGCCCGCTATTTCCACTATACTTTATCCAGTTAAAACAATATGATTTTATTTCAAACTTAATTATATGAAGGATCAATGACCTCCCTCACATTTTATGGCGGCATCGGTGAAATCGGTGGAAACAAGATCTTGCTTGAAGACCAAGATACTCGGATCTTCCTCGATTTTGGGATGAGTTTTCGACAGTCCGGCATGTTTTTCAGCGAGTTTCTGAATCCCAGAAACTGTAACGGACTGGGAGATTATTTTAAAACAGGTCTATTACCCGACATCCCAGGGGTCTACCGCCAAGACTATCTACGACACATGGGAAGACCCGAAGAAGACCAGGCAGTAGATGCGGTTCTCATCAGCCACGCCCACATGGACCATATGAGCTACATTCACCACCTGAGAAAAGAGGTCGAACTCGTGATGAGCAAAGGATCGCATGCAATCTTGAAGACCTTCCAAGATACACGGTCAGGCGGATTAAACGACCTCCTCATTATGGCCCCCGCTTTCCAGATGAGACCCAGTAAAAGAGGGGGAGGCTATACCCGTGTATCTAAAAAGGATAGACACGACGTTAGACCAACCAAGGTTTTCGAATACGGTAACAAATTCAAAGTAGGGGACATTGATGTAGTGGCTTACGAGGTAGACCACAGTTTACCCGGTGCTGCCGCGTATTTAATCCACGCTTCTGAAGGAAGTATCCTATACACAGGAGATTTTCGGTTCCACGGATATCTCGGCGATAAGACCCGTGAAATGGTAGAAGAAGTATCCAAAGAGGATATCGCGGCCGTTATCACCGAGGGAACCCGGGTCAACCAGGAAACAGGAACATCAGAAGCCGAAGTCTACACGCATGCGAAAAAGTTGACCGAGAGCACCCCCGGTCTCGTAGTAACCACATTCCCCGCAAGAGACCTGACGCGTTTATCTACATTCTATAGGATTGCGTGTGAAACCGGGAGAAAGCTTGTGATCGACTTCACTCAAGCGTACCTGTTGGAGCAGTTCAGCAGTGTATCTGATCGCTATCCCAAGTCGGATGATCCCAATATCTGCCTGTTCGCTGCGAGAAAATCGTGGGGAATCGCAGGAAGAGACAATGTGCCCAGTAACATTGATGGTCTGTGTTATCCCGGAAATATTCGTGACCAAGATTACGGAACATGGGAGCGCGAATACCTGCACAGAGAAAACACAGTTAACTTTCAGGACCTCCAAGACCAGAAGGAGTATCTTTTAGTCATAAGCTATTTCCAGCTAAACCAATTAATCGACGTAAAACCAGTTGAAGGAAGCAAATATCTCAGAAGTGTCACTGAACCCTTTAGCGATGAAATGAGACTGGATGCCGAGAGAGTACAAAACTGGCTGGACCTTTTCAAGCTAGACCTGTATGGCATGGAATCCGAGGACAAATTACATGCTTCGGGCCATGCTTCTGGTCCTGAACTGAAAGATATTCTTCATAAAATCAGACCAAAGAATGTAATACCGATTCACACTGAACATCCAGAGTTGTTTCACGATTTTTCTCATAATATAATGCTGGTTGAACGAGGTGAAACGTACCAAATCTAAGATTTCCTATTATTGGGCCCCTTTTCTTAACCCGGTTTCACGAATCTATTAACAAATGTGTACAATATTCAATAAATCCCTGTACTTAATGGATGAGTGTGCGTATCAGCGCATCGACGAGAAAAAAGAGAATTTCCCGAAATTCGCGAGAATCTCCATCATGGAAACGACCCTTATCCCAAGCGATTAGCAGGGAAAGGTCTACTCCCCGGTGTATCGTTCAACTTTTTCCTCGAAGTTTTTTTATCTCCGACCGTCGGTTCAGAATGTAGTGTTTAATGTGTCCGGGGTTATGAACCACGTCGGGAAGAACGTGAAGCTTGGCGACAACGTCAGGATGTGGCACTTCACATACATTGGGGACGGTGCTGAGATTGGGGACAACACCAAGATCGGGAGCCTCGTCCATATCGACTACGGAGTCAGGATCGGTCGGGACTGCAAGATCGAGGGGAGCGCCTACCTTCCGCCTCTCACGGTGATCGGTGATGGAGTCTTCGTGGGCCCCGGGGCGATATTCACCAACGACCCGTTCCCCATGTCTCCCAAGATGGTGGGGGTCACCGTCGAGGATGGAGCCGTCATATGCGCCGGGGCTGTCCTCAAAGCTGGGATCAGGGTCGGAGCCCGCTCCGTTGTGGGGATGGGCTCTGTGGTCACGAGGGATGTTCCACCGGATGTGGTGGTCTACGGTAATCCCGCTCGGGTTAGATACTCTTTAGAAGAATATCTCGAAAAGAAGAGAGATTGGGAGAAGGGCTACCCCACCTGACCCAGACGCTTTCAGGGACTCGGGTTTTTTTGCTTGCGCGGAAATGAGTAAAGTCTTAACCTATTAGTCTATTTTTAAAGATGATGGTTTCGGATCCCATCCCTGAAGCTCTCGTAAGCATAGCCGGGGGTTTCGTCACAAGCCTACTCACAGTCATATCATTCCGGACATTCACCTCGCTGGGCGTTCCACCCGGTTTATACACCTCCGCGGCCGTAATCTCCCTTCTAGCGCTGATCCTGATATTCTATGGATCGTCTGCCCTCTGTTTCACCTATGTCCTCTTCATGTTCTTCCACGGTTATTATTTCGTTGACGCCGGTTTCATAGTCGTTGGGATGAGTTCATCAATGGCCTTGGTCGGCGGAGCCATACTGAAATCAATTTTCGCGCGAAGAGCGGCGAGAAATAAACAATCTACATTTCGAGGTTAATCTTCAGTTTTAGACCCGGTATTCAGTTCTCGGTGATACCCCTTATTTTAGGTAGTGGGAGACCACTTTCTCCACTCCCGCTAAGATGTTCTCGAGGTCTGCATCCGTCAGTTCGGCGTGCATCGGAAGCGAGAAGATCCTCGTCGAAACATCCTCGGAGACGGGGCAGGGCTCAGGCTTCATGATGTCCATTATCACGGGCTGCATGTTCAATGGTACCGGGTAGTGGACTGCGCAGTCGATGTTCTCCGCGTTCACGGCTTCGATGAACTCGTCTCGAGTGCATTTGAACTCGTCCAGTTCCAGAACCGATGAGAAGTAACAGTAACTGTGGTTGACTTTTGCCTCAACTTTCTGTGGGGTGATCCCGGGTATCTTCGCGACCCCTTCGAGATACTGTTTACCCAGATGTCTCCGTATCTTCAGGAACTCGTCGAGTCTGGAGAGCTGGTTGACACCGATGGCCCCCATGATGTCGCTCATCCGGTAATTGAGCCCCACCATGACGTGGTGGTATCGACCGTCATCCCCATGGCTCCTCAGGAGGCGACCGACCCTGTCTAGCTCTTTATCGTTGGTCGTGACCATCCCCCCCTCCCCCGTGGTGAGAGTCTTCGACGGGTAGAAGCTGTAGCAGTTAAGATCGTCATAGGAGCCGAGGTCTCTCCCTGCGTACTCTGTTCCATGGGCTTGAGCGGAATCGCTGATGATCTTGATGCCGTGGTCCTCTGAGAGGTCGGATAGGGCATCCATGTCCGCCGCGTTCCCGAACAAGTGAACTGGGACTATCGCCTTCGTCTTGGCCGTGATCTTCTCCTTCACGTCTTCTGGATCGATGACGAACGTCCCAGGATCGATATCAGCGAAGACGGGCTTCGCGTTTGAATGGAGGGCCATGCTGGCAGTCGCGAAGAAAGTGAATGACGGGACGATGATCTCATCCCCAGGCTTGACGACGGAGAGATAGGTGACATGTAAAGCAGCCGTTCCCGTGTAGACCGCGTACGCGTATTTCGCCCCGACCCTCTCAGCGAAGTTATCCTCGAAGAGCTTTGTCTTGGGTCCCTGCCTCAGGTACCCAGACCTGATGACCGCCTCGACATCCTGGATGGTCTTCTTGTCGAAGACGGGCTTTGCGATCTGGATCCGTTTCTCTGAGGCGGGCTTGCCCCCGTGAATGGCCAGTTTATCCATGGTCAACTACATCGTCTCTCTGCTTTTAAAAGTCGTTGGGGATGGCGGCTCTACCTACAGATTGATAGGCGCGTAACCTCATTTGCGTGGGATTCCCACGCCCCGGAACGCAAAGCCCGCCTTGAGACATTTCTCCCTCTTGAAATTATTGCGTCCGTCTACTATTACGGGGGTCTTCATCTTTTCCTTCAACCATTCCAGGGGTAACTCTTTGTACTCGTTGTGTCGTGTGACGAGGGCGATGGCGTCACTGCCTTTAACGGTGGCCTCGAGGTCGTTACCTATCTTCATGTCCTCATACTCCTCGACGTAGGGATCGTGGACTCTGACGTCCGCACACCGCTCCTTGAGCAGTTTGTATAGGGGATATGTCGGGGTATTCCGGGTGTCATCGGAGTTGGGGAGAAACGCGACCCCCAATAAGGTGATCTTGGCGTCCCCCATCTCGAGATTCTTCTCGTTCAAGGCATCCCCGATAAGCTTCACCATGTGGCTTGGCATAGAATCGTTGATGCGCCGGCTCTCGACTATCACCTTGGGCTCGAATTTGAAGTCGCCATACGCGTCTAGACCATACTTGAGGAGCCAGGGGTCCTTGGGGAGGCAGTGGCCCCCAACCCCGGCCCCCGGGATGTGCATCATCCTGAGGGGGTTCTTCGCAGGGTCCCCGGGGATGTTGGGGAGGGAGTTGACGTATCGTCGGACCTCGTGGACGTCGACGCCGAGGCTCTCGCATATGAGGGCCACCTCGTTGGCGAAGGCGATGTTGACGTCCCTGTAGGTATTCTCCGTGACCTTGGATACCTCTGCGGTGAGGCTGTCGGTGGCGTGGAGCTTGGCCTCGACGATGTGGGAGTAGAGCTCGACCCCCCTCCTGGTGCACTCGGGGGTGATCCCTCCGACGATTCTGTCGAGTTTAGTGAGGTTGTGGAGTAGGCGGCCCAGCATGACTCGCTCATAAGAGAAGACGAGGTTGAAGTCCACTCCCGCCTTCATCCCAGATTGCTCCTCGAGGATCGGCTTCACCACATTGTCGGTTGTCCCGGGCGCGACGGTGGACTCCAGGATCACGAGAGCCCCTTTTTTCATGTGTCTTCCAATGTTCTGGGCGACCTGCCTGAGCGACTCATATCGAGG
This sequence comes from Candidatus Bathyarchaeota archaeon, assembly GCA_026014875.1. Lineage (GTDB taxonomy): Archaea > Thermoproteota > Bathyarchaeia > TCS64 > TCS64. The sequence goes on along the minus strand of JAOZHO010000015.1, from coordinate 47,784 downwards.
GATATGGTTCTCATCGACGGGGGTCTGGACTGCGATGAGAATAGCGTCTGCTTCACGGTAGACCGACTTGTCGTCGGTGGCTTTGAATGTCCCTTTTTCCACGACTCTCTTGATTAGCTCTGCGAGGCCGGGTTCCTCGCCTTCGATGGGGGTTTTGCCGCGGTTGATGTGGTCGATCTTCCATCCCGACCGCTTGGACCTCCTCTGGACGCCCGTGACGTTAAACCCCTCCACGTCTGCGAAGAGGGCGGCCACCGGTATGCCCACATATCCCATGCCGACTACGACGATTTCCAAGACTGCTCTCCCCCGGACTTGCTATTTAGAACTTATAGCGCCCTTGAAAAGGATATCACCGCTTCGGGAGGTTGATGCGCCAGCTTTTAACGGCTTGGCGGAGATATTATTCTGTGAATATATCATGGTTAAAGAGGTTGACAAGGTCCTGAGGGTCGGCGAGGAGCTGGCGGAGTACATCACCGCCCTCTCCTACGACGACCTTCCATCCGACGTGGTCCACCAAGTCAAGAGGGTCATCCTTGACTGTCTTGGGACGATCTATATGGGGGTGAGGAAGGAGGAGGCCGCCGGCGTGGCGAAGCTCCTGGAGGGTCTCGGGGAGGGGGAATGCACTGTTATTGGCGCAGGGTCCAAGTCGAGCGTCCTGTGGGCGGCATGGGCGAACGCTGCGTATAGCCAGGTTCACGACTGCAACGACGGACACCGGAAGGCCGCGGCATACGGGGGCTCATCTCATCCCGGGAGGGTCGCGGTGCCGACAGCCCTGACGATGGGAGAGGATCTCTCCTCCTCGGGGAAGGATGTGATCGCGGCAATCGTTGCAGGCTACGATGTCGCGACGAAGCTTAGAGGCATGAAGGAGAGGCCTCCTTCGGGGGCTTACTGCACGGCTGCCATCGCGAGCAAGCTCCTGGGCCTCGATGTTGACCAGACCCGTTTCGCCATGGGGATCTCCGGCTATCATAGCCCCAAGGTCTTCCCGAGCACCCGGGGGCTTGACACCAATTTCCTGGCCAACGGATACCAGGCTAAGGTGGGGATCGAGGCCGCCCTGATGGCGAGGCAGGGGTTGAACGGCCCCAAGCTGGGGGACGACAACAGGCTCTCCACGAGGTTCAAGACCCGGGGGCTCGGCGAGGAGTTCGAGGTGATGAATGTCTACATCAAGCCCTGGCCCACGTGCAGGATGACCCACGGGGCTGTGGAGGCCATCCTGGAGCTGAAGCAGGAGGCGGAGATCACCCCGGAGAACGTGGAGAAGGTGACTGTGAGCCAGCTCACCCATGGGATGTACATAGCTGACGATAAGGTGGGAACCGACAGCTACTACAAGTCGTGCCAGTTCAACCTCCCCTACATCGCCGCATGCGCCATAGCCGACGGGGACGTGACCGAAGCCCAGTTCACCAAGGAGAGAATCGCAGACCCCGGAATCCACGAACTCGCCGAGAAGATCAAGGTCGTCGCCGACGAGGGCCTAGACTCCATCTACCCCGAGGAGTGCAGGCCCACAACGGTCGAGGTGAAGACCAAGGACGGGAAGACCTACACGAAGCGTGTGGATTACCCGAAGGGGGAGCCCAGGCGCCCGCTGACTGATGACGAGCTCTATGAGAAATTCGTGAAGTGGTCGGGTCCAAGCCTGAGCCCAGAAAAGGCCGAGAGGATAAGGGAAGCCCTCTTCAGGCTCGAGGAGTTCGACGATGTCTCGGAGTTCATGGGGCTTCTTTGAGCCCCCTCATTTTATTTTAGATGACTTTCCACCGGTTCACGGGGACCGTCTTGGACATCCTGTCCTTGGTCTCCTCGTAGACCTCCTCCCCTATCCTCTTCGCCTCGGCCAGGATCTCGCTCTCATCCAGGGTTTTGATGACCCTGTCCTCCATCACGATCTTGCCGTCGATGATGACCGTCTCGACGTCGGAGCCGTAGACGTATCGTGTGAGTTCCGCCGCCACGTCGAAGGAGGGTGTGAGGTGGGGCTTGTTGAAGTCTATGATGGTGAGGTCGGCCTTCTTCCCCGCCTCGATGGAGCCCGTCTCCTCCTCGACACCGAAGGCTCTAGCCGCGTTGACGGTGATCATCTCTATGAGGCTCTCCGCCGGGAGCACGAGGGGGTCATAGTAGTAGAGCCCCGATATCCCGTGGAAGACGTAAGAGGCGAGGCGGGTGAGCTCGAAGACGTCGGAGATCCTCATGTCCGTGCCCAGGATGCAGTTGATCCCCAGGGCGTTGAAGAGGGGGAACTTGGCGATGCCGTGGCTGTTGAGGGCGGCCCTGGGGCAGTGGCAGACGGATACGCCCCGCTCCTTGACGATGGGGATCTCCCTGTCCGCAACGAAGACCATGTGGTGGGCGTTGAAGTTGGGCCCCAGGACCCCGAGGCCGTCGAGATGCTCCACGGGCCTCTCCTTCCAGGTCCTTATCGCGTACTCGATCTCGTACCTGTGCTGGTCCAGGTGATCATTGATCACCGCCCCCGAATCGTCGGCGGCCTTCTTGGTCTCCTTGTAGAGCTCGTCCGATGTGGACCAGATGTTGGTGGAGTAAGCCGCCCTGATTCTCCTGTTGAATGTGCCCTCCCATCTCCCGTGGAATCCCCGGGAGTCCCTCAGGGCTTTCTCCAGCGTCTGGCCTGGTGGGAGGGGGCGGGAGTACGGGAACCCGGGGATCTCCTTGTCCCGCATCCCGAAGCTGACGGTGCCCTTCATCCCCGTCTCGCCCAGGGCCGCCGCCACGGTGTCGGGGTGCTTGCTCCCGACGTCCCCGATGTATGTGACCCCATTCTTCAGGCGGTCGATGCAGGAGAGGAGTGTGGCGATGCGTGTCCCCTCCTCGTCGAGGGCTTCGCCGAAGGGCATGTACGTGAGGCCCAGGGGTATTGGCTCCCCGTAGATGAGGCCCTTCACGAGGGATGAGCCGAGGTGGACGTGGCTGTCGAAGATTCCGGGGAGAACCACCTTCCCCTTGCCGTCGATAGTCTTCTTCGAGGCGTATTTTGCGTCAAGGTCCTTCGATTTGCCCGCCGAGACGATCCTGCCGTCATGGACGGCCACCGCCCCGTCTTTTATGATGTGCCTCTTTGGGTTCACCGTGACGAGGGTGGCCCCCGATATCATGAGGTCTACATGCTCTTTCATCGCTGCACTCTCGGTTCCCTCTAGGGCTGAAAGCTGTAAAAAAGTTGGGGGGGCGCAGGCCCCTCTAGTTTAGCCTCAGCATCTTTCCTGCGAGCTCTCCGGTGTACTTGCCATCGACGAGCTCGACCCGGTCATTTGTTAAAGTCGTCAAACCGTATTAATTTGTGACAAGAAATGGTCGGAGAGAAGCTCATAGAATTTAGTCTGGACAAGAACCAGAAGGACAGGGTCGACGAGGTCCACGGGAAGGCTTTCGTGATAAACACCCTGACGGGCTGCCACGGCTGGACGTCGAGGTGGAGGGAGTTTGGGAGGAAGCGATCCCACAATCTCATCGAGATGGGGCTCAAGGGGGGCCTCACCGCGAACAGCCTCTCTCTCGGGGGCGACAGCATCCACGGGGCGGCCCTCTCCATCGTCGAGTGGGACAACATGATGGCGTCAATCCAGGACAAGGGCAGGAAAATCCTGTCGGCGAAGGACATAGAGGAGACCAAGAGAGAGGGCAAATCCGGGTACATCATCAACTTCCAGAACACGGCCAACCTCGAGGGGAAGCTCTCCCCCATCGACCTGTTCCACAGGCTCGGTCTCAGGATCATGCAGCTCACCTACCAGAAGGCGAACCTCGTGGGGGACGGCTGCGGCTCCCGGAGGGCAGACGCCGCAGGCCTCACCGACTTCGGGGTCAGCGTCGTGGAGCGGCTCAACAAGCTCAGGATCGTCGTGGACCTCAGCCACGTGGGGCACGCCACGACGATGGATGCCCTGGAGCTCTCCAAGCAGCCCCCCACGTTCACCCACACCAACTGCCACGGCACCTACGGCTTCAAGTTCATGCGGGGTAAGAGCGACGAGGACCTCCAGGCCATGGCCGAGCGTGGGGGCGTCGCCGGGATGACGTGCATCGCCCGCTTCGTCCGGGAGGAGGGGGACCTCGAGGGCTCCACCCTCAACCACTACCTGGACCACATCGACTACGCCGTCAACCTCATCGGGGTCGACCACGTGGGCATCGGCCTCGACATAAACGAGGGGCTCACCCCCGAGGACTACTACGGCGTCAACAACCAGACCTACGAGGCCCGGTTCCAGGCCGACCCCACCAGCCACACCCGGAGGAAGCATCCTTACGAGCACTATTACGTCTTCGGGCTGGAGACCGTGAGCAACATCAAGTACATCACTGAGGGGCTCGTGGCCCGGGGCTACTCCGACCAGGAGATCATGAAGATCCTCGGCGGGAACTGGCTCAGGTACTTCAAGATGATCTGGGGAGAATAGACCCCATTTCATCCTTTTTTCCATAAATCATGCTAATAAATGGTCTCAGCGGCGGAGCAGCCCCCGATGCTGCCCCAGTTACACTTTTAAATGCAAGGTAATTTAACCTAGGCTAGGACGGGAGAAAACCCTGCCGAGCGATATAGGGAAGTCAGACCCATGGGGCAACAGTGAGGGACACTGGGCCGAAAAGGCGTTTCTATGACTCAATCCCAGTCCAGACCCTGATAGCCCTCTCGTTCAACAACATCAGCCTCTTCGCGGGGGGCCTCATCTCAATCTTCACCCCCCTGTTCCAGGAGGCCCCGTGGATACTCGCCCTCTTCCCCCCCATACTCACCATCAGAGGAGGCATCGGTGGCCTCTTCTCGGGCAACCTCGCCACGATGCTCCACCTTGGCCTCATCAAGCCCCAGATCAGGGACAATACACGGGTATACTGGCAGCTCATCAGTGCCAGTTATGTTATCACGGTCATCGACACCGTGGTCATGGGTCTATTCGCATTCGTCCTCAACCTCGCATTGGGGAGGGCAACCATGGGGCAGTTTTACGTCTTCGCCGTTGTCCCCCCGGTCGCCTGTGTCATGGCCCTCGCCCTCTCGATTCCCCTCACAACGATCATCGCGATAGTGACCTTCAGGAGAGGACTCGACCCCGACATCCTGGTCTACCCGATCCTGGCGTCCATCAACGACATAGTCGTGACCGCTGCCTTTGTCACCACGATCCTCATGGTCCTTGCCGGGGGGGTCTTCAACTATCTCCTCGCAGGTCTTCTCTTCCTCATTCTGGGCATAGCGGTATACCTCGCATGGACGAACCGTAGAATCAGATTCTTCTATCAGACCATCCGGGAGGGGACCGCCATCGTCATCCTGTCGAGCATCTTCGGGAGCATTAACGGCTTCTTTCTGTCGAGCATGGGGGCCCGCCTCCAGAGTAACCCGGGGCTCGTCGTCCTCTACCCCGCACTCACCAACGCCCTGGGTAACATTGGATCGATCATCGGCTCAACGAAGACAACGTCCCTCGCCCTCGGCTATGCGCAGAGCCTCAGGGAGGAGCTCAGGAGCGTCGTCTCCAGCATCCTCCAGGTGGAGGCAGTCGCCTTAGGGATACACGTAATCTTCGGAGTCGTCGCATACCTGATAGTGAGCCCTGCTTCCCCCGGGGTAAGCCTCATGTTCCTCGTGAGCGTCGCAGTCACAACAAACATCTCGACATTCCTAATCATCGGGATCTTCGCCCTGATGATAGCCTACTTTTCGTTCCAGCGAGGACTCAACCCTGACAACATCGTGATCCCCGCCATCACGACCACATCTGACTCCGTGGTGACCCTCGCAGTAACTCCCGTGATGTATGTGCTGAAACTCTTCGGCGTGACGTGAACCGTCCATGGAATCGCAAGAGTTACAGAAAGAGTGAAGAGGATTGGCATTCAAGCGAAGGGCGCGATGTACTGAGCCATCGCCACCGCCAGGATCAACGCCGTTAAAATCCTTTTCCCATAAATGACAAGCGCTAAATGATCATCATTCAGTAATCCACCAGTGTTCGATTTGGAGATCGACGAGGAGACAAAGATCGAACTTTACACGACCATGGTAAGGATCCGGACCTTCGAGAACCGAGCCAGGATTCTAATTCGGGACGGGGAGATCCCCGCCAGGTCAGGTTTCTACACGGGGCAGGAGGCTGTTGCCGCAGGGGTCTGCGCCCACCTGAGCCCATCGGACCAGATCGGGAGCACCCACAGGGCGCTGGGGCATCTCATTGCGAAAGGCTGCGATTTAAAGGGGCTCATGGCGGAGCTCTGCGGGATGAGCTCAGGGCTCAACAAGGGGAAGGCCGGACCTTACCACATATTCGATCCCTCCGTGGGCGCTTTGGGGGCCAACGGCATAGTCGGGGGGAGCGTGCCCATGGTCGCCGGGTACGCTTTAACCCATCAATTGAGGGACGATGGGGGAGTCGCCGTATCCTTCTATGGTGAAGGAGCCTCTAACCAGGGAGGCATCCAGGAGACATTGAACCTCGCCGCATGCTGGAACCTGCCCCTGGTCTTCGTCTGCGAGAACAGCTCCCCCGAGGTCCAGAGGATGCTGGGCCACGAGATCGACTATCCCCAGCTAAGCATCGAGAGGGTGTCAGACAGAGCCCAAGCCTACGGCATCCCCGGCGCGACCTACGATGGCTGGGACGTTCTGGAGGTCTACAATGCGGTTGGTGATGCGGTAAAATGGGCTAGAGAGGGTAACGGCCCCACGCTTCTCGAGTTCAATGTACACCAAATAGAGGGGAACCTAGAGGGGCGGATCGAGGTCAGGGATGATGAAAGGATCTGGTGCCCCATACATCGATTCAAGGAGAGAATAACCGATGAAGGCATCTTGACGACGGAACTCGATGAGAAGATCCGTGACAAGGAGAAGTCAAAAGTCGAGGAAGCAGCGGAATTCGCGCTTAGGAGCACCGTTCCCGCGCCCATTGAGGCTTTCAAAGGCGTCTTCGCGGGAGGACCCTGAGATGGCTGAGAGACTCATCACCTACAGCGAAGCACTGAACGAGGCCCACAGACTTGAGATGGCATCGAACCCGGACGTGGTGGTGTTCGGGGAGAACGTCTCCAGCGGCTGGAGGCAGGTGACCAAGGGGCTCAAGGAGGAGTTCGGGAGGGAGCGGGTCCGTGACGCCCCCATCACGGAGACCGCCTTCATCGGGATGGGCGTCGGGGCCGCCATAATGGGACTGAAACCCGTGGTGGAGCTGATGCTCGTCGACTTCGGGCTAGTAGCGATGGACCAGATACTGAACCAGATGGCGAAGAGCCACTACATGTCGGGGGGCGCCGTGAAGGTCCCCATGACCCTCAGGGCAACCTATGGAGCGGGGACCTCATCCGCGGCCACCCACTCGGAGAGCCTCTACTCCCTTTTCGCTCACATGCCGGGGCTCAAAGTAGTCATCCCCTCCAATCCATACGACGCCAAGGGTCTGCTGATTGAGAGCATCAGGGGTGACGACCCGGTTCTCTTCATGGAGCACCGCCTCCTCTATCCTATGGAGGGGGTCGTCCCCGAGGAGGCTTACACTGTTCCATTCGGAATGGCGAACCTGGTGAGAGAGGGATCCGATGTCACTGTTGTGGCCACGGGCCTAATGGTGGGTAAGGCGGTGGAGGCTGCTGACGAGCTTGGTCCCAAGTGCAGCGTCGAGGTCATCGACCCTCGGACAATAGTTCCCCTGGACGAGGAGGCGATTCTCCGCTCCCTCAGGAAAACAGGGAGACTGGTGATCGTCGACGAGGACTATGAAAGGTGCGGCTTCAGCGCCGAGGTGGCGGCGATAGCTGCTGAGAAGGGGTTCCAACACCTGGATGCGCCGGTCGTCAGAGTAGCAACACCTAACGTCCCGATCCCCTACAGCCCCGTGCTCGAGAAACACTTGCTGCCCTCGAAGGAGAAGATTGTGAAAGCCATCTCTCAATTGGTGGGATACTAAGAAGGGATGTGGATCAACCTAGATGTTTCCTCAACGCCATCTCTAGACCTGGCCTCCCAACAGCACCCACGACTCTTTCCACGGGTTGACCACCTTTGAAGATGAGGAAGTTGGGGATGCTCATCACGCCGTATCTCCGGGCGGTAATCTGGTTCGCATCGACGTCTATTTTCGCGAAATAAGCCTTCCCAGAGTACTCCCGTGCCATCGCTTGGAAGATGGGACTCATCATCTTACAGGGAGCGCACCAGTCAGCCCAGAAATCGATGAACACGGGGAGTCTAGCCTTGCCAATGGCGTCATTGAAGTTCGAATCGGTGAGCTCCAGGATAATTCCGTCTTTCCAGGGTCCTGGGTCCGGTGCTGCCATCATACGAGCAAGCATTCTCTCTTTGATCTTCTCGAGTTCGTCGTCTGAAGCCAAGGCTGTTCATAGAATTATCTGGAGGAGTGCCATTTTAACCTGATGCAGAGAATCCTCTAGCCCGATTATGGTGAAGTGTGCTGTTTGATGCATTTTCTTTCACATATCGGACAACCGATTCATCATCAAGGTTTATATACTGTAGTCTATCCCTTTCAGAGCGGTGTATATTTGAAAACTGAAGTTTCTCAGGCGCTCGAGGAAGTTCGCCCCAGCCTCCAGGTAGACGGAGGAGACGTCGAGCTCGTGGACGTCGTGGACGGAGTCGTCAAGGTGAGGCTCCTAGGCCAATGCGCCGGATGCCCCATGTCCCAGATGACCCTCAAGATGGGCATCGAGAGCTACCTTAAGAAGAAGGTGCCCGGAGTCAAATCAGTCGAGTCAGTCCCGTGAAATCAGTCGCGATGCTGCTCATAAAAGAACTCGAGAGGGCTAAATCTTACGGGGATATATTCTCCCTAGTTAAAAAGTCCGTGAAGAAGACGCTTAAAGAGCACAGGGTAGGCCTGATGCTCTACCTGGGCAACCTCCCCATGAACGTGGGGGCGTTCCACCCCATGGGCACCAACGACATCGTCCTTAACCGTAAACTCCTGAAGGCCGCCGCTAACACGAGGACCAAGTGGAAAGCATACGCTTTCTCGATCCTCCTCCACGAGTACCTCCACACCCTGGGATACATGGACGAGAGACGGGTGCGGGGCCTCACATACCGGATCTGCATGGACAACTTTGGGAGCGACCATCCCGTCACCGACGCCTCAGTCTCGGGTCCCTGGGTCAATCTTAACCCTGAGGCTTTCGAGTCTCTCGGAGAGGAGATGGAGCTGGAGCGGGTCAGGGATTTCGAGAGGATCGATAGCGGCTACATCATCTGAGAATCTTAATTCTTCTGTTTATCCTTCTCTTTCATCGAAGACTCTGATGAGTTCGTCCTCTCTGATGCATAATGGACAATCGAGGCGCTTGTTGTATCCATGCGGGTAATCTTCGACGAGGCCGTGGACTCCGCATTTGAATGCGTAGAAGGGTAAAGGTCCCTTCCAACCGGGCTGTCGCCGATGGCCGATGTAAGCGTATCCGAATAACTTTAGTTCTAGGCGCCTCAGGAGGGGGAGGCTCAACACTGAGCTACGCCTGTTTTCGATGATATTTTCATGGAGGCGTGGATTATTCGCTGTGTTCCCGTAAATATCTTCGAGATCACCGATTTCGCTGATTCCATCGGAAGGCTGATTGTCGCTGGGCACGCTGATCTCCGGCCTGAAATCATGGTCAGACCTGATTTTGCTTCTGTGACTGTTAAGAGGAGGTTGAAGTAACAAGTATCGGGGGTTTACGTGCTTTCGAGATATCTGAGCTGGAAAATGTTTTACACGATATCCTCCTAACCTAACTCGATCTGAATGGCAAGAGAGAAAGTTGGAGATTTCCAGTTCGGGGACGAGACCCATGGCCTAATGCGGGGAGGTGGTTTATACCTCGTGGCAAAGGGGAAGGATGGGCCAGCAAACGCGATGACCATAGGCTGGGGGCTCGTCGGGACCATGTGGAGGAGGCCTTTCTTCATAGTGGCGGTCAGGTTCTCTAGGCATACATACAAGCTCTTGGAGGAGTCCGACAGCTTCACCGTATGCCTCCCCTCGAAGGGGATGGCCGAGGCCCTTGATTTTTGCGGGACAAAGTCCGGGAGAGACTATGATAAGTTTAAGGAACTAGGGTTCACGGCCAAGAAGGGTCTCCAGGTTGAGGCGCCTTATATCGAGGAGTGCCCTGTGCACTACGAGTGCAAGATTGCTTTCAAGTCCGAAGTGACTCAGGGGGCTCTCCCCAGAGAAATCGAGGATGACGCCTATCCCAACAAGGACTACCACGTCCTCTACTACGGGCATATCCTGGGCGTCTATGCTACGAAAGACGTAAAGGACAAACTTCCTTGATTCCGGTATCTTCCCTGAGGTGACCGTTTGAAGGTTCTTATCGTCTACGACTCGAAATCCGGGAACACTGAAGCAATGGCACATGCAGTCTCGGAGGGTGTCGAAGACGAGGGGATCGACGTGGAGGTTAAGAGAGTGGATGAAGCCTCCATCGACGATCTCCCGATGGTCGACGGTGTGATCCTCGGATCACCCGTGTACTATGGGCTTCCAACTGCGAAGATGAAACAGTACATCGATGAGTCTGTAAAATACCACGGGAAACTCGACGGCAAAGTGGGGGGCGCTTTCGCTAGCGCCGGCGGACCTCACACTGGAGCCGAGACTACGATAATCGCATTGAACGAGGCCCTGCTCATCCACGGGATGGTGATCCAGGGCACATCGGGGAGCAACCATTATGGTGCAGCTTCGGTGGGAGCCCCCGACGAGAATGATAAGGAGAACTGCAGGAAACTCGGGGCCAGGGTAGCAAGGCTAGTGAAGAAACTCAAAAGCTAACTTGCTTTAGCTACGAGCTCCACCAGGACATCAAGAAGAAGATCGTAAGACTTCTCACGTTTTTTGATGTCCTCCTCGTTTAGCTTGTCGAAGAAGCTCTTTTTCATGACGGGGTTGTCGCTCACGATGTGGATAGCTGCAGCTTTCATCCCGTAGAGGCTTGCGAGGACGTAGATCGCTGATGTCTCCATCTCGATTCCCAGCAGGCGTTTAGCACTCCACTCCTCGAGGAACTCCTTCGTCTCCGCTGCAAAGGCATCTGTGGTGTAAATTGGGCCATAGTGCAGCCCCGTTTCGGTATCCCTGAACGCACTTTCGAGGACGTCTGAGGTGGTCCGGAGGAGCCTGAAATCGGCGACTGCGGGATAAGCTTCATCGACAAAGTATTTGGACGCCCCTTCTCCTCTGAGGGCGGCCGTCGGGACTATGATGTCGCCCACTCTGATCTCTGGCTGGAGGGAGCCTATGAGACCCGTGTAGATGATGCTCCTGCAAGGGGTGAACCTGAGATAGTATGTGCAGTCGCTTGCCGCGGGGCTCCCAATCCGGGAGTTCAGCACCGTACCCCGCGAGCCATTGAATTGCCCCGTGAATCCCGCGATGAACCCCCTGAACTCCTTAACCCGGTCAGCCCTCCCTTTGAGGTCATCAAGAGTTGAATCAAACGGCGTCAGGATCACGACCTCCGAGATGTCCTCGGGCTCGCAACCATACAGCGTCTTGGTGAACTCGCTCGGGCTCCCTTCAGGCATCATCCTGGCTTACACCTCTCAACCATTACAATTCAGGCCGTAATAATCCTTGCGAGGGGTGGAAACTGTTATCCGCTCATCAACTTACTAGGGCTGGGAATTGGAATGAGGGTCGTCGACAGCGTCCTGGATCTCATCGGGAACACGCCCATGGTCAAGCTCAACAAAGTCACAAGCGAAGGCATCGCTGATGTTTACGTTAAATGCGAGAATATGAACCCCAGCGGCAGCCTGAAGGACAGGATCGTCCTCGAGATGATCCGGGATGCCGAGGCGGAGGGGAACCTGAAACCCGGGTACACGATCATCGAAGCCAGCACCGGGAACACGGGAACCTCGGTGAGCTTCATAGGGGGCTACCTAGGGTACAATGTGGAGATCTACATGCCAGAAGGCATGACCCTTGAGAGGATACGCCTCATGGAGAGCTACGGCGCCGAGGTCCACCAGCTCGAGCTCGAGTCCAACTCCGAGGACGAGAGCGTCGCGGGGGCCGAGGTTGAGATCGGGACAAGGCAGAGATGTCTGGAGCTCGAGAGGACCCGACCTAAGACCTGGTGGGCCCGCCAGTTCAGCAACCCCGCCAACACGAGGGCACATTACAAGACCGGACGAGAGATCTACCAACAAATGGAGGGCAAGGTGGACGCCTTCGTCGCTTCCATCGGAGTCGGGGGCACACTCTACGGTGTCGCCAAGGCCCTTAAAGAGGAGAATCCGGGTGTCCGTATCGTGGGCGTCGAACCCGCATCGGCCAACTATCCCATCAGCGAGGGGCACTACAGGATGCCGGGTTTCAGCGACGAGATCACGGGGGGCATCATCGAGGAGATGATGGAGAGCGGCATCGTGGACGAGGTCGTCAAGGTGACCAACCGGGACGCGGTCGAGATGTCTGACAGGCTCGTCAAGGAGGAGGGGCTATTCTGCGGGATCTCCTCGGGCGCCAACGTCTATCATGCCCTGAAGGTTGCCGCAGAGATGGGCCCCGGGAAAAGGGTCGCCACGGTGCTCCCCGATAACAGGGACAGGTATCTCTCCGAAAAAAAATACACGACCTAGCCCGAAGACATGCCCGTGGTCTGTTCTTTATGGACAATGTTGCGTATTGTCCTCGGTGTGAGTTCCACCCTGAAGTTGGCGAGGTGAACGCGTTTAATTGCCCTCTTCGAGGCATCATCGACGCCAGGAATGACGTTCAGCAACCCTTCTCTCTCAAGTTCCGCTACTCTTTGCTGAGCGGTCGTGTAAGGAATCCCGAGAATATTTGAGAGTTGAGATATGTGCTTTGGCCCATCGAGGAGTATGCTGATCATCTCCAATGAATGACGTTTCGATAGGGCCCTTAGCTGCCCTCGGATATCATCCACGATTCATTCCCATCTGAAATCTTGATATTATGTAAATGAGGTATCGGATATTTAAGATACAGGATATTCTAAAAGTACTGAATAGAACAATTTTCAGTTAAATCTTGTACATAAATTTTGTAACTTAAAACAATTCAAGTATCTAAAGATCGGTTTTCATGTTCGAAAAAATGGAAATCTAAACTCAACATGTATCTTGTCCGGGGGTACAATTGGGACACACCTCGCAACCGACCGACAAACAAACCCCTAAGATGAGTGATAGTACATGACTGCTGAAAACGTCAACGCCCGCATACTCTTTCTCAAAGAAAAGGAGAACGACTTCAAGCGAAGGACCTTCGAGACATCCACCACAATGCATGAAAAACAAGATCCGAACGCACCGGATCTACAAGTCAACTGGCCTAAAATCGTGGAATACGCCGGCCTCTCAGAATACGAGGCCAAGGTATATCTTAGCCTGATCGGCCTCGGCAGCTCCGGAGCAAGGAAGCTCAGCATCAACTGCAAAGTTCCCCGGACCAAAGTCTACGGAACCCTGAAGAAACTAGTCGACTTTGGCCTAGTTATCGAGATTCCCGGGGTCCCCAAATGTTTCACCCCCACCTCCCCCTTGAATGCGTTCGGCTCCACCGTGAAGAGAAACCTCAATAAAGCCCTCGACTTCTCCGAGATCCTAGAATCCCTGGTGGATACCCATGAAACGAGCAGGAAAGAGGCGTCCCCCCAGCAGAAGACATTATGGTACATCGACAGCGACGACAATATCATAAGCAAGTTCCACGAGATCGTGAGGCAGGCCAAGGAGACCCTCGAAGTCGTAGCAAGCGCGGACGGCCTCACACTATTCTTCAACTCAGCCCCGAATCTCCTCGATCAGATGCAAAACATCGGGGTCGACGTGAAGATCTTCTCCCCCCTCGACCCCAAGGCGAACCCTCTCGCAAGAGAATTGTCTTACCTCTTCGACGTCAGAAAGGTGGATATATCCTCCCCCCTCCTGTTCGTCGACTCGGATCACAAGAGCTTCATCCTGGCCAAGGTCACCGACATCAACGGGGACGATCCCCTAGAGGCCGCGGTATTCTCCAACGACGAGAACCTCCTCGCCATCATCCATCTCATCATCTCAAGCCTGATGAACGGCCAAGATCCCGGAGCAGCCCCCCGGATCGAGAGGAGTACCTGAATTCCACATTGAGGACAATATCTTTCAATACTGGCGCGAGACTGAATTTTAAAGGAAAAGCGATTCGATTAAAACAGCTTTTTAAAAAACCAATTATGGCTAGCCCAGTAACTTGGCTATCTCCTCGTCGGAGGCGTTCCTGCTTATTTCAATGACCTCGTCGAGGGGCTGCAGGTGGCTCATGTTCACTCGTCTCCGTCTGACTCCCGTGACCTCGGGGGGCCCCGTGACGATCACATAGTTCCTGTCGACGACGTCCACGATGACGCAGCGCTTCTCCGCCTCGCGACCTTTCAGTTTCACGCAGATCCGACCAACATCCATCGCTGACAACAGAATCACTTCGCCGAGCAGTATTCCACTACAACGCTTTTAAGGATTCGCGCCGTCGCATCCTCCTCGAAGAGCTCGGTGTTGATGATCACATCGTATATCGAGAGGTTCTCTATATCGACATTGTAGTATATACGGAACCTCTCTTTCTCGCTCTCCTCTCTCGCCACGGTCTCTTTCTCGGCTTCCTCGAACGAGGTATCCTCCCTGTCTGCGATCCTCCTGATCCTCTCCTCGAAGGAGGTTAACAGGAATATGCGTATATCAGGGTCCTCGGCCATCCACCCTGCAAGGGTGGCGTCGATCACGACTCCAGGCTTCTTGGACTCCTCCTTGGCTCTCTCGTCGATCTGCCTGTCAATCTCAGAGTCCTCTTCGGTGAGCTTGGACATCTCCTCGAGGCTGAGGCCTCTTTCCTTGGCTAACTGCCTGAAGATGGTTCCCGATGAGACATATCTCAGGCCGAAAGTCTCGGCGAGCCTTGTCGCGTGAGTTGATCGCCCGGAGCCATGGTATCCGCTGACCGTTATTACGAGGTTCTCGAACTTTTTGGGTTTCCCCGTCATATTGAAGCACTGTTATTCGCTTTCATCAGGGTCGATCTCGAAGGTGAGCCCTATAATCCTGGAGAGGACTATGTTCACCGAGAGGGAGCAGAGGAGGTACCAGCTGCCTATGGTGAGTTCCTCAGGGAAGAAGGGGGCGTTGAAGGGCATATATGCGATGATGGTCTTTCCGAAGAAGCCGTTGAGGACCTGCCAGATGAGTATGAATGGGATCATGACGTACATGGTGAGCTTCATCCTCCCACTGGACGCTTTCTGCTGCGCCTTCATGAGCTCACTCTGTTTGGTCTGCGCCTTTGATATTCTCCTCTGGTTCCCCGACTTTGTCGCTTCCATGAGTTCCTTACGAGCCCGCGCGGATCCAATCATCATCTTCCGGTAGGCAGGCAGGTCCATGGATCTCTTGTTGGCGTAGCTCATCACCATGTTGATCGCAAGCGTGAGCACCAGGATGAACAGTGTGGCCCAAGGAGGCTGCTTCAGGAAATCAATGTTAAGGGATACGAGGCTTGATATGGTGCTCAACATTTGGCTACCTTCAGCCCTCAATCGCATCAATGAAATAAAAAGATGCCCCTGCTAGGGGAACATCCTACAGTAGGCCTTCCAACTCAGGCAGATGGTCCTCGGATGGGCCGCCCGCGCCTCGTCGAGCTTCCCCACCACGGTCATCCTCGGGGCGCCGAGGACGTCGTCCGGATCAGAGTACGCCAGATCCGAGATCTCCTTCATCGCCTCGATGAACTCGTCGAGGACCTCCACGGGCTCCGTCTCCGTGGGCTCTATCATGAGGGCCTCGGGGACGATGAGGGGGAAGTAGGTCGTGGGGGCGTGTAAGCCGTAGTCTAGGAGCTTCTTGGAGACATTGAGGGCCCTTACACCGGTCTCCTCGTTCATCTTCTCTGCGCTCAGCACAGCCTCGTGCATCCTGGGCTTCCCCTCCGCGAAAGGCAGGGAATAACCCCTGACGTCCTTGAGCTTCGCAGCGATATAATTCGAGTTGAGCACCGATAGCTCCGAGGCCTCCTTGAGACCCTCCCCGCCCAGGGTGGCCATGTAGGTATATGCTCTGAGCATGGGGCCCACGTTCCCATGGTATCCGTGGATCTTCCCGACGGTCTTGGGTCGATCCCAGTTTAGGCTGTAGACGCCGTCGCTCTCGACGATGTCGGGTACGGGCAGATAGTCCGCTAGGAAAGACTTTACCCCAACCGGCCCGGACCCCGGACCCCCACCGCCGTGGGGCGTGCTGAAGGTCTTGTGGAGGTTGACGTGGACCACGTCGAATCCCATGTCTCCTGGGCGACACTTCCCCATGATGGCGTTAAGGTTAGCACCGTCGTAGTACATGAGCCCCCCCGCATCGTGGACTATTCCAGCTATCTTGGAGATGTTGCTGTCGAATATCCCCAGGGTGTTGGGGTTGGTGAGCATCAGACCCGCGGTCTGAGGGCCCACGACGCTCGCAAGTGCCTCCAGATCGACGCCCCCGTCCTCGTCGGATGGAACCTCGATGGTCTTGAATCCTGCCATGATGGCTGTCGCTGGATTGGTGCCATGGGCTGAGTCGGGGATGATGATCTCCGTCCGTCCCTCCAGATCGCACCTGTCTGCGTGGTATGCTCTTATCAGGAGTACTCCCAGGTACTCTCCGTGGGCTCCCGCTGCGGGTTGGAGGCTCGCGTCGTCCATCCCCGTTATCTCGAGATAACCCTGCTTCAGCCCGTGGAGCATCGCGAGGATCCCCTGGATAGACGCCTCCTCCTGATCGGGGTGGATCCCCGTGACCTTCGGGTGGCCTGCGAGGACCTCGTTGATGACCGGGTTGTATTTCATGGTGCAGCTTCCGAGGGGATAGAATCTGCCGGAGTTAACGCCGTAGTTCATCTGGGATAGGTGGATGAAGTGGCGGAGGACCTCCAGCTCCGAGACCTCGGGGAGCCCAGGGGGCTTCTCTCGCAGCATCCCGTTGGGGACGAGACCCGCGATGTTATCTATTGCATCCTCTATCTCAGGCTCCAGGTCAGGGACGCTGAAGCCTACCCGCTCCTCCCGGCTCAGTTCGAAGATGATGGGCTCCTCCCATTGAGCCTGTCTGAACTTCCTCATGGTCATCCCTCCAGCGCCTCCTCGAGGGTGTATGCCAATCTGTCTATGTCCTCCTTTGTATGGCTCTCCGTGACACAGAATAGCGCCGTCTCCCCCAGATCGGGGAACTCTCCTACAATCGACTTCCCGCCGTGAAGCCTGTTATCAAGGAGGCTCTGGTTGACCTCCTCGACCGTCTTATCCACGAACTGTACCGTGAACTCCTTGAAGTGGAAGCTGCTGAACACCGGAGCCCTGACCCCGGGCAGCGCCCCCAGCCGCCTCATGGCGTAGTGTGCCCTCCCCGCCACGAGCTCGCTCAGATCCTTGATCCCCTGGGGCCCCATGAGGGACAGGTAGACGGCGCTCGCTAGGGCATTCAGAGCTTGATTGGAGCAGATGTTGCTGGTCGCCTTCTCTCTCCTGATGTGCTGCTCCCTTGTCTGGAGGGTCATCGTGAAAGCCCGTCTATCGTCATCAAGGGTCTGGGTCATACCAATTAGTCTCCCCGGCATCTGCCTGATGATCTTGGTATCACTCTTACAAGCAATCATCCCGAGAAGGGGACCCCCGAAATTCA
This sequence comes from Candidatus Bathyarchaeota archaeon, assembly GCA_026014875.1. Taxonomy (GTDB): domain Archaea; phylum Thermoproteota; class Bathyarchaeia; order TCS64; family TCS64. Next base: position 30,086 of record JAOZHO010000015.1, on the reverse strand, counting down.
TGTGATTACCGAGGGGCTGACCCTCCCCGATGACTATGTCAGCATCGTAGTCTCCTGGGGGTTTAATCAAGCCCAGGGAGATGGGGTCCACGCCGACTATGAAAAGGGCCTTGGCGTCATGGGCGATCTCGGCTATCGCCTCGACTCCCTCCTCGACGAAGCCAAGGTACGAGGGATTCTCGATGTATACTGATGCTGAATCGCTCCCGATCTTCTCCTTGAGGTCCTCTAGGTCAAGCTGACCGCTTGTCTTATCGTAGCCCACTTGGGTTATCTCGATGTCCGCGGGCTCCGTGTATGACTTGAGGACTGAGAGTCTGCGGGGGCTGATTATATTGGGCACCAGAACCCTGCTCCTCCGCGTGAGGCGGCAAGCCATGCGGGAGGCTTCCCCGAGGGCGGTGGCCCAGTCATACATCGAGGCGTTGGCGACGTCCATGCCCACGAGCTCACAGATCAGGCTCTGGTACTCGAAGATCGCCTGGAGTATACCCTGGCTGATCTCGGGCTGGTAGGGGGTGTAGCTGGTGAGAAACTCGGCCCTGTGGACGATCTCGTCGACTACAGCCGGGACGTAGTGGGGCCAGACGCCTCCCCCTAGGAAGGGTGGGGCAGCGAGACTCCAATTCTTCTCTAGGAGGCCCGAGACATGTTTCTTCACCTCGGCCTCGGTGAATGGTCCGGGCACATCCAGCTCTTTTTCGAATCTGAGGTCCGCCGGGATATCGACGTAGAGGTCGTCGATGGACTTGATCCCCATCTCCTCCATCATCTTCTCCTTGATGTAGGGGACGCTGTTGGGTAAATACGGATGAGGCTTGTTCATATGCAATTCCTCCGGTTGAACACGATTCATCATCCCTATCTTCTTTAATAATGTTAGCTTATCCCGGTGTTCAGGCTGGATCATGCCCCACTTTTTAAATCTGGGATATGTGTCTTTACTCTGGTATGATGTCCCCGATGAAGATATCCAAGGTAAAAACGCTGATTCTCATGGTTCTGCTCTGTGCCTCAATGCTGTCGTCCTATGCCTACATGGTCAGCGGTGAAACGGAGCAACTTATCGTCGATGTAGATAGGCGTGTGAAGGTCGTCAATGGAGGCATCGTTTTCCTGAATGATACATTCACCCTCTCCGCCCCCGAGGGCTCCGAAGCCATAGTCACAGATTTCTGGATGGGGTTCTCAGATACAATCACCCCCGAGAGATCGATCTTCGAGGTGTGGGAGTCCGATAGCTGGAGGCAGGTAGATGCGTCGGGCATTGATGTTCAGGGAATCCAGGGCTCCCGCGTTGAGTTCACAGTCCCAGTAACCTTGAGAGCGGGAACGTCCCTGACACTTAGGGCGTCATATCTCTTTCTGGATCGCGTAAGCGGTACCAGCGTTTCATATGCAGCTGTCCTGTCTGTTTTTCCCGTTATCGATTACACTATCTCCCAGTATCGGCTGGAGGTGGAGCTGCCCCCCGGCGCCATTTTCGACCAAGTCATCTCTCCGATAAACATGACACAAGTCGAGGTTGGCGATCACTGGAATGTAATGTATCTGGGGGAGAATATCGTCGCTGACTCCGGGGTTTACGCAAGCATCCTGTACACCCATTCGACGGACGACGAGCTTCTGTTGGTAGTAGAGGATGCGTCTCGGAGCATCACTGTCAAGTCAAGCAGCCTAGTCGTCGAAGACTCCTACGCTCTCACCAACAAGGGACCCATCTTCTTCGGATTCCCCCTCGAGCTCCCCCCCGACGCATCCAACATCAAGGCGAGAGACGGGGTTGGCCCACTCGAGACCACAGCCACGGAGTCAGATGAGTCGAAAGAGGTGACCATTATCCCCCGGTCCCCCATTATGCCCAGAGACAGATGGGTCTTCAGCGTAACATACACCACGGAGAACGGAGAGCACGTCTCGACCGCAGGAGGTTCATCTCACCTCTCATATCCCAACATCGAGCTGCCTCATTTCATCCGAGATCTCGAGGCGACAGTCAGCAGGGTTGAGAGCGACGTCGTCCGCCTCACATATGGTGCCACGCTCCAATCGGAGAGGTCCGCCATCGAGGCCGAGATCCCATCCGGATCCATCATGCCTTTCCTCAGGCCAATCGCCATCATCGCGGCGTTCGTGTTGGTCGTCGCCGCTGTAATCTTCCTGAGGCGACGGGAAAAGCCCTCCAAAGTGGAGGTGACCCTCGAAGCCGAGGTTCCGACTCTCAAAGAGTTCATCGAGAAGCAGCGCGAAAGGATCAGCCTCTTTAGGGCGTTAGGGTCCATCGAGGAGGAGCTTCAGGAGGGGAAGATAGAGAAGGATCAATATGAGAAGCTTGCGGCTGAGCACAGTCGAGGCGTGAGCAATCTCGCCGACTCCCTAAAGCAGTTAGGGAGAGACCTCGCTGATGAGCCCAAGCTCTCCGAGCCCTTAAATGAGATCAAACAGGCTGAGGGGGAGTTCACCCGGATCGCTTCGGACCTTCGGAACCTAGAGGTGAGGCTGAGAACCAGACGGGTCTCGAGGAGGGACTACGAGAGGCGCAAGAGGGAAAGATTCCGCAGGAGAGGCCTCGCGATCAAGAAGATCGAGAAAGCCATTGAATCACTGAGCGGCTGAGAAAATCCGCCACCCCCGTCTTTTAATATCGCAGGTCAACAGTACCCCGGTTTCTATCGAGGCGAAAAAAATGCCATATGTGACCCTGGATCTCGACACATGTACTGCCTGCCAGAACTGCTTCAAGGCCTGCCCGGTGGGAGTTTTCGCGTAACAGGGGGACGTGATCGCCGTCGTTGAGCCTAATCTGCGCCTCATCTGCCGAGCCTGCGAGGCCACATGCCCCTCAGGCTCTATATTGGTCGAAAATTAACAGATACACATTCCAAGCCGGAGCATATCTTTGCCATCTACGGTTCTCCAGTCGGCATGAAGAGTTTTTATCTCGATCTAGACCTAACCATAGCTGATGGACAACCCCCTCGACGATCTCAGACACATCGAGGCTCTGGACGAATCCGGCATGCTACAGGTTCTGGAGAGGTTTCCGGAGGATTGCCGATCTGCAATAAAACGAGCTAAAAAGGCCTCGCTGGAAGGCATCTCCCGTAAGCGGTTCAACAAAATCGTGTTCGCGGGAGTGGGTGGCTCATCCATCGGTGGGAGGCTTGTTATTGACTGGCTCTGGAGGGAGTGTGCTGTTCCGCTGGTGCTTTCCCGGGGGTATCATCTCCCCGCCTTCGTCGACGATGAGACCTTGGTCTTCACGGTAAGCTACTCGGGGAACACGGAGGAGACTCTGTGTATGCTCGCGGAAGCTTTGAGAGAGGGAGCTCCCACCATCGCGGTGACCTCAGGGGGCACCATGGGCGAAATTGCGATGGACAATGGTCTCCCGCTGATATCCCTGCCAGACGGATACAGACCGAGGGCCGCGATTTCCCACCAGTTCTTCAGCTTGGCTACAGCGATGAACGCGATGGATCTCGTGGGAACCTTGTGGGGAGAGGTCCCTGAGGCATTGTCAACCCTTGAAGTCATCAGGGACGAGATCTCGATGGACGTGCCCCAAGATCAAAACTTGGCGAAGAAGGCTGCCCTGAGACTCCTCGGCAAGATTCCGCTGGTGTACGGGTCCTCGCTGCTTGAGGGTGTGGCCTACCGGTTGGGGTCCCAGTTGAACGAGAACAGCAAGGTCCCGTCGGGATCGGGGAGTTTCCCGGAGGTTTTCCACAATGCGGTCCTTGGCAGTGAGTGGGATTCGGAGGCTCTTGGGGATCTGGCTCTGCTGTTGCTCAGGGACGGTGGAGACGATGAGGGAGTAAAAAGGAAGATCGAGAGATTCAAAGAGCTCTTCATTCCCAAGGCCGGTGAGATAATCGAGCTGGAGACGAGGGGCTCTGGGAGGCTCGCCCGGATTCTTTCCCTCGTCTATATCGGGGATTATGTCTCAACGTATCTGGGGCTACTCTACGGTCATGATCCCAGCTCCAACTTGTCGATTGATAAGCTGAAACAAGTTTGAGAAGTTTTGCGTCTCCCTATCCCCCCGTTCCTTCACATAACATGTTCGCTGTCACCGAGTTCTTTCGCATTTTCTGGAAGCTTAATGAGGATGTCTGCATAAAACGAAGTTTCCCTCCAGCTGTTATGATCGGGGATAAACGACGGTCTGAAACCGAGTTCCTTGACAAAACGCCTCATGGCGGGATTCCAATTTTTATAATCTCACGTAACCTCTTTGGCAGAGTGTTATGGTCGTCGAGGTGGACGATACCCGCTGAGGCGGGCGTTAATCAGGCTGGGGCGACCTGTTGGGCGGCGCCGTCGTGGTGATGCGCCGGGTCGAGACGGGGGAATCCTACTCTGGAGAGATATCCCTGACTCTGTTTCAGGGTGGTATATTCAAGACGAAAGCGTATCTCGTCCAGGCTCTCAAGGTGGTGGCGGAGGGCATGGAAAGGCTTCGCGTCTCCCAGGATGAGCCCATCCACATCTGCACCGGATATATCTTCTCGAGGGCCCGGGAGGCGTTGATCGAGGAGGGCTACACCGTGGAGGGTGCCAAGATTGTGGGCCCGACCCAGGAGCTGGCCGAGAGGGAATTCCTTAAGAGCCTCGTCCGCCTCGGTATCGGAGACATGACCACTGTCGCTTCGATGCGGAGCTTCAACTCTTTCCTCGCATGGGTGCACGAGGACCTCGTGGAGAGGGAGCGGTTCGTTAAGACCGGCTGGGCTTCATGGCCTAGATTGAGAGAAGGAAGGGTTTCCAAATGATTCCGAATCGAAGAGACTACAAACTATCAATAGCGATCCCCTCATCCATCGTCTCCGAGGCTCCCCCCCTGAAGGAGAAGACGATTGTCATCGGCCAAGTCGCCAGGCTTGCGGCCATCCACAGAGTCGAGGACATATACATCTACAGGGACTCCCCGGACGAGTCCAGACTAATCCGGCTCATCCTAAGCTATATTGAGACCCCGCAATATCTCCGGAAGAACCTCTTTAGGATGATGGAGGAACTGAAATTCGTCGGTATCCTCCCGCCCCTCAGGACCCCTCACCACCCCTTGGAGCGAAACTTAAGCAATATCGATGTAGGAGAGTTCAGGGAGGGGGTCGTGCTCTCGGAGGAAAACGGAGAATATCTCATCGAGATAGGCGTCGAGACTCCCGTAAGGGTAACCGGGCGTGGGCCCTCCATTGGCGGGCGGACGACAGTATGCATAATACGCGTCCAGCCGATGCTACTAGGGAGATTCGCCAAGAGAAAGGACATTAATTCTTATTGGGGCTTCGGTATCCACATAATTGGCGGAGGACTGGGAAAGCTCGCCTCAAAAGGAGATTTCGATCTAACGCTTGCGACATCGAACCTTGGCCCTCCTTTCAGGGACCTCGAACCTGAGTTCAGAGCTCGTTTATCTGAGGCGAAGAGCGTCTTGATCGCCTTTAGTTCACCCCGAGAAGGGCTCCAAGAGATACTATCCAGGGAAAAACTGGAAGTGGGTAAGGTCTTCGATTTCACTGCGAACGTGATCCCGGAGCAGGGGAGCGCGAATGTGAGGCCCGAGGAGGTCCTGAGCGCCGCCCTCGCCCTCATCGGGATGCTCCGCTGAGGACCCAACGGTTTTATTTCAGGCGTCAGCCTAGTTTAGAGAGGTTTCAGCTTGGCTTCTGACGAGGAAATCATCGAGTCGGAGCTCAAGGGGAAGACGCTCCTCGTCTACATGCACATCCTCAAATCGAAAGAGTCATCTGTGGGGGTTCGGGCGGTCCAGAGGGCCTTGGGGTTCAGCAGCCCCAGTGTCTCATCGTATCACCTCAACAAGCTCAAGGACTTGGGGCTCGTCGAGAGCATCAGGGGAGATTACAGCCTCATCCGGGAGGTCCGGGTGGGCGTACTGAAGCAGTTCGTCTCCGTCGGAGGGGTGATGCTCCCCCGCTACCTCTTCTACGCCGTGCTCGTGACCACGATGCTAGCGACTTTTCTGCTCCAGAACCCGTTCAATCCAACGGAGATGTATATCACGACGGTGATCTTCGGGCTCGTGCCCCTCGTGATACTGTGGTACGAAACATATCGGCTATGGAGGGATAGGCCGCGGTGAGTAAATTCTCGCGAGGTTTTGTTCTACTATTCGAACAGCCCCTTCACGAGGAGACATTCACTGTTCTAAACTGTAGTATTAAGACCGACGCTGCGGATAGTGAATGACGATGCAGAACAGGGCCCTAGTCTACGCAGTGCTCGCGATATCCCTGGGCTACCTCTTGGTATCTGCGGTCCCCAGCCAGTTGGCCACCCCCATGTTCGGCGAGTCCGGTGGAGACCGTGAGCTGGTGAAGGCACCCGGACAGGAGAACGCGGAGGCTCCAATTGATGATGCCTCTGCCTCGGCAACCGAGCCAGATGGAACATTCTCCGGAGATGCGGCGGAAGCTCAAGGAGACGTCCTAGTCGCTGGAGACGGCTCTGGTAACCTGGTGATATCCGTCTTCGGAACCTGGAGCGTCAACCTGCTCTTCGCCCTCGGAGTCTACTTTATCGCCAGACGCAGATTCTCCTAGACTCTCACGACACTGTCGAGCAGCTCTTCTGCACGGCGAAACACATCCCTTTTCGATGAATCTATCCTTGCACCAAAAGTTTCAACGACCAGAGAAGCCACGGCCGATCCCACGCAGGCGCACCATACGGGGTCCTCGCCCCTGAGGTACTCTGACATGAACGACCCGAGGAAGATGTCCCCGGCTCCCGTGGAGTCCCGCACATCGTTATCGTAAGCCGGCACCTGGGACAGCCTCCCTCCAAAAGCGACGAGCGAACCCTTCTGACCCAGAGTGGTGACCGCCACACTCGCCCCTAACCTCCTTATCTTCTCGATCCCTCTCCGTGGGTCAGACTCCCCGGTCATTAGCTCTACCTCGTCAGCGGAGGCCTTCAACACGTCCAACCTGCCCAGTAGCTCTCTATCACGCCAAGGCTGGAGCTGAATCGAACCATCATCAAGGGGCCTCCTCAGAAACCCTTGGGGATCCAAAGCCAAAACGTCCGACTGGATGGCTTCAACCGCGCTCTCCGTGAGCTCCCCTATTATCGGCGTTATCAGCGCTGCATCGGGAAGGTCCTCGATGTCATTTGAGCCAATCTTTTCGCAGACGCTCTCCACGCCTAAAACTCTCATTTCCTGGGTGTAATCGAGGATGAACCTGGTGGTCTCTGCCCCATCGACGATCATATTACCGGCATTCATACCGAGGTCTCTTAGCTGCCTAAGGAACTTCTTTGAGATGTCATCACCAATCTTGGAAACCGCATGGATTCTATCTCCTAAAATCCCGAAGGAGAGAGCAATGTAGGATGGGGGGCCCCCGAGCTGGACCCTCTCCCCAGTCTCATCAATGACCTTGTCGATCGCTATGTGCCCGATGACAGCGATCTTAGTCATCGGAAAGAGGTCTACTTGAATGTACAAATAGTTTCGGGATGAAAAATAGAAGATTAGAAGACGATCCTCTTGATGTCCTGCTCGAGGAGCCTCTCCCGCTTCTGATCAGTCTCGGCCTGGATGTACTTCGCCTGATCATTCGTCAGATGCCTGAACCTGTTCTGGGCCTTGAGGTAGTCCTCCATGGGCCTCTGCTTGGGCTTCATCGTCAGCTTCAGGATTCCGCCCTCGATCTCGTAGAGGGGCCAAGCCCTGTCTGAACCCCGAGGCGTATCACCTCGATGCTCTTCACCCCTTTTTCGCTTTGTCTAATTTCCCTTTAGTTTCACCGGAAATACCTATTCCATGTAGCCACTCCTAGCTGTAGCCATCAATCCATCTTATATTTCCCCTGAGCCATGAAACCCTTGATCGCTTTGAAAATCGGCGTAACAGGCGGAGCAGGATACGTCGGATCTAAACTCGTGAAGAGCCTCATTGCAGGGAAGAACAAAGTCGTTTCAATCGACAACTTGATGAACGGCGACTATGGCCCCCTGAGGACCCAGGGAGCAGGCGATGAAGCCAATTTACTCGAGGGGGATATAAGGGACCTAGAGTTCATGGTGGAGGCTTTCGAGGGCTGTGACGCGATAGCCCACCTCGCCGCCCTCCCGGGTCTCGTCAAATGCAGGGAGCGACCCGACGAAGCCACCTCCATCAACGTATACGGCACCTACAACGTCCTCGAAGCCGCGAGGAGGCTCGGCATCGGGAAAGTGGTATTCTGTTCAACTGCGGCGGTCTACGGAAAGCCCGCCGAGATGCCCGTCACCGAGGGCGTCCCCTTGAGGCCCCTCAACCTTTACGGAGTCACAAAGCTCGCGGGGGAGAGGCTGATGGATGTCTTCAGCGACAACCACGGGATCGCCACCATAAGCCTCCGCTTCGGGAACGTCTTCGGCGTGGGCCTCTTCACCAACTATGATACCGTGATACCCAAGTTTGTCAGGATGGGGCTGAACGGGGAGGACCTCACCGTCTACGGGGACGGCTCAAGCACCAGGGACTTCGTACACGTCGAGGACATCGCCCGAGCCCTCATCCTCGCCCTCAAATCCAAGGCCAAAGGGAGTGAGGTCTACAACGTCGGGGGAGAGACCATGGAGATCGGCGTCCTGGCCAAGCGAATCGTCGATTCCCTCAGAAAATCCACCGGGAAAGAAGTTTGCATCGTCAATCAGCCCCCCCGGGCTGGGGAGACCAAGGAATTCAGCTACAACTTGGAAAAGATCAGAAAGGGCCTAGGATACAAACCCAGTTGGGGTATCCCTGCGGGAATCGAGCAGATAATAAAATTTAGACTCGAACAGCTCGGCTCATAAAATGTTCATGTGCCCTGATACACATGAAATAGAATGATAGAGCTATTCGATATATCCCATTTCGACGAGCTTGTCTAGGACTTTCCCGGCGCTCTCCTCGATGGACTCTTTATCGGTGTCCAGGATGAGCTCGGGATTTTCAGGTTCCTCGTAGGGATCGTCGACCCCCGTGAAGTTGGATATCTCACCGGCCAAGGCCTTTTTGTACATGCCCTTGACATCTCGCTCTATGCAGACCTCAACCGGGGTGCGTGTGTAGACCTCGACGAACTCCCCTATCTCCTCTCGGGTCTTCGCTCTCCTAGCGCGATAAGGGGAGACGAAGGTAGCCAGGACGGCTACTTCGTTCCTTGTGAGAAGTTTCGCTACGAAGGTGACGCGCTTGATGTTCTCGTCCCTGTCCTCCTTGGAGAACCCGAGGTCGCTCGTCAGGCCCTTCCGCACGATGTCCCCGTCGAGCCTCTCGACTCTGTACCCTCTCTCCTTGAGTCCTTCAGCCACGACGTCTGCTACGGTTGTCTTCCCCGAGCATGGGAGGCCCGTGAACCACGCCGTGAAGCCTCTTTGATCCTTCATCGAATCCACCAACTGACTGGCTTCAAGTATTTAACTGGATACCTGCTGCAACGCAAAGTTGGACAATCGGATGGATCGTGAGAAGGCTAGACGACAATCATGGTGAGTGTCGATTTCACGTTATCCAGAGTCCTTATCTTGGAGCTGATGGTGTCCTTGAGCAGCTCTAGGGTGTCGGCCTCGATCCTCACGACGATGTCATAGACACCGTAGACACCGTAGACCTCTTTGACCTCATCGATCTTGCGGAGCGCTTCGCCTACCTCTGCATCGGCACCCAAGTCCGTGTTTATTAAAACGAAGGCCACGTTCATAATCTCTCGTGATCCATAGTTTCAGACGGTTTAAGGTTTTCTAGGGAAACCCCCAGGATGATTTCGACATATGTCGAACTCGATTTCGTCACAACTCTTAATTTCGGTCCTCCGAAGGAAGAACCGAGGGGAAAGATGAGACTTTCAAGGGATGTCGCGGTCGTCGGAGGGGGGATGACCCGTTTCCATCATAGGATACACGCTGAAAGGACCAGCAGGGAGCTCTTCGTGGAGGCCGCCCTCGAGGCGAAGTGTTCGGTGGACAACGGATTCGATCTCAAGGACGTGGAAGCCCTCTTCGTCGGGAACTTCTCAAGTGACGCTTTCGAGGGGCAGTCCCACACGGCCGCCCTCATGGCTGACTGGGTGGGGATAACCCCCGTTGCCGCGTCGAGGATCGAGGATGCCTGCGCCAGCTCTGGGGTCGCAGTCAACTTGGCAGCGATGGCGATCGCTTCGGGTGCCTACGACGTCGTGATGGTGGGAGGCGTGGAGAAGATGAGGGGGTTGACCACTGAGGGGGTCACTGACACCCTCGCGATGGCTGCGGACGCGGTATACGAGGTAGGCGCCGGGTTCACGTTCCCGGGACTCTATGCGGCTCTGGCGAGCGCCCACTTCGCCGAGTATGGTTCTAGCTGGGAGCAGTTGGCTGCTATAGCCATCAAGAACCATCACAACGGCTCGTTGAATCCCAAGGCGCATTTCCAGCGGGAGGTCATGGATATCGCCTCGAGTCTGGGGGAAAGGAACCAAATGAGCTTCGGAGACGAGCTCGAGTTCCTCAGATCATCCCTGAATCCGTACATCGCATATCCCCTACGCTTGTTTGACTGTTGCCCCATATCCGACGGCGCATCTGTCTTGATCCTCGCGGCGGGTGAAAGGGTGCGGGAGTTCACCGACTCCCCGGTATATATCCGTGGGATCGGTCAGGCCTCCGACGCCATGGCCCTCCACGACAGGGAGAGTCTGACCTCTCTCAGGGCAACACGGTTGGCATCGGATCAGGCATACAAGATTGCGGGAGTCCAGGCAGATGACATAGACGTGGCTGATGTCCACGACTGCTTCACGATAGCGGAGCTGATGGCTACAGAGGATCTGGGATTCTTCCCGAAGGGGGAGGGAGGTAGAGCCGCAGTTGAGGGAAGGACGGGGTTGGATGGGGAAATATCCGTGAATCCCGATGGCGGGCTCAAGGCTAAGGGGCATCCCGTGGGGGCGACGGGGGCGGCGATGGCATACGAGATTTTCAAGCAGTTACGGGGAGAGGCGGGGAGGCATCAAGTTGCGGGGGCGGAGATTGGCTTGGCCCACAATGTCGGGGCGTCAGGGGCGACGGTGTCCGTCCAGGTATACGGGAGGTGACGTGTATGTCTGAATTCACTTCGAAGAACTACGCGGACTATCTGGTTGAGGGAAAGATCAGGGGCTCAAAGTGTGCGAAATGCGGTGCCCTTCATCTCCCTCCTCGACCCGTTTGTCCAGGGTGTGGCGGATCTGAGATGACCTGGGAGGATGTCTCTGGGGATGGAGTTATCCGGGCTTTCACCGTTGTCCATGTGCCCCTCTCCACCATGGTGGGGAGCTCGCCCTACGCGGTTGCTGTGGTGAAGCTCGATGATGGCCTGAGCGTCACGGGTCTGGTCCTGGAGGTGGACGACGGCGATACGCTATCCGTTGGTGCACGGGTTGTCGCCGAGTTCGTGAAAGAGGGAGAGAAGACTGCTCTCTGCTTCAAGCTTGTCTAACCGCTTCCGGAGTGGGGTCTTAGCCTAGCCTCTATCCTTCTTCATCTCGAATGGGCCTTTCGGGATATTTCCCCCTAGCTTGACCGCCGTGTCAACCGACTCCTCGTCTGCGATCCCTTCCGCGACGACTAGCTCCGCCTCAGCAATGAACGGGTCCAGCAGCAGGTCGACGTCGAATCCTTCTCCATCCTGGGGAGTTACTGAAGGCCTATCCACATAGCTGTAGAAGCCTCTCCCCGTCTTCCTCCCGAGGTTTTTCTCCTGGAAGAGGTTCTCGATCGAGTCCGCGGGTTTGTATTGGGGGCCCAGGTTCTCTTCGAAGACCTTGAGGACGTGGCGGACGATGTCGATGCCGATGAGGTCTGAGAGCATGAAAGGCCCCAGGGGCATCCCGGCCTCGTGCTGCATCGCTCCGTCGATCTGCCCCTTCGAATATTTTCCTGTCTCGAGGAGCTTGGTGGCCTCGTTGAGGTATGTGACCAGGATTCTGTTCACGATGAACCCGACCACGTCTCGTTTGACCTCGACGGGCGTTTTTCCCAGCCGCTCCGATAGGGAAATGGTTTTTTCAACTGCTTCTCTCCCGGTCTTTTTCCCCGGGATGACCTCCACGAGGCGCATGATCGTCGGGGGGTTGAAGAAGTGCATCCCCACGAAGCGTTCGGGGCGGTCGACGGCCTCGGCGATCTCGGAGATGCTCAGGCTGGAGGTGTTGGTGGCGAGGATGGCGTCCTCCCTCGCATGACTCGAAACCTTGGCCCAGACCCTCTTCTTGAGCTCCATTCTCTCGGGGATCGCCTCGATGATGATGTCAGCTTCTCTCACTGCGTCCTCCAGGTTGAGGGTGAAGGAGACCTTTTCAAGGACCCGCTTGGCGTCCTCCTCGGCCATTCTTCCTCTCTCGACTTGGCGCTTCAGATTCCTCTCGATCCCGTTTCTGGCCTTGTCGATGAACTCTTGGGAGATGTCCCGGATGACGACATGGAACCCTGCTGCGGCGGCGATCTGGGCGATCCCTTGACCCATGACCCCCGCTCCTAGAACCGTGATTCTCTCCGTCTCGGTTCCCATTAGAATCTTTGGAGGTTGTCTCCCGATGTTTAAAGCATTTATCAGAATCAGGGGAATTAGCTGGACGTTTTCGAATAAATGTTAATAATATTCCCTCGGGTATTCAACCTGTTCAGGAGACAACATATTGGCGCGTATTATCGTACTGTTGAAGGACATCGTCGATCTCACCGAGATGAAGGTCGACCCCGAAACGAGGCAGCCCGTGACCGAGGGCGTCAAGAGGAGAATAAGTGAGCTCGACAAGCGGGCCCTCGAGACGGCCATCCAGCTGAAAGAGTCCGGCGAGGGGGAGGTCATAGCCCTCTCCATGGGCGGATCGGGGACGAGGGTTGCTCTCCTCGCGGCTCTAGCCATGGGCGCTGATGCGGCGTACATAATCAACGACGAGGCGCTGGCAGGAGTCGACGCTCTGGCGACCTCCAAAGTGCTGAAGGCCGCGGTAGAGAAGATAGGGGATTATGATCTTATCATCGGAGGGGAGATGACTCTCGACAGCCTCTCCGCTCAGGTAATTCCGAGGCTTGCGGAGCTCCTGGATCTCCCCCAGGTGACATACGTCAAAGAGATCGAGCTCGGAGAGGGGGCTCTCAGGGCCGTGAGGGACCTGGAGGATGTGGACGAGGTCGTGGAGGTTGACCTCCCCGCGGTGGTGGCCGTGGTGAGGGAGGTCAACGAGCCTAGGATCCCCTCCCTCATGAACATCATGAAGGCGAAGAGGAAGCCCACCGAGGAGTGGGACGCCGAGGCTGTGGGCCTATCCGCGGAGGAGGTCAAAGCCTCATCCTCCGTGGAGATACTGAACGTCATGGCCCCCAAGGTCGACAGGAAACGGATAGTCATCAAAGCCGATACCGTTGAAGATGCTGCAGCGCAGCTAGCCGAGGCCATCGTCTCCGAGGGGGTGCTAGAGAGGTGAGCGCGATGGCTCAGAACGTTCTGGCATTCTCCGAGGACAGAGAGCTTCTGATCCAGCTCCTTGGGAAGGGAAAGGAACTCGCGGATAGCCTAGGCGGAGAACTGAACGCACTGCTCGTGGGCTCGAACATCTCTGATTCCGGAGAACTGGCTCAATATGGTTCCAAGAAAACATTGGTCGCTGACGGTCCCGGATTCGAGCATTTCAGCGTCGAGGCCTACAAGGCGGCCTTCCTGAAGGCAGTAGAAGCCTCCGATCCAGGGATAATACTCATTGGGGCCACGAAGAGGGGGAAGGAGCTGGCCGCTCGGGTAGCCGCTGCTCTGGATACGGGCTGCATGACTGAATGCATGACCCTCGAGGTGGACGAGGAGGGCAATCTAGTTAGCGAGCGACTCACGTATGCGGGCTCAACGATAGCCACCGAGGTCAGCAGGAGGGCCCCTCACATCGTCACCATCCCTTCGAGGGCGTTCGAGGCGCCAGAGCCGGGTGAGGGAGTTGGCGAAATTGTCACACTCGATGTGTCGATCCCCGAGCCGAGAGTCAAGGTCGTCGAGAGGAGGGAGAAAACGAAGGGGGACGTGGACCTTGAGGGCGCCCCCATCATCGTCTCAGCGGGAAGGGGATTCAAAGCTAAGGAGGACCTGAAAATCCTGGAGGAGCTGGCGGAAGTCTTAGGGGCGAAAGTGGGATGCTCGAGGCCCATTTCGGCTGACATGGGTTGGATGGATGATTGGATCGGGATCAGCGGCCGGAAAGTCTCACCGAAGCTCTACCTGGCTTGCGGTATCTCGGGTACTATTCAGCACGCAGCCGGCATCAGGAACTCGCAGATCCTCGTCGCCATAAACGAGGACGAGAACGCCAACATCCACGAGATCTCCGATTACTCCATCGTAGGGGATCTCTACACAGTGCTCCCCGCCCTGATCAAGGCCCTCAAAGAAAAGCTCGGGTAGACCTTTTCTATCCCTTTTTAGAATATTACACGACGAAATTGGCCAAGGACAATGATCTCGAGAGGGCTATCCATGAAGCCGCTGCGCTGATCCTCTCGGCTGAATACGTTGTGGCGTTGACGGGAGCAGGGGTCTCCGTGGAGAGCGGCATCCGCCCCTTCAGGGGACCAGACGGGCTCTGGACTGAGAGGGGCGAGCCCCCCATGGACGGTTATACCAGGTTCATGGAGGATCCGAAGGGCTACTGGGAGAGGCGCCTCGATCCGGAGAGGAGGCGAGGTTTCGGAAGATCGATGCACGAGGCTCAGCCCAATCCTGGGCATCTCGCCCTCTCCGAGTTGGAGGAGATGGGGGTCCTGAAGAGCCTGATTACCCAGAACATCGACAACCTCCACATAGCGGCCGGAAGCATCAATGTCCACGAGATCCACGGCAACGTCCACAAACTCCGCTGCATAAACTGCAATACGCGATACCCCGTTGAGGGATTCGATGTCTCAGAGCTTCCCCCGAGATGCCCCTCCTGCGGCGGAGTGATTAAGAACGACACCGTGATGTTCGGGGAGCCCATCCCCGTCCCGACGCTGAACACGTGCCTGGCCGAGGCGGATCGCTCCGACTGCATGCTGGTCATAGGGACATCGGCGATGGTCTTCCCGGCGGCGGCGCTGCCCATCAACGTGAAGAGGAACGGCGGTGTCCTCATAGAGTTCAACCCAAGGGAGTCGGAGCTGAGCGGGGTCTGCGACGTGACGGTGAGGGCGCCCTCTGGGGAGTCTCTGCCGATCCTGGTCTCCCGGCTCAAGGAGAGGCTAGGATAGTCATGCCAGCTTTTTACGGGTCCAATCAGCGATGTCTTTGCATGAGGCGAACCAGACGTCGCCCTTCGCCTTCATCTCGGTTAACAGCTTGTCCAACATGTTGATTCTGGAGATGCGCCCGATGGCCTGGGGGTGGCAGGTGAGGCCGAAGTATCTCCCGAGCTCGTATAGGCCCTCGAACTCGGGTTTCCAGACGGCGTATGCCGCCTCAGGGCTCCTGCGGTGGGTCTCGAACTGGGGCCAGTCGTCGAGCATCCACTCCACGGGGAGCTCCACGAGCCCCGTCTCCTTCCCCCTCCACTTCAGCATGTAGGGCATGTCGGAGTCCATCATGTTGGAGTCGTACTTGAATCCCAGTCTCTGGACGAGCTTCAGGGTCCTGTCGCTGATGAGCCAGTAGGGCGCCCTGAAGCCCACGGGCTTCACACCCACCTTCTCGAAGGCTTCGAGCCCCCTCTGGAATACGCTCTCCTCGGCCTCCTTGGATATCTCGGCGAGCCTCTCGTGGAGGTATCCGTGGGCTGCGAGCTCGTGGCCCTTGCCCACGATGTCCTCGACGGATTCGGTGAACTGGTCTACGGTCCATCCCGGTGTGAAGAAAGTGGCGGGTATCTCGTGCTTGTCGAGGAGGTCCAGTATCCGGGGGATGGCCACGTTGGGGGCGAATCTGCCCCGGCTCTGGGCCACGATGTCGAGGGGCGCGCGCCTCATCAGGGCGCTGTTGGAGTCGTAGTCGAAGCTGATGTTCACGCAGCACCTGTATCCTTCAGGCCAGAAATCCATGTGATCACCGCTTCTCGTATTCTCGGCATCTATTTGATGGTGTTGGTCAGAGATCTGTGATTTTGAGGATGTTCTCGGTGACCTCCACTCCCCTCTCCCTGAGGCCCCTCATGAGTTCATCGAAGAGTTCTCCTCGTATCAGCCTCACGGGCCAGTGGATACCCTTCTCTTTGATGTTTCCCCTGGCCAGCATCCGGGCGATGAGGGCGGCGGTGTATCCCGTGGTCTTGGCCATGGACGTGACTCCCTTCTCCTCGTCGTAGTAGTCAACCATCTCGTAGTTGACGGCGATTTCCGAGTCTCCTTTCTTCCCTTCAACCCTTACCAGGAGGACGGTGATGTCTCTGTCTCCTTCTTCCTCGTCGAACTTTACGATGGGATAGATGAGCTCGTGGAAGAAGTCGAGGGGGACGATCTTTTGACCCCCATATTCCACGGGGGCGTCTCCAATTACCCCAAGGTCCAGGAGGAACATGAGCTTGTCGACGAACCCCTCGTACCTGATGGTCTTCGCCTTGAATGTCTTGACGCCCCGCTCCTCGCACAGCACGAGGAGGGAGGAGGGGAACCCATCGTAGAACGCCTCCATATCCTTCAACCCCTCGATGTAGACCGGCTCCAGATCGTCGTACCTGTCAACCTGGACCCTCTCGCCCTCCAGGATCACGGGGACCTTCCCGGGGCGGATGGGCATACGGGTCCCCCCGAACACGATCTTGTAATCCAACGGAGGCTCCGGATCTTTGGGTAAGCCTCCGCAGGCGAAGTAGACCCCCTCCACCTCGTCCATGAGGTCCATCCCGTACCCGGAGACGATGTCGATGAGGCCTGGGTCGACTCCGCACCCGGGGATCGCAGTGATGCCCGCCGCTTCGACTTTTCCGTATATCTCCCCTTCCAGGGGGTACACGCCACCTGAGAGATCCACGACGTTGACGCCCGCCTCCATCGCCGCCTCCAGCACGCCCAATGCGAACCTCGAGGCGGTGGCGTTCACGACGACGTCGAATCCCTTCAAACGTTCAACGAGTCCCTCGTGATCGGTGACGCTGAGCTTGGCCGTCTC
This sequence comes from Candidatus Bathyarchaeota archaeon, assembly GCA_026014875.1. Classification (GTDB taxonomy): domain Archaea; phylum Thermoproteota; class Bathyarchaeia; order TCS64; family TCS64. The sequence continues at coordinate 13,006 of JAOZHO010000015.1, read as the reverse complement.
GAGCTTCGGGTTGGCGATGCTCTTCTCGGCCTTCTCCAGCTTTTTTTCATCGATGTCCCCTATCACGACCTTGGAGACCTCGCCGCTCTCGGCGCAGTCTCGAGCGATGGTGGGCCCCATGAGGCCGCATCCTAGGACCATTATTTTGCTCATGCGCTTCACGGGGAAACCTTGGGGTATAACCGTATAAGGCCTTCCGGGTGGATATCGAGTCATCTCGTGGACGGTATCAGACTTTTAATAAAGCTTGTATCAGTATATCCTGAGAAAGGTGAATTAGTTTGATCGATTTCTCTTTCACTGAGGAACAGGATCTGTTCCGTGAGGCCATCCGGGAATGGCTGGCCAAGAACCTCCCCCTGGAGAGGGTGAGGGAAAACGACACCAACCACACGCTTGGTAAAGACCTCATCCGCGGGCTCGGGGACCTGGGCCTACTCTGCATGACCCTCCCCGAAGACCACGGGGGCGCCGGGGCGGACTGGGTTACCGCCACCATCGCGGCGGAGGAGCTGGGCTATGCAGACATCTCTGTCTCTCTGCCTGTCTTCTTCCTCGTCCAGGCGAGCTGGGGTTTTGTCGTGGATAAGTACTGCCAGGATGTGGTCCGGGATATCTGCCTCAGGCAGGCGGCCCGGGGAGAGGGCTTCATCGGGATCGGAGTCACTGAGCCGGGTGGAGGCTCGGATGTCTCAGGTTACCAGACCACATTCGTTAAGGGCGAAGGCAACTGGACCCTCAACGGCGAGAAGACCTACATCAGCGGCACGCACGAGTGCCAGCAGATGGGGGGCGGGTACTTCGTCACGGGGTTCAACGACCGGTCTCAAGGGCACAGGGGTATGTCCGCCGTCTACCTCCCCCTGGACTTAGAGGGAGTCGAAGTCTCCAAACGGTTCGACAACTACGGAAGGATGGCCATCAGCACAGGAGGGTTCAAGATGACCGACGTCAAGGTCCCCGAAGAGTACCAGCTCGGGGAGACCGGCCGGGGCTTCTACCTCACGATGGAGGGCTTCGACGCCGCTAGGGTCTTGGTCTCGGCGAGCTGCATCGGTGCCGCCGAGAGGGCCATGGAGATCGGGATGGACTACATCAAGGAGCGCCATGTATTCGGGCAGCCCATCGCCAAATACCAGGGGGTCCAGTTCGACCTCGCTGACATGGCCGCTCACCACGAGGCCATCAAGCTGCTCATCTACAAGACGGCTTGGATGATGGACCAGAAGTACCAGCACGGAACCTTCACACCTCTCGAAGTCTCCAAATACATTGCGATGTGCAAGTATCTTGCACCCCATCACGCCCTCGACATATTTAGACGGGTGATGCTTTGGATGGGAGCCTACGGCTACACCAAGGAGTGTCCCCTCGAGATGGGGATCCGAGGAGTAATGAGCTACTGCATCGGGGCAGAAGGCACAGCCAACATCCAGAAGATCGTTATCGCCAGGGAGACTCTGGGTCGAGAGTGGACACGGAGATAACCCTTATTTTTTGCTGATCCATCTCTTAACTCCGTTCTTTTTTCTCTTCATTTACCTTTACTTTTTACAAATTGTGTAATATTAGTGTGAATTCCCTATAAAACAGAAGTTTCTTCTGTAAGCTAAACTACTTTTTAACATATAGAGACTAAATTTACATGAAATCATAAGTAACATTAACTACTAAATGACAAGGTTTATTTATCTCAAATCCGAGTCTCGATATAATGAAATTTGACACTAAACAGGAAGGATTGGAAACTCTGTTCAAACCGTATCAGGCGCTCCTGCTTGAGTGGATATGGGAAATAAACGAACATCAACGAATAGGAGTAAATTCCAACAAAGCCCACCAATATCTACAGGACACAAGCGAAAGCAAATCCAGGGCATCAGTCATCTTCTTCCTCAACGACCTCGTGGAAGAAGAGATACTAACATACGAGGAAAGAACCGGCAAAGGCGGTCACCATAGAGTCTATTTTCCTAACATGAATAGAGACGAGTTCTCTGCTTACGTCGTTAGGTCGATCAACGATAAACTAAAAACAATCTTCCCCCAAACCGAGCAAATCATAAGAGAATAAACGAATAAATATTTTCTTACTTTTCCTCCCTTTTTATAATATCCGGCGTATTATTGATGCCAATTTAATAGAATCATATCGAATTTTTCTTCAAATCGTCCACAATTTAAACTTAGCCAGCATGCGCAACATTCCTTGCTCATAATGGTTATTAGCGTGAGAAGAGGACTTTTTGGTCAATTCGAGGTGTCCTAGATGAGCGAAGAAGGATTCTATCTGAGCCAGTACAAGTCCGATCTGGAGCGTCACGCCCCTGACAAAGTGTGGATATTCGACACCACCCTCAGGGACGGGGAACAGATGCCCGGTGTCACATACACCATCGACGAGAAGATTCTGATAGCACAACAGCTCGACGAGTTGAGGGTCCCCAGGATCGAGGCGGGATTTCCCATCACCTCCAAGGGGGAGACAGAGTCCGTCAAGAAGATAGCCGCTCTCGGCCTCGACGCCCAGATTGTGGCCCTCTCTAGGCCCCTCAGGGAGGACATCGACAGGGCCCTCAAATGCGATGTGCCCTACATTCACATATTCATCTCGACCAGCGACCTCCACATCGAGACGATGATGAAGACCACGAGGGAAGAAGTCTTAAAGCAGACGGTTGAGGGCATCGAGTACGCCAAAGAGCACGGCGTCTTCGTCGAGTACAGCCCCCAGGACGCCACCCGCACCGACATGAACTACCTCATCGAGATCTGCAACGCAGCGGAGGACGCCGGCGCCGAGATGCTGAACATTCCGGACACCGTCGGCGTCATGACCCCCCGGATGACCTACGAGTTCTTCAAGGAGCTCAAAGCCTCGACCCGGGTCCCCCTCAGCGCCCACGCCCACAACGACCTTGGACAGGCCACCGCCAACACACTCGCCGCCATAGAGGCGGGTGCGGAGCAGGCCCACGTCTGCGTCAACGGCTTGGGGGAGAGGGCGGGAAACACATCCCTCGAGGAGGTGGTGGTCTGCCTCGCTGCCCAGTACGAGATCGACACAGGGATCGACACCAAGAAGATTGCCGATACGTCAGCCCTCGTGCAGAGGCTCAGCGGCATCTACATGCCCCCCTCCACCCCCATCATCGGGGACAACGCGTTCTCCCACGAGGCCGGCATCCACGTACACGGGGTCCTGAGCCACTCGGGCAACTACGAGATCCTGAGCCCCGAGTTCGTCGGTAAAAGGAGCAGGCTGGTGGCCGGGAAGCACGCAGGGAGGCACGGGATCTCCAACATGATCGAGGACTTGGGTCTCGACCCCTCCAGGGATCAGCTGAAGGCTATTGCGGCCGAGGTGAAGAAGCTCGGGGACACAGGTAAGGCAGTGACTGATGCGGACCTCTACGCTATAGCGAAGCACGTTATGGACCTCAAGGACGAGGACTATGTCAAGCTCAAGCAGCTCCTCGTGGTCAGCGGGAACACCATCACCCCGACGGCCTCCGTCACCCTCATCGTGGACGGCGAGGAGTACACGGGTTCGGGAGTGGGCAACGGCCCCATAGACTCCGCGATCAACGCCATCAGAAACGTCGTTAACGGATTCGCCGAAATCACATTAGAAAAGTTCACAATGAAGGCGATAACCGGGGGCACCGATGCGGTAGCCGATGTGACCGTTCACCTCAAGCGGGGAGAGAAGTTCGTGACCGCGAACGGTGTGAGCGGGGACACCGTGATGGCGAGCGTGGACGCAATCTTAAAAGGGATGAACAGGCTCCTCTCCAAGGAAAATCATGTCACCGAGTGAAAATCGGATGGGTAAGACCATCTCGGAAAAAATCCTCGCCAGAGCCTCAGGATTAGAAGAGGCCTCCGCCGGGGAAATCGTGAAAGCTCGGGTCGACGTCGCGATGATGCCCGACCTCACCACGATCCTGGCGGTGAAAGCCATGAAGGCAATGGGTCGGGAGAAGGTCTGGGACAACACCAAGATCGTCCCCATTCTGGACCACGTCGCCCCCGCTTCAACATTGATGGCCGCAACGATCCACCGAGACATTCGAGCGTTTGTCAAGGAGCAGGAGATAACAAACTTCTACGACGTCGAGTCCGGGGTCTGTCACCAGGTGCTGCCCGAGAAAGGGCACGTCAAGCCCGGGTATCTCGTCATCGGCGCAGACTCCCATACCTGCACTCATGGCGCTTTCGGCGCTTTCGCCACAGGTGTCGGCTCCACCGATATGGGGGCGATCCTTGCCACCGGGAAGATATGGCTCAGGGTCCCCGAGACCATCAAGGTCCAGGTCGACGGTGCACTTCCCGAGCTCGTGGCTCCGAAGGACGTGATCCTGAAGACGGCTGGGCTCATCGGGGCTGACGGTGCCACATATAATGCCCTTGAGTTCCACGGGGACACCATCTCCGATATGAGTGTCTCCGGGAGGATGACCCTGTGCAACATGGCCATCGAGCTCGGAGGAAAGGCCGGCATCGTGGAGCCCGACGAGAAGACATACGCCTATCTAATGGAGAGGACCGACGGGGTGTTTGATCCCGTCTTCGCCGATGAGGACGCCTCGTACAGGATGGTCCAGGCTGTCCCTGTGGACGATCTGGAGCCCCAGATAGCCTGCCCTCACAAGGTGGACAACGTGAAGCCCATCAGCGAGGTCGCGGGCACCGCGATCAACCAGTCCTTCATAGGCTCGTGCACCAACGGCCGGCTGGAGGACCTCCAAGTCGCCGCATCGATATTGAAGGGCAAGAAGATCAACCCCGATACAAGGCTCCTCGTCGTCCCCGCATCCCACGAAGTATACCTCGACGCTCTCGAGGCAGGGATCATCAAGACACTCGTCGAGGCGGGAGCGATGTTCAGCAACCCCAGCTGCGGAGCCTGCTTCGGGGGCCACATAGGGCTCCTGGCACCGGGCGAGGTAGGGTTGACGACCTCCAACAGGAACTTCCAGGGGAGGCAGGGAAGCCCCGAGGCATTCGTCTACCTGTCCTCTCCCGCGGTCGCCGCGGCTTCAGCGGTAACGGGGGTAATCACGGACCCCAGGGACCTGAGGTGAGACGTGTGAAGCAGAAAGGCAAAGTATGGATGTTTGGGGACGACGTAAACACCGATCTAATCATCCCCGGGAAATACCTGGAGCTCATTGACCCCGAGGAGATGGCGGAGCACGCGATGGAGGGCATCGACCCCGATTTCCCCAAGAAGATTCAGGAAGGAGACATCGTCGTAGGAGGAACCAACTTCGGATGCGGCTCCAGCAGGGAGCACGCACCCCTGGCACTGAAATACGCGGGAATAGGCGCCGTCATAGCTGAGTCGTTCGCCCGCATCTACTACAGGAACTCCATAAACATCGGTCTCCCCGCCCTGGAGTGTCCCGGGATCACGGAGGCGGTCGAGGAGGGGGACACCGTCGAGGTGGACGTCGCAGGGGGCACCGTCAAGATCACTCGCACGGGTGCCGAGCTGAGCTTCACACCCCTCCCGGATTTCATGGTGGAGGTCCTCTACGACGGAGGCCTGGTCCCCTACCTGAAGAAAAACATGGAGACCTGGTGAAAATGACCAAATACAAGATCGCCACCCTCCCGGGGGACGGAATCGGACCCGAGGTCATGACCACAGCGGTCTCGATCCTGGAGGTGCTCGCCGAGAGCCGGGGAGACATCGCGTTCGAGTTCACGGAGCTCCCTGTGGGAGACGAGCTGAAGGCGAGGACGGGCATCGCTATGCCCCAGGGAACCGTCGAGGCGATCCGAGAGTCCGATGCTGCCCTCTTCGCAGCGGTCGGGGAGACCGCCAAGGAAGTGATCCTGCCCCTCCGGCAGGAGCTGGAGCTCTACGCCAACGTCCGGCCCACCAAGGTCTATCCCAACGTCCCCTCGCTGAAGGAGGGAGTGGACATCGTCATGGTGAGGGAGAACACCGAGGGGCTCTACAAGATGGTGGGGCACAGGGGGCCCGACTGGGGTGTCAACCTCAGAATCATCACCAGGCAGGCCTCCGAGAGGATCGCCAGGTTCGCCTTCGAGTATGCAGTCAGGAACGGAAGGAGCAAGGTCACGAGCGTTCACAAGAACAACGTGCTGGACCTGACTTGCGGGGTGTTCCTAGAGGCCTGTCGGGGGGTTGCGGAGTCCTATCCCGGCATAGGGTACCAGGAGATGATCGTGGACGCATGCGCCATGAAGCTCATCCTGAGCCCGGAGCAGTTCGACGTCCTCGTGACCACCAACATGTTCGGGGATATCCTCTCCGACGAGGCCGCTGCCATCGTCGGGGGGCTGGGGATGGCTCCCTCGGGTAACATCGGGGAGAAGAACGGCATCTTCGAGCCCGTCCACGGGAGCGCTCCTGATATCGCGGGGAAGGGCATCGCCAATCCCATTGCGATGATACTTTCAGCTTCGATGATGCTGGAGTGGCTCGGAGAAACAGAGTTAAGCAAGACCATCGAAACGGCTGTGATCGAGGTGCTGGAAGAGGCGGAGACCCTGACCCCTGATCTGGGTGGTAGTGCCACTACGGAGCAGGTCGCAGCCGCTATCGAGAAAAAGATCTAATAATTTGTGGCCCCCATTTCTTGAGGGTCTCTTTTACCCTTTTTCTTCGAAAACGCTGAATGGAAAGGGTTTTAAATTATTCTTGGTTACTGATTGTGGTTTGGAGTGAAGATAATGTCAGGTGAATGTTTCCTCCACAGATAAAAACGACTTCTACCCTACTCCCGAGTTAAAGAACGTTCTGAACGCCACGGATGATCTATACTCAGTTGTAACCAGGAGCTGGGCTGGAGAGAGAGACACGGCCCTCTACAGCAGGGTCATGGAGAGTCTGGAGGCCATCAGGGAGTCCCTGGTCCTCCACTCGAAGGAGATATACGGCATGGAGCAGGCCCTCATGGCCGCGGCCTCCAGCCGCCTCACGGAGAAGCAGCAGGCGCTCCTGAGATGGATGGCCAGAAGGGACGATGAGTTCTGCGTCTACACTGTGCTCATCGACCTCTATTCGGAGGAGCGGAGGATACCAAAGTCCACGGTGAGGTGGAATCTTCGGGGGTTGAGGGAGGCGGGGCTCATCCTCGCAGGGGACAAAGAGAACAAAGGGGTCCCCGTCGCTCTGACCGAGATGGGCCAGACCCTCGCCGACTATCTGGAGCCATGGAGCACAAACACGGAACACATTTAAACGGGTTTTCCATCGATAGGTCGAGGCACCATGACGGTTAAAGCCTACATACTAGTGAATGTGAGTACCGGAACAGAGGACGAGGTCAGCAAGGCCCTCGTCGAGTTCGATGAGGTGGAGGAGGTTGCCACCATCTACGGAGAGTACGACGCCATAATTAAAGTGGCGGCGAAGGACATGAACGATCTCGATGACTTCATCAGTTCTAAGTTGAGGTCAGTACCCAACATCTTCATGACGTCGACGATGATAATCGCAAGGGAGCACAAGTGACCGGGGTGCCATCCTAGGCGCAACGTTTATTTGCTTTAGAGATTTCTTTGTTTCGAAATCCTGCCCTGGTAGTATAGTCTGGCCTATTATGCTGGCCTGTCACGCCGGAGATCCCGGGTTCGAATCCCGGCCAGGGCGCCATCCATTCTTAAGTAGTTAGGATTAGGAAAAAGCTGAGCCAATCTCCAATTAGACGAAGAGCGTGACGTCAGCCTCTCCGGCCATGTCTATGAACGTCGCGGCTCCTATGATATCGTTGCACTCGGGGATGAGGTCATCCTTGGTGATCCCCGACAGCTTCATCGTAGGGGAGCATGCGTGGAATATGACCCCCGCCTGCTTGGCCATCTTGATGAGGCGTTCGATGGTGGGCATGCCTGTCTCCTTCATCTTTCTCTTCATCATGTAGGTCGCCACGGAAGTCATCCCGGGGATGACGCTAAGGATGTTGGGTATCCCCATCGAAGGGTTCCCGAGGGGAGATATCTTCAGGCTCTTGGAGTTCGTGATGATATCCATGCCCCAGAACGTAAAGTATAGGTGGACCTCCCAATCCAGAGCTGCGGCTGATGTCGCCATCATGAACGGCGGGAAGGCCATGTCCAGAGTCCCCTTGGAGCAGACGATGAGAAGCTTCTTTCGATCCTCGGACTGGGGAACGAACCCGACTTCCTGTTCTTGATCGGTACTGGTCTCAACCATGTTTTACACATCGCTACTTTGAGGGTATTATGGAGTGTTAACGGCGTTAACAAATTTAAGGGTTATGAAACAGGCTAAGAAAGTCTTTTTCATGCTATTTTCCGAAAAAATCTGCGGAAGATACCTAGTGAAGTAACCCCGATCAACTGAATCGAGCCACATCGACGAATCTCGAGTATCCAAGAAAGCCCAAAAAACATGGAATCTTTAACTAGTATGCTTTAAATAGCCATAATGAGGTAACATCTCGAAACATCACTGATAGGAGACAGGAGGACTCGGATTTGTTCATGCCGCGAGCCTACGACCGCGCAATAACGATATTTTCACCCGAGGGCCGCCTCTACCAGGTCGAATATGCCCTGGAATTGGTTAAACGAGGCGCCCCGATAGTAGGCGTATCCTCCCTTGAAGGCGTGGCCCTGGCGGCCAACGAGACCCCGGAGAGCAGGCTGGAAGACCCAAGATTTTTCATGAAGATTTTCCAACTCGACGAGCACGTGGGAACAGCAGTAGCAGGCCTGATATCCGACGCGAGGGTTCTCATCGAGCAGTCCAGGGTATACTGCCAGAGCAACCGGCTACTCTATGACGAGCCGGTGGACCTCGAGAATCTCACCAAGAGGATCGGGGATCAAGCTCAGGTTTATACTCAGCACGCAGGCGTGCGCCCCTACGGCGTTAGCATGATCCTCGCCGGGGTGGACACGACAGGGAGCAGGGTCTTCATGGTTGACCCTAGCGGCTCGTACAGGGGGTACAAGGCTGTCGCAGTCGGTCGCAAGAACGAGGAAGGTAACAAGCTGCTGGAGGAAGAGTACCATCCGGAGCTTACCCTCGACGAGGCGATAGCCCTCGCAGTGCAGGCCGTAAAGACGGCCTCTGATGCTGATGTGACGGCGAAGATCGTAAAGGTCGCCGTCGTACCCGCCGATACCCGAGTCTTCAGGAAGCTCTCCGAGTCAGAGGTGGAGAGGTACCTCACGTAGAAGGCTCGAGGGATGAGCGACAGATACACTAAGGTCAGATACACCCATCAAGGGGAGAAGTTTGAGATCCTAGTGGACCCTGACAAGGGATTGGCCTACAAGAACGGGGAAAGGACTGACGTCACTAACGTTCTGATGATCGAAACGATTTTCACAGACGCCAACAAGGGCACGAAACCCTCGGAGGCGAAACTCAAGGAGGTCTTCGGGACGAAGGACCCTATCGAGGTCGCCGAGATAATGTTCGAGAAGGGGGTCTTTCTGCTCACCGCTCAACAGAGGAAGGATATGACCGATCAGACGCTCAGGAAGATCATCACTCTCATATCCAGGAACTACGTCGACCCCGCCACGAAGCTTCCCCACCCGCCCCTCAGGGTCGAGAACGCCCTCGAGGAGGTCAAGGTCAACATCGATCCCTTCAAGGACGCCGAAGAGCAGCTCAAAGATATCGTAGACGCCCTGAGGCCAGTCCTCCCCATGAGCATGGAGTCCATTGAGATCGCTATCAAGATCCCCGCCGAGTACTCGTCAAAGTCCTATGGGATAGTGAAGGAGCTCGCGGAGATCAAGAGGGACGAGTGGACCGGGGACGGCTCGTGGGTGGCTGTGGTTGCTATATCGGCCGCTATGCAAGGCGAGCTCATCGACAGGCTCGGGAAGGCTACGCAGGGAAACCTCCAGATCAAGATAATGAAATAATGGTTGATTGAAATGTCAGCGCTGTTTGAGAGCAGGGACCTCGTGGTCCCCTTGCAAGATATAAGTGTGCCAGTGCACTTGGAAAAAGGCGTTTTGGAGTACCAGAATCATGGAAAGTGCTAAATTTTCTAGTAGGGACCTCGTGATCCCTGGAGACGTCTTATACGAGGGGAGGATCAGGACCGGCGACAACACCCACAGATCCGAGGGGAAGGTGGTCGCCAGCCGCATCGGCCTCGTCAACTACAACCGGGACATGGTCTCAGTGATCGCCTTAGAGGCGGGGTTCAATCCCCTCACGGGAGACCTGGTAATAGGGGAAGTGACGGATATCCGGCTCGGGAGGTGGATGGTGAACATCGACACCGCCGAGGTAGCCGCGCTCAATGTCATCGACGCGATCGACGCCCCGTTCCGCCCAGATTTCGATATGACGAGGGTCCTAGACATCGGGGATACGGTGGTCGCCAAGATCGTCGACTTGGACCGGAGGAGGACCCCCATCCTCTCGATCCTTGGCAGGGGCTTGGGGCGGGTCAACGAGGGCTTCCTCACGAGGTTGACTCCCTCGAAGATCCCACGCCTAATTGGTAAGAAGGGGTCGATGGTCAACATGATCCTGAACCAGACCGGATGCAACGTTGTAATCGGTCAGAACGGTAGAATCCTAATCCACGGAAGGACTCGAGAGCAGGAGGCGATGGCCGTCAAGGTCATTAACAAGGTGGACAAAGAAGCCCACATTTCGGGTCTCACCAGTCGGGTGCAAGAATATTTGAGAATATTGAAGGAGGAAAAGAGATGAGTAAAGCGAAGAAAACCACAAAGAAGAAAAGGACGACAAAAAAGTCCAAGGCGAAAACGAGATACGACGGAAGGAAGGCCAATGAGCTGAGGCCTACAACGATCGAGAGCGGCGTCCTACCCAACGCGGACGGCTCGGCATACATCGAGATGGGGAGAAACAAGATTCTCGTCGGGGTCTTCGGGCCCCGGGAGATGCATCCTAGGCGCTTCGCGAAGCCCAACGAGGCTACGCTGAGGTGCAGGTATCACATGTCCCCCTTCTCAGTCGACCCGCGTAGATCACCCGCCCCCTCGAGGAGGGATGTCGAGATCGGCATGGTGATGAGTTGGGCCATTCAGCCCGCCGTCTTCCTCGAAAAGTATCCGAGATCAGTCATCGATGTCTACTGCGAGGTGCTGGAGGCCGACGGGGGAACCCGTACCGCTTGCATCAACGCGGCTACGGTTGCCCTGGTCGACGCGGGGATTCCCATGAGGGATCTCGTGTCGTCCTGTGCGGCCGGCGTGATGGACGGCAAGGTAGTCCTGGACCTCGGAGACTACGAGGACAAGGAGGGAGAGGCCGATGTTCCTGTGGCTTACATGCCTAAGCTGGGGAAGATCACTCTCCTCCAGATGGACGGCGTCCTGCCGGTCAAGACCTTCACGGAATGCGTGGACCTCGCCATCGAGGGATGCCTGCAGGTCAACGAGATCCAGCGGGAGGCCCTGAAGAAGAAGTACGGTATCTCTGAGGAGGCTGAAGAGTAATGGCAAGCAAATCCGGTATAGTATCGAGACTCAAGCGGAGAAAGATCCACGAGGTCCTCGGAGCGGGGAACAGGATGGACGGGAGAGCCCTCGACGAGTACAGAGAGATCACCTTGAAGACGGGCGTGATGGAGAAGACCTCGGGCTCCGCCGAGGTGACCATAGGCAAGAGCAGGGTGCTCGTGGGGGTAAAGGTTCAGATAGGCAGGCCCTTCGAGGACACCCCGGGGAGGGGAGTCCTGATGTGCAACGCCGAGTTCACACCCCTCGCCCACCCCACGTTCGAGCCGGGGCGTCCCGGGGCGAACGCCATCGAGCTCGCAAGGGTGGTAGACCGGGGTCTGCGCTCCGCGGAGATCCTCGACTTCGACAAACTGAGCCTAATCGACGGGAGCAAAGTCTACATGGTGTTCGTCGACATCTACGTCCTAAGCTACGACGGGAACCTCTTCGACGCTGCATCTCTGGCCGCGATGGCCGCTCTGAAGACCACCAAGAGGCCTGTGCACACCGTCAAGAGCGGCGTCATCAAGTTGACCAAGAAAACCCAGGCCCTCAAGCTCCGGAAAAGCCCACTGGCTGTCACCCTGGCGAAGATCGGGGACAACTTCCTGGTGGATCCGACGGCCGATGAGGAGGAGGTCCTGGATGCGAGGCTCACGGTCACCTTCGACGAGGATGACAACATCTGTACCATCCAGAAGGGTGGCTCCGACGGCATCACTGTCGAGGAGCTTCACAAGGCGCTCGAACTGGCCCAGGTTAAAGTGGCGGAGCTCAGGAAGTACCTTTAGGAGAACGACCGATGCCGAGGAAGAAGACCTACGGTCTTAGGCTCAGGACCCGGGGCGGGACGTCCGTCAGGAAGCAGTGGACCCGTATCACCCAGATTAAGAGGCGGAAACACAAGTGCCCTAGGTGCGCGAGCCCCTCGGTGAAGAGGGACAGCGTCGGCGTCTGGGACTGTCGCAAGTGTGGTTATCGCTTCGCCGGCGGGGCATACGTTCCCTCCACGAGGACGGGGCAGGCCTCCCACAGGATCCGCTCCTAGAGCGGACGTCTACTACCTTTTTTATCTTCTTTTTGATTCCTAGTGGGTAGTATGGTTCTTGCGGGGGTGGTGGTCGCTGTGGTTCGTGTTGGTGTGCCTGAGGGGGTGTCGGGGTTGATCGGTGAGTGTTTGTCTCCTGAGGTTGAGCGGCCGACTTCGGAGCGGTCTTGTGTGGTTGTGTCTGAGGTAGAGGGCCAAGTCGTTATATCCATCGAGGCCTCCGATGTCGTGGCTCTGAGGGCGGCTTTGAACAGTTATCTGCGTTGGGTGGGGGCTATTCTTGATGTGGTTGAGGCCGTCGGGTGAGTCTGGGGGGGCGGGTTAGGGGCTTCGTTATTTTTTTTTTGGGGGGGTGGGTGTTGTTTGGGTTGGTTTGGGGGGTTTTTTGGGTGTTTGGCGGTGTTTTCTGGTTGCTTTGGGGTGTTGTTTGGTACTGTTTAGCTACTGAATAGCTACTGGTTGGCTTGAGGGGTTGGGGGGCTCTGCGTTTATTCTGCGGTGGTGGGGCGGAGG
>JAOZHO010000014.1 GCA_026014875.1 Candidatus Bathyarchaeota archaeon | reverse complement strand
CGGAGCCCTCGAGCAGTCAATCAGTGGAGAGGTGACGCGGCTAAGCGATAGCGAATACTGGATCCGAGTCGGGAGCCCTCTGGAACATGCTCGTCACGCAGCTCGCCCGTTCACAGCTCAGACACGGGTCAATCACGTCGTTAAGATAATGGCGGGACGGTGGAGGTTCATAGGCATGCGGCAGGCCTTCACAGTGAATCATCCCTTCATCACCGAATCCGCCAACGCTATGAAGCAGGCGACCATACGTTTATTCGCTGAGAGAGCGGATGAGGCCGCGGAGGAAGTCTTCCGGGAAGCGAAGGCGAAGGAGGACACTCCCGATATGCCTGGCGCCTGGTTCTGGGAGGTCGATGATTAGTGTCCATTTACTCTCCTGATCTTGTGGACATCTTCGAGCCAGTGATCGCGAAGTTCAAGGAGGAGCTTGAGGATACGGGGCTCTTCGACGAGATCGATGAGGGAGAAAACGTGTACGAGGGGAGTGGCACGAAGGCCATGGTCGTAATGGGCACGGATAACATCACTTCTGTGGGCATGCAGAATCTTCAGCACCGGATTACAATCTTCGTCCTGATCCTGACAACGGAGACCGGGATATCCCCAGCGGACCTGCGGAAGGCAATGTCCCCCGCCTACGACGCGCTCATGGCCGATATTACACATGGCGGCACATGCTGGAAGGCACTGCCCCGTAGTTGGGATCCCGGATTACTGCAATATGGCGGACAGACGTATGTCGGAATAGCCGGAGAATGGGAGGTCATCAACTTCCAGAGCTATGCGGCACCAACGAGCTAAAAAATCTGTGAACACCCTCTGTAAATAGTTAGGATGAGTGTAACCGTTTTAAACACCCTCTGTAAATAGTTAGGATGAGTGTGACCGTTTGTCGTCCATATACGGCGGATTCGAAGAGATAATCTACACGAGCACGGCCTTGGGGATGGCCGCCACCCCCGTCGGGATAACCACCAGGCTTAACCCCATCCTCGATCCAAGTAATATTAGCATTCGGGGCACCGGCAAGAGGGGGCTGTACGACATACTTCTCGGCATGAGGCAGCCCCAATTCACCATGGATATACTTCCCTCAGATATAGACTTCATCAGCGACTATCAGGATGGCCAGACCGAGATCCCATATCTCCATTACAGGAATGTGCGCACGGGTACCGGACTCACATTCACGAACGTCGTGTTCAACAGGGTCAGCGTAGAATCGAGGCACAACGAGGCGATAACGGCCACGATAGAAGCTTGGTCCGACGGCCTAACCGCCCTCGGCGCCATGAGTTCATGGGGCACTCTCACGGCCGTCACGCCCTATCGCTGGCTCTACTCCACCCTGAAAATCGCAACGGTGACCGAGACGGAGTGGTGGAGCTGGAGATACGAAGTCAACAACAATCTGCAACGTCTCGGCAACGTCGCGACCGGAGCCATCCGAGACGTCAAACCGAGGCACAGGGAGGTAACCGGATTGATCGTCAAGGACCTCGCCAGCTTCACGGAATGGACTGAACTCATGGTCGTAGCCCCGGCAAGCGAGGAGGCAAAATTCAACATAACGATCACAATCTTCGGCGAAGACGGACCTGGTTCGGGCTCCACCGTGGACCTGCTCAACCAAGATGCCTGCCGCTGGGGTCGCCTAGAGGCGCCTGTCGGACCCGAAGACCTGCAGGCGAAAAGGTTTCCCTTTCTAGCCATAGATCTAACTTAGAGGTGAAAAAATGTCAAACTTGGAGTCACCCTCCTTCAACCGCGAGGAGACCGTCGTAATAACGAAGGAGGACGCGCCCTTCGCATCCGAGGAGCAGCTCGGCGAATACACCCTCAGACGCTGGAGCTGGTATGAGAAACAAGCTGTCGTCTCCAGATCATCCGAGATCATAGACGAGCAACGCGGTATCATCAGAATGCGGATAGAGGACTATTACGCGGAAATGCTACATGTCACTGTCCGCGAATGCCCGGAATCCATAGAATGGTCTCTG
>JAOZHO010000013.1 GCA_026014875.1 Candidatus Bathyarchaeota archaeon | reverse complement strand
GGCTCCGATTCGCGCTCCCTCGAAGTTCACGTCGGTGACCTTGTGGGCTCCGGGCTTCCTTGACCTGAAGCGTCTGAGTGCCTCCTTCAGGGTGTAAACCTTCTGGAAGTCCAAATCCTCCTGGCTTCGTCTCCGTTTCGGCTGGACCCCGAGAGGCAGAGACTTCGGTCTAACGGGCACCTCGTCAGCATATCGGAATCCCTCCGGCAGCTGCTTCCCCTCAGACATGCAACTCACCTTCCTACTACGCTTGTTACTTAACAGAAAGATGCAATCCGCGATATTAATACCTTAGGGCGCACGCTGCTTTCCATCAGACATGCAGCTCAACTTCTCGCAACGTCGATCACGTGAACTACCCTCCCTTGAAGGGGAGGGCTTCCTGTTTCGCTGGATAGGCTTGCACCACCTCCAGGGGTGGTGTAGAGGCCCCTTCCTCCACAGGGCTTGATTCCGGCGGTTCCCGCCGTATCTCTCGTCCTCTCGCGAGGATGTTGAGCGCTGCATTCAAATCCGTCATTCTTCTTCATCCTGAATATCCTTCTTGGCCATGGATGTGACCGCGTTGGGATCCCTGGGCAGAGCAAGCGGGTCATGTCCATAGTCCTCCTCGCTACAGGAAATTAGGAACACCCGAATTCCACCCGGCAGCCGGCCGCAATCTTCGCAAAGATACATGTGATAGTAGTTGGATCCATCCGAATCCCCTCCGCACCAAGCCACATCGGTAGATCCACATCGGGGGCATGTACTCGGGTCATCGGTCTTCACTATATCCTTTGGAGGGCGATAGCAGACACTTTTATTATATGGCAGCGGCTGACCGGGGTGGCAGATTCCGTCATCCCGGCAATCGGGGGGGCAATGTCTAAGTATCTCAACCATCATGAATCCTCCTCAGGGCCGAAACATTACTTATTTTCGGCGGCCTGAAGATATACAAGGATAATACTATGATGGCCATGACGGTCACGACTATGATTGCGCGCGTGCGCAGGGTTTTATTCAGCTTGAGGCCTCTTCTACAATCCATATTACTATGTCGCCCTGTTGAACAGTTGTACCAGCAGGATATGTCGAAAGTTTCCATCTGGGGCCTATAGCAGATAATCTCGTTGGGTCAATCACCCTTTGTTCCTTCATTTTCCTTGTTCCTGCGCATCAATTCCTCAAAGGCGGCCCAGACTTCCTCATTGGTACCGCGTGCTATCTGAAGCCTCAACGCTCCTCTACTTCGCTGCTTTATGCTCTTTTCATCCATCATGAACCCTCCTCTTCTTCCCTTAGAGTCGCGAGGATCTCTTCCTCCGAGGGGATTGGCCCAATATGAATTACCAGCGCCTCCTGATTCCCCTCATCACCACCATCAAGCGTAGTGTAGATGAACACCTCATTCGATCCTTCGGGAATCTGAGCCAGCCTAGCACGGTCTATATCTTTCTCTGGGATGAACTCGATTCTACTATCCTTAATTTTCAGCCTCATCATGAACCCTCCTCTAGCTTCATCCCTAGGAGATCCTTGGCCGCATCCTCATACCAGATCTCTATCGGAGCAAGCCCTTCGCCTCGTTTGACGAGCGCCACGGCGGCGATCCGCAGCAAAAGTCGGCTGAAGGCATATTGAACCTCTGTCTTGATTTCTGCGATCTGCTCCTCCAGTGAGATATCCTCCATATCCCTTATCCAGACTTCGCCACCGATATCCCACACCCCGAGGATCCCAAGATCGACCCGAGGATTCGCCATTAAACCCAGCGAACTGTCGTTGTGTTCATAGGGCTCGAATTTAACCTCGATCTCCGGGATCTCAGGCCATTTGACCTTGCCGCTCATTTTATCTACTCCTCTTTTTCTCATCCATCATGAACCCTCCTCAGGGCCGAAATACTTTTCATGTAAAGTTTCGATCAACATTTCATCAAGTTCCCGTAGAACCTTTTGTTGCGCCTGCTCGAGGGGCGCGCCTATGATCATGTGAGCTGCAGCGAAACCATTTATCAGATAGTCGCAAGAAGACCACCCATTTTAATGGGTGGATGAATTGCGTAACCTTTTTATGTTTTTTCAATATTCTTCACCATTGGAAGTGGTAGGGCAGGGACTGCCCGAACCACGCAACGCAAACGCCTGTGAAATCCCGTGTGCCAAGCAAGAGGTGTAATGCCCGCTGGCCATGACCGTCTGCCACGACGGTAGGGTTGAGATCCACACGGAAAGTTGGGTCGATGAAGCAGGAAGCCACCGATTTCAATCGGTGGTAGTTCACCAGGCTTGCGAACAAACCATTCGCCGTCAGAAACATAGCACCAATTTATCTTTTTCTTCAATTAGTTCACCTAGTCTCTTCTACTTCTTGACGACTCTCTCGAAGCGGATCTTCTTCTCCATCCACTCTAAGCAGTGCTCGACCGCCTCCGAGCCGTATATTTCGGCCAGGTATTCAAGCGCGTATTTTCCCATGTCCGGGCTCTCGATGTGGACGTCGGTTTTGCCGCCTCTCTGGGTGAATCTCTCCAAGATCTTTTTGTCATAATCAGCGACGACGTCATACAGTTTCGCCTTGTCCGAGGGCTTCTCGGCTGCTCGCGCCTCCTGTTGGATCTCGTTTCTCGTGAACACCATGCGCATATAGGTTTCCCTTATGAAGTCCTCAAGCCTCTCAGGAACGAAGCGGAGTGCCTCGCGGACCGCCGCCAGATCCTTGTTGACAGTCCAGATGTTGTAGCCTATGGAGTCGGCGATCTCCTGCTGGGTCAGGTCGCCCTCGAGCCAGAGCCAGTAAATCTTGAATCGGCGATTCCAGATCTTCATATCAACGGACCTATCGAAGTGCGTCATGCTATAGGGCATTGAGGCGCGCTTCTCGATGATGGGCTCCTTTCCCTTGTCGACCATGGTCAATAAAACGGGTTCGGATTCCCGAACTCCCTTTTTAAAGATTATCATGGTTTGGTTCGGATCTGCGAACCAGTCAACTCCTTTCGACCTCTGCAACAGCTCATAAGTGGGGTATCTTTTTTATGCCTGACAGAGCATGTTAATATAGTAATGATTACCGACGACCGGAAGATAACGGGAGACAAATTCGTGATCACGCTCCCGCAGGCCTGGAGGCAGGCTCACGGCCTCTCTAAAGGCGGCTATGTGACAACAATGTTCAGGGAGGGCGAATCCGGTCCGATGGTTGTGATGCCCAAGGACGCCAAGCTCGATGAGTTGCGGAAGGGGTTGATCGTCGCCCTCATAGATGGGCCATCAGCGAGCGAAGCGAAGGAACTCTCGCATCGGCTTAACGCGCTCGTAAGTCAGCTCAACAAGGTCGCAGAAGTCGTGGCTTGACATTCTCACAGGCGACAGGTGTTAGAAATGATAACCAACGAAGCAATAGAAGCAGAACTTGAAAGCGATGAAGTGCGCACATGCTGTAAACTGATGATGGCTAGGGCTACTGAGAAGGAGCGAGCGGTAGACCCACGAGATGTGCTGACACAGCCTGAGTTGGTGAACCTCCAAAAGACACTACTAAAAGAACTCATTTACCTGGTAGGTGACAAAGTATACCTTTCAACAAGAGGAAAACTCGTTGCCAATCAGAGCCTTAGCTCACTGCTGGGATTACAACTTTCGGATCGTTAGCTATACTAGTTCCTTCTTCGTCCTTTTGGACTGTAACCCTCAGGCGGTCATCTATTTCGAGGCCGAGGCTCTCCCTGACCGGTTCATAGATCGTGACTCTCCACCCCTTGTGCACCTTGGCGAGGAAGTCTCTAGATCCTGCTCCGTCCTTCAGAACGGTAACCTTCAGGCGGTCACCCATTTCGAGGCCGAGGCTCTCCCTGATCGGTTCATAGATTGTGACTCGCCACCCTTTGTGTACTCTGGCGAGGAATGTCTCCTCGCTCTTTTTATTCTCGCTCATCGCCGTTTAAAGATATTCGCCATTTGAGATAAAAATCATTCTATTAGGTGCATGAAAGTAGCACCAAGATCGCACTCGTGCACGCGTACGCCTAAAGGAGATTCTTACCCGAGCTTTCGTTGATCTTCTGCTTGACGGACTCAGCTAATCGCTCCCAGAACTCGTCCTCCGAGATCACGGGATAGTAGAGCCTGTGGTGACCTCCCTTGCCCGTGGCGTCCTTGAAGTCCCAGATTCCCATGTCCACGTAGTCGTTGGCCGCGAAGATGACTGAGGCCCGGCTCTTGGTTTCACCATCCGGGAGCAGCTCATTGACCTTCAGCCAGAGGTGGCCTGAGCCCTTAGGTTCCTCCTCGGTCAGGCTGAGCCAAGAGTACTTCAGCATCAATACTTTGTAGGGTTTGAAGCAGGATTCCAGCCCTGATTTGGTGAGGTCGAACTCCACGGGTAAAATACCTTTCTCCATGTCCTCCTTCTCCATTGGATGTATAGTTTAGGTTAATCTTAATTAAACTTTATCTTTATCTTACGTTCATGTTAATGTGAACTACTCACCCCTTAAGGGATGGGCTTCCTGTTTCGCTGGATAGGCTTGCACCATTTTAGATGGTGTAGAGGCCCCTTCCTCCACAGGCCTTGATTCCGGCGGTCCCCGCCGTATCTCTCGTCCCCTCGCGAGGATGCGCGCGCGCATATATGTGCTAGAGAATCTGAATCATCTTATAGAGCGAAAGTAGCGAAAAGGGATAGAGATCAATACTAAATAATGCTTTAAAGTTTCATATGTCTAATCGAGGTAATGTACGATCCCGAGCTGGGTACTGAAGGTCTGGCTAACCTATTCAAGGTTCTATCCAAGCCGGATGCCCTCGAGATCTTCCTCCTCGCTGGCGAGGGCATAGAGAAATCGGGATACGCCATAGAAGAGTTAGGTTTTACACCAAAGAAATACTACGCCAGGCTGAGAGAGCTCGTGGATATGGGTTTCGTAATTAAGATGGAGGGCGTCTACAGGCAGACACCTTTTGGGAGCATAATTTATAGCCGCTTAATCCCCGCTATGAGAAGGACCTATGATGCCAGAGATAGGCTGGGATTAATCGAGAAATTCAAGGGAACACAGATCGAAGGTCAGGTTAGGAATCTTATCGAAGACGAACTCAATCTCCCGGACTTTGTAGAATCTAATAAAAAAGTTAAGATTTTGGGGACATACGAAGACCTCGCTATCGAGGCTGTTGATCTATATGATTCCGCGGAGAAGAGCGTGCTTCTCGCTTCAAATTATTTCGATGTGAGAGTCATGGAGGCCTGCTTCAGATCCACGGAACGTGACATAATAAACAGGCTCATAATTGGAAAAAAGAGCCTATCAAAAAAGTTACAGAATTTAAGGATGATGCTCTCATTAACATTCGCGAAGACAATTATCAATTTCACTTCCAATAAAGTAGACCTACGGGAATTTTTGAAATTTGTAGATCTTCCTCATACCTTCTGTATCGTTGATGGGCACCGTAACATCATAGAGATCTCCAATTCACTCAATGATAACTTCCTAGTCGCTTTATCAATAGACGACAGAGTCGTCGGCAAAAAGCTCACCGAACTCTTCGAGATGATTTGGGAAGTGGGTGAGTTCCAACCTACTTTCGAGGTTATCAATTCACTTAAGTCTAACTAAAAAGGAAGGCTCCCCAACAGTACAGCGATTTGTAATATGAAGAAGAGCGGCAGACCCCGACTATATATCCTGTTAATCACGTATTCCAAATCGCTCAAATGACTGAGGAGAGGGTACATAACATAAAACCATGCTAGAAATACAATGCTTCCGATGATAGGAAGGGCTATGTTGAAACCCAGACTGGAATATCCAATCCAAGTCGTAGCAGCGCAAGCCGTGAATGTAGCGAGAGACAGCCTTATCGTAAATTCTGACCCAAACACGGTTGGCACCGTCTTTACTCTTCCAGCAAGATCTGATTCAATGTCCTTTAGGTCGCCTAAGGGATTGACTCCCGCGATAAAAAGAACGTAAAGACCCGTCAGGTAGAGTAGTTGAATACTTATGGTGCCCACCGCTAAACCAGAGGAAATGCATGCTATGGCCCCGCCTATCGCTACTGTAACCTGCTTCAAATAGAACATTCTCTTGAGGCGTATAGGCTCAGTCGAGTAGAGTATATAGATGACGAGGAAAGCGAGTTGTATCAGGAGTACTTCGAGGTTTATCAGGGCCGACGCCGTCAGACCCAAGGCTACCAGCAGAGCCGAGAAGACTCCAGCCCTCCTCTGAGATATCAGCCCCCTGACAAGTGGTCGAACTGAAGCGGATTGATCCACAATCTCCATGCTAACCATATCCTGTTTGAAATCACAGACATCGTTCCAGAGATACATCCCAAGGGCCACCCCTGTCACGGCGCAGAATAACTTCAAAAGCAAGATAAGTGGTGGAAGCCCCCTGTAAACTATGCAGAGGCTGATAATGGAGAGCCAAGAGTATGTCATCAGGACGATCTTCATTCTGGACTTCACACATAAAGCGAATTGTCTTATGATGTTAGGAAACTGATTAGCCAAATTGATCGTTCTTATGTATCGTTAACGCCTATAAAAGGCACTCGTAACTTTTAAATGGGGATACGCTCCATACAGCGGTGTAACCGCACGCGTATGTAATAGAGTCCTATTACCCCCAAATGCGCGTGCGGTTCAATCAAGTGTGGGAAGGCTAGGGGCCTAATGGAGACGCGGGGATCCTGGATGTCGGGTAAATCGTCGCAGGGAGAACGTACTTCAAGTCCGGCCAGGCGGGTTCCTGCTCCCGGGTTTATTCAACCTTGCTCCAGGGCCGGCAACACTCCCACAATAAATTAAAATTTTATTGGTGTAAAAAAAGTTAAATCGAGACAATATAACAAACTTATGGCGAGCGCATGTTTGAAATGGGCGAATCTAAAACTAGTTGCGCGCGCGCGCGAAGCTCCATGACAACTGAGGCTTCCGATTTCACCAAGGTTATCGTCATGGGAGCCGGTGCCATAGGCAGCTACTACGGCTCCATGCTCTCAAGGAAGACGGATGTCCTCCTCATCAGCAGGCGGGGACACATGGACGCCGTCAACTCCCGGGGCCTGGAGGTCACTGGAGCGGTCGAGGGGACATTCGACTTGGACGCCTCGACGGAGCTCGGCAGCATCCCAGGGGGCTCACTGATTATCCTCACGACTAAGGCCTATGACATAGAGGAGGCAGTGAACGAATTCAGAGCACTCCTGAAGCCTGATACTGTAATCTTGGTCCTGCAGAACGGCCTCGGGAACGAGGACCTGGTTCAGTCCATCGTTGGCCCGGAGGTTGACGTGGTCAGGGGGCTGGCCTCGACGGGTGTGGAGTTCCTGTCACCTGGGAGGATAGAGGTCAAGCTGGTCAGAGAGACCGTGCTCCCTAAGACAGCCGTAGGCGAGAAGATAGGGAGGCTCTTCGATCTGTGTGGCCTCGGGGTCCAGCTATCGGAGCGGATGGATGTCGAGGTCTGGAGGAAGCTGACGATGAACTGCGTCATCAATCCCCTCACCGCCCTGTTCAGGGTGCCCAACACGGAGATAGCCGTCGAGGGCCTGAGGGAGGTCAGGAAGGGCATCGTGGACGAGTGCATCAGGATCGCTCAGAAGGAGGGAGTCATCCTCGAAGGCGACTTGGAGGGGGAGATCTCACGGGCCGCGGCCTCCTACTCCAACATATCGTCGATGTGCCAGGACATCATGAAGGGGAGGAGGACCGAGATAGGCTTCCTTAACGGAAAGGTAAGCGAGCTGGGACGGAGGCACGGCGTGGCTACGCCCGTTAACGATGTCCTCACCTCGCTGATCAGGTTCATGGAGGGAAAGGAATGAAGTTAGAGGAGATAAAACGCCTCAAAGGCGTAAGGAAGGTGACCATGCTCACGGCGTACGACGCCCAGACAGCGAAGATAATGGACACAGCGGGGATAGACATGATCCTCGTGGGAGACAGCCTCGGCATGGTGGTGCTCGGCTACGAGGACACAAAGCAGGTGACCATGGAGGACATGATACGGCACACAGGGGCCGTCGCCAAGGGGGCGCCGTCCACGCACATCATAGGGGACCTGCCAATCAACAGCTACGACACCGTCGAGGACGCCCTCAGGAACGCTAGGAGGCTCCTCGAGGCTGGAGCCCACTCAGTCAAGCTGGAGGGAAACAAGCCAGAGGTTGTGAGGGCCCTCGTCGCAGAAGACATCCCCGTGATGGGCCACCTCGGCCTGCTCCCGCAGACGGCTGAAGTCATGAAGGTGAGGGGAAAGAAGAAGAGCGAGGCCGAGCGCATCCTCGCCGACGCCAAGGAGCTTGAGGAGCTCGGAGTCTTCTCCGTCGTCCTGGAGTGCATCCCCCTAGACCTCGCGAGACAGGTGACAGAGGCGATCGGCGTCCTGACCATAGGCATCGGGGCGGGGGTCCACTGCGACGGGCAGGTCCTCGTCGTCAACGACATGCTCGGGATGGACGAGGGGTACAGCCCCAAGCACTCGAAGACCTACGCCAACCTTAACGACGTCATCGGGGAGGCCGTCCGGGGCTACATCGAGGAGGTAAAGGCGGGCAAGTTCCCTAAGGACAAGCACAGCTTCCACCGCGCGCGGGGCGTAAGAAGGGGGACATGAGATGAGGGAATGGTAGATACAGACCTAGCCAAGTTTAATTTCATACTGTCCAAGGTTCCGTGCGCCTTGACCATCGCCGGCTCCGACTCCGGGGGCGGCGCAGGAATACAGGGAGACCTGAAAACCTTCGCAGCCCTCGGCGTCCACGGCATGTCCGCCATCACCGCCATAACCGCCCAGAACACCCTGGAGGTCACCGCCGTTCAGGACATCGATCCCGACATCATCCGAGCCCAGATAAGGGCCGTGGCGGACGACATAGGCGTCGATGCCACAAAGACGGGCATGCTCCACACAAGCGATATAATTGAAGTCGTCGCTGAGGAGATCAAGCGATACGGGTTCCCCGTCTGCGTCGACCCCGTCATGATCGCGAAGAGCGGAGCCATCCTCCTCAAACCCGAGGCCAAGGACAGCCTCGTAGACAAGATCCTGCCGCTGGCGACGGTGCTCACGCCCAACGCCATGGAGGCAGAGGCCATCTCCGGAATGAAGATCGGGTCCCTCGAAGACGGGAAGAGGGCCGCCGAGAAGATCATCAAGCTGGGCCCCGAGGCTGTCGTCGTTAAGGGAGGTCACATACTGCAAAGGGAGGGGATGGCCGTCGACATCCTGCTCCACGACGGAGGTTTCACCCTCCTGGAAGCGGAGAGATACGACACGAAGGACACTCATGGAACCGGATGCAGCTTCTCATCGGCTGTGGCTGCGGAGCTCGCGAAGGGGAAAAGCATACCCGAGGCAGTTGATGTGGCCAAGCAGTTCGTGAACAGAGGCATCAGGTTCGGGCTCCGCATCGGCGAGGGGCATGGCCCCCTCAACCACATGGCGAACCTGTGGAACGAGGTCGAGAAGTACACGGTCCTAAAGAACGTATCCGATGCCGTGGGCATCATAGAGGGCATTCCGGAGATGAGGGATCTGGTCGCAGAGGTCCAAATGAACGTTGGCATGGCCCTTCCCTACGCCACAAATCTGAATGACGTCGCCGCAGTTGAGGGACGGCTCTTCAGGAAGGCGAAAGGCGTCAAGGCCACAGGCTGCCCAGCCTACGGGGTCTCCGGGCATATCGCTCGAACCATCCTCGCCGTCATGGCCTACGACCGAACCTACAGAGCAGGGATGAACCTGAGGTACTCAGAGGAGACCGTAGAGACCTGCAGAAGAATGGGCTTCGTAGTCTCCTACTATGACCGGCGGGAGGAGCCTCCTGAGATCAAGGAGAAGGAGGGGGGCACGACCTTCTGGGGTTCACAGGAGGCCATAAAGCGTGTCGGGAGGGTCCCCGACGTCATCTACCACCTGGGGGACTGGGGGAAGGAGCCCATGATAGTCCTAGTGGGC
>JAOZHO010000003.1 GCA_026014875.1 Candidatus Bathyarchaeota archaeon | reverse complement strand
CAAACAAACCCCCCAAACCAAGCCAAAACCCACTTTCCCCACCAAAAAAATAAAACAGGAGGGTCCCCCCCACCCGAACACCAGTCCTAACTACACCGATTCAACACGGCCAGAGACGAACCGGGCGTCTCCCCTAACACACAAAGATGATGATAAAGAGAAAGACCCGCCCAAGACGGGCAGCCAAGCTGAACCCTAGTTGATCACGACAGTGCTGAGCCCGAAATAACGCTCGGCGAGGAACCTGATCTTCTTGATGTTCGAACCATTCCTGCCGATGGCGATGCCCTTGTCCTTGGTCTCAACGTTCACCATGGCGATGCGGTCGCCCCCCACCCTGTCCACCAGGCGGATCTCCTTGACCTTCGCCGGCTTCAACGCGTTCCGGATGAACCTCTCGGCGTCGTCGATGTACTCGTAGATCTCCACCTGCTTGTTGGTCATCCTTCGGAAGCGCTTGATCTTCTCACCGCCCTTACCCACGGCGAGACCGACCTCCCCTTTCTTCACGGCGAAGATGACCGTTTCGTCGTCATCCTCGATGATGCAATCCACAATCGTAGCCCCCGTCATGTTCTCGAGGAGGGCCATATACCGCATCTCGTTCTCGGTTATCTTGATGTTGCTGAGCATGCTACTCCCTCGCCAGATCGAGGATCTTCGAGTCCCCCGGGTCGCTTATCACTAATGATGATACGGGGAATGGCTTACCGCAGAGGATCCCCAGATCCATGCTGTCCTTCTGATGGTGGAGCACAGGAATGCTGGAGAGCTTTCCGTAGTTATCTATCTCCTCCCTGATCGCCGAAGGGCAGTTGGAGGAGAGTATCACCATCAGAGCCCTGCCTCGACGGAGCTCCCTGATGGCCACCTTTGAGCCCAGATGGATGCGCCCAGTCCTGAAGGCCATCCTGAGCTCGTGGTCGACGCTACTCATCCTTCTTGCCTCCCATCGTCATGAACAGCTCGACACTCCCTGTACCCAGGGGCATCGACTGGCCGACAATGATGTTCTCGATCACCCCTTTAAGGGGATCGGTCTCACCCTTGATCGCTGCGTTAACCAGATGCTGGATGGTCAACTCGAAGGCGGCTCTCGCCAAGACGCTGCTCTTCTTCCCGCTGATACCATGACGGCCAATCTGCTGTATCCCACCAGTGTTCGTCATAATATCCGAGACAAGCATGACATGCCTAATGTCGACATCAAGACCCTGCTCCTCCAAGACTGCGTGAGCCTCCTTGATGAGGGCGTTCCTCGCAGCTTCGATCCCCAGTATCGCCGCTATCTCATGGATGTCGTTTGTCGTCGTCCTAGTAGGGTCGACGCCCTCGATACTGAGGACGCCCCCGAGATTTGAACCGTCTGTTCTGATGACCCATTCCCCGTTCTCGTAGGTCGTTATTACCCGGTTGATCTCTGGAATTCCCCTTATGGGGGTCGTAATAATCTTAGCGACCAGTTTATCCGGATCTTTATTCTTCTCTTCAGAAAGTTCTATCCGGAACGAGCTGTCGTCAATCTTTTCGAACTTCATTGGGAGAGCCTTCTCGACATCAGCCATCTCTACGTTCAGGTTCTCCATGTACTCTGGCGATAGTGAGAACTTGATGGCGTCTTCCTTTAGATCGACGTTGATCACATCGACGACATCGTCGAGCACTGTGTATGTTAGCTTCTCCGCAACCTCTCTTGTTTTCGCCTTACTCCTCTTGTGTTTCGAGTCTAGGTATATGTTCATGACGGGTGTGGAGGGCTGCCTTCTGGCGTCCACGAGCTCTATAAGCCTCGGGAGTCCCAAGGTGACGTTAAGCTCCGCTACACCCGCATAGTGAAAGGTCCTGAGAGTCATCTGAGTGCCAGGCTCTCCGATGGACTGGGCCGCGATGGTCCCAACTGCTTCTCCCGGCTCCACGAGGCTGAAATCGTAGCTCCGGACAACTGTCTCGATGACGGTGTCTACGCCTTGCTTTGACATCTTCGATGAGACGAGATTCTCTTTGAGTTCGTTGACAAGGTTTGGGGTGAGTGCTTCAGAGTTTTCCTCGAGCTTTCCTGCGATGTACTTTTCTGAGGCTGCTCTACCTTTTGGGATTGCGATCTTCACCCGCTCGATGAGATTCTCGACATCGACCGCTTTTCCGTGGTCGCTCTTGGCCGGGTCTACGCCGTCCTCGCCGTATCTGAACTGGACAATATTTCCCGAGGAGTTCCTGACGGTGCCGTCGTACTCGACCCTGAGGTGCTCCAAGGCGTTGATGAGCCGGCGCTGCATGTATCCGCTTTGCTGTGTGCGGACGGCAGTGTCCACAAGCCCCTCTCTACCACCCATGGAGTGGAAGAAGAACTCGATGGGATCGAGTCCATCTCTGTAGCAGTTGTAGACGAAACCTCTCGCCCTGGGGGCTGGATCGTGCACCTTGAAATGAGCGAGAGTCCTATTCATATAGCCCCTCATAATCCGTTTCCCACGGATGGCCTGCTGCCCTACGCTCCCCATCATCTGACCGATGTTGAGGCTTGATCCCCTCGCCCCGCTTCGCGCCATCACGATGCCGGAGTTCTTCATCCCGAGGCCTGATTCGACAGTCTCGCCTGCTTTATCCCTCGCTTTGGCGAGCTCGCTCATCACCTGGATCTCGAAAGTTTCTTGGAGGCTTTGGCCTGGCAGGCGTTCCAGCTCCCCAGAGCTGAGCTCGTCGATGAGTTTGTCGACGTTCCTCTCCATCCTTCTCATGACCCTGTTGATCTCGTTTCTTTCCTTGGGTCCGATGATGAGTTCGTCTACTGAGTATGTGAATCCTTTAATGCTGAGGTACTCGTTGATGACCTTCGTGACGCTGTTGAGGAAGTCGTGACCCGCGTCTGTACCATAGTCCTTGATGATCCTGTGGAAGATGGTTTCGGCTCTCTCAGCGCCTATGGTGTTCCTATCGATGACGCCTGTCTTGAGCTTTCCATCCCTTATCGTGACATATGCGTCGTATTGGCAGTCTTCCCTCTCGCAATCGGGATGGTGGAGGCAGATGTTTGCTCTGGTCACGAAGTTGAAGTCATCGGGCATGAACAGGCTGAAGATGTCTTTCCCTGACCAGAGGGGCTCGGGCTCTAGGACCACTGGTTCGGGTTCCGGCCCAACGTAGTTCGTGGCGGCGAGGAGCTTCCCGACCTCGTCTTGGGTGAGCATCGTCTCTTTCCTTGTCAGGAGATATGCTCCGGTGAGGAAGTCCTTGGTTGCTCCTATGATGGGTGCGCCGTACCTGGGGGAGAGGATCTGGTCCTGCACCTGCATCAGGAGCCTGGCCTCGGTCTGGGCCTCTTTGCTCTGGGGGATGTGGAGGTTCATCTCGTCCCCGTCAAAGTCGGCGTTGTAGGGGGGGCAGACGGTGAGGTGCATCCTGAAGGTCCTGTAGGGGAGTACCTTGACCTTGTGGGCCATGATACTCATCCTGTGGAGGCTGGGCTGCCGGTTGAATAGAGCGATGTCCCCTTCCTTGAGGTGGCGCTCGATGACGAAGCCGGGCTCTATGGACTCGGCCACGAGGTTCTTGTCTGTTACGAACTCGAGGCGTATCCGTTTCCCGTCTGGCCTGATGATATACAGGGCGCCCGGGTGCTTGGAGGGGCCGTTTCTGACGAGGTGCCTCATTTCCTCGAGGTTTCTCTCGGTAACTACGTCGGGTACGGTGAGCCTCATTGCGATGTGCACCGGCACTCCGACGTCGTTGATGTCGAGGTTGGGATCCGGGGAAATTACTGTCCGGGCGGAGTAGTCGACCCTCTTTCCCGACAGGTTTCCTCTGAACCTCCCCTCTTTCCCCTTGAGTCTCTGGGCCAAGCTCTTCAGCGTGCGTCCGCTCCTGTGGCGTGCAGGGGGGATCCCGGAGACCTCGTTGTTGAAGTAAGTTGTGGCATGGTACTGGAGGAGCTCCGATAGGTCCTCGATGATGAGGGTCGGGGCTCCCGCTTCGATGTTCTCTCTGAGCCTCTGATTGATCCTGATGATATCGACGAGCTTGTGGGTCAGGTCGTCCTCAGCCCTGATGCCTGATTCGAGGATGATGCTGGGTCGCACGTCCACGGGAGGTACGGGTAGGACTTGGAGGATCATCCATTCCGGGCGGGCTACATCGGGATCGAAGTCGAGGAGCTTGAGGTCCTCCTCGGGGATCCTCTCGAACCATTCTCTGATCATGTTGGGGGTGAGTCTGCGGCTGATCTCCTCCATGGAAGACTCGTCGCCCGTTTTGAATTCTTCTTCTTCGATCTCTAAGAAGCTCGTGGGCTTTGCGAACTTTACGTTGGACTGGGTCATCCCGCAGACCGGGCAGTCCTTGAATTTTTTATACTTCTTGGCATTTTTGACTATCTCTTTCGATGTCTCAATGCTTACTTTTCCGAAGAGTTTGCTCTCTTTGTCTCGGCGTTCCCGATAAGCCTCGTTCACCTCCGGAGTTAGGAGGACACGTCCGCAGCTCCTGCATGTCGTGGAGAGGAGCTTGTAGATGTGCTTGGCGAACTCGACGTGGATTACGGGGACTGCCAACTCGATGTGGCCGTAATGGCCGGGGCAGTTTATGGAGATGTTT
Organism: Candidatus Bathyarchaeota archaeon; assembly: GCA_026014875.1. Taxonomy (GTDB): domain Archaea; phylum Thermoproteota; class Bathyarchaeia; order TCS64; family TCS64. Next base: position 6,186 of record JAOZHO010000003.1, on the reverse strand, counting down.
CCGCAGGTCCTGCAGCGCATCCTGGGTTCCAGGGTGCCTAGTCTCTGGTCCATGAGGCCGCCGGCGATGGAGCCGCCGTCCTCGTCGTAGGTGTCTGATGTGTTTATCTCGACCACGCTAAGGCGTCGGATCTCGTCGGGGGGGAGGACCCCGAATTTGATTGCGTCGATGACCTTGGACATTCTCATCCAACCTCCTTGGCCAGCTCCAGGGTCGGTGACAGGCAGAGGCTCTGGAGCTCCTGTAGGAGGAGCTTGAATGCGTAGGAGACGGTCACCGGTTCCACGTTTCCCTTTCCCTCACATATGGGGCAAACGTATTTCCTCTGCCTGATGTCGTAGAATGCGAGTTTTCCGCAGCGTTCGCAGACGTAGATGGTGTAGGCGTCTGATTCCTCGAGAAGTCTGTCCTTGAGTAGCATTGCAGTTCCGTGGCCTACGAGGCAGTCCCTCTCCATCTCTCCGAATCTGAGGCCTCCGCCTCTGGCTCTGCCCTCCGTGGGCTGGCGTGTGAGCATCTGGACTTGGCCTCGGGCCCTAGCGTGGATCTTGTCGACCACCATGTGGTGGAGCTTCTGATAGAATGTGAGGCCGACGTAGATGTGGGATTCGAACATGCGCCCGCTCTGGCCGTCGTACATGAGCTCGCGGCCTCCGGGCTCGAGGCCGAGTTTTCTTAGTATCTCTGATATGCTCTCGAGGGGTTCGTTGATGAATGGTGTGCCGTCCACCATCTCGCCCTGGAGGGCTGCCGCTTTGCCGGCTACGGATTCGAGGAATTGGCCTACGGTCATTCGACTGGGGAATGCGTGGGGGTTGATCATGATGTCGGGGACGGTTCCCTGAGCGCTGAAGGGCATGTCCTCTTGGGGGATCACCATGCCGATGACCCCCTTCTGGCCGTGGCGGGAGACGAATTTGTCCCCGATTTCCGGGACCCTGTGGCTCCTGACTTTGACTTTGACGAGGTGGCTGCCCTCGATGTCCTTGGTGACGAATACGGAGTCGACGACTCCTTGTTCCGTGGGCCTGACGGCGATGCTGGAGTCCCTGAGTTGGGGTCCTCGGATCTCGAAGCCTCTGTATTCCTCGCTGAATCTGGGGGGGCTCGTCTTGCCGATGAGGATGTCTCCGCCTTTCACCTGGGCCTCGGTGGAGATGAGGCCATCTTCCTCGAGCATCCTGTAGGATTCGGCTCCGTGGTATCCTCGGATACCGGGTTCGGGGAGAGTGAGTCTGTCCTTGGCTCCTCCCAGGTATTGTTTGCAAACAGCCTTGTAGATACGGTAGAAGCTGCTGTGGCCTAGGCCCCTTTCGATGCTGGATTTATTGAATATGATGGCGTCCTCCATGTTGTATCCGTTGGAGCTGAGGACCGCGACGACGTAGTTCTGGCCCGCGGGGCGGTCGTTGAATCCCATGATCTCCATGGGGCGGGTCTGGGCGAGGGGCATCTGGGGGTAGTGGAGGAGGTGGCCCCTAGTGTCGGTGCGGTCCCTGAAGTTGAGGGCGTACATCCCGGGGGCCTGCTTGGCCATGGCGGCCTGGTAGGTGTTCCTAGGGGACTGGTTGTGCTCGGGGAATGGGATTATAGATGCCGTGACGCCGAGGATAGCGTAGATGCAGATCTCCATGTGGGTGTGCTCCTCGGTGACCTTGGTGTTGTCCGTGGCGATGAGGGCGTTCTCCTCCTCTTCGGCGTCGATGTACTCGATGATGCCCTCGCGGATCAAGTCGCTCCACTGCCAGCGGCCTTGCTGGATGTTACGGACGTGCCTCGCCTTGAGGAGGGGCTTGCCCTCTCTCACGAGGATGAGGGGTCTCCTGATGCGACCCTCGTCGCAGTTGACATAGATCTCGTTGTGGTCCGAGTAGAAGGCGATGTTCACCTCGCCGCTGATCTCCCCTCTCCATCTCATCTCCCTGACGGTGTCGACGAGCTGGTCGGGGAGGGTGGTGTATCCGAGGAGGTAACCCTCCACGAATAGCTTGGCTCCCTTGTGGCGGAGTTTCTCGTCGGCGTCCTTTGCGGGGGTGACTCCCAAGTAGAGGAGGGTTCGCTTGATCTTCTCGGGGTCGGTCCCGACGGAGATGCTGGCCATGAGGGCCAGATTCTTGACGAGACCGCAGTTGGCACCCTCGGGGGTCTCGTTGGGGCAGAGCCGGCCCCAGTGGGTCGAGTGGAGGTCCCTAGCCTCGAAGTTGGGCTGACTCCTGCTCAGGGGGCTCTGGAGCCGCCGTAGATGGCTGAGGGTGGAGAGTGTGTTGGTTCTATCGAGGAGCTGGGTCATGCCGACGCGGCCCCTGCGCCAGTTGCCGGTGGCGAGGGCGTGCTGGACCCTGCTGCTGATGATGCCGGGTCTTACGGCGGCGCTGATGAGGACTCCTTTTCTGCGGGTGCTCATCCTGCGGAACTGGTAGCGCATGTCCCGGTAAAGGCTCCAGAATGCGCTCCTGAACAACTCGGCTAGGAGGGGGCCCGCGAGCTTGGTCCTCTTGTTCTTGAGGTGATCTTTGTCGTCTTCCTCTCTCCGGCCGAATTTGAGCTCGATGATTCGGGAGGCCATCTCGCCTAGGAATATGGCTTTGTCGAGGCGGTCTGTGGGCTCCCTTCCGATGTGGGGGAGGAGGTTTCGATCGATGATGGTCTCTGCCCGTTTGAGCCTGAATTCCCGGACCTGGCCGAATGCGACTCTGTTGCCGATGTAGAGGATGGCTTCCTCGATTGTCTGGGCATCTGCGGCGTCACTGAAGCTGGTCTCGAGTTCGTTGAGGATCTCGGGGTCGAGGCTCACCATCTCGGCGACTTTTCGGTCTGTCTCGACGCCGAGGGCTCTCATGAGGATGACGAAGGGTACGGGTACGGGGACTCCGGGGATGCTGATGACCATTTCCCCTTTGGCTTTGAGGGCCATCTCGATGCGGGCCCTGAATCCTACTGTCGTTGAGAATACTTTGCCCCTGTAGACTGGTCTGGAGCCCCTGTTGTCGGTCTCGATTAGGACCCGGTTGGGGGCGAGGTCCTCGAGGCTGACGATGACTCGTTCCGATCCGTTGACTATGAAGTATCCGCCGACCTCTTTGGGGTCCTCGCCGATGCTGATGAGTTCATCTGGAGTGTGTTTGGAGAGGAGGCAGAGGTCGGATTTGACCATGATGGGGAGGTTGCCGATGTTGACGCACTCGAGGGTCTCTCGACCCTCGTCGTCGAGGATGATGTCGAGGTAGAGGGGGGCTGAGTAGGTGAGGTTCCGGATCCGGGCCTCCCGGGGGTAGACGCTGCGGACGGTGCCGTCCACCTCGACGACTCGGGGCTTGTCGACCTCGATGGTGCCGAACTTTATATCGTATGTGCGTCCGGGCGTCTCGATCTGGATGCCGCGGATCTCGTCGATGATGTGTTGCAGCGTGTTCTGGACGAAGTCGTTGTAGCTGTCCAGGTGCTGCTTGACTAGGCCTTCTTCTGTGAAGAAGGATTTCATAACGTCCCAATGATCTTGATCTGATAGTAACATTCTCTCTCCACCTTTAACTAGAACTGGTTGGTGTAAATGGAGTTTTGGGGGGGTATGTTATCCGGTCTAACTTGATTCCCCCTCTCTCGGTACTTATCATCCGGTTAGAAGCCGTCCAAACCTGATAGAGGCTAAGTACGGTGTAGGTAGCTTGTTAATAAATGTTGTTGCGGGGTGGGTTTTAGGGTTTGGTTGTTGGTTTGGGGGTGTTTTGGGGGGTCTGGGGGTTGTTGGGGGTTATACAAACCTTTAAATTTGTATCGTATTACTTCGGTATTGCTCTGTCGGAGAAATTTCGGTTTTGGTGTTTGGGGTGTGGGTGTTTGGCTGAGATGATTGAGCGGGTCTTGGATGCGAGTTTGGGTAAGACTGTTTTGATTAAGTTGCGGGGTGGGCGGACTCTTCGGGGTACTTTGGAGGGGTTCGATCAGCATGTTAATCTGGTTTTGAAGGATGCAGAGAATGTGAGTGATCCGTCGGCGGCGGTGGATCTGGGGACTATTATCCTGCGTGGGGATAATGTGATCATGATCTCTCCTCCTCCTGCTTGAGGGGTTTCTGTTGCCTACTAAGCATGCGCTTCATCATGGTAAGCGGGTTCATATTCGTTGTCGGCGGTGTGGGAGTAGGTCGTATCATTTGCGGCATAAGGCGTGTTCTGCGTGTGGGTTTGGGTCTTCTCCAAGGATTCGGCAGAATGGTTGGGCGACGAAGACGGCTAATCGGTTCAGGCGTTTGTAGTCTGGTTTAGTTTCTGGTTTGGTGTGTTGTCTAGGTTAGTGGGGGGTAGGTCGCGCGCGTTTTTTTATTTTTTTGGGGGGTTGGTGTGTTTGGGGTTGTTTTGGGGTTTGTTTGGTGGTTTGGCGGTGTTTTTGGGTTTGTTTTGGTGTGGTTTTGGTACTGTTTAGCTACTGAATAACTACTGTTTTGCTTTGGTGTTTTGGGGGGGGTTGTTTACCAGGTGTTGGTGTGAAGTATTTGGTTTAGGGGTTTCTTTTTTTTGGGTGCGGGTGTGTTTTGGGGGGTTCCGAATGTGATGAGGGCTGCGATGCTTGTGGTTTCGGGGATGTTGAGGGTTTCCCGGAGCTTTTGTTCGTTGTAGTCTCCTATCCAGCATGTGCCGATGTCTTGTAGGTGGGCGGCGATGGCCATGGTTTGGAGGGCGATGGTGGTGTCTACGAGGCCCCAGCGTTTGGAGATTTTGTCGTGTGTGGTGTATGTTCCGATGATTGTGAATGCGCTTTTGCGGATGTGGCGGTTGAATATGCCGTTGCCGAGTCTGTCCTTGAGGGATTGGTCGGTTATGAGGATGAAGTGCCAGGGTTGTCGGTTGACGGCGCTGGGGGATTGGCGGCCGGCCTCGAGGATTTTGTCGATCTTCTCTTGGGGGATTGGGGTTTGGGCGTATTTTCTGACGGTTCGGCGGGTGAGGAGTGTGTCGATGGGTTCCATGGGGGTTGTGGTGGTGGGGCGGGTTATGTGTGTGGCGGTCGTGCGCTTCATAGCGGCAGGTGCAGCGCTTTGTCAGGTCTTGCCGTTATGCGCCACAATTATGACTACATTTCCCTTTTTGTGCCCTTTATCGACATACCTGTGAGCCTCGATAATCTCTTCCAAAGGATAGCGCCTATCTATGACCGATTTAAGCTTCCCCGCCTCAACAAGCTCTCTGAGGAAAACCAGATCTTCAGCCCTCAAGGGTGCGTCCCCCTTATTGCTAGTCACGAAGGTCCCGTTCGGAGCCAGTGCTTTCATGCACTTCGATTTCGAGCTTTTACCAACTGCATCGAAGATGAGGTCATAAAGCTCTCCTCTCTCCGTGAAATCCTCTTCAGTGTAATCAACCACCTCATCGGCCCCCAGATCTTTCACCCAATCCAGATTCGAGGTGCTGCATACCCCGGTAACCTCCGCCCCAAAGTACTTGGCGAGCTGCACAGCAAAAGAACCCAGACTCCCGGAAGCCCCATTGATGAGGACTCTCTGCCCGCTCTGGACATTCCCCTGATCCCTGATGTAGTACAACGCCGTTGTCCCCCCATTAGGAACGGCGGCGGCTTCCCCCCAGGTCATGTTGACCGGTTTTATGGCTATCATCCCGTCCTCAGGGAGACACTTGTACTCAGCATAGGCACCCCAACTAAACCCCGGGTAGGTGGACGCGAAAACCTGGTCCCCTACACTGAATTTTGTTACATTTTCGCCTACCGACTCAATCTCTCCTGCTAGCTCCATCCCCAGTATCTTTCTTTTTGGTTTAAACAGACCCAAATAGAATCGCCCTAGGAGCCATTGAGGGTTCGCGCGCGAAGAGAACCCGAGCGAGGGCACGCGCATCCTCACGTCCCCCCTGTGTACAGTTGTAGCGAATATCTTTATCAGTATTTCATTGTCCTTTGGAGTAGGTTTCTCTACCTCTTGGAGCTGAAGAACCTCCGGGGGTCCATATTCTTCATAAACAACAGCTTTCATGGTACTTCGTTAATAGGATTCTTTTAAAGTCTTATTAGCACTTAGGGAAACTTTATTTCGCGCGCTAGTGTGTTTAGAAATTATATGACCGGGTATTGATTTTAGGTTTTTTTCTATTTTAAGCACTCTAGTCTTCTCATTATACCTATTTATCAATCAAGTTAACACAGAAATCAGCTATAAACCAGTCTATCTATCCT
>JAOZHO010000002.1 GCA_026014875.1 Candidatus Bathyarchaeota archaeon | reverse complement strand
TTCATAGCCCTCTCCTCGTCGCCGATGACGGTGAGAGCGACGGGCGCCATAGTGGGGATCACGCGGGTGGCGAAGGTCTTGGCTCTCCGCGCGTAGAGAGCAGCAACGGTGCCATAGGTCGTGGCGCGCCTGATAAGCTTCGGGGTGAGAACGATGTTGGTCCATCCCGAATAATCAAGCCCGGCGTTTATGAGATAGCTCTGGATGTCCTGCATAACGCCCTCGATGACGTATTCAAGGATGGCGTTCCCGATGAGGAGCTCAGTCAATTCTATGACGCCATTGAGATAGCGACGATTCGTCCATAGTCTATAGGGATGACGGACCCAGAATATGGCGGGGAGGTCAGCGGAGCCGATATTCTTGACTTCGACTTCGCCGAGGAGATCAGCGAAGTTCTGACCAACATCGAATTTTCCAGGTAATTCAACGGTGGCCTGAGCCTCGAATCTGCCGAGGAGCTCAGCGGAGCCGATGTTTTTGATTTCAGCCTTGCCAAGAAGAACTGCTGAATTTTGTCCCACTTCGACCTTGCTCAGGAGCTCAACGTCTTCATCGTATAACGGCATATTCAGATCCCTCCATCAGTTACCTCTCTCCTGCAGCCAGATGCGCCAGGAAACGAATTCCGTTACCTCCTCGGGGATGTCCTCCATGCTGAAAACCGGCTCCTCGTCCGGCGTGCTCGTCAACATTACGTCTCCACCCTGCGAGGTGATGTAGAATTCGAGCATCTGAACCATTCGATCCTCCCAGTAATTCATGGCCTTCTCGGCATCGCCAATGACGGTCACCGTGACAGGGGTTATGCTGGGGATCACTTGGCTTCGGAATGTCTGAGTATGCCTCGCGTAGAGGGCGGCGACGGTGCCATAGGTTACCGCGCGCAGTATCTGAACGGGCACCAAGGTGATATCGGTCCAATCCGAATATGGAAGACCCGCGTTATCGAGGTAGCCCTGCGTGTCCTCCATAACGCCCTCAATGACGTATTCTAGAATGGCATCTCCGAGGAGCTTCTCGTCGAGTTCAATGACGCCGTTGATATAACGACGGCTCGTCCAGAGTCGCCTAGGAAATCGCGTCCAGAATCTGGCCGGAAGATTGAGCGTGGCTGAATGACGAATTATTGATTTGGAGTACAGATCTATCCAATGGACGATTTCCAGATTCGCGTCTAGATCCTTCGTAGCGCTATGGCGTATGACGCATCTGGCGACCAGCTCTAGGGTATCCGTATGCCGGATTATTCCCTTGCCCAGAACCTCAGCGGAATCTGAGTGTCGGATGATGGCCTTGCCCAGAAGCTCAGCGGAGGCCGAGTGTCGGATGACGGTCTTACCCAGAAGCTCAGCGGAGGCCGAGTGTCTGATGATGGCCTTGCCCAGAAGTTCAGCGAAGCCGATGTTTTTGATTTCGGCCTTACCCAGGACCTCAGCGGTATCCGAGTGTCGGATGATGGCCTTGCCCAGAAGCTCAGCGAAGCCCGACTGCCTGATGACGGTCTTACCCAGAAGCTCAGCGGAGGCCGAGTGTCTGATTACGGCCTTGCCAAAGAGTTCAGCAGAGCCGATGTTTTTGATGACGGCCTTACCCAGAAGCTCAGCGGTATCCGAGTGTCGGATGACGGCCTTACCCAGAAGCTCAGCGGAGGCCGAGTGTCGGATGATGGCCTTGCCCAGAAGCTCAGCGGAGTCTGAATGTCTGACGATGAACTTAGCGAGGAGGTCCACAGGGGTGCCTACATGCCTTACGAAGAATTTCCCAAGTAGCTCAGCGGAGCCGATGTTTCTGATCTCGGCCTTACCCAGAAGCTCAGCGGTATCCGAGTGTCTGATGATGGCCTTGCCAAGTAACTCGACGGGTGTGCCCACATGTCTGATAACGGCCTTACCCAGAAGCTCAGCGGAGGCCGAGTGTCTGATAACGGCCTTACCCAGAAGCTCAGCAGTGTCTTGAGCCTCGAATTTGCCGAGAAGTTCAACGGAACCTGACTGTCTGACTTCGATCTTGCCCAGAAGCTCAGCGGAGCCCGACTGCCTGATGACTGCCTTGCTCAGGAGCTCGGCCGGGGTCCCCACATGCCTGATGACTGCCTTGCCCAGGAGCTCAGCGGAGGCCGATTGCCGCACATCTCCTTTTCCGAGGAGATCGGCGGAACCTTGCCCCACTTCTAGGCGGGCATAGAGGTCAGTCGAAGTCAGTTGCCTTACGTCGAGTACGCTCTTCAGGGATCCGATGGAGTATTCGATCAGGATGCCCCAGCCAACTTCGCAGGGCGTCGCTGGCGCTGTCTCGCCTATCCAGCATATTGGAACGGCCTCACCTGAAGGTATATTATCAGGCGTTTGCGGCTGTTCGGCCGTGCTCGTGTCTATAACTCCCTCTGTCGCCGTATCGAATATGAGAGGATCATTAGCGAGTAGAGGATACCATATTCCAGGGCTTTGGTATACTCTATACTCAATTACAATATCGTCTACCCAGATCGCCCAGATCCATCCGCTGCCATGATCGACAATGCCTACCCCATAGTGAAGATGAATGGCTGCATGCAGTTCCTCGGCTGCCGACCAAGCCGCCGCGGCGCCGGCAGCCCTAGTTTTCCACTGGACCGAGCCATCAGCATCAACGTAGACGAGATGGCCTTCGTTATCCTCGGCGATCTCTCCATGCTCGAAATCCCAAACCGCTGCCCCCGCGAACGTCGTGGTGTCGATATCCTGGATGGCCTGCCACGCAACACCCGTATAGTACCGGGATTTGAGGGCCTCGCCTTCCTTATAGACCCACATGACGTCGTCGGCTTCGGGGCCGGCTGCGCCCATCGACCTCGAGGAGCATCCGTAGATCAGGTTAACATTAGTGTTGTCACTGACATCTTGCTCGGCGTCCCATACTGTGATATCGAACGCGTTGGTTTGCTTCCGTGTTTTAACCCATTGTTCTCCCTCGGAAACGTCGATGAAAACAGCGGTCGCCCACAGGAGGGGATTAACGGGTTTCCTATTCGCGCCGAGATTGACCTGCTGGTAGCTATCGCCCGCGACGCCGCCGTCGAAGACCTTGAAAGTATTCTGCCAGCCCCAGTTTAAGATGCCCACCCCGTCGCTCTCGGCAACCCATGAGGATACACCGTCTGAGTAGTGGATGGTCGTCGGTATGCCGGTTTCACTGCCTAGGACGGTGAAGTCAGCGGATATCCCGGGATATGCTACGTCGGTTATCCTCGCCACTGCGTTCTCTGCCCAGGTATTACCCGCAAGACCAGCTGCTGCGATCCACTCGAATTTGAGGGCACTGTCCGTCGCGCAGTATCGTCCTCTCCAGTAGTTGGTTCCGTCGAACCACATCTTCCGCTGCCAGTTATCCCCCATTAGACGGGGACAGCTTACACGGAAATTAGCTAGCAATTCGGCGGAGTCCGATTGTTGAATCTTTGCCTTGCCGAGCAGCTCAGAGATGGCCTGAGCCTCGAATCTGCCCAGCAGCTCAGCGGAGCCTGAATGTTGAATATCGGCTTTGCCGAGAAGTTCAGCGGAATCCTGCCCGACCTCGAATTTGCCGAGCAGTTCAGCGGAGCCGTCTATGGGCTCGCCTTCGTCTTCGGTATCGCCGATAATGTCGTGGGTGTGGGCTGATTCCTCGGAGGAGGTATCTATAGTGTCGTTATGATCATGGGCGTAGCCCTCGTTGCAGGAGACCTCCGAGATGGTACCGGTGCCGCCCGTGTGCGAGTGCGCTTGCCCTGCGTCTGATGTTAGGTTTATGCTGTGCTTGTGCCATCGGAGAATGCCGACGCCGTTTCCCGTCGCGCCGGGGAGGCCGTGGGTATGGGTCGACTCTCCGGAGTTATCGCCCGTGGCATCATGTGTATGCTCGAAGCCTTCACATTGGGCGCAGCCATCGGCGGGCCAGGGAGTGGGAAAGCCATGGGTGTGTGCGGTGCCAGCTTGAGAGGTTATGCTGATGGTGTGGGTATGATTGATATCGCTAGCGGTAGCTAGCGCGGTGTAACCCGAGAAGGTATGTGTATGATTCGTGCCCGCGTTGACGGTGAGGGAATGGGAATGGGTATCAGTGCAATTCACCCCTGGCTTCACGGCAAAGGCCGTTTGGGTATGGGTGTGGGCTGCTTCTCCAGTAGAGCCTATGCTGAAGGAGTGTTTGTGGCTGTTGTGCTTGACCCCGTTTTCCTCCCATTCCCGGACGACCACTGTCTTCCATTCGATTATCTTCAGGGGGACATTGCGAGGATGCCCTAGCCTCTTGTTGAGACCTCGTCTGGTCCTACGGTTGAGGGCTGGGCTGGTCATGATTCTAACCCACTAATTTCACGTTCGGGGGAGTATTGGTTTGGTTGATATAGGGTCTGACCATGTCGACTACTATGAAGTCAAAGTAGGCAGCATCCTTTACGCCGTCTTTCTTCCACTCGAAATTTGCGACCCAGTTTCCCAGCGTCATCGAGCTGGATAAAGCTACATCTGCGTACCAATAACCAGTGACCCTCTTCGAGCAGGTGTATGGTCCCTTCGGCGAGTCATAGCTGTATTCTCCCTGTTTGATGAGCTTGACATCACATGTATCCGGATCCTGCGCGTTTCCTTCAAGATCCGTGATGTAGACCTCGAACCTCTTGAGGGTGCCCCGGGTGACCTTTTGAGCCAATCTTCTTCAGGAGATTAGAATGCATCAAGGTATTAAAGAGTTAAAGACAGAGTAACCATTTAGATAGTGTCGGGGTCCGCGTCCATGTCGATATGGGGTTCGTCTCGGAGTCTTCTAGCGCGATCCGAGGTAGGCCAGAGTTCCGAAAGCCTTTATGCCCGATGTGAAGTGAGGCAAGATTCCGCTGATCTCCTCGGCAAAGCCGATATCCAGCAATCGGGCTCCGCTGAGTTACTAGGCAAATTCGAGTCGCAAGCTACTCGGGATCTGCTAGGCAAGGGGACTATACGGCAATCAGGATCCGCTGAACTCCTCGCCAGGACCGAAATCCAGCAACCAGGCTCCGCTGAACTGCTCGGCAAGGCCAGCATCACCCATTCAACTGAATTGTTGTGCAACGCAATCATCAAGAACGTCGGCTCGGCTGTGCTTTATGCCCGGACTGAAGTGGGGCAGGATAGCGGGGATCTACTCGCGAAGTTCGAAGCTCAGGATACTCGAGTCCTCTATGCCAAAGGTATAGTCAGGCAAACTGATCTCAGTGGTCTTTATGCTAGAGCTGAGGTGGGGCAGGGCGCAGATGAGCTTTTCGCCAGGGCTGAGGTGGGACAAGGCTCAGTTGAATTATTGGGTAGAGGCGTTGTCAGGGGCACAGCTTCGTCGGACCTCAAAGGCATAGTGGATATTACGCATTCAATCGACCTCCTCGGCAGAGCGGTCATTGGGCATCCCGCCCTCCCTGTCTGGCTCAAGGCGATTTTCTCGATCGGCCTGACGAACGCCTACCGAAATTTAGGGTCGATTTTAGAGTTAAGGCGGACAGCTCTCGTCGAATTACTTGGTAAGACCGTTGTCAGACATCCCGATTCTGAAGAACTACTCGGCAACGCTGAAATCAAAAACGTCGGCTCCGCTGAGTTCCTGGGCAAGGTTGAGGTCCAGTTGTCGAGTTTCGCTGAGTTGCTATGCGGTTTCGCCGCCCAAGGCGTCGCGGATTTGGGGGCTAGAATGATAATCGGCCCGGCGAAGGCCTCAGATTCATACATTTCATTCTGGGATCCCTCTGACTGGATAAACGAGGTTGTGGGTGTGGGGCAGGGCTTCATCACCATTCCCTGGGTTGAAGCTGATGCCGACGTGAAGACATGCGGTAACTCAAGCGCTAGGTTGACATCAACCTATGCATCAGGCCAGTATAAGGAAATCAGATTCGGCTGGGGCGGGATGAACTGGGGCGTCGAGGCAGCTGTCTCCCCCGAGGTAGCACCGACACCAATTGACACGGGTGGGCGAGGACCCAGGAGAGGATCCAGGGCTGAGAGGGACGAGAGACGGGAAGTTCCGCAGTCGAGTTATAAGGAACTAGAGGCTTCTTTAACGGTGAATAGATTGCCTTCACTAGTTGATCAGTTAAGGGACATCACGGATGCTGATGGCTGGTGGCAGAGGGCGTATGGTGAAGCTGGACTTTCCTTCATGCTGGTCCCCAATGCAGACGGCACTTTAACTCTCAGATCCCACATCGCTACAGGATCTCCAGCTTTAGGTGGGGGCGCCTATGGAACGAACAAAGCATTCATACCCACAGCGGGGAACCCCATCACAATAGAGTGGGAGATCCAGTGCAACACCCCTGTGGGCCCGGGAAGCACCTTTTCGATACACTATTTGGGAGGCTTGACAGATGGCAGATCGACTTCAAGTGGAACCAACGAGATATCACTTTATTATGACGGGGATGAACAAAAACACATCCTCGATATATATGAAGAGGGGACACAGAGTTACAATGCCGACTGGACAACAGTAGACATCACCGATAAAACCAAATTCAAGATAATATGGGAGCACCCTGATGACGTAGCTCCAAATGGTAGAGTAAGGGTATACGTAGATGACGTCCTCACGCTCACCGAGACCACGGTTGTCCCAGAGATCGAGTTATGCTTCTTCTTCGGCATCATGCTCCTCAGGAACGCTGGCACCCCAACGGCAGAAGCAACCCTACACTCCATCGCAGAGCTGTAATTGTTACAGCCACCCCCCCACTTCTTAAATCTGTGACAAATGGGTTAAGGTAAGAGCAACCGTTTTTTAAAACACCCCGCAATTAATACAGGGATGGGCGAGTTCACCTTCGGCTACATATCCTATACCGGCTCGTGCGCGTGGGGGTATGGGTAGTCATGGGCTGGCTGTCTGGATGGTCCTACCGGAAGAAGGTTACACTCGTCGAGCAGTCCAGCGCAGCTTACAACGATCTCCCGACAATCATCACGGCGATCTACAATGCCCACATGAAGAGCGACTTCACTGACTGCCGCTTCACGGAGTCCGATGGGACGACGCTGATCGCCTACGGGATCAAGGAGAAGACGGACGACGTAGAATGCCAATTCGTCATCAAACGAAGCTACACGTCAGGCGCCTCCCTCACGGTCTACCTCTATTATAGCAACGCTGACGCGGCTGATGCCAGTGTCGACTACACCAGTTGGTGTCAGAACTGGTATATCAACAACGGCTTCGGAAAAAACCCCAGCGCACATCAGGGGAGCGTTAGTTGCTCCATCTATAACCATTCAGAGACCGACGACATCCCCTCTTGGCCCGAGCATGTCTTCGGCGGATGCACCGCCAGCGGCGGCTATCGCGCCTATTATGGCCACGTCAAGATAAACGGCACAGGTGCGAAATGGGCGAGCACCGTCGTCTGCTTCGGAAGAGGCGATACCTATCAGCTGAGGTGGGCGAAATACAACTGCACAGAGGATATGTATGATCACGCCAGCTTCGTGAAGGGCGCGAGTAACACCATTGAGTGGGGCCACTATTCAGGCGCGAATACAGGTTTCTGGGTTTCCTGGTATCCGGCGGAGCCCTCAGTCTCCTTCGGAGGCGAAGAATTACCAAGCGTCGATCTTACCGCTCAATTTGAAGTGGGGCAGGGCTCCGAGGATCTTCCCGCTGAATTCACGGTTAGCCAATGGGAGGCGGACCTCCTCGGCGAATTCACGGTTGGCCAATGGGAGGCGGACCTCCTCGGCGAATTCGACGTCCGCCAAGAGACTTCGGTGGATCTGAAGGCGACCTTCGATGGTCAGGTAGCGCGCGATATCCCCGCTCAGTTCGAAGTCGGTCAGGGCGCCGTAGATCTCCTTGGTGCCTTCGCCGTCAGGCAGGAGACGAGCGTCGATCTTCCCGCCTTCTTTGAAGTTGACCACATCCTAGATCTTCCGGCGCAGTTCTTCGTGAGGAGTGTTGGCACCACGAATTTGCTCGCCAGGTTCGACGTCGGACAGAATGCGGAGGATCTCAAAGCAACCTTCGATGGCCAGGTCTCTTTGAATCTTTCTGCCCAATTCGAGGCGTATCATAGAAGAGCGGATCTTAAAGCACAGTTTACGACTCGTCAATCGATTCCGGGGCCAGTCGTTTTCGGTCCTATTCTAATCGAGGCAGCGACGTCCGACGCAGTCAGATTCTCCTTCCAGAGGAAGACCTTTCGCGCATTGGGCAGAATATGGGTATTTTACACGGATGGCACAAATATCCGAGTCTCTTCCAGTAAGGATGGTTTCAGATGGAAGGCCCCCGCCACAGTCAGAGTCGGGGATGATGGAGAGGACTTCAGTGTAGTGGAGCAGAATGGCTATGTCCATTACGCTTACGCCTCAAATCTGTTATCGGGGGATCTATACTATCGCAGGGGTTTACTCGCACCTGATGGAAGCATAAGCTGGGATCCGGAACAGACGGCTCAGACGACCTCTAAATATATACGATACCCCTTCATCGGCATCGACTCTACCGATCATCCGTGGATAGGATATCGCTACAATTTAGGCTCCGTTGGGTCTAACTATATGTATAGATTCAGAAGTTCCTCAACGAATGACGGAACCTGGAGCACGGACGTAGATCTGGAACCCTCTGGAGGCCTATACGCTATATGGGCTGGTTCCGTTTCCCCTATCTCCGGAAACCGGATGCACATCTTCTACGGTTATGATAATGGCAGCCTATACACCAATTTATGGGATGGCTCTCTAGGCGGTACAATAAGTCTGGGGAGGATAAGAAGTCGACTCGGTCATTCCGTAACTTCAGTGGGTGACGTCGTCTACGTTGTTCTCCAGAGGAGAACAACTAACAACCTAGTCTTCAGAAAGTGGGATGGAAGCTGGGGATCAGAGGTAATAATACAATCTGCTTTCCCATCTATCGGCCCAGCCATCTGTGCCATCGACGCAAATGAACTCTACGTCTTCTATGCAGCGAGTTCTATGATAAAATACTTCAGGAGCGAGGATGCAGGGGCAACTTGGACAGGGCCTTTTGACCTGAGATATGTCAACGGTCTGCCTTCTTACTTGGATTTCAGTGTTTTCAGTAACTCAGGTAGCCCCATAATCGGGATTCTCGTGAATGAAGGAACCGATGCCAGCTTCATTCTCTATGACTTTGACTGGGCTCCTGAATTACCGGCATCATTCGATGTCGGACAAGGATCAAGGAACCTCCCCGGCAAATTCGAGGTCGGTCAGGGCTCCACTGAGCTGCTTGTGAAATTCGAGGCTCAGGCCACAGCTGAACTGTTGGGCAAGGCAGTCATCAGACAGTCAGATATCGCTGAGCTATTTGGAGAATTCGAGGTCGGCCAGGGCTCCGCTGAACTGCTTGGAGAATTCGAGGTCGGGCAGGACTACGCTGAACTCCTTGGCAAGTTCGAGGCTCAAACCACCGCTGAGCTGCTTGGAAAATTCGAGGTCGGCCAGGACTCCGCTGAACTGCCGGCGCTTTTTCTTATTCCCCGAGCTTACGACTTCTCTAGCGGGATGGGTATTTCATTTGATTGGTGGGGCAGCGGAGGCGTTGATCAGCAGATCGACTTCGAGATGTGGAGCCTGACAGGTGGATGGGTCGGCAGATTTCCCGATGGCCCCGCAGAATGGAGGCAGGTTCAGCTCTCGTGGGATGATCTCACCCCAGTGGACCTCGATGGCACCAGGCCTGATAGCAGTCAGATCATCGGAATATACTGGACCTATCACACGCCAGGGGTCAGGCGCATCGACGGGATCCGAGCATGGATGAGGCAGGACCTTCTCTGCAAAGTCGTTATCAAAAATGCAAATGCCTCGGATCTGCTTGGCAAGTTTGAGATTCAGACCAGCCAGGATCTGCTCTGTAAATTCGAAACTCAGGCTACTCAAGGTTTTAATGATCTAAAGGCAGGGTTCTATGTAGAGATGGTTATCCTACCAGGTGGGCTTTGGGACTATCAGTACGTGTGGCAAAACCTCGCCGCAGAGCTCGAGGTTGGTGTTCAGCAAGGCCAGATCGAGGTAGATCCTGCAACTGGAGCTATAACGGCGAGGCAGAGACACGCCATAAATGATCGAAGCATTATCACGATGTGCGGTGGCTACAGAGCTTACAGCAAAGGCACCTTCATCTTCGACGCTGAGGCCAGCATCTACGGCGGCGCGAATCCCGTGTACACTCCTGCCTTTGGCCTTGTGGAAAATAAATATGATTGGTGGACAGGAGGCGACGCCCATGCAGCCATGCTGTACTCAGATGGCGTAGGGAACTGGTACTTTTACACAGAGGATGACGGAGACACCGAGTCAACCGGCATAGCAGGAATAGATTTCACGGCACAGCACACCTTCAAGATCATCTGGGAGGATGCCAGTGAATAT
>JAOZHO010000012.1 GCA_026014875.1 Candidatus Bathyarchaeota archaeon | reverse complement strand
TGGCTCAAAAGGTCACCCGGGGCACCCTCAAGAGATTCGAGGTCTACATCACGGATCTTGAAGGAAACGCACAGGATCCGGACACGTGCGATGTCAAACTCATCAAACAGGGAGAATACAGCTACGACTCGCCGAAGGGACCATACACCTGCTCGGAGAGGGTCACTGGTTATTGGTACGCTGATGTTTTCTTATCCTCCTCGATGACGCTGGGCAACTGGGTCGCAAACTTCGAGTGGGAGAAAGACGGCATAAAGGACGCTGCCTACTTCGACTTCATAGTCATCGACATGGTCAGACCCTACATCAATCAAACTAACATCCCCCCGAACGTGGAAGTAGTGGGTTAGAATCATGACCAGCCCAGCCCTCAACCGTAGGACCAGACGAGGTCTCAACAAGAGGCTAGGGCATCCCCGCAATGTTCCCCTGAAGATAATCGAATGGAAGACCCTGGTCGTCCGGGAATGGGAGGAAAACGGGGTCAAGCACAACAGCCACAAACACGCCTTCAGCATAGGCTCCACCGGGGAAGAAGCCCACACTCATACCCAAAACGCCTTTGCCTTGAAGCCGGGGGAGAATTGCACTGCTACTCATACCCATACCCTCACCGTCAACGCGGGCACGAACCATACACATACCTTCTCAGGCACCACCGCGCTGACTACCGCTAGCGACATCAATCATACCCACACCATCAGCATAACCTCTCAAGCCGGCACCGCACACACCCACGGTTTTCCCTCTCCCTGGCCCGCCGATGGCTGCGCCCAATGCGCGGGCAACGAGCATACACATGATTCCACTGGCGATAACTCCGGAGAGTCGACTCATACCCACGGCCTATCCGGCGCGACGGACAACGGCGTCGGCATCCTCCGATGGCACAAGCACGCCGGACGAGGAGCCAGTCTTCAGCATGGAGGACATCCCCGAGGAGGTAACGGAATTCGTTTCCTGGCGCATCTGGCTGCAGGAGAGAGGGATAACTGATGGAGGGATCTAAATTTGTCGTTATACGATGAAGACGTTGAGCTCCTGAGCAAGGTCGAAGTGGGACAAAATTCAGCAGTTCTTCTTGGTAAGGCTGAAGTCAAAAACATCGGCTCCGCTGAGCTACTTGGAAAATTCGAGGCTCATGCCACCGCCGAGCTGCTGGGTAGGGCCGTCATTCGACATGTGGGCACCCCCGTTGAGCTCCTGGGCAAGACCGTCATCAGACATGTGGGCACCCCCGTCGAGCTCCTGGGCAAGACCGTCATCAGACATGTGGGCACACCCGTTGAGCTTCTGGGCAATGTAATTATCCGACACTCAGATACCGCTGAGCTTCTGGGCAAGACCGAGGTCAGACAGCCAGATTCCGCCGAACTCCTTGGCAAGGGCGTCATTAGGCACCAAGGGTTCGCTGAACTTCTGGGCAAGGCCGTTATCCGACATGTGGGCACATCCGCTGAGCTTCTGGGCAATGTAATTATCCGACACTCAGATACCGCTGAGCTTCTGGGCAAGGCCGTTATCCGACATGTGGGCACTCCCGTCGAGCTTCTGGGCAAGACCGTTATCAGGCATTCGGACACCACGGAGCTTCTGGGCAAAGGGATAATCCGACATTCAGATACCGCTGAGCTGCTCGGCAAGACCGTTATCAGGCACTCGGATATTACGGAGCTTCTGGGCAAGGGGATAATCCGGCATACAGATATCCGAGAATTGGTCGCCAGATGCGTCATACGCCATAGCGCTTCGAAGGACCTGGATGCGGACGTGGAGATCGTCCATTGGGAAGGCCTATACTGCAAATCCATAATCCGTCATACAGCCACGCCCCTCAATCTCCCGGCCATTTTCTGGACACGGTTTCCAAGGCGACTCTGGACGAGCCGTCGCTATGTCAACGGCGTCATTGAACTCGACGAGAAACTCCTCGGAGACGCCACCCTAGAATACGTCATCGAGGGCGTTATGGAGGACACGCAGGGCTACCTCGATAACGCGGGTCTTCCGTATTCGGAGTGGACTGATATCACCTTGGTGCCCGTGCAGATACTGCGCGCGGTAACCTATGGCACCGTCGCCGCCCTCTACGCCAGGCACACCCAGACCTTCCGAAGCCAGGTTATCCCCAGTATTACCCCCGTCACGGTAACCGTCATCGGCGACGCTGAGAAGGCCATGAATTACTGGGAGGATCGAATGGTTCAGATGCTCGAATTCTATGTCACTTCGCAGGGTGGAGACATAATGTTGACAAGCACGCCGGACGAGGAGCCAGTCTTCAGCATGGAGGACATCCCCGAGGAGGTAACGGAATTCGTTTCCTGGCGCATCTGGCTGCAGGAGAGGGATAACTGATGGAGGGATCTAAATTTGCCGTTATACGATGAAGACGTTGAACTCCTGAGCAAGGTCGAAGTGGGACAAAATTCAGCAGTTCTTCTTGGTAAGGCTGAAGTCAAAAACATCGGCTCCGCTGAGCTTCTGGGGAAGTTCGAGGCTCAGGCCACCGCTGAATTACTTGGAAAATTCGATGTTGGTCAGAACTCCGCTGAGCTCCTCGGCGAGGCCGAGGTCAAGAACATTGGCTCCGCTGATCTCCCCGCCATATTCTGGGTCCGCCATCCCTATCGACTATGGACGAATCGTCGCTATCTCAATGGCGTCATAGAATTGACTGAAACTCTCATCGGGAACGCCATCCTTGAATACGTCATCGAGGGTGTCATGCAGGACATCCAGAGTTATCTCATAAACGCCGGGCTTGATTATTCGGGATGGAACAACATCGTTCTCACTCCGAAACTTATCCGGCGCGCCACGACCTATGGCACCGTTGCTGCCCTCTTCGCGCGGAGAGCCAAGACCTTCGCAACTCGCGTGATCCCTACTATGGCGCCCGTCGCTCTCACCGTCATCGGCGACGAGGAAAGGGCTATGAATCACTGGCGCGATAAAATGAATCAGATGCTCGAATTCTACGTCACCTCGCAGGGTGGAGACATAATGTTGACAAGCACGCCGGACGAGGAGCCAGTCTTCAGCACGGAGGATATCCCGCCCGAGCTAACCGATTTCACTCCCTGGTATCTATGGCTTATGGAGAGGACGCGATAAATGGCTGAAACCGAAGTTAGAATAACGTCGAGAGGCCTAGGCGCCGCTCAGTACCTCATTGCGCAACTTCCCGTGAGGATAGGGAAGCCTGTGATTGGCAGGATAGTCAATCAAGTGATGAAGGTCGGCGTCGATAGCATGAAGGAATCTATTCGCCGCTCGGTCGGTGAGAAGAGCACCGGAGCCCTTGAGCAGTCAATCAGCGGAGAGGTGACGCGGCTAAGCGATAGTGAATATTGGGTCCGAGTCGGG
>JAOZHO010000001.1 GCA_026014875.1 Candidatus Bathyarchaeota archaeon | reverse complement strand
TTCATCACCGAATCCGCCAACGCGATGAAGCAGGCGACCATACGTTTATTCGCTGAGAGAGCGGATAGGGCTGCGGAGGAGGTCTTCCGGGAAGCGAAGGCGAAGGAGGACACTCCCGATATGCCTGGCGCCTGGTTCTGGGAGGTTGATGAGTAATATCTATTTATTCTCCTGATCTTGTGGACATCTTCGAGCCGGTGATCGCGAAATTCAAGGAGGAGCTTGAGGATACGGGGCTCTTCGACGAGATCGATGAGGGAGAAAACGTGTATGAGGGAAGTGGCACGAAGGCCATGGTCGTAATGGGCACGGATAACATCACCTCCGTGGGCATGCAGAATCTTCAGCACCGGGTTACAATCTTCGTTCTGATTCTGACAACAGAGACCGGGGTATCCCCCGCGGACCTGCGGAAGGCAATGTCCCCTGCCTACGACGCGCTCATGGCCGACATCACACATGGCGGCACTTGCTGGAAAGCGCTGCCCCGTAGTTGGGATCCCGGATTACTGCAATATGGCGGACAGACGTATGTCGGAATTGCCGGAGAATGGGAGGTCATCAACTTCCAGAGCTATGCGGCACCAACGAGCTAGTGAACTACCTCCCTACAAGTAGGGAGGCTTCCTGTTTCACGGGATAGACTTGCACCACCTCCAAGGGCGGTGTAGTGGTCTCCTCCTCCGCAGGCCTAAATTCCGGCGGTCCCCGCCGTATCTCTCGTCCCCTCGCGAGGATGTTGAGCGCCGCGTTACGGTCCCTGTCCATCACCAGCCCGCAGCCTGGGCATCTATGGATCCTCTGGGACAAGTCTTTCGGCACGGCTTCCCCGCACCGTGAGCACATCTGGGTAGTGCCCCTGGGGTTCACCTGGATGAGCTGCCCACCAGATTCCTCCTCTTTGTAGGCTATCATCCCGATGAACCGTCCCCACCCAGCGTCGCTTATCGACTTCGCTAGGCAGTGATTCCTGACCATGTTCGTGATCTTCAGATCCTCAAAGTATACGGTTCCATAGGTATCCGTTATCTTCCTTGATTCCTTGTGCAGAAAGTCGGTTCTACGATTCTGTATTCTCTCGTGCAGTCTAGCCACCCTGGTCTTGGCCTTCACCCAGTTCAGGCTGCCCCTCTCCTTCTTTGATGACCTTCTCTGGAGGAGGCCCAATCTCTTCTCCTCATTCCTGTAAAGCCTGGGATTCTCGATGCGGGTTCCGTCGCTTAGCATCGCGTAGTTGTTTAGCCCCACGTCTATCCCCACGTCCTCGAAGGGCTTCTCTCTGGGCTGGGCCTCCACCACGCAACTGAAGCAGGCATACCACCTCCCCGAGGGACATCGCTTGACCATCAAAGTCTTGACCTTTTCCGGGAGCTCCCTGTGCTGACGTATCCGTATGTTCCCGATCTTGGAGAGATTCAGTTTGTTTCCTTCAATCTTAAAACCGGATTGAGGATATGTTACGCTCTTGTACCGACCATACTTCTTGAACCGGGGGAGGCCAGCCTTCAACCCCGCCCTGCGCCGGGCGTAGAAGCCAGTGTAGGCGTCCCTGATCCTCTTGGAGATATTCTGGAGAACTTGCGAGTGGATCCTTGAGAACTCGGGTCTCACTTGTTTGAGGTTGATGAGAAGATTATTCAAGTCAAATTGTGTCGGTGTTTTACCATTCTCTTTGTATTGCTGCTTGCAGTGGTCGAGGAGTTGATTGTAGGCATTCCGGCATAACTCTAGCTCCTCGTCTAGGACCTTCGTCTGTGACTTGCTTGGATACAGCCTGTACCTGAACGTCCGTCTGTGCATCTATCCTACCTTTTTTGACTTTTGATTCCACGGTTTCCCCTATGTCGAGTCGAATATTTAGGTCTTCACTTTAGACCGCAATTCATCCACCCATTAAAATGGGTGGTCTTCTTGCGACTATCCGATAACTCTGTAAATACCCTCCCTGTAATAGTTAGGGTGAGTGTAACCGTTTTAAACACCCTCTGTAAATAGTTAGAGTGAGTGTAACCGTTTGTCTTCCATATACGGCGGATTCGAAGAGATAATCTATACGAGCTCGGCCATAGGAGCTGGGGAGACCGCCACCCCCGTCGGGATAACCACTAGGCTCAACCCTATCCTTGATCCAAGTAACATCAGCATTCGGGGCACCGGCAAGAGAGGGCTGTACGACATACTCCTCGGCATGAGGCAGCCCCAGTTTACCATGGATATACTTCCCTCAGATATAGATTTCATCAGCGACTATCAGGATGGCCAGACCGAGATCCCGTATCTCCATTACAGAAATGTGACCGCAGGCACCGGCCTTACCTTCACAAACGTCGTGTTCAACAGGGTCAGCGTAGAATCGAGGCACAACGAAGCGATAAATGCCACGATAGAAGCCTGGTCCGACGGTCTAACCGCCCTCGCCACCATGGGCACATGGAGCACCCTCACGGCCGTCACGCCCTATCGTTGGCTCTACTCCACCCTAACTATCGCGGCAACACCCGAGACGGAGTGGTGGAGCTGGAGATACGAGGTCAACAATAATCTGCAGCGTCTCGGCAATGTTTCGACCGGAGCTATTCGAGACGTTAAAGCGAGGCACAGGGAGGTAACCGGATTGATCATCAAGGACCTCGCTAGCTTCACGGAATGGACCGAGCTCATGGTCGTAGCTCCGGCCAGCGAGGAGGCAAAATTCAACATAACGATCCAAATCGACGGCGACACTGGACCCGGCACGGGCTCCACCGTGGATTTGCTCAATCAAGACGCCTGCCGCTGGGGTCGCCTAGAGGCGCCGGTCGGACCCGAAGACCTGCAGGCGAAAAGGTTTCCCTTCCTGGCCATAGATCTATCTTAGAGGTGAAAAAATGTCAAACTTGGAGCCACCCTCCTTCAACCGCGAGGAGACCGTCATCATAACGAAAGAGGACGCGCCCTTCGCACCCGAGGAGCAGCTCGGCGAATTCCTCCTGAAACGCTGGAGTTGGTATGAGAAACAAGCTGTCGTCTCCAGATCATCCGAGATCATAGACGAGCAACGCGGTATCATCAGAATGCGGATAGAGGACTATTACGCGGAAATGCTACATGTCACTGTCCGCGAATGCCCGGAATCCATAGAATGGTCTCTG
>JAOZHO010000011.1 GCA_026014875.1 Candidatus Bathyarchaeota archaeon | reverse complement strand
GTATTCCGTGGCCAATTGAGCTTCCCTGCTTTGAAGCGAAAAGTGATAGAGCAGGCGGAGGCTTACAGTCCGAGGGTGATATTGATCGAGGATAGGGGTTCTGGACAAAGCCTGATACAAGTGCTACAATCCGAGACGAATCTTCCGATAGTCGCTGTCAAGCCAGGGAAGAGGTCGAAGGAAGTGAGGGCGGAACCCTTGGCGGCGTGGTACGAGGCGGGGAAGATCCTGCACCCGAAGGATTCGAAAGAGGCCCCTTGGCTGGAAGATTTCGAGGACGAACTCCTGGCCTTCCCTTACGGGAGGTACGATGACCAGGTGGATGCTATGAGCCAGGGAGTGGAGTGGATAATGGAGAAGACGAGGAAGAGAGCATGGTCAAGGGTATTTTAGGTAGAACTTGGTGCCCTTATTGCCAAGGTTATCAATTTGAACGATCATCTGATAAGATTATTCATTCAGGATATAGAGCGAAGAAAGAGTTGGTTAGAACCGCAATTTGTGTAACTTGCCTCCAAACGAAACGAAGATCGGTCATCCCTCTTGAATATCATCGGGAATTTGCAGATACTTAAAGGAAGGGATCATGGGCCAGGATATTCTGATTCAGATAGCCCCAGCAAGAGAAGATGTCCTATTCTATAAGTGTTACAAATGCCATCATGTCAACATTCGTGATAACGGGAGGCTTTTGACGGTGGTTGTTCCTGACGATCCCGATATCACGCTTGGTTATGTCTGGGTCTGTTGGGGTTGCGTGCCCCAATGTCCATGTGGAGAATGCGAGGGATAGCATGGGCGAGGATATCCTGATTAAGAAATCGAACCGGCCCATCTTCAAGTGTGGAATTTGTTCCAAGGCCAAAGATTTGCGAAATGGAAGACTTATGCGACAAGCCAAACCTAAAATGAAATCTCAGGTTAAAATTTATGAAGATACCATCTGGGTTTGTTTTGAGTGCTTACCATTGGATTCCTGTGAGGAATTGATAGATGCCTGAAGGCCAAGGGATAATCGCAAGGGCTCTGGATAGAGTCCTCGAAGGCTCGAACCTCCCCGACAGGATAGCGGAGGAGGTCATCGAGAAGACGAAGGCCGCTGTCGTCTCCTTGCAACCCCGGGCCAGGGAGCCGGATGTCGACCTGGGTTTCGCCTACATCATGGCTTGGGCGGCTGTGGCGACCGCGGTGCCCCCGTACAACTCACAGGGAAGGGAGATCTGGCTCCGGGAGCACTACAAGAGGGAGCCGATCCTGGCCGGGGCCGTGAATACGCTGATCCAGAAGTTGAAAGCCCTACCTTGGACGATGACGGGGCCGAAGGACTTGGTGCAGTATTATGCTAATGTCCTGAGGAACGCCGAGTTCGGGGAGGGCTGGAGCGTCCTGATCAGTAAAACCATAGAGGACTTCATCTCCACGGACAATGGCGCTTGGATAGAGAGGGCCAGGGCGACGAAGCTGGGCAACGTGGCGCAACTGAACCACTTTGATTCCGCCAGGATGCTCAGGATGTCCAGTCGCAACTTCCCGGCGCTCTATATGCCCGGCGTGGGACCGAAGATAGACAATGTGATCAGAGTACCGAAAGAACACCTGATAAGTTTCTCATCCATGCCCAACCCAGACGAGACCTTCCTAGGGAGGGGTTACTGCCTAATCTCCCGCTTGATCCCCGCCTCCTGGTTCATGATAGACCTGCACAAGTACGAGAGGCAGAAGATAGGGAACCTGCCACCGGAGGCGCTGTTCCTGACGAACCTGGACGAGAAGATAGTCGCTGATGCCTTCAAGAAGGCGAAGGCGGTGAGGGAAGCCAAGGGGATGACGAAGTATAGCGGGGTAGTCTTCATCTCTTCCGGCGATCCTTCCAATCCTGCTACTGGATCGTTGGTTGACATATCCCGTCTCCCCGAGAATTTCGACAGGGAGGGGATGGTGGACATGTGGGTGAAGACGATAGCGCTGAACGCCGGGGTGGACGTGGGGGAGTTCTGGCTGGTCACCCACCCGGGAGCCACGAAGGCTCTGGGAGGCATCCAACACGCCAAGGCCAGGGGGAAGTTCAAGGGGGAACTGATAAGCACCGTCGAGCGGGAGGTGAACAGACAAGTCCTCCCCCGGGGAGTAGGCTTCAGCTTCGACCCCTTGGATGACGAGCAGGATTTCATGAGGGCCAGGATCTACTCCATGAAGACGGCCAATTTCGCTAGACTGGTGAAGGCCCAGACGGTGGACAAAGAGGGCACTAAGATCCCCGTGTTCACCAGGCAGGAACTGAGGAGGCTGGCGGTCGAAGAAGGAATTTGTCCGGCCAGGATATTGGAGTCGTTGGAGGTCGAGTTCTTCGAGACCGACGTGCAGTTGAAGGCCCTCTTCGGGCCCATAGTGAAGGTTAGGTGGGAGAACGGGGAGTTGTCCGACCCCGAACCGGCCGATTGGTCGTCAGAGAAAGGGAGGAAGGCACTTGCCTGGTACGCCGAATATTATGAACTCTTCTCCGGTGATGGCTTTGGCGGAGAAGGCCCTGAAAGTCTTGGAGCCGGAACCGTACTGGATCTACCATCACCGGTTCTGGAACGACGGGGAGAGCTTCATAACGGAACTGAAGCAGACTGACAAGTCCGGGGAACTCCTGGGCTGGTTGAAGGGCCGTAGGCTCCGAGATGTCGAGGAGGCCATCAGGGTTTATCGGGTCTGGCACCGGGGGCTTTTGCAGAAGCGGTTGAGGGTTCTCGGGACGATGTCGAGCGAGAAGTGGAACCGTTTCTACAGGAAGAACCGGAAGGAGTTAGTCCTCGCCCTATGGACGTTGTTGACCCTGCACAGGCAGGAGAGGGAAACGGCCATCAGCCAGTTGGCTTGGCCGTTATACAGGACGAGGAAGCAATCGTTCCGCAACGCCCTTCAGGAGGAGATGAGATCGATCGGAGTGCCGGGGATCGCCAACCCGACCAATTCGAAGTTGCTCGGAGAACTCTATCGGATCTCCCGCTGGGATGCCAGGAGCATTGTGAGGACTTTCAACAAAGACTTGGAGAGGGAGATAAGGGAGGCGTTGGGAAGCGTCAGGCACCCCTGGGACAGGAGCGAATTATCGAGATTGATCAGAGACCAGGTGATGAAGCGTGACGAGTGGAAGGCTCCTCAAATCGGACTGCACACCGCCCTGCACTCTTGGGGTTCTGCGGTCAACGAGTTTTACAAACGCTCCCTTGTGCTGGCCGCCAGATTCAATTTCGTGCCTGTCGAATCGGCAGTTTGCGACGAATGTATCGTCCTTGCTTCGCAGAATCCGCACACCTATCGGGCGGTTTTGGCGAAACCGACACCGAGACATCTCCAGTGCATTCACAGGTGGAGAGCCGAATACGTGAGTTTGGAGAGGCCTTGGCTTGGCGGCTAGAATTATATTTGTCATCGAAAATGGCGGGTTCGTGAAATATGAGAGGTTGGGTGAATGCCTTGGATGCGGGGATTGTTGTCGGAAGTTTAATTATTCCTTTCAGCGCACAACTGTTTCAATTATGGCCCCAGAGGATGAAGTGGGCGAAGAGAAAGACATCGGCAAGTGGGAAGATTGGGCAGTAGAGAATTGGGACAATAAAGATGAATGGACATGGTGGGGACCTTTTGAGATCATCGCCCTTGATGAGCCCAAGTGTAGATGCTTTGACTCTTCGACGAATTGTTGTTCGGAGTTCGGCCAGGATGACTGGCGAGAGATTTGTCGTAAGTTCCCTTTTAGGCAGGCGGATCTCAAAGGCTTGGACAGTTGCGGTTTCTCTTTCAGGAGAGTAGAATGAAGATGCGAGCGGTTTTTGCCAACGATAAGGTGGATCGGGAAGGGGACCGATTCACGCCGGAGGTTCTTCGCAAGATGGCAGAGAGTCCAGTACCCGTCCCATTGCTTCTCAATTTCAATCCAGAAGCAATTATTGGGGAAATCTGCTGTTTCGAGTATAATGAAGAAAGGCAAGAAGTTTCTGGCACAATC
>JAOZHO010000010.1 GCA_026014875.1 Candidatus Bathyarchaeota archaeon | reverse complement strand
GCCCACTAGGACTATCATGGGCTCCTTCCCCCAGTCCCCCAGGTGGTAGATGACGTCGGGGACCCTCCCGACACGCTTTATGGCCTCCTGTGAACCCCAGAAGGTCGTGCCCCCCTCCTTCTCCTTGATCTCAGGAGGCTCTTCCCGCCGGTCGTAGTAGGAGACGACGAAGCCCATTCTTCTGCAGGTCTCTACGGTCTCCTCTGAGTACCTCAGGTTCATCCCGGCCCTATAGGTCCGGTCGTAGGCCATGACAGCGAGAATGGTTCGAGCTATATGCCCGGAGACCCCGTAGGCCGGACAGCCTGTGGCCCTGACGCCCTTCACCCTCCTGAAGAGCCGACCCTCAACTGCGGCGACGTCACTCAGACCTGTGGCGTAGGGAAGGGCCATGCCAACGTTCATCTGGACCTCTGCGACCAGGTCCCTCATCTCCGGGCAGCCCTCGATGATGCCTACAGCTCCTGATACGTTCTTTAGGACCGTGTACTTCTCGGCCTCGTTCCACAGGTTCGCCATGTGGTTGAGGGGGCCATGCCCCTTGCCGATGCGGAGCCCGAATCTGATGCCTCTGTTCACGAACTGCTTGGCAACGTCGACTGCCTCGGGTATGCTTTTCCCCTTCGCGAGCTCCGCCGCCACGGCCGATGAGAAGCTGCATCCGGTTCCATGGGTGTCCTTCGTGTCGTATCTCTCCGCTTCCAGGAGGGTGAAGCCTCCGTCGTGGAGCAGGATGTCGACGGCCATCCCCTCCCTTTGCAGTATGTGGCCTCCCTTGACGACGACGGCCTCGGGGCCCAGCTTGATGATCTTCTCGGCGGCCCTCTTCCCGTCTTCGAGGGACCCGATCTTCACTCCGGAGATGGTCTCTGCCTCCATGGCGTTGGGTGTGAGCACCGTCGCCAGCGGCAGGATCTTGTCGATGAGGCTGTCCTTGGCCTCGGGCTTGAGGAGGACGGCGCCGCTCTTCGCAATCATGACGGGGTCGACGCAGACGGGGAACCCGTATCGCTCGATCTCCTCGGCGACGACCTCAATGATCTCCCCCGTGTGGAGCATGCCCGTCTTGGCGGCGTCGACGCCTATGTCGTCTGCTACGGCCCTTATCTGGGCTCGGATGACGTCGGGATCGATGTCCTGAACGGCGGTGACCTCCAGGGTGTTCTGGGCGGTTATGGCTGTGATGGCGGACATGCCGTGGACGCCGAGGGCTGCGAAGGTCTTCAGGTCTCCCTGTATTCCTGCGCCGCCCCCGGAGTCGGAGCCAGCGATGGTCAGGGCGCACGGAATTCTAGTATGAAATTTCATAGCCTTACCTCATGTCCTGCTTCTTATGTCTGTAATACTCCGCGTACTCGTCCGGAGATACGCCCTTTCCTGTCACCCTGTCGAAGAACCTCTTGAAGGCCTCGAACCTCTCAGCCTCTTCCTGGGAAGCCAGATATTGCCCGTGTATCATTAGGGCAAATCCGAGAGCTATATGTGAAAAAAATAGAAAGTACCTGATGATACCAGCCGGTAAAAGATACCAGAAGACCTGGGTAATAAGGAGGAATGCGCCGAGCCTCTTCTCCTTGTCAGATCTGAATTTCGCGGATAAACCCGTCAACCACCTTAATCCATTCCAGAGCCATCCCGTGAAACTAGTTTTAGATTTGTCCATTTCAGACATGCGAACTCTCCATAAGGTCGTTATGCTGTCTCGACTTAACCTTTTTTACCCCGATAAAATTTTAATATATCAGAAGGTGTTGCCTGCTCTGGCCAGTCATCCCACATTGAACCGCACGCGCATTAGGTAGTAGGATATTATCACATACGCGTGTGATTCACCGAATTACGGGGATGCATCACCATTTAAAAGTTGCGAGCCCCTTTTATAGGTATTAACGATACATAAGGATGATCAGATTGTCTAATCAGTTTCCTAAAGTGATAAGGCAATTCGCCCTATGTGTCAAGTCTAGGATGAAGATCGTTATAATGATATACTCCTGGCTTTCCATTATTGGACTCTGTATAATTTACAGGGGGATTCCACCCATAGTACTTGCCATTAAGGTTTTCTTCGCTATGACCGGAACGGCTCTTGGGATGTATCTCTGGAACGATGTTTGCGATTTCGATCAGGATACCTCTGGGAACACTTCTAATAAGGAGATTGAAGATCTTTCCCCTTCTACTAGACCCTTGGGGAGGGGCTTGGTCTCCAAGAGGAGGATGGGAGTCTTCTCAGCTCTACTAGTAGCCTTGGGTCTGACGGCGTCGGCCCTGATAAACCTTGAAGTGCTCCTGATACAATTCGCATTCCTCGTACTATTTTTTATCTACTCGGCTGAACCGATAAGGCTGAAAAAGATATTCCTCATGAAGCAAGTTACAGTAACGATAGGTGGGGCCATAGCCTGCATTTCCGCTGGTTTAGCGGCGGGCACCATAACTATTCATCTCCTCTATTTAACAGGCCTTTACGTTCTTTTCACAATCGGAGTCAATCCAATAGGCGATCTTAGGGACATCGACTCCGACCGCGCTAGCGGAGTAAAGACGATAGCAATCGTGTGGGGACCTGGTTTTACCATAAGATTGGCCCTTGCTACCTTCACGGCTGCCGCCGCCACTACCTGGATTGGGTTTTACGGGCTCGGGTTCAACATAACCCTCCCGATCATCGGAACCATTGTATGTGCAGCCTTCGCTTATGTGATGTATCCTCTTCTCAGTCATCTGAATGATTACGAATATATGGTTAAGAGGATCTATACTCGGGGTCTGCCTCTTTTCTTCATACTACAGCTCGCTGTCCTGTTGGGGAGTCTCCCCTTCTAAGTAGGATTCAACGAATTGAGTATCTTGAGAGCTGAGTTGAACTCACCCGCTTCCCAAATCATCTCGAAGAATTTGGTGAGCCTCTCGCCGATGGTTCCATCGTCGATTGATAAAGCGACTATGAAACCCTCATTGAGGGGATTGGAGAACTCTATGATGCTAAGGTGTCCATCCACGACGCAGAAGGTATAAGGGACATCTGTAAACCTCACAAATTCCTCTAAATTCACTTTATCGGAGGCGAAATTGATAATTGTCTTAGCGAATGTTAATGAGAGCATCATCTTCAAATTTTGCATCTTTGAAGATAAACTTCTTTTTCCTATTATCAGCCTGTTTGTTATGCCGCGCTCAACGGCCCTGAAGGTGGCCTCCATGACTCTCACATCGAAATAATTTGAAGCGAGAAGCACGCTCCTCTCCGAGGAATCATATAGATCGACAGCCTCAACAGCGAGGTCCTCGTAGGATTCCAAAATCCTCACCTTATTAGATCCTGCCAAGTCCGGGATCCTGAGCTCGTCTTCGATAAGATTCCTAACATCATCCTCAATCTGTGTTCCCTTGAATTTCGCAATTAACTCCAGCCTATCTCTGGCATCATAGACTCTTCCCATAGCGGGGAGAAAGCGGTTATAAATTATGCTCCCAAGGGGCGTCTGCCTGTAGGCGCCCCCCGTCTTCCTTACGAAACTTATCTCGACGAGCTCCTTCAGCCTGACGTAGTATATCTTTGGTGTGAGACCCAACTCTTCTATGGCGTATGTCGAGCTCTCTATGCCCTCGCTAGCGAGGAGGAAGATTTTGAGGGCATCTGGCTTGGATAGAACTTTGAATAGTCTGACAAGACTTTCAGTACTTAGCTCGGCAACGTTCATTACCTCGCTTAGGCATATGAAACTTTAAAGCATTGTTCAGCATTGATCTCTATCTATTGTCGCTACTTTCCCCAAATAAGATGGTTCAGGTTCTCTAGCACACGCGTATGCGATAGTACATACATACAATAAGTTAAATAGAGATTAAAGAAATGGATAGAAAAGATGTCGGAAAAGCCTTCAAACAATATAATCCTAATTGAAAAAGATAGTATCATAGTGAAGAGCCTCGATGAGGTGCTTAATCTTCTTGATAAGGATTGGTTGGTTGAAGAGGAAGTCAGTGGAAATATTTTCATTATGAGCAAAAAAAAAGCCCCAGGTACACCTGTTTGAGGCGTGAACTACCCATTATAACACCAACAAATTTTTATATTAACATGAACGTAAGATGGTTATAATGGAGAAGAAGGACATGGAGCAAGATATTTTACCCGTGAAGTTCGACCTCACCAAACCAGGGCTGGAGTCATGCTTCAAACCTTACAAAGTATTGATGCTGAAGTACGCTTGGACTGGCCTGACCGAGGAGGAACCTAAGGGCTCTGGCCACCTCTGGCTGAAGGTCAATGAGCTGCTCCCGGATGGTGAGACCAAGAGCCGGGCCTCAGTCATCTTCGCGGCCAACGACTACGTGGACATGGGAATCTGGGACTTCAAGGACGCCACGGGCAAGGGAGGCCACCACAGGAAATACTATCCCGTGATCTCGGAGAACGATTTCTGGGAACGATTAGCTGAGTCCGTCAAGCAGATGATCAACGAAAGCGCGGGTAGAAAGCTGCTTTAGGCGTACGCGTGCACGAGTGCGATCTTGGTGCTACTTTCATGCACCTAATAGAATGATTTTTATCTC
>JAOZHO010000009.1 GCA_026014875.1 Candidatus Bathyarchaeota archaeon | reverse complement strand
GTAGTTTACGATGGGTCGATGCATGAAGTGGATTCTTCAGAGCAGGCATTCCGCACCTGTGGGGCAAATGGATTTCGCGAGGCATGCAAGAAGGCCGGCCTTCAGCTTCTCGAACCAACGATGAGCGTCGAGGTGACCGCGCCTGAGGATTACACCGGAGCGGTTAGCGGAAGTGTGGCTGGGAAACGCGGAAAGATCATTGCGATAGATACGAAGAGGAACGCAACGATCGTACGCGCGTTGGTCCCGCTGGGGGAGATGTTCGGTTACGCCTCCGAGCTGCGAAACATCACCAGCGGCCGGGGGAACTTCACAATGCACTTTGAACACTACGAGGCGGTCCCATACGCCCTTTCTGAGGAGATCGTCGCCGCGCGGCGAGAGGGAAAGGAGAAGCGATAAGACTAGCGGGATTGACGAACTATCTTAAATATCATCTACCTGCGACCAGCCCAGGTTGCAGTGTTGTGCACACCTGATGGGAGTAGTTCCCAGAAGCCTTCTCATCCGCTTCGCTTCAGCCGACCGGTGCGTTTAGCGTACCGCTCCACGCGGCCGAAGATGAACAGACCCACCATAATCACTGCTGTACCTGCTGCGATCAGGATGAAGACAATGGAGAGAAGAGAGCGGGTCGACTGGCCGTGCAGGAGGCAGCCGCGCATTCCCTTAATAACGTAGGTTGCGGGTGAGGCGGAGGAGACCACCTGTAGCCATGCGGGTAGTGTCTCCACTGGGTAGTAGACCCCAGAGATGAGGAGGAGGATCGCTGCGGCGGCGTTCGTCATCTGCGCGCCCCTCTCCGGATAGAGGAGAGGGAGGACCGCGGCGACGATGCCTAGGCCGACGAATGACACACTGCCCGCCAACAGAAGAAGGACCGCTCCGGGAAGGTTCGCCCCCGCAAGGTCGAGGTTAAAGAACGAGGCAACGATGATCAGGATTACGAGCGTGCGTAAGATCCCGTAGATGATGGCGAACAAGGTTGTGCCAACGAGATGAGTCGCTCGCGAGACCGGGGCCATGAATGTGTATTCGATCGTCCCCTCCCATCGCTCCCAGGCGATCATTTCGGAGATCGAGTAGAAGATCACCGAGAGGTACGACCAGATCAGGGTTCCCACCAACAAATAGGTGATAAGGTACTGCGTGTCGAGGGTTTGCCCAGTGATCTTTTCCATTCCCGCGCCGATGTAAGTGACGGCGAGGGAATTAACGAGTGAGTAGATCAGCCACACAACTTCCCAACCCCAGTAACGCTTGATCAGGTTGATGTTCCGCTCGATAAAGGCGTAAGCAACCCGCATCTCCTTCATAAATGGGTTCACTTGTCTTGCTCCTTCTCCTCCATCTTCTTGCCCGTAAGCTCGATGAATACGTCCTCCAATGTTGCGTCCTGCCCATTGCGTCGGCTTACCGATCGCTTCAGGCCCTGAGGAGTGTCAAGAGCAATGATCTTCCCCTCGTCGATGATTGCGATGCGGTCGCACAGCCGGTCGGCCTCCTCCATATCGTGTGTGGTGAGGAGGATCGTTGCACGATGTGCCTCACGTATCTCGCGTACGAAAGCCTGCACGTCACGCTTCGAGTAGGGGTCGAGGCCAGTCGTCGGCTCGTCCAGAAGGAGGAGAGTAGGCGAGGTGAGGAAGCCTCGTGCTACTGCGACCTTCTGTTGCATCCCCCGCGACATGTTCTCCATCGGGGAGGTGAACGTCTCCTCCTTTAGGCCGAGGCGGAGCATGATCTTTCGCATCTTCTCGCGCGCTTGCCGAATCGGCATCCCGTAGAGGCGAGCAGCGTAAGCCAGGTTCTCCAATGGAGAGAACTTCTTGAAGAAGGCGGCGTCGACCGAGACGCGGTTGATCAACCGCTTGACCGCAAACTCTTCCTTCTCGACATCGTGGCCGAAGATGTGGATCGTGCCGGAGTCGGGAAGGAGGAGCGTGGAGAGAAGCCTGATTAGGGTTGATTTTCCCGATCCATTAGGGCCAAGAACCCCGAAGATCTCTCGGCGAGAGACCGACATGCTTATCCCGGAGAGTGCGACTACTTTCTCTTTTTTCTTATTGAGGAAGCGTTTGGCACGTTCCTTCTTTATGAAAACCTTAGAAACCTGTTTGATTTCGAGTGCGGGGGTACTCATAGTAACTCCTTGAAGAATCGAGAAGAGGGAAAACCAACCGGCAAAAAGCGGATAAGACCACAAACGACGCGTGGACCTATGCTAAAGCACTTTATTCCTCACCATTATCATACCCCCAAGTGGATCTTGCGGAACCGGTTGTTTTGAAAGAACTGAAAGCAGTATACAAACACCGAAAGGCCATGTCAAGTGGCGCATTGCCTCACCAACAGAAGTACTCCAAACCGTACCGTTGCCTCAGCTAAGAAATGTACTCGAAATGGGAGGTTACCCTGTGGAATGAGAGAAGACCTGCCCTCACGGGAACTAGCCAGCCGGAAGAGCTACATCATACTAAGCAGGATGTCTCCGCCGGCGACAAACGTTGGCTCTCACCCTTGACAAGGAGAACACTGTCGTCTATTCTGCAGAGCCCAGTTCCCAAGGTATAATCGGGGGTTGTTATAAGGAGGCAGTGAGAGATGCTTGATGTGATACAGGAGATCCTCTTGGCCTCCTGGCAGATGCTCGGGCAGATGGCTCTATTTCTCCTGCTCGGGTTTCTCATCGCTGGAGCGCTGTCAGTCGGCATGTCGACAGAATGGCCTGGACCTCCTTCTCGTTGAATCGCCAGTGAGTGGCCGTTCCTGCAAGGACTTTCCTATCTGGTTCGTGTCCTATTCGATTTACGATCAGTTGTAGCGGCGTGCAATTTCCACCGTGTCCGTTGAGGAAGAAGATCAGCCGAATGCGCCTGAACACGGATTGGTGTTGCCGAACATGAAATGCACGATCAGGTCAGACTACTCGCGGCATGCAACTACACACTGTCGAAGTGGATCTCCCGCGCCCAAAAAGACCGGCAGAAGAACGCCTGCCTAATAGTTCTCGACTGCTGCGATAGCCTGAAATAGATCTTCCTCCGTAACTGAAAATGGGACAGCGTGCTCTTGATCGAGATACATGTAGGCCCGTCGAGCAAGTGTCCATCCAATCTTCCCTGTCACTTCAGATAGCTTGATTGCTCTAAATGTCAACGGAAGTCTCCACTCCGCAAACTGATGCCGCGTCCTTGCTAGTCTGCGCCCTGATGAGTCTTCAAGGAAACGCTGGATTAAGATTCCCAGTGCGACCGTTTCACCGTGTAATGCATCCTCTGGCTGGATGAAGTACGTCAAGGCATATGAAATCGCATGAGCAACGTTCAACTGAAAGAACCCGCCACACAGCCCGCTGGCTACGCCTGCTCCCAGGATACTTGCGTCCACAACGCGCTCAAATTCCGATGTCACTCTTCCTGCTCGACAGGCAGAAAGCGCTTGACCGGCCTCCTCTTCAAGGACTTCCTTCCAATATCCGCGCCCTATCCCTAGGGAGAGGGCGGCGTTCGCATTTGGCAATCCTGCATGAGCTGCAAGCTCCGTCTCAGTGGCGCGGGCGAAGGCGTCAGCCACTCCAGCTGCCAGAAGACGAGAAGCAGCTGTGATGATAAGCTCTGGATCGATGATTATTGCCTCGGGGCAACGATCAAGAAGCTGTCCTGTCTCGTATTCTCCAGCGTCTGTATGAAGAATGGAGAGAGCGGTGCACGCAGCGCAGGTAGCTGCACTGGTAGGCACGGTGATGCAAGCGATTCCAGCGAGTTGGGCGGCCGCCTTCCCAGTGTCGAGGGCCTTGCCCCCTCCAACACAAATCGCCACGTTGCAATCGGCAAAAAAATCAGTAGCCGTGTCAATCTGGCGCTGTGAACACTCCCCGGTAAAGGTTCTGACGGTATGCACTACTCCTTCCCGATTGAGAGCACTCGCCACGCGTTTGTAAACAACCTTCAGGGCGGTTGCTCCTCCGAGAACGACCGCACGGCGCCCGAAACCGGAGGCAAGCTTCCCAACTTCTTCAACCACGCCCTCGCCGAGAAGGCACCTCCCTGGTGCAATGGCCAAGCTCCGCATTCTTTTCCCCTTGGCGGTGAGTCGCTTCGCATAGGGTCAACAAGCGATGCACTCCGAACCTTCAACCCTCTACGGTCCATCT
>JAOZHO010000008.1 GCA_026014875.1 Candidatus Bathyarchaeota archaeon | reverse complement strand
TGGAAGGTGTTGTAATTGAGGGACACGGAATTCCTGGAGAGGAGGAGCACTGAGAACTTGGTCGAATTATGTAGGCAGGAGCTCCTCAGGATGATCGAGGGCGAGAGCTGCGTATCCCTCCTGACAGTCGGTATGAGGCGGAGGCTGAAGAAGGAGGGCATCCTCTTGAAAGAGGGGAATAGGTACACCGTCTCTCCCCTAGGGAGGAGCAAGCTAGGGTTGAAAGAAGATATGAGATGCAGTATGTGTGGAAGAGACGACGACTCAAAGCGATATAGGAGCACGGGCGGAGCTCAGTTCTGCCATGATTGCGCCCACGAAATGGGGCTCCTGCACATCCATCCGGAAGATCCCGACATCGAGGGAAGCACACACTACCTTAATGGATTCTTCTCCAAAGAGGAGATTGAAGTTCACCTCGAGAAATACAGAGGGAAATAGAAGACCAATTTTTCAGCCGTCATAGGCTGCCTCCGGAACGAACGGAGGAAAAAAAATGAGTAAACAACAGGCCAAGGTACAAGGAACATACTTCGTTATGCCTGATGGAGGACAAGTCCGCGTAAAGATGAAGAAGGTGAAGGTTGAGAACATCAACCCACCGCCCGCCATAAGGCAGGGCAGGATCGTCGGAGGCGGATTCGAGAAGGTGTACAACGGCTCACTACCCCAATTCAGACCGGACGCTGTGCTGAGGATACTGAGGGAGCTCGGCGTGGACTTATCGAACAAGGAAGTTCAGAAGCACCTGGGATTCCTACCCTACTGCGCCAAGTGTGGAACGGAGCTTTCAGAAGCTGACACAAGGATGCTTGACGGCGACGGAACAAAAGTTTGCAGTTCCTGCGACAGGATCGCCTACGACGAGGGCTGGGACTCACTTCCCGAGGATAAGAAGTTCAAGCTGGACTTCGAGGTCCCTGAGGTACTGACGCAGCTCTTCAAGGGCGATGCCCTCAAACAATTCCACGGCTTGCTGGGCATCGTGATGATGTCGCTAGGGCAGATCCCGCTCGAGAAGACCAGTCGGGTGAAGACGGACCGACACGGCTCGATCGTCGCCAAGAGCGAATGGAAGCGCTACCTCGTCAAGGAGGCGGACCCGGATACCGGATTGGAGGTACTGGAGGAGTTCCCGTATCTGACGAAGACGCACTTCCTGCCCGTGAACGAGGGCGGAGCTGGAAACAACGTGCACTCCCGGATCTACTGGGACCAGTTCAAGACCCTCGACAAGGGCAGCTACTACGAGGTGACGGCTTACGACGACGCAGGCAGGTTCGCCCTCTGGAAACTCGCTCAGAGATACATGAGCGGGGAATACCAGTTTCCCGACGGGACCAAGGGCGAGGCCATGATAGTCGTGGACGGCTACCACGCGACCAGCGGAACCACCCAGGAGTACATATGCCTGCTCGCCCCGTTGACCTACGTCGACGAGGAGGGCGTGGAACGGTTCATCTGGGTGATGAAGACGACTCAGACTAGGATCAAGTGGAGCCAGGGCATGGAGATCCCGATGGAGGGAGAGATGCCTACCGTGGCCGCGAAGACGGTGGTCCTGAACAAGACCTTCAACGAGATGCTGGTCGGCTTAGTGAAAGCGACATAGGCTTGCTCGTGCGCCAGCGCCACATAAGCGTAGCTTTTAAGTGGTGATACACCCCATACAATGGTGAGGACCCAGTCTTGGATTATCCCACGAGGGCTTATGTAAAGTGTAAAACATGCGATATAGAATTTGCAGGATATGAGATTCCCAATAAAAAGTACTTCGTAGAGTATGACCCATCAGGGTAGGTGAGGCGGAGGTTCGAATCCTCCCGCGGGTTCCATTTCGTGGTGGTTGACTGTGTATCAATCTGACATCGTTATCCGTTTCTTTATAGCTATGGTTGTATCCGCCCCTTTCTGGAAGTGGTGGGTTAAGACCATGCGTAGAGCTCTGAGTGGCGACTTATGATGCAGTCTAGGGGCTGAGGGCATTGGACACGATGGGTATTCCGCGTCCTGTCACAACATCGATGCCCTGAAGGTCATGAACATAAATACGATAAGTCAGACTACTATTTCAAAGATTAATCAACATCCGTAACCCTTACAGCACGCCAGCCCACTACATTCTTGGGATGGCTGGGAAGGGGCTCTTCATCGTCCTCGAGGGCATCGACGGCAGCGGCAAGGATACCCACCTTAAGTTCCTAGCGAGGAAGCTGCGGGAGCTCGGCTACGCGGTCGTTGAGACCGCTGAGCCCAGCAGGTACGGGGTGGGCGCATTCCTGAAGAGGTACGCTAAGAGGAAAGAGAGGAGGCTCCCCGCTGAGTCGGAGGCCCTCCTCTACGCCTCTGACCGCTTCGACCACGTGAAGAACGTGATAAAGCCGGCCCTTCGCAGGGATCAGATTGTCATCTCTGCTCGCTATTACTACTCGAGCATGGCGTATCAGGGGGCGGTGGGCGTCGACCTCGACTGGATCAGGGAGATGAACCGCTTCGCCCTGAAGCCCGACCTTGCGATCCTCCTCGACATCCTGCCTGAGTACAGCCTCCACAGGCTGAAGAGGCGGCGGAGCATCTACGAGGACTCGGACTACCTGCGCAAGGTGAGGGACATCTACATCAAGCTGGTGAATCAGGGGGAGCTCGTCAAGGTCGACGCGGACAGGCCGAAGAGGGTCGTTCAGGGGGAGCTCCTCTCCATGGTCCTTAACTCGCTTCATAAGCGGGCTCCTGAAAACGAGCAGGAGAAAAGTGAAACACAATGAGAAGCGGAAGAGTAGTCTACAACGGCGACATCATGCAATACGGGGTCATCCGCAAGAGGCTCCCCGACAAGACCGGCGTATGCCCCCTAGATCCCATAACCCTCGAGGAGGGCAACCATAACTTCATCGAGGGCATGGCTGGTTGGAAGACCGTGCCGAGGGGCCACCTGGTACAGAAGTGGGTCGACTTCTTCGATACCGTTGATAAGGCCGACTGGTTCATTAACACCTGCGGCTGCGAGGTCGACGAGCACTACATCGAAAACCCGCATGAGGTCTTTAGAGCTATCAGAAAAATATTCCAATGCGATTAGGAAAATGGTACCATTGTAAAAGAATGGTACCATTCTTTTTTTCACCTAGCTAAGCCTTCATAGGCTGCCTCTGGAAAGAACGGAGGCAAAAGCAGATGAACATTAATCCTATGCTAGCCCAGACGGGAACAGAGCGGGACCTACAGGATCCCGGCAAGGCGGCCGAGTTGAAGCTTGACGGCACGCGTGCATGGATCGTGAAGGATGAGGAGACCGGCATATTCGGAAAGCCTCGGGAAGGCATATCCAGCGACTACACGGACAGGCTCGCCGAGGTGAGGGACTCGATACCGGGAATCCCCGCCGGGTCGTTCATTCTCGACGTGGAGATCGTCTACTTCGATCAGGCAGGCAGGTCGATACTCGAGGGGTCACAACGCCGCTGCAGCACGGAGAGCGTCATCAAGCAACGGGAGTACCAGCGAACATGGCCGATCCAGGCACTGGCATTCGACATCATATACCTCGACGGGAAGCAGCTGCACAACCACACATGGGAGACGCGGAAGCAACTGCTACAGGACCTGCTGAAGGAATCCCTTCAGAGGGCCATAGTCGCGCTACCGCATACCATCGACAACAAGCAGGAATTCTATAACAAGGTCGTAGCTCGAGGCGAGGAAGGCGTCATGGTCAAGGACCTCAAAGGCCGATACGAGGAGGGACGTCGCAGCCATTCATGGCTGAAGGTCAAGAACTGGAACGTGGAGAGGACCTTGGTGGTGGGCTATACGGAGGGGAGAGGGGAGCGTGCCGGATTCTTCGGCTCGCTGATCCTCGCCCAGCCCGGACCCGACGGATATCTCAAG
>JAOZHO010000051.1 GCA_026014875.1 Candidatus Bathyarchaeota archaeon | reverse complement strand
GTCCATACGTTTGGGAGCTCTGACTTTTCATTCTCCCAGATGTTGATTATGGCCCCCCGGTCGGTGGCTCCTATGAGTTCTACGTGGTAGATTCCCACTTTCTTGGATAAGCCCACAAATTCAGGTAGGTTATCCCAGCCCTCGGTCTCTGCGGCTCTCAGAAACTTTGTCTCGCCGTTCCCTTCCATACTAGGTCGATGATTACTAACTAACTAACTAATATATAACAATGCTCTATCGCACACGCTTGGACTGAGATAAAATCGTAATAACCTCAGCCTCCGAACCACGAAACTCCTCATAGAACCAAAATGGTCGTATATCCCAATCAACCATCCATAGCCCCATAAAATAGACCTCTGATTTAATGAAACGCCCCCTATCCACTTCCTCCCATTTTATTCGGAATGGAAACTTCCAGAAGCTACCCTTTCTCAACATTGTTCATTGTTTCCTTTGATTGAGGGGGCTCAGCCTCCCCCTCCAAACCCCGAACTTCTTGTTCATAGACATCATACTCGTATCGTTCTATGACGTGGCGGTGATTCCAAGAGTGTTTTTCAGCTGCCTCATCAGCCTCGGTTTTGTCGGCATAAACTCCGAGAAGCCCTCCATGATAGTTAAAGTCAGCTACCACATACACCTTCATTTTATCGCACTCTCCTTTGATTGAGGGGGCTCAGCCTCCTTAATAACGTCAGACACCGTCTCAACCGTTACGTCCACGATGACGCCCAGCTCCTCCATGTCCTTCTTGAAGGCTTCGACAGCCACGAATATCTTTTCGAGAGACTTCATCAGTCCTCAGCCTCCTGGAGTTTGTATATTTT
This sequence comes from Candidatus Bathyarchaeota archaeon, assembly GCA_026014875.1. Lineage (GTDB taxonomy): Archaea > Thermoproteota > Bathyarchaeia > TCS64 > TCS64. The sequence goes on along the minus strand of JAOZHO010000051.1, from coordinate 136,399 downwards.
TTTTACATGCCCATGATCGAAGATAGACGGCCCAGCTTCCTTAATTTCCCCCTTATCTATCAAAACCTTGAGGTATCTTTTCATCATTCCGTGATTCGCTATATTAGCTGAAAGCCTAATATCATTAAATGCCCTGTTTCCTTTTCTGATCGCCACTATTATCGCCTCTTCGATTTCTTCTTTACTTCTCCCTCTCATTGTTTTTTCAACCTCATTTGGATAACTCGCTCACGGAACCATGTGGAGCCATAAGCCCTCAGCCTCCTTTCGCGCTTGCGTCCTCGGACTCTTTCTCGGTCGCCCTGAGTCTTTCCAGCTCCCTCTCCCGCTCATATTCGATGAACTTCTTGGCCTTATCGAACGCCGGCTCCATCTTCCTCACCCGTTCCGCCAGATCTCTAACATCAATGTCCGTTTCGATCTTATTTCTCCGTTCGATCTTCAATTGGGCATCAAGCTCCTTGATACGATTCTGTAGATTCTCGAGCTCTGTGTCTCTCTTCTCAAGGGAGATGTACTCGAAGTAGTGCGTCATATAAGCCTCGAAGTAGCGATCCTCGATATCCAGATAAGCTGAGTCGTTATTCGGGATCTTCTTTCCAGCGATATATTTTCCGGTGTTCAACATCCTTGCCTGGTCCCAGCCGTCCAGGAAACGCTTTCTGAAGCTGTGAGCCGAAACCCTGAGCCCCTCCTCGCGGAGTGGCTTAACGAGGCTCCATATTGACATCGATATATTATGCCTGTCCATGCGGGATCCTTTCTCGGTTCTCCCCGTGGTCTTGACCCGATCACCGTTATCATCTGTTGTCCAGTGAAACATGCCTTTTTCTCTCAGGAAGATTGGGCCGCCCTCTCGGGTTTTTATATAGTTTTTTATTGCCTCTATTGCCTCTGGTCCAAGACAAACCGGGATGTTGACCCCCGTTTTCTGTGAGGTCATGGGCTTCCTCCAGGTTCTAAACTCTTTATCATTCATGTATCCGGTTCTCGCCAGCTTAAACTCCTCGATTGTCAGAAGCTCCACATCGGAGCACCTGATTCCCGACTGATCCAGAACGAGGATAAGCGCCCGCAGCCTCTCCGACATGGGGAGGGCTAGAACGCGTCGCACTTCATCGGGTTTGATTCTTGACTGTCCTTTATACTGAACCGTTTTAACTCCTCCAATGACCTTTGGGAGCCCATTCGCTTCGAGGAACTTGTTTAATGCCTTCCGGTAACCGGCGGCATAGTTTGGGTGGACTCCCTTTGCCAGCAGGGAATCGTAGAAGCCGATCCATGCCTTTTTCATTGCCAACCTTTCTGCGGTCTTTTCGCTTCGGTAGGTGCTGAGTGCGAAGTCATAAAGTTTCTGGGGGGTTGTGTTCATCTCCTCGCAGAACGCCTTAAAGTAGCCTCGGTAACGACTCCTCGTCGTCGGGGCCAGCGCAACAAGGGCTTTCTCAAACTCTTCCTCGGGTGTCCCGGCCTTATAGTTTTCCAACTCCATGATGGATATAGGGTGGACGTTTTTATATAAATCTATCGTCCGACTATTTTAGCTCGGCGGAGCATCAGGAAGTACACCGAAGAGTCCGTCCCCGAGGAACATGTCACGACCATCCTTGAGGCCGCCATGGCCGCTCCTTCAGCATCCAATAAGAAGCCCTGGCATTTCGTGGTAGTCACAGAGAGGGACACCTTGAACCGCTTGGCTGACGCCCACAAGTACGCCAAGATGCTTCAAGAGGCACCCCTATGCGTCGTCGTATGTGGAGACGAGTCTGTGTCCCCACGCTTCTGGGAGCAAGACTGTTCTGCGGTCACCCAGAACATCCTCCTGGCAGCTCAGGCTCTAGGCTTGGGCTCGGTCTGGTGCGGAGTACATCCCAACGAGGAAAGGGTGCACGATATCAGCGAGATCCTCGGGATAACTGCCCCCGTTAAGCCTCTCAACCTCATCGCGATAGGCTATCCCGCTGAGGAGAAGGAGCCCCGGACACAGTACGACGGCTCACGGGTCCATAAGGAACATTGGTAGGGCTCAAGGGCCTCAACTTTTTTTACTGATTCACAGGGATTTCACATTCTGCGACTATGTAGAAGCCTCTCTATTCAAGGTCTCATCCTACAATGAGTCTTCCTTCTCCAGTAAGATTAAAATTTGTTTCACGGTTCGCGCGTCTTTTTTCTCTATTGCTTTCTTTAGTGTCCACGTCTCAAGTATCTTTTCATTCTTTATTCTCACCTACTTTCCTTCCTTGTCGAAACGCTCTCGTTCTTGTTTAGCTCCCAACCTCAAAGCTAGGTTCCACCGAGAGTAGAATCTTGAACTTCATCTGACTGTTTAGATCTAAAATGTTTTAGAGAGCAATATACAAAGGAACTCCACTAGATCAGAGTTGACAAAGCTTGCTGAAGATTGATACATATTTCGATGTTAATGACGAAGAAATCTTTATCATCATACTAATTTCTTCACTTCCCTCTAATGCAATCATGATCTAGAATGATTGAGCGCGTGCCCTATACACACGCTTCCCGAGTCAATTCTCGATACATTCCCCGTAATATTTCTTTTATAGTTTCAAAATCCGCTTTCACACGTGAGCACAAGTGGTGGAAACATCAAATCCGAGATATCACACTTGGTACAGACGTGAAGTTTATCGGATTAAGGGGAGGCTTCTGGAAAACCACGATATCGACTGGTGGAGATATAGACCCGAAACACTTGACGAATGGACTGAGATTATCACCTACATGAACATACTCGCAGGGGACCCGACGCTGGAGAATCAGACCGCAAAGATGAGGAAAAGACTCGAGAAAGGCGGTTTAATACGGCGACACCATGCCTCCTGGCCATATTACCTGACAAACAAGGCAAAAATTCTGTATGAACGAGCTGTTTCCGGAGATTACCCCCCTATGCCGACTTGAACGGGAAGGGGGCATCAGCTTGAGGGCTCCACGGTATTTCTTGATGATGTCGCGCACGCGCTCATGAAATGGATGACGTCAGAGCCTCTCTTGCAGTTTGAACAGGGCTTCAACTAGGTCGTCAGTATTTATCCCGGGGGTTTGAGCCTGGGTCTCCTCGTAGAACCGGTTCACGACGCTCCTGAGCTTGGTATGCTCTAGCTCTACTCCTATGAGCATCTCCTCTAGGATGTCAACGGCCTCTTTGGGAACCACGAACAGGTCTCCCATTATCTGGACTCTCCTGATCTCGGGGCCAATCATTTCGGCCCTTACGCGGATGAGCTTCCCCGCTTTGTGGTCGGCCTCCACCATCTTCACGTCGTGGGCTATCTTGACCGCTCTACCTGCCATCCTCTCCGGCCGCATAGACTCCATGTACAGCCACTCCTCGGAGGTGTGCCGGGGCATCGTCTCCTCCGCGTAGATCCTCCGTTCCAGCTCGCTGGGTTCCCCTTTCCACAGTTTTATCCTCAGGAGTTCCTGGAAAACATCGGAGTAGACTTGTTTAATCTCCTCGATCGAGGGAAGATCGGCCGACTCCCTCTTCAGGGTGGTGACCCAATCCACCATGCTCTTCGCCATCTTGTCCCTGAACTTCTCATCCGGCACCCTCAGCACGCGGGCCATGAGGTCATAGTTGAGATCGATGATGATATTCCCCACGAGGATGGTGGCGGATTCGTGTCTCCCGGCTCCGTTCCCGCTGATCTTCCTGCCGCCGACGACAACGTCATTCACGGGTTTATACTCGGCTGGCACCCCTAGCCTCCGGTATGTCTCCACCGTCACCGCTAGAAGCTTCTCGAACAGTCTCTCGATATCCCTGGAGACCGCGCCCGAGTCTTTGAAGACGATCTGGTAGAAGATCTGGTTGCTGTCCAGATAGGTGGCTCCTCCCCCCTGGCTCCGACGAATGACCGGGAGCCCTTTCTTCCTGAGGAAGTCGAGGTCCAACTCTTGCTCTATGTCTTGATGGTACCCTAGGCAGGCGTATTGGCTGTCTGGCTGGAGGAGTATGAGGGTGTTAGGCGACTCTCCCCTGTGCACCGCCTCGGCCACCGACTCGTAGAATGTCTGCGCCATCAGAGGCTCGCTGTATCCCAGGTCTAGCAGTCTCCATCTTTCCATCTCGAGATCAACTCCCTTGAACTATTGAGGAAAAAAGAGTTTCCATGCACTCATAACGCTTATCCTCAATTAAATGAGCATTTGGAGCCGATTCAATTATTCGGGTTAGTCTTCGTTCTGTTAATACGCGATAGAATTCACCATTGACGAAGAACTCTGAAACGAGTAGAAAATTCATCTTTAATAGTGAACTAAGAAATCGCTCGCGCGACTCTTCATGTTTTCAGTCTCCCTCCACGGAGACGAGCTGCATCTCGCAGAGTCTCCTGTAGAGTTCGTTCCTCTCTATGAGCTCCTCATGGGAGCCCACGTCCTCGATCCTCCCCTCGTTGAGTATGATGACCCTGTCCGCATCCCTCACCGTGGAAACCCTGTGGGTGACCAAGAGCACCGTCCGGTTCACCATCTCCTCCTTCAAAGCGTTCTGGATGAGGGCCTCTGTGTAGGGGTCCACGCTGCTCGTGGCCTCGTCGAAGACGAGAATCCTGGGGTTGGCCAGTATGGCTCTGCCGAGGCAGACGAGCTGGCGCTGCCCGAAGGAGAGGTTCGTCCCCCTCTCTAGGATGACCGTGTCGTATCCGTCCTCGAGCCTCATGACGGACTCGTGGACCCCCACGATCTTGGCCGCCTGGATCATCTTTTCATCCGTTGCCTGGGGTCGCCCGAACTTGAGGTTGTACGCTAGGGTGCCCGAGAAGAGGTATGGCTCTTGGAGGACGATGGACAGATTTCTCCTGAGGGAGTCGAACTTGATGTTCCGGAGGTCTACGCCGTCTATCGTGATGGCCCCCTCCTGGGGGTCGTAAAGGCGTCCCAGGAGGTTGATGATGGAGGACTTGCCTGCGCCCGTGGGGCCGAATATGGCGAGACGCTCCCCTGGATGGGCGTCGAAAGAGACATCGTGGAGAACCTGCTGCCCATCGACGTAACTGAATCCAACACCATCGAACCGGACGTGCCCCTGGACGTTCTGCAGTTCCACGGCGTCCGGGGCCTCCGAGACCTCGGGCTCAAGGTCGAGGACGGAGAAAATCCTCTCCGCTCCCGCGATGGCGCTCTGGATCTCCCCGTAGAACAACGCGAGGTTCTGGATGGGGTTGAAGAAGTTGGTTGCGTACAGGGAGAAGGCCACGAGTTGGCCCAAGGTCTGCGACGCGATCATAACCCGTTGGCCCCCCAGGTACCAGACTGCCGCCGTCATTATCGAGGTGAGGACGGTGACCACCCCCGTGAAGGCGACCGAGACTGACTCGGCTCTAATCTGGACCCGCATGTTCTGCTCGTTCACTTCGTCGAACTCCCTAAGCGAGCGCTCCTCCTGGGTAAGGGCCTTCGTCACTTTGGCGCCGTACATGAGGTCCTGGACTTTTCCCGTGAGGTTCGCCACGTTTCTTCGGGCGGTCCTCCAGGCGTTCTTGATCCACCCCTGGAATATCCTGCTGATTAGGGCTAGGACTGGGGCGATGAGCACGGCCACCAGCGTTAGCTGGAGGTCCAGCACAGCCATGACCGCTAGGATAACGACTGCCATCAGCAGGTCCGCGAATAGTCCTACGACTCCCGTGGACATCAGCCTCTTCAGTGCCTCTGCGTCGTTGGTAACCCTGGACACGAGCCTCCCTGTGTTGCCGTGCTCGAAGAACTTCTGGGACAGGTCTCCCAGATGCCTGAAAAAGTCGGCTCTGATGTCCGCTATGACTATCAGGCCCAGTTTGTCGATGTAGTAGATCTGGAACGACGTGACGATCCACTGCACGAGCGAGATTCCAACGTACAGCAGGGCCGCTGAGAGCAGGAGCGAGGCGGTCCCCGGCGAGGGCTGGCCACTCAATGAGACGGCTATCCCCTGTATTATGTCCACCAGCCATCTGCCGTCCACCGTGGGGGTGTCGTTAATGAAGAAATCGATGGTCACCTTGAAGATATACGGCCCAGCCAGAAGCGTAACCATCTTGGCGAGTATGAGGGCGATCTCGAGGGCGAAGAGGGCCCTGTGGCGGAGCATGTAGTCAAATATTATCCGCCGCATCAAGGCGAGGTCGCTGTAACTCCTCTCAGTGGACTCCAGAGACCCAACGTCGTACCTGTCGACGTACTCAGCCATCAGTCATCCCCCTCCAGATCCAGAGCCTGGGACTCGACGAGCCGCCGATATATGGAGCTGGACCCCATCAGCTCGTCGTGAACCCCGACGGCTGCGATCCTCCCCCCGTCCATCACGACCACCCTGTCGGCGGCCTTGGAGGTGGACGCCCTCTGGGTAATGATCAGGGCTGTGCGCCCCTCCAGGAGGGCGTCTATTGCCTTCCTGATGAGTATCTCGGTCTCCGCGTCGACGTTGGAGGTGGAGTCGTCGAGGATGAGGATGCTGGGGTCGGTGAGGAGGGTCCTCGCGATGGTGACTCTTTGCCTCTGCCCTCCGGAGAGCGTCATGCCCCTTTCTCCTACGGCGGTGTCGTAGCCGTCCGGCAGGGAGGCGATGAAGTCGTGGATCTGGGCCGCCTTCGCGACCCTGATGACCTCCTCATGGGGGGCATCCGGTTTTCCGAAGGCGATGTTGTTCCGTATGGTGTCGGAGAACACGTAGATGTCCTGGAGGACGATGCCTATCTGGCTCCTCAGCGACTGCAGGCTGACCTCTCGAACGTCAATGCCGTCCACGGTCACACTCCCCTCCGTCACGTCATAGAAACGGGGCACCAACTCTGCTAGAGTCGTCTTTCCGGAGCCCACTAACCCCATCAATGCGACGCTCTCCCCCGGGTTAACCTTCAGGGTGACATCGTTGAGGATCTCCTCGGAAGTCTGATACGAGAATGAGACTCCCTCGAAGCTGACCTCCCCCTCTAATCGGCTTACCTCTACAGCATTCGGGGCCTCGGGGACGTCCTCGCCGACGTCGATCACCTCGAACACGCGCCTGGCGCTGGCGATGGCGTCCTGGTAGAACATGATGAGCCTGGCGAACATCCTCATGGGTCCCACTAGCTGGGCGAAGTATGTGCTGAATAGGATCATCGCCCCAATCGTGAGCTGTCCGGCTATGACCCTCTGGCCCCCGTAGAAGATGACCAGGGCCACACCCACAGCGTACGTGGCCACCGCGGAGGGCCTGTAGAGGGACTGAATGGCGGAGGCTTTCAGGCTCGTCTCCACGTAGCCCCTGTTCTCAACCTCGAACCTATCAACGAAGGCCTCCCCCTGCCCGAAGCTCTTGATAAGCTTGTGGGCCACGATGCCCTCCACGAGCACTGAGTTCAGCTCACCGAACTGGTTCTTCGCAGTCGCAAGGTATCCGCTGATCCTGCCCGAGTAGAGGCGGGTTGAGAGGAAGACGAACGGCAGGGGTATGCTGCAGACGATCGCGAGGCCGGGATCGATGGCGTACAGGACGTACAGCGTGAAGAATAACTGCATCCCGTGTCGGAATATCTCCCGGACCGTCTCCGAGTAGAAGAGGTCTATCGCCCCCATGTCGCTGGTCATCCGGCTGATGATCTGACCGGACATCACATGGTCCAGATAGCTGAAGGACTTGTGGATCAGGGCGTAGTAAAAGTCCCTCCGCATCACCCTGAGAATGTTCTGGGATAAGGAGGCCCGCAGGGTGATGTGGATGACGTGGAACACGCCCCGTATGACGGCCAGGAGCACGATGAGAGAGCAGAGGATGATGAGGAGCCCGACCTGATCGGTGACCCCCGTCAACCCCTTCAGGTACTCGAGGAACCAGTGAGACTTCCCGGGGACGGGAACGATGATATAATCGATGATGAGCATGACGAGCAGAGGCGAGAGGAGGGCGAAGACACCATGCCGACCGAACGCAGTTATGACGATCCCGATGAATGTGAGTAGGAACGGCCTCATGTAGCCCAGCAAGCGTTTGGTAAGCGCCCAGCTCGAGGCGTTGTATTGACTCGTCATTCGTTGCATCTTTTCCCCTTACCATATATCAAGTATCTCGATCGCAGGCGGATTCAATAATTAAATTAAACGATTAGAGGGAATGTTTGCATCTGCTTTTACGACCCTCCTCAGAGAACATAAGCCCAAGAATACCTAAAACCGTCGACGAACCACTCCAAACACAGCAGAAACTTGCGCGCACACTCAGTTGAAGTAAACTTGTACCCTTCAGAGTTGACAAAGAATCCTGATAAAAATTGGGGGTTCAGACTTCATAGTGAATAATGAAATCTACCACATTCCTTCATATTTCTTCGTACTTGTAACCAAGATAAATCGGAATAAAATGCGTTGATGAGTTAAAATCAATCATATCGCGCTCTGGAAGATCTATTACCCTAAACCGATGAAACGCCCTCTAACTCGCCGTGTCCTCACCCGAGCCAACTCAGTCAGCGGACTCCCTATACGGCCTTCACGTAGATGACGAATTAAACCCGCGTGAGTATGCGAAGTCGTTCGTCGAACTCGCAGACAATGTCTATTCACGTAGACTCAGCCGCGACGCCAGAGGAAGCTCTGAAGACATTAAAAAAGAAGCATTAAGATTGGCATCGTCTCAGACCTACCAATTGCCGGGAATCGACGGCATTGAACTGGCGAGGAAAATCGGGGAAGTTAGCAAATACCGATAATCCAATACCCTGGCCGAGGTGGCGAGGCGGTGACTGAAGAAGAGCCTCAGAGAATGGTCGTTCTTTTTTTAAATCCACGTATGTTGGCGGGTTTTTTCTATGAGAAATTTTTTGATTCTACCGCTCTGATGTTAGATAGTTAAAATTTTGGGGAATCTATTTATTATTAGCTGTCCCCTTGGATTTCATGTGATCTTATGAGATCAAGACATATTTTCCTCGTCGTGGTGATGGCGCTATTAATCCATTCTACTTCCTCGGTTTTATTCTCTCATGGAGAGGAAACTGTTCCCCCTCAAAAGGCGTTCATCACCGAAGTCTCGGTTCCTGAAACAGTCCAACCGGGTGAATCATTCTCAATTACAATAACATTTACATACAATTTTCCGTTATTTCCGGAGTACGATTTTCCGATATATCATTCTCTTGCGTTATCATTTGAAGCGGGGACATTTTGGGTTGGCTCGGATGACAAGCTCTTAGTGGGAGAAGGGTCCACGACATTCAGTATTGACGTAACGGCTCCCCTGGAAGACACTGTTTTAAGAATTACCCCAGAATTCAATTACTATAACATTGCTCTTTCACCAAATTTTGACAATGAGTGGTATTTCTTTGATGGAGAGCCATTTGAAATCCAGGTAGGGAATATCGATTCAAGTCCGCTATCCCTAGCGACTGATGTTTTAGATCTATATCCAACGACTGGATCCAATGAGACAACTTTAGAGTACAATCATGAAACTCAAACTCTTGATTCAAGTGTACAGTTCTCAATAAGCAACAGCCCTCCCTCAGGGATTAACGTAACAATTGATCCAACTGAAGTAACCTACACCGGCGGAGTATCCGAGATAAAGATCGGTGTGTCCCTCGACAATTCAAACTCACTGACGTTTCCCTCGGAGCACATGGTTACCATTTTGGCAAAAAGCGGGGAAACGGAAGAAACCATAGATCTAACACTTCAATTAAAGAAACCGGAATGGCTGATCATGGTGTACCTTGCCGCTGACACTGACCCCGATTTACAGAACAGCATGATAGGAAACATAAATGAACTTTTAGCCGCAACGAATGAACAAAACCCAAAAATTGGTATAACCGCCCTTGTGGACCTTCGAGCAGACGCAACAATAGCCGGGACATCAATAAAAAAGAATAATGCAATGCTTTTTCAGGTGTTGAAAGGGGAACTCGTTCAGATTGGGGAGGATTGGGGACCCACCGATATGGCGTCATCCTCTGTTTTGAGTAAATTCATCACCGAAGCACAAGAACTGATCCCCTCGGAGCACACCCATTTAATTCTCGGTGATCACGGGGGCGGGTATCTCAATGGGATTGTCTCGGATCATCATCAAAAATCTGGCTGGATGTCGATGAGTGACTTCGTTTCAGGTCTAGGGGGCTCAAAATTCGATATAATAAGTTTTGATGCATGCCACATGGGACAGTTCGAGGTCGTTTATCCATTGAAAAACTGTGCGAATTATCTCACTGTATCCGAGTTAGAGATGCCTGGACCCGGATATAACTATAAAGCATTCCTTCTTGAGTTGATGAAGAACCCTGATGTTGCTGTGGAGGATTATGTGAAATCAATAATCAGTTCTCATGGAGAAAAATATGATGAGGTTTCAGATGAAAAGGAGATCACCCGATATGGGAAGTCTTCCACTCTTTCAGCGATTGACACCAGTAAGCTCGAATCATTAAAAACAGGGATCGAGGGTCTCGGCAAAGCATTGAGTGCAAGCTACCAGACAGAAGATGAGGCATACGTGAAAGCTGTAAAACGTATTCAATGGAACTTTAATACCAAAAATAATTTCCGGGTTGCCAACTTCCACCACTCCCATATCGACATCAAACATTATGCGATGCAACTCATCAACAATACATCGAATGCTGGTGTTACTAACGCTGCCAACGCCTTGATTGAGGCTTTTGATGAAACGATCATCGCAAATACAGGGAATTTGTTTGAAACCCTCGATAAAGTGAAGGTGGACACTCCTTTTAACGGGTTATTGGTGGTTCTTCCATCCCCGAATTGCAACATGCGTGCTGTTATGAATGCGTATGATAAAACCGAGTTTCCAAGCCAGATGCCTGAATGGTACACGTATCTTAAAGATCACTACTCCACATGGAAGAAAGAACCCTACAAAAACATCAGGATCAAGCTAGATCATCCTGAGCATCAGCTATATCCCCACGTTTACGACTCCCAAGGAAATCATGTAGGATACGATTCATCCCTCATCGAGTATTCGCGTACACAGATAGCCTGTGAGATAAACGGTTCAGAGTACATCGACTACGGAAACGGTACGAAAATTATTGATATTCCTTCAGGTATGGGGGAGTTCACGTTTATGGTGGATGGATCAAAAATGGAGGAAGACAGTGAGGCATACACGCTCACTTATTCATTCTTCACCGATGGTGAAGTCACATTCACGGAGACGGTGACCGGAATAATACTTTATGACACGTCTATATCTACGTCTATCATTGTAGACGACACCCGCTTACTCATTGAGCAAATATCATCAAATGGCGACACGCCTGCAAGTCACACCGCCTATCTTCTAGATGTCTCGGCACCCACAATTCTTTATACCGAGGAAAGCGCAACCATCGAGCTTACCATTTATTATGATTTCCCCGAGCCCACCCCCGTGAACCCGGGAATCTACGATAGCACCACTAGTGAATGGATCGTGGACGAGTATTACACACTTGAAGGAACCGGAACAATAACATACGAATACACGATTACCGCCGCTTCCACCCCACTCGACTGGGAGCTGGAGGCAAGCGTCTGGTACTACCTGGAGGATGAGTGGACCTACGACGAGGAGAAATGCTCGGAGGCCTTCGAGATCTCCGTCGTGGAGGAAGAGGAGAACGGCGGAGGAGGCGGGATCCCCGGGTTCCCCTATCTAGCGATTGCACTTGGATTAGCCTTTGTCTTGGTGTTCCGTGAACGGTTTCTCACTTGACGAAGAACTTTGAACGTGACTATTTCGATGAATAATCAGGCGAAGGAACACTGGAACCAGTGAATCGGGATACGGGGGGATGGGGGTCATACAGTCCCTGTATGATAACTCCGCTAAATCCCCAAAGCAACGAGAAAAGTTTTGATGCGATCCGATTTCATGCATAAACGTGCTCCAAAGCTGCATATTCCAAGAGAAACATCGGTATAAACGACGCGGAACCCTATCCGTGGAAGCCTCAGCACGATGCAGGGGGGATGTCCGAAACTTCCCCCATGCTTCCCCCCCGGATAGTGTATCATCCTAAGAGACATACCACGATATCCAGAAAAGATGCGCCTGGAGGAGTCGACATGGATAACTACAGGTAATTACACATAGTTACATATAACCACCTATAACCACCTGTAACAAAGAACATGTAACATCTAATCAAACGAAAGTCACAATCGTCCATAACGTACATAACAAGCGGAAACCCACCAAATTAAAGATGGCAAAAAGGCAATACATGGCGGTCATCGCAGGCCCCATCGCCGTCATCGCCATAATAGTGACGATTCTCAACGCAGGCCTCCTCGAAACACCGGACGACCGCATCATGAACATCAAGATCGAGGTCACATACTCGGGCTCCTGGGAAGGCGTCCTCTACAACAACGACGAAGTGCAGGCAGTCTCAGGATTCACGAGGAAAACCATCATCGTATTCAGGCCCAACGACGAAGAATGGACCCTCTCATTCGAGGCCGAGAAGAAAGACGACTCATCAAACCAGCTGAAGGCAGTCGTAAAGCTCATCGACGGAACGAGACTGGGGGAGTCCCAGACCGTGGACCCCTACGGGAAAATCTCCCTCACACTGGCCATAGGATAAACAGCAACCCTACTCACACGCAGCGAATAAACTCCCCTCAGCCACCCCCGCCCACTGAAAGAGATCATCTCTCCCGGCTAGCGCGCGGATAACACTCAAGGACATAGATGGAGGGCCCCACATCCAGACCCCCGCCTACTCCGAAGGCCTGAGACACGCAGGCAGGTTTCCCCGGGCTTTGTGATGCCGGACGCACTCGCAGCACGTCCCCCTCCTCTCGCAAGTTGTTTTCGTGCATACGCAGGGGCCTAGATTGATAGTTAGATTGGGACATTCGACCATCATGATGGGCAGATTCGTCTCCGTGAGATTAATAATGTTTCCAGAGGAAGAGTCAATGGAGAAGAGTCGGAGAAACTCCCTTTAACACCCGGAGATTTTCTAGGAGAATCTCGGAAAGGGGATAAAACAAACGTTTGAAGGGTTCTGCGGTGTCACTTTTTCTGGTGTGGGATCATGCACAGGAACTTTAGCTCCCCGTCTCCCGTGTTCCTGAACTGGTGAAGCTCATCGGGGGGGACGTAGACGACGGCGCCCGCCTTGAACTCCTCGACCTCCTCTCCCCCTTGGACCGTGCCCGATCCCTCCAAGATGTAGACTTCGTGCTCCCATGGATGGGTGTGCCGGGGGGTCGAGCCTCCCGGCGTCACGGTGAACTGCCTCATCGCAAAGTTGGGTGCCCCCGTCTCCTCGGTGATGAGCCATCTGACCTTCACTCCGTCCGCGGGGGCGGGAACCTCCGCCTCCTCGACCGCCTCGTTTGGATATGTCTTCATGACTATTGCTCCCCGGGAGAAATCACTTAAAGTTAATGGTGGCTACTTCGCCAGATCCACGAAGCCCCCGCCGACGACCTCTGCGAGATCGGAGACCCTCAGCCGCATCACGGAGTGGGGTGTCCCGGCGGCGGCCCAGACGTCCTCGAACCTCGCGAGGGAGGAGTCCAAGAGGACGACGACGCCTGGCTCGTGGGCGAAGGGGGGGACTCCTCCGATGACGTATCCTGTTCCGTTCCTGACGGCATCTGCGTCGGCTATCTTCGCCTTCCATCCCAGATGCTCGGAGAGCTTCTTGGGGTCCACCCTCTTGTCCCCGGAGATCACCACGACGACCGGGGTGTCCCCGGTGAACACTATCGACTTGGCTATCTGGGCCACTTCACACCCGAGGGAGTCCGCGGCCATCTGGGACGTCCTGGTGGACGAGTCCAGGGTCACCACCTCGGCCTCTATGCCCCTCTCCTCGACGTATTGACTGAGCCTCTTGGATCCTCGAGCCATCGAATCACGACCCCATCTATTTCGCTACTAGATAGAAAACAGGTTCGATTGGACCTCACCCGTGCCAGGGTGCCAATTACAGAGCGGCCCACTTCTTGAGGATACTCTCGAACTCCTCCGCCGTGGGGCCGCCTCGAGTCTCCTTTCGGGTCGCCTTGAACGAGCCTGCGGCGCAGCCTCGCCTCAGGGCTTCGGCGTCGCTCAGACCTTGGACTTTTGCTGCGGCGAAGGCGCCTATGAATGCGTCCCCGCACCCCACGGTGTTCACGACGGACATGCCCAGCCTCTCCAGGGGGACCGCCTCCATCACCAGGGGGTCATCGTGTCCGGCACCGCACAGTATGGAGCCCTCGCTCCCCCTCTTTATGATCCCCTTCAAGCCGGGCTTCTCGGCTCTCAGCATCTCGCCGACCTCCCCTGGTTCGCTGGTCCCCATGAAGTTCTCGAACTCCAGATGGTTCAGCACGAAGTAGTCGACGTACTCGAGGGCGGGGGAGAGGGCCTCGATGCCCAGCTCCGCGTAGACTCCGGGGTCCCAGATCACCGTTGAGCCGGAGCCAGCGCAGAGCTTGGCGAGTCCCTCGGCGGTCTCCAGGGGGGGATCCATGATGACGGCGACCCTCGCCCCCTCGATGAGGGCCATCCGCTCCGGATCACGCAGGCACTGACGGGTCAGGCAGAGGTTCGCCCCGAAATAGGTGTGAATCTCGTTCTCCCCTTTGAGCCCGATGGTGATGTAGGCCTGGCCGGACTCCTCCCCTTCGACGATCAGCACCCCCGAGTGGTCCACCCCCTCGACCTCGAGGATGGAGAGCTGGGTCTCCCCGATCCCGTCGCTTCCCAGGGCGCCGATGAAGGCCACCTTCCCCGGCCCCATGATCCTCGCCGCGGCGACGGAGACGTTGGCCGCCGTTCCCCCCGAGACCCGCTGGATCTCATTGACGGGGACCTCCTCCCCCGTGCGGGGCAGCCTATCCATGAAGAAGTTGATGTCCCAGTTGATAGCCCCGCAGCAGATCAGATCAGCCATGACATCATTGCCCCCTGACCACACGTTCGAAGATCATATCCAAGAACCTGACGCTGTCCACGGAAACGCAGGCTTCCACATTCGCTTCCTTTGACTCTCCGCGATGTGTGCGACGGCGGTCGACGAGGGTCATCCCCCGAGTCACCTCTCCCCTGGTCTCGACCTCCACAGCCACTCTCTCTGTCTCAACCAGGCTGGAGTCGATGACCGTGGCGACGGCGAGGGGATCGTGGAGGCTCACGCCCCCATATCTATCAATGAGGGGCTTGCAGAGGTCGGTCACGAACGATGCCCGTTTCGTATCCGTGGCCTCGATCTCTTTGAATCTGGCCTCGGTCAGGCGATTGGAGGGGTCTGTGGTTACGTCGAGGCCGATGGCGGTTATGGGTATGCCTGAGTCGAATACGATCTTGGCGGCCTCGGGGTCGTGCCAGACGTTGAACTCCGCCACGGGGCTTACGTTCCCGTGCCCGTAAGGAGTGAGGCCGAAGGCTCCCCCCATCATCGCGAGGCCTGAAATCTCATCAATGATGCTTGGACGGGCGAGGATCGCCCCTGCGATGTTGGTGAGGGGTCCGATGGGTATCAGTGTCAGGTTTCTGCCCAGCTCGTCCGCTTTCTCGAGGATGAACTCGACGGCGCCCCGCTCATCCAGGCGGCCATTTGGCTCGGGCAGCGTGGCTCCTCCGAGGCCCGTCTCTCCGTGGATGCTGGATGCGTCCCTGCACTTGCGCAGGAGGGGTTTCTCCGCTCCGGCGGCCACGGGTACGCCCTCCACCCCGAGAAAATCGAGGAGTTTCAGGGCGTTCGGGCTCCCGAGGGCGAGGCTCACGTTGCCTGCGACGGTGGTGAGGCCCTCGACGCGTAGTTCGGGGGAGCTGAAGGCTAGGAGGAGGGCCAGGGCGTCGTCGATTCCGGGATCTGTATCGATCAGAACGTGTTTCAAAGTGGGTTCTCCTTGAATCGGGTCCTATGAATATTCCATCTGGGGCTGTCTCGTTAAAAGAGTTGCAGAGCCGTTGCCGGGGTTGTCGTTCAATGCGTACTGTGGAAACCCAGAGTATATGCGATCGTTTCCCCTGGGCCCATCAACGGCAACCTGAAATGCAGGTTTCCCAGTTGTTCTATGTCGACCATGCATCTGAGAGACATCTATACTGCCAGCAAGCGCATAAGGCATCTAGTTCGTCATACCCCCCTTCAACACTCCCAGCACCTCAGCGAGGCGTGCGGCGGGCGAGTGATGCTCAAGCTGGAAAACCAGCAGCATACGGGCTCCTTCAAGGTGAGGGGCGCCTTCAACAAACTGATCCAACTCTCAGACGAGGACCGACTGAACGGGATAGTCTCAGCGTCTTCGGGCAATCACGCCCAGGGCCTCGGCTATGCCGGCAATCACCTGGGCGTCGAGGCGACCATAGTGGTCCCCTCCCACACGCCGAGAGTCAAGATCGAGGCGATAAGACGGTACGGTGTCGAGCTCATCGTCCATGGGGAGGAGTATATGGACGCCGAGAGGCTCGCGAGGAGAATGGAGCGGAAGCAGGAGAAGACCTTCGTCTCGGGGTATAACGACCTCCAGATCATAGTGGGTCAGGGAACCCTGGGACTGGAGATGCTCGAGTCGGATCCAGACCTCGACGTCGTCCTTGTGCCGGTGGGGGGAGGGGGGCTCATCTCTGGAGTGAGCGCTGCGGTCAAGGGCGCCAACAAACACATTGAAGTGGTCGGGGTGCAGTCAGTGGCCTCGCCCGTGATGTGCGAGAGCATCAGGCAGGGCCGCATCGTCGACATGGAGATCGAGGACTCCGTCGCGGAGGGGCTCCACGGGGGGATCGAGGAGGGCTCCATCACCTTCAAGCTGTGCGAAGAGTACGTCGACGACTTCATCCTGGTCCAAGAGAAGACCATAATCGAAGCCATCGCCCATCATCTATACCTCGACCATCAGGTAGTGGAGGGCGCCGGGGCCGTGGGGGCCGCCGCCATAATGGAGAACCCCGAAAGGTTCAAGGGGAGGAACGTCGGGGTGGTAGTCTCCGGCGGAAACATCGACGAGGAGCTGCTGAGAAAAGCGGCATTCAGGAAATAACGGAAGAAAGTGGAATTCATTGAAGAGGATAATTGTAGACGCAGCCCAGTGCGCCGGATGCAGGGTCTGCGAGCTGGCATGCTCATACCATCACGAGGGACTGTTCAGCCCGAGCCTCTCCCGGATAGACGTATACAAAGAGGACAAATACGGCCTAGACTACCCCGTCTACTGCCGCCAGTGCGACGAGTGCCCCCCCGCCGACGCATGCCCCGTCGGCGCCCTCAGCAAGGGAGATCACGGGGCCACCATACTGGACGCCGAAGCGTGCATCAACTGCGGAATATGCGCCAACGTCTGCACGTACAATGCAGTCAAGCTCGACCAAGCCTCAAAGCCCCTCATCTGCGACCTCTGCGGGGGCGACCCGGTCTGCGTGAAAAAGTGTCCGACGAACGCGTTGACTTATGAGGAATCCGAGGAGGTGACGGATCAACCCGAGGGGGTCTTCAGGATGCTCAGGGAGAGGTGGGGCATCGATGTCTAAACTGGGAGGATACACGGGGAAGGTCCTCAGGATTGACCTCACCCAAGGGGTTTCCAAGGTCATCGAACTCGAGAGAGACCTCGCCAGGGGCTTCCTCGGGGGCAGGGGATTCAACGTGAAGAGGATGTATGATGAGATCCCCCCCGGGACGGATCCCCTGGGCCCGGAGAACAAGCTCTACTTCGCCACGGGCCCCCTGGTCGGGACCAGCTTCCCCACCGCGAGCCGCTTCAACATCTCCGCGAAATCTCCCCAGACAGGGATCCTGGGGGACACCAACGCCGGGGGCCACTTCGCCTCGGAGATGAAGTACGCGGGATACGACCAGATCGTCCTCGAAGGGCGGAGCAGCAAGCCCGTCTACGTCCATGTTAGCGACGACAATGTAGAGTTCAGGGACGCGTCCCATCTCAAGGGGAGAGGGGTCTACGAGACGGACGAGATCATCAAATCGGATCTCGGGGACAGGCGGGTGCAGACGGCGATCATCGGCCCCGCCGCCGAGAATGGGGTCAAGTTTGCGGGGATCTTCGCGAACCTGATGAGGGCGGCGGCGAGGACCGGGATGGGTTCTGTGATGGCCTCCAAGGGAGTCAAGGCCCTCGTGATCCGGGGGACGGGCTCGGTGAGCGTCTCCAAGCCCAGGCTGTTTGAGGCGCTCGTCGAGGAGATCGAGGAGCAGATCAGAGGCCACGAGCAGTACTGGGGCAGGAGGAGGATGGGGACCACGAGGATCCTCCTAATGGCCAACGCCGGGGGATTCCTTCCCACGAGGCATTACACCGCGGGGACCTTCGAGCACGCCGCAGAGGTGAGCGGGGAGAGGCTCGCGGAGGAGTTCAACGTCAAGAGCAGGGGCTGCTTCGCCTGCACCATCCCCTGCAGCCGCTTCTACGTCGTGAAGAGCGGGGAGCACGCAGGGCTCTACGGCGAGGGCCCCGAGTACGAGTCCCAGGGCTCGTTCACGGCGAGGATGGGGAACAGGAGCCTGGAGACGGCTCTCAAGGCCAACGATCTGTGCAACAGGCTTGGGCTGGACATCCTCACAACCGCGGAGAGCATCTCCTGGGCCATGGAGCTCCACGAAAGAGGAATGCTCACCAGCGAGGAGGCCGACGGCCTCGACCTATCTTGGGGGAACGAAGAGGCTATCCTCACCCTCATCGAGAAGATAGCCCGGCGCGAGGGCTTCGGCGACTTGCTGGCTGACGGGACCCGGGTGTCCGCGGAGAGACTGGGCCGGGGGATGGACCTCACGATGCAGGTGAAGGGGCTCGACATCATCATGGCCGACCCCCGGGGGCTCAAGGGCTTCGGGCTCGGCTACGCCGTCGCGAGCAGGGGGGGAGACCATCTCAGGAGCGAGCCCTTCCTGGAGCTCGAGGACGACCCGGAGATTGGCGAACGGATGTTCGGAGTCCCAGACGCGACCATGAGGCTCGCATACAGGGGGAAGGGGAAGCTCGTCTCCTACTTCGAGGACTGGAACGCCGTCATCGACGCCCTGGAGCCGTGCAAGAACATCATGCAGAACATGGAGATCCTCACATTCGACCTCGCCTCCAAGGTCATCGAGGCCACCACGGGGCTCCAGATGACCCCAGCTGAGGTGAGGGGGGTCGGGGAGCGTATAATCAACGTCGAGAGGGCCTTCAACGTTAGGGAGGGGATCAGGCGGAAGGACGATACCCTCCCCCGGAGGTTCATGGAGGAGCCCCTCACCGAGGGGGCGAGCAAGGGCACGGTGTTCGAGCTGGAGCCCATGATCGACGAGTACTACGGGGAGAGGGGCTGGGACCTCGAGACCGGGATACCCACCGCCGAGACGTTGAAGAGGCTTGGGCTAGACAGAGCCTCGGCTGACCTATCCAAGATATAAAAAGGGTAGGCGTAGAACCGCCTAATTCATATTTTCAGGAGCTTCGCTGCGTTGCCCCAGAGGATCTTCTCCTTGTCCTCGTCGCTGATGTCCAGGTTGTTGATCCTCTCGACGCAGTTGGCCATGTCCCCTATCTGGTGGGGGTGGTCGCTCCCCAGCACCAGCTTCTCCGCCCCGGAGAACGCGATGGTGGACATGAGGACGTCCTCGTCGTAGATGATGGAGTCTGTCCAGATCCTCTTGAGGTAGGTGGAGGGGGGCTCCTTGATGTTCACCTTGCACTCCGGGTAGGCGTTGAAGCCAATCTCGATCCTCCCCCGGAGGTACGGGAAGACCCCGCCGAGGTGGGAGGCCACCAGCTTCAGCTTGGGCATCTTGTCGAGGAGGCCTGAGAAGACGAAGCGGAGGACGTTCAGGCTCGTGTCGATGCCGAACCCCATGATGGGGACCAGCCGCCAGTCCCCCATCCACTTGTGGTTGATGGGGGAGGTGGGGTGGAAGAACAGGGGCACGTCCAGCTTCACCGCCCTCTCGTAGACGACGTGGAACTCCTCGAGGTCCAGGGGCTTACCGCCCACGTTGGTCATCAGGGTCCCCCCCTTCAGACCAAGCTCCTTCACAGACCTCTCCAGCTCATCGGCCGCCGCCTCGGGGGCCTGGAGGGGCAGCGCAGCGAGGGCGTGGAACCTGTCTGGATGATTCTCGATGACCTCTCTGAACCCGTCGTTCGCCAGCTGGGCGAGCTTTATACCCCTCTCGGGGGTCTCCCTCTCTACGCTGGGGGTGGTCAGCGTGAGGAGTTGCATGTCCACGCCGCAGCGGTCCATAGCCTTGAGCCTCGCATCGATGTCTATGTGGGGGCCGACCACGATGTTGTAGTCCCCCTCGTAGTGGACCAGGAGGCGCCCGTGCTCGTCCGTCTCGACCCTGGCGTAGCCCCCGCCCTTGGATAGCTCGTCGATGTAGGCTTTCGGGTAGAAGTGGTTGTGGAAATCTATGTTCAATTCTAAACCTCAGGTTTTGAGGATGTGGGGTTCTTTAAAAGGGGGGTGGGCATGTTCAGCTGCCCTTGGAGAATCCGGGTCTGACTCAATAGATTTATTAAGGAATATTATTCCACCCATAAAACTAGAGGAATACATGCCATGCCTGTCTGCGAGATCTGCGGAATGGAAGCCGTCGAGGTTTTCACATGCTCCAAATGCGAGGCCAAGTTCTGCAAAGAGTGTGGCGACGTGAAGAACACGCTGTGCTACGACTGCCAGGGCTGGGAGTCAGAGGAGCTGGGCGAGGACTTAGAGGAAGACTGGGATAGATCCTGGGAAGGAACCGAACCTCACTAGACCCACCTGATACTGTTGCGATTTCTAAGCTCGAAATCCTTTCCAAGTCCAACCAGGAAGAGGGTTTTTGGTTTCAACGCTAGAAAGTGCTTTATCCCATATGGCTCGATATTTCCGATATCGTGACCAACGTAGAGCAAGACTCGAGGGTCCAGTTCGGGATGGGAGACGCCGCCAGGCTGGGCTATGAATATATCGTCCGCCGGTTCAACAGAGCAGTGATCAACATCGCATCCATCGCCCTCGGCATCGCCTTCCTCTCAACTCTCCTCATGTCGGACTCCCTCTACAGGGCTTATGCCCTCGCGGGCGGCGAGAGGCTGGGAGTGGAGACTTACCAGTACTGGCTGATGTTCGTGGCGCTCATCGTGTCGGTCGTGGGGATAACCAACGCGATGCTCATCACCGTCTTCGAGAGGTACCGGGAGATAGGGACCATGAAGTGCCTGGGGGCCATGGACCGGCATATCCTCCTCCTCTTTCTGGTGGAATCGATCATACAAGGGTTCGCCGGTGGAGTAGCAGGATATTTACTCGGTCTCATCGGGGCCATCCTGTCGACGGGCTTCACAATCGGATTCACCGCAATCCTCATGGTCCCCATAGCAGAATCCATCACTCTGTTGCTGGGGTCGGTCGCGCTCTCGATGGTCCTATGCGGGGTGGCAACGTTGTATCCAGCGTATAGAGCGGCGAAGCTGAACCCCGTGGAGGCATTGAACTATGAGCTTTGACACAATTATCCAGATAGAGAAAATCGCTCGGGAATACGAGATGGGGGGATCAAAGATATACGCCCTGGACGGCGTGAACCTGGAGATCGGGAGGGGAGAATATGTGTCCCTCGTTGGGCCCTCGGGATCAGGGAAGACGACCCTCTTCAACCTGATCGGGGGCCTCGACAGGCCGACGCAAGGCGTCGTATACATCGACGGGGTGGACATCTCGAAGCTCGACGCCTACGAGCTGGCGTGGCTCAGATGCCGCAAGATAGGCTACATCTTCCAGACGTTCAACCTCATACCGGTCCTCACGGCGACCGAGAACGTGGCCCTCCCGACGGTGTTCGCCGGTGTCCCGAGGGACGAGGGATTGAAGAAGGCGGAGAAAATCCTCGCCTCCGTGGGCTTGAAGGAAAGGCTACACCACAAGCCCGGCGAACTCTCGGCGGGGCAGCAGCAGAGGGTCGCCATCGCGAGGGCCATGGCGAATGACCCCGCGATCATCCTTGCGGACGAGCCGACGGGGAACCTCGACCTCAACACGGGGATGGAGATTATCGACCTTCTCCACGGGCTGAACAAGTCACGGGGGATGACACTGATCGCGGCGACTCACGACCTCAAGATGATCAAGGCCAGCGACAGGATCGTCTGGATGAGGGATGGGAAGATCGAGAAGATAGAACGAGGCTAGCTCATCGAGATATGGGCGCTTTTTTTGTCGTGCTCCACCTCATCGAGATCATCCTGATCAGTGAACCAACGATATATGCCCACTCCCGATCCGCGCTGCATCTGAGCCTCACGCTCATCTCGTCCTCCTCGGGGTCCTTCTCGATTAATAACGTGTTTTTAGTGAAGAAGTTCTCAGCTGTGGATCCGGGGGATCTGTACACGAAGTCGATCCTCATCCCACCGTCGTCGAGGTCTTGGGTCTTGATCGATGAGGTGCTCCTGGTGAGGTGGGTCTCGAGGCGTCTCAGGGCTTGCAGCATATAATCTGCGTATTCCCCCATCTCTTCCGGGAGGAACCTTACGGGAATCCTCATTTCGTAGGGCTCGAAAAACTTGACGTCGCTCTTATCCATTTTCCACCTCCTCATCAACGACGGGGTAATCACAATGGAGCTACGGAGAGCAACATAGGCGCCCATAAAGACTGCAGTCATCGCTATCCCGATGGACGCCAGGCTCCAGAAGGCGGACACCTTCTGCCTGACCTCGAGAGCCAAGCCGAAGAAGGCCAGCCCCTTGTACACGCCCAGGCCGCCGAGGTATCCTAGGCCTCCTGCGGCGAAGCCTACGATTGCAGCCTCCGACATGAAGATCGCCGCGATCTGGGCCGGGTTGAGGCCCACGGAGGAGAGGATGTGGATCTCCTTTCTCCTCTCGAACATCGAGTTGAGCATCGTGAGCACCACGTTCAGCACGACGATGGCCCAGGGCACCAGGAGGGGCATGCCCTTCCCTTCGAAGAAGGATCCGAGGGAAGCCAGGTGGATGCCCTCCGGGGAGGATGACCAGGCCAGGTAGCCTCTTTCCAGCGCCAGTCTCTCGGCGAAGACCCCGGCATCGTAGCCAGGCCCCACGGATACCGCGATTCGTGTGATCCCCGTTAGAGCGAGGCTGAGGGCGGTCGAATAATGCACGATCACGAACTCGGAAGGCTCACAGAGCTTGACCACTATCTGGGGCCTCTCTCCAAGCGGGTCAGTGTTCACGAGCTTCGAGGGGAGATACGATGAACCGTCGATCTCCTTCAGCCCCCGGATAGCCCTGTCGTCCATGATGCCCTCCACGATCAAGGGCTGCTCATTCAGGTAGAGCGTGTGACCTAGGCCTACGTCGAGCTCCGACTTGAGCGCCTCACTTATTACGATCCCCGATGTCGAGGGGAGGGCTCCCTCTCTGAGGGCATCCTCTATCGGGGGGATAAACTTCTCCTGATCGGGGTCGATGCCCAGTACGCCGAATACGCGAGTGTCTCCCAGGCGGTAGGGTGCCGTCAGCGTGGGTGTGTTCTCGACCTTGGGTGACACCGCGACGCTCTCGGGCTGCCTGTCCAGCCATCCTGATTCGATCTCTCGTAGGGGTATTGAGATAGGCTCCATCTGGGTGTAACCCTGGGATCTGATGAGGACACTGTCATCGGGGGAGGCGTGTCCAGAGACCTTGCTGACGACGAGGCCGTATCCGTTGGAGAATGATGTGAGGGAGACGAAGCTCATCACGAGGACCGTCAGCGATACGAGGGTGAATGCGAACCTGAGCTTCCTCCTCCGGATGTTCCTCTTCGCGATGGAGAAGATGGGAACCACGATGTTCCTCACCGGTAGATGCCCATCGCTCCCCCTCGCCTTCATCAAGCGAGGAGCAAAGACGGCCAACGATAACGACACGACAATCGAGGTCAATCCCACTCTTACGTACGATTCAAAGGGGACCATGGTGCTCCCGGGGAACGTCAGGAACAGCGTTATGAGGGCTAAAACCGCCAGAACGACGCTGCCCAGGGTCTTCATCGCGAGCCTGTTCGCGAGGATGAACGCGACTATCGTGGACGAGACGGTGAGGAAGACTATCAATGTGAATACCGATAGCGTGGCATCCCGGACCATCGATGATAGATGTGATTGGGCCTGGGAGGCTTGGATGTACCCTAATTTGAGCGCGTCGAAACTCTCAACGTACTTTCCATCTAGGAGTAGGGGAGTCGCCTCTGCGAGGAACCGGGCCGCTGATTCCGTCATCCCTTGCTCCACTGCAAGATAGAAGCCCATGGAGCCCATATCGCTCAATGATTCCACGAGCGTCTCTGTGAGTTCCTCGAGGACCTCTATGTTTTGAGGCAGAGAATACTTTCGGATGTCAATGCGGATCTCCTCTCCCTGATTGGTTTCTAGTCCCGGGGATTCGGATATGATGAGGGATCTGGTCTCCACAGTATTATCGATGAGGACCGTGACATTCACTTGGACTTGGAACGGTGTATCCGCAGGGACGACTATGATGTCCTCGCTCAGCATCATCATCTGAGTCAGGCTATTCGGGTCCGAACCGAAGATCAGGGGGAGCCCATCCACCTCGAAAACCTCCCCAGTCGAGGGATCCAAAATCGCGTACACGAAGGAGGTAGGGAGGCTCTCCGAGTCCACGAACTGGATGTCCCCGTCAAGGGTGAGAGTCCCCCCCGGGCTGAGCGTTACATCAGCAGGCTTACCCAGGGATACCTCAAAGCGTGAGGGGAGATAGTCAAATCCATCAGCTCCATCCACGCCAGCTATGGTGTATAGAGTATAGTTGATAGCCGGTTCAGCCTCGAACTCGAATGTTCCATCAATATCCGAGTCGATCTTCCATTGGAAACTATTCCCCACATAGATGAAGACCTCGGCTCCTTCGATGGGAGCCCCGGATTCGTCTCTCACTGTTCCCTGGATGACCGAGGAAGCACGCGAGGCGCCCGGGTAAGTCTGACCGATGGTGATAAGGAGGACCATCAGTAGGAGGGCCGTGACTCTGAAGCATCGGGGTCTTGCGGTATTTCCTGAACTCACGTTGGAATCCCGTTATATCCTCTACCATTCGGAGATAGAAGATATATTATTTCCCACTCCCAGGCCGCGAACAGGTCTCAATTGATACCTTCGAGTAAAAGGTTTAAAGAAACTGGGCACCAATCTCGATGGAGACGAGGCAATGAACATCGAGAAAATTATCCGACACGGCGACACGGGGAAGAGGGCGGCCTCCATCATCGATGCGGTCACGGATAGAGTCCAGGAGGGCGGGATACCCACCGTCGTCGTCGCCAGCGTGAAAGGCAAACAGGCCCTAAAGATTGGCGAGGCTCTGAAGGGATCCGCTCAGGTGGTGAGCGTCACCGAGTTCGAGTACTCTGACTCCGTGAAGAAGGCGATGAAGAAGCTGAAGGTGATCTCCGTTGAGAATGCGGACCTCCTCATCCAGGACCACAGGGAGATGCGGGAGGCCCTAGAGGTCTTCGGCTCAGGGGTGAAGGCCGCGCTGGAGGTAGCCGTCATCGCCGCAGGGAAGGGTCTGGCGTCCGAGCCCGTCCTGGCCATTGGTGGAGCGGGGGGCGGACTGGATACGGCCCTCGTGGTGAGGCCCTCGACGCCGGAGGGACTGCTCGACACGGATCCCGACACTGAGCTGGCGGTCCTCGAGGTCTTGGCCCTCCCGGCGTAGGTGATGACTGTTGAGGATCAGGATATCGTCTCCCTCCTGCGGGGAGATGTTCGCCGAGTTCACAGGCGAGAGCCCCGAGACGGCCCGGGCCATCTGGAATGCCCTCCCCTTAGAGGCGAAGGCCAGCACCTGGGGCGATGAGATCTACTTCTCGATTCCCGTGGATGCGGACGCCGAGGATCCCAGGGAGGTCGTGGAGATGGGGGACCTCGGGTACTGGCCTCCCGGGGGCGCCTTCTGCATCTTCTTCGGGACGACCCCTGCGAGCAGGGGCGACGAGATCAGGTCTGCGAGCCCCGTGAATGTCTTCGGGAGGGTCGAGGGCGACCCCCGGGTATTCAAGAGCGTGGCCAGCGGGGATCTGGTCAGGCTCGAGAGGGCCTAGTCTCCTGGACGGTTATTTTCTCGAGGAGGTTCCTGTAGAGCTCCCTGATGCTGGCCCTGTCCGTTTTCGTGAACTCCAGGGGTCCCTCATCCCTGGACCAGTGGCCGAGGGTGATGGGTGCCATGAAAGCGGAATTCGGGTGGTCGGGGGTCTCTTTCTTCAGTTTGCCGAGGATCTCGGTCATCCGGTCCTCTGTGACGATCCCATCCTCCATGCATTTCCCGTAGACTGCGGGGAATAGCATGTGGAGGCTGGTTATGCCTTGATCCCCGAGGAGGGTGTACTCTCGGGGGTCTGCGAAGGCTTCTGGGTAGAGGCGTTTTATCGAGTTCCAGTAGTCCACTATGAGGTCCGCCGCCTCCTCGTTGGTGAGCCTTGCGCATACCCTGGTGCTGAGTATGTCCGCGATGAGCTTGATCATTGTCTGGTCCCTTACGAGGTGTTCGTCGCGCCTGATCTCCGTTACTAGCCTGATCCGTCCCTTCCAGAGGGACATCGGATCATCGTTGAGCATGTCAACTATCTCGGCGGCTCTCCCCCTGTAGAGGCCGGCTTTACCCTCGAATTCCTGGAGCCAGATCTCTCCCCTCTCTCTGAGCATGAGCTGGAGGTGCCTGTAGACGAGGTCGATGGGGACTCCCCGCTGCCTGCGGTTGACGAGATAGAAGTGCATGAGCTCATCGAACCTGTTGGGGAGCCGGAGTATCGAGACCACGACGGGATAGTCCTCGAATTTTATGTTGGTCTCCTTCGCCCTCCTCAGGGCCTCGACCCTGTGCTGGCCGTCGAGGAGCCAGAGCTTCTCCCCGTCATCGATCTCCAAGCGGCCGATGCTGGACCAGCCCAGGTCATGTTCCATGTGGTATGTCATGTTGCCCCTCACGTTGACGAGTATCGCCGTGGGGAAGCACCCCAGGTCCTTCGTGAGGTATCTCACTATTGAGCCCGGTTTCTGCTTGAATCGATTCTCCTGGGGGAGCCTCTGATAGCCCCTGGTGTTCCCGGGGGTCCATCGGTCTATGGCGCACCTCTCTATGAGTTCGATTGCGGGGATTGATGTTACGTAAAAGTCGGTGGTCTTGACTGTTGCTCTTTGCGTCAGGTGGAAAGCCGTTAGCTCCATCGTCCTCATTGAGACGTATTGTTCAGGTTAAATTAAAACTAGACCTTGATCGTGGGGGGAGCAGGGTTAATATCTTTCCTGTTGGAGACTCGATACGGTATGGTCTCCCTAAACGGCCTGTTCCGGATCGTGAGGCCCGTGAACTCTGTGATGATGGGGTTCGCGGTGCTTGTGGGGGCGGCCATCGGCGGAGGGTCGCTGCTCCCCTTCTCAGTCCAGGAGATGGCCCTGGCGTTCCTAGCGGGTTTCTTCCTGAGCGGGAGCGCCATGGCGGTAAACGACTATTATGACCGGGAGATCGACGCGATAAACGAGCCGGGGCGCCCCATCCCCAGCGGGGCGGTGTCCCCGGGGGAGGCGTTGGCTGTCACGGGTGTTTTCAGCGTGCTGGGGCTGGGGGCGGCTTGGCTGACGAGCAGTGGTAACCTGGCGATCGCGGTTCTGGCTTGGGGGGGGATGATGGTGTATTCGACGGTGGGGAAGCGGACGGGGCTCCCCGGTAATCTGATCGTGAGCGGGTGTATCGCCATTCCTTTCGTCTACGGGGGATTCATCGGAGGGGGGGCGGGCTTGAGCCACTCCCTGCTCTTCGCCCTCGTTGCGTTCCTCGCGAATACCGGGAGGGAGGTGACCAAGGGGATCGTCGATATCGAGGGGGACAGGGCGTCGGGGATCAGGACCGTGGCGGTTTCGAGGGGTCCGGTTGCCGCTGCGTGGGTCTCGGTGGCCTGTTATGTCTCGGCGGTTCTGGTCTCGGTGGTCCCGGTCTATCTGGGGCTGGTCTCGTTCTGGTACATTCCCTTCGTGGCGGTCACGGATCTGGGGTTGATCTACCTTTCCGTCTCCCTGCTCAGGGAGCCGAGTCGGGAGAACAGCAGGATGGTTAAAAACCGGGTGCTGCCGTTGATGCTTTCTGGGCTCTTCGGGTTTCTGTTGGGGAGCCTTCTCTGAGAGTCCTATCGGGTCTACCTGGATGAGAGGGCGATCCTCTCGACTTCCCGTTTCCTGCGGATGGAGAATGCGTTTCCGTCGTTGTTGGCGGCGCCGACGAGTTGGGTGGCGAGGATCTCTTCCAGCGTGAGGCGGTTGCTGAATGTGGAATCCCTGATGCCCCTGGTGATGAATCTCAGGGCGAGGTCGATGCGGCGCTGGGGGCTGATGTCCACGGCGAGGCGGTAGACTACTCCTCCGTAGCCGATGCGTGTGGTGTCCTCGTTGGGGGCGGAGTTCTCGACGGCCCTGACCAGGACCTCGACGGGGTTGCGCCCCGTCCTTATGTTGATGATCTTGAATGCGTTGCGGACGACGCCGATTAGGCGGATCTTGTCGCCGCCGCTGCTGCCGGGGCGCATCAGGGCGGTGATGAGGCGTTCCACGATGCTCATGTCGGATTTCCTGAATTTCCGGGCCGTGTGCCTCCCACCGGAGTGGGGTAGGAAGATGGGTTCGATGTTCAGGTACCTCACGAGTCCGATGTCTCTCACCGTGATCTCGTCGAATGTCCACTCCCCGAATAGCTTCGGGGGCTCCGTCGCCTGACCGCTCATGATATCACGTCTTCCGTTAAACCAGAGATGCATGTCACGAAACCGGAATAAAAGGGTTACCGAGGAGCGTCAAACTTTTAGCTCTGGTCGCGGGAGTGTGTTCTCATGTCATCCAGGGGTTACTCCACGGCGTATTTCGTCCTCTGTGGCGTGGCCCTTCTGTCGATGTTGAGCATGAGTCTCCTGTCGACGGTTATCCCTCTCTTCGCCAGGGAGTTGGGGGCGTCGGGGGTTGTCATCGGGTTCACGGTTGCGGGGTACTGGGTCAGCAGAATCCTGCTGGAGATCCCGAGCGGGCTGATCTCTCAGAGATTCGGGTATTTCCGTTCCATGGTGGTGGGGCTGGGTTTGAACGTGGTGGGGGCTCTCTTGAGCGCGTTGGCCCGGGATCCTTTCCAGTTCGTCCTTGCGAGGGCGCTGATGGGGATCGGGGCGCCCCTGTTCTTCGCGGTGGCCACCACTTTCGTGTTGAATCTGTTTGATGCGGAGCGCCGCGGGGGTGCCATGGGCGTCTTTCAGGGGATCGAGTTCGGGGGGACGATCCTGGGCTCGGCGTTCAGCGGTTATCTGGCCTCGATATTTAATTTCCGTACCAGTTTCATCGTCTCGGCGGGGTTGATTCTGCTCTCCATGGTTCCATTGGTTTTACTCCCTTACATCCGGGAGGAGTCAGGGAGGATGGTTGGGGGATCCACCCTGTCTTTTTCCGATATCCGGGAGGTCATCAGGAATCGGAATCTTCTCATCGTCTCCAGCGCCACCTTCGCCGAGTTCGTGATGAGCGTCGGCATCCTCATGACGATCTTCCCGCTGTTCGCGGTGGAGAGCCTGGGGATCTCCCTCACGGATGTGGGTCTCCTGATGGGCTCCCGTTCCGTGGGGTTCGTGTTAGCGATGTTCACGATGGGGGCCATCTCGGACCGGGTGGGGAGGAAGCCCGTGATGTTGTTCGGGCTGGGGGCGACGGCCGTGCTCATCGCCGCTTTGGGGTTCGTATCGTCTTTTTGGGGGATCGCCGCAGTCATTTTCGTGCTGGGGATCTCGACGGGGGCCATCTGGATCGTGAGCCCTGTCCTGGCTGCGGAGGCGGTGAAGCCCGATCAGCGGGGGGCGGCCATCGGGACATATAGGACGTTCTTTGATCTGGGGTCGATCATCGGGCCCATAGTGATGGCAGCGGTCTTCGAGGCGTATGGGATGCTCCCCTGTCTGTACCTGGCATCGGCTCTGCTGCTGGTGAATCTGGTGCCCGCCATGAGGCTGGGCGAGAATAGGGGTTAAGCGGCTAACGCATGGGCTTCTGGACTTTGCCTATCACCATGAGGTGTAGGGGTACGCCGTTGACGGCGTTGACCTTGAAGCGGACTCCGGGGATGTCTCCCATGGATCTGGCTCGGGGTCCCCCGATGCCCTCGATGGTGACCTCGTCGTGCTCATCGATGTAGTTGAGGGCTCCGTCGCCGGGCAGGAATGCGGTGGCGAGACGGCCATTCTTGATGATCTGGACCCTGACGCACTTGCGGATGGCCGAGTTGGGCTGCTTGGACTCGATGCCCACCTTCTGGAGGACGATGCCTCTGCCCATGGGGGCGCCCTCTAGGATGCCCTTCTTGTCGGTGCGGCGCTTGAGGCGGAGGACATAGTCCTTGCTCTTGTAGCGCATCTTCCGCCGGACCTTCTTGAGGCGTCGGCCTGCGTACATCCCGTTAGCCATGGAATCAGCTATGCCGTGCAGTGGGGCATCTTTAAACTTTGTGGAAAGACGGCCCCCCAGAGCAGTGCTCGTAGTTTTGCCTAGGATAGGACAGGGTTGAAGGTTTTTCAGATCTTACACGGGGATTAGCAGTGTTTTATCTGGGGGACCGTATGACCGTCCTCACCTCCATCTGGTTTTCAGTGGAAAAAACGGATATATTCACAGTTTCGTGTGAACGATTTTCCGGATTGAACGAGCCCCTTAAGATTACATGCGGGATTATCCTGCTGAAATATTGACACAAAACTTGGAAAAAAGGAGGATTGGACTAGAGGCCCTTCGGAATATTAGGCCGCGCGCGTGGTTTGAAAAACGGGGGCCCTACTCGGACACTCACTAGCGTGAGATCTTGAAGACGACCGGGCGTTTGTAGTCGGGGCAGCAGACTGAATGGGCATCGGGCTCTTCGAAGAATGGATATGATCCTCCCGATTCCATCACTCTGATGTAGGGGTAGATCGAATTGAACGCCGCCGGGCAGATTTTTCCAATGTCCTCTGGATATTCGAAGGTCTCACCTATTTTATGCCCCGCTGGACACGTTCCTTCTTCAAGAATAGCCGTTATCTCGATCGACACTTTAGGCATCGTTCAGGACTCCTCTGTGGTAAGATATGGCCTCTGAGATTATATATGGCTTAATCCTGCTCTGCGCGCCCAATGCGGGGAGGGTCGATCGAGGGGTGTAGACGCCTTGATAGATGTCATTATCGTGGGGGTTGAGGGCCCGTCCGCTTCCTTGTGCCCAATTTTAGGCCTTAAACCATAGTTCATGTCAGGTATCTAGGATATTTTCGCCTTTTTCGACGGTAACCTATAGCTTTTTATTTGGCATGCTGTGTTTCAAGGGTAGGAGATTTACAGAATGAGTGGTAGGGAAAAGCCACACCTTAACCTGATCATCATCGGTCACGTAGACCACGGAAAGAGCACTAGCATCGGACACATGTTCTACGACGCCGGAGCAATCAGCGAGAAAGTGATTAGAGACTTCGAGGAAGAGGCCAAGGCCCTCGGAAAGGAGTCCTTCAAATACGCATGGGTACTGGACAAGCTCAAGGAGGAACGGGAGAGAGGCCTCACAATAGACCTGGCGTTCTACAAGCTAGAGTCTGACAAGCACTTCTTCACGGTCATCGACTCCCCGGGCCACAGGGACTTCGTCAAGAACATGGTCACGGGAGCCAGCCAGGCCGACGGAGCCGTCATATTCATCTCCGCTAAGAGGGGAGAATACGAGGCGGGCACCAACCCCGGCGGCCAGACCAGGGAGCACGCATTCCTGGCCAGGACCCTGGGGGTCAACCAGATCGTCGTCGCCGTCAACAAGATGGACGACAACACGGTGAACTGGGAGGAGGGGAGGTACGAGGAGGTCAAGGACGGTATGACCCGGCTGCTGAAGACGGTCGGCTACAACACGGACAATATCCACTTCGTCCCCACAAGCGGCTGGACGGGCGACAACCTCTGGAATAGGAGCGAAAAGATGGACTGGTACAAGGGACCCACGGTGATCGAGGCCCTCGACATGTTCGAGGTCCCCGAGAAGCCCGTGGACAGGCCCCTCAGGATCCCCGTGCAGGAGGTCTATTCCATCAGGGGGGTCGGCACCGTGCCGGTGGGCAAGGTCGAGACGGGCACCCTAAAGATGGACAGCATCGTGATCTTCATGCCCAGCAAGGAGCAGGGTCAGGTCAAGACCATCGAGACCCACTACACGAGGCTGAACGAGGCGGGCCCCGGGGACAACATCGGCTTCAACGTGAAGGGGATCGCCAGGGACAAGATCAAGAGGGGAGACGTCGCAGGATACCTGAACGACGTCCCCAAGGTCGCAGCGTCGTTCACCGGCAGGATCTTCATCATCCATCACCCCACAGCAGTCGCAGAAGGATACACACCGGTGCTCCACATCCACACGGCCCAGATAGCGGTCCGCTTCGACAAGCTCCTCTCCAAGATCGACCCCCGCAGCGGGCAGGTCGTCGAGGAGAACCCGAGCTACCTCAGGACAGGCGACGCCGCCGTGGTCAGATTCGTGCCCCTGCAGCCAGTGGCCCTGGAGAAGTACACAGACTTCCCCCAGCTGGGCCGCTTCGCGCTCAGGGACATGGGCACCACGATAGGCGCCGGCGTGGTCCTCGAGGTCGAGGAGTAGCCCCCGGGGCTACCCCCTTGCGGAACATTTAAGTTGCGGGCTAGAAGAAACAGGAAGCATCAACCATGGTGAAACGGGCGAGGATAAAGCTAACCAGCACAGACACCGAGAAACTAGGCGCCGTCTGCCAGGAGATCAAGGACATCGCCAAGAAGATCGGCGTAAAGCTAGTCGGACCCATACCCCTGCCCACAAAGAAGCTCGTGGTCCCCACGAGGAGGACGCCCTGCGGGGACGGGAGCAACACCTGGGACCGCTACGAGATGAGGGTGCACAAGCGCCTCATCGAGGTGGACGCCCGGGAGCGGGTGATGCGGAGCATCATGCGGATCCGGGTCCCCAGCGAAGTCTACATCGAGATGGAGATCCGCTGAGCTTCTAAGGCTCGGAACATTTTCTCATCCCAACAGTTCGAGTCCATTTCTTTCTTCAGGGCTGACCTTGAGTCAGAGCAGAGACATCATGAGGAACACGTTATAAGAGGTGGCGACGAGCCTCGCGGCTCCCACAAGGAGAGGCATCGCCATGATCGCCTGCCTCCCCTCGAATCTGAACGACCGTACGACGAGGGCGGGAACCCCGAGACACACGGCGAGGAGCAGGATGTCGAAGGGGAGCCAGAGGCCGTGCCGGCGCAGGAGTAGCGTGAAGGGGTTCGCCTCGACGATGAGGGGGTGGGTGATGGCGATCCTCGTCGAGATGTGATCCCCGACGGTCCCGATGACCGCGACTATGTATGCCCAGTTGCTCAGGGTTCTCAGGGGCGACACATTACCGGTTTTCCCCGAAGAATGTTAAATGGTTCCGGGCCCCTATCACAGACGCCTAGGCTTTTCCTGAAACACATATCTGATCGACCTTCCCTTTATCCCGATTCTGGACCCTTGGTGATTGCGCGTTCTTCGTAAGCATCCATGCTTCTGGCCGGCGATCCCGATGCTCAAAACGAGGGAGTACGGGTTGATTCTCGGTGAAGATAGATCGATAATATTCAGCAGGCCCTTCCCTTTCAATCCTCGAGTCCTGTGGAGCACGGTTCCCGCTGCAAGGCTCCTCGACTTGCAGATCGATGAGTTTTCCCGTTAATCCCGGGGGCGCCTCAGATTGTCAATAGTCTATCAACTGGCGTTTATCTTCCCTGTGCCATCTGGGTTTACGGATGTATCTGGGCAGCCAGGAGGGCCACTCCACGAACCTCCACTGGAAGAATCGGCCCCCCTCCTTCTCGATGATGGCGAGGTCCCCCTCGGGGCCCCCGTTCTCCTGGATGAAGAGGGTCATCTCCCAGAGGGCCTGGGACCGGGTGAGCCCGAAGCGCTCGCGGCACTCGTCGAGGAGGCCTCTCTCCTCCAGTAGGAATGCGAAGCCATGGATCTTGGCGTGGCGTAGGAGCTCCGCCCCCAAGAACTCCTGGACCTCCTCGGTCATACCCCCGTCCTGCCCTCTTGCGGTATTAAACCCTCCCTTCCGTTTGAAGATTGTGGACCCGGGCCCCACTGCAACCCTTATCTGGGACTATGGTGGTCTCTCAGAGAGTTGACTGCTATGAAAAGGGGGAACGGTGCGCTTCTACTCCTGGGATTGGCCCACTCCCTGAATCACTCCCTGTTCCTGGTGCTCCCGCCCCTCCTGGACGACATCTCCCGAGACCTCGGAGCCTCGTTCCAGACCATCGGGGCAGTCTCCACCGTCGCCTTCTTCCTCTACGGCCTGGGAGCCCTCATCGGGGGCCCCCTATCCGACCGCATCGGCCACGTCAGAGTCGCGAGCGTCAGCATCGGGCTCGCCGGGGCCGCCACGGCCATCTTCCTGCTCCCCGGGGGGCTCAACTCCTTCACCGCGGGGCTCTGGGTGGTGGCCCTCGCCGCGAGCCTCTACCACCCCACGGCGAACACCCTCATCGCGAAGCTCTTCCCCGAGAACACCGCCCGATCCATGGGTATCCACGGGGCCTCGGGGAGCGTGGGCCAGATGTTCACCCCGGTCATCGCCTACTTCATCGGGGTCACATTCCACTGGCGCTACGCCTTCGTATTCTTCGGGGCCGTCTCCGTCGCGACGAGCCTCCTGATGCAGAGGATACCCTCCGCCCACGAGCCCCACCGGGCTGAGAGGACGCCCCTCATCGAGGTCCTGAGGATCCCCGGGTTCTGGATACTCATCCTCTACAACATCATCATAGGCCTCTTCCAGAGGGGGGTGGAGCTCTTCTTCCCCACATTCCTGGTGCTGGAGCGAGGGTTCACGGGGCAGCTCGCCGCCTTCTACGCCTCCGCCCTCCTCTTCTTCGGGGCCCCCGGCCAGCTCTTCGGGGGCTGGGCCGCGGACAGGTACACCCCGAGGAGATTCCTCGTCGTGTCCTCCGCTGGGATGGTGGCGAGCATGCTCAGCCTCCTACTGTTCCCCTCGACCTTCGGCGTCGTGGGGTTCCTGTTAATATACGGGGTCTTCTTCTTCGGGCACCAGCCCACCATGACCACCCTGCTGAGCAGCATCACCCCCAGCGCCCTCATGGGGATGGCCTACGGAGTCATGTTCTTCTTCGCCTTCGGGCTCGGCTCAGTCTCCACCACCATAGCGGGCTACCTCGCGGACAACTTCAGCCTTGAGGCGGTCTTCTGGATCATGGCCCTCTTCGCCCTCGTGACCTTCGGCATATCCCTTGTGATCACCAGGGTGATCGGAGACAAGAAGGGGCCCGGAGAGGGCTGAACGGCTCCAGGGTCTCCCCAAGACTTCAGGATGCCCGGAGATTAGCCACGGACTCGGTCACGATGTCCGCGAGCCTCGTGAGCACCTCGTCCTCCAGATGATTCACGGCTATCACGGCCCCGCACCCGGCCGACCTCCCCGCCATCATGTCCGCGGGGGCGTCCCCGACGTAGACCGTCTCGGCCGGCGGGATCCCCGCCATCTCGCAGGAGAGATGTATCATCGCGGGGTCGGGCTTCCCCTCCTCCACCATGTCGGCTCCCACGTAGACCTCGAATAGCCCCTCTAGCCCGTGGACGGCCATGAGCCCCCTCGCAGCGACGCCGCTTCCGTTGGTTGCGATGCCCAGCCTCAACCCGGCTCCCTTCAGGGCCATCAGGGCCTCGGCCACCCCCTCGAATAGTATCGGGACGTACCGGGTCTCCTGGAGCCTGTCGGCCTCCTCGTAGAGCTCCCGGGCCGCCTCCATCGCCTCGTACCACCTGTAGCCCCGGGGCCAGAGGGCTGCAGCCCCCACCGTTATGTCCTCCTTGCGGGGCGCCTTCGCGAGGGGCCCCATCAGGTCGACGCTATAGTCTTCGGTGTCCACCCCGGATAGCTCTGCCCACCTCTCCGCGGCCTCGAGACCCGCTGCGTCTCTAATCACCTCGAATCTGGCTCTAGCCATGGTCCTGTATCTCACCGTGTCGTCGAGGATGGTGCCGTCGAGGTCGAAGAGCACGAACTGGCAGGGCACCGATTCGTCATCGACTATTAATTTTTTCATTCCTTCATCATCACGCCTGACGTGGCTCTTGAACTAATACGCTCCTCAATAAGCCTTAAAATGGCTCGCACGCGGGGCACCAATTTAAACAAATGGGAATCATTGTTTACCCATGGCCCGGGCAGAGAGGTTGAATCTGGTGGTCTTCGACATGGCGGGGACCACGGTCGACGACGTCGTCGACGGCGTCCCCTTGGTCCTGAAGAGCTACGACGACGCCTTCCGGAGGCACGGGGTGACGGTCCCCATGGAGGTGCTCAACGAGCAGCGGGGGAGGGACAAGTGGACCGTGATCCGGGAGCTGGGAGGGGAGAGCGCGGAGGAGATCTACGCGTATTTCAACGGGGTGCTCTTGGACAACGCAGATAGAGTAGGGGAGGTACGGGGCACAGGCGGGGTTTTCCGCTTCCTGCGGGGTCACGGGATCGGGGTCGCCCTGAACACGGGGTTTCCCCGGGAAGTCGCGGAGGGGATCCTGGGGCACCTCGGCTGGGAGAGGGAGGGGCTGATAGACGCGTGGACGTGCTCCGAGGAGGTGAGAACGAGCAGGCCCGATCCGGCCATGATCCACGCCCTGATGGGCAGGCTGGGCGTCGAGGACCCCTCGAGGGTGATGAAGGTTGACGACACGGCGAAGGGGATAGAGGAGGGGCTGAACGCGGGCGCGGTCACCCTCGGGGTGCTCACGGGGACCCAGACGAGGGAGAGGCTCCTCAAGGCCAGGCCCCACGGGATAATCGGGAGCGTGAGGGACCTCCCGGAGTACATCAAGGCCATGGGCTACGTTGAGGGGAGGGGGCATGGAAAAACTCATGGACGGGCTATACGAAGTCGGCGCGCATCGATGCAGATCTTCCAGAGTTCACTACGAGATGCGACAGTTTCACAAACCTCACACCCCTAAAACCATGAGTTTCCTTAAGAATGGAGGCTGCTCTCGCGAGATTTGATGAGGGCCTTATTTCAGTGACGATCACACAGCGAGGAAGACTATGGCTGGAAGGGAGAGATTACTTCCATCTTCCTCGTCGACGGGATAATGTCTACAATTTACTGTAGAATTGAGTTCAAGAAGCAGTTCAGGGTTCTTTGTCAACTCAGAGGTCGCGCGCGAAGGTCTATCAGACTAATTTCTTGATTACCATGTTAACCATTGCATGGATCATCCTTACTGTATAATCCGCATCTTCGCGATTTATGGCCTTCTTTCTAAGGGCATAAAACACGGACAGCTCAAGACGCGGTTAATTTATATCCTCGCAGTTAATGACCTAGAGATTTAACTAATTAGAGAGAGCAAAAAAAGGAGATAACAAACATGAAAAGAGTCAGAATAAGCCTTTTGGTCTTCACCCTAACTTTAGTTATTATAGGAACAGCAAGCGTGCGTGCGGCAGTGACCCCTCCACCGCCACAATTAAATGCTCCTCCAAATGGCGCTGTGGTCACGATTGATTCGATCACCCTTGAATGGAGTGCGGTACCCCACGACAATGGGTATTATTGGGTAAATTATGCACACTCCGAAAACATGGATTGGTGGATGGCGCCTCCTAACCCCAGGACTGACGTCACCGAATACACATTATCTAAAGAATATTTGAGAGATACGATGGTGTACCATGGTGTCTGGCCTTCAGACACGTTTTATTGGCGAGTCGTAGCGGAAGTTGATGTCGTTTATTACTTTCCCGAGAGTTGGAGTCCTGAGTCAGACGCCTGGTTTTTTAACGTGTTAAAATGGCCTGCTGCGTGGATTGATAATAACCATTGGGAGTGCTACACTCATGACGATAGCTTGGAGTGGATCGACAGCCAGACATATTTGGGGCTTCTCTCTTGGGGGAGTCCAGGTCCTGGATGGTGGGCGCCCGTGGGAGACGGGGTGACCCCCATCACGGTTTCTCCTACCGCCCGACTTAGCTGGAGCGATCGTGGTACGGATGAACAGCAAAAAAATGTCACCTTCGCTGATTCCTATAGAATCCAACTTGCCACTTCCTCTAGCTTCAGCAATCTAATCGCCACGGGTACAACTGAGAACATTTTTTATGTTACCCCCGAGTTGTCGCCAGGGGCCTATTACTGGAGGGTGCGAAGCGAGAGAGACGATGGGCTTGTGACGGAGTGGAATTCACCAAGAAAATTTATCATCGCGGAAGCAGCCCCAATTTCGACGAGTATCTCTTGTTCTGTCTCATCTTCTAGCCTCACGATTGGAGGCTCAGTCACATTATCCGGCTCTATTGTTCCAGCATGCTCCGGAAGCACCGTCGATATTAGCCACAAGAGCGATGGGCCATGGAGTAGATTGGCCACAGTGACAAGTGGTCTCGATGGCGGTTTCTCTTACTCGTGGACGCCTCCATCGCCCGGATCGTACCAGGTCATGACTTCATGGGATGGGGACAGTTCATACAGCGGAGCAGCCAGTGTTGGTGTGCCGGTAACAGTCACCAAGATTTCAACGACCATCGCATGTTCTGTTTCCCCGTCCGAGGTCAACGAAGGCGATTATGTCACCGTCTCAGGCTCCATTAGCCCCGCAGTCTCCGGCGCAACCGTAACTTATACCTATAAGAAACCTGATGCAACGACATTCACCAAGACTTCCACGACTGGTTCGGGTGGCTCATTTAGCGATAACTACAAACCTGACACAACCGGCTCATGGAGCGTATCCGCCTCATGGGATGGAGACGCTGCACACGAAGGGACATCCAGCTCGTCCACTTCTTTCACTGTGAAGAAATCGGGGTGCTTCATAGCTACAGCAACCTATGGGTCAGAGTTAAGCCCACAGGTACAGTTCTTGAGGGAATTCAGGGACAACACCGTGCTCAGCACCTTTGCAGGCAGTAGTTTCATGACGGCCTTCAACGGGTTCTACTATTCCTTCAGCCCCGGCGTCGCGTCAACCATTTCGGATAACGGGGTATTGAGACAAGTGATGAAGATAGTCCTCTACCCGCTAATAGGCATACTGCGCTCAAGTTCTCTGGTTTTCTCTCTCTTCAGCTTCAGCCCAGAGTTGGGAGTAGTGATGGCCGGCCTAGTGGCGAGTTCGCTCATAGCCGTTGTATATGTATTGCCGTGGGTCTTGTTGCTCGGTTTCCTAAAAAAGTTCAGGCTATCCACGAAGACAGTCCGCTTAATGGGCCTGATCTGGGCGGGAAATATTGCGGCGATAGCCTTGGCGGAGACGCAGCAGTCTCCGCTCTTAATGATGGCAGCCAGCGAAGCTTTCGTAATCGTAACGATATGCCTGACAACACTAGTCACGACAAAGGCAGTCATGGAACGCTACATTATCTGAATCCTTCCCCTGATCCAGCTTGAGAGAACCGATGCTTCAAGAAAGAGCCCTTTCAAGAATCCCTACGTCAATAAAACCGCCCGTGCAGAGGAGAGGTTACGTAAATCGAATGAGTTCTAGGAGAAGCAGGAGAAAGGAAAGGCAGATTGACGGAATCCAGCGAAAAAGGGTAGGAAACGGGACAGACGAAGACTTATCCGTTATCCCCTTCTACTAATTGACATCTCCCGGAGTCCGAGACTAGATGAGGTTCTGCGACAGCTGCGACTCATTCATGGAGACGACCCCGCAGGGATACCTCTGCCCCAAATGCGGAGCCGAAGTGGATGCCAACACCTTAGAGATCAGGAGAGAGAAGAGGCCCCGGGCTGAACCAGTCTACGAGATGGACAGCTCCAAGTCGACGAGCCCCGTCGTGAGCCGGAATTGCCCCCTCTGCGACTCCAAGGAAGCCCACAGAACGGTCCGGGCCACCCAGGGGGAGCACGCCGGGGTCAAGCAGGACAGGTCGTTGGAGAGGTACACCTGCGTCGAGTGCGGCCACAGCTGGGTGCAGTGAGAGACGGCTCGTGAAGCATTTAAACTGAAACACCCAGCCTGTACCAGATGAACCATGGTCAGATTAGACGCCCACATTAACGAGTTGGACACCCCCGCCCTCCTGCTGGACCTCGACGCCTTGGAAAGGAACATCGAGACGATGGCAGAGTACATCCGGGGAGTCCCCGCCGAGCTGAGACCCCACGAGAAGACCCACAAGACCCCCATCATCGCCCACAAGCAGCTAAAAGCTGGTGCCATCGGCATCACCTGCGCCAAACTCGGGGAGGCCGAGGCGATGGCGTCAGCGGGCATCAGGGACATACTCATCGCCAACCAGGTGGTGGGGGAACCCAAGGTCACCCGCCTCGTCAACCTCGCGAAGCACAGCGACATAATCGTCGCCGTGGAGGACAGCGGGAACGTCAGGCATCTCGCCGAAGCGGCGAAGTCGAAAGGTGTGAGGCTCAACGTCATCATCGAGGTGGACGTGGGAAACAACAGGTGCGGAACAGCCCCCGGGGATCCCACCCTGGAGCTCGCCCGGGAGATCGCCAACCACCCCAGCCTCAACATGCGAGGGCTGATGGGGTACGAGGGGTTCTGCCAGAACATCATCGACCTCGAGGAGCGCCGAGAGAAGGCGACCGAGGCCATGGCCAAGCTGGTCTCCACCCGGGACCTCCTGGACGACAAAGGGTTCAGCACCGAGATCGTGAGCGCCGGGGGCACCGGCACCCACATGATCACCGCAGAGTACCCCGGGGTGACCGAGGTAGAGGCGGGCTCCTACATCTTCATGGACACCACATACAGCAGGGTCGAGGGCCTCGAGAAGTACGACCCCTCCCTCACAGTCCTCTCCACCATCACGAGCCTCCCCCGCCCGGGAATCGCGATATGCGACGCCGGCCGCAAAACCATCACGTTCGAGCCCAGCAGGCCCATGCCCCTGGCGAAGGGCCTCGAGGGGATCATCTACGAGGCGTCCTCGGAGGAGCACGGGAGGCTGAGTGTCGAGGAGGGCTCGGGGCTCAGGTTGGGGGATAAGATAGAGTTCATCGTCTCCCACTGCTGTACCAACGTCAACCTCTACGACCAGTTTCACTGCCTCAGAGACGACCATCTGGAGGCAGTCTGGGAGATAACCGCAAGGGGCAGAAGCCAGTAGATCACGAGGCGAGGCGATAAGCGAGGGCGCAGTAACCCTTCGCCGCAGCCACCACATCATCCAGGCGGATATATTCGTTGGGCTGATGGGCCAGAGCGGGGTCTCCGGGGCCGAATCCGACCGTGGGGATGCCGAGCTGGCCGGCCGTGGCGATGCCGTCCGTGCTGAATCGCCAGCCTATAATGTCGGGCTTCCTACTCATCCCATCCGTGAGGGCTTCCAGGCTCTCCTGGACGGCCCAGTGATCCTCATCGATGATCCACCCGGGGAAGTACTGATCGGCTTTCGCCGTGTACCCGGTGTAGCATTTCAGCTCGTCCACGAGGAGCTCCACCTGGGCCCCGGGGGCGAGGCCCCGCATCTCCTCGAGAACCCCCTCCAGGGTCTCCTGGGGGACGAGCCTGCGATCCACTTCGATCTCGCAGTGGTCGGGGACGATGGGACCCGTGCCGGGGAGGCATCTCAGGGTGGTGACGGCCATGGAGCCCTGGCCGAGAAAGGGGTGGGTGGGAAGATTCTGGTTCTCGTCCTTGATCCTTTCGATGATGGGGGTCATGAGGTAGAGGGCGTTGACCCCGAGCTCGGGCATGCTGGCGTGGCTGGTGGCCCCCTTGGTGGTGATCTTGAAGACGCAGCGCCCCCTCTGGCCGACGCTGAGCTGGAGGTCGGTGGGCTCCCCGAGGACGCACGCGTCGATGCTGAGCCCCTTATCCTCGATGATCTTCTTGGTGGCCACTCCCTCGTTGGTCTCCTCGTGGACCACGAATGTCATGATCACCGTTCCATCCACATCCGGTGCGGCGCACCCGTAAATCATCGCCGCGAGGGCACCCTTCATATCGACCGTGGCCCTCCCGAAGAGGACCCCGTCCACGACCTCAGCATCATAGGGGCCATGGCTCCAGGCCTCCAGTGCCCCGGGTTGGACGTGATCCAGGTGCCCGTCGAAGAGAATGGTCTTCCCTCGACCCTTCCCCCGTTGGGCGATGACGTTGCCCATTCCGTCCACGTCGACGCCGTATCCCAGCTCCCTCAGCTTGTCGGACACGATCCCGGCTATTTCCCCCTCCTCTCCTGAGAGGCTGGGCGTTTTTATTAGCTGTTTGAGGAAAGCTACGATCTCTGGTTCTCTTATTTCAACACTCGCAAGATAATCTACAAGCTGATCCATGATGAATACCCTCTAACCGATGAGCCTGCCGAAACGGTCGACCTCTTGCCTGCGAATCCGCGTGGACGATATGGGTTTCCCGTCCTGGGCCAGGATCATCTTGAACACCACTATGAGGAGGGGCCTCTTCCCCAGCTCGACCCTGCGCCTGTTGATCTCCAAGGCCCCGGACTCGGTCTCCTCGCTCACGACGATCCCCTCCATCTCGTCGCTCTCGATGGTGGGCCCGAAGGGATCGTTGAGGGGGAAAAACTCCGCTCTCTTCTCGAGCCCTCTCTCCGCGAGGAATCTGATGAGATCCTTCTCGCGCTTGGCGTAGCAGTCGATCCTGTGGGATTTGTAGAGATTCCCGGCGAACTCGTCTGTGGTGAGGCCGATGATGACTCGATCCCCGACCTTGAAGGCCTCCTCCAGAAGCAGGGAGTGCCCCTTGTGGAAGACGTCGAAAGTCCCCCCGACGCTCACGAGGTGAAGTCGCTTATCCATCAGGGCCATCCCGCACTCTCAGCAGCTCGTTGAACACCCCGTCAAAACAGACGGGTTGCCCAATCGGCTTCAACGGGGTAGATAATCCAAGAATTATATAAAATACCCTGAGAATCAGAAAACGCCATCTGATTCGCGGGCGTAGAAAAGGACCCGCCAAAAAACGAAAAAATAAATTTCCCTATAAAGACAAAAAGAGAAATACCCCCTATCTATAAACGACGCCTAAAAAACAGTGAACCTTTGAAAGAGAGGGGTCACACGGATCACCCTAAAACCACCGCCAAACACCGAAAGGAACCGGAAAACCCTCCGTCCCGATCCGATTCCAGGCAAAAAACGATTTCGAAACGGTTATATAACGACACCAACCCGATCACACCAAACTAGGGGTACTTATTTGGATTCTCAAGAGAAATCAAGCAGAATATCTGGATTCTACCGGCTGCCTATCAAAGAGAGGCTCTCCATCATCGCCGAGAAAGCCGATCTAACCACCGAGGAGACGGAACTCCTGACCTCAGGCGGAGGCCTCACCATGGACGTCGCGGACCGCATGATCGAGAACGTCATCGGATCAATATCCTACCCCATGGGAGTGGCAGTCAACTTCCGCATAGACGGAGTCGACCGCCTCGTCCCCATGGTAGGCGAGGAGCCCTCCGTCGTGGCGGCGGCCAGCAACATGGCCAGGTTGATGCGGGAAGGCGACGGGATC
This sequence comes from Candidatus Bathyarchaeota archaeon, assembly GCA_026014875.1. Lineage (GTDB taxonomy): Archaea > Thermoproteota > Bathyarchaeia > TCS64 > TCS64. Next base: position 92,918 of record JAOZHO010000051.1, on the reverse strand, counting down.
AAGATAAAGAGGACCGACCCGGTCATGATCGGCCAGATCCAGATCCTCGAACTCCCCGACAGGGACGCAGCAATCAAAAAGCTGGAGGAGGCCAAGGATGATCTCCTGGACCTTGCCAACCAGCAGGACCCCATCCTGGTGAAATTCGGCGGAGGCGCCAGAGACATAGAGCTCAGGCCCCTCGAGACTGAGGCGGGGCCGATGCTGATAGTCCACCTCCTCGTGGACTGCAGGGACGCCATGGGGGCCAACGCGGTGAACACCATGTGCGAAAAGCTCGCCCCGGTCATCAGCGACATCACCGGCGGGAGAACCCTCCTCAGGATCATCAGCAACCTCGCAGACCACCGCCTCATCAAAGCCACGGGGGTCGTCAAGAAAGAGGACATCGGAGGCGAACAAGTCGTCGACGACATCGTCGCAGCCTGGGCATTCGCCGACGCAGACCCCTACAGGGCGGCGACCCACAACAAGGGCATCATGAACGGCACCATCGCCGTCGCCCTCGCCGTGGCCCAGGACCACAGGGCCCTCGAGGCAGGCGCCCACTCTTACGCCGCCCAGACCGGCAGATACAGGGCCCTCAGCAGATGGTCCAAGAACGAGAACGGAGACCTCGTGGGAGAACTGGAGATGCCTATGGCCGTCGGCATCGTCGGCGGAGCCACCAGAACCCACCCCGTCGCCCGCCTCGCCCTCAAGATCATGGGGGTGACCAAGGCCGTGGAGCTCGGGGAGATCATGGTATCCGTCGGGCTGGCCCAGAACCTGGGAGCCCTGAGAGCCCTCGTCCAGGAGGGCATCCAGCAGGGCCACATGCGCCTCCACGCCCGGAACCTCGTCGTCATGGCCGGAGCAGACGGAGACCTCATCACAAAAGCCGTCGAGGAACTCATCGCCACAGGCGAGATACGCTTCGACAAAGCCAAAGAGATCGTCGACAAACTCAAAGCCTGACACAGGATGCCCATAAAATGACCATCTACATCGACGACGCAGGCTACGGCGACCTCCTCCACGGCGCGGTCATCGGCGCCTATCGACCCGAGACCGATGAATTCGTCTACGACATGGTCCACGTCAAGTACTTCCAGGTACCCCGATTCGGTAAAAAGGGATACCAGACAGAGGCCGGCAAGATCTCTATGAAGCTCGTACAGCGCCTCAAACCCAAGGAAAAAGAGACCATCGAGCTCTGCCGAGGGGACATCCTCGACAAAGCCGCAGAATCTCTCGCTAAAAAATATAGAGAAGAAAGAGTCAAGCGAGTCAAAGTCGAGGGGAGGGCCCAAGACCTCATCGAGAACGCCTACCTCGACGAGATCAGGAACCTGGGATACGAGCCCATACCCGACAGGATGGAGAAATGGGGTAAAAGCTTCTGGCATATGTTCAGATGGGTGGGCAAGAACCGGAAGATGCTCAAATACACGAAATCCGGGTGGCCACGACTCCAGCGCCACAAGATGTTTCAGAAGAGGAAGTCTAGATAATACATTTTTATGGAGACATACTCCAGTATAATCGATAGACATGAAGCCCTGGCTCCTCAACATCCTCGCGTGCCCCATCGACAAGCATCACCCCCTGGAAGCCCACTTCTTCACATGGGAGACGCCCGAGGAAGAGATCGAGAAGAACGCGGACAACGCCGGAACACCATCCGCGGAACACGAGAAGAACTACAAGCAGCTCGCTAAACAGCTTACAGACGGCACCATCAGCCCCCCCGCGATCAAGAACATCACGGACTCGACTGAATCCCCGGGCTCCAAGAGCCTGCTCACGGGGGCGCTCGACGCCATCGCCCGCATCGAGGGAGCCAGCGATAAGAGCGAGAAGGAGTTCCTGGACGAGCATCCCGAGGACATCGACGCCCTCAACAGGTATCTGCACCTCCTCGAGGTGGACGCGGGGCTCCTCGTCTGCCCCGAGTGTGGGAGATGGTACCCCATAGGGAGCGCCGTGGAGACCATTCCGGAGATGCTTCCGGACGACCTCAGGGAGAAGGAGCGGGACCTCGAATGGATGGAGAAATGGAGCCACCTCATCCCAGCCAACGTGCTAGAGGAAGGAAAACCGTACAACATCAAATGATAGCAAAGAAGCAAACCAGAGCGGATTTCTAGCAGCATCCAGCGAGGCTCAACGTAAGAATCGAATATATACTCCGATCCCGAGATAGTCGAAGGGATCAAAATGAGTACCAAACTGCTCGTGATAGTAGCCACAGGCGACAGGGAGAAGGCCCAGACGGCCCTGATGTACGCCAATAACGCGATTAAGAGGGGCTGGCTCGACGACGTCAAGGTCGTCTACTTCGGCCCCTCGGAGAAGCTGGTCGTGGAGGACCCCGTCATCTCCGATCAGGCCCGGGAGATAGCGGAGACGGGCGGCTCCTTTGCGTGTAAATACATATCGGATCGGGACGGGGTCTCCGAGAAAATCGGGAAGCTGGGGGTCCGGGTCGAATACGTGGGATCAATCATATCAGACCTCATCAAAGACGGCTACACCCCCATGGTCTGGTAGACGGAGGGCTTCACATGATTCTGGGCATCAACGCCAGCGGGCGGAGCGCCGTCCGCAACGACCAGGGAATCCTTGTGAAAGGGGTCACCGAGGACCTCCTCAAGCACATTCTCAAAGAGACCGGGGAGCCCCACGAATACATCCACCTCGGAGGCAAGACCATCAAGGGCTGCCAAGGATGCCTCAGATGCGCCTCCGACAACATCTGCAAAGTCCAGGATGACTGGGCGGAGAACAGGGACAGGATGCTCCAGGCCGACGCTATAGTATTCGGGGCACCATTATACTACGGGTCCATCAACTCCCTGGGCCACGCTTTCCTGGAGCGCACATTCAGCCTCAGGCACAGAGCCCGATTCCCCCTCGCTGGGAAACTCAACGCGATACTCACCGTGGGGAAAAAGGAGCCCAATCCCGCCGAGGACTATATCAGAGCCATATTCAGGAGCAACTACATGGCCTCCCCCATCGGAACCCTCCGAGCCAGGGGAATCGCCCAATGCTACACCTGCGGCTACGGAGAAGGCTGCACCGCGGGAGCAGTCGTCAGCCGCCACGGATTCCTAGACGAGATCAGAGGATACCACATCCCCAGGATACCCCTGGAAACCTACGAAAAGGCGACAATACTGGCGAAACGCCTAGGCACCGTCGTGAAAACAAACGCCTAAAAAAACTAGGCGTTCTTCTTCTTCTCCTCGGTCAGCCAGGCCCCCAGGACCTCTCGGTCAGACCCCGGGATCAACTCTCCTTTATCGGCTTCCAGGTCGCTGGGAGCGATCAAGGCCACCCAGCCCGCCCCGTAGGGGTCCCCATTTATCACAGACGGATTCTTCAGAACCTCCTGGTTAATCTCCAGAATCTCACCAGCCACAGGCGCCTTTAGAGGGCCAACCCATTTCCCGCTTTCCACGGTTCCCAGGGTCTTGCCAGTCTTCACTGAACGCCCCACCTTGCGAGTGTTCAGGTTCACCAGTTTCCCGGCCGCCTCCTGCGCCCAGTCGTTGTATCCAACCCGTACATTCTCTCCCTCGATCTTCACCCACATATGATCCCTGTGAAAATAGAGATCATCGGGGAACTCGTTACCGTCGATCTTCACCATTTCTCTCACCGGATAGTATACGAAGAGTAAAATGCAGCTTATTACGATTTTCATAAAAGGCGGGCTAATAGGCCGGAAAGTTCTGGGACTTCGGCGTGGGAGTTTGGGGTTGTTGAAAGATTTAAATTGGGTACGGTGTTATGGGTTCGTCGGTGGGGTCCGTAGCTCAGCAAGGTTTAGAGCGGTGGCCTCTTAAGCCATTGGCCGAGGGTTCGAATCCCTCCGGACCCGCCAGTTGTCTCGTGGTTTGATACCCCTTTTCCCCCCTGTGTTGGTTGTGGGGTGGTGGGGTGTTTTTCGGGTTGTTTTTGGGGTTTGGAGGTGTTTTCTCGTTGCTTTTAGGTTTGGTTTGGTACAGTGTAGCTACTGTTTTGCTTGAGGGGGGCTGTGCGTGGTGAGGGGGGTTGTTCTGCGGTGTGGTGATTTTTTATGGTGGGCGGTTTGTCTTTAGGTTCATTATCCTTTTTTTAGTAAGTTTTATGCGGTGATGCGCCCCCCGGAAAATCGACGATAAGGGTCGTAATTACGACCTTTATTAACACTGCGAGGGGGCGTGGTTGTCAGACATCACGGGCTTGCGGTTGATGCTCCTCTCTCCAACCGGTTACGAGTTCTCCAAGTTCCTTTCTATCTTCTTCTGCGAGTCCTGGTGTTGATTCAATCATTTGGACAAGGGCGTCGAAGTCTCTGTCCTCAAGTTTGCCCTCTTTTTTCATACGTTGATAGTCTTCTTCGATTCGCTCCTGGACTTCCCTGAGCAGGGTATGCACGAGCTCCGCCCTTATTTCTAAAATATATTCGTCAATCCTCTTGTCAAGGATGTTGAACTTTCTCTCGTCGATAATGCTCTTTTTATAGTCGTCCATCACTTTGGGCCTTAAATTATTAAGCTCCGCTTCGAATTGGCTGGAGTTCATCTTGTTCTGTGTGTAGATTGCGTCCATCGTCTCCATATGTTCTTGAAAGGCCCTATTTGCCAAATTGTTTTTTATTCTGTTGTTACGGATCCATCTAGCTACTCCAATCGTCCCACCGATAAGAGTGCCCGTGACCGCGAATACAAAGGCAAATATCTCAAGTGACCACTTGCTGGGGTCCATGACACTACCTAACATGCTCAATATTATCCCCCATAAATTATACGGGGCCACGACGCAGGTAGTGGTTGTCGAGTCTTCAGCGCCCTTGTTGTCTGTCACTCTCAGTGTTACGGTGTATGTGCCATTATTTTGATAGGTGTGGCGGGGATTTATACTATCTGAGATACTCCCGTCTCCGAAGGTCCATTCATATGTTGTGATCTTTCCGTCGGGGTCGTCCGATCCCGTCGATTTGAAGGGTACGGGGTATCCTGCGAAGCCTGTGTATGGGCCGTTCGCATCGGTGGTGGGGGCTCTGTTTGATGGGTCGAATATGGTACATAACGAGGTTTCGGTTGCACTCGCTCCATCGGTGTCCGTCACCTGCAGTGTCACGTAATAGTTCCCAATCTGGGAGTATGTATGACGGGGGTTTTCACCGTAGTTGGGCTCGCTCCCGTCGCCGAAGTCCCACCGGTAACCTATGATTGTGCCGTCCGGATCGCTTGTACCGGATGAGTTGAACATGACAGGTATCTCCACGTTCCCTTCGTAGGGGCCGTTCAGGTTTACAACGGGGGCTATGTTCACGTTTGGCGAAACGCTGCACAACGTGCTGGCGGTGTCTTCTAGGCCTTCATTGTCTGTCACCCTGAGGGTTATTTGAAACATCCCCGTTTCTGAGTACATGTGGTTCTGGCTTTCTCCCTGGTAGTAGCCGCTCTCGTCCCCGAAGTCCCACCTGTACTCCCAGATTTTTCCGTCAACGTCGTCAGATCCAGACGAATTGAAGATGATCGCCTCGCCGACAAAGCCCGTGTAGGGGCCGTTCACATTTACCACGGGAGCTTTGTTGGGTGGGGGGAATATGGTGCAGGAGGTTGTATCCTTTTTAATCGCGCCGTTTTCATCGGTGACTTTTAGAGTTACCTTGTAGGTTCCAGAGGCTAGGTAGGTGTGGATGGCGTTTTCCCCATAGCTGACACGCCCGTCGCCGAAGCTCCACCTGTAGACCTCAATTTTTCCGTCTGGGTTCCGAGAGCCTGTTGAACTTAAGAACACGGGTTCCCCCAAGGTTGTCGAGTATGGGCCGTTCGCGTCGACGATCAGTTCATCGTTTACTTGGGGTGTTGGCCTGTTTAGGTCTGGATTCCACGTAGCCTCAGCCGTTATATGATCGTAGTGTCCAAATTTTTCATACAAGGGACTTCCGTCGTCTCCGATACCGTAACCCCATATATCGTGATCTCCGGGTAACCTGTCGCCGTTCTCGTCGAGGATGAAGGGTCCGCTTGCACCCGTATAGCTGGATGCGACGCGGGGGAGTACCTTCTTTACGTACACCGCTTCAGCGGAGCCTATCTCGACCACGGAGAGGGCATAAATCCAGCAGGCATCATACCAATTGGCACCGTAGGAGTCTAGATTTTCACCTGTCTCATCGTAAAATCTTTCATTAAGATCCTGATATCGAGGAAAATTAGATAATGACGGCTGCAAACCGTACACTTTGAGGTGGTCTGCTTCGTCTATGGCTTCTTCGAGGATCCAATGATCAATATCACCATCTATTCTGAACCATTTCAATTTGTAGAGCGTTTGAAAGTCTTGGACATGACCCAGAAATGCGATAATTTCTCCATGACGGATAGTCAGTATTCCCACATTTTCAACGCCATATTCATCTGCAGCTTCATGGGCGATGTTCTCAGCCCTTTCTATGACATTAGAGTCTGACCCATCATCGGAGGAAATCGGGCTATCGATGATCACCCCCCCCATACTCTCGTAATTATCTTCAAAGATGGTGTATATCGGGTCTTCCCCATACTCATCTCCTTGTATAACGATGCAAGCCTCGATGCCGTAACTCCAAAGCATCTCAGCGATTATGGGCACCAGAAATGAGTCGGACCAAGACAGCCTGTACAAGTTGTCCCCCGGGATCGAGAGAGTGGGTGTTGTCGAGCTTGGGCTCAACAAGAGCATCTCAGCTTTGTTTATAAACGGGAGCGAACCTAGGGCTTGGCCCGACCAAGCCCCACCTATTATGAGGTCGACGCCGTTCAAATGGAGGTTCATAACCCTATCAAGGTGATTGGCTGAGGACGCCTCGGCATTCTCTATTATGAACTCGAAACGATAACTTTGCCCGTTCTCCTCCATATACTGGTTTATATCCTCCTGAGCCCAGTTGATCAGACGAATGCTTTTCTCCTCCCCTTCGCTGGAAGGGAAAATAACTCCAATTTCTACAACCTGCCCGGTATCCCCCATAACGCCAACCATAAGAGGGCTCACTAAATTTAGCGAAAGAACTATCAGAATAAAGAATAGATTTCGAAAAACAATGGGTTTCATAATCAGAAGATAGCTAGTTTTTCCTTTAAAACTATTATGCTACTAAACGCTCTTGCGCGCGCTCGTAATTTTAACCGGTGATGCTGGGCTTTGACCACACCCCTTGGGAAACTGTGATTCAAGGGCACGTGCAGTCAGCCATAAGGGCAGACTTTCCGAATAAAGCGCCTCAGGGGTATACGATTTTTCCACCAGTGTGGCCGAGAACAGTGACTATGGGTATGAGGCTCATGAGCAACGCCAGGTAGACGTAACTTAGGCCAGTTGCCGAAACGAGTATCAGGGGATCAAGGGTCCGCCAAACGGAGCAGACAGTGATGACAACGATCAACGCCAAGCTGAACAGCTTCTTCCTCGTGAAGGCGGCGCTCGTCTTCCCCTTATAGGCCACCTTCCAACTCAGGAAACCGGAGAGGAAGCAGACAGGAGCCGTCAGGAATCCGATTATCAGAAGATAGTAAGAGGCCGCCTCGAAGGACAGTTCTCCCGTTAGCAGGTAGAGGGCCGAGAACAGGGGGACCATCAGCGAGTAAGCGATGGGAAAATGGACGATCATGGGATGCGGGACTAACCGCCTGAGGATCTGACCCAGGCCTTCCACGACGGGCTCACCCACCAGCACTCCTATAACCGGATACGCTGAGAAGACCTCGTCTCCGTGAGGCGCACTCTCGAGGTTCCGGGTCAGCTCCGAGCCAGCGGTGTGGCTGCCCATGTGTTCCCCGTCTGCCCAGAGGCCGCTTCCGGAGAGGTCGTAAACATTACCGTTGAATGCAACGTATGTGGGCTTTCCTTCCTTTCCGTTGTATTCACCGAGTTCGGACTCCGTGAACCTCCTCTCCCCCATATCTGTCAGCTTCGAAAACCTCCGAGACCTCGCAGGGTCATGTATTCACGAGGAGATGATGAAAGAAAAATATTCATATGAGCCATCCTACCGCACCTGCTCGCAATAAGACTAGCCATTATCGCGCATGCGTGTTGACGCAAAAAGGTTCTAAACTTTTCGCGGCGGGAGCCTCCTCCTCGAAAGATACATCCCCGGCTTTTCTTTTCTCCAACTCTATGTAACCGAGGGCCTAGTTCATTCATCTCAGAGGGGAATCGATTTGGCTCGTGACCTTTTAAATTTGGATTGGGGTTTGATACTTCATGGAGATCTACTTCGCAGGCTCCATCAGGGGAGCCGAGGCCGATAAGCCTCGTTTCAAACGTTTCATCGAGCACCTAAAGGGACACGGCAGGGTCCTCACCGAACACTCCTTCGATTACGACTATACTCAAGAGATCCAGCTGGATGACTACGGAATCTACGAATTGGACACGGGCTGGCTGAAGGATGCCGACGCCCTCGTGGCAGAGGTGTCGAGCCCTTCTCTGGGCGTGGGCTACGAGATCGGGAAGGTCGAGGCGATGGGGAAGCCGATCCTCTGCCTTTACAGGAGGCAGGAGGGGCGAAGGCTGTCCGCGATGATAGGCGGGAACAGGAAGCTGAAGATCGTAAAATACGACAGCGAAGAGGAGGCACTGAGCGCTATAGACGACTTCATCAACGCCATAAAGGAGCCCTAGTCTCCAAGAACTTTTCTCAAAGACCGGATCCCCTTGGCCACGTCACCGCCGTTCATGAGGTAGGATCCACAGGCGAAGACATCTGCCCCGGCATTCTTTATTTCGAGAATGGTATCCGGATTGACCCCTCCATCCACCTCGATGGGCAATGTCACCCCTAATCCTCTCAACCGCCTAATTTTCTCCAAGGTTTCAGGCTTGAACTCTGCACCGTGTCGGCCCGGGTTAACGGTGAGGACGAGGATTCCATCCAGCAGGTCAAGATGTGGAAGAATCTCCTCGAGAGGTGTTCCCGGATTTGCTGCCAGGGAGACCTTTAACCCGTTCTCTTTGAAATACCTGATCTCAGCTTCAGGGTTCTTCAATGTCTCGATGTGAAGTATTGCCCAATCCACGCGACCAACCAATGTTTCCACGTATTCGGATGGATTATCTACCATGAGATGGGCTTCGTACTCGAAGCTTGACGGTAACTGAAAGTCGAAATCGAGAGAAGTGTTGGCCACGAACCTGCCATCCATTATGTCAAGCATCACCCTGTCCGCACTCCCTCCAAGCCGAGCGAGCATTCCATCGAGCTCGGATTGAGATTCGGCTATTATCGTCGGTACGATCCGATATCCTATTTCAGCAACGCTCCCGGGAGGCGTGTAACCATAAAGGTATAGGTTGAAAGATAAAAAGTGAATTCTAGGTGAGAGACTCCATGAGAGCGAAGAGCTCGGAGAGCTTTCTAGACTTGTCCCTCTTCCTCCGGATGTCAGCTTTGACCTTGGGGACATAGCTGAGAGCCTCCGAGTCGCAGAGCTTAACGCACTCCGGGTCGCCTCCGCATAGATCGCATTTGAACGCCACGTGGGTGACCGGGTCCATACTTATCCCTCCGATGGGGCAGACCATGGCGCAGACCTTGCATCCGACACACATATCCGCGTTGACGATCATGGCGCTCGTCTCGGGGTCCCTGCTTATCGCGTTGACCGGGCAAGCCTCCATGCAGAGGGGTGTGCTGCACTGCTGGCACACCATGGGGATGAAGTTGTGGAACGCTCCCTGCTTCTCGTAGCGAACGATCCGGATCCTGCTCCTAGTAGGGTTTACCGTGCCCGTGTTCTTCAGCGAGCAGGCTACTTCACACGTCCTGCATCCAACACACTTTTCGATGTCAACGTCGAGAACCATTTCCAAAGCCGCTATCCCTCCTCAGACTCGGGGCCCAGCCTCTTCATCTTCCCCAAATTTGTAGCGACTTCTGTCAGCCCAAGTGTCTCCAGAGTGCTGCGCCTGGGGAACCCCGTTGCGACGTCCCACCCCCTGAGCCGGTAGTACTCGTCCTTCATCTTCTCGAATTTTTTTCTGTCTAGCTTCCGCCCCTCCTGATACCCGTCAGGGATGGGGACCTCGAAGAAGAAGTCTGGAATCGCGTCGGTCTCCCTCGTCCTCCCGTCTCTCACCACGATGGCCCGCTCCATGCCACAGACTCGCTCCCCGATCTCGTACAGGCCCGCCTCGTCGAACGGGATACCCGTCACCGCTGCGACTCTCTCCGCAGCAAAGGCGTAAGACGGGTCCCCGAACTGGGAGCCAGGAGCCCCGGTTCTCCCGGGCCGTATCATCGTGGTACAGTAACCCAGAGAATCCGCCACTGCGGCCCAGTTCATCTCGTAGATGAGGGACTGGGGTTTCCCGGTGTACGCCGTCGCCTTAATAGCATCCTTCGAGCCGAATGTCGCCTTGGACCAAGCATAGGAATCCTTGACCTCCTGGGGGTCCACTCCCCCGTAACCGTCGCGAGCGGGCTTCTCCCAGAGCACAATGTGATAAGTCGTAGCCCTTAGACTGTTACCCCGGGCCGAGATGGCCTCCCCGAGGGCCGTCCCGGGCTCAGCGCGGAACTCAAATGTCCTCATCGTGAGCCCCTGGTTGTGGATAAGATAGTCGAGGGCGTCACCCCCGAGCTCTTTCGCCAAGGATACCGGGCCATTCCCAAGGGCTTTGCCGAATCCCTCCCTGCAAGCCACCTTCCTCGCGGTCTCGAAGACGGCATTGGGGTCACCCCTCTCGAAGGATACGCCGTCTAGATCCGCCTCTGTCACCTTTCCATCGTAGTAGAGGTGCATCAGCCAGGATACCGTGGTAGCGATCTCCTTGCTGTCCATCCCCAGGTCCGCCATCATCCTGTGAGCGAGGAAAGCGGATTTCAGATCAGTCATCCACACTTTCCAGGGCCAGTAGGTGGGATAGCATCTCCAGATCATGATGCCCTCTCCTTCCACTTCGTAAAGGGGCTGGCACGGGAAGGGACACCCGAAGCAGCCTATCTCTTTCACATAGTTGTCCCCGATGAAGTTCTCCTCGTAGGCTCTCTTGATGTCGGGCCTATCCCTCCAGGCATGGCTCTCATAGTCTCCCACGACACCTGCATCCCCCACGATGAAACCCTGGAGGTAGGCGTCGGTTCCCTTATGTCTCACGATGCCCTCCCGCTTCTTCGCCTCCTTCACTTTCTCGACTAGAACCCGATTCAGCTCAAGGACGGCTTCGAAATCGTGGACTTTGACGGGATTCGTCCCTCGCACGGCGACGGCTTTGAGGTTCTTAGCCCCAAAGGAAGCCCCCACCGGGGTCCCGCTCCTATAACCGTGCTCCACTGTCGCCTGGATAGCTAGATTCTCTCCTGCGGGTCCAATGCAGGCAACCTGGACATCATCATCGTCCAGCTCTTCCCGTATCAAATCCTGGGTCTCGAAGGTCCCTTTGCCCCAGACACCGGAGGCGTCCCTCAGCTCCACGCAGTCATTGAACACGGAGACATAGACGGGGGTATCCGACTTTCCCTTGATGACGATGTTGTCGTATCCCGCGAACTTGAGCTCGGGAGCCCAGGAGCTCCCCATCCCCACGTTTCCGAGCGAGTGGGTCTCGGTCTTCGCAGGGGACACCACGGTGACCTCCATCCTGGACGCACCTATGAGCCCCGTCCCCGCGAGGCTACCAGCCGACAGTATCACGGGGGCATCCGGGTCGAAGGGATCTTGATTCCTCTTCGAGTTCTTCCAGAAGAGCCAGGCGTTCCCCCCTCTCCCGCCCATAAACATCTTGGCCTCTCTCTTCCAAGGAGCCGTCGAGATCTTCCCAGTGGAAAGGTCTATCTGCAGAGTCTTACCGGCCCAACCCACAGCCATAACAAACCGCCTTGGAAGTCCTTGGCGCTATTTACTCTTTATACTTTCGGAGGAGCATAACACGCACCAATCAGGCTCGCGAATCTCTACGGCTACCATTTATAGCCAATAAACAGATCACAGTGATTAGCCCCCTCATGATCTCCAGAGACGACCTCGAAACCGATAGAATCCTCGAGGAACTAGCAACAATCCTGGGAAACGATAATGTCCTCACGAGTGTAGAGGACAGGTACGTATACTCACACAGAGGAGCCTTTGGGATCGAACATGCAGACATGCCCATCGCCGTGATAACGAGAAACCCATCACCTCATGACTTGCTGGAGCTGATTACGAATAATGGGATTGAGGCTCTTACAAACATCGATGACAGAGAACCCGACTCTCAACAGAGACCATATGTGATAATTGACGACAGAGACCCACTCGACGCCGAAACTTTGAGAGCCATGCTCAGTGAACTCCAAGAGGAAGGCAGAGAAAAGAAACGGGCTTTACGAGGAACGGTCTCCCTGAATCGATGGCTCACGGATTACATACAAACCAAGGAGGGCTTCAGAATCAACGAGCGAGCCAGGAAGGAGAAGGATTTCTGCGTCGTCCAGCGTTTCTTCGGGGGCGTCGAGACCTACTCAGCCAAGGGGAGGCTCATCGTCTCCAGGGGCCTGCTCAGAGGAGAGCTGGAAGCCTCTGACAAAGCCGTTGACATCCTCTACAGCTGCACATCGTGCGGCCAGTGTTACGATCAGCTGGGGGAGGGGACCCTGGAGATCAATAACGCGATTATCAGGGCCAGGAAGGAGGTCGAGGAGGGGGGGAGGGGGCCGAGGCACTGTCGGGTCGCCCTGGAGAACATTCGGGGGGAGGGTAACCCCATGGGTATGCCCGGGGAGGACAGAGCGATCTGGTGGGAGGAGGCCGAGGAGAGATTCGGGTACAGCGGGAACGAGGTGGTCTACTGGCCTGGATGTACCACCTCCTACAGGCTCCCGGGTATCGTCGAGGCCACAGCGGAGGTTCTGGAGAGGGCTCGTGTGGATTTCGGGCTCCTCGGGGCGAGCGAGACGTGCTGCGGCCTAGTGCTGTACCTGAATGGTCAGTGGGATGAGGCTGCCGCGAATGCCCGGTCGGTGCTGGAGGGGTTCAGCCCATCGGTGGAGGCCTTGGTGACCAGCTGCGCAGGGTGTTTCTATGCTTTCTCTCGGGTATTCCCCAAGCTGGGAGTCCCCCCTCCTTTCAGGGTTCTCCACACATCTCAGCTCTTCGAGAAATTGATCGGGGAGGGACGCTTATCTTTCAGTGTTCTTGAGGAGAGAGTCGCATGGCACGATCCCTGCGACCTGGGGAGGCACTGCGGGGTCTACCAGGCGCCTAGGAGGGTGCTCGGGGCTGTCCCCGGCCTCGACGTGGCCCATAGCCCCTTGAGCGGGGAGCACACCCTGTGCTGCGGTGGGGGCGGAGGGCTCATGGCGTACGACATCGGGCTGGCCGAGAGGGTGGCCGCCCAGAAGCTCGAGGAGGATCTGGCTCCCCTGGGGGCGGGGAGCATCGTGACGGGGTGCCCTGCCTGCATACTGAACCTGAGGTCGGCCACGAGGGAGGGATACCCCGGGTTAGACGTGCTGGATCTCTCCGAGCTGCTCGTGAAGGCCCTCTAGCCGGGTGGCGTCTGTCTCTCCGACGGTTTCATGAAGAATGCGCAGATGGAAGCGCTGACTAGCATGGCGGCCCCCATGAGGAACCACGGGAGTCGGGGGGATGCCTGATAGATGAATCCTCCCAGGAGGGCCCCCATCATAGCGGGGATAGTGAGGACGGCCCCCAGGCCGGGTCCCCCGCCGCCCCCACCCCTCATGTTGATGAACAGAGACCCTTGGCCAATCGCGGCCATGACCCGCCCCCTCATGTGGGGGGGAACGGACTCCGCCATGTAGGCGGGTGCGCCGGCGATGAGGAATGCGCTGGCGATGCTCACCAGGACGACGATTAGTGCGACGTCCCAGATCCCTTTGCTGAAGGGGAAGAGGATTAGGGGTATCGAGGAGGCGAGGAGGGCGAGAGCGAGGACCCTCCTGGATCCTATCCTGTCGACCACGGTCCCCGCGGGGAGGAGGAGGACGACGTTGACGAGGGAGGTGATGAGGAGGACCGTGCCCCACTGAAGCTTGTCTAGGCCGACCAAATCGACGGCGTAGATGACCCAGTAGGAGGAGACCAGGCTGTTGAAGAAGAAGCTGCTGGCCAGAAGGACGGTGTAGAACCTGAGGTTCCGGGGGAACCAGCGGAGGACATCTACGACGTCCCTGTAGGAGTTCACCACCACGTTCAGGAGGCTCTCCGTCCTGGCTCCCGGCCGGCGGGGCGACGGGTCCTTGAGGAATCTGAGGTTCATGGTGGCTATCCCTAGGGCCGTCGTGAATGTGAGGGCGTAGAGGAACCGCATCGCGGGTAAAACACCCCAGACGGTGGTGAGGTACCCCCCAATGAAAGGGGAAACGATGCCTATGGCGCTGGGGATGGCAAACCAGAGGGAGTAACCCGCCCCCCGCCGGTTCTCGGGGAGGGAGTCGGCCATGAGGGAGTTCGCCGCGGGAAAGTAGAATGTCATGGCGCCCATGAGGAGGTTACCCATGGCGAGGAACCTCCAGTCGGGGGCGAGCATGAATATTAGCCAGAGCCCCGCGGTGAGGTAGCCCGTCGTGGTGATGATTCGGACCCTGTCGTAGTGGTCCGAGAGGTACCCGGCGACGGGGTAGATGAACAGACTGAGGAGGGGGCGGAGGCTGTTCACGATGCCGATGTCCACGGGGCTCCCCCCGAGGGCGAGGACGTAGAGGCTGAAATAGGGGAATGTGATGAACATGGAGAGCTGCCGGATCGCATCCCCCACGGTGAATACCAGGAGGTTGCCCCTCATGACCTCCCTGATGGACTCCAGGTGACTCCCCCTTAGTCCCATTAGATGAAGGAGAATTATATTAAGGAACTTTCATGGATGCGTTCGGATGATTGCTGATTTATTTTTTTCCCGTATTTCGGAGGAGGTTAATTGTACTCACTTCCCCCGCCATTTTTTGATGCCAAGCATATGAATATCGCTAGGGGCATTAATCGGAAAACCGAGTGTAGATTATGCCCTTCGATTACCTGACACTGAATGACGTCGACGTCGCGGGGAAGACCGTGTTCCTAAGGGTGAACAGCTGGGGGGGTTGGCTGCGATGATGGAAGTGGATTCCCGGATGAGCCGCGGGAGCACGACGGGGATCGATGCCGGTGGTGGAATCGCTGGAGAGGTCTAGGCGGCGGAATTAGTGGCGCTGTTCGATATCATTAAATTGTGTTGCGTCTATCCAAAGTGTCGCGGGGTCGTGGTCAAGCTTGGCACGATACGCGGTTTGGGTCCGCGTGATCCCCGGTTCAAATCCGGGCGACCCCACCACACGATGACATTTTCTCATTTCCTTTGGTCATCGTACGGTTGACTGCCTGCACAAGCGTTTCCATCACATATCCCGCACGCGCACCGTTTTTTCCTTCACGAATTTCTGTATTCTTCTTGAATTTTTATCCCTCGTCCATTTCACGTGCAGGCCTAGCTCAGAAACTCAGGAACTTGCTGTAGACTATCAGATCCACCCCCGGCGTCCAAGGCACATACAAGGGGCATATCCATTCACCGAACAAGAAGAAACAGCCACAGGTCGAGATCGGCGCCTTTGTTTTAACCCTCAACCTGTAAAGTCTAACGGAACTTGGGAAATCTTCCCACTCAGGTCTATCAATCGTCAGCGATTATTCTCGAGCGAGCAAGAAGGATGAAATCTATCTGGGAAGCGCAAATAAAACGGGGATAATCCCATTATTGCCCCAGGTACTTCCTCAGCTCCTCGTACTGCTCCTTGGTGATCTCACCCTTCACGAGCCTCATCTGGAGGGCCTTGAGGGGATCGTCGACAGCCGGAGCCGTGGAGGATGGAGCAGGAGCCGGGGCTGATGCAGGGGCCGGAGCAGGGGCTGAAACCGCAGCAGGGGCCGGGGCCTCGGTCGCTGGTCTCGACCTCAGCAGCATCTCGGCTGGTTTCGTGAAGCTCCATTCCTTACCCATGAGACCCTTCTTGACGTTGATGGATATCGGCTCGACGGCGATGGCGTTTATCGCGTTCTCGAGAGCCGTGACGAAGGGTTCCACGTCCCCCTTGGGGATCTTGTTGAGGTCGATGGTCACGCCCTCCTCGCTGGTGATCTTGAGGCTCCCGTACCTGATGGGGCCTATCTGGGCGCTCACCTCCTGAAGCTTCGAGAAGGGAATCGAGCTCAGGTCGTACCGCCCCAGGTGCTTCTCGTCGAAGTAGATTATCCTGCTGCCGGTGAGGAAGAAGTAGTCGGGCCTCGCCCCTAGCCTCACGTTCTTCAATCCGGCGATCAGTGTTTCTCCAGCATCAAGATTTTCCATGAGTTTCTTGGGAGGTTGGAAGTCCATTTTCTATCATCGATGCTTTATCGCGGAATATAAAATCTTCCAGATTTTACAGATTTTATTGAATCAATGGTTGCTTCCGTATCCAATGCGTGCGAGGGTCGCTACGACATGGAGGCCCACGGTTAATCTCAGGCTCCGTCTCCTCATCTTCTTCTATTCCAGGCTCTTCAGCGAACTCGACATGGAGCGGTGCGAATTTGGCAAGATGCACACGCTCAGCTTAGAAATAATGTAGAACCTAGGGTACTTCGGGGGGAGGTATATCCTCGGGGGCTTCCTCGGGCTCCGGCTCCAGAAGGATAAGGGTTAGAGTGGAGCTGACCCCCTTGATGCGCTCGATCTGCTCCTTCACGAGGGCCTCGATGGCGGGCATGGTATCCGTGTGAACCATCGTGAAGACCTCGTATACGCCGCTTATCACGTGGGCTTCGGTTACCTCGGGGAGGGCCTCCACTTCTCCGTGGACCTCCACGACCTCCCTGTTCTCGACCTTGATCAGTATAAAAGCCGACGCCATGCAATGTTCGCCTAAACCATTGGCATATGTCCTCCTTATAATTCATGCGGATGTTGCCGCTACGGCGCTACAGGTACGCGATAGGTTAAAATTACGGTGCTAGAGTAGGTTAAGCTGCGCCGGGTTGGCTGAGCGGTTTAGGCGTCCGCCTGCAGAGCGGATCTACGGGGGTTCGAATCCCTCGCCCGGCTCCATCAACAATTCTCAGGGGAGCGCTTCCATCACGAGTCTGCCATGGAAGCTGAGTGGGCCCAAGGGTTGATCACGCGCACGCTACTTCGAGGTCTTGATGCAAAATCGGAGACCTAGGACACGGCGGGGAGTCTTAGTCACTCCCCCAGTACGACGCCCTCTTTCTTTAGCTCCCGGAACCGTTCATCGGAGTAGCCGAGGAGATCGACCAAGACCTCCTTGTTGTGCTGCCCGAAGAGGGGGGCCGGCCTCATCTCCTCGACGGGAGTCTCAGAGAACTTTACCGGGAAGTTGACGGATCTGACCTTCCCGGCCTTGGGGTGATCCACCTCGATGATCATCTCCCGGGCCACGATGTGGGGGTCCCCTTCGATCTCGGAAAGATCGTAAACCGGGGCAATGGGAATCCCCACGTTCACCATGTATTCCACCAACTCGTCCCGGGTCTTACCGGCGATGACCTCGTCGAAGACCTCCTGGGTCACCTCCTCGACCCCCAGTTCCTCCCTCAGCCTGTCCAGGGCCTTGGGCCTGTGCCCAGCGATCTGCACCCAACCCCCATCCGTGGTCTGCCTAAGCCCCCCCGCCATGTGGGCCCGGGGGTACTTCTTCCTGATCTCGTGAGGCTTGAGCCCCGAGATCATGTAACTCGTTATCCCCGTATTGTAAGCGAGCATGCAGTCCAGCTGGGCCACATCGATCATCTGGCCCACCCCGATCCTATCCCTGTGCCTGATGGCGGCGATGATGGCCATGGCAGCCATGGTGCCGGGCCCCAGGTCCCCGTAGGCCTGGGCCATCTGTATGGGAGGCCCCTCGGGATCAACCCCGTCCCCTGTGAGGCGGGTGTGGCCGCTCATGGCCTCGGCGATGGAGGCGAATGCTGGGCGGCTGGTGTAGGGGCCGTACTGGCCGAAGCCGGATAGGGCGGCGTAGATTATCTTGGGGTTGATCTCCTTGAGGACGTCGTATCCGAGCCCCAGCCGCTCAATGGTGCCCGGGGCGAAGTTCTGGACCACCACGTCGGAGACTCTCACGAGGTCCTTGAAGACCTCGACGCCCCGGGGGTCCTTGAGGTTCAGGGAGATGCCCTTCTTGTTCATGTTCAGGTGGTGGAATATGGTGCTGGCCCCGCCGTAGAGGGGGCCCCGGGCCACGCGCCCGATGGAGCCCCAGGGGGGCTCGATCTTGATAACCTCGGCCCCGAGGTCTGCGAGCATCATGGTGCACCAGGGGCCGAACCAGACGTGGCTCAGGTCTGCGACTCGTATGTCGTCTAGGATTTCAGCCATATTCATCTAGGTTCCGTATAGATAGTTAAATGCGTTTATGGGGGTGCCCAATCCTTGAGATTGGAGAAGGTGAAAAAAACTAGAAGGGAATGGCTTCGACCTCGACCTTCATCGTCCCCGTGGAGATGTGATAGTCGGGCAGCCCGTAGTTGGCGAGCCTACACGGGTATGATGGGAAGGACCACGCATGAGGGATGCTCGGCGTCGTGATGGACGGCGTTCACCGCCTCCGTCATCCCTGTGCTCAAGCCCAAGGGCTCCCCCGTGTTCGGGTTGATATCGAAGCGGGGATAATTGCTGCTGGAAACGTCGACCCTGACCCTGTGCCCCGCCCCGAAGAGGTTGCTCGTGGGGTAGGAGACCATCTCGAGGCAATACACCCTCCCAGGCTCAAGGAGCACGGGCTCCTCCCACGAACCGTGGAACCTCGCCCTGAATATGGTGTCCGACAGGTTCATGGCGTAGCCTTCGGGGTAATCGGGGCTCGGGGGATAACAGTCCACCAGCTTTAACGTGAAATCCGTATCTGGGGCCGACGACGAGACATAGAGTGTGGCGGTTATGGGCCCCGTGACTTCCACGGCCCGCTTCAGGGGCGGGTTCTCGAAGGCGAGGACGTCTCTCCGGGAGGCTAGGGGGATGTAGTAGGGGGGCCTGCAGCCGAGGACGTCGGGTCGCTCCACCTGGTCGAAGGCCCCGGGCATCATCACCCCGTGGGCGGAGGAGATGTTCCCTCCGATGGTGGGCACTGGGTTCCTCGGGTCGTAGGTGTAGGAGCTGGGAAGGGTGCCTGATTCCGGGGGCACAGTGGAGAGACCCCCCTCCCGATGCAGGTAGTACCTCGTGTATCTCGTTTCGGGCAGCGGCCAGTCCGGGCTCGTCCTCCACTCGCCTCCGTGGCTCATCCTGCCCTCGGGGGTCCTGGACCCCGTGCCTCCCCCCATCACGAAGTAGTTGACGGGGGGAATCCGGTCGGCTCCGTTGTCGACGCCCTTCATCCATCGGTCGAACCAGTTAAGGGCGAGGTCGTTGGGGGTGGGCGCCAGCCCCGTTCCTCTTAGGGGAGCGTCTGGTCCCAGGTCGACGTCCCCTGAGACGCGGGACTCAAGGGACCTCCAGCCGTGGGTCCACGGGCCAAATATCAGCTTCACAGGGCCTTTTTTGCTCTTGGATAGGCCTCGGTAGAGGTCGCTGGTGGTCCTGGTGTAGGAGTCGTACCAGGCCCCCAGCAGGAGGACGGGGATATCGGGGATGCGGTCGATGTAGTTCTCGGCGCAGAGCCCAATCTTCCTCCAGTAATCCGTGTAGCGGGCCTCGGTGAGCATGTCGATGTAGAATCTTTCGTAGCTGGATACGAGGCTGAGGGGGCTATCACCTTTTCTGAGGGGGCCCCTCCCGGGCTCGAGGTAGTCGGTGACGTTCACCGCCTCGAGGGCGGCCCGGATTGAGGGGTCGGCCATGGCCTCCCTGCTGTTCGCTGCAGAGTTGAAGGCCCAGGTGAGCTGGCGGAGCTCGAAGGCCCCCATGTGCCTGCATGCGCTGAGGTAGGCGTTGGTGAATCCCCCCTGGTTGACCACCATGGTGGTGAGGTGGGGAGGGTTCATGCAAGCCAGGGCGAGCTGGAAGTGGGCCATGAAGCTGGTCCCGATGGTGCCTATCCTGCCGTCGGACCAGGGCTGGCGGGCGATCCACTCGATGGTGTCGTAGCTGTCCTCCCCCATGTCGGCGTACTTGTAGAACTCCCCCTCCGACTTGAAACGCCCCCGGAAGTCCTGGAGCACCACGGCGTAGCCCCTCGCAGCGAACCATTCTCCCACGTCCTTCTTCCGGGTCGGGTTCTCCTTGTCGTAGGGGGTCCGCTCCAGCACAGTGGGAAGCCTGCCCTCCACGGGCCGCCCGTCTTCAGCAGGAAGATAGACGTCTGTTGCCAGCGGTGTGCCGTCTCTCATCTCGACGTAAACGTCTTCCATGACGGAGACATCGTGCCTAGGCTTGGACCCATGAGCCGCCATTCTAATTCAGATACCACGCGCACACATCTAAAATAGATGGATTGTTAGTGAATCAGCCATTATGGACTCCAAGATTTCCGATGAGGCAGTGAACTTCATTCTGAGGCGGAATGCGATGCCGCAGGATGTGAAGGCCAAGGCTCTGGATCACATCGTCGATGGGTTCGCTGTGATGCTCGCAGGCTCTCGGACGGAGTGTGCGAGGAAGGTCGCCGGATTCGTCAAGGGGAAAGGGGGAAACCCCCAGTCCACGGCCATCGGCCTCGGATTCAAGGCGCCCATCCCGGATGCGGCACTGATTAACGGGACCAGCGGGCACGCCGACGACTACGACGACACCCAGCTGTCCACGGCCCCGGACAGACTTTACGGGTTGATGACCCACCCCACGGTGCCCGTGCTCGCCGCGGCCCTCGCTGTAGGTGAGGAGAGGGGTTCATCTGGGAGAGAAGTATTGGAGGCCTTCGTGGCGGGATTCGAGGTGGAGTGCAAACTCGCGGAGACCATCAAACCCGCCCACTATTGGAAAGGATTCCACACCACCGCTACGATAGGGGCATTCGGGGCCTACGCGGCGGTGGGCACATTGTTCGATCTGGACGAGGATGCGTTGAAGGCCTCTCTGGGCATCACGGCCAGCCTGACCTCGGGGATAAGGGCGAATTTCGGGACCATGACGAAGCCCCTCCACGCGGGGATGGCAGCATCCAACGGCGTCATCGCCTGCCTCCTAGGGAAGGAGGGTTTCACAGCGAACATGAGCGCCCTCGACGGGAGATGGGGGTTCATGGAGATCATGGCCGGGGGCTCTGATCCCGAGATGATGATGGGTAAAATGGGGAAGCCTTACTCCATCGTCGACCCGGGGGCGACCTTCAAGATGTACCCTTGCGGCTGCCTGGGGCAGCCCTCCATGGACACCCTGCGGGATATCGTCATCGAGGAGGACCTCCACGAGAAAGACGTAAGGGAGATCAGGCTCAGGGCGGGGCCCAACATCCTAGAGCCACTCAGGTACACCGACCCCGTGGACGATCTTCAGGCCAAGTTCAGCCTCCAGTTCGCTCTCGCCTCCATCCTCCTGAGGAGGAGGGCGGGGCCCAGGGAATACTCCATGGAATGGCTGATGGACCCGGCCATGCAATCCACGATGCGGAAAGTCAAGACCATCCCCGACGAGGGGATAGCAGCGATGGGAGTGGAGAAGATGAGGAGCATCGTCGAGGTGGAGCTGACGGACGGAAGGATCATCCGGAGGGAGGCCAGCGACGCCCGGGGCACCCCCGAGAAGCCCCTGAAGCCCCACGATCTCGAGGAGAAGTTCATGGAGTGCGCGGGATTCGTGTACGACGAGGAGAAATCCAAGGAAGCCCTTGCGTTGATCAGGCGACTGGACAAGCTATCCGACGTGACCGAGCTGACGGATCTCCTGAGAAATGAGTAAACGGGTGTAGAACTCCAAGCCACAAAGGGTAAAACGTCATAAGACGATAGATCGACAACATGATCATCCTGCAAGTGCTGTTGGTGGGCAACCCCCTCCTCAGGGAAAAGTCCGAGACTGTGACCGACTTCGGCCCCGATCTCCAGTCCGCCCTCGAGGACCTCAAGGACACACTCACCAACCACCAGGAGATAACCGGGAGCGGCAGGGGCATCGCGGCCCCCCAGCTGGGCTACCTCAAGAGGGTTGTCCGCATCCAGGCACCGGGTTTCACCTCCTTCCTCGTGAACCCCGAGATCGTGGAGAAGAGCGACGAACTCTTCGACGTCTGGGACAGCTGCTTCAGCCTCAAGGGAGCCATCTTCGTCAATATCAAGAGACACAGAAGGATCCGCGTCGACTACCAGGACGAGACTGGGGAGAAGCACAGCAGAGAGTTTGTCGACGGTATGAGCGAGCTTCTCCAGCACGAGCTCGACCACCTGGACGGCGTCCTTTGCACAGACTACATAGAGGACAACAAGGGCATCGCGATGAGGGAGGAGTGGGAGAATAGGTACAGGACCCCCGGCATCGGAATGTGACACATCCAGACGCCATTCTTTAATTCAGATGTCTGTGCGCTCTACCGCCTGCCATTCCAGAAGCCCCTCTCGTTGAGCCTCTTACCCAGGTAGACCAACACGAGCATGATGGGGACCTCCCAGAAGAGCCCCATCGTCGTCCCCAGCGCCGCCTGGGATCCCAACCCGTAGAGGCTGATAGCCGTCGCGATGGCGATCTCGAAGTGGCTCGAGGAGCCGATGATCACCGAGATGATCGCCTCCGGGTACGCAAGGCCCATCACCCTCGTGACCAAGAGGTTGACCCCGACCACGATCACGAAGCCCAGTATCAACGGGATGGAGACGAGCATCATCTCCCCGGGATTCTGGATCAGGACGTCGCCGTTCAACGAGAAGAGCACGATGAGGGTGGTGAGCAGCGCAATCATGGAGATCCGCCCCACCAGTGGCCTGTAGACCCCCTGGAACCAATCTTCTCCCCTGGACCCCACGATGTACCTCTTGGAGAGGTATCCCAGTATCATGGGTATCCCGATGAAGACGAACACCGAGGCCAACAACGCCCACCGGTCCATCGGGATGTTCCTGATCCCCGTCAGGATAGACACCATCGGTGCGTACAGGAACATGATGGTCACCGTGTTGAGGCTCGTGTTGATGACGTTCTGCTCCTGATTCCCCTCCGCCAGATCCCCCCACAC
Source organism: Candidatus Bathyarchaeota archaeon (assembly GCA_026014875.1). Taxonomy (GTDB): domain Archaea; phylum Thermoproteota; class Bathyarchaeia; order TCS64; family TCS64. Next base: position 69,874 of record JAOZHO010000051.1, on the reverse strand, counting down.
CAGCACCATCGCCGTGCATGGGCTCGAGCCCAGCAGGATCAGGGAGACGATGAGCTGATCCCGTCCCCCCAGGAAGTAGTAGGCTAGGAACGCGGTTACCAGGGGCGCCAGAACCCAGTTGGAGAATATCGTGAGGAAGATAGGCCTCGGGTTCACCATCAGCTTCCTGAGCTCCGAGACCTGCAGGTTCAGGAGAGCCGGATACATCATCAAGAAGAGACAGATGCCGATGGGAACCGAGATGCCCCCTATCTGCCAGCTGTCGATGGCCAGGCTCAGGGCGGGGAAAAACTGGGATAGAGCCAACCCAGCAACCATGCAGAGACCCACCCAGACCGCCAAATATCTCTCGAAAACACCAAGGGCGCTCCTCCCGTCCGAGCTATCAGCCATCTTGAACCTCAAACTGTTTGACATCATGGCTAAAATAGTTTATCTGAAGAAGCACCGCACTCGGTCCACTAAATGTCCGTCGGAAGCATCACACCAATCAAATTATAAGTTTCCATTATCATTAAAGATAAGATAGGCATGAGTGTGAATAGTCCCGAGGAGCTTTCACTGTTCAACAAATTCATGATACGGACCAGGGGATACGCCTACGTGGGTCATCAGAGGAGACCCGGATGGAGAGCCAGCATCCCGTTCTACGCCTTCAAATGCAAGGAGCATGGCATAGTCGTGGACTATCCACATGGCCACAGGAGCAATCTCACGTGTCCTAAATGTTCAAAGCTCAAATACACGGGGTTGAAAGTCCCTAATCTGTGAAATAACAGAGTTCCGATCTGGCTGTTGGACATAAAAAAAGAGGGGTCAGGACTTCAGCGTCTTTATCAGTTCGTCGATGGTGATAGCAGGCATGCTTGTTATCTCGATGGTGCCCCGGCTCCCAAGCTCCACGGAGAGCTTGAAGATCGCCTCGTTGTCGGGGGCTTCCACGAGGTTCACGAAGTCGTAGGGGCCCAGGACAGCCCACTGCTTCAGGACCTCGACGCCGAACTCCTTGAGCTCCTCGTTGACCTCCTTGATCCGCTCCGGGTTCTTCTTGAGAGTCTCCCTGCCACTCTCCGTGAGGGTGGAGAGGAGAATGTACTTGGCCATGATTTATCCTCAGGTGAGTGTTCCCGCCGGCGGTTAAAAGATGTTGCGAAGTCTATCGCTCGATCTCCCTGACCTCGAGGCGTCTGAAGATGCTCCGGAGCTGGCGCCTCATGGAGGTGCGGTCCGGGCTGAGCCCCAGGTAGTCGGCGAAGTCGGGGGTGGTGCTGATGATGGTGCTGCGCCCATCCTTCTTCCGGGAGATGAGCCCCATGCTCTCCAGGGCTCTCAGGTGCTTGTAGGCCTGGCTCCCGCGGGCAGTCGCGACCTCCCTCTGCTGAACGGGCTGGTTGTATGCCACGTAGCTGAGGGTCCTCAACGGCCCCGCTGTGAGGATAGGTTTCATGGAGAAGCGGCGGGCCTGCTTGTTGAAGTTGGGCTTGAGCTGGAGGACCACCCTCTCCCCTGTCACCTCGCTGATCTCGAGGGGGCTCCCGTCCCTGTCATAGGCCTCCGAAAGCTCGTTGATGAGGGCGGTGGCCTCCATCTCGGAGCCTAGCCTAAGGTAGGCCACGAGGGAGGTGAGGGAGACGGGGCGACCGGAGGCGTAGAGTATCGCCTCGAGCTCGGCCATCTTCCCCTCGTCTTCGCCCACCAGATATCCCCCGTATGTTCTGCATATTTGTCGTGGCTTCGATTAATAACCTCTACGCCCGCTCCCGGTCTAGACAAGTTTCCCGATGTCGGTCCTGTAAAAGAGGTCGCCCCGGATCTTTGGTATATCCTGATACACTTTTTCTCCCGCCTCTTCGACAGTGTCCCCTTTCGCGAGGAGAGCGATGGCGCGGCTCCCCGTGGTCCTGATGGCCCCGTTCTCTTCGTGGACGGAGGCGAAGTATAGCTCAGAGTCATCGGGGGACGTGATGGATACGTCACGGTCCCTCTTGGGATCGATGGGATAGCCCTCGGGAACCAGATAGACGCAGACGGTCGCCTTCCTCTCGAAGGAGGGCTTCCGGAGCTTTCCATCGATTATCTCCCAGCCTATGTCGAGGAGGGGATCCTCGAGGAGGGAGAGTACGTTCATGGCCTCGGGGTCCCCGAACCTGCAGTTGTACTCGATGAGGTAGACGCCCTCTTCGGTCTCCATGAAGCCTCCGTAGAGGGTCCCCTTGAAGGCGGTGCCGGCTCCCATGAGCTTCCGGACCGTCTCCTCCATGATCCTGATCCCCTTCCTGACGCTTTCAGGGGAGATCATGGGAAGGTCGTGGTCGGGGCAGCTGTAGCTCCCCATGCTCCCGGTGTTGGGGCCCGTGTCTCCGTCGTAGGCTCTCTTATAGTCCCTGACGAGGGGCATCACCTCGACACTGCTCCCGTCGGTGAAGGCCTGGAGGGTGAACTCGTTCCCGGAGAGCTTTTCCTCCAGGACGATGAGCCCGTCCTCCGCGATCCGCTCCATGGAGTAGTCTACGACCTCCTGGGCTCCATGGAGATGCTCCCCGGTGATCTTGACCCCCTTCCCCCCGGTGAGGACGTCGGGCTTCGCCGCGATGTCCGGGTGACAGGAGACAAACTCCAGGACCTCGACCTTGCTCCTGCACACGGCAAAGTCGGGGTTCCCAGCGATCCCCTGCTCGTCCAGGAACTCCCGGGTATAGGCCTTGCTCCACTCAAGTCTAGCTGCCGCCCTCGTGGGACCGACCACGGGGACCTCCATCTCGTTCAGAGCGTCCGTGACGCCTGCGGCGAGGGGAGCTTCCGGCCCGATGAATGCCATGTCGATGCCCTTGAATCGCTCGTAGAGCCCCGTGTCGTTGATGTCCATTATCACCGTCTCCTTGGAGAGCCCAGCGATGCCCGGGTTCCTCCGGGCCATGGCAGAGTGGAGCTCCACACCGCTCACGGCGAGGACCTTCGCGATGGCGTGCTCCCTGGCCCCGTTCCCCACGATAAGCACTTTCATCATGTTCGTTCACCCATTCCTCGATTTTCAGGGGGTCGTCGCTGTGAGTAGGGGATGGGAGGGGAAAAGGTTTGTTGCAGGGGCTGTTCAGTCCTCGTAACCAGCCGGGGGTTTGAATCCGCCGAATAGTTCCTTGGTCAGGGTTGCGAAGTCGATGGACGTGGCGTCCTCCAGGTAGGGTCCGATTATCTGGATGCCAATGGGTAACCCCGACGATGAGGCTCCTATGGGGGCTATTGTGGCCGGGAGCCCGGTGAACGTGGCGAAGGTGATCCAGAAGTAGATGTCCTCGTAGGGTCTGGACCCCTCGGGCGTCTGTATCCTTCGGTGCCACTGGGGGGTGCTGTGATCGTGGGGAAACGCCGTGGTGAATGCGGCGGGAAGAAGGAAGGCGTCGTGGGTCTCGAAGTATCTCTGCCAGGCGGCCCGGGCTTTCATCCTCTCCGCGAGGGCTCTCTGGCGGAGCTTGTGGGGGGCCGTCCAGGCCAGGGAGACGAAGGCCTCGTGGCTCCCGTCTTGATCCTTGGCTCTCTCCCTCAGCTCGTCGAGCTCCTCGTCTTTGAGGAACGAAGCGTAGACCGAGGCGATTAAGAGCCTGTACGTTGTATACTGCTTGACCGGGTCCACCCCGGGGGGCCACCCCTCGTCGAGGGCTGAGACCTTCCCCTCCAATTTCTCGACGGCTCCCTGAACTGCCTCTCTCACCTCTCCGCTCAGGGGGCAAAAGGGGTGATCCAGGACGTATCCGACCCGGTAGGCCGAGAGGGATTCACATCTCGAGGGGGGCAGGGCCCAGCTGTAGGCTATCCCTTCCTCTGCGTCGGGTCCCCCCATCACCTCCAGGGCCAGTTTGAGGTCCTCGGGGTTCCTTGCGAGGGGCCCCGCAACGGTGAGGAGGGGTGTGTGCCTCCGGGGTATGTGCCCCCGGTAGGGGAGGATGTTGATGGTGGGCTTGTGGCCGTATAGGCCGCAGAAGGTTGAGGGTATCCTGATGGAGCCCCCGATGTCGCTCCCCAGGGAGAGATAGCTGAGCCCCGCGGCGACCGCTGCAGCCCCTCCCCCGGTGGAGCCCCCCGGGGTCGTCTCGAGGTTCCATGGGTTGTTTGTGGTCCCGAAGACCTCGTTGAAGCTCTGCCAGTCCCTGGCGTAGATGGGGACATTGGTCTTCCCCAGTATCACCGCGCCTGCCTTCCTGAGCCGGGAGACGGTTGCTGCGTCCTCCTCGGGGACGTGGTCTGAGAGCCTCTTCGCCCCGGCGGTGGTGCGGACCCCCGCCACCTCGAAGCAGTCCTTGATAGTTATCGGGACGCCGTGGAGGGGGCCCAAGGTCTCGCCTCTCGCGAGGGCCTCGTCTGCAGCTTTCGCCTGGGCGAGGGCCTCGGTCTTGGTGAACGTGACGATGGCGTTGAGGGCAGGGTTGTGCCTCTCGATGCGTCGAATGATGAGCTCCGTGAGCTCAAGAGAGGTTATCTTGCCATTCCTGATCGCTTCGGCTGCTTGGGTAAGAGAGGCGAAGGTGAGTTCAGACGCTATGAATCCTCCCATGATTGCACCGGCCTCACGTTGCCGGTTAAAGGGATAAAATTATTCATGGCGCTCGAAGAGAGAAACGCCCCTTCACGCGCCGTGGGCTGCTCAGGTCGCTTCTTTCAGCTTCTCAAGGAAGACGTCAGCCTCGCCCTTGTTGTTGTAGAAGTGGGGGGAGAGCCTGAGGCCGCCTACCCTAGGGCTCACTAAGACTCCAGAGTCAGCGAGTTTTGTTTCCACCTCCTTGAATCCAGGCACCTTGAAGTTCACGTAGATGCGCCTGTCCTCCTCGACGGGGGTCTGGAGCTCGTAGCCCTCCTCCAGGAGGCCGTCTATCAGCTTCGTCCCGATCCCCTTCACGTGAGCCTCGATTCGGTCCAACCCGTGGTCGAGGAGCACCCTGAGGCTGTTCTCCACGGCGACGTAGGAGTTCATGGAGTGGGGGAACACCTCGAGGCGCTCTATCCCCTCCCGGGGCTCATAGTCGTAGAGGTCGAAGCCGTCCTCCTGGTTGTACATGGACTGTTCGGGCTTGAGGGTCTGGTCCCCGGCGTAGGGGGCGCTCAGCGCGTCGATGTGCTCCCCGTCGATGAAGAGGAAGCCGGCCCTCAGCTGGTAGGGGCCTCCCATCATCCACTTGTATGTGCTCGTGGCGAGGAAGTCGACCCCCCACCCCTTCGCATCCCTGACGATGGAGCCCGTGGACTGGGTCGCGTCCACGATGAGGTAGGCCCCGTGGTCGTGGGCGATCCCGGATATTGCTTTCAGGTCGTGGAGGAAGCCGTTGAACCAGGCGGCCTGATCCACGTAGACGATCTTGGTCCTGTCGTCGACGGCTTTCTCGAAAGCGGAGGCGTCCACCGTCCCCCCCTCGTTCCTGATGAATCGCGGCTCAGCCCCCCTCTCCCTCTGCTTGTTCACCACGACTGCGCCCATGGGGAAGCAGAGGTCAGTTGTGACCACGTTATCCCCCTTCTCCAGAGGCACCATCCCGAAGGCTGTGTTGACACCGACACTAGCGTTGGGGACGAACGCGACCTCCCCCTCCGAGGCTCCTATGATCTTCGCGAAGAGCCTCTTGCTGTTCGCCCTTCTCTCCGCCCATTTCTCCGAGGGCATAACCGACCCGCCTTCGCCCCGGAGGCGGCTCATGATGTCCGCCATGTACTCTTCCATGACGGCGAGGGTTGAGGAGGGGCAGGCCCCGGTTGCGGCGGTATTGAACCATATCCGATTCCGGGTCAGTGGGAACTCGTCCTTGAGGATCATGATCAGATAATCGCTCCTGATCCCGTTTGTGAGAGATTGCCGGATAAGCCTTTTCCCAAGTCAAAAAAAAGATGATCCGGAGTTTGTTAGAAGAGAAAGGTGAACACGCTGCCTGCGACCTACCCCGGCGAGGAGGAGCCTGAGGTGGAGGGCGAGACCTGCGGTCATGGAGTCAACTCGATTCAGCCTATAGGAGTAAGAGACTCTTTAAACTGATTCCCGGGGCTCTGGGAAAGTCTTTAAACCCCCCACAATCTCATTTTCTCTAAATCTTTTAGAGTTGACCAGTTTGACTGACATATTCATCAAGAACGGATTCGTCCTCACCATGACCGGCGAGGGCGTCGGAATGATCGAGGACGGCGCCGTCGCCATAGAGGGTAACACCATCGTCGCAGTGGGGAAAACGAGGGACCTCGCAAAGGAGCACGGGGGGGCGGAGAGGGTCTTCGACGCCAAGGGGAAGGCGGTGCTCCCCGGGTTCGTTGACGCCCACGTCCACACCTCCAACACCATCAAGAGGGGGATGGGGCAGGACGTCCCCGAGATCGAGTGGATGCTCAAGACGGCCGCCCCCTTCACACCCTACACCACACCTGAGCACAACATCAAAGGCACCGCCCTCGGGGTTCTGGAGGAGATCATGTCGGGGACCACATGCATCGGGGAGATCGGAGGGGACATGGCTCCCGTCGCGGAGAAGGTCTTCGCCCCCTCCGGGGTCAGAGCCCACATGGCTAACACCATCAACGAGATCGGCCCTGGCTCGAGGCCCGACGCCCGGAAGCCGTACATCTTCTTCGAGGACGTGGGGGAGAGGAAGCTCAGGGAGGCCATCGACCTCATCGACGCGTGGAATGGTGCTGAGGGGGGCCGTATCACCTGCATGTTCAGCCCCCACGCCGCGGACATGATGAGCGAGGAGATGCTCCTCAGGGTCAAGGAGGAGGCGAACAGCAGGGGGATGATGAGTCACATCCACGTCGCCCAGGGGGCCCGGGAGGCCATCCAGATCGACCTCAGGTTCGGCACCACCACGGTCCGGTACCTCGACGGCATCGGCTTCCTCGACGACACAATCATCGCCGCCCACTGCCACCAGACCACCGACGAGGAGGTGGGCATCCTCGCCGACAGGGGCGTCCGCTACGTGAGCTGCCCTGCGAGCATTGGCATCATAGACGGTATCACCCCGCCCCTCGCCCTCTACCTCCAGCTCGGGGGGAAGAGCGCCGCAATAGGCTCCGACCAGGCCAACGGGAACAACAGCCACAACATGCTGGTGGAGATGAAAGTCGCCGCCCTCCTCAACAAGACCCGGCATAGGGACCCCACGGTGCTCCCCGCCTGGAAGATGCTCAGGATCACCACCATCGAGGGAGCCGAGACCATCGGCCTCGGGGACAGAATCGGGAGCCTCGAGCCCGGGAAGAAGGCCGACCTCATCCTACTGAACCTCAAAGTCCCCCACATGACCCCCGTACTCTCCCGCCCTGTTAGGAACATCGCCCCCAACATCGTCTACAGCGCCCGGGGGGACGAGGTGGAGACGGTGATCATCGACGGGAAGATCGTCATGGAGAACCGGGAGATCCTCACCATGGACGAGGCCAAGGTGATCGAGGAGGCCCAGAAGGCCGCAGAGGAGGTCTGCGACGCGGCCACAGAGGACTATATGAAGGCGGACTCCCACCTAGCGAGGATGGTCAAGAGAGGCCTCCTCTAACCCCCTTATATCACCAATAACCTGAAATCTCGCCTCTGAGATAACGAGGTAAAACACCCCTTCAGAGGCCGACACATGAAACCCAGAGCCATCATAAGCCTAGCGGCGGTCGCCGTCGTCGCGATCCTCTCAGGGGTCGTGCTCTGGCGCTGGACCATGAACCCGGAGACCCTGGGCCAGTTTGGGCTCGGAGGAATTTTCATCGCCTCGATGCTGAGCCACCTCACGGTTGTGGCCCGGGACATGTTCATCCCCATGTTCCTACCCCTCGCCTCGGTCTACAATCCCCTCGTCCTCGGCGCCAGCGCGGGAATCGGGGCTGCCATCGGGGAGCTCACCACATACTTCCTAGGTTGGGGGGTCGCCGAGAGCCTCGAGGAGAGCATCCAGGACGACAGCAGGCTGAGCATGTGGATCAGGAAGTACGGCCTCTGGGCGGTCCTCCTGGTGGCCATAACACCTCTGCCGGACACCCCCATCGTGCTCCTCGCGGGGTCTAGGAAACTCCCTTTCGCCAAGTTATTCGCGGTGGAGTGCATCGGGAAGACGGCCCTCTACACGTTGGGGGCCGTGGTGGGGGGCATCGTGTTCACGGGGCTCACGGGCTCCGTGGGGAGCATGACCGCCTCGGTCATAATGGTGGTGGGATCCCTCGTCTTCTGCGTCCTGGTGACTTGGAGGAAGAGCAGGGACCTGATCTTCGGCTGGTTCGAGCGTCTATTCCTCTAGTTCCTGGCCAGGAGTTTCCTCAATTCTCCCAAGGTGAGCGTATTCGCCACGTTCTCAGCCTCCAGCCATCCCCGCCGGGCCACGGAGACCCCGAGGGGCATGAACTCCATCTGGTTGGGGGCGTGGCTGTCCGTCCCGATGACCATGGTGACCCCCTGCTCCATCGCCGCCCTGCAGTTGACATCGTCGAGGTCCAGCCTCTCAGGGTAGGCGTTGATCTCCATCATCACCCCCTGCTCCGCCGCGGCCTCGAAGACCCTCTCCAGGTTCACCTCGTAGGCCCGTCGCTTCTGGATGAGGCGCCCCGTGGGGTGGCCGATGCAGTCAACGTTCTCGTTGTGGATAGCCTTGAGGATCCGGTCAGTCATGGTGTCAACGTCCTGGCGGAACGCGCTGTGGACACTCCCCACCACGAAATCCAGGTCCCCGAGGAGGGAGTCGGGGAGATCCATCCGCCCGTCCGAGAGGATGTCGCACTCTGTCCCCTTCAGTATGGTGAATCCGTCAAGTCCCTCGTTGATTCTGTCTATTTCCTTCATCTGCTTCTGGACCCGGTCCTCGTCGAGGCCGTTCGCGATGTAGAGGCTCTTGGTGTGATCGCAGATCGCCATGTGCTCGAGGCCCAGGCTTATCGCTTTCTCGGCCATGGTCTCGATGCTGGCGGTGCCATCGCTCCAGATGCTGTGGATATGGAAGTCTCCCTTGATTTCGTCCATGGTGACGAGGTTAGGGAGGACCCCCTCAGTAGCCGCCTCGATCTCCCCCCTGTTCTCACGGAGCTCCGGAGGCATCAACTCCATCCCGAGGACACGGTAGATCCCCTCCTCGTCCTCCCCCGCGACGACCTCGTCGGTCTCCCGGTCGAAGAGACCGTACTCGTTGAGCTTGTACCCCGCCCTGACGGCAATGGTGCGGAGCTTGACGTTGTGGTCCTTGGAGCCCGTGAAGTACTGGAGGGCGGCCCCGTAGGACTCCGGGGGGACAACCCGGAGGTCCACCTGGAGGAAGTTATTCATCACAACCGTGCTTCGGGTGGAACCGTGGGATAGGACCCGGGCCACAGGAGGCATCGAGACGAACCTCTCGGACACTACTTCAGGGCTCAGCGAGGAGACGAGGACATCGATATCTCCCACCGTCTCCCTCCTCCGCCTCGCCGATCCGGCAATCTCCACTGCGAGAACGGCGTCCGACTCCGCCAGGTAGGCCTTGAGTTCCTCGATGACGGGGAGCACCGCCCCCAAGAGGAATCTGCCCTGGCGGCTCTTGAGTTCCTCGATGGCCTCCAGAATGTTGGCCTCGGTCTTCTCCCCGAAGCCCTTGAGCCCCCGGACTCTGCCCTCCTTCGCCGCTTTCTCAAGGTCGTCGATGGAGGCGATGCCCAGCGCCTTCTGGAGGCGCACCGCTTTCTTGGGGCCGACCCCTTCGAGGCGCATCATCTCCCTGATGCCCGGGGGGAGGCTCGCCTCGAGCTCCTCCAAGACCTCGGAGCCTCCGGTCTCGAGGACCTCCTCGATTACCGCGGCGATGCCCTTCCCCACGCCCGGGATCTCCTGGAGCGCCCCCCTGTCCCTGATCTTACGGATATCCTCGGTGAGGCTGACGATCCTCTGGGCGGCTGTGTTGAACGCCCTGCTCCTGAACCGGTCTTCCTTGATGGTGAGTACCTCCCCGATCTGGTAGAGGACCTGGGAGACCCGGGCGTTGACGCTCATCTCACTCATTTGGGAGAATGGATCACGTCACTTAAAGGATGAGCAGAGGGAGAAGACTCTTCGCTGTCGCTGGCTCAATTAAAAAAAGGCGAGCCCGAAAGCTCCCATGGTACCCGCTCGTTCAATCGGCCTGAGATAGCGCCTCGAGGGCCACCCGGGCGGAGCTCTGGAGATCCAGCTCCAGATCCATCTCCCTGATGCACTGCTTGTCGTCCTCGATGCGGTCGCAGAACGCGGCCGCTCCCTCGGGCAGCAGCACGAAGTTGAACTCGGGACACTCGGAGCAGGCCTCGGGCTTGTACCAGCTCTGGGCGTATACGAAGACCGGCATCTTGAGAGTCTCCCTCTTCATGGCTTCCCCTTCAAAACTTCACGAATTAACATCGTTCAGCGAACATTCATAAAAACGGTTATGAAGGTCTCTTAGAGGTTAAGCGAACATATCCCGAAACCCGTGCTTTGATCAAGTATATCGAATCCGATGCACGCTCAGGCGAATGAGAACAATTGTTCACCTCGAGCTGCGGACGCACTGATAGATACCCAAGAGTACGAGCACGCCCCCGAAAAGAGCGAGAACCGAGGGGACCTCATCAAGGAGTAAGTACGCGAGGATCGTGGCCCCCACCGGCTCCCCCAGGAGACTGATGGAGACCAGGGGGGCGGACAGCCATTTCAGGGTCCAGTTGTAGACCGTATGGCCAAAGATCATGGGGATGAGGGCGATCGCGAGGAACAGGAGGAGCTCGCTCCGGGGATAGGGCCAGAGACTCGTCCCACTTGCGAGACTAGCCAGCGCGAGGGTGACTGCCGATGAGGCGTAGACGGGGGTCACGTAGCTCACCAAGTCGAGGCTCTGGCGCAGCCTCCTCCCGGCGAGGATGTAGAGCCCCAACATGATGGCCCCGATCATTGCGAGGAGGTCGCCGAGGAGACTCGCGCTACTTATGCCTGCGTCGCTGAAGGCGATGGTCGCCGCGCCGACGAATGCAAGGGTTATCCCGACGAGGGTGCCCCTCCCGATCCTCTCCCCGAGGTAGATGTGGGACACCACCGCGACGAAGATGGGATCGACGTGGACGAAGAGCACCGAACTCGCCACTGAGGTTAGGCCGAGGCTCGTGATCCAGGAGCCGAAGTGGATGGCCAGGACGACGCCGACCGCAGCGAGGGTCAGGATATCCTTGGAGCTGGATGCCGCCAGCCGCTTGTGCCCCCCGGAGCGGATGTAGAACGGCAGGAGGATGAGGGTCGCGAAGGCGAGGCGGTAGGTGGCTATGGCTAGGGGAGGGGCCCCGCTCATCCTGATTAGGATCGATGCCGTGGATACGGCGACGATGCTGACCAGGAGGGCGACGTTGGGGGGAAAGGCGGGCTTGTCCTCCACTGCGAATCATGGATGAGTGGGCGGTGAGGATATAAAACTGCAGCCGGGGGAATCGCAGTATGGTAAGAAAGGGGGGCCTCTCAGGACGAGATGAGCTCGAGGAGCTTCTCCACGTTCATCTCGAGGGCCGCGACGGGCATCTCCAGCTCCCAGGCCTCGAGGGCCTCGGGCTTCACCTCGCCGGCCCAGCAGAGGGGCTCCCCGCCTGCCTTGGCTACGAACCTCCTCCCCTCGATGAAGCAGTCCAGGCCCCCTTCCTCGATCTCCGCCTCGACCGCGAGGTTCTCCAGGATGCTGTTGAGGACGGCTTTGACCTCGGAGAAGTTGGCCCGGGCGTGGCAGAGGGCCACTGCGAGCCTCCTCTCAGAGCGTGCCCCAGTCTCCGTGGAGGGGTCCAGGAGGACGACGTCGTCCACCTCGTAGACGTTCTGAGGGTAGGAGTGGTGCTTGTTGGAGGCAAGGACCTCCATGAGCCCGGGGATGAGCCTGTTCCTGAGGCATGTGTACCCCTCCATCTTGGGGTTCGAGGTCTCCGTGATGGGCTCCACGGGTAGGGCCATGCGGTGGAAGAGCTTATCGGGGTTGGTCATCATGAATGTGACCACCTCCTGGAAGCCGAAGCCCACCAGGAAGTTCCTGAGCCCCCTGCTGAAGACCTCCAGCGGGTCCTCCCCCGCCTCGGTGGCGATCTCAGGGATCTCGGGGACGAACTTGTCGTAGCCGTAAGCGATGGCGACGTCCTCGACGAGGTCCATAGGGTGCATTATGTCCGTCCTGTAGCAGGGATAATTCACGGTGAGGGTCTCCCCCGCCTCGGCGTCGTGGCCCATCCTCGCGAGGAGCCCCGCGGCCTCATCGGGCGTATACTCCATTCCCAGGGTGCCGTTCACGTAATCGATATCCAACGCCATGGTCTTGTGCCTGAGGTCCGGGGTCTTGAGCACTGATCCGTCGTGGTAGTGGTTCTCGACGGCGTAGACTGTGGCTCCCCGGTCTGCGAATGTGGTGACGATGATATTGAGGACCTCGGTGATGGCCTTGAGGTCGGTGCCGGTGACGTCGATGAAGAGGTCCCGGGTCACCTCGTCTATCCGGGTGTACTCCCCGTTGATGATAGGGGGCATGCTGAGGACCATCCCCTTAGAGTCCAGGATCATGGGGTACTCCTCGAATCCCTCCACGGTCCAGGCGTACTCCCGGCCCGTGTGCATCTCCGTGAGGATCTGGGTGAGATTCTTCTCGAACCTCTCCCCCAGGGGCCTGAACTTGAAATCGGGGGGCTTCGTGGTGTAGGTGACAGGGAACTCGACGGGCTCCAGGTTGTGGAGGCCGATGGCCACCTTCCGGCGCCTGCGGCCGTGGGTGACGTGTAGCTTCTCCTGCATCTGGATGATGCTCCTGATGAGGGGGTCGTCGAACTCGACGTTCTTCACCACTGCGGTGACGAACCAGGGCCGGACGCCCTCCACCTTCTTCTCCACGATGACCCTGTATCCGACGTCCTTGACGTCGTATCTCCTGAGCCCCTTCTCGAGCCCGGTGAATGTGGCGTAGGCTCGGGCGAGCCCTTCTATGGATAGGAGGTCGGGCCTGTTGGGGAACACCTCCAGGTTGAATCCCTCCTCGGTCTCTCCTTCCCAGCTGGTCCCCATCATGGGGAGTCTGTCCCTCAGTTCCTCCGTTGTGACTTTCTTGCCCAGGAGTTCTCGGAGGTCTTCCAGGTTGACTTCTATGACCGGCATCCTTCATCACTCCATCCATAGCCTCGCTTTGCGAAGCAGCCCCAGGTCGTTGCCGTAGAGCTGGCGGATGCTGTCGACGCCGTAGCTCTGCATTATGAGCCTGTCGAAGCCAGGGCCCCAGGCGAGGACGGGGACATCAACGCCTATCAGCGGCTTCACCACCTCGGGGCGGAACATCCCTGCCCCGAATAACTCCATCCATTCGCCGCGCTCCTCGATCCAGACCTCCGCCTCCATGCTCATCTCGGTGTAGGGGAAGAAGCCGGGCCTGAACCTGAACTGCTTCAGCCCGAGCCCCTCGAGGTAGGCCTTGAGGTAGCCCTGCATGTCCCTGAATGTGACCCCCTCCCCGATGACGATGCCGTCGGTCTGATAGAACTCGGCGAGGTGATTCCAGTCGATGGTCTCGTTCCTGAAGACCCTGCCCACGCTGAAGAACTTCCCCGGGAGGTCGTCCGGGGTGAGCTTCGCGATCTGCTTGACGCTGAGACTCGTGGTGTGGGTGCGGAGGCAGTTCCTCGCCGAAACCTCCGGATCCCACTTGTACTGCCAGCCGGTGGAGCCGGTGGTCCAGCCGTTCTCGTGGGTCCGCCTCACATTATCCACGATCTCCCCTTCGGGGAGGCGTCCCTTGTAGGGTGTCTTTAGGTAGAATGTGTCGGCGAGGTCCCTGGCGGGGTGGTCCTGGGGCTGGAAGAGGGCGTCGAAGTTCCAGAAGCTGAGCTCCAGGTAATCCCCTGTCATCTCCTTGAAGCCGAGTTCCACCCAGAATCGGCGGATGTAGTCGATGATGGAGCTGATGAAGTGGCGCTTCCCCGGGTGCAGGCTGGGCACCGGGAGGGTGACGTCGTACTCCTGGAAACGGGCTCCCTTCCACGATCCGTTCTGGAGTATTTCAGGCGTGATCTGTGTGATGATCCGGGTTTCTTTGACCCTCTTGACTGCGGGAATAAGTCCCCTGCCTGCCTCGGTGATCTCTACCCACCGGGTGACGGTCTCGAATTCTCCCACGAGGTTCCGCCTCACGAATTGATCCAGCCTCGCCATGGAATCTTCGTCAGGGTTGTCTATGCTCGTTCGTTTCAGACTTGAGAGGAGAGCGTCGTCAACGGTTTCTTCGTCTTTCGCCGCAAGCCCCTCTTCTGTGAGAGTGAGTCGCCCCGTCTCTATGGTGGCCCAGCTGTTCCGTCTCACCCATACGAGGGCGATGTTCAAGGACGGGAATTCTTCTTTTAGAGCCGATATCTCGTTTCTACCACTTGCGACCAACTCGAGAAGTTTCTTCTCCGGTAGCCCCTCCTCGGCGTATTTCCGTCCCTCCTCGGTGAGATTAAAGCTGCGTGAGACCTCCTCCCGGAAGGAGACGACCCCCTTCGTCTCCGCCCATGCCGACGCCTTCTCCACGGCGTCCCTCGCGAGCCCCGTCTCGGCGCTCAGCTCCTGGGTGGTCGCCGCCCCCCGCCCCTCCAGGGCGAGGAGGACCTTTCTCTCGTTCTCGTGCAGCCTCGCTGCCGCGTCTTCAGGATTCAAAGGTCTCACCAGTCTACCATTAGAGGCTGGACCTTATCTTTAAAATGGTAACGGAATGCTCGGGGAGGGGAGAAAGAGGGGGGGTCAGTTGGTCCTCTTGTAGTACCCCGGCCTCGGGGAGTAGATGGTCCCGTCCCTCATGAGGACCCCGATGAGCCGAGCGACCTCGGTCCTCCCGATTCCGTGATCCGAGCTCATGGCCTCGTAGAGGTCGTCGTCCCTGACCGCTCCCTCGATCCGCTCCATCTCCCCTATCACACCCAGGACCGCCTGGAGCTGGATCTGGAGGCTCCTGGGCTTCCCGGTGTAGAGTATGTCGATGTCGAACTCCCCCGTCTCCACGTCGATGCCCACCTGCTCCAGGCTTCTCTGCATCAACGCGATGGCAGCCTCGGCGTCCTCGACGATGACCTCCTCCCTGAGGTGGACCCTGGCCCGGGCCTCGGCGAGGCGGACCAGGGACTCGAGCTGCCGGGCTGTGATGCTCACCGCGGAGGCCTCGCCCCCCTCGAGGCTGGCGGTCCTCATCTTGACGTAGAAGCTCTGGAAGGCCGTGACCACCTCCTCTGTGAGGCGGGGGGCGATGCGCCTCGCGTAGCTGATGTACTTCCTGAGGAGTTCCGTGTCCAGGGGGGGCGTGGCGGGGGACCCCGCGGTGAGGTGGAGTCTGAGGATGTGCTCCGCCATCTTGGCGTCTCTCTCCTTCTCGGGGATGTCCCTGAGGACGAAGATGAGGTCGAAGCGGCTCAGGAGGGTGACGGGGAGGCTGATGTTCTGGGCGATGGTCTGGTACGGGTTGTACCTGCCCAGAGTGGGGTTCGCGGCGGCGAGGATGCTGGTCCTCGCGTTGAGGGTCGCGACGATACCCCCCTTAGCGATGCTCACCACCTGCTGCTCCATCGCGGGGTGTATCGCGCCCCGGTCCTCATCCCGCATCTTATCCATCTCGTCGATGCAGACGACCCCCTGATCTCCCAGGACGAGGGCGCCGGCCTCGAGGACGAAGCTCCCGGTGCCCCCCTCCCGGACCACGGCGGCGGTGAGTCCCGCGGCGGTGGAGCCCCTCCCGGTGGTGAGGAGCCCTCGGGGCGCCACCTTGGATGCGTACATGAGGAGCTGGCTCTTCCCCGTGCCCGGGTCGCCCACGAGGAGGACGTTGATGTCTCCTCTGATGCGGACGTCCGGGAGGTTCTTGGTGACCCCGTTGAAGAGGAGGTACAGGATGGACTCCTTGATGGATTCGAGGCCGAATATGCTGGGGGCGATGCTCTGGAGGAGGCGGCGGTGGACCCAGGGGTCCGAGGCGATCTCCCGGATCTGCTCCTCGTCTTCCTCGGTGATCTCCAGGAGTTCCATCTCCCGGCCGCTCACGTCCACGTTGTTGGCCTCGAGGGTGAAGTCGAAGACCCTGAGGGTGCCCCCCCGGGTCTGCTTCCGGATCAGGTTGAGGACCCCGGTGATGCTAACCCTGTCCCCGGGGCGGGCGATATCCACGATGTCGTCCCTGAGCTCCACGTTGATCTGGCGGGGGAGTTGACCCGCGGGGAGCTCCTCGGGGCGCTCCTGAATCGCGAAGCGCTGGCTGTCGATGAAGACAGACTCCTTTGCGTTGAGCTCGAAGCCCCGGCGGCTGCCGCAGGTGGAGCACTCCCGGGGGGTCTTGAGGAACTGGTCGGTCTGGTCCATGAGGAGGGTCTCCCCGCACTGGCCGCATGTGAACGCAGCCTTGAGGATGAAGGGCTGTATGCTGGTGGCCCGGACGATGATCCCCGTCACCATGACGAGGCGCCCGATGTGCTCCGCCCCGATGCGGCGGAGGGCGGTCTCCGTGGGGAGGGCCCTGAACCTGACGTTCACCCCCCGGATCGTGTCGGCGTAGGCTGGGTCCCGGATACGGAGCTTCTGGAAGGCGGCGATGCTGAACTGGGGGAAATGGTCCCCGGGGGCCTCCAGAGTGGTGCGAGCGAGGTCGGAGTCGAAGGAGTAGACGTCCTTGAAGTCGATGGTGAGGGATTTCTGTCCCTTCACCGCCATCTCGGAGAGGGACTGCTCGTACTTCACCTCGCCCTTCTCGTCCCTGAAGCCCTCTATGAAACGGGTGAAGGACTCCTCGGACTGGATCAGGCTCGCCACTAGCTCTTATCCCCCAGCTTCTTCATCGACCTTCTCCAAGACGAGATACGAGTGAATAAATCTTTGTAAAGAGCCGCCTCCTCGGGCTGGAGCCCCCTGGTCTGGGCGGGCACCTCGGCCGAGGCGAGTCTCGTGATCTTCCCGATCCGGCTCTCGAGGATGTCCCGGAAACGACCCTTCATTCGATCTAGGTTTTCAGCCTTAACCGGATCCCCCGACGCCGCCCTAATCTCCCTCATGAATGTGAGGTAGACCTTGGAATAGAAGTCGTCGGGTAAGGGCGAAGGCTGCCCGAGGGGCTGGAAACGCTCTCGGTAATGGATCTGGGTCCACTCCTCCCCGCTCACACCCTCGTCTGTGAGCCGGGCCAGCCCCGCATCGAGGAGCTCCATCGCGACCCAGAAAGGGACTGTCATCTCTCTCCCCGCCTCGGTCTCCTTGATGGTGATTCCCGGGGTCTCGACGGCCGGCACTTTGTGGGTGGTGACGATCCTCACCTGCATGTTCTCGAAATGAAAGTAAGCATCACCTGGCGAGGAGGACATAGAACTTTCCCACGATAATACCTCGCCCGATATTAAGAACTATTCTTAATTTTGATGAGAGTAACTTTATAGACCAGCTTTAAATTCCATCGTCCAACCCAAAGACTAGAAGCATCAATGCTGACACCGACGAGGGGAGTCGAGGCCATGGCTGGCGAGGTCCTCCGACTCAGAGAGGACACCGAGCTCCGCTCCATGGTCGAGAACAGGATAGCCGAGTTCCTCGAGGTCAAGGAGATGGGCACCGAGAAATGGTTCGAAGAGCTCACATACTGCCTCCTCACAGCCTACTCCAGCGCCCGCCTGGGGCAGCTCTGCATCGACGCCCTCTGCGACCGCGACGCCCTCCTCCACAGCGACCTCGACCAGGTGAAGGAGACCCTGAGGGCCCAGGGGCACAGGTTCGCAGTGAAACGGGCAGAGTACATCTTCATAGCCAGGGAGCTAGCTCCCACACTGAAGGAGACCATCCAGGGCTTCCAGGACATCAAGGCCGCCCGGGAGTGGCTCGCCATGAACGTCAAGGGCCTGGGCTGGAAGGAGTCCAGCCACTTCCTGCGGAACGTGGGCTACCTCGACGTCGCGATCATCGACCGCCACATCATCTCCAACATGGTGGACCACGGCATCCTCGAGGAGCGCCCCAAGAGCATCACTAAGAGAAGATATCTCGAATACGAGGGCATCCTCGCCGAGGTCGCGAGGAGGGTAGGGATGGCACTAGGGGAGATGGACCTCTACCTCTGGTACCGGAAGACCGGGAAGGTCCTCAAGTAGCCCCTGGAAATCTTATTACACCTATCCGAGAGGTAACATCCAGAGAGTTTAATCCTTGAAGGTCAACGTCGACGGCGAAATTAAGAACATCCACACCCTCTGGAGGGAGGGCTCCAACGTCAAACTCATAGACCAGAGAATCCTCCCCCACAAGTTCGAGATACTCACACTGAAAGACCACAGAGACACCGCGGAAGCCATCAAAATAATGATCCTCAGAGGAGCCGGAGCCATAGGAGTCGCAGCCGGATACGGAATGGCCCAAGCGGCACTGGAGGCCAAGGACCTCACCCTGAATGAATTCGAAGAATACCTGAACGAATCCGCCGACAGACTGAGGAACACCAGGCCAACAGCGGCGAACCTGTTCCACGCCATCGACAAGTGTCTCGCAGCCGGCTCCACCGGCACTGTATCCGAGAGGGTCGAGGCCATCGTCGCCGAAGCTGACAGCATCGCCGAGGAGGACCTAGAAGCCTCCCAGAGGATAGGGGAGTACGGCAACACCCTCATCGAGGACGGCTACAGGATCCTCACCCACTGCAACGCCGGGGCCCTCGCATTCCTCGACTACGGCACCGCCCTGAGCCCCATCCGCCACGCCCACGCCAGCGGGAAGAAGGTCTTCGTCTGGGTCGACGAGACCCGACCCCGGTGCCAGGGTGCGAGGCTCACCGCCTGGGAGATGGAGCAGGAGGGGATCCCCTACGCCCTCATCGTCGACAACGCTGCGGGCCACTTCATGCTCCGGGGTGAGGTGGATATTCTCATCACGGGAGCCGACAGGATCGCCGCCAACGGGGACGTCGCCAACAAGATCGGGACCTACGAGAAGGCGGTCGTCGCCAGGGAGAACGGCATCCCCTTCTACGTCGCCGCCCCCCGGATGACCTTCGACTTCGAGAGCCGGAGCGGGGACGAGATCGAGATTGAGGAGCGGGGCCCCGAGGAGATCACCGGGATGTGGGGGGTCGACGAGGCGGGTGAGACTTGCCGGGTGGAGATAGCCGGGGAGGGCTTCAACGTAAGGAACCCCGCCTTCGACGTGACTCCGGCCCGATACGTCACCGGGTTCATCACCGAGAAGGGGATAATACGTCCTCCCTTCGAGGAGAACATCAGGGAGACCTTCGGCGGATAGTTGAGGGCTCCCTACGTGAAGTGTTTTTAAGAACCCCTTCGTTCATGAATTGATACCCCATTGACCCTGAAGGTCCTCATCAACCCCCTCAACGTCGAACTCACAGCCGAGAAGGGGGACATCCTCCTAACAGTGATGCGGGAGGGAGGAGTAAGGATTGAGAGCCTCTGCGGGGGAAAGAGGATCTGCGGCAAGTGCCGCGTCATCCACGAGAGCGGGGACATCCAAGTCTTTTCCAACGCCCCCCAAAAATTCCTGAGCCAGAAGGAGCTCGACGAGGGCTACCAGCTCGCATGCACAACACGCCTACTCGGCGACTGCGTGTTCACCATACCCACCGAGAGCAGGATAGACCGACCCCAGATCCTCCTCAGCGCCAAACTCGCCATCGAGGAGCCCAACCCCAGCTCCCGTAAGTACATCATCGACGCCTCGCCCTTCGTCGCCAACCCCCTCCGGATACCCCACAGAACCATCCGGCTCCAGGGGTACACGGGGGTCCAGCCGCGGGTGGGGGAGGAGATCTACGGGAAGCTCCAGGCCATCGGGGACGGCCCCGTCACAGCCACTGTCTCCAAGACCAACGGATTCCCTGAGATCATCGACGTGGAGCCCGGGGACAGAACGAACCACAACTTCGGTCTCGCCGTCGACATCGGCACCACCACCATAGTCGGGTTCCTAGTCGACCTCAACACGGGGAACATCCTGGCCCGGGCCTCGGAGATGAACCGCCAGATCACCTACGGGGAGGAACTAGTGACCCGGATCTCCTTCGCCCGCACCGAGGAGGGACTCGACAGGCTCCAACGTATCGTTGTGAGCACCATCAACGACGTCATCGCCCAGGCCACCCAGGAGGCGGGCGTGGAACCCGAGGACATCACTGACGTCTGCGCCGGCGGAAACACGGTTATGAACCACCTCTTCGCGGGGATAGATCCCGGCTACCTCGAGATCGCCAACGTCAAGGTCTCCAGGGAACCCATCATCAAGAAAGCGAAGCACCTCGGCCTCAACGTCAACCCCGAGGCCTATGCCTACTGCGTCCCCAACGTGAGCCGGTTCCTCGGCGGCGACGCCATCGGGGACGTCCTCGCCTCCGGCATGCACAAGAGCGAGGAGCTCAGCCTCATGGTGGACCTGGGCACCAACGGTGAGATCATCTTCGGGAACAGCAGCTGGCTCTTCAGCAGCAGCTGCGCCTCCGGCCCCGCCTTTGAGGGCACCGGGGTCCGCCACGGCATGCGGGGCGCTAGAGGGGGCATCGACCACGTCACCATCGACCCCGAGACCTACGAGACGGAGTACACCACCATCGAGAACGCCCGGGTGAAGGGAATCTGCGGCTCAGGGCTCATAGACCTAGTCGCGGAGCTTTTCGGCGTGGGCCTCCTCGACTTCGTGGGTAAGCTCATCCCCGGCAAGACCGATCGCGTCCGTGAGGGAAAGTGGGGCCTCGAGTACGTCGTCGTCCCCGGGGACAAGACCACCATCGGGCAGGACGTCGTCCTCACCCAGGCGGACCTCGACTACGTCATCGACTCCAAGGCCGCAGCCTGTGGCGCCATCACGGTCCTCATGAAAAAGCTCAAGATCACAATCGAAGACATCAGCCACCTCTACGTCGCCGGGGCCTTCGGCACTTACACAGACCTCGGGAACGCCGTGAAGCTGGGGATCTTCCCGGAGTTCCCCAACGCAGAGGTCCACCCCATTGGGAACGGGAGCCTCTCAGGGGCCTACGCGACCCTGATGTCCATGGGGAAGAGGAGGGAGGCGAAGGACTTCGCGGAGAGGACCGTCTACGTCGACCTACTTGTGGACGTGGAGTTTATGGAGGAGTACAGCAGGGCCCTCTACCTCCCCGGGGCTAAGGAGTACTTCCCCGGATTCAGCAGTGCCCGTTAATCTCTCCACTGGGCATGTAAACCTGACGAAATGATTTAAATCCCGGATGAAGGAATCTTTCTTGTTCCGAGCCGGATATCGGAATCGAGACCCGCCCTAGCTCAATGGCAGAGCATCCGGCTGTAGTCAACGCCCCGCGGGGCGATGGCAATCAAGCCATGAGCAGACACCGGAGGGTTCCCGGTTCAAATCCGGGGGGCGGGACCACCCTCCACGTCACTTCTCGAATATCCCCGCCCGCTCAGCCATCTCCCTCACCAGGGGATGGACGTCATCGGGGAGCTCGGAGATCCACATGTACTCGTCGTGCTCATCGTCCATGCGGACCGCGTCTCCGGCGACATCGACCCTGAAGAAAGTGGTCACATAATGGGTGTCAATCCAGAAGTGGCACATGCTCCCCTTCGCCTCGAAGCTGACTGGGGTGAGCCCCGTCTCCTCCTCCAGCTCCCTGAGCACCGTCTCCTTCAGGGTCTCCCCGTACCTGATCCTCCCCCCGGGAACGAACCAGACGCCCCTCCCGGGCTCGTTCACACGTCTCATGAGGAGCAGCCTCCCCTCGTGGACCGCCAGTATATCGACGCTGGCCAGGGGCATGGACGCCCTGATCTGTTTGAACATCTCCCAATCGACCCAACCCCGTTTTCCGTTCTCAGTCACCGTTTTTCGTCCCCTGTCTCCCTTCACGCATCTATTGATGAAGGTTTTTAAAAGCCAAACCTCTCCCCATAATGTGAGCCCCATGAAAGTTTACATGGATCACGGAGCCGGGAAGCCCGTAGACCCCAGGGTCCTAGAGGCGATGACCCCCTACTTCACGGAGCACTACGGGAACCCCGCCAGCTTCCACGGTGAGGGATTCGACGCCCTCAAAGCCGTGAACCGGGCGAGGGAACAGGTAGCCTCCCTCATCGGGGCCGAGGCATCAGAGATCGTCTTCACATCCTCCGCCACCGAAGCCAACAACCTCGGGATCGGAGGGGCCACCCGGAGATTCAAGAAGAAGGGGAATCGCATCGTCCTCTCCGCCATTGAGCACATCTCATCCCTCAACGTGGGGAAGGAGCTCTACAGGGAGGGCTTCGAGATCAAATACGCTCAGGTGGACGCCGAGGGAGTCGTCGATCTTGGAGAGCTCGAGAGCCTCGTGAACGACAAGACCGTGCTCGTCTCGGTGATGGCGGCCAACGGGGAGATCGGGACCATCCAGCCCATCGAGGAGGCAGCGGAGATCGCCCACAGGAACGACGCCCTATTCCACACCGACGCCACCGCCGCCGCCGGTCAGATCGGCCTCGAAACGAAAAGCGTAGACTTCATGACTCTCTCCTCCAACGACATCTACGGACCGAAAGGGATGGGAGCCCTCTACATCAAGAAGGGGCTGAGGGTGAAGCCGCAGATCCTCGGCGGGGGTCAGGAGAGGGGAATCAGATCCGGATCAGAGAACGTCCCGGGCATCGTGGGAATGGGTGCGGCAGCGGCATTCGCTTCCGCCGAGATGGACGCCGAGGGGAAACGCCTCAGAATTCTCCGCGACACGTTGATCAAAGGGGTGACCGAATCCATTAAGGAGTCGTACCTAAACGGCCATCCGACCTTGAGGCTCCCCAACAACGCTAACATCAGGTTCAGCTACATCGAGGGGGAGGCCCTAATACTGAGCCTCGACCAGCTAGGCATCAAGGTCTCATCGGGCTCCGCGTGCACCGCGAAGACCCTGGAGCCCTCCCACGTCCTCAGGGCATTGGGGCTGAAGCACGAGGAGGCCCACGGCAGCCTCGTCTACACCCTGGGAAAGATAAATAACGGGGAGCACATCGAATACGTGATACAGCAGATGCCGGAGGTCGTGGGGAGGCTACGCGCGATGTCCCCCCTCACCCCCGAGGAGATGAGATGATGTACAGCGAGAAGGTGCTCGACCACTTCAGGAACCCCCGGAACGTCGGGGAGATCGAGGACGCCGACGGAGTCGGCTCAGTGGGGAACCCCGTCTGCGGGGACGTGATGTCCATCTACATCAAGGTCAAGGATGATAAGATCGACGACATCAAGTTCAAGACCTTCGGATGCGGCGCAGCCATCGCCACCACTAGCATGACCACCGAGCTCGCGAAGGGGAAGACCCTGGACGAGGCGATGACGATCACCCGCCAGGATGTCGCAGACGAGCTGGGGGGGCTCCCGCCGGTTAAGATGCACTGCAGCAACCTCGCCGCCGACGCCCTCCACGAGGCAATCGAGAACTACAGGGGGAAGAAGAAATGAGCAAGAAAGAATTCATCCAATGCCCCATCTGCAAGCCCGTCGCCGATGACGAGGACTGCGTCTTCGCTACAATCCGGAGAGTCGAGAACGGCAAGACGGTGATCTACTGCTGCGCGCAGCAAGAAAAGGTTAAAAGCCGGGATCAATCCTAGCTGGATATATACGGTCAGTGAAAGAGCTTGAATAAGAAACGGCTCGCGACCTTCATCTCCGCAGCGATGAACGCCCCCCTGATCGCCATACTGACCTTCTTACCCCTCATACTCACTCAGAGGCACGACAACCCCAACCTGATCATCGCGATCACCACCCTCTTCGGGGCGGTGCTACCCCTCTCATCGACCTACTACCTGGTCAGGAAAGGGATAATCCCGGACATCTACGCCTCGGACAGGTCCACGAGGACGGAGCCCTTCCTCTGGGCCATGGCGTCATACCTCATGGGGGTCACGGCCCTCCTCTGGTACAAAGCTCCCTTCGTGGTGACGGCGCTGATGGCGTGCTACTTCGTGAACGCCATCGTGATGCTCCTCATCACACTCTCCTGGAAGATCAGCATCCACATGGTGGGCGTCATGGGACCCCTCACGGCATTGATGTTCCAGCTCGGCACGAAGATAGCCCCCCTCATGCTCCTCCTGCTACCGGTCGCCTGGGCGAGGCTCGAACTCAAAGCCCACAACAAAAAGCAGATCGCGGCAGGAGCGGTGTTGAGTTCATTACTGACCTGGGTGCAGATGGCCTTATACGTGAATGTCCTGCTCCCCATGATCTAGGGGAGAGAGGCTAACCACTCAGTATTTTACCCGCCAGGATTCTTCCGAACTCCATGGCCTTCAGCAGCCCCTCACCGCCCGGCCTGAACTTGTATTCGAGGTCCCCCTTGAGCAGCTCTATGCCCGCCACCTCGAGTCCCGCCTCAACCTGTTTCCTCGCTCCCCCTCCCCAGCCGTAGGAGCCGAAGAAGGCGCCGATCTTGAATCTGGGTTTCAGTCCCTTCATGTACGCAAGAAATGAGGCGACGGTCGGGAAGACGCCGTTGTTGATGGTGGGGGAACCGACGAGGACCGCCTTCGCCTCGAGGATGTCGGCTATTACGTCGCTGTTGTGGGACGCCCCCAGCCTGTGCAGCTTGACCTCGACGCCCCCCTCTGCCAGGCCTTCGCTCAGGGCCCTGGCGATCATTTGGGTGCTCTCCCACATGGTGTCGTAGACGATGACCGCTTTGGGGATGGTCTCCCCTGCGATCCATCCACGGTACTTTTCCATGATCTCCCCGATCATGCTCCTCCAGATGACCCCGTGGCTCGGCCCGATGATATCGATCTCTAAGCCCCCGAGGGCTTTGAGTGCCCTACCGACGCTGGTCGATAGATGCATGATTATATTGGCGTAGTAGGTGCTCGCCTCCTGCATCAGCACCCCAGGGTCGACCTCGTCATCGAATCTCCCTGAGGAGGCGATGTGCTGCCCGAAGGCGTCATTTGGCAGGAGTATCTTATCCTCGGGAATGTATGTGACCATCGAGTCAGGCCAGTGAACCATGGGGATCGCCGTGAACTGGAGAGTCTTCTTGCCCAGGTTTATCGAGGGCTTGTCCGTGATGGACGTGACCTTGAGGCCCTCACCATAGTAGCCTCGAAGGTTTTTCACGCCGAAATTAGAGGCGACGAGTTCGGCGTTCTCCGCGATATCAAGGAGCTTCGTGATGCATCCCGAGTGGTCGGGCTCCGTGTGGTTGGATATCACGTAGTCGATCTCGCTCGGGTCCACGATCTCTCTGATCCTCTCCAGCATCTCGGGAAAGAAATTGTCCTTCACCGTGTCGACCAGGGCGATCTTCTCGTCCACGATGAGGTACGCGTTGTACGTGGAGCCCCGGTGGGTGAGGTAGCCATGGAAGTTGCGGAGGTTCCAGTCTATGGCCCCCACCCAGTAAACCCCTTCTTTTAGCTTGATCAAATAGGTCACGCCTCAACTCGATTTATTCAGGATGGAATAAAAGGGTTAGCAGTTCACCGATTGATGCTAAACTTCAAAGGGAACAAGCACCCTTACGATTGATCCTATGGAAATCGCCGTATCAACCCTTTTCTGCCTCAACAAGCCGTTGGAGGAGGCTATGCCGCTCGTCCTCGAGGCCCCCACCAAGTTCATCGAGCTGATGGACGCCGGGCCCCACGCACTGTCCCCCTCCCGGGTCGAGGCGCTCCTCGAGATCAAGGAGACCCACGGTCTGGAATACTCGGTCCACGCTCCCTACACGGACGTCAACATCGCTGCGGAGGACCCTCAGGTGCGGGAGGCCATCCTCGGGCGCCTCGAGGCGTCCATCAGATATGCTTCGGATCTGGGCGCGGTGACCGTGGTC
The DNA here is from genome assembly GCA_026014875.1 of Candidatus Bathyarchaeota archaeon. GTDB lineage: Archaea > Thermoproteota > Bathyarchaeia > TCS64 > TCS64. The sequence goes on along the minus strand of JAOZHO010000051.1, from coordinate 44,096 downwards.
TTCCACCCCGGAAACACTACCGCTCTGGAGTGGGCCCTCCCCCAGGGAACCGCTTGGCGGATCAACCTCGAATCTGCCAGGCGCCTCGTAGATTACGCTGAGACCCTTGGCGTGAGAGCCATGATCGAGAACGTCCCGGAGCCCTTCCCCTTCGTGATGAAGTCGGTGGAGGATTTCGACCGCTTCTACGATGAGGTTGGGGTTGAGGCGTTTATGGTCCTCGACGTCGCCCACGCCCACATCAGGGGCGAGGAGCTGGAGTTCATAAGGAGATTCGGGGACAGGATAGCCCACGTTCACGTGAGCGACAACCACGGCGACAGTGACACCCACCTGCGGATAGGCGGAGGCTCCATCTCCTGGGAGGAGGTCATGAAAGCCCTCAGGGAGTCACCCTTCGACGGCTGGGTCACCATAGAATCCCACGAGTCCATCGCCGAGTGCATCCAGCTCCTCGAAGACTTGAAGTGACGCCGCTCAGGACAAGTCGATCTCGTAGAGGTCCTCAGCGATCGTCGTCTCCGGGAATATCGCCCTCGCCTCCTCGAGGAGATGAGACGGATCAGGATATCTGGAACTGATATGAGTCAGGATCAGCCTCTTCACGTCGGCCTTGACGGCGATCTCGGCGGCCTGGGAGGCTGTCGAGTGCCCGTTCTCCCCGGCCCTCTCTAGTAGCGAGTCGTCAAATGTGGCCTCGTGGATGAGGAGATCGGATCCCTCGGCAGCCACCGCAAACCTCTCACTGGGCCTCGTGTCACCGCTGTAAGCGATCTTGAGGCCTTTCCTAGGCGGGTCCACGACCTCCTCAGTCTTCACGGATCTCCCGTCTTCAAGCACCACGCCCTCCCCCTGCTGAAGCCGCTTCCACAGGGGCCCCTTGGGTACACCGAGGGCCTCCGCCTTCCCGGGATGGAACCTCCCGGGCTTCGGGCGCTCCTCGAGTACGTACGACCAGCTGGGCATGTCGTGGTCCGCCTCCACCGCCGCCACTACATACTCATCCCCCTGGAAGACAAGCCCCTCGGAGACGACCTCGAACAACTTCACCGGGAACCCGGGGCCTCCCAGGGCTTCTCTGAAAGCTCTCATGAAATCTGCCAGGCCCGTGGGGCCGTAGACCTCGAGGGGCCTCTCCCGATCGAGGAGAGTCATGGACTGTAGTAAGCCGGGGAGGCCGAGGATGTGGTCTCCGTGGAGATGGCTGATGAATATCTTGGTGGGCCGCCGGAACCCGAGCCCGGCCTCCACCATGCGACGCTGGGTTCCCTCGCCACAGTCAAACAAGATGAGTTCCCGGCTTCTCTTCACCGCAATGGCTGAAGCCCCCCTATTCTGTGTGGGCATGCTGCCGCTGGTTCCGAGGAAAATTATCTTCAACGCGGGACTACTCCAATCGATATTTTCGTTCGATGGTGTTTGATGAAAATGGGATGTCTTGACGCTTAAAGGATATTGCCCAGCCCGCGAGTACTGGGAAATCGTTTTGATTGGGATTATGCTCCGTGGATTAAATTGAGTTGTCGCGGGGTTATTTCACTCTTATTTCCGTTCTCGTTTCTTCCATTTCACAGGTTCACCAGCACCCGGCCATGCAATCCATACTCCTGGCTAGGCTGTGCGCCCCAAACAACCGCTTAAACGTCGAGAACGCCGTCTCAGCAGCCCACCATCTAGTTGTCATCTATCTTTACTTGGCATATTGAATAATCTAGTCCGTGTTTGAACCCTATCTTCAATGCGGTCCTGACTGAAGGCTCATTGTTCTTCCAGCAATGCCACCCGATGCCGTGGACTCCCTGCCTCACAGCGTGACCTATTACAGCTCTGGCCACCTGAGTAGCCAACCCCTTTCTTTGATGCCTCTCTATCGTCGCAATTCCCAGTTCACAACGGTCACCCATGTTGTACTCGGACATACACCACGAAACAATCTCATCACCTTCCATCGCCACGTACCCGAAGCTGCTCTCCAGAAAATCTTCGACGGAATCCCGTTCAGAAACCGTTTCATCTCTCACCCGATCCAGATTCCCGTGCTCCGATGCGAAGAGGGCTTCATCGATCTCGACAACCCTGAAGCCAGGAGGCAGATTCACATCCCATTTTTTCCCGCCGGCGTCCATGTGATAGTAACTGCGGGGATATTCCTCACGCTTCAAACCAAGGAAAACCCTGTCCAGAACGGAGCCCCACATTTCATCGTAATGCAGCCTGAAACGGTCGGCTCCGTGTTCCCGTAAAATCTGGAAATAACCGCCCTCCAACGTATCTAGAAGGTCTTCAGTGAAAGTGTCAACGGGCGAACCTAGAAGCCAAGCCTTCTCTTTCCTCCACAGGAAGGCTGCCTGAGGTTTTTGAACTCGATCGACGTATACACTCGCAGATGTTTTGCCTTGAATGATTGACCTTAGGGTCAGATGATAATTTAGAGAAGCACCCAGCGACATCAGCTTATTATAATGCTCTGGTGCAAGCAGGCTCATTGCACGCGCAATTGTTCAGAATTTGATATATTATTTACGCCCGTGTGTGGAGCACAAGTGTAACCCCCGAACTCAAATGTTCTCCCCCTCTCTCAAACCCCTTAGCACCACTCCAGACACAGTTCCAGCCTTAGCGGTCTACTGCATTCAGCTTTCGGGTTCATTGTAGATGGGGTTGGACCAAGCCCTCAGTCCCTCATAATCGGTGACCTCTATCCGGACGTAGGTCTCACCCGGTCTCCCCTCGTATGAGGCTCCTGTCAGGGGTTCGTCTTCAGCGTAGTATTTTATCCCCAGCGAAGGGGTGGACCCGAAGGATATCTCCTTCACGGGCGAGCATTCGAGGGATATCACTCCCTCCCCGTCTATGGCTATGTCCCTTATCTCGGGGCCCGTGCTCGAGTAGAACAGCCCCCTCCTTATGCTGGACATTATCTCATCCACCCCCAGGGAATCCGACTTCACCATTATCCAGGCGGCGGTCGCGTCTAGGGGGAGCAGGGACCTCTCCTCCCCGTGGTGGTCGTCCACAGCGTATATCCAGGGGCGCCTGCCCATGACGATGATGTCGTCGATGTGGGACCCGGAGAACCCGGTGTTCCTCTCGTACTCGCAGCTCGTGTTGTAGATCTCGACGCCGTGATAATCCTCTAATTCCATCATGTCCCTGTGGTTGAGCCCGGACCAGTAGGGATGAGCCAGAATGGCGAGCCCCCCCACACCGTTTACGTGATCTATGACGAGCTGCGGGTCCAGATCCCCGTCGAAGTCCTTGAAGGGGAGCGCCTCCTTGACCCCCAAGGCGACGATGTGATAGAGCGTGTCGGCGTGGGTTCTCCCGATGCACATCTCCTCGCCGGGTATCAACAGAAAGCCCGCATTCCCTAATCCCTCGACATCCGTGACGACGCCGTGATCCGTGATCGACAGGAAGTCGTATCCGGCGCCTGAATAGAGTTCCACCAGCTGCTCCGGGGTCCTCGTGCCATCCGAGCACGTTGAATGGGCGTGGACGTTTCCCTTGAACCATTTCCCCTCCTCCCTGAACGGGTTGACGAAGGTGCGTCTCATGGGTGAGGGTATTGTCACATTGAATAGATTAAATTTTCAATAGGAGCCAAGCACACGCGATTCGTGTATGCAGTGTGTATCTGTGTAGGTGCGCGCGCCATCCTTGAGCTCGATGCCTCGTTACGCCTTCTCCTCGTAATATCCCTGGGCCCAAGTGATGATCTTCTTCGCGTCCTCGACATCCTCCCAACTTTCCACACTCGTGACCTTTCCTTCAGCCCTCTTATAGTTCTCAAAAAAGTATGTGAGCTCCTTCACCAGTGAGGCCGGGATATCGTCCAAGGACTTCACATGCCTGTAGAAGGGGTCCGTGGTGGAGACGGTGACGATCTTGTCGTCGGGGGCCCCCTCATCCACCATCTTGATGTTCGCGACGGGCCGGGCCAATGCGACGCAGCCCGTGAACGTGGGCTCGTTGATGAGGAGCACCGCGTCCAGGGGATCCCCGTCGTCGTCCAGGGTCCGGGGGATGAAGCCATAGTCGCAGGGGAAGTAGGTGTAGAGCACCCTGTTGAGCCTGAAGACACCGTGCCGGGCGTCGTACTCGTACTTGTTCCTGCTCCCCCGGGTGAGCTCAATCACGACGAAGACCTCCTCCGGCGGGTCAGGGCCGGAGGGGAAATCCCTCCACAGATCAACCATAGGCGTCGGAATAGAGTCCACGGTCTCCCATTTAGAGATTATGCGAGGGGTTCAGCGCGCCCCCATGAACCCGTCCATCTCTCACAACGACGAAAGCACCCCGGCCCTCCTCCATCCGTGGGGATTTAGAAATGGATGATTCGCCTCAGCTCGAACGATCCTTCCTGAGAGCCCTCGTGGCCTCGGCATCCACGATCATGGAACCGGGGTCGATGACTACGCCATAGTCCCTCTCCGCGGACTCCACGCTGACGAGGCCGTCTGCGACATCTTCCTGAACGAGAGCGAAGGGCCTCTCGAAAGGGTTCCCGTATCCCCCGCCTCCGGGAGTCCTGATCACCAGGGTGTCTCCCTCCTCGATGGGCACTGTACACTTAGAGGGGAGCCTCCGCCTGGATCCATCCCGTTTCAGCAGAATGTACTCTCCCAGGGCCCCGGGTCCCCCTCCCTGGAGACCCCAAGGCGGTATCTTCGTCCTCTCGCCGAGGATGGAGAGCGTCGCGCCCTCCGAGAGCAGTGTCCAGGTCCTCTCGACGCCGCAGCCCCCCCTCCATTTGCCGGGTCCTCCGGTGCCGGGGCGGAACCTGTAGGCCTCGAACCTGAGGGGGAGATAGGCCTCCAGGGCCTCGAGGGGGGTGTTCATCGTGTTGGTCATGTTGGTGTGAACACCGTCCACACCGTCTGAGCCCGGGCGCCCCCCGTTCCCCCCGGCGATGGTCTCATAGAAGGTCCAGGGGGAGTCGTCCCTCCTGAACCCGCCGATGGAGACGTTGTTCATGGTCCCCTGGCTCGCCGCGGGCACCCTCCCCGGCAATGCCTTGGCAAAAGCCCCCATGAGGGCATCCACGATTCTCTGGCTCGTCTCCACGTTCCCTCCCGCCACCGGGGCGGGCCTCCGAGGGTTGAGGAAGCATCCTTCCGGGATGTTCAGTGTGAGGGGCCTGAAGCAGCCGTCGTTCACCGGGATAGACGGATCAGTCACCGAGATCAGGGTATAGAAGACCCCGGCGAGGGTGACCCCCAGGGGAGCATTGACGGGGCCAGCAACCTGAGGCGAGGTGCCCTCGAAATCGAACTCGATGCCGTCGCCGTCGACGGTGACCGTGACACTGATCCGCAGGGGCTCGTCCGCCGTCCCCGAGTCCTCGATCCAGTCCTCCGCCTCGTAGACCCCGTCGGGGATGGCCCGGATCTCCGCCCGCATCCGGCGCTCCGAGTAGTCCATCACCGCCTCCATCGCCCCGTGGAGAACCTCGACCCCGTACTCCCCGATGAGGGCCTTCACCCGCTGGATCCCCGTGTTGTTAGCCGCTATCTGGGCCCTCAGGTCCCCCATCTGGATCTCCGGGGTCCTCACGTTGCTCCTGATGAGCCACGAGATCTCCGGGTCGATGACGCCGCCCCGGACGAACTTCACCGGGGGTATGATCAGCCCCTCCTGGTAGAGCTCCGTAGAGTCCCCTGCGATGCTCCCCGGGGCCCTCCCGCCGACGTCGGTGTGGTGGGCCTTGTTCGCCGCGTAGCCGATGAGCGTTCCTTCGTGGAATATGGGGGCTATCAGCGTGAGGTCGGGGAGGTGGGTGCCGCTGATGTAGGGGTCGTTGAGGAGGAGCATATCCCCGGGCCCCAGCTCCCCCGGATAGAGGCGGAGCCCCTCCCGGACGGCCAACGCCATGGAGCCCAGGTGAACTGGGATGTGCTCAGCCTGGGCCACGAGGCGCCGTTTATGGTCGAAGAGGGCGCAGCTGTGGTCCATCCTCTCCTTGATGTTGGGGGAGTAAGCCGACTTCTTCAGGGCGATCCCCATCTCCTCCGCGGCGTAGATCAAAGCCCCCTTGATGACCTCCACCGTCGTCGCGTCTAGCCCCATCACGCGCCCCTCCCGAGATTCAGCACGCCGAACCGGTCCAACTCCCCCTTCCACCCGGGGTAGACCACCGTCGTTGAATCGTACTGCTCCACGATGGCGGGCCCCTGGAAAACGCTCCCGGCGCCAAGATCAACCCTGTCGTAGATCGGGGTCTCGACCCAGGCGTCGGACCCCTCGAAATAGACCGACCTGACGCCGGCGGGGGATGGCTTCCCGGAGCCCTGCGGGATCTCCCTGAGCTCCGGCTTCCGGATCAATCCCACCGCCCTGAGACGAAGGTTCACGAGTTCCACGGGCTCAGCCTCGTCGCTGTAACCGTAGATCTCCCCGTGTCTCCCGTGGAAGGCTTTCACCGCTCGCTGGATCCGATCCTTCAGGGGTCCCTCGGGGTAGTCGACGGTGATCTCGTAGGACTGACCATAATATCGGACGTCCATCTGCCTCCGGAGCCTCATCTCCCCGGGGGCCACCCCCTCCGAGGAAAGGATCTCCCTGCCCTCTGCCTCCATCTCCTCGAACAGGGCCTCCACCTCTCCCGCATCCGCCCGCTCCACCAGGGTGATGAGGGCCCTCGAGAGGTCGTGGAACAGGTCGGCGGTGAGGAGGCCCAGGGCGGAGAACATCCCGGGATTCGGGGGCACCACGATCTCGTCGATCTCCAGCCCCTCGGCAAGGGAGCATGCGTGCATGGGGCCCGCCCCGCCGAAGGCCACTAGGGTGAACCGCCGGGGGTCGTAGCCCCGCTCCACGGAGACTATCCTGAGTATCTGGGACACGATGGAGTCGGCGATCCTGACGACGCTCGCAGCGGTCTCCTCGGGCTCCATGCCCAGCCTGTCCCCGAGTCGTTCCGCGGCTTCCCCGGCCAACTCGGGTCTGATCTCCATCTCCCCGCCCAAGAGGCTCCCCGGATTCAGGCGCCCCAAGACGAGGTTGGCGTCCGTGAGGGTGAAGTCGCCTCCCCCCCTCCCATAGCAAGCGGGCCCAGGCTCAGCCCCGGCGCTCACAGGCCCCACGTTGAGGCCCCCGGCCTCGTCGGCCCAGGCGATGGTCCCCCCGCCTGCGCTGCACTCGGCGAGGTCGATGAAGGGAAAGCTGACGGGGTAGCCGCTCCCCTTGAGGAGGCGGCCCAAATGGACCTTCCCGGCGACCTCGTACTCCTGGACCACCTCGGGGACCATCCCCCTGACCGTCCCCGCCTTCGCCGTGGTCCCCCCCATGTCGAAGCTTATCACCTCGTCCCTGCCCAGGAGCCCCCCCAGCCAGGCCGAGGCGATTACCCCCGAGGCGGGGCCCGACTCCACTATGGTCACCGGCTTCTCGGAGACCAACTCGGAGGCGGCCATCCCCCCGTTGGACTGCATCACGTAGAGGGGCGAGGCCACCCCGAGCCCTTTGAGGCCCGAAGCGATGCGGGATATGTAGGTCCTGATGATGGGGATCAGTGTGGCGTTCACCACCGCCGTGCTGAACCTCTCGTACTCACGGTAGCCACTGGAGACCCGACTGGAGACGGTGATGGGAATATCCGGGAGGGCCTCCCTGAGGACCTCGTATGCTCGTTCCTCGTGGGCGGGGTTTACGTAAGAGTTGAGGAACCCGAGGGCCACCGATTCGACGCCGTTTCCCCGGATCTTCTCGACTGCTCCTCGCAGGTCCTCCATGTTCAGAGGCGTGAGCACATTCCCCTCGTGGTCCATCCTCTCCCGGACCACGTGCCTGTCCCTCCTCCCCACGAGCATCGGGGGCCGCTGGAAGAAGAGGTTGTAGACCTCGGCCCTCCTCTGGCGCCCGATCTCCACGACGTCCCTGAACCCCGCAGTGGTCACGAATGCCGTCCGGGGGAGCTTCAGGTCGACCTGGCCGAACAATGCGTTGGTGGCGATGGTGGTGGCGTGGCCCATCATCCCCACGCTGGAGGGGTTCCTCCCCTCGAGGAATCTCCGGAGGGCCAGGAGGACGCCCCCTTCGGGGTTCTTGGGCTCCGTGGGGACCTTGATGTTGATGACTCGGCCGGTCTCCTCGTCCATCGCGACGAGATCCGTGAAGGTGCCCCCGACGTCGACGCTCACCCTGTACACAGACTGCCCTCCAACACCCATACGTCTGCGTATCGGATATTAATGCTGCAGTGGGAGGTTCCCGGCTAGAGGTTCTCCTCTCGGGCCACCCTCTCGATGAACGCCCTCGTCCTGGGCATCACATCCAGCTCCCCGAGTCCTTTCAGGGGCGCCCAAAGGGCCTCGCTCACGTCTGACGAGGCGTTCAGATCTCCGCCAATGGGCTCGCACAGGAACTCTAGGAGGACGTAGTGGAACCGGATCCCGCCTTCGTCGTCCCTTTCGATGGAGTCCAAAACGTCCAGAACTCTCAGAGGCTTGACTCTGATTCCGGTCTCCTCCTCGACCTCCCTCACGATGGCCTCCTCGGCGGTCTCCCCGAGCTCCACGACTCCTCCCGGGATGCCCAGCTTCCCCTTCGAAGGTTCGTTCCCCCGTCTCACCAGGAGCACCTCGGAGCCCCGGAAAATCACCGCTGCGACCCCGGCGACGGGAGATGTGGGATACTCCCTCTTCACGTGAATTCCTCCTTCGACATCACGGGTTTGAATCGTTCCCCCGTCATCCGTTCCCACCTTGCCAATTGAATGTGCGACGACGTATCTACGGCACTGAGCCAACTCGGGGAAACTTCATATTAACATCTTTCGGAGGATGGGCGTTTCAGCTCCGTGAAAAAGCTTAGCAGATTGAAACAATTCTGCGGTCTAATCGATATTCTCGGTGAAGAAATGCTCCAGGCAGAAGAAGGGGTTCGCCTCGTTGACGGCTCGGGGCCGGGTCTTGATGCAGCGGTCCCCGGGCTGGAAGCTCCTGCCGCACGCTCTGCACTTCACCTCGATACCGAAGTTCCTGTAGGTGCTGAGACTCCTCTTGGTAAGGACAATCTCCTTCATTTTCACCGGACTCAAAAGCTAGACCATCTGGGAGTAATAAAGGGTCCGTTTCGGCCTCCATGAAGAGAATATTTAGGCTTCAGGAGCCGATGCCAGGGCCTCCGAGGGTTAGTATTCGTGGCGACACACATTTTCATATTAGACGAGGCGTTCAACTGGTTCCCAGTCTGGAAAATGGAGCTCTAACCGATGTCAGGGGAACCAGACCTCATGCCAGAGTATACGCCCATGGCAGGGGAGGCTGAGACAATCGAGGAGGGCACCGGAGAGACCGGCGCAGTCGAGGCCCCCGTCCCGGAGGCTCTCCAGAGAGAGGAGCCCCTCAACGCCGAGGAGGCGACGGTCCTCGTGGTGAGCTTCCTCAGGCGGATGAACAAGAGGATCGTCACCCCCAGAAAAGCGGTCCAGACCGACGGCAACTTCGTCGTGGACGTGGAGCTCAAGGGCGCGACGGCCACGGTCCAGATCAGCGCCGAGACTTGGGAGATAGTCGAGTACACCATCTCGCCCCTAGAGTTCGAGGACAAGCCCCTCCCAATCCCTCCGAGGAAGATAGCGATAGGCCTCGCCGCAGTGGCCTCGGTCATCGTCTTCCTGACGGCCTTCTCGTTCTTCAGGAACAACATGGCATTCATCATCACCAGCATCCAGGGGATCAACACAGACTACATCATATACGGGGCCGCAGCCGTTGTAGCCGGCGGCGTCGCCCTTTGGTGGCGCAGGCGTCGCTGAACGCTACCGGGACTCTCGGTACTTTCTCAGCACCAGGCTGGCCACCGATGAGTCCTGGATGGCCAGGCCCACGCTCTTGAAGACAGTGAGCCCGTCCCCGGGGGTCCTCCCCTCCTTCTCTCCGTTCACGATCTCTCCCAGCTCCGCGTGGATGTGATCCGCTGTGATGGCCCCCTCGGCTATGGGGATCAGTATGTCCCCCGCCTCGTCCATGATGGCCTCGACGCTGTCCACCACCACCTTCGCCTCGCTGACGATCCCGGTGTCCAGCTCACGGTAGTCGGGGTAAAAAGCCCCGATGGCCCCCACGTGGACCCGGTCCCCCAGCCACTCCCGCCTCACCACGGGATTCTTGCTGGTCGTCGCGGTGAGGACCACGTCGGCGTCCTTCACGGCCTCCGCTCCGCTCCCCGCCTTCACGATGTCCAGCCCCAGTTTGGGCCCCATCTCCTCGGCGAACCCGTTCATCCCCTCCTCGGAGAGGTCGAAGACTCTCATCTCCTCGAGGTCTAGGACCTCCGAGATCGCCCACGCCTGGGTCTTCCCCTGAGCCCCGCAGCCGATGACTGCGGCGACCCTGCTGTCCTTGGGCGCCAGATATCTGGCCGCAACCCCGGAGACCGCCCCGGTTCTCATCGCGGTGAGATATGTGCCGTCGAGCATCGCGTCCAGCATCCCCGTCTCCGGGTCGTTCACAACGATCCATGCCATGGTGGTGGGCAGCCCCCTCTGGGGGTTGTCGGGGTAAATGGAGATGATCTTGGTAGCGAGGGCATTGGTCTCCTCGAGGTAGGAGGGCATCAGCGAAACGCTCCCGTTGTGCTTGTCGAGCATCATGGTTGACCGTGGGGGCATCATCGCCGAGCCCCGGGCATACTCGCCGAAGGCCTTCTCGACAGCGTCGATTGCCTCCCTCATGGTCAGTATCTCCGCTATCTCCTCGTCGGATAGGTATAACATTGTGGTCGCAGAAGAGATGGGGACGATCCGGATAAAAAATCTGGGTCTACGGATGCATGGAAACCGTGAAGCCGTCATTAAGATGAGAAATGCAGCCCAGTTATTTAGTTAAAATAAACTAGCGTGTAAAAACTACCATCATAATAGCACATAGTCTCTGTGCTCCATATCAGCTAATATGGAACAAAGGAGAATAACAGAGAAGTCTTCCTGTGATAGTGTATAATAGCATTTCTAACATTAACTTTCCACTCATTTCGATTATATATAGAGATATAGGAAACAGGTATGTGGTCCGAAATACCTTTTATAATAAGGAGCTAAGAATCGTAAGTAAGAAAAGGTCGTGGAATAAAGAGTTGAGATTCGGAACACGGAGGGAGACGAGAGGCCTCAGCGAGACGGTGTCGGTCCTGATACTTCTCGTGGTGGCCGTACTCCTCGCCTCCGTGACCACATACTACGCCACCAACATAATGCTGACCCGGACGAAGGGAGAGGAGGTTCGAATCTCCAAGGAAAGGGTCTGGGTGAACGGCTCAGGGGCCGTCGCAGCTTTCAAGGTCCAGAACCTGGGAGGCAGGGACATCCTCGTCGGCGGCATCAGGGTCCGGGGAGTCGAACTGGAATGGAGCGACGTCTACTACTACAGAGTCCCCACGGGCACCTCGGTGACGGGGGAGCTGAACCGCACATCGTACGCCTCCCTGACCGGGAGCGGCGTCACCATCGACAGTACAATCTACAACAGGTCAAACGGCAATCTGCCCCTCATCACGAGCGGGTCCATCATCTTCTACGCCAAGGGCCCCGGGAACGTCCAGACGGACGACGTGGGAACCACCATCGATCTCAGCGTCTACACCAACAACGCCCAGTACATCACCGAGTGCAACGTCGAGTCGGCCACGAACCAATAGGGGAGGAAGGAATGAAAGGAAAATATGTGAACCCTGGAAGGAGGAAGGAGATGTGAGCGAAAGGAGAACAAAGCTGGAGATAATGCTGACCGTCCTCAGAGCGGTGAAGAGCGGCATCGACAAGCCCACCCGCATCATGTACGCGGCCAACATGTCATGGAACCCCACCCAGAAGATCCTGAAGAAGCTGGTGTCGGAGGGCCACCTCGACGTCATCGAGGAGCCCAGCATCCAGCGGGCCAAGAAGAGATACATCATCACCGAGAAGGGCGCCAGCGTGCTCAGATATTTCAGAGGAGCCGAGGAGCTCATCAACATCTGACCCTCCAGCAGAATGTCTAGTCTTTTCTCCTAGGACTAGCCCAGTCTGGACTAGGTCGAACAGGAAAATGGGGAGAGATGGGCCTCTCACAGAGTGCCCAGGAACCTATCCAGGCGCGTCACAACGTCCTTGAGGACGGGCACGGGCTGGACCAGGGGGACCCTGATGTAGCCGTCGGTGTTCACCCCGAACATGTTCCCGGGGCTCAACCCCACGTTCTCGGCCTCCTGAAACCTCTTCACGAACTCCTCCGACCCGAGGCCGTAGCTCCTCGCGTTGATCCACGCGTAGAACGCCCCCTCGAATAGGTGGCAGCTCAGCCCGTCCAGGCCGTCGATGGCCTTGCAGAAGTACCTGCGTCGCTCGTCGTACGCCTGCCTCCTCTCCTCGACGTAGGACATGCTCCCCCTCAGGGCCGCGGTCCCCGCCGCGTAGACGAATGTGGCGGGCCTGGGCGCAACCAGGCCGTTGATCTTGTTCGCCTTGTCGAGGTATCTCTCGGGGACTATGACATAGCCGAGGCGCCACCCCGTCATGGAGAATGTCTTGGAGAAGCTCATGATGTTGATGGTCCTCTCCTTGAGCCCCTTCAGGGTGGAGGTCGCGACGAACTCGTTGTCGTCGTAGACGAAGTGGAGGTAGATCTCGTCGCTGAAGACGGTGAGGTCGTAGTCGATGGCGATCTTCCCGATACCTTCGAGCTCCTTCCTCGTGAAGACCGTGCCCGTCGGGTTGTTGGGGTTGCAGATGAGCACCGCCTTGGTGTCGGGGCTGATATAATCCTCCAGGGTATCCAGATCGGGGTGATATCCGGTCTCCTGACTCAGCGGTGCCACCGAGGCTTTGACCCCCATCTCTTCTAGGATCCTGTAGTGGCCCCGATACGAGGGGCTCCACATGAGGACCTCGTCCCCCTCCTCCAGAACCGAGGCGAGGGCGATATACAGGGCGGCGCTGCTCCCCGCCGTGGGGATAACATTCGTGGGCTCGTAGATCGGGCCGAAGGTCTTGTAGTAGTCCACCACGGCCTGCTTGAATTGGTCCGGGATCTCTCCCCGGGTTGCGTAATGGGTCCACTTCCCCCCCTCCTTGATGGCGTTTAGGGCCGCATCAATGGCCCATGAGGGAGCCTCGACATCCGGGTCGCCCCCGGTCAGCTTGATATAATCTTGGGAAATACAGAACGCCTCTTGCTGAGGATAGGCAATACTACCCCTATTTAACTCCGAGGACGAGGGAAAAAGAGGTGAAATTAGAAGAGGAAGCCGTCCTTCTGGGGGTCCTTAGGGTCTATGACTATAGTGTTAAGGGCGGTGATGAAGGCCGTCGCAGCGACATCGGGCTGAATCGCATCGTAGTCACCCACCTTGACCTCCTTAGCGATCTTTCCGTAGTGGAGCGTATGGATGGTGCTCTCCGCCACGAACTCGTCCCCCAGCTTCAGCTCCCCCTTCCCGTAGAGGGCAGCCATCCTCGCGTTGGTGCACGTGCCCGCGGGGGACCTGCAGGACTGCTTGGGCCCGAAGACGTTCCAGTGCCTGCTGTCCGCCCCCTCCACAGAGGGCTCAGTGTAGAAGGTCACGAGATCGAGGATGTTGAGCTCGGGAAAGTCAGGATGAGAGACCTTGACGTGCTCCGCCAGATAGTTCCTGATCTTCCAGCCCAAGGGTATCCACTGATCCTTGTTCTCTAGGGTGGGCTCGAGGCCGATGCTCGCCGCGTCGATGAAGGCGTACCAGAGGCCGCCGTATGCGATATCGGCCTCCACCATCCCTACGCCGGGGACCTCCATATTGACGGTCTCCGAGTAGAATGAGGGCACACCCTCCATGGAGATGGACTTCGCCTCCATGTCCTCCACTGTGACCTTCGACTTCACGAGGCCCGTAACTGTGTCCATGATGATCTCTGTCACAGGCTCCTTCACCTCCACCATTCCGGTGTTCACGAGGACCGCGGAGACGCTGTACGTGCTGTCGCCGCAGGCGCTGAAATATCCGTCGGTCCAGAGATAGATGACCCCGATGTCCGCCTCGGGCACGGTGGGCTCCGTTATGACTGCGCCGAGGAGTCCTGCGAAGCCCCTGGGCTCCTTGAGCAGGGTGGGTCTCAGATGATCGTAATGCTTCTGGAAGTAGGCCTGCTTCTCGGCCATCGTCGAGCCCTTGAGCTTGGGTATCCCCCCGACTATGACTCTTGTCGCTTCCCCTGAGGAGTGGGTGTCGATGCACTGGATAATTCGAGAGAACTTCAAATTCGCACCGTAGGGATATCGGAGGCTGCGTATTTACCGTTTTTGGGTTTATGCAGCGTCTCCCCGGAACTTTACGTTCAGGGCTGCGCTGAAGGCCGCGGGTATGTGGAAGATGCAGACCTCGAAGACGGTGTCGAAGATCGCCCATGAGGTCCGCTGGACGAGGAATACAGCGAGGGAAAGGGACACCAGCAAGAGGGTCGTGAGCCTCCAGGACTCTCTGTCGACCTTTACCGCCAGCCCACCTCAATCATATTGGATTAAAACGGAGGGGATATCAGGTGTCTTTCTTGGCGGTCAGGACCGCAAGAGGTATGTCCTGATAAGTCTTGTCCGGGAGGGCCCTCCTGAGAGTCATCGGGAGGACGTTCCCCTCGAGCTCCGCCAAAGAGATGTCGACGGGGTCGCTCATGGAATCGGGTATCTCTGCCAGAATCGGGGCCCCCAGAGAGACCTGGAGTGCCCTGGCTCCGATGATCCTCGCCCTCTCAAACCTCGTAAGTTTGCGGGGGCCTATCAGGATTTCCTCAGACAATTTCCTCTCTCTTTCAGTTAAACAGAAGGGAAAACTACATGGGGGGCATGCCGCCAGGCATACCGCCCATTCCACCCATTCCGCCCATGCCACCACCAGGGGGTCCTGCGGGCATGCTCATCTTGGATGCTGCGATGATGTCATCGATCTTCAGCAGCAGCGTGGATGCCTCGGTCGCAGACTTTATGGCCTGGACCTTCACCATGGTGGGCTCGTAGACGTTTATGTCAGCCATATTGGAGATCTCGCCTTCTAGGCCGTTGACGCCGGCCCAGAGTTCTCCTTTCTCATGCGACGCCTGTAGCTCGGACAGTGCGTCGATGGGATCCATGCCCGCGTTCTCCGCGAGGGTCACGGGTATGACCTCCATCGCCTCCGCGAAGGCCATGACAGCGAGTCTCTCCCTGCCCGCGAGGGTTTCGGCGTGTCGCCTCAGCTTCCGGGCCACCTCGATCTCGGGGGCTCCTCCGCCCGCCACGATCTTGGGGTCCTCGACCACGTCCTTGACGACGCAGAGGGCGTCGTGGAGGCTCCTGTCGGCCTCGTCGACGATGCGCTCCGTCCCACCCCTCACGAGGATGGAGACAGCCTTGGGATTCTTGCACCCCTCGACGAAGATGAGCTTGTCGTCGCTGATCTTCTTCTCCTCGACGTTCGCTGCGTAGCCCGCGTCGTCGGCCGTGAGGTCGTCGACGCTGGTCACGACCTTGGCGCCCGTCGCCTTGGCGAGGGCTGTGAGGTCGCTCTTCTTGAGCCTCCGGGCGGCGAAGATGCCCTCCCGGGCCAGGAAGTGCTGAACCATGTCGTCTATCCCCTTCTGGCAGAAGAGGACGGTGATGCCTGCGTCCTTGATCTTCTGGACCATCTCCCGGAGCATGTTCTCCTCCTGGTCGAGGTAAGCCTGCATCTCCTCGGGTGTCTCGATCTGGATCTTGGCGTCGAACTCGGTCTTTTCGATCTCCAGGGCCGCGTTGAGGAGGCCGATCTTGGCGTCCTTGACCATCTTCGGCATATCGGCGTGGACCACTTCCTTGTCGATGATGAGCCCCTTTATGAGGTTCGTGTCTGTGAGGGAGCCTCCGGGCTTCTTCTCCATCTTGATCATGTCGAGGTCTACCTCGATGCCGCCGTCAGCCTCCACCGCAACCTGGAGGACCGCGTCCACCGATATGTCGGAGAGGTAGTCGCTGTAACCGGAGACGAGCTTGCTCG
Organism: Candidatus Bathyarchaeota archaeon; assembly: GCA_026014875.1. GTDB lineage: Archaea > Thermoproteota > Bathyarchaeia > TCS64 > TCS64. The sequence continues at coordinate 28,133 of JAOZHO010000051.1, read as the reverse complement.
CCATGGCTGTGACCGCTACCTTCTTGAGGCTCTCCTTGTCCCTGGGATCGACCTCAATGGAGATCTCGTCGAGGATCTTGAGGGCCTGCTCCTGAGCGTCCCTGTAGCCGTCGATGATTACCGTGGGATGGATCTTCTTGTCCATGAGCTCCACGGCCTTCCCTAGGAGCTCTCCCGTCAGCACCACTACGCTCGTGGTCCCGTCCCCGACTTCGTTGTCCTGGGTCTTGGAGACCTCCACCATCATCTTGGCGGCGGGGTGCTGGACGTCCATCTCCTTGAGCATCGTGGCGCCATCGTTGGTGATGGTGACGTCCCCGAAGCTGTCCACCAGCATCTTGTCCATGCCCTTGGGTCCAAGGGAGGTCTTCACAGTCTCGGCAACGATTCGTGCAGCCTGGATGTTGGCGTTCCTGGCGTCGCTACCGCGGTTGCGCTCCGTTCCTTCCTTTAGAATAATGATTGGTTGTCCACCATAACCAATTGCACTCAAACAAATTCACCTTGAAACTATAGCTCAAACCAAGGGAATGAAATATAAACATTGCCGTCTAAGCCAGCGCACGTTCTTTTCCCGCTCCGATGGAGGAACAGGGAGAAAAAAGAGTCCTTTCGAGTTTAGTCTTCCGAAACGACCCTGTTTCTCAAGGATCCGATCTTCTCGATTCGAGCCTCCACCAAGTCCCCTACTTTCAGCAACCCCAGCTCGTGGGCGCTCCCCACCCCCGAGGGCGTCCCCGTCGCGATGATGTCCCCGACGTCGAGGGTGATGCCCGCAGATAGTGTGCTCACGATCCTCGGGATGTCGAAGATCAGGTTGGAGGTGTTAGAGTCCTGGCGGATGACCCCGTTGACGCTCAAGCTGACATCCAGGTCCATGGGATCGCCCACCTCGTCAGGGGTCACCAGATATGGCCCCATAGGAGCGAATCCGTCTAAGCTCTTCCCCTTGTACCACTGGCCGTGCCTCGTCTGGAGGTCCCTCGCGGAGACGTCGTTGAACACCGAGTAGCCCGCTATATGATCGTAGGCGTCCTCCTCGGCGATGTACTTGCCTTCCTTACCGATCACCACTGCGAGTTCCACCTCGTAGTCGAGTCTCTCCGTGACCCGGGGATAGACTATATCGTCGTATGGGCCGTTGATCGCCGTGGGAGGTTTCGTGAAGAATATGGGGTGCTCAGGTAGAGGCTGCTCCTCGTCCAGGGTCTTGCTCCCCTCCGCCACGTGATCGGCGTAGTTGAGACCCAGGCAGACCACGTTCTTCCTAGGGCGGGGTATGGGAGCCTCGATTTCGACTTCGTCAAGGGAGACTAAGCCCTTGACGCTCTCCCCCTTGCCAACCCGATCAGCCACCCATTCTACAGCCCTACGGGCCTCGCCGAGACCATCCTCACCCAGACCGAGAAAAGAGATCATGCCGGATACCCCGTCCATAGGAATATCCGTGAATGCTCCCCCGACATTGTTCTTTGCCGCCTCCCTGAAATCCAGGATGCTGGACCCGATCAGAGCACCGATGCCTGGGACTCCCTGTCTCCGATAGCTTAACAGTTTCATACACTCAAGCTCCCTCAGCAAAGATTTAACGTTATATCGGGACAGTTGTAGAGAGACTGAACGGGGAAAGGAGGACGCCTATTGGAGAAAAAGACCCACGCCCTCGCAAGGGAAGGCCTTCTCGGCACGCCATTGAGGATAATCACGGGGGAGACATCGGAGGTGGCGCTGACCGCCACCGAGGAGATGGCGGTGGACGAGAGAGGGTTGATCCATGGAGGCTTCACGTTCGGCCTCGCCGACTATGCCGCAATGTTGGCCGTCAATCATCCCTTCGTCGTGCTCGGGGGATCGGAATGCCGTTTCCTGGCTCCTGTGAAGGTCGGTGATTCGATGATCGCTTCGGCTAGCGTCGAGGAGACTAAGGGAAGGCGGAGATCTGTGAGCGTCGATGTCAACGTTGGCGACGTTAAGGTCTTCACAAGCGTCTTCGCCTGCTTCGTCCTTGAAGCCCATATCCTGGATTGAAGGCTTCTGCTCTAAATGCGGTTTGATACCGAGTAACCTATAATTAGAATGGGTATTTCGTATGTACGCGCGCTTATTGTAAACCTATAAGAAGTTTAAAGTCGTGCAGCGATATTTGCTTATTACTCTGAACAAACAATCCCCAGCTATCAATAGCGATTTTAGTTGACAAAGGATCAGATTTTTTAAATGCATCAAGCTGTTTACGAATAGTAAGAGAAATCTTAAGTGGATTTTCTAGATAGACGGATATATTTCCCAATTTGAAGACCCAATTATATTTTTCAGGGTCGTTAACTGGAGGGTGTTCCATTTTTCTAGGATATGTCAGTATTTCAGCATGTGCTACAATCCCATGCTTTGATAGATAGAAACAGGCCCAATCCTTGGGCTTGATAAGATTTCTTCCTGGAGTATCTGTCCCATAGGCCCATATTTTTTCTTTGACAATTGATCTGTTTATAGAACCTGCTTGTTTCACGGGTATAATCCAATAATTTGAATCTTCCTCATGTTTTGTAAAGGTGATTTTTCGGATTCGTGGTTCTTGATGTTTCTTCAAAAATGTGTCACATTTCGTACAGAACTTGTCTTGTGAATATTCTTCAGAAGAGAATATTGTGTTACACCGGGGGCAGATGTAAGACATCGTAGAATTATGAGTTATTATGATTTAATAGTTCTAGCGTGCGATAGTTTGGGAGTGGTACGCGCGCAAGGATAAATTTTCAGTGAATGGGTTAACTTTCATATTATACTCCCTTATATTGGCTAAATGGTGGCTATGGTAAAGCTTACTGAAAATGAGGTCATTGATTTCCTTTGTATCTGGCTAAAAAAAGATGATTGGACAATCTTAGAGATATCAAAAGGGCACTCACGGGGTATTGACATTAAGGCAACGAAAGATAATGAAGTCATGATAATCGAGGCGAAGGGGAGTAAAGGTAATCCAAGGTCTCCTGTTACTACACGGCCATATTTTGACTCTGGTCAAATCAAAGACCATTTTGGGAAGGCCATCGTAAAAGTCCTTGAACAAAAACACGCTAATCCATCAGCTATTGTTGGTATAGCACAACCTAATGATGATTATCTAAGAGGTCATATTGAAGCGGCCTCCCAAGAAATTCGTAAATTCGGAATCAAACTATTCTGGGTTGAATCTCCAGATGTAGTCATCGAACAATAACTATTTCTCGTGCATGCATGAGGAGAAAGGAGGAATGAACACTCAAGACCTGCATTTTATCATAGAACAATTATCTAAGAGACGCCCTGTGTTTCATAGTGAAGCCGATTTTCAACTACAATTAGCATGGGAGATACAGAAAAGTTTTCCAAGTGTTGAGATTTATCTAGAAAAACCAATTGATCTGGATCCACGAATCTATTTAGATATAGTTGTAAAAGATGAGGATTCGAGTTTTGCACTTGAATTAAAATATAGAACTAGAAATATTCAGACTCAGTTTAAGGGTGAAAAATATTTTCTAAAAGATCATGGAGCGCAAGATCAAGGTCGTTACGATTATTTGAAAGATGTTAGTCGCCTTGAGAAGGTTAGGGAGAAACTTGGTTGGGATTGGTTTGCTCTAATGCTATCCAATGATACATTATATCAGAAACCATCAACTAGAAAAATTACAGTTGATGAAGCGTTTCGGATTCATGAAGGAAAGAAGCTTAATGGTATCTTGAAATGGAGCGAAAATGCTGGAAAAGGTACAACAAAGGGTAGAGAAGTTCCAATAATACTAAGTGGTAATTATCTGGCAGAATGGAGATACTATTCAAAAATTGATTCACCAAGACATCCTGTGTTTAATTATCTAGCATTATGTAGTTTCATGTAACTAGAAATAGGTTGAGCGAGTCAGCCTAATAACCAATATAAGAAAATGCAGTTTCTCTAGTCAGTATCTTGGAATTATTGATTGTAAACGATTTCAGATGTGGAATGATATAATGCCATAAAATTATGCAAATTGTCTTAACAATTAGAGACATTACTCCCCTTTCTACCATGATTTAGGGGATTTAAACACTAAGACTTTTATAGAAAACCGGATTATCTTGTGCATTACTCAGGTGAACAAAATGCCACTGACGATAGATCCAACGAAAACGGGATTAGAGAAAGTGCTGAGAACATACCAGATCGAGGCCATGAAACACGTCTGGAAGAACGCAGAGGAGGGAGTCACCTCCAGACAGGTCTACATTAACGTGAACGGAGCGCTGGACGGCGGCAAGATCTCCCGGGCGTCAATAATCAACTTCCTCAACAGCATGTGCGACGAAGGCATACTCAACTACACCGAGGAGACATGCAAAGGCGGCACCCGCAGGAAATACACCCCCGCCCTCGACGAGGAGGGATTCCAGAGATACATCGTGAAATCCGTCTTCGACAGCCTCATGAAAGACTTCCCGAACCAGACCCTCGAAGCGCTGAGAGAGTCCCTGGGCCCAAAGGCAGACGACGTCCCCGGACTCTGAGAACAGAACCCATGTCCACTCCCCTTAAGGGGAATTTCCCTTTTATCCGACATCGACGATCCAGCGCAGCATAATTGTTATTCATTCATCAAGAGAAGGGATACCGAGAGGCCCCCCAGTTGAGGATCACGGTCGAAGTGAAAACGGGATCGAAGAAGGACGAGGTGATCCGAGGAGAGGGGGATTGCTACATCGTGCGGGTGAAGGCACAGAGGAAGAAGGGGAAAGCCAACGTCGCCGTCCTGAAGCTCCTCAAGAAACACTTCGGGCGGCAAGCCCGGATCGTGCGCGGGATGACTTCCACCACGAAGATCGTTGAGATCGAGGACGAGAGCCATCCTTAGAACGAGAGCCCCCACTCCACGCATAAAACGTCATTGTAGAGGTTATCGATGTAGCCCCCATCGTTGAGCAGTCCCCGGCGAACGGATAGGACCTCTCGTGCGCGAAGTAGAGATAACGGCCAATGTGATATGACGTCTCAATGACGACTTTGACATACGGTTCCTCTCCTATGGCAGGAATCTTTTAGGGAGACGCAAAAAGGGAGGAGGAGGGGCTCTGCGCCAGAATTCAATGCTAAGCCAGGGCGGCGATGACGTCCCTGACGACCTTGCCGGGCTCCAACCCCATTGCCTTGGCCTTCGTCGTGGCCGTCTTTATCTGGGCGTTTAGGACATCATCCCAGCTGCTCACCCCGGAGACCACGGCGGCAGTCGCTCCCAGGGACTCGGCGGCATCGATGTTGAGGTAGCCACACATCACGAATCCCTTGTCTCCCTCGATGAGGACCAGGGGAGGGAGCCCCTTCAGCTCGACCTTGAGCCCTTGGAAAGCCTTTCCGTCGATATCCAGGTTTTCAACCATTATCATTTTGGGACACCCTTAGAGAGTCGTGAAAGGTTATAATCCCTTTCTCCAGCCTATTACTTATCCTGGACGTTGTCCAGGGACTCTATGGCGTAGACCCTGAGGGCGGCCATGATCCGACCCATCTCATACCTCAACTCCTTCTCGACCCTCAGCCCCCGTCTCTCGAACCCCTCCGAGAGGGCGAGATCGATCTTGCGCCCCTCCTCGTCAAAGTCCGTCAGAATGGCCACGGATCCGTACTCCCTCGAAGCGGTATCCATGAAATCCGCGTCGGGGACCCCCACCTGAGAGAAGAGGGAGACCTCGCCCTTGAAACCGAGCAGCCTCAGGGCTTCTAGGTCCCTCGGGCCCTCCACGATAACTATGTCGACCAGGGTCTCGAGCTCTCCCAGGAGGCGGGTTAATCTCTCCAGGGCCTGGTCCGTGGACCCGATCCTCCGCCTCTTCTTCAATCCGATTCCTCTGGGCCCACCACCAGTATGAGGGTCAGGTCGTTGACGTTGGTGCCCGTGGGCCCGGTTATGAAGGCGTCCCCCAGACTCTGGAAGAACGTGTAAGAGTCGTTCTCGGACAGATACTTGGAGGGATCGAGGCCCCGGTCCCTCGCCCGGACCAGCGTCGAGCCGTCCACCATCGCCCCGGCTGCCACCGTCGGGCCGTCTATGCCATCCGTCGCCAATGCTGCAACCACAGATGCCACGCCCTCGATCCCCTCCGAGGCAGCGAGGGCAACCTCCATGTTCCTCCCACCCACCCCTCCGCCCCTCACGGAGACGGTGGTCTCTCCCCCGGCCACCAGAACGGCTGGAGCCCTTACAGGGGAACCATGGCGGGTCACGCTGAGGGCGGCCTCTGCGAAGGACCTCCCCACCTCCCTGGCCTCCCCCTCAACCTCGGTGGACACCAACTCAGCATTGTAGCCCAGCTCTCCCGCCCTCTCCACAGCGGCTCGAGCGGCCACGAGGTTGCTCCCGATGACGAAGTTCCGGACCCTCTGGAAGATGGGATCACCCGGTTTGGGGGTCTCAGGGATCTTCCCCCGCGCCCCCTCCTCCAGGCGCTCCCGGACGATTCGAGGGGCACCCTCCCAGATGTCGAACCGCTCAAGGACATCTCGGGCTTCTCCAAACGTGGTCTCGTCGGGGGAAGTTGGACCTGAAGCGATCGTGCCGGTGGGATCCCCCACCACGTCGGATAGAATCAAGCTGATCACCGTGGCTCCTCGGGATCTCTGGGCCAGCTGCCCTCCCTTTACGGCGGAGAGGTGCTTCCGGACGGCGTTGAGCTCACCGATGGTGGCCCCGCTCATGAGCAGCTTCTGCGTCACATCCTGGATGTCCTCGAGGGCTACACCCTCAGCGGGATATGCCAGAAGCGAGGAGCCTCCCCCGGAGATGAGCACGATGACCAGGTCTGACGCCCCCACGCCGTCCAATGTCTCCATCATTCTCTGAACGCCTGCGACGCCGTCCACATCGGGTATGGGGTGGGAGGCCCCATTCAGCGAGACCCTAGCGAGGTGATGCCTCGACTCCGTTCCCTTCAGGACGTTTACTGTCCCCGATGAAATCCTATCGCCCAGAATCTCCTCGACGGCCTCGGCCATCGCTCCGCAGGCTTTACCGCCTCCTATGACATGGATGCCCTCGAAGCGGTCCAAGTCCCATTCGGCCCCTCGAATCGTTAGATGGTTTCCCTTTACGCTGAGGCTACGCCTGACGGCCTCTCCTGGATCCACCGCATTCACCGCGGCCTCCAAGATGTCCAAGGCGTCCGTTCTTAGTTGTCGCAGGATATCGGATGATGAGTTCTCCAGTAGTTCGTCTCTGTTGCGGAACACGGTGGGGATCAGCCTTGGATGAAGTCATGTAGGGGAGATTCAAAAAGTGTTGCGGAGCTTTCGCTCCGTGTCTGGCCGAGGGAAAAGGGGGAATCGGCTATTCCCGCACGATGTACCTGCTCGCGTGAGGGGGGTCGGGCTCCATTCCCTTCTTGGCCCTCACCTTGCGCACGGTATCCATGAGGAGCGTGTTGGGCACGGGGGCCCAGTGGTCGAAGGTGCTCTGCCAGAAGGCGCTCCCGGAGGTCGCGGCCCGCATCTCCTGGGATAGGCCCAGGGTCTCGGAGACAGGGATCATGCCCGTCACGGTTACTGCGGGGCCGGACTGCTCCACGTTGTGGATGCTCCCCCGCTTCCGGCTAATGAGGCCGGTGACGCTCCCCAGCTCGTCGGGGGGTATCCTGACCTGGATCTTGTAGATGGGCTCCAGGAGGGTGGGATCCGCCGAGAGGATTCCCGCGTAGAGAGCCCCCCGCGCGGCGGGCATCATCTGGGCCGGTCCCCGGTGGACGGGGTCCTCGTGGAGCTGGGCGTCCATCAGCTTGACGTGGATGCCTCGGACGGCTTCCCCTGCGAAGGGGCCCGACTCTAGCGCCCACTGGAACCCTCCCGCCAAGTGCTGGAGGACTTCACGGAGGCCCTGGATCCCCGAGGTAAAGTCTGTGAAGAGGTTGGCGTTCTGGCCCACCGATACGACTCTCCTCGAGTCCCTGACGTTCCACCCCGCCTTCTCACGGAGTGCCATCTCCCTCTGGCGCCGGGAGCTCAGCTCGCTCAGCTCCCCGTTCCTGATGAGTTCGACGATCGCTGGCTCCAGGGGCTCTATGTTGAACCAGATCCTGTTGTGCTTGTTGGGGCTCTTCCCCATGAAGGGGCCAACCGCATGCTGGATGGCCTCCCTGTAGACGACGGTGGGCTCCGTCGCGGTGACGTCGAGACGGTGATCCCTCTCAAGGTCCTTGAGCGCGATCTCGAGGTGAAGCTCCCCCATCCCCGAGAGCAGATACTCCCCTGTCTCCTGGTTGATGGTGGCGACGAGGTTCGGGTCCTGGATGGATAGCTTCTGCATCGCATCGATGAGCCTCGGAAGGTCCGTGGGCCTCTTGGGCTCCACGGCCACCGTCAGCACGGGGTCGGAGATGTATTTGATGGACTCGAAGCCGAGCGCGCCCTCGCTGTCCGCGAAGCTGACGAGGGTTTCCCCGGCTCTACCCTGATCGAGGCCCAGGAGGGCCACCAGGTTCCCAGCGGGGATTTCTTCCACGATCTCCCGGTACTGGCCCATATAGATGGCGACCTGCTGGATCTTGTACTTCTTGTTCGCTATGAGGAGGTAGACGTCCTGTCCCTTCCTGATGGTGCCGGAGAAGATGCGCCCCGTGCTCACGACCCCTGCCTGAGGGTCGATGAGGACGTTTGTGATAGCCACCATTAGGGGTCCATCGTCCTCGAGGTTCACCATGGCCTGCCCCAGAGGACTCTCTATATCCCCCATCCAGATCTTCTCAAGCCGGAAGGGCTGAGACTCGACGGGATTTGGGAGATTATGGACGGCCATCGAGAAGATGGCGTCGGGGAGGGGCAGAAGCTCCTGAAGTTTTTCGAGCTCCCCGTTCTTATAAAAGTCCACGATGTCCTTGAACGTGAGCCCCTTCGCCTTGAGCTGGGGTAGTGTGAATCCCCACCTGTCCAGTGCGGAGCCGAAGGCGACGGTGCCATCGGCCGCGTTGACGGTCCACTTGTTCCTTATGGCGTCCTCGCCGTAGGTCTGAACGATGGTGTTGAACTGGTTGATGACCCTCATGAGCTTCTTCATGACGGCGTCGGCGTCCATCTTGAGCTCCTTGATGAGCCGGTCGAACTTGTTGATGTACATCACCGGCCTCACCCTCTCATCGAGGGCGACCCGGAGCCTCACCTCGGTCATGATCTGGAACTCCTCCACGGCGTCCACCAGGAGGATGCAGCCGTCCAGGGCCCTGAGGGCCCGGGTCACCTTCCCTGAGAAGTCGACGTGCCCGGGGGTGTCGATGAGGTTGATGACGTACGGCTGACCATCCTCCTCATAGAGGAGGCTGATGTTCGCCGTCTTGATGGTGATACCTCTCCGCTGCTCCTCCTCGAGGAAGTCGAGGGCCCTCGTCTCCCCCGCCCTATCGGGGGCCATGAGGCCCGCCATGGCGAGGAGGCTGTCGCTCATCGTCGTCTTTCCGTGGTCGATGTGCGCGATGATCCCTATGTTCCTGATGTGCTCCTTGTCGTGCATCAGGCTCAGGATCTCTTTTGTCTGCTTGAACCTGGGCATATCGTTTCAAACCTTTAATCCGGAATACGCTATAGTCACCAAACGGCATCAATTTAAATCTATTTCTCTGATCACATGGAAAAAATCGAGATTGGAAGCGAATTATTGGATAAAAGAAAGCGATCCCGTCAGTGATAAAACCCCTATTACTCCTCAGTTGTAGAGGAAGGGTCTACTAGGCTATGATAAAGAAAAAAATTGTGTAATTGTAGCGGTGAGTGTATCTAGTATCGTCTACTCTGGCCCCGGCTGTAGCCCCGGCCCCGACTCCTGTCGTAGCCCCTGGGCTGCCTCTCGAACACCTTGCTCGACAGGTTGTTATCGAGGTCCACGTCCTCAAAGGGGGCCTCGTCCAGAAGCTCGTAGCTCCCGTACCGGCCTAGGTTGAGACGCATGGAACCTCTGAACAGGTTGACGTACGCATCCTTGATGTTTAAGATCTGGTCATCCTCAACTTGGTCCAAGACATCGTCCCAGAGAGTGAGATAGATGCTCCCCGTTTCGTCGGCGATGAGTGCCTCAGCGACCTTGTGGGTCGACATATCGGACCTCGATGTAACCTCTCTCTCCTCGGTCTTGGAGATTACCTTAGCAACTGTGTATACCTTTCTGCTGTACTGGGTTAGATTCCCGATTTTCACCATATCGACTTCGTTATCGTCAGACGCCATTTTGTTTCTACTCGTTTTATGCGAGCGAAAATCACCCCGACATGAATATAAGGCTTGTTGTTTCGAGTGAGCGTAAAAATTTCCACGATTTATACGGCTTCAAAATAGTTTCTTGTTCAGAAAATGTTGGTTTTATTCCACCGAAGGTTTTAATAGGCCTGTCTTCGCATGAAAACTTTGCAATGTCCGACAGGAACATCGTCTATATCGGGAACAAGCCTATCATGAACTACTGCCTCGCTGTCCTGAGCTCTCTTCAGGGCGACGGAAGCACTGTGCATTTGAAGGCCAGGGGACGTGCGATAAGCTCCGCAGTCGATGTGGCTGAAGTCACAAGGAACAGATTCTTGAAAGACCTCTCAGTCGATAGCATCGAGATTGGCACAGAAGAACTTGAGAACCAGGAAGGCCAGAAGCGGAACGTAAGCACCATAACCATAACCATGAAGAAAGGCTAGGGAAAACAGTCAATAGCACTCGTTTTACCCAGTGGCTCCTCATCAGCCAGCACAAGCCCTGAATTTTTACCCAATTATTTTAAACTCGCCCAAGAAGACCACATTCTATAAAATTTGTATTAAATTGTTTCTTTATTTCTCAACCTGATTTGGTGTATTTATGATATATTTTCAATCTGATGAGAATTAGGGGCTTTACTCCGCATTGGCATGTCTCTTCCTGAGGTCTAACTCCGAGGCCCCGATCCTCTGCATCAACTCCGCAATAATCGAGTCTAGGAAGATCATGCAGCTGAGCTCGAACATTGTCCCCAGCGGGGCGTTGCTGTATTCCCCCGTAATCTGCCTCTTGTCGTAGTCGAATATCTGGTCGATCTTCGACCTCCCCTTCACCTCGATCACCTCGTGGGCGTTGGCAGCGAGGGGAGAATCGGGGTGTGAGGTGACTGCGATGACTGTGGAGCCAACACTTTTAGCAACCTCGGCCTGCGCCACGACCGTGGTGGTAGTGCCAGATCCAGACAAGGCCACAACCAAGTCATCTTCGGTGAGGGCGGGGGTTATCGTCTCCCCGCTCACGTAGACGGTGAACCCCAGATGCATCAAACGCAAGGCGAAAGTACGCCCCACTAATCCGCTTCGCCCGGAACCGATCAGCAGAATCTTGTGATCTATATGGTCGATCAGTATATCGATCATCTTCTCGATCTCGGAGTCTTCAATGGATTGGATGACCCTGCCGATCCCTGCGAGGAGCCACGATGAGACCTCCTTGACGCCGCTCATGGTCAACGATCTCACCAAGCTACACTGATCATATTTATATTATCCATCGGAAAAGGGAAAATTTGGGGGTTTTAATCAGTCACATTATATATTGGTATATACACGCACTTCAATACTCTTATTAATAACATCGCAGTGACACATTTCTTGACATTCTCAGCTCGAATATTGGAGCGAGTAAATTATCTTTTCAATAAAAAACGTTCGTCAGGTTCTCCGTCAAACCTCTTTGGCATGACAGTATTCGTTCTCCCCCTTGAGAACGATGTCAATAGCGATCTCGGCGATGGCTGAGCTGTGCTCCGCGATAATCTTCAAGTCCCATGCGATCTCGCTTATTATTGCGGCGAGTTCCGGATTGCTCCCGTTATGGAACCTCTTCATCAAGGTGCTTTCCTCGCGCTCGATGGTGTCGTACATATCCACGGCGTCGCTCGCGATGGTCAGGTTGCCGTCGAAGATACTGGAGACAGCCTTGTCGAACATGTTGAAAGCGATCACGCCAATCTGGCTGAGGCGCTCGATGAGGCTGCTGTCCTCCTCTTTGCGGACCTCCTGGAACTGAATGACATTGGAGGCGATATGGGTCACCCGGTCACCGATCATCTCTAGGTACCACGCGATGATGCTGTGTTGGACGATATCCATGGGGTCCTCGATACCGATGCTATCCGCGACGGCCCTGGACTGCTGCGCCGATGCTAGGAGGCGGGCCAAGAGCCAGTAAATGGTATCTGCCTCGTACTCCCGGGTGATCGCGTCCTTCGCGAGCTCTAGGTCGCCTTCGACGATGCTGTCCAGAGTCTCCTTGAACATGATAGAGGTGAGAACGTAGAGGCGGCGCACCACGGTCTTCAGGGGAAATTTCTTTGGGTCGATAGAGCACTGAAGTAGGAGGTGGCGGTCAGACTCTTCGATGATCCCTATTCCCAGCAGGCGATGGGTCACCTCCCTGATGCTCTCGATCTGCTCCCGCATAAGCCTCCGATTCGACTCCACCCTAAGTAGGCTCCTGCCCAGGACATAGTTACCGACGATGACACGTGCAAGGACCTTGGTGTTATCGCACCTGTCGACGTTGACGACGTACTCGACATCGTTCTCGGTCTTACCTGGCTCCGTTGTCAACCGTAGCGCGCTGTCACTCTCCTCTGAGATGAAGACGAGGTCACCCTTCTGGATCCCTACTTTCTTGGTCCAGGCCATGGGCAGGGAGACTGAGAGAGTTGACTGTCCGACTTTTTGCACTTTACGTGGTTCCATTCCGACTCCACCGTTATTTATATGCTGAATCTCCATAAGTACTTACAGTAATTATTTAAATATTACGGTTTATACTGGTTCTGAAAACTAGATAAGAGTACCCGGGGGCAGAAGCTGCCTAAAAGGCGGAAACACGTATTTTATGTAGAGCACCGATGCTAAAGCCAGAAGCACCACAACCAGAACTGCATAGTCCTTGCCACTCATCCTGAGCTCATAGAGATTCGTCCTGTCGCTGGTCGCCCCGAAGGCCCGGGACTCCATCGCTTCGGCCAGCTCCAGACTCCGCCTGATCGAGTTGATGATGAGGGGGAGAAGAATCGGGATATATTTCCTGATCCTCATGAGGAAGCTCCCTTTGTCGAGCTCGAGCCCCCGGGATCTCTGGGCGTCGATGATGGACTGGGCCTCGTCGGCTAGGACGGGAACGAATCTTATCGCTGTGATGAACGCGAAGTTGAACTCGAAGGGGATCCTGGCCTTCTCGAGGGCGAGGCTGAGCTTGTCCGGGGAGGTGGTGAGGAAGAAGAGGGAGAATGAGGTGATGAGGACCAGGAAGCGGACCGTGATAGCTAGGGCGTACTCCAGGTTCTCCGTTGTGAGTGTCTTGCCGCTGAAGAAGTAGATGGAGACGAGGTTCGTCACCAGGATAATGACCGCCAGGAAGAGGCCTCCCCTCAGGCTCTGGGCCCACTCCCTCTGGATCTTCGCGATGAGTACCAAGGGGACCTGGATCAGCAGGATGAACAGGAGGGGGAGGAGCTGGGTGAACAGGATGGCCGTGATGAAGATCACCATGGTGAGAAGGAACTTCACCCGGGGATCGATCTCGTGGATGGGGGAGTCCCCCCGGGTGAAGCGGAGCCCCTCCAGCAGGCTCAACCCGACGCCTCCTTGAGGTGGATCAGCAGGCTGGCGGCCTCGTCGACGTCCACGACGTCCCCGGGGAGGCCGTACGCAGAGAGTTTGGAGAAGACCTTGGTTATCATGGGGGGCGCCACCGAGGCCCTGTCCATGGCCTCGACGTCGGTCATGATTTCCTTGGTGGTGCCGTCGCCTATTATCTTTCCCTCGGCCATGAGGACGATGCGGGGCTCACACTCCGCCACGAACTCCACGTCGTGGGTTACGATGATGATCGTTTTCCCCTGGGTCCTCAGCTGCTCGAGGAAATGCCTGAGCTTCTCCTTCTGGCGGTAGTCCTGGCCTATGGTGGGTTCGTCTAGGACGACCACATCGGGGTCCCAGGCGAGGACCGAGGCCAGGGCGACCCTCTTCCTCTCCCCTCCGCTCAGGATGAAGGGGCTGGATTTCCGGTATTTCTCGATGTCGAGGAGGTTGAGAGCCCATCCCACCCTCTTCTCGACCACCTCCTTCTCGAATCCAAAGTTGTCGAGGGCGAAGCTGATCTCCGACTCCACGTTCTCGGAGAAGAGCTGGTCATCGGGATTCTGGAAAACTAGGCCAACCTTTCGGGCCAGCGCCGCGACGCTGAGATCGGCGATGTCGGCGCCCTCGTAGGTTATTCTCCCCGCTTGGGGCCTCAGGAGGCCATTGAGATGCTTGACCAGGGTGGTCTTCCCGGCGCCGTTCTCCCCCATGATCGCTAAAAACTCGCCCTTGTGGATTGTGAGGGAGACATCCCTGAGCGCTTGGATCCCGGGGGAATATGCGAATGAGAGCCCCTCGACCCGGATCAGGGGGCTCGAGCTGTGCTCCCCGACGAACTCCTCGAGGTCGGGGTGGAGTGTTTTCTCGGATTGGGCTCCCGCTTTTCGTATCATGGGGTTGATCTGATGGATGAAGGCCTCCGGGGAGAGCGGAGTCTCCGGGATGGACATGCCCCGACCTCTGAGTTTTCGTGTGAGCTCGACAATTTTGGGGATGCCGACCCCGGCCAGCCTAGTCTCCTCGCGGAGGAATACGTCTTCAGGGGAGCCCATGTTCATTATCCGGCCGTCCCCGAAGACCACCACTTTATCCACGTATTTCGCGGCGAGGTCGACCCTGTGCTCAATCAGTATAATGGTGATCCTGTGCTCCCTGTTCAGCGTGTCTAGGACCTCGAAAATTCTCTCGGCGCCGATGGGGTCGAGGAACGAGGTGGGCTCGTCGAGGACCAGTATCCTTGGCCTCATCGCGAGGATGGAGGCGATGGCGAGGCGCTGCTTCTGGCCCCCGGAGAGCTCGTTGGTGCCCCGATCCCTCAGGTGGTCGATACCTGTGGCGTCGAGGGCCCAGTCGATATCCTCCATCATCCGCTCCTTGGGTATTCCCAGGTTCTCGAGACCGAAGGCGACATCCTTCTCGACCGTGAGGGCGAAGATCTGGTTGTCAGGGTTCTGGAATATGAGCCCCACGTTGAGGGCCAGCTCGGATGTGGGGTGCTCCCTCACGTCGAGGCCGTTCACGATGATGGAGCCCTCGAGGTCGCCGCTGTAGAAGTGGGGGATGAGCCCGTTGAGGCACCTGCTGAACGTTGTCTTGCCGCATCCGCTGGGCCCCGTCAGGAGGATGAACTCCCCCTCGTCGATGGTGAGGTCTACCCCCTTCAACGCGGGGGACTCCACGTTGGGGTACGTGTATCGTAAACCTTCAACCTCAATGATGCCCAAGCGCTCTTCCTCTCTGGAATCCGGTTCCTTTTACAAAGGTAAAGTCGGACATATTAGTTATAACTATAATAATGCTCGGCGCCATTGGGGCCGGATATTATTTTAACAATTTAGTCACCTAATCACTATGACTCTTTTTCTCCTTGGAATAGATCAGCAGATCCTCCCCCTGACCCTCAAGATGGTCTCCGAGGGGGGTCTACCCAGCCTCGAAAAGCTGATACGGGAAGGGACCCCCAACCAGATACTTTGCTCCTTCCCCCTCTGGACCCCCACCAACTGGGCCACAGCTTCCACCGGAGCCGACTCCGGGACTCACGGGCTCTTCGCGTGGCAGGTGAAGATGCCCTCGGGCCAGATGCTCTCCTCTTTCCACTCCAACGTGGTCAACGCGGAGACCATCTGGGAGGCAGCCGAGAGGGCGGGCCTCAAGAGCGCAGTCATCCACTACCCTGCATCCATGCCGGCGAGGACCAAGGTCAGTTTCATCGTGGACGACGATATATAGACGAAACACTACGCGGAGATACTGAGGAAAGTGGGGCGCGGAGGATGCAAGAGGAGACCGAGGGAAAAAAGACTCTGATTCTACGCTCCTAAAACTTGTGAAGGGCAGCGAACTCACGCAACGCCAATATATCGATCAAGGAGTATAGTGTAAATTATGGTCGTTATTGACGCTCACTGCCACCTGTCGAAGGGCAGGGGCCCCGTCGAGTTGCTGATCGAGAGCATGGACGCCGCAGGTGTTGACAAGGCGGTTGTCTTCGGCTCCGGTGCAGCCAAGGACCCTGCGATAGACAATCGGTTCGTGGCCGAAGCTGACGAAGCCTGCCCGGGGAGATTCATCCCCTTCGCATTCTTTGACCCGAGATACGAGGAGATCGGCCTCGAGGAGGTCGAGAAGTACCTGAAGGATTATGGCTGGAAGGGGGTCAAGGTGAGCCATCAGCACGCAGTGGCCCGTTTCATGTATCCCATGATGGAGATGGCTGAAAGTTATGGGGTGGTCGTGGTGGTTCACTCGGATCACAGCATCAGGAACCATCCATACATCATCGGGGACATCGCCAACAGCTTCCCCAAGGTGAAGACAGTCATCCTCCACATGGGGGGAGGCACATGCTTCGACTCGGAGCTCCTCAGCACGAAGATGGCGGTGAAGAACGACAACATCTACCTGGAGACATGCTACTCCAACCCCTACGCCATCAAACAGGCCGTGGAGACAATCGGAGCAGACCGGGTGATGTTCGGCTCCGATTCCTCCAACGGGGGCTACGGGAGCAGGTTCGATAAACCGGGAGATTACATGGATCTCATGTTGGACGCAGTCCGCTTTGCAGACATCACCGATGAGCAGAAGAAGGCGGTCCTGGGAGACTCGACTGCGAAGCTTCTGGGGGTCGATGCATAATGATAGTTGACATCCACGCCCACATCGGACATCATCCCCTGATGGATTTCAAGCAGACGCCGGAGGAGATCCTCAGTGCAATGGACAGGTTCGGCATCGACGTCACCTTCGTCATGCCCTTCCCCTCCATGAAGATCCAGACCGTCAACGATGCAGTAGCTGAGGCGGTTAAAAATAATCCAGGCAGGCTCGTCGGTTTCGCCTGCATAGACCCCATGGCGGATGGTGCGCCCGATGAGATTGAGAGGATCGTTGGCCTCGGATTGAAAGGTGTGATGCTGGACCCCGAGTTCCACAGGGTCTTCGGCAGGGATGCCCCCCATCCCAAGGTGGAGGAGCTGATGGTGCCCTGCATGGACCAAGGTCTCCCGGTCCTCTTCAACACCCCCAACATCGAGACCGCCGATCACGCCTCGTTCATCGTCGGGGGTATTTCGGAGCCATACTACAAGAGTCTGGACCAGCTGGCTTTCAAGTTCCCTGACGTGAGGTTGGTCGTGAACCCCCACTGGCACAGGATCCGGGATCTGATGAAGGAGCATTCAAACATCTTCGTCGACACGGGGGGACGGAATGGCATAGGCAGCGGGGTGAGGTTAGCTCAGGATGCATCGCCGACCCGGGTCTGCTTCGGATCCGAGTCCCCTCAGAATCATCCGGGTCTCGGTATCAAAAATGTTCGTACCATCAAAGTATCTCAGGTATACAAGGATCTGGTCCTGGGAAGGAACGCCGAGAGGATTTTCAGGGATCTTCTCTAGATGAGAGCGCTTGCCCATCTCCGTTCTCAATCCTTTTTATTGGATTGTTTGTTTCCCTAGCGATGCTTAGAAGTTTTTTCTAGTAGCTCGGAAATCATCTGGACGGCTCTTTCGAGAAAGAGATCGGTGTCCCCCTCGCAGTTCACGCCAGCTGCGGTGGGATGCCCGCTGCCTGCTCCCCCGAACTCTTCTCCCAGTGCCTGAGCGATCTCACCTAGGTGAATGCGGGTCCCCTGATAGAATCGATCCGTGGCCCTGAGGCTTGCCCTCAGATCCTTCTTGTCGTTGCCGCATACGACGGAGGCATCTGCCCCCAGCCCGATGAGCGCCCTCGCAGCGGAGGCTTGGAATGAGCTGAGCCGGGAGGTGGTCAGGGACCAACTCTCGAGGTTGTGGAGGTGCATCCTCTGGGCCGCCTTTATCCTCGCTATCCTTTCGGGGCGATTCCGCTCCGTTCGGAGCATCGAGAGAACCTCCTCGAGGGATCCATCTATCTCCAGGAGAGCCGAAGCGGCATTGAGCGTGTTGGGTGTGGCGATGGAGAAATGTTTAGAGTCGTAGGCTATCCCTAGTAGGAGTGCGCGAGCCACAACTGGTGTCGGATCGATCCCCCAGCTGGAGTATATTCGGTATACCAGTTCGCATGTCGATGTGGCGGACTCGTCGATCATTGAATAATCGGCGATCTCCATTATGCTTGGATGCGTTTTGTGGTGATCGATGAATATTTTCTTGGCGCTTGACTCCGAGACTTTCTTCCCCCAATCGTCTAGCTGGTTGAGAGTCGCCGTGTCCAGGATCACGAGGACATCGTAGTCGTCGATGGAGGCCTCATCCAGAACCTGGATCCCTAGCGCCTCCATGATCGTCCGGGTGAGTTTGCTGGCTCCCCCTGGAAGAAAGATTTGGGTGTTCGATGTGGGATCGAGGGATTCGATTAACTTCTGGACCCCGAACGCGGAGCAGACGGCGTCTGGGTCGGCGTTGTGGTGGCACAGCAGCAGAATCCTGCCGGTCAGGAGCTTCCTCAGCTTCTCCAATGTGGATCCCGGTGTTGTCTCTTGTTTGTTATTTGGCCGGCCTAGAATATAGGGAGCGTGGTCGGGCGTTTTTTAAGCTCGGCTACCGGATTCTATCCTTGATTCTAGGCATGTCGAGCAGAGTCGATATCGTGGAGATAAGTCCGGTCAAGAAGAACAGCCCCATTGTGGTGACGGGGTTCACGGGGCCCGGTTTCATCGGGAACACCGCGCTCCTGTATGTTGCCAGGCAGCAAGGGTTCATCCAGAGGGCTCAGGTCAGATCCCATCTCATTCCGCCCATGTTGCTCCTCATCGAGGGGAAGCCGACCCCCGTTTTCAGGATATATGGTGACCAGAAAAATGAGGTGCTTCTCGTCGTGTCCGAGGCCTTGATCAACGCCGAGAACGCTTGGCCCATCGGGATCAAGTTGATGGAGTGGCTCAGGGGTAAGGGGGTGAAGGAGATCATCTCCATCGAGGGTATGCCCTTCGCGACCCCGGAGGGGGAGCGGCCCATCTTCGGGTTCAGCACGTCCGGGAGGGACTTTGGCAAGGACGGTATAAGGCCCACCAGCGAGGGCGGGATTTCGGGCTTGAACGCGGTGCTGCTCGACGAGGCGATGAAGCACAATGTGCCGTGGACGACGCTCCTCGTGCCCACGGGACTGTCCCAGACTATTGATTACGGGGGGGCCGCTGACTTGATCGAGGCCCTCAACAGGATGTTAAAGTTGGGCGTGGACACTTCGCCTCTCAGGCAGAGCGATGACTTTAGGAGAAAGGCGATGGAAAGGGCCCGGGGTGGGGAGCAGAGGGGCTTGTTGGGGGGCTTCCGTAGGCGGAGGCCGGATTCAGGCTCCTAGTTTGAGGTCCTGCTGGAGGCTCTCTTGGAGGCTCGTCAGTCTTTCCCGGGCGTTGCCCTCCTGTTTGGTGAGGACCTTGGCCCGCATCTCCAGGAATTCTAGGCGTTCATTGAGCTCGTTCACGACATCGTCCTTATCCTTCTCCACGAGGATGGCCCCGGCGGACTTGTAGACTTTCTTGTCCGAGGCGACCTCATCTAGGAGCTTCAGTGCTCTCTCGGATTCGCCTCGTTCGAGGTCGAGTCTCTGCTTTTGGAGGACGAGCTGCTGGAGGGTGTTCTGGAGTTGCTGCAGTCGGGTGAGCTTCTCCTGGATGTTCGGGGGGAGCTGATTCATGCCGGACATTAACCTTCTCGAATACCCATTACAAACTCATGTTTAACCTCTTCTATTGTGGAGATGTGGTTGCGGGGTTGGGCGCATGTGTGTTGAGGGCAGACGAGTGCTGCGTGCTAGTATCTGAGCTTGGTGTCCACGGGGTTTATGGGTGGTCTGCCGTCCCGGATTCGTAGTATGTTCTCCACCATGATCTCCAGTCCTGCGTCGGATCGTGTGTCGGTTGAGCCGATGTTGTGGGGGGTGCAGATGACGTTGGGGAGCTCCCAGTAGGGGTAGTTGGAGGCGTCCGCGCCTTCGGGGTTCCAGAAGGGGTCCCAGAAGTGGGGTTTCCACCAGACGTCCAGGGCTGCTCCGGCGATTCTCTCCTCCTTGAGGGCGGTGTAGAGGGGTTCCTCCTGGATGATGGCGGCTCTGGCGACGTTGACGATGAATGCGGTGGGTTTCATCAGGCGTATCTGGTGTTCGCCGATCATGCCTCTGGTCTCCGGGGTGAGGGGGACGGTGACCACCAGGAAGTCCGACTCCTTCATCACGTGGTCTAGGTCGCCTCGGCCGCCAAGGAATTTGAGCCCGAGGGACTCCTTCAGCTCCGGGTTGGGGCTGCGTCTGACTGCGAGGATGTCCATCTCGAAGGCTTGGAGTCTCTTGGCGACCTCGGTGCCGATGCTGCCCATGCCTATTATGCCGGCTTTTTTGTCTTTGAGGGTGACTCCGGGGGGGCCGCTTCTGCCTGTTTTGAAGGTGTTGTGTCTGGGTATGACGTGTTTGGCGAGGGCGAGGATGAGGGCTAGTGCTCCTTCGGCTAGGGGTGTGGGGTTGGCTCCTGAGGTGTTGGCTACGAGGACGTCTGGGTTGAAGGCGTCGAAGGGTATGTCGTCTACTCCTGCGCCGGTCTTCTGGAGGAGTTTGAGGTTGGATGCGGCTCTGGCTACGTCCGGTGAGAGTCTTGTGGCGAGGATTATGTCGGCGTCGGCTGCCAGTGTGGCGATCTCTTGGTCGTCGCCTTGTTGTGGTGTGATGATCTCGATCTCTTGGGGGAGGCGTTGCCTGATTCTCTTGGCCAGCCCCTGGTTGACTACGAGGACTTTCATCGGTGTTCAGAGAGTCTAGCTCTTACCATATAATCAGTGTTACGCGCACCCGCGAAACATCTCGGTAAATCCATAAAGTGGGTGTGATATGCTATGTTTGTGAGAGTAAGTCATGAACGTTGTCTCAATTAGGTTTGATCCTCAAGAGTTAGCAAACGAGATGGTCTTGGTTTTCCGTACAATGGACGAAGCTATTACGGAAGTTATTGAATTCAAAGAAAACGCTGTGGGAATCGAGCAGAATAAACCCTCTGTGGTTACTAAAGCGCTAAAGACTTTGGCTAGTATGATTGCGACTAGGAATTTTTATCGCACGGGAACTGAAGGATTTATAAATGGAATAAATGTCTGGCAGAAGAATCATAAAAGTAGTCCACTTTCTACACCCGCTAAAAATGAGTTAATAGCCATACTGGATCAACATGGAATGAAATGGCCTGGGTGGTCCAGTTCGGATAGGATTAGGTTGCTCCTGGAACAACTTCAAGAGAAAACCATGAAAGAATGGACAAAGAGTCTTTACAGTAAAGTCCGTAGTGGTGAAAAAAAAGATGAGGGAAAAGTCATCGGTATACAAAAAGGGGCAGACAATTTTTTAAGAGATTTCGGCTACTTCGACAGAATCCCTATTGATATTCATGAAAAGAGGTTTATCCTCAGAACAGGCATTTTTCATTTCTGCTCATCTAGGGATTCAGACCCTCTCGCAAACAAGGATTTCCAAAACGCCCTCGTATTGTTTTGCCGGAATTACCTTTCCGGAATTATGATGGAAGATATAGATATTGGGATAGCCCCGGGAATAGTGGATGATTTCATTTGGAATTATTGTGCAAAATTCAAGCGCAATATTTGTGGAGCGACGCCTCTGTGTCATGAATGTAAGTTAAACACAGTGTGCTTATTTTCAATCATGCGCGTCTCGAACTAATTTCAGAGTTTAAATAATGGATTAAAGATTATGCGCGCACAGCGGAGTTTATCAAAGAATTTAAATAACTAATAAAATAAAACGTGCTTCATATTAATACTAATTACTAGCTATTCTTTAAGTTTCTTTATTTCTTTTTCTAATTTCTTAATTGTATTTTTTAAATTGTCATTTTCATCTTGAAGTTGTTTGATCTTTTCATTCATTGTACTAATTTGATGCTGATACGAGGCGGATTGACTCGCTAATTGATTTTTATACACCCACGATGGGGCTCCACCACGGTATCCCATTTTATTGTCACAAAAGATGAAATGTTTTGTCCGATATATAGTTTTTTATATTTAAATCTACTTTAAAAAAGACATTCTTTATATTTTTAGACTAAAATAAAGATACGATTCCTATGGTGAAGAAAAAAGAATTCACAGAAGCGGATAAGAAAAGGCTAATGCAAAAAGAGTCAGAGACTTACGGAAAAATCAGAAAAGATTCACTTGCAGTCGTTGCCCAAAGACAAGTGGATAAAAGAAAATCTAAAACGCCTTAGTTTTCAAGCTAGCTGGTTGCTAAGATTCCCCCTACATTAATCCATTTGAAATGAGATTTAGGTTTAAGAGAAAATGTTTTGTTTATCTTTACTCTAATACAAAATATGTATTCTACTAAAATTACAGATCTAATAGTTGAAGTTAGGAATCGTATCGAAAATATTTCTGAGGAAGATTATAGAATCGCATTAATGTACGCGTATATAACCTGTACCGATGTATCGCAAGTTTCGGGAAAATATAGACCATTAGGAACTGATGCTAAAAAAATAACAGTGTATAACCATTCCTCTCCTATCGATCTAATAATGTTTAAAATTAAACCGAATAGAGTTACCCCAGATATAGAAAAAGGAATCATCATATTTTCGCTTTTTCCAGCAAGCGATTCGTTTGATCCTTGGATTAATATCATATATTCTTATTTTCAAAAATCACAAGATGAGCCACCATTTAAATTTCATGATAATTTTAGCAATAGTACCCGATACTTACAATGGAGGGCAGAAGAGGTTTTTACTGGTCTTGATGTGGATTTTCTATTTTATAGTGAACGTGAAATGGAGAAAAAAGATTTAGACGAAAAACGAATGAATCTGAACGCATTACGGAGACTTAGAGTAAATGACCTGATGATCAATTATGGGTTTACTGCTCTTGATCTCGCACTCTTCAATAATCGCAACGATAGATTTGGGCCTTTATCTCATCATGTCAGGGATCTCCGTGCTGAAAATTTATTAAATTACAGTGATGAAGAACTTTCACATAGAGCCATTCCGTATTTAACTAAATTTTTAAAAAAAAATGAAGACGATATTCAATTAGAGATATTAACTGCAATTCAAGGTTATTTTGTTGTTTATGCATATGATAAGTTAACTGGTAATTATAATACTCCAGAAGAGGAATTGATTGAAGACCTTTCTCATTTAATACAAAAAGACAAAGCTATTGTTAAGAATCTTTTAGACCAAATCTCGGGGTTTAACTCAATAGAGACAGAACGACATAACCAAAATCAAAGCCAACTAGAAAAAATACATCAGTGGTATTGGAATAATAGGAAAGAAGCCCCAGAAAAATTTATTGAATTTTTCAATGCACTTGATAGTGATGCAACTCTAATTTTTGATGAGGACTTAAAAAATATCAATATTGAAAATCAAAAATTCATTGAAGAAGGATCACTAATAACATATTCAAATTTCCAGATGCGAAAAAGGTCTCCAGAGCTTCTTAAAAAGGCAAGAGAGCATTTTAAAAATGAAGATGAAGAAGGAAAATTACGTTGCATGGTTTGTGGTTATACTAAACCAGATTTTGTTGATAGGGAAATTGTCCACATTCATCACATGGAACCTTTGAAAGATATCCCAAAGGAAGGCATTACCACCACAATAGAAGATGCAATTAAAAAGACCATGCCTCTATGCCCTACCTGCCATAGTGTGGTTCACGCAAATGAAGGCTTATTAATTGACCAGATTATCGAATACACGCGTCATTAATTTTGCCTGCGAGCGCGAAAAATACTTTATTGGGAAGGTTGACGAAAAACTTAGATCGATGGGAACAACCCATTGATTGCGTTCGCAAGCGGTGATGCGCTCGCCCCAAAGCTACTGGCGCGTGCACGTAAAAACCTTAGAAAAGCCCTAAAACACCCCTATACAAACAGAATATGTACGATAAGTCAGGTGGACTGGGACGGATTTGAATTACCAACCTCCCAGACGCGCGTCAGGCATTCAGACCGCTGAACTACCAATCCGCCAAATGATGACCCCCCCCCTCAAGTAAACCAGGTGCTATTCAGTACCAAACAACACCTAAAAGCAAACAGAAAACACCCCCAAACACTCAAAAACTCCTCCATAAAACGGTGTGAGGGCTGCGCTCTGGCAGTCTTACTCTTCTTTCCAGTATCTGGGGTGATGGTACGCGCTGTACAGCGATATCACCGGGTTGTGCCCCGTCACCCTGTCCTTCACGATGAGAGTCGTCGTGGGCGCCCTGGAATGCATGTTGAACTGAATATCGTGACCGATGCAGAGACCAACCATGAAGTGGAGATCCAGCTCCTCCGAGATCAGCACCGCTGCCTGCACCACAGGGTTGCACCCCGCCTCGAATCCGTCGCGCGCGCACTATCCCTGTTTCTCTCTCTCTACACAGGCACAATTACGTGATATCGACGTGCGTGCGCGTTTCACTATTTTTTAAGAACGATAGTTATAGTACTGACGTTCCTCATACGTCCCTCTGATTCAAGCTCTTCAGTACCAATCTCCACATTCTCGACTATGAGATTTTGCATAAACCTGTTCCTCGTCACCTCAGCCACATCTACAGCTGTGCTTATGGCACGGCCTCTCGCTTTCAACGCAACTCTGCTCTCGTCCCTTAGTGAGGAAAGGATAGCCATGCAGTAGTTCATGATCGGTTTGCTTCCTATGTAAACAACGTTTTCGACTGACATTTGCAGCGCGTCATTTGGATAAGAGCTATTAAGCCTTGGGTTAGATGAAGAAAACGCGAGCGAGCAAAGGCTGAATATGTGAAAAGGCTTCATAGAAGACAACCTGATCAAGAAGAATACTATCACTGGAAAACAGATTGCCCTGACTATCCCCGAAGAGGAAAGGAGACCCTAACGATATTCCCAAACAAGCCCCTTCACATTCCGCCATGTCCAAGATGTACTCAGCTGGATAAGGATGAAAGATCTCAAAGTGCGCGCTCTTCCTAGATGAAATCGTCACCTAGCAACCACACTTCGAGCCTTTTGTATAAAGATAGGTGTTCTTTATACAATGGAACCTTTAGTATAATACGGAATATTTTGGTACGATGTATTAATTGTAAAAATCTACATGTGAGAAAAGGTATATTCACCACGAACTTTTGTTTATTCAAAAGGGACTATTTGGATGAAATTAACGTACAATTTCGTTGTCGATCCTTCGAATCACTCACACGCAAGCGCGGCTAAATGTAGCGTGCGCATCATGTCTTAAACACGAGCTGCGCGCGCGCCGGCCGCTCGCGCCCTAATAAAGAACAAAAATGATAGACACTTGAGGAGACGTTTCCCTTGGGATGCAAGCACGCGAATAATAATGAAACTGAGAAACATCTTCTGAGCAGTGGCATTCCATGCATGATTCACAACTGTGTCAAATGTTGCATAGAGACCAGTATGCCTCTCTCGCGTATTGATATAGAGAGAATTTCCCGGCAGGGATACAGGTTCAAAGATTTTGTCGTGAAACGAAAAAGAGAGCGTCATTTAAAAAACCGTAACGGTAGATGCGTTTTTCTCGGGGAAAATGGTTGTAAGATATACTCTTTCAGACCCGAAGGATGCCGGCTTTATCCACTGGTATATAATGAAAAATTGAGGAAAGTCGTTGTTCATGACTTATGTCCCTACGGCCACGAGTTCAAATTCAGCAGAGATGATAAAGAGAACTTGAACGCTCTCTTCGGAAAACTCTATAAAAAGAAGTAAAAATATCAAAGGCGTGCGATCATCTAATTCTCTTCTTCTATGTGTGTGTGGGGTAAAAATTTATCCCCCAAACCCACTCTCCCTAGCCCTCTCCCTCCCTCTATCTAACCCTCTCGCGCGCGCCGTTAGCGCTCGTAACCTTTAAGCAGTGATGAGCCCCATGCTAAGGTGAAGGTTTGGAAAATGTCCGAAGAGAAGAAAAAAGAGGAGCAAATCGAGGAGAAACCTAGCGAGGAAGAGAAAAGAGAAGAGCCAGTCGAAGAAATATCCGTCGAGAAGAAACCTTGGTGGAAGTTCTGGTAGGTTAGCGCTCGCGCGCGATCAACTTGACTTAAAAAGATTATGAACTCATTAAATATTTTTCATTGAAAGAGATTATCAATCGTTTCCGTTGTGAAATCTGCGCATTCTCTTTCCTCTTCAATATCCATTCGACCTGTGTGTGCTTTAAGCCCACAAAGCCCACGAAGTTTTTTACTTCTCTTTGTTCTTGTCAATTTTTTACCGAGATGCCCACAAACCTTACAGACGACCATTTCATTTATTCTTATCATTTACATTTAAAAAAGAACCGTGCTCTACCCAATATTTAGCCTTCGCTAGAGAGACTGGGTCTTCACCATCGCCCTCATCCCAACTCCCATTTGCTGCGCGCGCGGGAGATACGTAAAATGATTTAAAAGGGAGGACCGCACATGCATTCGAAGTGTGCGGAGAATTCTGTTAGGCGTTCTGAGCATACACACAGAATAGGAGTGAAAGTATTGGGTTATAGAGACAACAGGCGCGGTGGATCCGACCGTGGCCCGCGTGAGATGACCAAGGTCATCTGCTCTGATTGCGGGAAGGAGGCGGAAGTCCCCTTCAAGCCAACAGAGGGCAGGCCAGTTTACTGCCGTGAGTGCTTTGCTAAGCACAGGCCGCCAAGAAGGTTCTAGATAAGCTCAGACGCCGAGAGGCGGCCAGGAGTTTATAGTCGAATCAAGTTTTGAGTTGTTTTTTCATTTTTCCCAGGGTAAAACGCGCGCGCATAGACACATACACACTCTACACACACGCTCGAAAAAATTATCTTGTCTTCTGCCTGAGTTTGAGTTCTATCCTCAGATAAATCCCGTTGACTGTCTGTCCGTAAATGTCCTCCCGAATGGAGCCTGTTTCCTCGTTGATGGATTGGATGAGGAACCTTGCTTTGGGTTTTTCTAGTATCTCGTCGTTCTCGATGATGAGGTACTTTTTACCCTTTAACTTGTTGATGTAGTAATCACTACGCTGGACGAGGAGCTCAGTTTTGGTCTTGTTGAGAAGGCCCTCGTAGACCTGATCTGATACGTTCTGGTGAGCATTAACTCCTGCCATGAGGATATATCCCTTGGAGGATATATCTAGGCTGCGCGCACCCGTAACCTTACTGCACGCGCACGAAGAAAAATACTTCAAATGATTTCGATATGAACTTTGGGAAAGATAAATGATTTAAAAAAACGGATTTCATGCTCTGATACCATGAAAACACCGACTTTTCTCCCTAGCACGACATCTGAAAAAAAGGCTATGGATTGCCCTTTCAAAAGTAAGGGGGCGTAAGTAAAACGCCGTAAACCCCCTATTGAGGTGGGAAGAGTGTATATTGGCGCAAGTAATGACCTTGAGGCGCAAGCTTACGCCCCCATTATTTTATCCCAACCTGTTGTGACGGACACGTCTTACCCCGCAGTTTCAACAGTTCCTGTGACGGCATTAGAGAAATCAGCGCCAATCTGATGGGGCTGAAAAGCCTTCACCGAAGGTCCCATGTGTGTGGTTAAAATTTAACCCCTCTTTCCAACGCACATACCGATAACTCAACCCACTCCCCAGAAAACAGAGGAAGAACCGCTGGCTCAGATAGTATTACTCTTCATCCCAGTATCTGGGGTGATGATAAGCGCTGTACAGCGATATCACCGGGTTGTGCCCCGTCACCCTGTCCTTCACGATGAGGGTCGTCGTGGGCGCCCCGGAATGCATGTTGAACTGAATATCGTGGCCGATGCAGAGACCCACGATGACGTGGAGATCCAGATCCCCCGAGTTCAGCACCGCGGCATGCACCACCGGGCTGCACCCCGCCTCGAACCTCCCCGGCTCCCCCACCAGGCTGACGATCTTGTCCTCCTCGGGTATCCCGAACCCCGTCTCGTCCACCCCCCCGCACTTGCACCTCACCGAGTAGACCCCGAACCCGGCCCCCTCGAATACCTCCACCACCCTCCCCGCCTCGTCCTTCAAACCACCGCAGAACGCGACACCGATCCTCCCCC
>JAOZHO010000050.1 GCA_026014875.1 Candidatus Bathyarchaeota archaeon | reverse complement strand
GAGATGAAATGTATTCATCAACTCCGTATTTAACAATGGATTGCCCGGGGGGCGTTCTCCGTGGGGTTGCCGTTGAGGGCTGTGGCCTTCGTTCCCGAGGGTTGAGCGACGGTTATGGTGGAGCGTTAGTTTTAAATGGGTTAATTCAGGCTATTTCTGTGGTATAGCGGAGAGTTGGTTCTCAATTTCTTTGGTATAACTGGCTGAAAAGGAGGGAAATTATGGGTTATAGAGACAGGGGGAACGATCGGGGTCCCAGGGAGATGCATAAGATCACCTGCGACGACTGCGGCAAGGAGGCAGAGGTCCCGTTCAAGCCCACGCAGGGGCGCCCCGTCTATTGTCGGGAGTGTTTCCAGAAGCATAGGCCCCCAAGGTACTAGCTTTTCGTGATTTAGTCACGGTTGAGTTCCCGCGCGTTTTTTGAGGCGCGTTTTTTGTTGTGTTTTGAAGCAGTGGGGAGTAGGTTGTCCCGGGGTTGCGTGCGCCAATTATTATGTTCTGGTGTCCTTGAGTAGGTTGGGGCTGTTCGATGGATACTGTTGCTCTGGTGGGATGCCGAGATAATTTTGGGGAGGCTCTGGGGGAGGCTATCGAGCTACTCGGGGGGTTGGGGGATCTGGGATCCCCGTTGATCGTCAAGCCGAATATTTGCACGGGCAACGATCACACGGGGTGCGCCAACGTGAAGGTGGGGGTGGTGGAGGCTCTGGTGGATTACGTCCTCGAGGAGGACGGGGGTCTCGAGATCAGGATCGTTGAATCCGACAGCATGTCCAAGTACGCCGACAGGGCCTTCGAGAGGTACGGTTACGGGGCTTACGTTGAAAGGCTTCAGGGTCGGGGGGTGAACATCTCCCTCATTAACCTCAGCGGCTCGCCGTTGACCAAGTTCGACTTCGATGGATGCTACTTCAAGGACCCCGAGCTACCCGTTCCTCTAGCCGATGCCGGGAGCTTCGTCTCGGTGGCGTTGGCTAAGACCCACAGTCTCACATGGGTCACGGGGGCGTTGAAGAACATGTTCGGTTTGCTGCCGAGGAAGGATCAGGGTTTCTATCATCCGGAGATCCACGAGGTGATCCTGGATCTGAACAGGATGTTCAGGAGCGGGCTGTGCCTGATAGATGGCAGGATGGGGCTCGAAGGGGTGATCAGCGGCAACCCCCGGAGACTGGGGTGCGTCATCCTGGGTAGGAACCCGGTCTCCGTGGACGCGACGATGGCGAGGGTGATGGGGTTCGACCCGGGGAGGGTCCGGCATATCGTGGAGGCGGCGGGGCACGGGCTGGGGAGCCTGGATCCCGTGGTGGTGGGGGACGATCTGGAGTCCTGCGTGGTGGAGTTCAAGACGCCCAAGGGGCTCAAGGCGAACGCGATGCTGGGCTGAAGGGCTTCCGCTGGGTCTGTGGGGTTGCTTCTGGCTGGGGTGCGGGGGCTCAGATGGGGGCCCTGTGCTTTTGGATGGGAGTTATGTCCATGGTCTCGCCGCAGCTGGGGCATCGGGCGGTTATCTTAGCCTCGAACTCGGTCTCGCATTTATTGCACTTGAATTTCAAGCCTCGTCGCCCGCGACGGGGTGGGCCATCTTCCATTTTCTGAGGGTCTCCACGTCGTAGTCCGTCGCTCCGCACTTGGGGCAGGTCGCATCTTGGAAGACTTCGAACTCGTTTTCGCACTTTAGGCACTTATACATCATGTCTTTTACCTCGGGCGAGGTAGGGCCGTCTGAGTAATATATACGTTGTCGCTATATCGGCGTGTTCGATTATATTTGTATATATACGCAATATTTTTTCAGGAAACCGTCAATAATATATACGAAGGCGCCCGATGGTGGTTTGATGACTTCGGAGCGGAGGAAGATCGTGGCCCTGGGGAGGTCGTCCCTGGTGGTTTCCATGCCCAAGGCGTGGCTGGAGCTCCACGGGCTGGGGAAGGGGGACGAGGTCTCCATGGATGTGCAGTCGGACGGCTCCCTGGTGATCCAGTCGACGCTGGAGAGGGGGGGGCGGGGGCGGGAGATCCATCTGGGGGTGGAGGCGGGGGAGGCGGACGGGTCCATCGTGAGGCGGATCGTCGGGGCTTTCCTGGACGGCTGCACCGTGGTGAAGCTCTCCTCGGGGGAGGTGTTCTCGCCGGGTCAGCAGAGGGTCGTGCGGGAGGTGGCGGGGAGGCTATTCATGATGGTGCTGGAGTCGGAGGCGAGGAGCATCGTGCTCCAGACCCTGGTGGACGAGTCTCAGGCCTCGCTGGCCTCGAGCGTGGAGAGGATGCACGCGATCGCTTATTCGATGTGCCGGGACATCCTGGTGGCCTTCCGGGAGGGGGACGTGGGGCTGGCGAGGTCAGTGCTCTCGCTGGAGGAGGACATCGATCAGCTGAGGTTCCTGCTGCTGAGGCTGATCCGGAGGGTGGCCGTGGACCCCGTGCTGGGGAGGAGGCTGGGGGTGGATGCGCTGGACTGCCTCGAGTATCAGACTCTGGTGGGGACTATCGAGAGGATAGGGGATCACGCTACGAGCATCGCTGAGAGCGTTATCCGTGTCATCGAGAGCGGTATCGTGGTGCCTGTGGAGGTCTTCGAGGCGCTGACGGAGTCTGCGGAGATCACTTTCTCGTCGTATGATCGGGCGGTGCAGGGGTTTCTCTCGAGGAACATCGAGGACACCGATGAGATCATCGGGATGAAGAGGGTGATCGATGAGATCTACAGGGGGGTGACTCCTCTGCCGGTGTTCGGGGGGTCGGGGGCGACCGGTGTTCTCTCGGATGTGGTAAACGTCAGGGAGTGCCTGAGGAAGATCAGCCATCATGCTGCGAGGATCGCGGAGCTCACCATCGACAGGGCCTACAGGGTCGACGTGGATTAGGGGGACTTTGCGTACGAGTTCAGAGGATGCACGCGCTTCGTAATGGAATATAGAAGTGCTCCCACTAGTACCCCGAGCATAATTGACTGGGTTGGAAAGCCTGGAATTCCGCTACCCCCATCCTGGGGCTCCTCCACGACTAAATACGTGGTCTGGCTCTCCGAAGCATGATGTCCGAGGTCTCCCTCCCACGAAACTTTGACGGCCCACTGGCCGATCTCGGATGGCTCCAAGACCTCTGCATAGGCGCCTTCAGAATCGAGGTCCAATGTCCTCGTTATAGTCGAACCACTTGGCCCTACGATGGTCAATGTGACTGCCGCCTCCGGTACGGCGGGCTCGATTCCCCCGCTGACGCTAACCTCTTCACCGGGCACCACTTCGGACGATGAAAGAGAGCATGTGATCTCCGTTTCGAGGACTCTCCAGTCCCACCACTCTCCTATGAAGAATATCTTGGAGCCGTCAGCCGAGAACATGGGCTCATGGGCGAGGAAACCCGGGGGGAAATGCTGGGATGTCAGGTCTTGGATCTGGGATCCGTTGCTGTTCATCGTGTAGATGTCGTATCTTCCTTCCTCGCCCATTGCGGCGACGGAGTAGACAATTCTGTCACCGGAAGGGGACCATACCGCTAATCCCTGGGTCCAGCCACTATCGGTGAGGCGCTTCTCGTTGGATCCATCCGAGTCGATGATGAACAGATCGTAGTTGCCGTGGGGGCTGGAGTCGTCCACCATCCTCTCGAAGACGATCCTCTCCCCGTCGGGGCTTATCCGGGGATCGTAGTCGCCGAAGGGGAGGACCGCGTCGCCCCATTCGCCGGCCTTGGGGGGGTCCGTGAGCCGGGTGGCGCCGGTTCCGTCCTCCTCCATGATCCAGATCTGGGAGTTACGTGTGAAGGCGATCTTGTCCCCCGCCCAGTGGAGGTCCGCATCGTGGAACCCGGAGTCATACAGGAGCCTCTGGTTTCCCCCGTCGGCGTCCATCGCGTAGATGTCCAGTGTGTCCCCGGGCCACGAGAGGTAAGCGATCATTGAATCGTCGGGGGACCACGACGGGTAGACGTCCATGTGACCGTTCTCGGTGAGCCTGGTGAATTTTCTTTCCGTCATGTCGAAGGTACATATCTCGAGGGCGTCCCCGTCAACCTCCATCGAGAAGGCGAAGGTGTCCCCGGCTGAGTTGATTCTGAGCTTCGAGATCTCCTTCGGGCTGGTGAGTACCTGCGTGACCTGCGATGTAACAGGGTCCAGCTCGTAGATCCCCCATCTCTCCAGATAGGGGACGGCGCTCCCCGTGTCACCCGCGTGGACGCCCTGCGCCACGAGGACCATCAGCAGGATTGCAGAGACCTTAACGACACTCATAATGCGACACCGACATCCGATCTAGGGGTTGCACCCGGGAGCGTTTATTTGTACTGCTGGAAGGGGGGGGCGCGTTGTACCGCAGGTTGTTGGATCTGGGGTCCGAGGTTTGTCGTGAGCCTGAGGATACTTGGATGTATGAGCCCATGAGGTTTGCGTGTGTGGATGACCCGTTCGGGGTCAGGATCGATATCTACTGCCCCATCGAAAAACAGGATTAATATCGCGCTCGTAGGCTAGAGGCGAGCCTGAAAGGTCTACGAGGCTGTAGTCGAGTAGAAAACTTCTCTCTCTGTATGGGAACGCAGGGGCACCTTCATTTTACTGAAATTTTCATTAATACTCAAGTGATTGTCTGTTTTGTGATTTTTCTATAACCCAAATATGTGCCACTCATCATCATACCTAGAACATCATCTTGAGAGATCCGCCCTTGATAAAAATCTAATAACATTTTTCCAATTATATAATGAGGTAATAGAGTAATCTTTGTATTATGAACATTATTTATTGAACCTGTAGAAAAATCAGGATATCCTATCGTTACATAAGCAATTGGATCATATTTTTTTCCTTTACCCCATACTTCTTCAGCTTTTACGGGCCCCACTTTATCATTCTTCTGTCTTTTGCCTTCTATTACAATAATTCCCTTATCAAGAGTAATTATTCCGTCAACATCATGTGGGCGAGAATCACCTACATAACTAGCGGGTAGTTTAAAATGATCCACCAATATTTCAATGAATATTTTTACAAAATCGTCACCTTGTTCATGATATAATCTCTCAATTAAAGAAACATCCAATCCTACCTCTTTTGCTTCCCTAACCTGGGATTGATATCTTCTATCACTTTCACTCAAGATATAGGATTCAATATCAGATTTAATTCTAGTTGCTACTCGATTACCGATACCATCGATTTTTATCAAGTCATCTAATGACACATTAATGAGACTGTCAATGTCCGGTAATCCAGCATCATACAAACTTATTGCCCTTGTCCGATGAACGACCGGGAGATTGAGACGAACTAAGTTTAGTACATCAACAGGAACGCCAAATAGAACTTGCTCGGTCAAATTATCAAGAAAATTAAGAAAATTATCATCAAATGAAAAGAAAGTACATTTTGCTAATGCAGTTGCTCCTCTTAGTATCCACGAAATTCGTTCAGTTCTACTTTTTATTTGTCCTGAAGGTAGGCCATACCTCCTAAGCTCATTATATGGAGTTCCTGCTATCCAATCTAATACTAATTGAGTCGTAAATACGGACCTTAAGAATAAATTTTGATCATTTATCGTTACTAGGTATTTATCAGAATTTACTCTTGCATATTTTAAAACATCTCTATGATTTCTGATATATAATAAAGAATTTGATCTTATTGCATCATAGGTATTACATACCAAATGTATAATTGACTCATCTAAATCACCATAGTCTTCAATATTATCTTGTAACGTTGTGAACCCTTCAACTAATAAACGGGCAGTCATGGGGGAAATCAATTCATTCACACAACACCGTCCCAATTCAGTGATAGTTACAACATCATCCAATAATTCTATAAAATTACCATCATTCAATCTAAGCAGTTCTTTCCTTATACCTTCTTCAAACGCTCTTCTTATTACATCATCTTTACCAGAATAGGTATACCCAAAAAAGGTATTTTCAATCACATCTAATATTTCACTTATTTCTTTACATTCAAAAAAAGATAGTATTATCAAAAGGGGTAATCCAATATCTCCATAACTTGGTATTTGTGATTCTACAGGTGCAACTGTAGCTATAATATATTTATTCCACAAATAATGGAGTTCTTTTTCGTTATGCGCAAATAATATAGACCTACCAAAATCATCATGTTGAAAAATACGGCCAGCACGACCAGCCATATTTTTGTAGCTAGTAAGAGGTAAATCACCCCCCCAAAATTGGTGTGATCTCATGATGACATTTTTAGCGGGGGTATTTACTCCAGCGGCAAGAGTTGTTGTGGCACATATAATTCGAATATCTCCTTGAGAGAAAGCATTCTCAACTATTGATTTTTCATTTGCTAGCAATCCAGCATGATGAAAGCCAACACCGTTTCGTACACACCGGGATAATCTAACTGACGTTGGAGTAGGTTCAGTCGTCAATTCCATTTCGACAAGATAGGCGTCATTCTCTGCGTT
This sequence comes from Candidatus Bathyarchaeota archaeon, assembly GCA_026014875.1. GTDB lineage: Archaea > Thermoproteota > Bathyarchaeia > TCS64 > TCS64. Next base: position 137,520 of record JAOZHO010000050.1, on the reverse strand, counting down.
TTCCATATTTGCTGATAATCTTTGAGCAAGTCTTTCAGCGTCGTTTCTTGTAGGTTCAAACGTAATAATTTGTTCGTCGTTAGATAATGGTATAATAAAATTAAATGAATTTACATCGAACTGCTTTTCGACATTTATTTGTTTACTATTGTGTTCTTGAAAAACGAAATCACCATTTTTAATTTCGTAGTTTTGAAATGATACATCTGCATCTCCTATATAGGCTATCCCTTCTCGCAATTCTATTTCTCTAAAATCTGATGTAACCAAGTCTGCTTTTAACCAATCAGCAAGTTCGCTAGCATTCGGTGTTGTTGCGGATAGAGCTATTATTTGTAAATCTTCGATCCCTTCTGTGATTAACATAGATAACAATAATTCAACATTAACTCCCCTATGGGAATCTCCAATATTTTGTATTTCATCAATTATGACCACCCCAATTTGATTAATTAATCTGGGATTTCTAATGAGCAATGTTAATAATTTTTCATAGGTAGCAATGATTACATCAAAATTCTCTAGTTCTCCATCATATTTAGATCTATCTCCTGTCGATATCGCAATTTGAAGGCCCCATTCTGAATATTTTTCGTTGAAATCATGAAACTTTTCTTCAGCTAGAGCTTTAAGAGGTAGTAAATAGAATGTTTTAGATACTGATCGATAAATTGCGGCATTTATTATTACTAATTCAGCGATGAAAGTTTTTCCAGTATTTGTTGGTGCGCTAATCACTAAGCTTCGACCGTCAAACATTCCAGTTTTTAATGCACTCTCTTGAATTCTGGTTAGTTTTTTATATCCTCGCTTTTCAAGGTCAGATACGATTGTTTCAGGAATATTATAGGAAACTAAATCTGAAATATCCATGTTAAATATAAAAGAAATTAAAATTATTTAAAGTTTAAAATTTCTCAGGATATCCTTTTACAACAATTTTTTTTACTCTTTATGAACGAATAAAATCTGGAAAATCACATTTCAGGAGTTCTCAACTTGTTTCTTTTAAGATCCAAGCACTCCATGTAGATGCTCACCGCGCTGTTCCCCCTCACGAACATGTAATAATCCACCACAAACAGCACCCAGAGCATTCCCACCTCCCCAGCGAGCCTCGCGACCCCCGTGAACCCATGCAGAATATTGTTCACCTGCACAATAAGCCCAGCGCGCGAATGCATTATTCGACAATTTTAACCAAAGTATATTATTTACATGACGATTTACTTTTCAGGTCACGATGGCTCACCCTATTAATACAATTTCATTTGAGGAGTTTCTTAGAATCCGGGCGAGAAACAATATACGAAGACTATTCGATGGCATACCACCACCTGAATTGAGACGTCAAGAGATCACGTGTTTTCATGGAGAAAATAGATTATTTAAGAGTGATTTTTTCATGGGGGAGGGCAATATTAGAATCCAAGAAAGCCCTGAAAAAAACAAAATGCTGGCTTCTTTAGATCGTGCAGGAGCTCGAGTTCCATATAGATGCGAGTATTACCCATCAATGGCATCTCAGCAATCTGACAAATATGAGCAATTAGGCGTCAAATATTCGAATATAGATCAAACGTTTAAAACGGGAACTTTTCGTACTTTTGATGATTGGTTTTCAAGTTGGGTTGAAGACAGCATTATTGTGCCTGATACATGCATTATCATTGAACATTATTTAAATGAGGTAATTTTACCACGTTTGCGAGGAGAATATCCAATTAGAATACCTAGGTTTGTGATTCTTGAGTTAGAAGCAAAGGCTAGACGATTTCAAGATAAGGTGGAAAGAAATAAAGAGGAAAAAAGACTTGTGTTTTCGGCATTCAATGAAATTCGTAGACTTAGATTAAATTTTGATGCGTTACCTTTCCCAAATCCAGTTAGAGCAGATTTACAAGCTCAATTTTCTCAACTCGCAGGGAGCGGCATTATTGATAGTTTAATCAGGACTGAAATGTGGGACCATCGAAAAAGGTTCAAATCTATGATTCTGATTACAAGAGACCTTTTAATGGCGAGTACAGCCAGCGCCGAGGACATTGATGCATTCTATTTTTGTCCAGCAAATCCCGAAAAAACTGAGTTCGAAGTTACTAATTTTCCAGAGATTATCAGAGAGACTGCCATAACGTTCGACAAAATTCGAGTGGTTGGTTTATGGGATGATCATGATCTACTTATTGAAGGTATGTGGTCGGGAAAAGATATCATGGACTGGGGTAACAATCGGCTTAGAATGCAATTACATGCTCAGTAGGCATTCATTGAAAGGACGAGCGTTTCATTTTCACTTCGAGTTTCGTGAGGAGCACCACCATGCTGATCCTCCCCACGATCTGTAATATTACACCACTAACAGCATCCATAGAAGTCCCACTCTGACCTTCCTCTCATCACAAATGCAATTCAAGGGCTATTCAGTAGCTATTCAATCGCTATTCAGCAGCAATTCAGTACCAAAACAACCCCAAGCCAAATACCCAAATAAACGGTTTAACCCGGGAACCCTTATCCTAAGCCAGGCGCACGCCCCCACACCCAGATTTATAAGACCCACACCCCCAACACAGATAACAGAACCACCATGCCCCAGAACCTCCAAGACACCATCAACGCCCTCGCCAAACGACGAGGATACTACTGGCCCAGCTACGAAATCTACGGCGGCCAATCAGGCTACATCACATACGGCGACCTCGGCACCAAACTCAAACGCAACATCACCGCCCAATGGCGCCGCCACTTCACAGCCCGCCAGAACGTCCTCGAGATCGACGCCCCCATCATCAACCCCGAGATCGTCTTCCAAGCCAGCGGCCACATCGCCAACTTCAAAGAACACTCCACCCAATGCACCCAATGCCACCGCAGCCACAGAGCCGACCACCTCATCGAAGACAAAACCCCCCTCGAAAACGTCGAAGCCATGGGCGGAGACGCCATCACCCGCCTCCTCCGAGAGCACAAGATCAAATGCCCCCGATGCGGCGGACCCCTCGCAGACCCCACACTCATCCTCACCATGTTCCAGACCGAGATCGGCGCCACAGGCGGCCTAACCGGCTACGCCCGACCCGAAGCCGCCCAGAGCATGTTCATCAACTTCAAACGGGGCCACCAACACGCCCGGGAACGCCTACCCTTCGCCCTAGCCCAGATCGGCAAAGTCATGCGCAACGAGATCAGCCCCCGCCGAGGCCTCGCCCGCACCCGGGAATTCACCATCATGGAGCTCGAGCTCTTCTTCGACCCCCAGAACCCCCGATGCCCCTGGCTCCACGAGGTCGAAGACGAGACCGTAAACCTCCTCACCGAATCCATGCAGGCAGACGGAGAGAAGACCCCGATCGAAACCACCATCAGAGACGCCGTCGACGACGGCCTCATCCTCACCGAGTGGAACGCATACTACATCGGCGTCTCCAAACGCTTCGTCACAGGCTACGGCGTACCCCCCGAGAAACAACGCTTCCGCGCCCACCTACCCGACGAAAGGGCCCACTACTCCGCCCAGACCTACGACCACGAAGTCCAGATGAGCTTCGGATGGCTCGAAGTCTCAGGCCACGCCTACCGCACAGACTACGACCTCAAATCCCACCAGAAAGGAGCGGAGGTCGACATGACCGTCCTCAGGGAAGACGGAACCCGATTCGTACCCCACGTCGTCGAGCCCAGCTTCGGCCTAGGCCGCCAGTTCCTCGCCGCCCTCGAGCACGCCTACGAGCGCCGGGGCAAACGCAACATCCTCCGCCTCCCCCGGGACCTCGCCCCCATCCAGATCCAAGTCAACCCCCTCGTCACCCGCGACAGCCTCCCCGAGAAGGCAAGGGAGATCCACGCAACCCTACAGGAAGCAGGCTACACCACCCAATACGACCAATCAGGCAGCATCGGCCGCCGATACGCCCGAGCCGACGAGATCGGCACACCCCTCAGCATCACCATCGACTACGACACCCAAGACACCCAAACCATCACCATACGAGACAGAGACACATGGACCCAGGTACGAACCCCCATCAAAGAACTGCCCGAAAAACTCCAGGGATACTTCAGCGGACGACTCGAGATACTGGACCTAGGCGAGAAGATAGAGAGAGACTAGGACTCACCCGGGCCTTCAGCAGGGCCGCCACGAAATCCCCCTGCCACGGCCTCATACAGATTCGTCATGGTGTAGCCGTCTATGGCCCCGAGGTCCAGAAGCCTCCCCATAACCCTCACACCAAGAAACGGGGCACCCAGACAATAATTACGCTCGCCGCACCTCGGCGTCCAGGATCAGCCTGCCCCCCACCTCCCCGAGGCGCCGGCCGAACTCCGCCAACACCTCCCCCAGGATCAACTCACTCTCCTCCCGGCTCCCCCCCTCCGCCACCACGTCCACCGTGATGTCCTTCATCCGCACCCTCTCCTCCGGGGACTCAGGGGGCGTCGCCGCATTCTTAATGTAGACATCCGGATAGTCGGCCTGCATCCCCCGGTAGACCGGGAAGAAATCTCTGAACACCACCCGGGCCACCACGGTGTTAGCCGCGAAACGCGAGGTGGTCCTCCCCTCGATCAATGGAGCGGCATACGCATCGAACATCGCCTTCATCTCCGAGGGGACACCGGGAAACGTCATGACGGTGGACCCCCCCTCCACCACCTCCATCCCCGTCGCCATCCCCACAGGGTTCTCCAGCGCCCTGGATCCGTCCACCACCCGGGCCATCCTCTCCCCCCGGACCGTATCATGGATCCCCCTCTCCTCGTACCTCCTCCGGATCCTCTCCACCGCCCCCTGGTCCAAGACCACATCCCGCCCCAGAGCCAGCCCGATCGCCTCCACGGTCAGATCATCCTCGGACGGCCCCAGCCCCCCCGTGAACAATACGAGATCCGGCCCCCGCCCCAGGGCCTCCCTCAGGACCCCCGAGATCTCCCCGAGGTCGTCCCCGACGCTGGTGACCCGCCTCAGCCAGACCCCCAGCTCCGCCGCCCTCCTCGCGATCCAGGCCGAGTTAGTGTCAACGATACGCCCGAAGAGAATCTCATCCCCCGTGGAGATCACCTCGACCCAGTAGCCGTCCCGCCGCATGAATACCCCAACCGGAACCGTGGGATATTATCCCTTTCCCCGGAGAAGAGGATCAGCAGTGACCCAGGAGCGTCTCCGCCGCCCGGTCGGTCCTGAATACTATGAACTCGTGAAACCCAAGGGTCTCCGCCTTCGTCAGCCTACCCGAGGCCACATCCACCACCGAGCTAAATATCCTCCCGCCCACCGAGTTCAAGGACTCCCCTCCGTCGAGGATCGTCCCCGCGTTCACATCGATATTATCCACGAGATTCCTATAGGTCGCAGGATTCCCCGTCACCTTCAGCACCGGAGCGATCGCGTGGCCCGTCGTAGACCCCCTCCCCGAGGTGAACACCACGACCTGGGCACCCGCCGCCACCATGTGAGTCACCGAGGGCACATCCCACCCGGTCCCGTCCTGGAGCCAGAGCCCCGACCGGCCCGGCTCGTCCAGGGCCTCCCTGTCGTTCCTGAGCACCCCCTGGATGGGCCGGGTGCCTCCCTTCCGGATGGCCCCGAGGCTCTTCTCCTCGAGGGTAGTGAGCCCCCCGTCCTGGTTCCCCTTGGACATGTACCTGCTGTCGATGCCCATCGCCCGCATCCGGGCCTCCTGCCGCTCGATCATAGCGATGATATCCTTCGCCACATCGTCGTTCACGGCTCGGCGGGCGAGGATGTGCTGGGTCCCCGTCATCTCTTGGGTCTCCCCGAACATCACCGTCCCCCCTTCATCGATGATCATGTCAGCTGCGACACCCACAGCAGGGTTCGCGGCGAGCCCCGAAGTCGCATCCGAGCCCCCGCACTCCACGGCGAGGATCAGCTCCGATAGGGGGAAGGGCTCCCTCTTGAGCTCCGCGACCTCCTGGGCCATCTTTTGGAGGATTCGCACCCCCTTCTCCGTGGTCTTGATGGTGCCCCCTTCCTCCTGGATCACCAGGGTCTCCATGGGCTTCCCCGTGGGCTTGATGCCCTCGGCGACGATCTCGCAGGTCAAGGATTCGCAGCCCAGCCCCACTAGGAGGATCCCGGCGACGTTGGGGTTTTTCCCTGTGCCTATGAGGGTGTTCGCTATCATCGGGTCGTTCCTGCAGCCGTGGTGCTGGGTCACCGCCACGGCTCCCTCCACCTGGGCGGCGATCTTCCGGGCCGGCTCGATGCTGCAGTCCATGGGCGTCAATACGAGAAGATGGTTCCTGACCCCCACGGAGCCGTCCGGTCGCTCGTAGCCGTAGAACTCAGTCATGCCTCTGCCTCCTGGAGCTTGGACGTGGGGACCCTGATGCTCTCCACGTTGTGGGTGTGGAGCCACTCTCCGACTTCGATGCCTGCCGATGCGACGCCTATGACCTCCCCGTACTTCATGACCTCGTCGCCCCGGGCGAGAGGTTTGAGGGCAATCTTGTGACCGAAAGGAACATCCCCGAGAGCATCTGGCCTCATCAGGATCGAGCCCTCTGGGGACAGGACCTCCACCTGCGCCCCCTTCGAGACCTTCGAGGTCACAGTGGCGACGTTGTCTTGGTCGTCTATCTGGATCGCCTTAGCCATGCCAATCTCATAAATGGTCATTGTGGATGTAAGTAAATATACCGAGAAAGATTCAGACCACCGGAGAAACTTCATCGATAAGTGCTACCCGGTGTGAGCTTTTTGCTCCTGGGACTGCGACGAGTTTTCAGACATGCCGCCACGGTTGGCGGAGGTTAATGCGTACCTGTCCAAGGGCTTTGTCACGGATTGGCGTTCAGGAATGAGGGGCGGCTCTCTGAGCTTTGTAGGCTTTCGCCGTGCCTGCGAATACAGGAAGGATGATGGAGCCTAGAGGCTCTGGATCGCCTTCTCCGGGATGCCCGAAGTCCCGTCGGGGAGCACGGCGACCCTTGATCCGGGGCCGTGGTGGTTCTCGAGCTTCTCGATGACGTCGTCCCAGTCCTTGATCCACGTTGTGGTCTCGGGGGAGCCGAGTCGCATCTCGAGGCTCCTGAATCGGGGGCCGTGGATGATGAGCCTCGCCCCCCTGCTGAGGTGCCGTGTCTTCCCGCTCCAGAGGCTGGAGCCGGTGTACTTGCCGTGGTGATTGAATAGCCAGTGGTTGATGTCCCCGTCGGGGTCCTTGGCGATGAGAACCACGGTGCCGTCCCGGGTCACGGAGTTGAATGCGGGCCAGAACCCGAGGTAGGGCTCGTTCTCCCTCATGTAGCTGTTCACGACGACGATCTCGGCCTCGGGGGACTCGCATCTGTGCCACTTCAGTGCGCCGGCCGAGGCTTTGCGCTGGGTCGCGACGAAGTCGCCTGCGTGGACTTCGAGGGGGGCCCTCTCCAGATTGAGGACGGTGTCCACCTTGAAGGTGAGCCCCGCCATCCGGGCGGATTCCTCGGCGTCGAGGCGCATCACGTTCCCTTCGTTCTTCAGGTAGCCCGTGGACTCGTGGGGGGTGAAGTCGGGGCCGAAGCCTCCGAGGGGGCCGTGGTTGTGGCGGATCGTCTCGATCCCTGCGACTCCGGGGCTGATGATCTTGCCGCCTCCGCTGAATCCCATTAGTCTGTGGAAGAGGGCGGTGCCTATCCCGATCTTGAGGTCGCACCTCATCACCTCGGAGTTCACGTAGACGGGGGTGCCGTAGCTCGTCTCCCCGAGGTAGTCGAGCATCTCGTAGGGGTTGTGGTTGTAGCACTGGTACTCGTCCACGATCTCCTCCCCGAGCTTCTTCACGAAGTCGAGGCGTCCGAAGGTGCCGTGGGTCCCCGGGGCGATGATGAAACGGACGTTGTCCCTGGGTATGCCCGCCCGGTGGAGGGTCTCCAGAATCGGAGCGGCGTACTGGTGGGACTTTGTGGGGCGGGTCATGTCATCGATGATGATGACGACCTCCTCGGCCTTCTCGGCGAGGCTCTCCAGAGTAGGTGTCCCGATGGGGTTGGAGATCGCAGCTCTGATCTCTTCCTTAGACATACCCGGGTAGCCCTCACATGCCATCCTGCACCGTTTGATCTCCCATTTCGCCGGGAAGTTCAGCGTCAACGGCTCGTCCCCATGCCACTCGAGGCTCGGAACGGTGACCTCCTTCGTCTCCAACTTGCCACCTTCTGGATTGCCTTTCACAATCGCTCCATTCTACTTTAAACTTATCCAGAACCCGTCGCATTCGACTTTCGGGGAGGATCTGCCCTGTTATCTTAAACACAGAATTCCAATATCTCGTCTAGACTGAAAGAAGCCACACCGATCACCGTATCCGCGGCTCCGTAAGATATTAGAAGTTCCTCGTCTACGATGACCGATCCACAGCTGAACACCACGTTGGGGACCTGCCCGAACCGTTCATACTCTTCCCGTGGTTCGAGGATCGGCTCATCGGTTCGACCCCGGACCTTCCCGGGATCGTCCTTATCGAGGATAGCCGCACCTAAGCGATACGTTCTATCGTCGTCGACCCCGTGGTAAACGAGGAGCCAACCGTCCTCCAGCTCCATCGGTGGACCGGCAGCCCCAATCTTGGCACTGTCCCAGCGACCTTGCCTCGGCCTCATCATGATATCGGTATGGTTCCAACTGCAGAGGTCCCCCGAGTGGGCTATGCATATGTCCGGCTCGTGCCTGTGGAGCATGACGTAACGCCCCCCAATCATCCGAGGGAAAACGACCGCATTCTTGTTCCACGTGTTCGGGAAGGGAAACCACCTCTCCCCCCAGGCCCAGTTCATCTCCAGGATGTCTGCGGAGGATATCGACGTGATGCCCACCTGGAAGATGTCGCCGTACGCAGTATAGGTCATCACATACCTGTCCCCGATGAGGGTAAGCCGGGGATCCTCGCAGCCATACTTTTCTAGGGAACAGGATGGCTCGAACACAGGATTGGGAAGGCGCAGGTCGATGTGGTAGCCGTCCTCCGAGGAGGCGTACCCGATGCGGGAGACCTTGTCCTCCCCCATGGCCCTATAGAAGTAGTGGATGCGCCCCCCGAGGCCTATCATCGCCGTGTTGAAGACGTACCTAGACTCCCATGGATGATCCTCTATGGGCTCGAGGATGGGATTTCCCTCGAATCGAACCATCTCCCTATTCCACCGCGAATACAGATATATGTTATGTGGTTAGCGACAACATCACCGCTGGATGAGTTTACAGCCCACCCGAGGACGGGTCAGAGAAGGTCATTCTCCAGCAGGGTCAGAGATGCCAGGTAATAGGAGAGGGTCGCCTCGGCCCCCTGATTCCGGTTCAGGCCCTCAGGGGTTATCCCATCGTAGCAGGTCCCCGTCACGCCGTTGACGAGCACGACGCCCAAAGTGTTCCCCCCGTGATACCACTCGTAAGCAGTCTTCGCCGCCTCGAGATACTTATTTTCCCCGGTGATGACATATGCCACCACAGCAGCCTCCACCATGCAGGACGCCTCGATGGGCTGCTGGTCGTAGACAGCCCTCTCCCCACCCTTGACATACCAGCCCTCGGTCCCAATCGGCATGAAGATTCCGTCAACAATATGGGTCTCCACCAGGAAATCAAGCGAGTCCAAGGCTATCTTGAGACATGAAGGCCCCCCCTTGGAAAGATGGGCGACGAGGAGCGCCTGGGGCAGCCTGGCGTTCGCGTAGGTGAGATAGGACTCGAACCATCGCCACTCGGCATCGGCCTCAACCCCGTACTGGGCTATCAGCTCGCCGGCGAGCTCCTCTATATGCCTCGACGGATTTCGATCTTCTGGGAAAGCGCTCTGGTAATGATGGAGCCCAAGGATCGTGAGGGCTTTGGCCCTGGGCGATATGAATAGACGCGAGGGGGGCAGGCACCTGTCGAATATCTCCTTTGCGACGAGTCTCATCTCCTCTGGGGCATCTACACTCAAGGTGTATCCGCAAGCCCAGAGGGCGTGGCCCATGCAGTCCTCGGAACCGAAATCGTCTCGGAATCTCCTGTCGAACCCCATGAGGTTGTGTAACAGTCCGTCCTCCCTCTGCATGTGCAGCATGAATGAGAGGTAGGTCTCAGCGAGCCGGAGGGAGTCGGGGTCCCCCATGTTGCGATGATGCATCAGGGCTGCGATGAGGGCCCGGGCGTTATCATCGGTCGTGTATCCTTCCTTGCGGGCGATAGTCGAGAATTTTTTATGCTGGAACATGCCGACCTCGTCGGTCAACACACTCAAGCCATCGAGAGTAAGATATGAAGGCCTCATGCCATAACTCACGTCCCTTACCCCCAGATAAATGCCTCCCCCATTTTTTCTGTACCCATCCCCGTTACTTGCAGATTTAAAGGCCCAGCGTCTTGTGGAACAAGTTGACATACCGCATTCCGACGTTGGGCCAGATCATCTCCCTGCTGTACTGGTAGGCCCTCCTCTCGATCTTGTCGTGGACATCGCCGAACTGGAGGAGGTTGATCACCGAGTCCGCGATGGATTCAGGGTCCCTGAACTCGCACCTCATCGCAGCCCCCTCGGACATCACCTCCTCCGCGTGCAGGAAGGGCGTGGAGACGATCGCCTTACCGGTACTGAGGGCGTACAGGAGGGTCCCGCTACTGATCTGATCCTTGTTCGGGTAGGGGAGGATGTAGATGTCCGTGGCCTGTAGGAAGCTTATGAGCTCGCTCTTCTCGAGGAACCTGTTCACGAACCTGACGTTCCCATCTATCCCCAAGTCCCCTACGAGGTCCAGCAGCGACTGGCGGTAGCTCTCACCCTCGTGTTTCCTCACCTCCGGATGGGTCTCCCCGATCACGAGGTAGAGGACCCTGGGCTCCTCCTTGACGATGAGAGGCAGAGCCCTGATCGCGTACTCGATCCCCTTCCCCCTGCTTATCAGGCCGAACGTGGACAAGACGACCCTGTCCTCGAGCCCCAGACCCTTCTTCACGGGGACGCTGCTGATGAAGGGGACGTTCACGCACCCGTGGGGGATGTACTGCACCTTGTCACCGAACGTGAGGTAGAGCTCCTCGATGATCCCTATCCCGACCCTCGCCATCACGGTAACGTGTTCGCTGAGCCGGAGGATCCCCTCGAGGACCCTGTGCGCATCGGGACCAGGCTCCGGCAGCACCGTGTGCAACGTCGTGACAACGGGCTTCTCGACCCTCTCAAGGAAGGTGAGGATGTACTCACCCCAGATTCCTCCGAAGAGGCCGTATTCATGCTGCAGGTTAACGATGTCGATGTCTGATCGGTTGATGTACTCGGCCGCCTCTATGTATGAGTCGACCTCCTCTCTGTCGATCTGGAACCCCACGAGGGAGGGGTAGTTGTAGTAGCCCCCTCTGTCGTTGATCGCGACAATGGTCGGGGACTTGGTGACATAGAGCCGGGAGATGGCGTCGACGAGGTCGTTCGTATAGGTCGCTATACCGCACTCCCTCGGTGGGAAGGTGCTGATGTAGGCGACTCTCAACCTAGCCGATTCATCAAGCATAACCCGGGTCAGCCTGCTGAGGCTGTTCATCCGGTACTGCTCGTTGACGACCTCGAGGAGCCTCCTCTCGGTGGTGAGGCCGACGAGGGCCCCCTCTTCGGTGATGACCAGTCTCCTGATGTTGTTCTCCCTCAGCATCTCAAGGGCGTCGCTAATCGGGCGCTCCGCTTCGATGGTGATGACGGGTTTAGTCATGACATCCTTAGCTAAGGTCTCCTCAAAGTCCCTGGCGGTCTTGACCACTCTCCTCAGAATGTCCTTCTCAGTTATGATCCCGACGGAGCGACTCTCCTCGACGATGACGACTGCCCCAGTGTCCTCGCTCATCATGATCTCTACGACATTGGAGATGGAGGACTCTGGGCTGGACTGTGGGGGGTCGGGTTTCATGTTACTGGTGACTGGTAACCTGAGGAACGCATCAGAATACGAGTTCAATGCGCCCATAAAGATCAATTAGATACTCCCATGGAAGCCTATTAATTCCCCCGGCTAAGCCCCGGGAACCAGGAACAGCTTAACGCATTGTACATCACGGTTTTGGAGCCCGGGCCTCGGAAAATGTTATCAGCCCGAGGGGGATGATGGGAATGGTGGACTATTTGGGAAACGAGCGTGAACTTTTAATGATCCCGGGGCCGACGATGGTCTCACCTCGGGTCCTCAGGATCCTCGCAAAGCCCGTCCTCAGCCACGTCAGCGGCGAGTTCGTGGACGGCTACGTCGAGGCATTGAAGCTGCAGAACAAGCTCTTCGGCACGGAGGGGACTCCCTTCATGCTCTCGGGCAGCGGGACCCTGGGGATGGAGGCCGCCATCGCCAACCTCGTGGAGAGGGGGGAGAAGGTCCTCTGCGTCGAGAACGGATTCTTCGGGGAGAAATGGGCGGAGATAGTGGAGGGCCACGGCGGGGTCGTGGACCGGCTCAGGTTCGAGTGGGGGGAGGCCCTCGATCTCAAGCGGGTCGAGGAGAAGCTCTCGTCTAATGAGTACAAGGCCTTCACCGTGGAGCACGTGGACACCTCCACGGGGATCGCTAACCGGCTAGACAAGGTGGGGGAGCTCGCGAAGAACACGGACGCCCTCTACATCGTGGACAGCGTCTGCGGAGTCGGGGGTATGCCGGTGAAGATGGACGAGTGGAACATCGACTTCTGCCTCACGGGGAGCCAGAAGGCAATCGCGGCGCCCCCGGGGACATCCATGTTCTGCCTCAACGAGAAGGCTTGGGGGGCCATCGAGAATAGGAAGACCCCCATCTCCGATTACTACTGCAACCTGACGAGGTGGAAGCCCATCATGGAGAACCCGAGGGGCTACTTCGCCACCCCCGCCACGGGGAACGTCCTAGGCATGCTGGAGGCCCTCAAGATGATCCATGAGGAGGGGCTCGAGGCCCGGTGGAGGCGCCACGAAGTCTTCTCCGACGCCTTCAAGGCGGGGATCGAGGCCCTGGGGCTGGGCCAGTTCCCGGCGAAGGGCTCGGAGGCCCACACCCTCTCAGTGCCCAAGATACCGGAGGGGATCGACGACGCCGACATGCGGGGGCTGATGAGGATCAAGTATGGGGTGATCATCGCCGGGGGCCTCGGGAAGCTCGGGGGACAGACGGTGAGGGTGGGCCACATGGGAAACGTGACGACCAACGACATAACTGCGACGCTGTCCGCCCTCGAGATGAGCCTCATGGAGCTCGGCTACGACATGGAGCCCGGATCAGGGGTGGGCGCAGCCGAGAAGATCCTCACGACCCACATGACAGAGGCTTGACGCCTCACATTTTTTCAAGTTTTTCCAGATTCAAATCTAGAGACAGGTCTACAGGAAGTCTCCGAGACTCAAGCCATGGTTCAGCCCTATCCTGTACCTGACGAGCCTCTCGAGGGCCATCGCCACCTGCTCGGAGACAGCCTCCGCTAGTTTCACGTCCTCGTCGGAGAATGGCTTCCCTCGGGTCCTGGAGACGTGGATGGCACCCCCGACTCCTCCCGTCATCAATATGGGGACCGCGAGCTGGGCAAGGTAGCGGACCCGGTCCGGGGCGACCGGTCCCTCCTCGAGGCTTATTCTTGGATCGGGGAACCGTTGAGGCCCTCCGGTCTTCACCGCCTTCGAGGCCAAGCCGTGGCCCATCAAATGAAATTCCCGGGAAGGGTTGGCTGATGCCCCCAGGGGCCTGATCAGTTCACCACCGACAACTGAGAGCCTCCCCCGGTCGATTCCCAGCATGGTCTTCAGGAAGTCGAGGGTGAGCCCCCCCACCTCCTCCAGGGAGTCGGCTTCCCCCAGATCCGCCCCTAGCCCGTTGACCGCCTCGAGCATCTCCTGGGAGCGGACCTGTTCGGAGACGTCCCTGAAGATCCCCGTGAGCCCGAGGGCTTCCCCGTGTTCGCTCATCCGGGCTTTGACGGTCACCTCTAGCCATACGAGGCTCCCAGTTCTCGTCCTGAATCTCACGGTTTCGCGTATGACCTTGTTCTCACTGAACGCTTTAGCTTCGAGGGGCTCCCAGAAGTTCAGGGCTCCCCCGAGTGTCTCGCGGGGGCTCGCGTAGCCCAGTATTTCTGCGCCGACCTGGTTCATCGAGACCAGCATCCCGTTGGCGTCGACCCGGAACACGCCTTCTCCCAGGCCCTCGAAGAGCTCCCTGTATCTCGCCTCCGAGGCTTTGAGCTCCCTTTCAAGCCGCTTGACCCGGGCGGCTCTCTCGATTATGGCTATCATGGCGTGGGGCTCTGCGGGTTTCACGATGAACGCGTCGGCTCCGTGGTTCAGGGCATCGGCCGCATGGCTCAACGATGTCCTCCCCGTTAGCATCAGTACTCCCGCGGGTCCGTCCCGGGATAATATCTCTTTGAGAACCTCTGCGCTGTCGACATCCGGGAGAACCATATCGATGATGGCTACGTCGAAAATCCGTGTGACGGAGATCGAGAGGGCGTCCTCGCACGTGTAGACGTTGACGACGTCGTATCCGCTTAGCCTGAGGAGGGCTGTCAGGCCGTCGCAATGGTGCTTGTCATCATCTACGAGAAGAATGCTGACGGGGTCGTCTCTGGGTGAGGGTGTTTCGCCGTGGTTGTCCTGGGGGACTATGCTGCTGACGTTTCTGCGTGGGCTCTCCATGTTGCTGCCTGTCGGGTCAGTCAATCCTCTGTTATCCCCCTCGAACGCTTGATTCCTCTCAGCCTAGCTGGGATGCTCGGCTAGAGTCTGGGATGGGTTTCTTAAATTAAGTGAATCGTAGGCCTGATCTGTACCTTTGATCTGGATCTGGGCTATTGATGCGGGGCTCAGGTGTCCAAGACTACCCTGAGGTTCCAGCCCTCATCTGTTTGCTCAAACTTCATCAGGTGGAAAGTGACTGCCTTGATGGCGATGCCTCGGACGTGGCGGTTTACGTCGAAATACTCGCCTCGGCAGACGGCCTTGAGGATGAAGTTTTCCCGGTCGATCTCCAAGTCGAAGCCCGAGAATACGATGAGTTCCACCTCGTGGAGGTAGAGGAGTTCGTCGAGGAAGTTGAATAGGAGGGCTCCGAGGTCGTCGCCTTCCACCTGGAACTCCCTGGTCTCGTTCTGGCCGATCCCTTCGAGGGGAGTCACCGCGTTGAACAGAGCGATGGCAGACTGCCTGAAGACATCTTCCAGGGTCTCTCCCCAGGTGTCCACGGTGAGGTCGGCGGTGGGTCCATCCTCGGCGTAGCTGTAGCCCATGGTCATTCCCATTCTATGGTGGCCGGGGGCTTATGAGTGATGTCGTAGACGACCCGGGTGACCCCGGGGATCTCGTTGGTGATCCTCGTTGAGATCCGCTCCAGGACGTCCCAGGGGGCCTTGGAGAAGCTCGCGGTCATCCCGTCGACACTCTCCACGATGCGGACGGCGACGGTGAGCCCATAGTCCCGTTCGTCCCCCTTCACACCGGTGCTCCTTGTGTCGGTGAGTACGGCGAGGTACTGCCAGGCGGTGTCCCGGAGGCTCGAGGCCTCCACCTCCTCGCAGACGATGGCGTCGGCCCGCCTCAGTGAGTCCAGCTTCTCCTCGGTGACCTCTCCGATGATTCTGACGGCGAGGCCGGGGCCGGGGAAGGGCTGCCGCTCCACGATGGAGGGGGGGAGGTCGAGGCGGGCGCCGAGGGCTCGGACCTCGTCCTTGTAGAAGTCCCGGAGGGGCTCGATGATCCCTTTGAACTCGATGTCGAGGGGGAGGCCCCCGACGTTGTGGTGGGTCTTGATCCTGTCTGAGCCGCTCCGGAAGCCCGACTCTATCCGATCCGGGTAGATGGTGCCCTGGATGAGGTACTCTGCGCCGGTGCGCCTCGCCTCGGCCTCGAAGACCCGGATGAACTCCTCGCCGATGATCTTCCGCTTCTCCTCGGGGTCGGGGACTCCCCGCAGTTTCTCGAGGAAGCGGTCTTGGACCCTCGCGACGATGAGGTTTACGCCCATCTTGCTGAAGGTCTCCTCGACGTTGTCGGATTCGTTCATCCTCATTAGGCCGTGGTCCACGTGGACGGCGACCAGCCTGTCCCCGAGGGCTTTAGCGGCGAGGGCTGCGGCGACGCTGGAGTCGACTCCTCCGCTCAGCGCGATTATAGCCTTGGAGTCGCCGATGGCGTCCCGGATCTCCTTGACCGCTGTCTCGATGGAGTCGGTGGGCCTCCAGTTCTGTTTGCTGCCGCAGATGTCGAGGACGAAGTTGGCGAGCATCTCCTTCCCCTTCTGTGTGTGGACCACCTCGGGGTGCCACTGGAGGCCGTGGAGGGGCTTGGTCTTGTGTCTGAAGGCGGCGACGGGGGAGATGTCGGTGTGGGCTTGGACCTGGAACTCGTCGGGGAGGCTGAACACGGTGTCGCCGTGGCTCATCCAGACCCGTTCCCGGGGCTCCAGCCCCTTGAGGACCCCCTCGGGGGCGTCGATTGTGGCCTCGGTGATCCCGTACTCTCGTTTCTCCCCTCGCCTCACTTCGCCGCCGTGAAGGTGGGCAATGAGCTGGTGGCCGTAGCAGAGGCCCAGGACGGGGAGCCCGGTCTCCAATACTCCTTCGCTGAGCCTCGGGGAGTCTTTGAGCCTGAGGCTTGCGGGGCTCCCGGAGAGGATGATCCCCTTCAGGTTCATGACGCCTTTCAGGGCGTCGAGTTCCTCCGGGGTTGCGTCGCATGGGAGAATCTCGGAGTAGACGCTCATCTCCCGGACCCGGCGGGCGATGAGGTGGCAGTACTGGCCGCCGAAGTCCAGTATCGCAATGCCGTCGGGTTTCCCTTGTTCAGAGGTCCCCATATCGATATCCCCTTTCGAGGGGGCATTAATTGGTTTCGTTGCACGTTTGTTTATTCTTAACAGGGGGGTGAACCCTTAATTCACCCTAAGCAAACCCGTACCCGTTGCGAAATGAAACTCCATGTGCCCGCAAACAAGTGGTACGGCGGGGAGGACTTCGAGTTCCCGGAGTCATGGGACGTCCAAAAGAGGAGGATGGCCGGCCACGACGCGAAGGCCCTCGATGGAGGCAAGATAGTGGAGAGGTTCGCGAGCCGGGCTCGAATTAGTGGTCGTCATATATCCTTGAAAAACTCTTAAAACCTCGAAAGGAACCCAAAAATGACTTTTCCCCTCTTTCAACACCGTTGACCTGAAAACCGCTCCAACAAACCGAATGAAAGAACCCTAGACCAAAACACGCACAATTCTTTTAGAAATGTAAAGGGAGCCATACCATCCCTGTCTGAAAACACCGCCAAATCCTGAAAGGAACCCGAAAAACATCCGGAAACCACCCCCACCAACCCCTCGAGCAAAACAGTAGCTATTCAGTAGTTAAACAGTAGCAAAACAAAACTAAAATAAGACAGAATGCCCCGCACGAGATATAATCCTGTGCAAGATCCATTACAATCTGGTGTCTCTGCTCGTTTCAGAGTTCTTTGTCAAAGGCGAAGTGAAGAAAAGAGTATGGGGTGCACATCCTCCATCCCCTCTCCTCTCCCGCTATGCCTATGCGTTAAATGACTGGGCACTATTCGACCCATAATGAATCAGTGGTGGAACAAGAAATCCCGTGTTTGCATCCAACTCCGTTTCGATGAATTTCCCGACAATTTTCCAGACATTTCTAAGCCCAGCAACTCAGCCGGTTCTACCTCAGAGGTCACGACCTTTTCTGAACTGTTTCAAAGAGGCAAATCAAAGTCAGTTCGCACGGTCAGCGATTTCTCGCGCTGAACAACGGGTCGTACGGGGTTGTTATTGAGAAACAGTGATGAGCGCTTGCTATTGAATACCAACGGGCGCGCGCGCTTTTCGTAAATTTCACGTGGATATCTCGTGTAACATGAGGTTCCTCAAAAATGTCTTTCGAAGACGTGACGAAGCCAAAATAAGTCTCTGATTTTAGGGACTGGATTATTGTCATTTGCCCTTTGGTCTCATAGATATTTACATTGAAAAATTCCGTTATAATCATGTCCTCAGGCAAATCTATCTGTATATTATCAAAACTAAATGATGCCTCCCAGACTAAATGTATAGGTATATCTTCTCTTGGGAGAGCCCAAGGCGCAATATATTCAGATAGTATATTGATAGGGAATGCCCTGGGGGGTGTGCTCGTGGAGCCCTGCCTTCCCGGTGCGCGCGCGCGGCTGAATCCATTACTCTATCACTACAGATACAACACCAATTGAGTTTTCAATTACTATGTTCCTAGAGACATCCACATTTCCCGTTACAGTGAGGGCAATCCTAGCAACGACAATTTCACCAATAACTGGAACGCCTGTATCGACCTCTAAAGAAAAATAAGTTTTTACAATTGTTAGATAAGTGTTTGAATTAATCTGTTCGCAAGACTCGCTATACCATGAAAGGGACGGGTTTCCTGCATTAAGAACGTCGGATAATAATTGTTTAATTTTAACCTCAAAATTCTCTATGAGCGGATATGTTATTTTGAGTTCGTCAAATAGTTCATTTATTACAGATTCAATGAGGTACGACTCTGGCTTAGATAATGTCAATGTCCTTTTTAAAATTCGATAGGCTTCCGATTTACCCATGCGAAAATCTAGGTCATCCAGCCTCGCAACAAAATCGACAAGTTCAAGATCCTCTCCGTCGATGGATCCCGTTGGGCCTCTATCCCCTTTGTCGCCTTTCGACCCCTCTGGTCCTACTGGGCCAATCAAGCCCCGCTCTCCTGTTTCCCCGGTGGATCCTATTAACCCCATTTCTCCCTGAGGTCCCATATCCCCGGTTTCACCTTCAGGACCCGTTTTTATGAATGTGGTTAAAATGCTGTAGTTTAATATCAGTGAAAGGATGAGGACCGTGATTAGAGATGCTATTAGGTAATTTTTAGATACTCCTTGAGACATTTTCTTTCACCATTTACTGGTGTTTTTCGCCATTTAATCTTTACCAGAGACGGCAGCTACGAGCCTCGGGGGGGGCATCACCGATTAAAACTTACGAGCGCGTGGAGTGAGAAAAAGAGTATGGGGGAGAATTTCGCCTTTCACTACGAAAGACGAATCTTCCACCCATTTCAGAGTTCTTTGTCAACTCTGAAATAATTGTGAAGTGCAAAATAAATACATACGAGGAGCGCACGATAACTAAGAAGGGGAATGATACCTCTTGAAAAAAATGCGCCTATTCTGTCTACTCATATTTTTCACTGTCCTCGCTACCCCTTATCCCGTAAATTCTTCATCTGAAAACTACAAGATATTACTTTATGATGAGACAGTTACAATACGTGATGACCTATCAGTAAAAGTTCAATTAAATTATATTTTTACTCCTTTGATAGAGGAGAGGTATTATTTCGACACTTGGTCCATGTACATTCACACGGCAGACACTCAACAAATATCAGTCGAGAATGAGTACGGTCCTCTAAATTTTAATAAAGCTGTCGAAGGTAATTGGACTCTGCTTACCATCGATTTAGGTAGAAAAGTATATGCTAATCAAACCTATCTCCTAAAAGTAAATTTCTATGCCGATGATAGGATAACGATAACGGGTTCAGAAAAATCCCTAGGGATATGGACGGTAACGGACGATGTTTACAAGGAAAACGTAACACTAACGGTTAATATCCCGCAAAGTTATGGTCTAGTAAAGTACGAACCATCCTTTCTTAGCATGAGAGAGAGCGCGGATAGCACTATACTGTCTGGGCAAATGCTCGGAGTTAGTGCAGAGGAACAATACTATCTAAATGTAAAGTTAGCGGACACAGTTGTACATTATAATGTCACCTACAAATACACTTTTACTAATGAAGGCTCTAAAACCGAGAAATTAGGTGAATTTACAGTACCTGGTCCCTTAGAAGGGGAATTTCAGGAAGTCCTACAGATAGACTGCATACCTCCCCCTTTTTCCATATCCCATGACGAGTCTGGAAATCCCAGATATACGTTCGTTATAGGACCTATTGATTCGGGCGAGCAAACAACGATAACCATGCATGCTCTCATAAAAATTAGGCTCTCACCGGATTATAATGAATCATACAGTGTACAATTGGACAAGCTACCTTCGAATTTACTACAATATACGACAGCAGATGAGTATTGGGAGGTAGATAATCCGACGATTAACAGCCTCTCTAAGAACCTTACGGAAGGAAAAATAGGCGTCATCAATAAAGTAAAGGCGATATATGATTTCGTTGCCGACAATATTGAGTACGATTATGATAAATACGAAAAGATCCTTAGCGGGGAAGAGACCGGAAGATACGGGGCAATTACGACTTATAATCTGAGGAAAGGCGTATGTTCAGATTACTCCGATCTTTTCGTTTCCTTATGTAGAGCTTCAGGGATACCTGCTCTCGTAGTAAGTGGTTTCGTCTACAAAAACGATGGGCAGTTTAACCAGACAGATAATGCTCACGGATGGACGGAGGTCTTTATTCCCGAGTATGGATGGCTACCTGTTGATCCGACATGGAAACTTTTTGGTATTCTAGATGGACGACATATTTCGGAGTTAATTAAAAGGGATTCGTCTGAAGTCGAACAAGTCCAATGGCAAGTTTACGAGCAATTTAGTTACGATATGAAGTATGACGTCAGCCTACTGGAGACTTTAGGGATTTTCATACCTGATGTTTCAGTCTCCGCTAGCTACGAAAATGAGACCTCTTTTGACAAAGACGTAAAATTAAAGCTGATAATTCGGAATAATGGCAACGGCACCGCATATTCGACTAACGTTACTATCAGTGCACCTGATGGGTTAATGCTCCTCAATGAGTCTATCCACTCGCTCGGAAAACTGCACGGATATGAAGTACATGAGCTTAACTTATTCATGAGAGCGCACTCTTTAGGCAATGCATCTGTTGAAGCATCTATCAAGTATCAAACAAATGACGGGGGGATAGAGGTCCAACAGTACCTGTATAATTTTTCAATTAAAAAGTCGATAACCGATATCTCATGCAGTGTTTTACCATCTGAAATTATAATGGCCAACAATATCAGTATACAAGGATTCATAACCCCATCATGCCCTGATAAGAACGTTATTTTATCATTTATCAAACCAGACGGAGAGACTGCCACGAGATCCGTCAACACAGAGTCCGATGGTTCATTTTACTTTTCATTCACTCCACATGTTATTGGCTCGTGGAAAGTAAATACAAGTTGGGAGGGCGATAGAGGGTTTGAAGGATCAACCAGCCCTGTCGTTCATTTCACGGTAACAAAAATACCCTCAAGCATATCGATCCAGACTTCTGAATCTCAACTCACTGAAGGAGACTCGGTTACAGTTTCGGGGTCAATATTCCCCGCGATCTCAGGAGCTGATGTAGCCATAGCTTTTACGAAGCCAGATGGCTCAACGTCCATAAGAACCGTTTCCACCGATTCAAATGGCTCCTACTCGGAATCGCATATTTCGACTGAGACAGGATCATGGAGCGTCATTGCGTCCCGGCAAGGCGACTCAACATATAGAGACTCTACCAGTGAGACCGCATCTTTCAGGATCATTGAATCAGAGCCTGAACAGAAAGGAATACCCGGCTTCCCCCCCATATCGGTAATGATCGGCATCCTTGCCGGGGCTTTAATCCTGGGATTACATCGCATAATAATGAAGCCATAGTTCACCACGAATCCTGAACCCGCCAATTTCTTTCAAGATTCTCATCAAACAGACCATCCACAGAGCAGAAAAAAGGAAAAATACGTCTGTAAAGACGATCCGTACCCCTTCCACGAAAAGGATCGAAACATTCCCCCCGAACGATAGGAGGTCAAGCATCCACACCTGCAAACACAGCCAAACACCGGAAGGAACCCGAAAAACACCCGGAAACAACCCCCCACCAACCCCCCAAGCAAAACAGTAGCTATTCAGTAGCAAAACAGTACCAAACCAACACCAAAACAAACCAGAAAAACCCGCCAAACAACAAAACAACCCAAAAAACAACCCTAAACAGACACCCCCACAAAAACAAAAAAAGTGCAGCAACACCCACCACACCAGAGACCCACCCCCTAGCCCGGGAACCCTTATCCTATGCTACAGCTCATATCAACCGCCGCCTCAAAGAAACGTATAATAACCGTCCAACCAAACGACTAAATGGACTTATGAAGTGATTCTATGAGCGGAATAATGATAGTCAGAGACATCATGTCCCGAAACGTCAAAACCGTACGCCCCGACGACACCGCCCTCGACGCCGTCCGGAAGATGAACAAGTTCCGGATCGGCTCAGTCATCGTCGTCAACAGCGGAAGACCCGTCGGCATCATCACCGAACGAAACATACTCCAAAAGATCGTGGAACCCCGCCACGACCCCGCCACCATCAAAGCCAAGAACATCATGACCCACCCCCTCATCACCATCGACCCCCACACCGCCATCGACGAAGCAGCCAAGATCATGGCCACCAAAACCATCAAAACCCTCCCCATCGTCGATAAACACAAGATCCTCGGCATAATCACCAGCAGCGACATCGTCCGCAACAGCCCCACACAACTCAGCATCCTCGACGAACTCCTCCGAGTCGGATAACCCCCGTGAGCACCCAGACAGCCTCCGAGAAGCTGCCCAAAGAGATGCGGGTGCTGAAAACCAAGTGAGCGAAGTCAGATAGGACCTATCTGACTCCCCCGCCACCGCCGCCGAAGCCTCCCCCGGCGCCGAATCCCCCTCCCCCGAAGCTGCCCGAGGCCCGCCCCCCGCTGCTGGAGACCCTCCGAGTGCTCGCCACGACGAACGGATGGAAATAGACGGGCATCGCCCTCATATACCGGGCCTCCGGGAGATCGATCTCCAGCACCCTGAGAGCCCTCACCACCGCGTCCCCCACCCCCAGCGCCGTCCCATAGACCAGCCACTCCCCCCACATCCCGATATCCTCAGGAGGATACCTCTCGATCTGAGACAGATCGTCGAGATGCCGGGTGAAAGCATCCCACTCCAACTTCTCCCGATACGAGTCCCCCCTCCACATCCCGAACAGGCTCGACGGAAAACCCATGGCAACAACCACCTGCACAATCGGGATCACGGAGGCAGCGACAGCGGCTGAACGAATCGGGAAGAAACTCGGATCCGAGGCAAACAAAAATGCTGCTGCCAGAACGAGACAGGGCAACACGAGCAGCGGAAGAACTCTACTCCTGCCGCTGACCATGAACTCCGATGCCACATCCATGTTGACCTCCGTAGTGAGGCTCTCAAGCCGATTCTGGAGCTCGAAAGCCCTCGCAGCCGACTCGCCCCCCTCCCGGATCAACTCGGTCATGCTCCCAAGCCTATCCGTATCGACGACGCCCCCCACGCTGAGAGCCCTCAGGAATCCCAGCACCCTGCGCTCATATGGATCATCCACCTCCTCACCGATGAGCGTGATGAGCAGCCCCCCGGGCTTCGAATCCAACCGGACAACTCCCCTCCTGTGGAGGTCGAGGATAGTCGCATAGAACCCGTCCGCATCATAGTCTAGGGCGTCGCTCTTAAAGATCTGATTAACGAGCCAGGGACGCCTCTCCCGATTCGGCACAGTGCTGAGATACCTCGGCACAGTATACTCCCTCTCCCGCCCGTAACGATGATAGACGGCGTACAGCAGCAGGGGCGTCAACAGCGCCAGCGCCCGAGCCCCATCCCTGAGCAGCAGAGCAAAGAAGTACTCCCTCGAATACGCCGAATTAGCCCGCACAGTTTGCCCCCTCACATCATCGACACGGCTCGGGAACCCATCGAAACCCCCAAGGGCATCGAGGTCCACGAGCATCTCCACCTCCAGCAGCATATCCTTCCCCGACCTCCCAGTCAGGAGGATATCCCCTCCCCGCCTCTCCACCCGCAGCGACGGAGGGTGAGGATAGACCTCCTGAATGTAATCAGCGTCCGCCAGCACGATCTCCACCTCTCTGTACTCCAGGTGCTCATCGGCCAGCATCAGGTTCAGATGCCCGACATCGTCATCGAACTCAAGGGGCGGATGCACATCAAACAAGAAATCTACCGGATATGCTCCGGGATCGAACCTACGGGGATCCAGGACCCCCACCTCATTAGCCTCAGCCAACATG
This sequence comes from Candidatus Bathyarchaeota archaeon, assembly GCA_026014875.1. Lineage (GTDB taxonomy): Archaea > Thermoproteota > Bathyarchaeia > TCS64 > TCS64. Next base: position 113,437 of record JAOZHO010000050.1, on the reverse strand, counting down.
AGAAGATCCCAGTACTCAGAGGGACTGCCCCCCGACGATGAAATGATGAAAGGCTCAGACGTGTGATCTCTAACATAACCGACAGCCCCAGGAGGCCCCACGACACCCAGGACCATGACATAAGGCCTATCCAAAGGCTCCAAAGACAACGGCGCCCTCCAGAGCCTGAAGAGCATCCTGAACTCCTCCTCGTTCAGCCTATACGTGAACTCCTCCTCGAGCCTACCATCAGGATACAGCACCGCCCGGTAGCTCTCCACGTAGGCGGAGTCATCCCTGAACACCCTAGGGAGATACTCGATCACAATTAGCCCCGTGACCCCCAGAACCAGGGATACAGCCACGAGGGTGAGAATCTGCCTTCGCTCGCTCAATTCCCGGCAATTCCCGAAACGTCAGGCCTCCGCCCGGACCCCTCCTCGAACTCCAGATAATCCAGCTTCCCCATCCCCTGGGTCCGGGCCACGAAATTCGAGGGGATGGTGTCCACCATCGTGTTAAACTCCTGGACCACATTATTATACGTGTACCTCTGCCTCGCGATCTCCTCCTCCACGCTCACGATCGCATCCATAAGCTTCGTCACGGTCTCATTCGCCCTCAGCTCAGGATAAGCCTCAGCGATAGCTAATATGTTCCCCGTGATCCTGTAGGACTCCCTATTCACGTCGTCGAGCCCCCTGGCCCCCACTTCCGCCATGCTCGCCCTCAGACTCGCGATCGACTCGAACAGCTCCCTCTCATGACTCACATACCCTTTCACCGCCCCCAGGAGCTGCTCGATCATGTCCAGCCTCTTCTTCAGCGCCACACCTATCTGATTCAGGGTGGCATCCGCGGCATTTCGATACCTGTAGAGACGATTGAAGACGATCACGAAATATCCGATAACGATGGCCAAGACCAGAAGGGGCAGACCGAGGAGGAGCATATCCGCGAAGTCCATCTCAAACATGACTCACTCCGACTCGGGACCTTTAAAACCTCCTAAAAACGGGCGAGTCCACGGCACAGCCGTTTAATACATTTCCACGTAATATCTAGATCGACAATCATGAGACTCGATCAAGTATCAGACAGGGTCTACGCCAACTGCGACGGGGAGACAGGGGGAAACGTGGGAATCATCCTCATGGAGGACTCCGTCGCCGCCGTAGACGCCCAGTACCCCGTCTCGGGGGCAGATTTCAGGAAGAGCATCCCCACCGTAACCGACAAACCCGTCACCCATCTCCTCCTCACCCACATCCACGGAGACCACATATTCGGAAACCAAGCATTCGAGGACTGCGAGATAGTCTCCCACCGACGCCTCCGGGAGAAGATGGAGGAGAACCTCGAGACCGAGTGGGCCCCCGGAAACCTAGAGAGGATGCTTGAGGACATCAGGGAGAACCGCCCAGAGCGGGCGCCCCTCTTCGAGGGGCTCAGGATAGTCCTCCCCACCTCCACATACGACGAACGATACGCCCTCGACGGCATCGAGATAATCCATCTCCCAGGCCACACCGACGGGTCAGCAGTCGTCTACATCCCCGGAGACAGGACACTCTTCGCAGGGGACCTCCTCTTCGCGAAGACATTTCCCTGGGCGGGTGACCCCACCGCCGATCCCGACGAGTGGACAGACTCCTTTAAGGCGATCCTGGAGATGGACGTGGACACCATCGTGCCTGGCCACGGACCCGTCTGCGATAAAGGCGAGATCGAGATTCAGCTAGAGTGGTTTAAAGCCGTGAGAGGCGAGATGAGGAGGCTCATCTCAGAGGGAGCCACCCAGGAGGAGGCCGTCAGCCACGACGGCTACCCCAGCTTCTACGAATCCACGGGGGACAGGAGAGAGCGCTCCCTACGCCACTGGTACAGCGTCTGGAAAAGGAAGATGGCCTAGAACCCTCAGCCCACGTACCGGAGCCCCAGCCCCCCAGCCCTCTTGATCCACGAGGGCACGGGGGGCACCAGCTCATCCTCAGGCATCACCTTGAGCTCGATGAAAGTGGGCTCATCCAGTGCGAATGCCTCCCTCAGGGTCGGACCCAACTCCCCGGGGTCCTCCACGCTGTAAGCCCGTAACCCGAAGCCCTCAGCGATCTTCGGGTAATCCACATCGGAGAACCCCGTCGCGAAATTCGCATACTCGGGGCCGTGGGAGAACGTGGCGGCGGCCTTTATCCAGCCGAAGCTCGAGTTATTGAACAGGATCACGTTATTGTTTCCCCCTAGCCTGTTGAGGGTTTCCAGCTCCCCCGCGGTGAACCCGAAGCTGCCGTCCCCCATCAGGGTCACTATGCAGCTGTCGGGTCTCGCGAATTGGGCTCCGATGGATGTCGGTAGGGCGTATCCTAGGGATCCCATTGCGTAGTTGTAGAGGACGCTCCGCCCTGCTTTCCTGACTTTGAAGAATGTGGAGGTGTAGATGGCGCTCACCCCGACGTCGACGACCATCACGTATTCGTCGGGGATCGCCCCGGTCAGCTCCTTCACGAATCTCAGGGGGTGGACGGGGGTCTCGTCCGTGGCTGATAGCTCGGATATCTGGAGGTCATAGCTCTCCGCCGCTTTTTTGATAGCTTCGAGTCTGGAGGCGTTTTCGGGGTCGCTCTTGCCTGGTGCTGTGTCGATCATCTTTCTCAGTGTGGCTTTGGCGTCTCCTAGTAGGATGACGTCTGTGGGGTAGTTGTTTCCCGCCTCGGTCTCGCTGATGTCTAGGTGGATGATCTTGGCGGTCGTGTCGAGGGGGGGTATGGTCCACTTGGCCGTGGAGGCGGAGTCCGTGTTGCAGCCGATGAATAGGATGAGGTCTGCGCCTGCCACGACGCCGTTGGATAGGGTCGTCCCTCCTCGGGCCCCGATGACTCCGATGGAGAGGGGATGGGTCTCGGGGATGCTGCCCTTGGCGCTGATCGTGGTTCCCACGGGGGCGTCGTAGAGCTCTGCTAGCGTTTGGACTTCGTCCCAAGCTTGGGACCAGAGGACTCCCTGTCCGCAGACGATGACGGGTCGGGATGAGGAGGTCAGGAGTTTCACCGCTGCGTGTATGCGTTCCTCCTGGGCGGTTGATCTGTGGCCGGGGTAAACCGCGAAATCTCTCTGGGCGTATATCTGGGGGTCTTCGATCTCTTCTCCCAGGATGTCCATGGGGAGGCGGACGTGAACTGGTCCCGGTCTCCCCCCTGTGGCGAGTCTGAACGCCCTCCGGATCACGTGGGGGATCTCAGAGGGGTCGGTGACTGTGATGGTCTCCTTTGTGACTCCGCCGAAGAGGGCCGCTTGGTCGATTCCGGTTAGCATGTTGCGTTTCTCGAGGTGGAGGGGGATGTCCGATGTGAGGACCACCATGGGGACGCTGGCCTTGTATGCCTCTGCGACCCCGGGGAGCATGTGTGTGGCGCCCACGCTGGGCCCCTCGCAGACGCCTGGTTTGTAGCTGACCTTGGCGTATCCGTCGGCCATGAATACGGCGCTCCTCTCGTCCCTCGCCATCACGTGGACGATCTCGGGGTAGTCGTGCCACTGCTCGTAGAGGTTCAGGGTGGTCTCCCCTGGGAGCCCGAATACGTGGCCCACCTCGTAACTTTTGAGCATCTCTAAAAGTGCTTTGGATGCGTTCATTTTCTGCACCCGACGGAATTCATTAGTTCATCGGAGCATATTAAGGGCTTCGTGAGCCTTTTTCCTGGGGCTTTGTTTATATGAAGCATTATTAGGCGATTTGAGTATCATGAGTATGCTTTGATTTCTCTTTTGGACGTGGCGAATCTGTTCATGTTTTGCTCCGGGGTGTTGATGTTTTATACCGCGTACATGGATCGCAGTGTTCTCAGGGGGTACAATTTCGCGGGTACTGTTCTTATCTCGTTGGCCATTTCGTTTATGCTGGCTTTTTATGCTCAGGAGGGGTATTGGCTGAGCTTTTTTCTGACTATCCCGAACTATGGTTATTGGTTAGTTGTGCTGGTTTCGCTGTATAGGCGGAAATAAAGGGGGGCGTCTCTACCAGACGTCCCTGAGCAGTCGTAGTGCGTTTTTACCCATTATCTTGGCTGTCTCTTCGTCAGAGTATCCGTGTTTGATCATCCATCGGGCTATGTTCATGAACTCGTTGGGGTTCTCGAGGCCTCTCACGTATCCGGGGTCTGTGACTCCGGGGGGTATCGGGTATTCCTCCTCTTTGGGTCTCCCGGGTCGGGTCTGTTTACCTAGGTGTCTTGCGAACCAGTGCACGTAGAGGCCTTGATGGTCTCCGTAGAGTGTGTCTGGGCCGCATGCGACGTAGTCTATGCCCATGATGTCGATGCAGTACTCGACGCATTCCATGTAGCTCTCGATGCTCCCCACCGGGTTTTCCTTCGTCCTGAGCCCTCTCCCTGCTCCGCCGACGGCGAGGAGGCCGTCGTTCTCTGCGAATGCGTGGAGCACCTCGTCTCCGTTTGTGTGGCCCTGAGCGATGGCTGCAGGCCCGCTGTGGCTGTTGTAGACTGGCTTGTCGGATGCCTCGATTGTCTCTATTGCTGTGCGGTCGTTGGTGTGTCCTACATCGATTAGCATCCCGACTTTGTTCATCCGCTTGACGGAGTCGTAGCCGAAGTCGGTGAGGCCTGAGTCCTGGTTGGTCTCGCTCATGCCTCCGCCGAGCATGTTGGACTCGCTGTAGCAGATGCCAAGGCTGCGAATGCCGATGCCGTGGAGTATGTCGATCCTGTCCAGCTCGTTCTCGATGGGGGTCGCCGATTCGAGGGCCAGCACCATCGCGACCTTCCCGTTTTCAGCTGCGTATTCTATGTCGCTTACGGTTTTGCAGTGGGTCACCATGCTCTGGTGGTGGAGGTCGCAGAGTCGTATCCCGATGTCGTGGATCACGTCGCTCCACTTCCAGCCGCTGTAGCTCGTGATGTATGCGGTCCCGTCCATTAAGTGATCGAATACGCAGTCGATCCTTGCCCTGCTCAGAGCCTCGTAGGCCATGAAGTCTCGGCCCATGTGGTTAAGGTCCATGGCTTCGCCCATGTCCTCGGGCCAGAGCACGGGGTGTTCGTGGAGATCGACGATGGTGTTCTTCTCGACGAATTCCTCGAAATGGTCTTCCTCGTTCTCTGACAGGGGTACGACGTAGGGAGTTACTCTGTCGGTGGCTCTGGTCAGTTTGTACTCCTTGTAGTCGAGGCCTGGCTCGAGGTAGCTATAGGCCTTGTAGCCGTCGTATTTTTTCTCTTTGCCCATACGTTTTCGTAAATTAGACTTCCTAGGTCTGATAAAAGCCTGAGTGGGGTGTCTTTAGACAGGTGGGAGATGAGCCTCAGGTATTACTGAATGTCATTATTTATACTTCGAGCGGTTCTCGTCTTATTGTGTGGTTGGCGATTTGGTTTGGGTGAGTTGACTACTGTTAGGGTTGAGGGGGAGAGATCGGAGCACGGCGTGTTCGTGTTCGCCTTGAGCACGTGTGGCTGGTGTAAGCGGACTAAAGAGTTCCTCCGTGAGAATGACGTCGCTTTCGAGTATGTTGACGTCGATAAATGTACTATGGATGAGAAGCGGGAAGTTGGCAGGATTCTTAAGGAGCGGGATTTGCCCCTAGGGTTTCCGGTGACTATAGTGGATGACGAGGTGGTGATCTCAGGGTTTAAGCCCGATGAGTTCAGGGGGGCGCTGGGTCTCTGATCTCCGTCGAAGATGTGAAGCGGAGGCATGAGCTGGACGCCCGGTCCCGAGGCTATTGGCTGAATCCTGATCCCGATTTTCTGGCTCCTCTCCTCGAGGGTTTGCGGGTGAATGAAGAGAGGTACGGGTATCCCTCCTGTCCTTGCAGGTTTTCGTCGGGAGTCTTCGAGGTGGATCGGGATATTATCTGCCCCTGTGATTATCGGGACCCTGATGTGCAGGAGTTCGGGACTTGTTATTGTTGCCTTTATGTGGATGAGGCGTCTTTTGAGCGGGGTGCGGCTGACCCTATACCGGAGAGGAGGCCTCCGGAGATGCAGATGAGGGGGCTGCTGGCTGCGGGCGGTGAGGATAGTCAGGAGTCTCCGTCTGAGGTATCCAGCGTTGAGACGGGGAGGACTCTCCGCTATTGTCGGGTGTGTGGTTACGTGGTGTTCAGGGAGGAGCCCCCGTATGTCTGCCCTATCTGCAGGGCTAAGCGGGAGATGTTCGCGGAGATAGATACGGGGTTGGGCGTCCGGTCGACCTAGGGATTGGCTCCGTGGCTATGCGGTGCTCTTCTTTCCCACCATATCTTGTATTGTGATCTCCACGATGTTCAGGTTCCAGTTCTTCTTGAGGTGTTCCTCTGTGAGGGCGAGCCCTTTTCCAGGGGCGTATTTCTCTGTGAGGAGCCTGAGCCCCTTGAGTTTCTCAGTGGAGTCCTCCAGTATTTTCGCGGTGCCGTTGGCTATGACGCTCTTGTATCTGTAGCTGTAGTTGCAGGGGTCGTCTGATGGTATTATCTCGCTTGTGTCTACCTCGAAGCAGACTCGGGGGTTCGCCGCGATGTCGTCCATCTTCTTCCCCTGTTTGGCGCCGTGGATTGTGATCTTTCCGTCGTGGTAGACGTAGGAGACGGGGACGACATAGGGGGTGTCGTCTCTGCTTGTTCCGAGTCTACCCACTGTGGCTTCCCTTAGGACTTGTTCGATCTCGGTCTTGTCCTTGATCTCTTTTTCCTTTCTTCTGAGTCCAGTCATAATACTCTCACGGTCTTCTGCGTCTTTATTGTTTTTGGGATTCCTTTTTCAGAGAGGGACGGGCTCATAGAAGCGTAGAGCACTTCCAAGAGTACTGGTGTCCTTTTCTGTACTGCATAAGTGCTCCTTTTGATATGAATCGGATCGCATCGGACCTGTTTTCTCGTTTCTTTCGTCGATCCGAGTGTTTTTCAGACACGATCCGTATGACCCCCCCCTCCCCCCTACCCGAAAAGCCTGTTTTTCGGTCTCCTTTTCTGATAAAAACGGTTTTTCAGGGTTATCGGGTTCATGGTAACATATCTTTCATTTTTTCGCGTTATCCCTGTCCTCTACATTGGGAGTTCTCGCACGCGATGATCGCAAAAGATGGAGGGTATTCCAGCTGGTATATTGAGTTAATTATTCGCTCCAGTCTCTGAGGTCGGTGCTGTCCATGCAGGTGACCTAGACGAGGCCTACCGCGGATAGGGGCTGGGAATCCCTGAGGCTGAGGGCTTCCCGTCTGAGCCATGCCTCGATGGCGCCGCTCAACCCCGCCCCACCGGTGCCGACAACAAGAGCAACAGACTCGTGACTGGCGACCATATAAACCGAAAAACTTCATGACCACTATATCGAAAAAAGGTTAGATCGCCCCTCTCTCCCTGAGGCCCTCGACCTCCTCGGGGGAGTAACCCGCGATCTCCTCGAGAACCTCATCGGTGTGAGCCCCCAGCTCCGGCGGGGGCAACCCCACCTCAAAGGGCGTCCCCGAAAACTTGAGCACCGGCCCGATCTGCTTGATTCTCCCCGCCTTGGGATGATCCATCTCCACCAGCATCCCCCTGTGGAGCACCTGCTCGTCGGCGAAGATCTCATCCATGGAGTAGACTGGGGCGCTGGGGAATCCGATGGCCCTGAAGGCCTCGAGCCACACGTCCCGAGGCCTCTTCCTGAACTCCTCCTGCAGCAGGGGAATTAGCGTCCCCCGGTTCGCCACCCGATCCTCGTTTTTCACATAAAGCGGATCACCGCTGAGCCCCCCGAGCCCCAATACGTCGCAGAGCATCCCGAAGAGCCGGTCGTTCCCCGCTGCAACCAGAATACCCTTCCCGTCCCCCGCCTCGAAGGCCTGATACGGCACAATACTGGGATGGGCGGAACCCATCTTGGGGGAAACCTTCCCCGTCGCGAAGTAGTTACCCGCCATATAAGTCATCCACGAGACCGAGCCGTCGATCATGGAGACATCCAGATACTGGCCTTTCCCCGTCTTCTCCCGGGCCCTGAGGGCTGAGAGGATGGCGATCACGGCCCACATCCCCGCTCCGAGATCGGTGATCGCGACACCGATCCTCACCGGGGCCGCCCCGGGCTCCCCCGTGACCCCCATGAGCCCCCCCATCCCCTGGATTATGAGGTCATACCCCGGCCACTGGGCGTAGGGCCCCGTCTGGCCGAAGCTGGAGATGCTGCAGTAGACGAGGCAGGGGTTAACCTCTCTCAGGGTCTCGTAGTCCACCCCTAGGCGAGCGGTGACCCCGGGACGATAGTTCTCCAGGAAGACGTCGCACTTCTCCGCGATCCTGTGAAGGGCCTCCCGGGCCTCCTCGGTCTTGAGGTTGAGGGTGACGCTCTTCTTCCCCCTGTTGATAGACATGAAGTAGCTGCTCTCACCGTTCACGAAGGGGGGGTAAGCACGGGTGTCATCTCCCCGACCCGGGATCTCCACCTTGATCACTTCGGCCCCCAGATCCGAGAGGGTCATGGAACAGAAGGGGCCCGCGAGGACCCTGCTCAGGTCGAGGACCCGAATCCCTTTGAGGGGCAACTCCCCGGCTTTGCTTGACATGGGGGATCATAGGAGTCTAGAACGTTTTAGACTTTTCAGGCCCCGAGGAATATCCGTTCGAGGCAGAACTCCTCTGCGCTCTCCCGGACAAGCCGTGACTCCACCCTTAGGCGCCCGTCGAACCTGCTGAGGATGGCCTGGATCGCGGGGAGGGTGAGGTTGACGCACAGCCCTCCCAGGAAGTAGCCGCAGTCGATCCCCACGTCGAGGAAGGCCTCGTAGAAGGGGCACCGAGCCACCCGATAAATAATCGAAGAGTCATCCCTCTCGTGGACAACGATCTCGGCCCCCGCCTCCTCCATAAAAGTCCGGTAGACGACGTCACCTATCTCCAGCGGAGGCGAATCATGGGACAGCTCCCTAAGAAGCTCGCTGTGGATGACCTCTGCCTGCTTCTCGACTGCGGCCTGAAGCATCTCGAGGCCCCTGTCCGTCCCCAGCTCCTCGATGACCTCGTTGAGGAACAGGATCAACAGGGTGTAGGATCTCCGGACGCCGTCAAACATACGATTACCCTGACGGCCCAGTCCTATAAGGGGTGTACGCCGATGCATATGATATATTAATCCGCCCTCCGTCTAACTCGCGGGCGTTCAACATGAGTTTAAGGCAGCCGATCGTCTGCATGCTGGGGCACGTCGACACCGGGAAGACAAGCCTCCTAGACAAGATCCGGGGCTCCGCGGTCCAGCTCAGGGAAGCGGGAGGGCTCACCCAGCAGATCGGCGCCAGCTTCTTCCCCATAGAGACCCTCGTCGCGATTACCCGCCAGCAGATAAAGGACTTCGAGGCCCAAGTCAAGATCCCCGGCCTCCTCGTCATCGACACACCGGGCCACGAGGCCTTCGCCAACCTTCGGCGGCGCGGGGGTTCCGTGGCCGACGTCGCGATCCTCGTCGTGGACGTGATGCACGGCTTCGAGAACCAGACCTATGAGAGCCTAGAGATCCTCAAGTCGAGGAAGACCCCGTTCATCATCGCCGCGAACAAGATCGACCGCATCGATGGCTGGAGGAGTATGGAGAACACCCCCCTTCTTGTCTCCTACGCCAAGCAGGTGCCCCTGGTCAAAGAGGATCTGGACAACCGCCTGTACATGATCATGGGGACCCTGAGCCGAGAGGGGATGGCATCGGAGCGCTTTGACAGGGTCCGGGACTTCACCCGGAACGTCGCGATCGTCCCCGTGAGCGCAAAGACGGGGGAGGGCCTCGGGGAGCTCCTCGCTGTACTCATCGGGCTCACTCAGCAGTACATGGCGGACAAGCTCGTGGTCTCCGAGGGCCCCGCCTTGGGCACCGTCCTAGAGGTGAAGGAGGAGGTGGGCCTCGGCACAACCATCAACGCGATCATCTATGACGGCGTCCTCAAGGCGGATGACATCATCGTCATCGGCGGAAAGGAGGGCCCCATCACCAGCAGCATCCGGGCGATCCTCCTACCTCAGCCCCTGGACGAGATCAGGGACCCCAAGAAAAAATTCAACACAGTCCAGGAGGTTCCCGCAGCCGCGGGGGTCAAGATCGCGGCTCCCGACTTGGAGCAGGCGGTCCCTGGAGCCCCCCTTGTGGCCGTGGGGGGCGAGAAGACCCTTGAGGAGGCGATAGAGGATGTCTCATCGGAGCTTGAGCGGTTGAAGATCTCCACCGACAACCTCGGGATCATCCTCAAGACGGACACCCTAGGCAGCCTCGAGGCGCTGACTGAGAGCCTCAGGGCCAAGAACGTCCCCATCAGGATCGCCGACATCGGGAACATCAGCCGCAGGGAGGTGAAGGAGGCCCTCTCAGTGAAGTACGAGGAGCCCCTCTACGGCGTGGTCCTCGCGTTCAACGTTAAGGCCCTCCCCGACGCAGAGCAGGAGGCTCACGACCAGAAGGTCCCCATCTTCACCAGCGACATAATCTACAACCTCATGGACGAGTACATCTCCTGGATGGAAGCGGAGAGAGAGGCGAAGATCCGGAAGGAGTACGACGCCCTCGTGCAGCCCGGGAAGATCGAGATCATGGACGGGTTCATCTTCCGCAGAGCGAAGCCCGCGATCTTCGGCGTCAAGGTGCTGAAGGGAAGCATCACGTCGAACACACGGATGGTCAACTTGGAGGGGGACCGGCTTGGCCTCATCACCCAGATCCAGGACTCCGGGGACCCTGTCTCCACCGCTGAGGAGGGAAAGGAGGTGGCCGTCTCGATGCCCCGACCCATCGTCGGTAGACATATAAAAGAGCGCGATGTTCTCCTAGTGGAAGTTCCCGAAAAACACGCGAAGCTGCTCAGGGACAAATACTCGGAGCGGCTCACCGCAGGCGCCCAGGAGGCGCTCAGGGAGCTCATCGAAGTTAAGCGCAAGAAGGACATGGTCTGGGCCTTCTAGGTGAGAAAAATGCCTGTGTTGATAATTGCTGACCCCGAGGCGGGGACGAACGAGAAGAGAGAGCTAGAGGACGCGAGGATGTCCTCGCTGGTGGGGCTGAGGATCGGAGAGACCATCGACGGCACCGTCGCTGATCTCGCCGGCTACAGGATCCAGCTCACAGGGGGCACCGACAAGGACGGGATACCCATGCGTCCAGATGTCCACGGAGGCGTCAAGGCCCGGATCGTTCTGAGCGGCGGAGTGGGTTTCAAGCCCAAAAACAAGGGGGAGAGGAAGAGGGTGGTGGTCCGGGGGAACACCGTGACCGCAGAGACGACTTTCCTCAACTTCAAGATCGTCGAGAAGCCTAAGGGGCAAAAAAAGAAGAAGGCGGAGCCCAAGCCCGTGGAGCCTGTGGAAGAGGCTCAGGAAGCCCAGGAATAGACGCATTCTACATATGGGTATATCCTAGAGCACAAGCCTTTCCAATTGTGGAATGCACTTTTCGCTGCGATAATGGGAGTTCTAATCGCCTGAAGAGGGCTTTCCACTGACCAGACTCTTAAAGTCCTCCTCACCCTCCGCATAGCCCGACGCTATAACCACGTCTCCTACCTGGAGAACCAAGTCAGGCCGGGGGCGTATCCATCGATCCCCCCTCTTGACTACCAGGACCCACATCCCGGTCTCCTCGGGGATCCTCGCCTCCTTCAATGTCTTCCCCATTAGTAGCGAGCCCTCACCGAGCTCCGCGGTCTCCACGGTCTCCTCGGCGCCCTGGATCACCATGCTCAGGACCGGGTGTGGCTCCCCTCCCCGGAGGACGACTTCGGCGATCTCGGCGGCGGCGTCAGCGATCCTCTCCGTCACTACACCCATACGGATCAGCCCCAGTAGCCCACGCGTCTCCTGGGACTCCACTCTGCTTGAGAGAACCAGGAGCTCGAACTCCGTGTGGAGCCTGTCAACCTTATCCTCGAGCAATCTCACCTCCTCAGCCAAGTACCTGCTGTTCAAGAGGAGGGCGGAGTAGGCGAGGTCCATCATCATCTCGGAGGTGTCCTTGAGCTCCACGAGATCTTGGGTTATCTTCTCGAAGAGCAGCAGCTCATCAGCCAATCTCGTCCACCTCCCCTCGGGCCGCCTTCACCAAGCTCTTAAGGCCCATGGCGGTTCCCCGCGCTAATAGGATGTCCTCCGGGAGCACGATCTCCTTCTCGGGGTTGATCATCCAGTGCTTCCCCCGCCGGACAGCGATGATGTCGGCCCCAACCTTGGCTGCTAGGTCAAGGTCGTTTACGGTCTTCCCCGCCAACACCGAGGACTCCGAGACCTGAACCCGAGCCAGGTGTTCCTCGGTGCGCTGGAAGACCTCCCTCACGATGGGGTGTATCCCGATCTCGTTGAGAACGATGCCCGCGATGTCGGCGGCTGCATCGGATATGCTGTTGGTGAGGGCGCCCACCTTCGCGACCCCGGCGAGACTCTCTGCGTCGGCCTTGTCCCTCGCGGCGAGCATCAGATTCATATTAAGGACATATACAAGGGAGTCCATCTTCTCCTCGAGCTCCGTGACCTCCTCCGCGAGCTCCCGGTTGTTGAATAGGGCCGCCGAGTAGGCGAGGTCGATCATGAGCTCCGAGATGTCCTTCATCATTATCAGGGTCTCGCGGACGGATACCGGGGTGTACTCTACTATCTCGATTTCACTCATAGAACGGATACTCCGCGGGAGAGGGGCGTCATGACCAAATGTGCACCCTGTGGATCATCTAATCCATGCGATGAAACGCTCTTAACCTTTTCTCAAACGCCATCCTCAGACTCTTTTCCCGTGATGGCTCGCGCAATCTTCAGCGGGACAGTAAAGCCTTGCCCTCCATGTCCCTAGGAACGGGGAGACCCATAACCTCCATAAGAGTGGGGGCCACATCGAGAATATTCAGGTCAACGACCTTGCCCCCGTGATCCTCTCGGGGGTCATAGTAGATGAACAGCCCCATCTTGTCATGGACAGCGTCGTCTGGTCCCGTGTCGTTCTCGGGAAGATATAGATCGGGCTGCCCCATGGTCCCTGCTGACCTCCAGTACAGGTCATCGAAGTAGACCATCAGATCGGGGGGGTCTCCTCTGGTCTCGCTGTAAATATCCTCGGGCTTCAACACCTTCGTGTCCCACTCCTCGCCGTTGGGCCCCCTGATCTTCATGAGCTCCTCGGCGATCTCGTCACGCACCTTCTCATAGTCCTCGGGATCGACGATTCCATGCTCCTCCCTGCCCTTGAGATTGAGGAATACCCTCGCGTAATAGCCGCCCCATCCCCATGCGACCGTCTTCTCCCAGTCCACATCAGCGTCATTCAGCCTCACAACCTTCTCCACCGGGCTCCTAAGCTTCAGCAGGCCCTGCTCCTCGAGCCATGTGTTGATGCAGAAGGCGCCCTTCATCGCCTTGCCGCCGTGATCCGAGGCGACGAAGACCACTGTGTCGTCGTCCACAATCTCCAGGAGCTCCCCCAGCTTCCTGTCGAGGAGCTCGTAATAGTCCCCCACTACGTCCTCGAACTCGCTCCCGGGCTCGTAAAGATAATGCTCCTCGTCGAAGTACTTCCAGAAGGCGTGGTGGATCCGGTCGAGGCCGATCTCCACGAACATGAAAAAGCTCCAATCCTTCGTCCTCGCCAGATGCTTGAGAGCCTCGAAATGATTCTCAGTCATCTGGAAGAGCTCCCTGACGAGGCCGGCCTTGTCCTCGATGCGGAACTCGACGTCCACCGTGTAATCTTTGACTACTCCCTTGATCTCCTCGCCGAGTTCAGGTGGATAGGTGTACTCCCTGTTCGTGTCAGGGGTGATGAAGCCCCCGACCAGCCAACCGTCAACGGGATACGGGGGATAACTCGGCGGAATGCCAACCAGACAAGACTTTCCCCCCGCCTCCGAGACGTAGTCCCAGATCCTCTTGGCTTGCACCCTCCTCGAGGATGCGATCCAGATATCCTTGTAGGAGTTGTTCCTCCTGTGACGGAATCCGTAGAGCCCCAGAGAACCAGGGGACCTGCTCGAGGCCATCACGGTCCAGGCGGGTATAGTGATCGGCGGATCGCTGCTCTCGAGCCTACCATAGACCCCCTTCTCCATGAGCCTGCGGAAGTTGGGGAGCCTGTCGATGAACCTCTCGAAGAGGAGCGCGGGTGCCGCGCAGTCAAGCCCGACGAGGATAGCCTTCCGCATCGTCATTATCCCACGAACGGTTCAGGATGCTTTAATATGGCGTCCACCACTTCGGGGCGCATCATCTCGCTTGTTGGCCTCTCCCCGTTCTTCAGGAGCTCTCGCATCTTGGTCCCGCTGAAGTTGATATGGTGCTCTGCCCCGTGGGGGCAGATCTTGTCGTTCTCCACACTACCGCACTTTTTACAGTAGAAGAAGCTCCGGAAGAAGATGGGGGCGATCCCCAGATCAGGGTACTCATCGAACTTGTCCTGGGCCTCATACGGGCCGTAGTAGTTTCCGACGCCGGCGTGGTCTCGACCCACCACGAAGTGGGTGCAACCGTAGTTCTTCCTGACGATGGCGTGGAATATGGCTTCCCTTGGCCCCGCATACCTCATCTCCATCTCGAGGGTTATCATGACCGCCGAGTTCTTGAGATAATAATGCTGTATGAGGGCCTCGTAGGAGTCGATGATAACCTCATCCTTAAAGTCTCCCGCTTTCTTCCTCCCGATCAAAGGGTTGATGAACAATCCGTCCACGAAGGCGAGGGACGTCTTCTGAATGTATTCATGACCTATGTGGGGGGCGTTACGTGTCTGGAAGCCCGCGATGCTCCTCCACCCCATCTCGTTGAAGAGAAACCGGGTCTCCTTGGGCTTAAGCCGGTACCTCGGGAATTTCCCCGGGGAGTCCTCGAAGAGGTCTATCCTCCCCCCGAGCAGCACCTCGCCCATCTCCATGGTGCGCGCGACCCCGGGGTGGGCACCCTCCACCGTGTTGAATATCTTCTCCGCGTGAACTCGCTTATCGATAGAGTACTTGTCCTCCACGTGGAGAACCGAGAACGGCTCCCCCGATTGGGAGAGCATCACGTCATCTCCTTCACTAATCTCAGCTGCCACCTTCTCGGATACGTCGAGAACAATCGGGAAGGTCCATGGGATGCCATTCTCGAGCCGCCCGTTGACCAAGACCGACGAGTAGTCATTCGACATCAGGGGTCCCTCTAATGGGCTGAAGAGCCCATAGGAAATGCTCTCGTAATCTTTCCTTGTCTCTAGGGAGACGGATACCTCGAAAAGTTCAGCAGCCTCTTCCCTGTATCTCGCCTGATCTACTTCTGGGACGAGTCTGTCTACGAGCTTGCCGCCGTGGGGAGGGAGCATACAGTGACCCTCACTCGATGTATCCCAGACGGCGGAGGCGCTCCCTGATGAGATCCTCCTCCTCCTTGGTGTAGACAGGTTCAGCGGGGAACTCGTTCTCGAGCTTACTCACGATGTACGCCTCAACGGACGCGAAGCTTGTACCTGAGATCTTCTCCTCGATCTTCTCGTAGAGCTCCTTAGGGATTTTTACGGGGACATTTGTATCATTGACCATCTGATCCACCTGAATCAAAAACATACAAGAGCGTAGTTATAAAACTGTTTAGCCTAAAGGAAAAACATTATACAATTGAAAATAAGGCCAAGGCACCTCTCAAGCGTGCATCATAATCTTAAGATTTATTGAAATTTGTAACTATACTTCGATCACGATAGTGACAGCATTAAAAAAAGGAGTTAGATCGGAATCTCAACAACGTAAAGGGATTCTATGAGTAGATACGCCTTCGTCAAGGAGCATAAACCCACGAGAAGAGCCCGCACCCGAGACATCGATAACCTCCTCGCAACATGGCCCAAGATCGTTGACTACACGGGCCTCTCGGAGTACGAGTCAAAGGTGTATCTGAGTCTCCTCATCCTGGGCTCGTCGGGAGCGAGGAGGCTGAGCCTCCACTGCAGGGTCCCCAGGACGAAGGTTTATGGGACCCTGAGGAAGCTGATCGACAACGGCCTCGTCGTGGAGATCCCGGGATCCCCCAAGGTCTTCATGCCCTCCAATCCGGCCGAGGCCTTCGAGGCCCTCCTAGACGATTTCAGGAGAAGGGCCCTAGACTTCGACGCGGTCCTCCAAGCTTTGACGAGGACCCATGAGAAAAAGCGGGACGATGCCCGCCCGAGGAAGAAGATCGTGTGGTATATCGAGGAGGAGGGAGAGACGATGCGGAAGTGTCTCGAGATGATCGGGAAATCTCAGAGGAGCCTCACAATACTGACGAACGAGGACGGGCTGGGCCTCCTCTTCAACTCCGCTCACCGACTCCTCGATGAGAATAACAACCGGGGGATACGAGTCATCCTTCACTCCCCTCTGGACCCGAAGACCAGCTCCCTCGCGAGGGAACTCTCCTACGTGGTCCAGATCAACAAGGTGGACTTCACAGCCCCCGTCATTTTCATCAACTCGGACGATGAGCGGTTCCTGCTGGCCCGGATCGCCTCCCGGGAGGGGGCTATCCTCTTCGAGGACTCGATCTTCTCAGGGGAGGAGGAGCTCCTCGCTTTGCTTTCGATGATCCTCTTCGAGCCGGATAGAGCGATTCAGGGCGAAGGAATTGGGAGATCTAGGGCCTCGGGAGCCTCCAAGCAACCTCATGCATCAATTCATAAACGTTTATAGGACCAACCCCCCCAACTACTGTGACCGTTAAAAGGGGAGAATCAAGATTCCTAAATTTCCGAGCCAACCCGAGATCAACATCGGCACCATAGGTCACGTCGACCACGGGAAGACAACCTTGGTCCAGGCGCTCACCGGCGTATGGGCCTCCCGCCACAGCGAGGAGCTGAAGAGGGGGATCACTATCAAGCTGGGGTATGCTGACGCCGCTATCTACAAGTGCCCCAACTGCGACGAGCCCCAATGCTACTGCACGTCCACATCATGCCCTCAATGCGGAACCGAGGCGGAGTTCCAGAGGGCCGTCAGTTTCGTGGACGCCCCGGGCCACGAGATTCTCATGGCAACGATGCTCAGCGGCGCAGCCGTCATGGACGGCGCCATCCTGGTAATCGCCGCCGATGAGCGCTGCCCCCAGCCTCAGACCCGAGAGCACCTCGCGGCCATCGATATCGTTGGCCTCGAGAATGTTCTCATCGTCCAGAACAAGATTGACATCGTGACCCGGGAGGACGCGATCCGCCACTATAATGATATCCAAAAGTTCGTGGAGGGCTCAGTGGCAGAGGACGCCCCGATAATCCCAGTCTCAGCCCAGCACGAGGTCAATACGGACCTCCTTCTCCAGGCTATGGAGGAGTATCTCAAGACCCCAGAGAGGGCGACTACGGAGTCCTCCAGGATGTACATCGTGAGGAGCTTTGACGTCAACGTCCCCGGCACTTCCATCGATAATCTGAAGGGAGGCGTCGTGGGAGGCTCCATAATCCAAGGGAGCTTCGAGGCGGGGGAGGAGGTCGAGATCAGGCCGGGCCTCCCCGTCCGGGAGAAGAACAAAGTCAAGATGAAGGGGCTCTTCACCGAGATCACGAGCCTCCACTCCGGGAACACCACGGTGAAGCAGGCCATGCCGGGGGGACTCGTAGGAGTAGGCACCCTCCTCGACCCATCCCTCACAAAGTCCGACGGCCTCGTAGGCAGCCTCATAGGCAAGCCAGGAACACTTCCCCCCGTCCTCGGGGAGATCAGTCTCGACATACGGCTATTCGAGAACGTCATAGGGAGCCGAGATATGGGGAAGGTGGCCTCGGTCGCCAAGGGAGAGCGGCTCCTCCTCAACGTGGGGACCGCCAAGACCATGGGGGCCGTCACCAAGGTAGCCAAAGACTACCTCGAGGCCACGCTGACCATCCCCGTCTGCGGGGAGGCCGGGGATCGGGTGGCCCTAAGCCGGAGGATCGGGAGCAGGTGGCGGCTGATAGGCGTCGGCACGCTGAAGGGCTAGACTTGGATAGGCACCAAGTCGCGGTGCTCCTCGACTCCAACTTCCTATTTATACCGTTAAAATTTGGCGTGGACATTTTCGCGGAGCTAAGACGCCTCCTGGGTGAAAATATCAAATGCCTTGTGACCCGCCCAGTCCTCAAAGAACTCGACCTTCTGAGGCTAGGGGCTAAACCGGGTTTCCTCAAGGAGATCAGCTTCGCGAGAAAGATGGCGGAGATATGCGATGTATTCGAGAACTCCTTGAGAGCCGGGGAGGCTGTGGATCAATCTCTGGTGAGGGTTGCGATCGAGCAGGGATTCAGTGTCGCGACTAATGACGCTGAACTCAGGAAGGCTCTGAAGAAAGAGGGTGTGTCCGTTGTTTTTCTCCGTCAGAGGGCTTTCCTCGAGGTCGATGGGGTTATTCGCTGAACTATAGAATTGAATTTCATCGATGAGAATTAAGGACGCCCATTATTCAATTTTAAATAATTACTATAAAATAATCCTTTATTTTATCCTTAATTACCTTATTTATCATATATATCATAAATATTATAAATACACGATTTATCGACATAAACGGCAGCCATGGTCTGGCACTATTTACTGATGGCCATAGTACTTACAGCCGCGATCCTCTTCGGATGCTGCGTCGTCATGGATTACAGCACCTACCGGAGTCTCCAGAGACGCCTCCGGGAGCAGCGCCAGAAGGAGATCGATGAACCGGCGGTCTCCGCGTTTTCTTGATGAAACAGACGGACAAGGAGAGACCACCACTTAGTCCTCCCCATGCCTGACAGAGGACATCTTTCGACCCTCAACGAGCAGAACCGGGAACAGGTTCTGTTCACCTTGCAGGGATAGGCGAGCAACGCTTTGAGGGTGCTAGCCGTGTCCTATAAGGAGGTCCCTGTAGCTGAAGAGGATGGGATGGAGAAGATTGAGTGGTCTTGCCTTTGTCGACCTCACCGGGATGATCGATCCCGCGAGGGCGGAGGTTCCCGAGGCCATCAAAGTCACCCAGCATACAGGGAGAAAAACAGTGATGGTGACGGGGGACCACAGGCTGACTGCCGTCGCCATCGCTATAGAGATTTGGGTGCTGAAAGAGAAGGTCCCCGGCTCCGTGATGTCGGAAGAGAAGGTGGAGGAGATCGACGATGTCAGAGTCTTCGTCAGGATCTCCTCCGAGCACAAGATGCGTATAGCATTGTCCCTGAAGAGGAACGGTCATATTGGGGCCATGACAAGAGACGGCGTCAACGACGCTCCTGCATTGAAGGCGGTGGATATCGAAATCGCAATGGGAATCAAAGGGACCGAGATCACCAGAGAGGCATTTGACATGATCCTCGAGGATGACAACTTCGCCACCATCGTGAGGGCCATCCAAGGAGGGTGCCACATCTACGACAACGTCAACAAGTACCTCCGATTGATGCTTGCGACTAGCTTCGACGAGTTCATCGAGATCACAATTGTGACCCTCCTGGGCCTGCCTCGGCAGTTCTTACCGATTCACATCCTCTGGGTCAACCTAGTCACCGATGGTCTACCCGCCGTTGCGTTGAGCATCGATTCTCAGGACCCCCCTGATGAAGTATCCGCTCGGGGCCCGAAGGAGGGGCTGCTCACGAGGTTCTGGTGATTCATCATCTTCGCGGCGCTCGTGGGCTTCATTCCGTTAATATATAGATGTTCAGCACGACGTGGATGGCGACTGGCGATTACGAGTTAGCAGCCACGACCGCCAGGACTTTCGCGTTCACCAGCATCGTCTTCTTTGAGTTCTTCCTCTCCTACCAGTGCCTGTCCGAGACACACCACATCTTCAGCCTTGGATGGAAGGGATGGGCCGAGAACAAGATGCGCTTCATCTCGATCATGCTCTCCGTAGCAATGCCGTTGGCGATTCTGTACATAACAGCGCTCAACCCGATCTTCAAGGTCGTTCCGTTGACGCCGTTCCAGCGCTTCGTCTGCTTCCTGGGGTCCCTCACAGCGTTCCTGATTATGCCCGGCAGACGGGATACCGAGATGCAGATATGTCTCCCACCGGAGAGTTTGAGAGACTACCCCTCCCACCAACCTTTTATATGATCTCGGCGAACACTTGAAAGATTTAATTCAGGAATAACGGTGATAATGTTGGTTTCGTTCGATCCATGGTTAATCGCGCCCGTCGCATCGGTGATCTCAATCGGGCTTGGGCTCTTCCTTTTCCAGTACGTCATCCGCAAGGATGCTGGGACGGACAGGATGAAGGAGATCGCGGGATGGATCCAGGAGGGATCGAGGGCATTCATCAAGACGGAGTACAAGTACCTGGGGATGTTCGTGGCCGTCATGGCCGTTGCGCTCTCAGCGTTTCTGGGCGTGAAGATCGGCATCACGTATGTCTTCGGTACGGTCTTGTCCGCCTTGGCTGGGGTCATCGGTTTGGAGGTCGCGGTGAGGGCCAACGTCAGGACCGCCAACGCAGCCCGGAAGGGGGGTCTCACGGAGGCATTCCCCATCGCGTTCCGGGGCGGAGCGGTCATGGGCCTCATGGTGGTCGGGCTCGCCCTCGCGGGCATCAGCATCGTCTACTGGATCACCGGGGACCCTGACCTCCTCCTCGGGATGAGCATAGGGGCCAGCACCCTCACCCTCTTCATGAAGGCGGGGGGAGGCATATTCACCAAGACGGCGGACATCGCGGCCGACCTCGTGGGCAAGATCGAGCTCGGCATCCCCGAGGATGACCCGAGGAACCCCGCAGTCATCGCGGACAACGTGGGGGACAACGTCGGGGACTGCGCAGGCTCCGGCGCCGACCTGTTCGACTCATACATTGCGGCGATCATGGCCGCAATGATCCTGGGAGCTTCATCTCAGATCCCGTACCTCGTGACCCTGCCCCTCGTCTTCGCAGGGCTCGGGATCATCGCATCAATTATCGGAATAGCCTTGGTCAGGGTGGGAAAAAATGGAGACCCCGGGAAGTCCCTGAACCTGGGAACGTATACCACGACACTCGCCTTCGGAGTTTTCACCTATGCGGCCACATGGTACCTAGGATACGACATCAAAATATGGTACGCCAACATCGCAGGCCTCCTAGCAGGCATAGTCATCGGGATGACCTCCGACTACTACACCTCCATCAACAGGTCCCCAGCCATCAAGACGGCCGAGGCAGCCCAGACCGGGGCCGCCATCAGCATACTCACAGGCTTCTCCTATGGCCTCATCAGCTGCTTCCCCGCTCTCTTGGGGATAGGCATCGGTGCCGCCATCTCCTTCTCCCTCTACGGGGTCTACGGGATCGGCATCGCCGCCGTTGGGATGCTCTCTATAGCGGGGATCATCATCGCCGGAGACGCCTATGGCCCTATTGGAGACAACGCCAAGGGCATCGCTGAGATGGCTGAGCTCGGGGAAGACGTCGTGGATATAACTGATGAGATCGACGCCGCAGGGAATACAACCAAGGCCATCACAAAGGGCTTCGCGATAGGGGCCGCAGGACTCACGGCACTAGCTCTACTTGCTTCATTCCAGGAGATCGTGATGAGCATAACGGGAGAGCCCATCGTCTTCAACCTGATGAATCCCCTCGTGATGATGGGTATATTCATCGGAATGTCGATTCCAATCATATTCTCCGCAATGATCATCCTAGGAGTCTCCAAGAACGCCTTCAGAATGATCGAGGAGATACGTCGCCAGTTCAGGGAGATCCCGGGGCTCATGGAGGGCACCGGGAAGCCCGACTATAATGCATGCATCAATATCGCCACCGTGGGGGCCCTCAAGGAGCTCATGCCTCTCATCGTCTTTAGCATCGTCAGCACGTTGGTCCTCGGTTTCATCGGAGGGATTCACGCCCTCGGAGGATACCTCAGCGGCGCCATCTTCAGCGGTTTCTTCCTGGCCATCCTCATGGCCAACTCAGGGGGTCTCTGGGACAACGCCAAGAAATACGTGGAGTCTGGCCACTTCGGGGGCAAAGGCTCAGACGCTCACAAGGCTGCCGTCATCGGGGACACCGTAGGGGATCCCTTCAAGGACACCGCGGGGCCATCGCTGAATACCCTTGTCACCGTGATGAGCCAGATCGCGTCTCTCTTTGCACCCCTCATCATAGCCTACGCGCTAATACGGTAGAAGCCAACTCCTACCCATTTTCCCTATCTATTCAGAGTGCAGGGACATCCGTTGCGATTAGAGCAAGCCCTCAACGTTTATATTAACGAAGACTGTTTTGTTCGATAGTTTCGCTCAGCGAGGATGAACAGAATGTACCGCCACCTCCAGAAGGCATGGAAAAAGCCTAGCCAGAGCTACATCAGAGGCCTGATGCGGCAGCGAGTCATAATCTGGCGCCGTCAGCCGGTCATCGTGAGGATCGATAAGCCCACAAGGATAGACCGGGCTAGGCGCCTTGGTTACAAGGCCAAGAAGGGTTTCGTCATGGTCCGGGTGAGGGTGCGGCGAGGGGGACGGCGCAAGCCAAGACCCAAAATGGGGAGGCGCCAGAAGAGGATGGGCGTCAAGAAGTACACTCCTGCGAAGAGCATCAAGCTGATAGGCGAAGAGAGGGTGGCCAGGAAGTATCCCAACCTCGAGGTCCTCAACTCGTACTGGGTCTGGGAGGACGGGGTTTCCAAGTGGTTCGAAGTAATTCTAGTCGATCCCAGCAGCCCGTCAATAAAGTCGGACAAGGACGTTGGCTGGATCAGCGGGAACCAGCATTAACCTGAAAAAAATTCCCATTATCGCATTATCTTAATCTATAAAACCAGGCATCCGGGCTCAGCCCAGTATCTTGATCAATTTCTCCGCCACGACGGTGCTGTTGGCTCTCTGAGCCTCGACCGTCGCCGCTCCGATATGGGGCAAGCTCACCACGTTTTGTAACCCTGTGAGTGAAAGGTCCTGGGGGGGCTCCTCCTCATAGACGTCCAAGGCTGCTCCCGCCAGCTTACCACTCACCAGCGCCTTCCTCAGAGCCTCCTCGTCGATAACTCCTCCCCTAGCAACGTTGATCAGGTAGGCGCCGTCCTTCATTGCGCTTATCTCCTCGGTCCCAATCATATGTTTCGTCTGGGGGAGCAGGGGGACATGGACAGTGACAAAGTCCGATGACCTGAGGAGTTCATTCAAGTCCACAGCATCCACCCCGGCTTCCTCCCCGCGCGCGCGGCGCGCGGTCAGCACCCGCATCTCCAAGGCCCCCGCTTTCTTCGCGAGCTGGTACCCTATTCGCCCGAAGCCTATGATCCCGAGGGTCTTGCCTTTCAGCTCTATCCCCGTGAGCTGTTTCTTGATCCACTTCCCCTTCTTCATGCTGTCGTCGGCTTCGGGAATCCTCCTGGCGAGGCTGAGCATGAGCCCCAGCACGAGCTCGGCCACAGCGTTGCTTGGGGCCTCCGGGGAGTTAACCACGATGATCCCGAGCCGCTTGACGGCCTTCAAGTCGATGTTGTCGAGGCCCACTCCAGCCCTAGCTACGGCCTTAAGCCTCTTCCCCGCCTCCAAGACTTGCTCGGTCACCTTGGTCCGGCTCCTGACGACGATAGCATCGAAGTCTCCGACAGCTTCAACCAACTCAGAGGCTGTGATCGAGGTCCTGAGGTCAACGATGTAGCCGGCTTCCCTAAGAATGTTGACGCCGTCGTCGTGTATGTGATCGCAGACCAGAACCCGGGGTCCGTCCATGGGTCCTGGCCTACCTCCGGGATTTCGCTGCAACGATCTGGATGATATCGTCCTTGTTCAGGGTGTGGCCTTCGCCCAGCCTCTTCTTGGTCCTCGCATCAATGGCAAATATGAAGCTCTCCCCGAGCTCCGTGTGGATGAGGGAGGCGAACTGCTTCGCCGTGGTCCCCCGGGGGACGAGGTAGCAGTCCGGTAGAACCCTCCCCTGGTGGTCGGTGAGCTTCTCGGCGTCCTCGACGGGGTAGACGGGTATAGTATCTAGGAGCTGGAAAAAGGCGGAGTTGATAACCTCCTGGACACCCGTGGAGCCCCAATTATCGAGAACCCTCTCGCGGATAAGCTGCAGGCCCTTAGTCTGGCCTCCCGAAAGTTTCTCCGGCTCAGGGATCTCGAAATCGCTGTCCCCAGGGGTGTATTGGATGAGGCCGGCGGCGGTCGCCCTCCTGAGGGACAGCTCAGCCTCCGCACAGGTGGGGACGACCTGATAGCCTACCTCCTTGAGGATGCGCATATTTTCCTCAGCGGGCCCCTTGTCAGCCTTGTTCGCCGCCACGATGAGGGGCTTCGAGGCCTTCCTGAGTTCCGTAG
The DNA here is from genome assembly GCA_026014875.1 of Candidatus Bathyarchaeota archaeon. Classification (GTDB taxonomy): domain Archaea; phylum Thermoproteota; class Bathyarchaeia; order TCS64; family TCS64. The sequence continues at coordinate 89,272 of JAOZHO010000050.1, read as the reverse complement.
CAAATCCAAGGATATCGTCGGGGCTCCAGCTTAAAGCAGCATGGGGATTCAGCCCCCGTTTCTCCACGGCCTCCGCGATGTGAAACCTGTTCATCCCCAGACCTGTGAGTTTCTCCTCTAGGTGGCGCCCAATCTCCTCCCGGGCAGCTTGGGCGGTCCTAGCAGTCTTTTCCCAGTCCTTCCTGAGGATCCCCGTGAGCCAGAGATCGAACTCCTCCTCAAGCATCCGCACATCCTCGACGGGGTCGTGGCTCCCCGGGGGGACAGGTTGGCCGTTATCGTCCGTCGCTCCAGCCACATCAACAACCACGATAAGGGCGTCGGCCCTCCTCACCTCGTCGAGGAACTGGTTCCCCAGCCCCTTGCCCTGGTGGGCTCCCCGGATGAGACCCGGACAGTCGATGAAGTCGACTGGGACGAGGCGGACCCCATCGACGCAAGCGGAGTTGACAGGATCATCCTTGATCCCGAGTTCCTGACATACACAGGGTGATCGGAGGTATGCGACTCCCTTGTTGGCCTTGATGGTAGTGAAGGGGAAGCCTGCTATGTCTACAGCCTTCATGGTGGCGGCTGCGAAAAACGTGCTCTTGCCGACATTCGCCTTACCCACGAGCCCAACAATACGAGCCAACTGAATCAACTAAATAACTGATGCCCTGGGCTTAAACCTCTTGTCCCGAGATTTCAACCCTACTGAATCGTGAACCAGTTTAGAAATTACCGTCTATGGAACCTGAGAAAACAGTTTTAGCGTGCGTTCCTGTGATAATATCCCTTCTCTTTAAGCTTGCCAAAGCTCCTGACGCCTCCCTCCTCGAGTTGTCTTCTTAGTTTCTCCGCCATCTCAGAGGAGATCTCCCCCTCGTTCGACATGTAATCAATGATCTTCGCCGCCTGTTCATGTGTCTCGCAGCGGCGAATGAAGTCGATGATATCAGGGTCGTACCCGTTCCATCTCCGATTCGCGTTGAGGGATCTTTTCTGTCTGATCGTCTCGCCCTCGAGATCCGCGACGCTCTTTCCGTTCACGAGCTCATCGGCTAGGTGGGGGAAGAGTTCCCTGAATTTCTTCTTTTCCATCGGTTCCACTGAGAAAGGGAAATGATGAAATATAAATCTGATTCACTAGTCGTCCATGTCTTTCCGGGGGACACATTCATCTTTTTTCAGAAAATACCCTGAAGGCACATCCTCGTCCGCAACAAGGCCGGGTGCGACCCAGGCTTCTGATCCTATCTTGATCCCCGGGAGGAGGCTCACATTGATCCCCGTCTGAGCGTTGTCACCCACCACGGCTCCGAGCTTGCGGCATCCCGAGTCGACGCTTCTTCCTTTGATGTTCATCTTGACGTTCTTCTTGTCGAACCTGATGTTTGCGGTAATCGTTCCAGCCCCGAAGTTACAGCCCTCCCCAATCACGCTATCCCCGACATACGAGAGATGAGCGATATGGCTGCTATCCATGACGATGCTGTTCTTTACTTCACACGCGTTCCCTATCCTAACGCCCGCGCCTATGCTCGTGCAAGGTCGAATGTAGCAGTTGGGGCCAATGTCGCTATCCGGGCCGATATATACTGGCCCTTCGATGTACGTTCCAGATCTGATCCTCGCGCCTTTCTCAATGTGGACTGGGCCACTTATGCTGACACCGTCCTCCACATCCCCACTCCTAGAGGAGGCTAATCCGCTGAGCGCCCTAGCGTTGGCTTCCAGGAGGTCCCAAGGCTGCCCCACGTCCATCCAGCCCTCTTGGGGGAGTATAGCGGCCTTTACCCTCGCCCCGGATTCGATCAGTGACACTATCGAGTCCGTCACTTCGTACTCTCCCCGGGAGGAGAGGCCGGTATCTCTGATACGGTCGAATATCTCGGGAGTGAACACATAAATCCCGGTATTCGCGAGGTTGCTGGGCGCCTCACCCTTCGGGGGCTTCTCCACAAGTCGGGTGACACGGTCTCCATCCAGCTCCACGGCCGCCAGCATTGACGGGTCGTCTACACGGATGACTCCCAGAGTCGTTTCTCCCGTCCAGTGGGCATCCAGGACCGCCTTGAAACTCTCGACGGTGATGAATCCGTCGCCATAGAACCCGATGAACTCATCGTCGCCAACGAAGGCCTCGCCCACGGCGAAGGCGTCGGCTGTCCCCTTCATCTCATCCTGACGGGCGTAGCTTATCGAGATCCCGAGGCTCGAGCCGTCCCCCAACTGAGCTTTGATCTGATCCTCCATGTAGTGGGTCACGATGAGCGCCTCGCTGATCCCCACCTCGGCGAGGCCTCGGAGGGGCCATTCAAGAAGGGGCGCGCCACCGACAGGGAGTATGTGTTTAGGCTTGGTGTCGGTGAGGGGTCTCAGCCGTTCCCCCTTCCCCGCCGCTAGAATGACAGCTTTCATTTTCATCCACCTAAAACTGATTGAACAAAGTACTTGCTGGTCTCTAAGAGTCCTCTCGCTCGCTCCGCGTCATGGGCCTCGACGGTGATCCTTATGATGGGCTCGGTACCAGAGGGTCTAATCAGCACCCAGCCGTCCTCGAGTTGAAGGCGGACTCCGTCCACTGTGGAGATGTCCGTGACCTCCCCGAACTCCTCTCCAATATCGGATATCGAGCCCATCGCTGCATCCTTCTCCGAGTTGGGGCACGAGACCTTCGCCCTGAGGGTGGGGTACTCGGGGATGCTTGAAACGAACTGGGAGAGAGTCTTCCCGTCGGAGTCCAATGCCTGCATCAGCCTCACTGCCGATAGAAGGCCGTCTGGGCAAAGATGGATATCGGGGTGGATCCACGCCCCCACAGGTTCGCCTCCGAAGATTGCCCCCGTTTCCAGCATGGCTTCTGTGATATGGACGTCCCCTACTTTCGTTCTGACGACGCTGCCCCCGGCTGCCTCAACCGCCTCCTCGACGGACATGGAGGCCCCCACGTGGGTAACCACTGTCCCTCCGCCGTTGGCCCTCACGACGTATCCAGCGTACGCAGCCATGACCCTGTCGGGGCTCGGGGTTTCTCCATTCTCGTCGACGGGCATCATCCTGTCCCCGTCACCGTCGAATCCGAAGCCGATCTCAGCCCCCGAGGCTTTAACCATTTTTCCGAGCCTTTGGAGGGATTCCTTGTTCGGCTCGGGGTTGCCAGCTGGGAAATGCCCGTCGGGCTGGGCGTTGATCAGGATTGTCTGGCTACCGAGTTCTTCGAATAGATCTTTTGCGATGGATATGGTGGCCCCGTTGAACAGGTCGCATACGAGCCGCTGCTCTAGGGGGGCCTCGACAAGCTCGGAGATCGCATCGATGTAGAGCCTCTTCAGGTCCATCGCCTCAACATGCCCCGCGCGGTTCCAATCAGAAGCCGCATTCTCCCCCTTGTGGATGCGCTCCTCGAGGCTTTCCTGTTGCTCCATCGTGTAGGCCATCCCGGTGGAGTCGAATATCTTGAGCCCGTTGTATTGAGGTGGGTTATGGCTGGCGCTGATGGCTACTCCGGCCTCAGCCTGCATCTCCCTCGTGAGCCATGCCACCACGGGAGTGGGTACGACCCCCAGGGTTCCCACGACGAATCCACAGGATACGAGACCCGAGGATAAGGCTAGCTCGATCATCTCCCCGGATAGCCTTGGGTCTCTCCCGACGAGGACGGCGCCGCCCTCGAACATCGATGCGATGGCGGCGCCAACTTTCTGGGCCAATAATGGAGTGATATCTACGTTGGCAATTCCCCTTATTCCTGAAGAGCCAAATAGTCTCATCGATAACGCCTTCTGGGGACGAACTTTCGGAGGGGGTCCGTGTTCATAAGCTTTTCCAGCTCGGGGAGGCGTAGCCCCTTTTTCGCGTCGCCATATACTTCGCACCGCACCTCGAGACCATGCTCCTCGACGGGCCTCACGACGACCTCCCCCTCGATCTCATCTTCCAGACGGACCTGAATATGAATCGATCTCGACATCATCCTCCCGCTCACGGCTACTTTCTCTTGGAATCCGGTCACGCGGTACCCCGAGTCTTCCAAGAGGTTCTTGACTTCAATGGGCTCGTTCGAGTAGACGTCGATGTCGATGTCGCTCCCCTTGCGGGCCGTCCCCCTCCAGACGCTTCCCCTCAGAACAGGTCTAACATCCGAGAGGATCCTCATCAGCCCGAGGGCGAGATCCCTCATCTTGAGGATGAGTTCAGCTCGGGTTTTTCCCTCGATCTCGTCTGTCAGGAGGTCGAGTTCGACGGCCACCTCGTGGTTGCTTGGCATTGTTTGGACTCCCAGGCTCCGGGCTGCCCGCTCCTTAGCGTGTAAGTACTCCTCTGAGGCTTCCGTGTAGAGGAGGCGGGCGGCCTCCCGGGCTACATCGCGTCTTGGATCCATGGATCAGCCTATGGATAGAAGCAGCTCTTAGAATTTAAACTCGGGGGACTAAGGCGGGCATCCCGAGGAGCTCTGACTTTCGGACCCCGACGTGCCTGAGACTGGTTATCTTCCGGGCCTCGTTGTAGACGTCGGAGGCGAGCTTCCCTAGCACCATCTCGTGGACTATCTGGCCGAAATCCAGGGTTTTGGCCTTCTCCTCCACCACGTCCCGCATGATGTCCCGGATCGCCTTCTCCTTGGAGGTCTGGATCCGGCTGTTCGTGAGCGCGGTCACGACTATTTTGAGTTTGTATCCGTCGATGGTGTCGATCCTGAAGAACCCGTCGACCTTGGTGCTCCTCCGCCTAACTAAGCTTCGGAGGTAGTCCCTGAGGTACTCGTGACCCTTGAAGACGGTCTGGGCCGTGTTCTCCTCGATCCCGATGATCTGGAAGTACATCTTTAGGTACTCCTGGGAAAAGTCCCCGGTGATCGCGGCGAGGGTCGTGTTGTACACCCTGCCCATGATCTTCGAGGGGTCTCCGGAGGGGGTCTCGCCCACCTTGGTCTCTCCGAAGTAGCGGGGGAGGTAGATGTCGTACCATTCCTTCCTCCTCCACTTGTCCCTGACTGCCCTCGACAAGTTTCAAATTCTCTCCTTGGGTCAATGTCCTGAAAGGAGCGCCCGGTAATTTATATGTTTCTCCGAGGGGGCTCAGGTAGGTTTATTCATAATTTAATCCCTGAAATCATACATGGAAAGATCCCTCGATAAGGGGGGTTGTATTGAGCCTCACACCTCAATATTATTTGGTCTCATCATTAGGGGACATTCTTAACAGACATGGGGCAATAATTGGTCATTATTACGTTGTTCAGGTATGTGTTTTGGGGTTTTGGAGAAACGTAAGGATATTATGAAATCATGTCGGGTATAGTTCTGTAGCACGGATAAAAGCATAGACGGAAAAGCGCGAAGCGGAAAACCCTCGCAAGGGGGCGGGAAGCGGAGGGCGAGGCTCGGGTTAGCCTGGGACCATCCGGATATGTGCGAAGGCACAGGTGCTGACGGCCGAGAGAACCGAGGTACACGGGCTAGCGGCCGTGGTTGATCGACGAGTGCCGCCGCCAGGGACGCTTGGAGAAAGGCCGGAGTTCCGTGCTACACCTTCTAAAAATGAACTCTTTGGGGGGCGTTGTCATTCTATTTCTTGGAGTGCTTTCTCTGCGGCTTGGATGCAGAAGAGGAGGTCGTCGACGGTGGCGATGAGGGTTGCTATTCCGGTGGCTGTGACTGTGATGTGGAGCGTGGCGTCTTCGGTTGTGGTGTGGATTGTGACGCCTGGGGGGGCCTCCTGGTTGTCGGGTGTCGTGGCGTCTCGGATGGATGCTGCGGTCTCGGGGTCCTTGTAGGGGAGGGTTATCTGGACCCGGGTCTCAGGTTTTGAGTTGTTCTCCGACAAGTGCGTTCACCCTTTGGAGGAATTCCTCCTGGTTCGCCTCGGGGAGGAATGCCCCGGCGGCGATGTCATGGCCTCCGCCTCGTCCTTCGTGGGGTTCGGCGGCTTTCATCATGACGTCTCCGAGGTCTAGGCCTTGTTTGGCCATGTCTTCGGTGGCTCGGGCGGAGATCTTTATGAGTTCTCCGTCGGCTTTGGCGGAGGCGATGATGGGTTTGTATTTCTTGAGGATGCCTGTGGAGATGAGGATGGAGGAGACTACCCCGATGATGCGCTCGTCGATGTCGTCGTTGACGACCAGGGTGTAGATGTGCGACCTCTCTTCGATGCGGTCGGCCTTGCGGACCCAGTCGAGGTACTCGCCGATCTTGCGGCGGTATCCGTTGAGGGTGTCTGCGGCCTCTTTGAGGGCCTCGTTGCGGTCCCCCATGCTGATGCTGAGGCCTATGCTGGGGCGGCCCATGCGGGCGCAGGCGTTGAGGAGGGAGGCGTATTCGCGGCCGTCCCTGATGGGGGTCCAGGGCTCCTCGCCTTTGAGGGTGTATATGGTGCCCACGAGGTCGTGGACGGCCTCTGCGTCGCAGCCCTCGTAGATCATGTGTTTGGTGAGGGCGGAGAATAGTGTGCGTTTCTCCTCCTCGGTGAGGTCCCTGAGGGCCCTCCATTTCCCCTCGTTCTTGAGTTCTATGCCGGCCTCCTTGAGGAGGGCGAGGCACTTGTCCTCGCGTCCGCTGAGGCCGGGTATGAATGGGCTCGTGGTGTAGGCGCAGGCCCGGGCCAGGGGCCTCGTCTCGTAGCCGTAGAATATGAGGTCGTGGTGGGTCTCGAGGAGGCCTAGGCGTTTGGCGTCGGCCTCGATGATGGTGTTCATGCCGATGAGGGTCTTCTTCTCTCCCTTGTCCTGGCGGTCGCCTAGGGCTCCGACGATGCCGAGGGGGCTCAGGTCGGCGTTCTGTTCGTCGACGGATTTGGCGAGGAAGTAGGAGACTCCGGCCCCGCTTATTCCCCGGGCTCCGTCGAGGCCGTGGAGGAGGGGGTTGATGTGGATGATGTTGGGGGCTTCGGACTTCACGGGGAGGTGGTGGTCGAGGACGATGATCTGGGACTCTTTGAGGTGCTCCTCGAACATGTCTAGGTAGCCGGCTCCCATGTCGGAGAATAGGACCAGCGGGGGGTTCTCGGCTGCGATGGATTGGACCATCTTGTCGTCGACGCGTTTCTCGCAGGTGGTTTTGAATCTGGCGTCGAGGCGTCTGGCGAGTTGGCTTAGTATTCCTCCTGCGGCGACGCCGTCGGCGTCGTTGTGGGTGATGATGCGGAGGGGGTTGTCTCGTTGGATGTGGTCTTTGAGGGCCTCTACCGCGGGTTTATAGGAGTTGAGAAATGTGGTCTGGGAGGCTATAGATTGCTCCCTCAGATGGTGACGATTTCGTCTCTGTGGCGCCAGTCTTGGGGTAGCATTCCTCGTTTCTTGTAGTAGCGTGTGAGGGCGTAGATCTTGGCCTCGGAGAGTTGGAGGCTTCTTTTGTTGTGTAAGTCTTTGCGGTTTCTTTCTAGGTGTCTTCTGAGTTTGGTGGAGTTGACCATGAGGTTGTAGAGGTCTTCGGGTATTCTGGGGGCGAGGTCTGCTTCTTGGAGGACGCGTTGGATTCCGTAGCCTACGATTGGTTTGACTAGGGGGATGCCGTGTTGGTCTCTTAGGATGTTGCCTATGAGGCTTTGGGGTTTGCCTTCTCGGGCGAGGTTGATGATGAGTGCTTTGACTTCGTCTGGTTGGTAGATGACCCAGTTGGGGGGTCTCTTGGAGACTGGTCTTGTGGAGCGGGATCTTCCTTTCATGTACGCCTTTTTGCCGACCATGGTTATCATCTGTTGTTGAGTGTTTCGCTGATTGCTCTATGTGAAATGGGTCGTTTGTTTTTAAACATTGCTTTATTGGGTGGGGGGTTCGTGCGTGTGGCTTAGGATAAGGGTTCCCGGGCGGGGGGGGTGACTGGTTTTTTTGTTTTTGTGGGAGGGTGTCTGTTTGGGGTTGTTTTGCGGGTCCTTTTGTTGTTTGGGGGGTTTTTGTGGTTTGTTTTGGTGTTGTTCTGCTACTGAATTGCTCGGAGAGTGGTTTCCGGGCGTTTTCAGGGTTCCTTTCGTGGATTGGCGGAGTTTTCAGGTGTGGATGCCTGACTCCCCCTCGTTTGAAGGGAATGTTTTTCAGTGATTTTCGTGGAAGGAGGTATGGATTGTCTGAATAGACGTTTTTTTGTATTTTCTTTATTATTTCTGCTCTTTGAATGCTCTGTTTGATGAGCCCCTGGATATAGTGGAGCAGATTCCATAGTGAATCATGAATTATAGAATCCAATAATTTCCGTTTTATTCACGTTGGATTCCATTATTCTCCTGATGTTCATGGATAGAACATATAGCCACGCGTCGAGTATTCCGAGCACTTAAAATTTTCAAGAGGGATTATTGTAGGAGAACCATTGGATGACGAATTAGAGATACGCTTATCAAAATATTTACTCAGTAAAATACTCAACCGAGAACTCAGAATTTTATGTAAACACAAAAATATTAGCTCCAGTGGAAACAAATCACGAATTGTTGAAAACATCATTGCATCGTATTCATTTCAAGAGATATTGGATTTCACAGAGGATTTACGGTTATCTGGTTTATTAAAAGTAGATTCTGAACTCGTTATATTAGGAAAGGAAATTGGTACTAGAGAAATAAATGAAATATTAACTATCGCGCCATTGAACATATCCGAGCAGTTAATTATTTCTTCTTTACTCGACGGCTCGAGGAGAAAATCTGAGATAATATCTTCAATTAAGTTCAAGGAATTTCTTGAGGTTGTCACGGATAATCCTGAACAGAAAGCAGAGTTAGCTGAAAGTATAATCGCCAACGCCAGAAAGAGTCTACTTGAATCAAAGCTGGTTGTACAAACTCCTCAGACATGGGAATATTATCTCAATCCTCAATTACATAGTTATTTTCAAGATTTTCAGGTTTCTAGTGTTGATGAACTCTATGAGCGTGTGACACAATCAAAGGAGGTTCAACATCAACTTGGGATCTTTTTAGATCAGGATAAATGGATTGCTCCATCGTTACAAAGGGTGGTTCAAGTATTACCTGCTGAATTTTTCAATTATTCGCCAGGAAAAGTAGCTAATTATACAGGTAAACTTGGTGAGGAATTGGCGGGTCAATATCTCGAGAGGCAAGGATATTCAGTCTGTAGACTTCCTAACTTTTCCACAAGAATCCAAGGTTATAGACAAGAACTAGAACTCGCATTATGTCCACACCTATCCTGCAGTAGAACCAGTGATGAAATGGATCTGCTTTGTCCTAGGCATAATCAACCACATCTCTGTTCTCTTTCTACAGAAAGTTCAGATATTTCATCGAGTTGTCCTTGCACCTATCAATTCCCCCATGTCTGTGAAGGCTGTGCTGAAAAAGAATCTTGTTTTATTCATGAATATTTCTGTTTAGTATCTCTGAAAAGCGAGGATAATGCCCCTAAGCCATTTCATTCAATGGATTTCCTTGCGCATAAAAATGGAGAACATTTCCTCGTTGAAGTGAAAACGAACAGTGCCCAAAGAAAACCCATCAGACAACTAGACACTATGGAACACATGAACAAGTTTGGCTTAAAGTCATTATTGATCTTAGTAAATATGCCAATAAGGAATGCATCATTTCAGATTCTTTCTCACAATAATATCGGGTAATAAGCAAGCTTTGTTTGGGGTGGGTTGGGGGTGGTTTCCGGGTGTTTTTAGGCTCCTTTCGGTGTTCAAGGTTGTTTTCTTTGTGTAGCCCTTCTCTGATAGGGTCTGGGATGTCTATTTTTAGGATTGGAGCCACTCCTTGAGAGATATCGTGCGCGGAAGCACAATTTATGCTACTTAAACTCCAGTGTCTTGCATGCAAGTTTTGAATATTTCTTTGTTTGATACTCATTAGTTACCTGTTTTTAACGCGCGCTGATTCACCGGGGGGCGCAACACCGCTCGCCTGCGCGATGTGCAGTTATGGGCTCTGTAAAAGGTTTCCAGATACTAGTTTATATGTGATAAAATGAGTATACTCACTGGTTAGGTACAAAAGCTGTATAGTCAAGCGGGGTGCGGGGTCGCCATTATCGCTTTCTAACGGAAGCGATGCGAAAACGTCCGCGATATAAAGACGTACGCACCTAACCATCTTCTCTTAACCAATAGTACGCCTTGGCCCATCTTTTTTTCCTTTTGTCCTTTCTGCTAATCCATTTATCGTTAAAAAGTAGATGTTTGGTTGGATGAGGCGGAATTATTGGAAATTGTATTTGAGTACTGAAGGTTCCTGCTATTAGATCCGCTAACTGTATGGATGAAGATTCATGAGACGATAACGTTGCGTGAGAAGGAGTACACGGTTGAATTCTCCCTCCAATTCTTGAAAGATTTCGAACCAGTAATCGTACAATATCGTTTGGTTTTATCCTACCGAAATCTGGATCGCAGTGAATGGAAATATTATTACAGAGATCGAAAAAAAACCGTCTTAGACTTTGCCTATATTCGGCGTTTTGAGTTGAATTATTTTCATAACCTGTAAAACAACCTTGTATCAAACCTATTATTTGATTATGAGTGAGTCGATTTGTACTGTTTATTAAATTCGTATCGATGGCAAACAATGCTTTACAAGATATATTTAATAAGGTATTAATTTTAGTGATTAAATATGTTTTATCAACACTATTTAAATTATTCCATCTAAATTCGTTCTTCCTAATATCCCTTTTAATCTTCAAATATTTTTCTACATATCTTATACCTGTTAAAACGTTGTCCAAGCAACATACAACAAATGTATTTCTTGATGAATCTATGCCCACAGTTCTTCCTGACTGTAATACTGGAATTAATTTTGTTTCACCTTCTTCAATAAATCTTATAATTATGCCTTCATTGACACCCCTATTTATCCACCCCCTATCTTTTCGATACATTTCAGACCTAGCATTGGCAAGGAAGTCGGATGGTAGATGCTTTACATATTTTTCCAAGGGTGTTATTGGTGTTTTGATTTCTCGTAATATAAAATATGGAGAAAATATTTGAGGATTAAGACTGATTGTTCGATGGTCATATCGGAAATCACAACCTAAGTACATTTGGTGAATAATATGTATGAAAATATCATAGTTAGATTGTTGGGGCATAATTCAAGTCTTCCTTAGGGTTGGTTTGCCGTCTGTTTTACTGGTGCTTTTCCCCATTTAAGATTTACACGTATCGACAGCTAAGAGTCCTGTTCGCTAATTTTCCCGGGGTGGGACATATCACCGCTAAAAAACGTTCTAGAAAAAATATTAGATATCTATGTATGCCGAGCCTCCTCTATTTATCGTTGGAAGATTTGTCATGATGCTACCCATAACCCATATTTTGTTGGGGTCGCTATCGTCTAGGTAATAATCGACAGTTATAGTGCCCCAGAGATACTCCGGTCTACCGTAATATACGATGTCAGTTGAACCTGTGTATATCAACGAGATGCCTGAACTACCGACGAAGACTCTTCGTCTCGATGCCAAGCATGAGACATACTTACATAGGTGCCACTAAAGCTGATCTTGGCTTCCCAAATTATACCATATTCGGATATCAGAAACTCCCAGGTTCTTTCGGTTCCAGCTGATATGTTGAATTCTGTGCTTTGAGTGAAATCCTGAATTATTGTCATATTCCGATCATCCAGGAAATTATCATAGCTCGCGCTTGGACCAGTAAACTTCACCATCGTAATATTATCGATGGCTATGCGGGAGCCGTCATCTTTCCCAGGCAAAACATAGAAGTACAAGTCATGACGCCCAACCATATTGCCGAAGGAAATAACCACCTCAATCCAATCGGAAGCCTCTTCTCTGAAGTCACCGTAGAATAGCACTTCTCCTTCGCAATGAATTTCTAGTCTGGCTCCTTGTGGCTCAACCATGAAAGCCAATCCGTAGTTCTGGTTAATCTCGATTGACTGCATGATAAAAGAGATAGTAAGATGTTGATACAGAATGGCCATATCCCAGCTACCAAATCCGCCCTTTCCCTGATAATACCAGCCTTCCCCTCCGTCATTTAAATCGCCATTAATTATGCCTGGAACCTCAACGTACTCGCCGACAGGATTGTAGGTCATGTATAATCCGACTGGTCCCCTAAGGCCTTGGAGTCCTTGTTCACCAGGCTCACCAGCTGGGCCTTGGAGTCCTTGTGATCCTTGAATTCCTTCTAATCCAGACTCACCCCGCATTCCTTGAAGTCCTTGCGCTCCCTGAAGGCCGTGATCTCCTTGAGGACCACGTAAGACATCTTGCACCTGAGGAACCGTCTTTATGATACCAATTGACAGGACAACGGAGAGAAAGATAGCAATTATAAACCCTTTATAATCAATGTGGGATGACACTTCACCATGGAATGAGACGTATCACCGCTTAAGATTTATCATATCAGCAAACTAAAGCTCGGTTCACCGATTTTCCGGGAGAGCGTATCACCGCTTAATACTTACGAGCGCGCGAACTATCTCAAGGCTTGGAGCCATTCTCCGAGGGCTCTGAAGGCTCTCGCCCTGTGGGAGAGGGCGTTCTTCTCGTCGTCCGTCATCTCGCCGAAGGTTCTCCCGTCTCCCTCGTCGGGGATGAAGATGGGGTCGTATCCGAAGCCGTTGATTCCCCTCATGCTGTCTGTGATTGTGCCCCTCACCGTGCCCTGGAAGACGTGGGTCTCGTCCCCGAATCTGAATGCCACGTAGGAGTGGTACGCGGCCCCCCTGTCCTCGACCCCCTCCATCAGCTTCAGTATCCCAGGGTTGTCCAGCTTGTCGAGGGCGTAGGAGGAGTACGGGCCAGGGAACCCCCCGTAGTGATCGATGAAGAGGCCGGCGTCCTCGATGGCGACGGGTCGCCCGTCATCCGGGAGCTGCGTGAGGCTGTAAACGGCGATCTCCCCCGGGTCGTCGGACTGGATCTCGATCCTGTCCACCTCGATGTGCCCGAGCTCGATCCCGTACTCCGCCAGAACGACCCTGGCTTCCTTGATCTTGTGGCTGTTGCCCGTTGCGAGCCATATTTTATTCTCTTTCAACGTATCTTCCCCTCTTCGATATCTCGTTCATCCTGTCCAGGGCTTCCTGGGCCTCGTCCAGGGTCTCCTCGTAGCCGGCCTTGAAGGCCGTGAAGAGTTCCTCGGTGTGCTCGTAGTGGGTGCTGATGAGCATCCTGTACATGAGGTTTAGGTCGACCCCCCTGCTCTCCACCTCATCCGACATCTCCGCCAAGCCAAAGTCGATGAAGACGCCCCTGCCCCCGCTGCTTATGAGGTTCGATGTGGTGAGGTCGCCGTGGGCAATCCCGGCCCCGTGGAGCAGCCCGGTTTTCCGACCTATCTCCCTGAAGAGCCGGGTCCTCTCCTCGGGGCCTATCCTGCCGACTATGTCTCTGACCTTATCCCCTTCGATGTACTCCATGACTATCTGGGCGCCGTCGGGGTCGACACTGTAGATCAACGGGGTGGGGACGCCCGCCTCCTTGGCGCGATGGATGATCGATGACTCCCTGATGGTCCGGGAGCGCCGGATCGCCGCGTCGAGCTCAGGCAACCGGTAGCTCTTCTCCCCCCTCCTCTTGATGATGGCCTTGACGCCGTTCCAGTCGGGGTCCAGGAGGATGTCGGCCTCCGCCCCCTTCGCAATGAGAGTCAGCTCCGCCATGGCACCTCCACCCTGTCGAGCCTCCACCTCGGATCGATGTGGCTCCTCTCGATGGGCGTCCTGATCCCGCTCCCGTACGCAATCACCCCCGTCCAGGCGATCATGGCCCCGTTGTCGGTGGCGTAACCGATGGGGACATAACAGGGGGTGGCCCCGTGCTCCTCGGCGATGGAACCGATCATCGCCCGCAGCCTCTTGTTCGCCCCCACCCCCCCGGTGAGAAGAAGCTCCCGCTTCCCCGTGTGAGCGAGAGCCCTCTCCGTGACCTCCCCCAGCATGCTATAAGCCACCTCCTGGAGGCTGAAGCACAGGTCCTCGAGGCTCCACTTCCCCGACCTGAACTCCTTGGTAACCGCGGTGAGAAGGCCGCTGTAGCTCAGATCCATCCCCTTCACCACGTAGGGAAGAGGTATGAGGGTGCTCCCCTCGAGGGCAAGCCGCTCCACCGCAGGCCCCCCCGGATAGGGGAGCCCCGCCTCCCGGGAGAAAGTGTCGAGGCAATTCCCGATGGCGATGTCCAGGGTCTCACCGAAAATCCTGTAACGCCCCGCCTCAAACCCAGTGACAATGGTGTTCCCCCCGGAGACATATAGAGCGAGAGGGTCCTCGGCACCCGTCGCGAGGCGACCGATCTCGATATGGGCCACGCAATGGTTCACCCCCACGAGGGGGACGCCCAAACGGACCGCGAGAGCCCTGGCCGCAGTGGCCCCGGTGCGGAGGGATGGCCCCATCCCCGGGCCCTGGCTGAAAGCGATGTAGTCGAGGTCCCAGGCAGTGATGCCCGCGGTATCCAGCGCCTCGGAGAGGGTCTCCCCCATCACCCTGGCGTGGTGGCGGGCAGCCTCCCGGGGATGAATCCCCCCCTCCTCGGGGACGTGGGTGGTGATCACATTGGCGAGGATGGCCCCGTCTGACCTAGCCACCCCCATCCCGAGGTTGTCGGCAGTCGACTCGATGCCCAGACAGGTCTCCACCCCCAAATCCGCCACCTTCGTAGGGTACTCGACGGCGACGTTAAAAACTATAGCTGACGATCAGACAAAACGCTTGATGTAGCTGGGCTCAGAGCCCGCCCCCCCCACCACGACACGGTGAATGCCCCTCCTCCCCTCGACCCGCTCCAGGATGCCGCTGAACTCAATCCTCTCCCCCACATCGAACATATCAGAGTACAATCCCTCATAGGAGGCAACCTCAATGACATCATGCCCGGAATCCGTCTCAACATCCTCCAACCCATAGACGGCGGGGAGGTAGATGGCCTCCGAGGCGTCGGCGACCGTGGCGCTACCCCTCACGCTCCCGATGGATTTGTAGCTGCTCTCCCCGTACTCCTCGATGATCTCGGGGTCCGTCCTGACGGGGTGGACGGAGAAGTATGTGTCCATGTACACCCCGTAGTTCCACCTCCTCTCGGCGAACTCCATCAGCTCCCCGAATCCCAGGGGGAACCTCCCCTGCCTGCTGCGGCTCCACGCCTCCCGCTTCGAGGCGGTGAAGGGCTGGATCACCCCGTCGCTCCTCCTCGTCTCCCTGAGGGCCTCCCTGAGAGCCTTGGAAGCCTCCCGGCCATACACGGTGAGATCGATGTCCGAGAAGTCGAGGCTGTGGCTAGCCGTGAGGATGGAGCCCGTCACCCCAAAGTCCTTCATGTCGAGACCCGCCAAGCCCGAAAGGAGGGCGACGAGGTCCCGGAGCTTGGACTCGAGCTCGTCACCTGGGTCTTTCATGATGGATTCAAGGCGTTCCCTGGGCCGGTAATATGCTTTGACGCGGTCTCTCGGCACGGAGGAGACCGTGATGTTCCGGACGGGGCAGTCATAGAGGTACTCCGGGTGCCTCTCCCCGAGGAATCCATATGTGTTCTCGACCTGGGACACGTGGTAGTAGGGTATCACCCTGGCGTAGGAGACCTCTCCCCGCCTCCACTTGCCCTCGGCGTCCGGGACATACTTCAGATAAGCGGTGACCCGGTCGGGGGGATGGAGGTATCCCACCACGCAGAAGAGGAGACCCTCCACGGTCTCCACGAAGTCCCTGTCCTTAGGCCTCTCCATGCTCAGATCCGGTTTCCCCTACCTCCCGATAAGCTTAGCGCCGGGGGACCCAAAGCGATTTTATTATCCAGCTAACAGATAATCACGGGTATCTAGATGGTCACCAACTTGCCCCCCGACGCCAAGTCGAAGTGGGACGAGGTGACCCAGACCCGGAACCCCGAGACCCGCCTCAAGCTCATGGGGGAGTTCATGTCCCTGGTGCCCAAGCACAAGGGCACGGACAAGATGTGCTCCCAGGTCAAACGCCAGATGGCCCAGCTCCGGGACGAGATCGAGGAGAAGAAGAAGGCGGCGAAGAGGCGGAGCGGGCCCTCCTACTTCATAGAGAAGGCGGGGGCCGCCCAGGTCGCCGTCGTGGGACCCACCAACGCTGGCAGGAGCAGCCTCCTCAAGGCGGTGACCAACTCCTCGGTGGAGCCCGCCCCGTGGCCCTTCTCGACCCGGGTCCCCACCCCGGGGATGCTCCCCTACAAGGACATCCAGTTCCAGCTCGTGGAGGTGCCCCCCATCGTGGAGGGGAGCTCGGAGGGCAGATCCGACGGGTTCCAGGTCCTCAGCGCCGCCAGGAACTCCGACGGCCTCATCATCCTCGTCGACCTCACGGACGACCCCGGGGGCAACCTCCTCACGGTGACCAGGGAACTCGAGAACTCCCGGGTCCTCACGGCGGAGCCCCAGGGGGAGGTGGAGGTGATCCGGAGGGGGCACGGCTCCAACCTCCAGTTCATCTGGGAGGGGGAGCTCGACGGCTGCACCACCGACGACATAGCCGGCCTCCTGAGGGAATACAAGATCCGCTCCGCGTTGGTCAGGATAAGGGGCAGGGTGACCATGGACATCGTGGAAGACGCCATGTTCGGGAACGCCGTCTACAGGCCCACACTGGTCATCGCCAACAAAGCGGACATCTCATCAGACCCCGCCGTCATCGAGAGCGTGAGGGCCTCCGCCGCCCCCCTGGAGATAATGGTGATCTCGGCCGAGAACCCGGGGCACCTCAGAGAGAAATTAGGCGCCAAACTCTTCGAGCTCCTCGGAATCATCCGGGTTTACACCAAGCAGCCGGGTAAGCCGGCGGCGGTGGCGCCCATCGTGGGGCACCAAGGAATGAACGTGGGGGACCTCGCGAAGATCATCCACAGCGACTTCTACGAGAGGTTCAAGTACGCCCGCATCAGGGGGCCCAGCGCGATTTTCGAGAGCGGGAGGGTGGGCATCGACCACGTCCTCCAGGACGGCGACGTCGTCCAGTTCCACACGTAGCCCCCGATCTCAAATATCACGGGGTGCACGCCTTTATCCCCAGTCGATGTACTCCCCGGGCTCGGTGATGTCCCTGTACATTCCGATCATGGAGGCGATCTCGGTGGCCTCGCGCGCGAGGCGCGAAGGAAAGACTGAACACTATGGAATATTGAGGGTTAAAAGTCCCTCTCCATAAGCGTCAACTTCTGGTAGCCGCTCCCCTCGGAGGCGATCTCGTAGATCCTGTTTGCGAGGATCACGTCCTCGAGGGCGAGGCCGATGTTGATGGCGAGGATCCTCTCCCGGGGGTTCTCCCTCCCGGGCTTCGAGCCGCTGACCACCTCCCCCAGCTCGGCGTGGAGCTCGGGCAACCCGTCCGGGAACGCTCCCTGCTCGGTGTAATGGACTGTCTGGTCCCAGCTGTCCGTGATGAACTTGTCGGCCCCCAGGATGGCGTCCCCGTACCAAGCCCGACTCGCCTCTATCCCGAAGCCGAGGCACCCGGGCTCGAACCACTCGTCCCTGACGAGGGGCTCCTCGAGCCTCTGGGTCGCGGTGAGGAGGATGTCCGAGCCCCGGGCCACCTCCCGGACGCTCCCGCAGATCTCGATATCCACGCCTGCCTTCTCGGAGAGGTCGTCCCTGTAGCGTTCCATCGCAGCCCTGTTGATGTCGAAGACCTTGACGCGGCTGAGGCCGGGCACCGTCTCCTTGAGGGCGAGGAGATTCATCCTCCCCTGGACGCCGCAGCCCACCACCCCCAGGATCTCCGAGTCGTCCCTGGCGCAGAATTTGGCGGTCACAGCCGTTACGGCGGCGGTGCGGACGGCGGTGATCCATCTGCAGTCCATCACGGCGAGGGGCACCCCGGTCTCCATGTCGTTGACGATCATCACCCCGAGGATCTGGGGGAGGCCCCGCGCCCTGTTCGACGGGTATCCGCTCACCCACTTCAGCCCCCCTATCCCGAGCCCTTCGAAGTAGGCGGGCATAGCGTGGATGAAAGCATCCGACCTGGAGTGGATCCCCGGCTTCGGGGGGTTCTCCACCCGCCCCTTCCCGTGCTCATACAGCCCCTTCTCGATTAGAGTGATGACCTCCCCGAGGCCGATCCCCAGGTCCAGGATCTCCTCCTGGGAGAGATAGAGCATCTCGACGCGCTTCACGATGGTCCCTCGTTACCGATCTAGCCTCGCCGAGTTTGTAAGCCTTTATTCATTTTGTCGAGGCGAAGCCATCATGGGTGGAAAATCTATACTCCCGGTATTGATTTGGGGTATTTACGATACGTATCTATGACAGGTCTCAAACCTTCATGGAAGATAAATAGCGGGTCCACCGAGACCCGATGCGCGCGAGTTAAACGTTGTCCGCCGGACCCACCTCTTGAAGGCGACACCTCGCGCGCAAATCTCATTATTTCCTGAACTTCCAGACTGCGGCGGCCCCCACTGCGATCATCGCCAGGAAGGCGAAGCCCTGAGATCCCAGGGATCTGGCGTAATTTCCCCGCTGGAGGACGTCCCAGTAGACCACGAGGAGGGTGAACAGGAAGACGCCGAAGCAGAAGATGAGGAACCCCCGGAACGAGAGATACATGCTAAAAAGCTACCCTCAGGGACGATTAAGCCCACTGGTCCTAGGCGACTCGATAATTCTAAGTATCAAAGGGAATACGAGGATGTGAGGTTTCAGTTTTAAAGGATCAAATCGAGTACGAGGTCGTGAAGGGCTGGGACAAACTCCCCGAGGGATGGGTCTACACCCAGGTCGCCGGGGTGACCGTCGACTCCAGGGACAGGGTCTACGTCCTCAACAGGGGGGAGCACCCCATCATCGTCTACGAGAAGGACGGGTCCTTCATCGGGTCCTGGGGTGAGGGGATGTTCCGGAACGCCCACGGGGCCTACATCGACGAGAAGGACCACATCTACTGCGTCGACAGGGACCGCCACGTCCTCTGGAAGTTCACCGCCGACGGGGAGCTCCTCATGACCATCGGGAACGTGGACCAGGCCGCCGACGGGGAGCCCTTCAACCTCCCCACCGACGTCGCCCTCGCCCCCGACGGGGGCATCTACGTCTCCGACGGCTACGGGAACAACCGGGTCCACAGGTTCTCCCCCGAAGGGGAGCTCCTCTTCTCCTGGGGGGAGCCCGGGGAGGGCCCCGGCCAGTTCAACCTCCCCCACGGCATCTGGGTCAGAGGGGGGAAGGTCTACGTCGCCGACCGGCAGAACCACAGGATCCAGATATTCACCCCCGACGGGGAGTACATCGATGAGTGGGGGGGCTTCAAGCAGCCATGCGACCTATCCATCGACGAGGCGGGCATCGTCTACGTCCCCGAGCTCCAGGGGAGGGTGAGCATCCTCAACCTCGACGGGGAGGTCCTCGCCCGCATCGGGGATGAGAGGAGCAAGGAGCCGGGTCTCTTCTACGCCCCCCACTGCACCTGGACCGACTCCGAGGGCAGCCTCTACGTGGGGGAGGTTCTCGAGGGTCAGCGGATCCAGAAGTTCGTCAGGAAATAGTCGATAAGCGCTCAGAGGCGGTTTCCGGAGCCTGACGGGCTTCCTACCCTATTTTAGACAGAAGGAAATCCACGACCAGTGCGGTGATGTCCTTCTCCGTGACGGATTGAAGCCCCTGCCACCCCGGTGTGCTGTTGAGCTCGATGACGTAGGCTTCGCCGTCGTCCTCGGAGCGGAGGATGTCGACGCCCGAGTACTCGAGGCCTATCGCGGCGGTCGCCTCGATGCTGAGCTCCGCCAGCTCCTCCTCGAGGTCGTAGGGTTCAGCCTTCCCTCCCGCGGAGAGGTTGGTCTTCCAGTCGTCGGCGGTCCTCATCATGGAGGCCACCACCTCATCCCCGATGACGAAGGCCCTGAGGTCCCTGTTCCCGTGGGGGATGTACTCCTGAATGTAGTAGACCCCCTGGGTCATCTCGAGGGCCCTGAAGATGCGGTAGGCGATGTCATCGTCGCTGATCCGGCTCATCCCCATTCCGAGGCTCCCGAAGAGGGGCTTCACCACGACGTCTCCCCCCAGTTCCTCGTAGGCCTTCATGGCCTCGTCGAACCTCTCGGTCACCACGGTACGGGGGGTATTGATGCCTGCGTCCTCGAGGCGGGCAGAGGTGTAGTACTTGTCCACGGCGACCTCGATGGAGTCGGGGGGGTTGAGGACGTAGACCCCGAGGTCTTTGAGGCGGTGGAGGGCGTCCATCCTGTAGAAGACCCTCTCCGCGGTGCCCCCGGGGATCTTCCTTACAATAACTGCGTCATAGTCGTCGATAGGGTAGCCCCGCACCGAGAGCCTCGGCTCCAGCCCGACCCCGGAGCGGAACCGGGTGGCGGGGAGGACGTAGACCTCGGCGCCCCTAGCTTTGAACTCTGCGTTGAGCCTCTCGACGTGCCACTCCTTGCGGTCCGACGCGACTATTCCTACCTTCAATCTATCATCCGCTCATGGTTCGGCTATCAATATCTCCGCGGTCCCGCCCACGGCGATGTCCCCCCGGTACCTCCTGAAGGAGGCATCGAGGTACTCCCCTGCGGCCTCGACACCGAGCTGGTCCCGGAGCTGCCGGAGGTAGAGCTTCAAAAAGTCGGGGCGGAAGGTGGTGTCGTAGACGTAGGTGGGCAGGATGGACTCGACCCCTCCGAAGCAGGCGATGAATCCCCCGTTCCCCTTCGCCTCGGCCCCGAGCCTCCTCGCGACATTCCCGAAGACGAATATCTCGCCCCCGTTCATGTGAACTCCCAGGAAGGAATCCGCGTCCCCCTGGATGATGAGCATCCCTCGGCGCATGAAGGCCCCGGCCTCGAGACCTACGTCTCCTCCGACCACGATGACTCCCCCTGTCATCCCCTCGGGGCTCCCCCGGTAGGCGGCGCCGAGCTGGTGGCCTGCATCTCCTTGGATGCGCAGGAGGCCTCCCTTCATCTCGGCCCCGGCCCAGTTGGATGCGGAACCCGTGATGCTGAGCTCTCCACCCTCCATCTCGGCCCCGGCGTGCATCCCGACGCAGCCCTCCACGATGAGGCGGCCGGCGGTCATGCCCGCCCCGATGTACTTGACGTTCCCGCACTCTCCCTGGATGGCGACGAGCTGGTCGGACGGGGTTTCGGCGGTCTCGCCCTTCACATCGAAATAGTCCCCGAGCTTTTGCACCGTGTTGCCGACGTAGACGGGGAGGGACTTGACCTCCTTGAGGGTCTTCCCGGCCACTGAGTCGGGAGTGATGGCCTCGGCTTCCAGGGGCAGGTCCGGGAGCTTCTTCGGCGTGAGCATCAGCTCCTTCATCTACTTCACCCCCAGGGCGTCCTTGAGCCCCATCCGGAACTTGCCGAGCTTCCCGCCGAAGTTGACGGCGGTGACCCATTTCACGCCCTCCACCTCCGTTGCAGCCTTGATGCCTGAAGCCATCGCCTTCATAACCGAGGGCTCGTCGAGGCCGTTGAGGATCACCTCGAGGACCGAGTTGCACCCGGCGGGGACCTGGGAGTCGGGTGAAGTGTGCTTGATCGAGGGGCAAAAGGGAGTGTTCGTCGAGGCCTTCAGGAACGCGTAAGTGCTCCCTACCTTGCTACCGCTCCTGCATATCCCCCCGGGGAACGGTGCAATAACCCCGGGAACCTCACGGATCGCCTCAACGGCCCTCTCCGATGCCTCGAGGGTCGCGTCCTCGCTCTCCCCCATCACCAGGAAGTTGCCCCCGGCCACGGCCCTCACGGCCCCGAACTTGGCCTCCGCCAGGAACTCCCCCTCCATCACGGGTATCCTCCAGAACCGTTGGCGCTCCCCCCAGCCGTCCCCCATCCGCATCTTCACCTGGTAGCCGTCCCCGAAGAACCTGAGGCTCGCCCCCACGTCCAGCATGTCATCGGCCTCCTCCTCGAGGATACCGTTGAATATCGCGGTGGTGGGACAGGTGAGAACGCACTGCCCTATCCTGCTGAGCATCGACGCCGAGAGCCTCTTCTTGGAGAACCCGAAGACCATCACAGAGACCCCGGGGCGCCCGTCAGGCGTCTCCTCGGGGGGGACCTCCCGCTCTATCCCGGCCTCGCAGTCGCACGCGATGACGCTGGTCGCGAAGCCCGTCATCTCCCTCGCGGCGATGTTCGCCCATTTCCGGTTCTTCGCGGTGATGATGATCCTAGCGCCCCACATCCCGAAGCCCTCGGCGAATGTGTCCTCGATGCCTACGCCGTTCAGCATGAAGCTCATCGGGCCCACCTCCCCCTGGCCTCCACGCGGATCCCCGTGGGTAGGTATGCGTCCTCCACGGGGTAGTTCCTGAATCCCACGGTGTAGTACTTGTCGAAATCCGCCTCGACCTCCTTCATCATCTCGGCCTCCAGCTTCTCCGGGACCTTAGAGTCCACCCAGAAAGTGGAGCCCAGGGGCGTGGCAGTAACCTCGCCGTCCTTAACCACGATCTCGCCCCCCTTGACGGTGTAGGCCGCCCTCGCCAATGATTTCTCGAGGTCCCTGTACATGGAGGGCCTCCAGGCCGTGGGGTCGAGATGGTAGACGGAGACGTCCCCGTCGGCGCCTATGCCCAGGTGGCCCTTGTCCTTGAGCCCGAGGGCCTTGGCGGTGGCCGCCCGGGTGACCGTGGCGATCTCGCCGAAGGTGTACTCCCTGTAGATGTTGGGGAGGGTGGTGCGCCTGAGCACGGACTTGTTCATCTCCCTCATGATGTCCGTGCGGGCCTGGCGGCTCATGAGCCAGGCGATCACCGTCGGGTAGTATGTGAAGGGCCCCCCGTTGGGGTGGTCGGTGGTCATGTAGACCCTCCACGGGTCCTCGATGAGGAGAGCAAGCTCCAAACCGATGCCCCACTGGATCGCGTTGGCCGGGTTGTCCTTCCTGAAAGTGTAGGGGACGACGCCGGCGCCGGCCTCCATCTCCACGTCGCTGTTCACCCACTTGTTCCCGGTGATGTTCCAGAGCCTGAACTGCCACGGACCGTCCCCGGTCATCGTCGTGGTGTCCGTGAATATGACCTGACCCAGATCGATGGTGACGTGCTCGTTGGCGTTGACGTACTTGGCGACCTTGGAGGCCCCGGACTTTACGTTCATCCAGTTGTCCCCGTCCAGGGAGTTGAACTGGCAGTGGGCCACGTGGACCGTCGCCTTCCGGCCGTCCGCGGGCTTTATCCCCTTCACGGCCTCCATGGTGTCGATGGTGGTCTCATAGTTCCCGGGGACCCCCAGGTTGTTGCAGTGGAGGTGGATGGTGTGGGGGAGCCCCAGCTCCTCGTTGGCCTGGGCGAGGCTCGTCACGATCTGCCTCGGGGAGACCTCGTAGTTGTAGACCAGGTCGTCGAGGCCCCCGACGTTCTTGCCCCACTTCCAGTTCTCGACGCCCCCAGGGTTCACGATCTTCACGGCGTAGCCCCTCGTGGCCCTGAGGAGCCAGGAGATGAAGGCCTTGAGCTTCTCCAGGTCGCCCTCCTTGACGTACTTGAGGGTGAAGTGATTGTTACCGAAGAGGGTGAACGCTGTCTTGTCGATTATCGGTGTGTCGTTGAGCTCCTCGTGGACGTGGCGGGCCCCCAGGGGGGGCATCGCGGCCTCCATAACCGCCGTGTACCCCATCTGGGCGTACCTGTAGCCGGCCACGAATGTGCTGGGGCAGCTGTAGCCCACTCCGGCCCGGGTCACCCGGGTCCTGGGGACCACGTCCTTCCTGTGGTCCTCGGGGCGCATGAGGCGCCCGATGTTGATCTTGGAGCCTGCGATGTGGCTGTGGACGTCGACCCCCCCGGCCATCACGAGCTTCCCCTTGGCGTCGATGACCTTCGCGTCCCTGCCCACATTCTCCACCACCTTCCCGCCGCTGATGAGGACGTCCATCGCGTCCCCGTCGACGCCGTTCAGGGGGTCGTAGACGTATCCGCCTTTGATCCTCAGGTCTCCCATCTCACGCATCCTCCTTGAGGGCCTTCACCCTCTCGACTATCATATCCAGGACCTCCCTGTCAGACTTGACCCCGCCGTGGGGCTCCACGACCTTGCTCAGCCTCAGGCTGAACCCGTCCATCCGGTATGCGGTGCCCTCGACCTCTATTCCGGCGGTGGCAACCGGTATCACCACCTCACTCAGCATCGTCGTGGGTGTGACTTTCTGCTCCAGCGTGATCGTCGGTATCCGGGCGAGATGCTTAGCCGCATCAGCGGGGAAGGTCGCCGCGGGGTCCGAGGCGACGATGATCGCGGCGTCGGGCTCCCCCTTTGCGAGCATGTCCACGGCGGAGTACTCCCCCGGGTTGTAGCGGGGGTAGCCCCGCGCGAAGTCGACGGCGTAGGGGTAGCCGGACTGCCAGGTGGTGACTGTGTTGGCCCCGGCGACGTTGTAGTGTCCCCGCATAGGTGTGAGGACGAACTTGGTGTGGTGGTTGAGCTCGGCCACGAGGCCCACGGCGGCGTCTATGTTCATGTGCCGCCCGTCGCTCTGGGTGAGCCCAAGCCCGAAGAAGACGATGCCCATCTTGGCCTCCTTCATCCTCTTCGCTAGGGCGTTGATCTCCTCGGCGGGGACCCCGGAGACATCCTCAG
Source organism: Candidatus Bathyarchaeota archaeon (assembly GCA_026014875.1). Lineage (GTDB taxonomy): Archaea > Thermoproteota > Bathyarchaeia > TCS64 > TCS64. Next base: position 64,803 of record JAOZHO010000050.1, on the reverse strand, counting down.
TGATCTCGGTGCCCCTCACCGCGGCCCTGAGGGCGAGGAGGAGCTCGAAGTCGCCCCCGTGGTCCACCTTGATGAACTGGTCCGCGACCCTCGAGGTCGGGGTCTCCCGGACATCCACGTTGACCACGTATCTGCCCTTCCGCCCCTCCGGGACGTAGAGCCCCTTGGGGGTCACAGAGTACCGGGCGAAGTGGCGGATGTGGGCGGCGGGGGGGTTGGAGCCCCAGAAGGCGACGAGGTCGGCCCGGTTCTTCACCTCCCCGAGGCTCGCCTTGGACTCCCCCACCTGCTGGAGCGCGAGGATCGTGGGGCCGTGGCAGACTGAGCTGGTGTTGTCCACCACGCCGCCGGTGATCTCTGCGAGCTCGACGCACCGGGCGATGGCGCCGCACTCCGTGGAGCTGAGGCCATACACGAGGGGCCTCTTCGCGGAGGCTAGGGCCTTAGCGGCGGCCTCGACCGCCTCCTCCAGGGAGGCCTCCTTGCCCTTGACGGTGGGGGTCATTATCCGGTTCTCGCGGTGGCTCATGAACTTGGAGCGGGAGATCGCGCAGGCATTCTTGGCCCCCTTGATCTCGTTCCCCTTCACTGTTATCTCCAGGTCGTCGCAGAGGCAGCCGCAGAAGGGGCAGACGACGTCGGTGAATACCGCCATCAGGAACCCCCCTTCAGCGTCGCGACGAGGTCCGCCAGCGACGGGACCCCCGCCCCGGATGGGGTGACCTCCGCCTCGACCCCCTTGAACTGAGGCATCCCCGTTCCTCCCGTCTCAGACCCGAAGACCTGGTTCGCCCAGATCCCGTAGGGGAAGAAGGAGGTGCCAGGCTCCAGTTTGTCCGAGAGCTTGACCGAGACCACGACGGAGCCGTGGGCCGTCTCGACCTTGACGTGGTCGCCGTCCCCGACCCCCAGGGACTCGGCGTCCCCGGCGCTCAGCTCGATGTAGGAGACGCTCTCGAAGTACTCCTCCGAGGTCTTCCCCACCTCGAGGCCCACGCCCTGGCGAGAGGTCCTGCCGCTGATGAGTGTGACAGTGATCTTCTCCACAAACTACACCCCAACTCTATGTAATTTCACGCGAAGTGGACTTAAAAATTTATGAGAACCCCCGCCCGGGGGTGAGAGATAGTATCCCGTGGCTCCAGAATCTGGACTGATAGGATTTAACGGTCACCGACATCAACGCGCCCGATTGCATTCGGGTTTAACTAAAATTCGAGTTGAAAAACTCGGCCGCCTTGACCCCCGAAGAGTACTCTCCCGGATCATCGGCCAACTATGTTGCCGAGGGCGTCTAGGGCGGTCTCAACATCGGAACGATCGTTGAACAGGGCGAAGGATGCCCTGAGGTCCCCGTAGTGAGCACTCAGCATCACATTCCTCTCCAGCAGTCGCTGTCTCACCTCACCACTTTCCCTCCCCTTGACCCTGAACGCGACGATGTTTGTGCGCTCTGACTCTACCGGGGAGTCGAGCACCCCGACGCCGATATCCCCGACGCCCTCCCTGAACACGTTGGCCAACTCCAAGCAGTGGCTGTGGATGTTCTCGACGCCCACCTTCTCGAGGATGCCCAGCGCCGGCACCATCGCGTGCCCCCCCAGATAGTTGTAGTTCCCGTACTCGAACCTGGCTGCGGTCTCCTTCAGCATCGATTCCCCCGTCCCGGGCGCCTTCTCGTAGCTTATCCCCGCTACGTAGGGGGGCGTAATCTCCCTGAGGGCCTCTTCGCTGCAGTAGAGGAAGCCTATGCCGTGGGGGCCCAGAAGCCCCTTGTGGGCCGATGCCGAGAATACGTCGACTCCGGCCTTCCTAGCATCCAGGGGCTCGATGCCGAGGCTCTGCACTGCGTCCACGACGAGGAGGGCGGACTCTTCGTGGCAGGCCTTCCCGATCCTTTCCAGGTCGAACCTGAACCCCATGTTGGTGGTGGAGGCGACAGTCACCGCCCGGGTCTTCGCGTCTATCGCCGCGTTTATATCGCCGACATCGACTCGGCCCTCCCTTTGGGGGACGGTGCGGATCTCCACCCCCTTCTCCTTGAGCAGGTTCCAGCAGTGGGTGTTGTTGGGGTGCTCCAGCTCGTTGAGGATCACATTGTCCCCCGCCTCCATACGGAGCCCGGCGGCGGTAATGTTGAGCCCCTCCGAGGTGTTCTTCACGAAGGCGATCTCGGAAGCCTCGGCCCCCACCAGGGCTGCAAACTTCGCCCTCACCTCTTCCAGGACCCCGTAGGCTCTGTCCCGGGCCACGGATACACCGTCCCTCTGGAAGGCCTCCATGTACTCCTCCATCGCGACCCTCACGCAATTTGCCAAGGGGTTCCCAAAGGCCATATCCAGATAGGTGAGCCGTTCCATGACCGGAAACTCAGCCCTCAACTCATCAACGTTCTCTAGCAAACACATCTACCATCCATTCCCAAAAAGGGTTCCAGCATGTAGAGACTCCACTCCCAATATAACATCTAACCCGGCCAATCCACTGGAAGCCCCCGTCGATGACTGAAAATCGTAGCCCGAAAACGCTTAACCCAACCACAGCCAAACCTGAACCATGACATACCTAGTCGGAACCGATATAGGCACCATGGGCACCAAATCCGTCCTCGTCGACGCCGAGGGAACCGTCCTGGCCTCCGCGTTCAGGGAGTACGGGGTCATAAACCCCCAGCAGGGCTGGGCGGAGCAGTGGCCCCACGTCTGGTCCCAGGCCGTCTCAGAGACCATGAAAGAGGTGGTCCACTCCTCCAAGGTCGACCCCCGGGACATCGCCGGAACCTGCATCAGCAGCCTCTACGGCGGAAGCGGCATCCCCGTGGACCGCGACTACCGGGCGATACGCCCCTGCATCATATGGGCCGACCGCCGGGCCACACAGCAATGCCGGAGAGTCGAGGAGAGGATCGGCGCCGACGAACTCTTCAAGGTCACGGGGAACGTCATCGACCCCTACTACGGCTACACCAAGATGCTCTGGATCAGGGACCATGAGCCCGGGAACTGGGGCAGGATCCACAGATTCGAGGCTCCCAACTCTTACGTCTCCCGGCTCATCACCGGGGAGGAGAGCGTCGACCTCTCCAGCGCGGGGAACTACGGGGGCATCTTCGACATTCACAGGAGGGTCTGGTCCGAGGAGATGATGGAGGAACTCGGGATCCCCCGCAGCCTCTTCCCCGAGAAGATCGTCTCCTCCGAGGAGATCGTGGGGGAGGTCACCGGGGAGGGCGCCAAATTCACCGGCCTCGCGAAGGGCACCCCTGTCTGCGCCGGGGGCATCGACGCCCCCGTGAGCGCCCTTGCAGGGGGGGCCATACGGGACGGGGACCTCGCATCGATGCTGGGCACATCAATGTGCAACGGGTTCATCAGCCACACCCCCCGTCTCTCCCCCCGCCTCATCAACATGCCCTACGTCGTCGACGGCACCAGGATCACCTACGGCTTCACGGGGGTCGTCACTGCGGGCTACTGCGTCCGCTGGTTCAGGGACGAGCTGGGGGAAGCTGAGAAGATGAGGTCTGACGAGACGGGGGTCAACGCGTACGCTCTCCTCGACGGGGAGGCCGAAAAGGTCCCCCCGGGCTCCGACGGCCTCGTCTTCCTCCCCCACCTCATGGTGGGAGAGAGGGCCCCCTACTGGGACGAGCACCTCCGGGGAGGGATCCTCGGCCTCGGGGTCTACCACACCCGAGCCCACATATTCCGAGCCGTCCTCGAAGGGGTCGCCTACGCCATGCGCTACAGCATCGAGGCCGCCTGGGAGGCAGGGCAACCCATCAAAAGGACCACCCTCGTTGACGGGGGCGCCCGCTCTCCCCTCTGGAGGCAGATCATCGCTGATGTCACCGGACTCGCCATGGACTACATCCCAGACGCCAAGGGCGCCCCACTGGGGGATGCGATCCTCGCGGGCCTAGGCACGGGGGTCATCACCGACCACAGGGTCATCGAGGAATGGCTGGGGGAGAAGGTGAAGACCGAGCCCAACCCGAAGCTGATCGGCCTCTACGACGCCTACTATGATCTGTACAAGTCCAGCTTGGAAGCGAATAGAAAAATATTCGAAAAAATGGGGGAGATCTAGCTCTCCACGGAGCTCTTGATGATCTCGTTGTTGACCTCGCCGTAGGTGAAGGATGCCCCGGTCTTGGCGCAGGTCAGGGTTATCACAGCGGGTGCGAAGAGGGCCGGGTCGACCTGGGTGAAGTCGAAGCCCACTGCGTTGTAGATCTCGTAGCTCGTCTTCCCGTAGTCGCTGCAGTTGGTGGAGGGAGCCTTCAATGCGATCTCCTTGAGGACATCCTCCTCCTCGTCCACGACATATGCGGTCACCCCCCCGTAGGTGAGGGCGTCCTCGGCCCGCCCCATCGCCTTCCCCCCGTCGGGGTGCACCGGCATGATGGGAGCGTACCCCGCCCCGTACTGCACCTTCTTGGGGTCGAGACCCAGGATGTCTAGCCTGAAGAGCCCCGTCTCCACGATCCTACCCGAGATCTGGACCATCCCCGCCATCGATGTCCCCGTCGTTAGGAGCATGTAGACGTTCTCCGGCTTCACGTTGCACGCCTCGGCAATGAAGTGGGCCGCCGAGTCAGGCGGCTTCTTATCCGTCTCCAGGAGGAGCACGGCGACATCCGCCTCGTCCTTATACTCGATCTTACTGAACACCTTCTTCGGCTTCAAGGCCAGTGCCCGGGCGGGACCGGAACCGTCTGCGGTGTAGCCCTCCGGCTTGATCCTCCATCCCGCGAGCTGGGCCCCGAACAGGGCTACAGCGGGGTGATCGGTCGCCACGACGACGGTGGACAGCTTGAGCCCCCCAAAGTCGGCGTAGCCGAGTTCTGCGGTCCCCGCTCCCCCCATCGCGATCCGGGTCGTCATGAGACCGGCCTCGTAGCCCCCGTGGGCCTCGAGTCCCGTGTCTATGACCGTCGCCCCGGAGGGAAGCTTCTCGACGCCTACCCGGTAGTACTCGGGCTTGGCCAGAAGCTTCTTGACGAGTTCGTAGGCCAGCTTGTTTATGCTTAGCATACCTCTCATCGTGCATAGTCTGTATTTCATTTATATTATTGATGAGGGGCCGCCACAATCCATTTATGGCGTCGAGGTGGGTTCTCACTAGGGAGGAGAAGGTTCTGAGGAAGATCGTCGCATTCATACTATGCACCCTTACTGTGCTCACCGTTGGGTTCGCAGTGGTCCACCCGACGTTCCTGTTCTTGGCGGACTGGCTTGTGCCCACCCTGGGGTCGAGCCTGCTCAACGCCCTCACCATCGTCTACATCCTCCTGGGGGACCCCCTGCAGTTCACGGCGCTCCTCGCCCTCTGGGGGGGAGCCGCGTTCCTCGCCGGGGTGCTGATCCGGCGGAGGGTGGGCTCCATCGCCACGATCCTCCTCGTCCTCGTCTCGCTCATCGCAATACTGGGGATAAACCTGATCGACGTCGGGTTCACGGCCTCCCAGATATTCGAGAACTTCCAGGGCTCCAACCCTCTCGAGGCCCTCCCGCCCCTTCCGGAAGGGCTCACCTTCGTCGACCTATATGAGGCCCCCATAGTCGGGGAGATCGCCGAGAGGGTCCTCGGGACGATGCAGTCGGGGGGGCCAGAGAACCCGATGAGCATCGTGCTGGAGGTCGCCTCGAGCCTCGCGGTGGGCGTCTTCATCAAGATAGCGGCGATGATCGGGGGGGCCCTCGCAGGAGTCGAGGTGGGGAAGCTCTTGGAGCCCGCTGTGATGCCCTTCAGCGAGTCCATCAGGAGGGGGCTCGGGGGGAAGCCCAGGGGGGCAGTGGACATCCCCACCCTCAAGGAGGCGATGTCCCTCCTAACCATCGCACTCATCCTTGGACCCGCCCTATTCACCAACCCAATCGTCATGGGGGCTGCTGGAGAGGAGTTCTACATGGAGACTATACTGGGCTTCGCCGACCCCAGCGGCAGGGCATACGTGGGGAACCTGTTCGCCTCCTCCGAAACACCCTTCGGGGGCATCAGCGGGTCCGAGGGCCTGCTGGTGAGCGTGATCGCCTCCCACGAGGGGGTGAAGGAGATCCTCGCGGAGCTCGTGGGCTCCGAGGAGAGCCTCGGGTCCTTCGCCAACGTCATCCCCGAGACCCTCATGGTCGCAGTCTACATCGACGTCCCCCCCGAGACCGCGGGCCCACAGTCGGAGGGGATTGCGGACGCTTTCTCCGAGGCGTATCAGGTGGACCTTACTCAGCTCATGGCCCTCAGCGCCCCCTTCGCCCTGGGGGAGGGTCCGGACAGCCCCCAGATCTCCATCGTACTTTACCAGTCGAGCGCCGAGGTAGGAGACCTCGCCTCGACTTTCCTCGATGAGTTCCTGGATAAGGGGGGGCTCGTGGAACTCATCTCCGAGGCGTCTTCGAACGGGCGGATCGTGCCCCAGTCCACCCCCGACTCGGCTGACGGGGGGGCCTTGTTCTCGGGCTTCGTCAACGTGGGGCTCCTCAAGGAGTACGTGCCCGCGGAGTACCTGCTGCAAGTATCCGAGTACTTCCCCGTCGACGAGTGGGAGCAGATGGTGTTCTCGGGGAGCGTCTCGTTCTGGGACCACGGGGTGGACTCGGTGGGTGAAGGGCAGGGACTCGACCTCCTGGACCTGATGGGAGCCGATGATGCCCCGAGCTTTTCCGACGACTCCGAGCTCTCCCTGGTGCTCCTCGCAGCGCCCAAAGGCACAGACATCGGCGGGGAGGACTTCCCCAACCTCAAGATAACCACCAACATGCCGGAGGACGACAACAGACTCGCGGCACTCTTCAGGGTCCTGGAGATGCTGGGGCTCATCGACCTCGCGACCCCCGAGGTGGACCTCGACGAGTCGGCCTTCGAGATCGGGGTCTCAGGGGTGATACTGTCGCTGAACCTCGACGAGTCGGCCTTCGAGATCGGGGTCTCAGGGGCGATACTGCCGCTGAACATCGAGGTCACCAAGACGACCTCCCCCAGCAACCCGCAGCCCAACAGCGTCGTCGAGGTGACAGTGACCGTCACCAACCACGACTCAGCCCCCATGAGGGACGTGGCCCTCGACGACTCGGCGACCATCGCCCTATACCCGTCCAGCTCTCGGCTGGTCGGAGGCTCCACCTCAGGGCAGTGGAGCGAGATAGACTCCGGGGAGTCCAGGTCCATAAGCTACAGCATCGAGATCGGCGACGGGGGAGTCTACAGCCTCGCCCCGGCCCAGATCGAATATCTCCATGAGGCGGTGGAGTTCTCCGACGCCTCCCGATGGCTCGAGACTAGGGTAACTAGGCCCTCGGCCCTGGCCCTCGGGGTGGGCTCATTGATCTCCACGGGGGAGGCGGCGTCGAACCTGCTGGATGAAGTGGTCGGGGGCAGCGGGAGCACCCTGGGACTCGGTGCAGTCTCCGTTGTGGTGCTTGTGTTCGCCCTCCTCGAGTTCATGAACCTGAGGAAATGGCTCGGCGGCCGGTAGAGCCGTCTCCGCAGCCCTATTTTTCGCCCCCCAAGGGGTTTTGGGTAATCCATAATTATTTTCTGAAATGGTAAAAAGGTTCTTCCATAAATGGGAAATGATTCTAAAAATGGGAAAAAAGGGCTTTATTCTGCCATTAGGGGTAATAATGTTACTGAATTCGGGTGAGAAGCTTTATATCTTAATATTTCACAGAAATAACCAAGGAAAGAGGTGTATGGAATGAGAAGGAACGACCTCGACATCTGCGCAGACATCCTCAAGGTCTCCAAGGCCGGCGCGAAGAAGACCCACATAGTCTACAGGGCCAACCTGAACTTCAAGATAGTCAAAAAATACCTCAGCAGACTCATCGATAACGGCCTCCTCAACGACGGCTCCAAGAGCGGCATCTACGTCACCACCGGTAAAGGATCCGAATTCTTAGAACAGTACGCACGGCTGACGATCCCCCTGGGACCCACCGGCATCGACTAGCGAAGCAGACGTTCCAGTCTCGGAGCCCGCTGATCCTCTCCTATCCTTCCGCGGGCCCATCCCTCACCTCACCTTCTCACACTGAAACCATTCTAATCAGGACTGAGTAGGCTTCTAGATGAATGAGGAAAATCGGGGCGCCTGATTGAATTTTACCCTGCGTCAGAGGATGATCCGGGCGTCCACGACCTTGGCGCCCTCCTCGTAGACAAGCACCGGGTTCATATCCAGTTCGGATATCTCGGGGCACTCTACAAGCATATCCGAGGTCTTCAGCAGGATATCTACTATGGCCTCCCTGTCGGCGGGGGGCTTCCCCCGGGCCCCTTCAAGTATCCTGTAGGCCTTGATCTCCTTCACCATCTCCTCGGCGTCGGACCTGTTTATCGGGGCTAGCCTGAAGCTGACGTCCTTCAGTATCTCGACGAATATCCCCCCGAGCCCGAACATCAACGTGGCGCCGAAAGTGGGGTCCTTGGTGGATCCCACGATGACCTCGGTCCCCCCGGGGGCCATCTCCTCAATCAGGATGCCCGTGATCTCGGCGTCGGGGGCGTGGGTCTTGACGTTTTCCATGATGGTCTTGTAGCCCTCCCGGACCCCCGCCTCGTCCTTGATGTCGATGAGGACGCCGCCGGCATCCGATTTGTGGAGGACCTGGGGGGAGACTATCTTGAGGACGACGGGGAAGCCGAGTCTCTTCGCGGCCTCGACGGCGTCGTCCTCGGTCTCCTCGACTGTGACCTTGGTGACCGGGAGGCCATACAGGGCGCAGAGGTTCTTGGCCTCGTGCTCGAAGAGGAAGTCCCTGCCCTCGGCCTCGGCGGTGCTGAAAATCTCGTTGACCGCTTCGTCTCTCATCATCAGTTACCTCTGAATCGAATCCATTACTGATTAACTCGGGATTTTAAAAGGATGGTATGACCCCAGGAGAGGGTATCATGCCGTGAGCCGGGTCTTGAGCCATGCCGCGACGTTCCCGAGGACCGGATTGGGGTTCATCAGCACCGGGATGTCCCGGGGGCCCACCTTGAGGCTCGTCCGGTAGTCAGGCATCGCTGCGTAGATGACGCTTGCCCAGTAGATCCTCCCCTTCATCCGTTCTCTAAGGAGTTCCTTGGTGTTTATGGGGAGGGGCTGGTGATGGAACGCGATGCCCTCGGCCCAGCTCAGAATAATGGGCCTCCCCGAGTCGAGTAGGAGCGCGCATGTCTGCGCTAGCTTCCCGAGTTCGTACTCCACAATCTCCAAGATCACGAGCTCCTCGAGGGGCTTGTATGAAATCTTGACAGGGGGCTCCCTTCTCGGGCGGGACAGAGCTAGAGGACCTCCCCTTCGGCCTCGCCGATGGCCTCGTCGAGGAGGGAGACTATCTCGTCTATCTGCTCCCGGGTAACCACGAGGGGCGGCGCCACCTGTATGTGGTCCCCGACGTAGCCGTCCACGGTGGCGACCCCGGGGTAGACCAGGAGTCTCTTCTCGAAGCAGCGCTCCACGACCCTACCGTAGAAGGCGACGTCCGCCGGGAAGGGCTCCTTGGTGGCCTTGTCCTTGACGAACTCGATCCCCGCGAAGATGCCCTTGCCCCTGATGTCCCCCACCGAGGGGTGGTCGTGGAGAACCCCGAGCCTCTTGTGGAGGTGCTCACCCAGCTTTGCGGATCTCTCCACCAGCTTGTGCTTCACGGTGTACTCCAGGACGGCGGCTCCCACCGCGCAGGAGACGGGGTGGCTCCCGTAGGTGTGGCCATGGGCGAAGGGTCCCTTGAAGGCCTCGGCGACCCCGTCGCTCACTATGCACGCCCCGAGGGGCATGTATCCCCCGGAGAGCCCCTTGGCGGCGGTGATGATGTCGGGCTCGACTCCCCAGTGGTCGATGCCCCAGTTCTTCCCCGTCCTCCCGACCCCGGTCATCACCTCGTCTGCGATGAAAAGGATCCCGTGGTCGTCGCAGGTCTCCCGTATAAGCTGGAAGTACCCATCGGGGGCGGGGAGGGAGCCCAGTGTGGCCCCCACGAAGGGCTCCGCGATGAATGCGGAGACCTCGGACTTGCCGTTCGCCTTGATCTCCCAGTCCAGGGCCCTGGCGCACTCCAGGTCGCAGGCGTCCCGGGTCTTCCCGTAGGGGCACCTGTAGCAGTAGGCCGGCGGGATGTGGGGAAAGTCGAGGAGAAGCGGGATGTACCTCCTACGCCTAGCGATGTTCCCCGACATCGAGAGGGCCCCCAGGGTGTTCCCATGATAGCTCTGCCACCGGGCGATCACCTTGTACCGGCGGGGCTCCCCCCTCTCCAGGTGGTACTGCCTCGCCAGCTTCGCCGCGGCCTCCGTGGCCTCGGAGCCCCCGGAGCAGACGTAGACCCTGTTGAGGCTCGGGGGGGCGAACTTGGCGAGTCTCTCGGCGAACTCGAGGACCGTGCCCGTGGTGAAGTGGGAGCTGTGGGCGTAGCTGATCTCCGCCATCTGGCGGGCCACCGCGTCGGCGATCTCCTTGACCCCGTGGCCGATGTTGACGCAGACGGGGCCAGCGCTCCCGTCGATGTACCTGTTCCCCTCGTCGTCCCACATGTAGACCCCCTCGCCCCGGGTGATGGTGAGGAGCTTCCCCGTGGCCCGGGAGAAGAGATACGACGAGTCTGTGGCGCCGGGTGAGGACATAACGATCAGAGAGAAGCCGGGTCCATCTTGGACTTAACACTAGCGCCCCAACACGGTGCCGGAGAGAACCCGAACCGAGCGGCCTTCGCAGTCCAGTACGAGGGCCCCGTCGCCGTCGATGGATTCGGCTACACCCTCGAGGATGTTGCCGGATGAATCCTTGATCACGATCCTCCTCCCCAGGGTCTCCGAGAGCCCCTCCCATCGGGCTAACGCCTCCCCCGGATCAGCCTCCAACGTGGTCAGGATGCCGGCGAGGCGTTCAAGGAGGCTCTCGAGGAAGGCGTCGACGTCGATCTCCTCACCCGCTTCCTCCGAGAGGGAGGTCGCCTCGTCGAGGGACGCGGGGATGTCGTTGTTCAGGTTTACGCCGACTCCCAGTAGGATGACCCCTCGCTCATCCCCCGACCAATCGGCGTCCACCAGGACACCGCCCACCTTCCTGCCTCCGATGAGGACGTCGTTGGGCCACTTGAGAATCGCCTCGACGCCGAAGCCATCACGCATGGTCTCTGCGACCGCCACGCCCGCCACCAGGGGCATCAGGTTGGCGTGAGGGCCTGCCTCCAGCAGCGCCGTCATGTAGAGCCCCCCGGGGGGTGAATCCCAGCCCCTGCCCTGGCGACCCCGGCCCTCAGACTGGGTTTCCGCGACGATCACCGTTCTAACTCCGGCGCCAGATTCCGCATGGGCGCGGGCGGCGTCCTGTGTCGAGGTTACACGGCCCACGCGCAGGATCTCCCATGGCATAGCGTTCAGGAGAGAAGACGTGTGGCTGCGAAAAAAGGGTTTTCAAGCCCAGATAGATGCCTTGCTCGGGGCTTTCCTCGACCAAAAGCGTACGATCGGAGAACGGGAATGAGGAAAAAAGGCATATCGATCACGAGATCAATTGGGTAGTCATGGAGCCAATTTTATATAAAGGAATTATGAGGCCCAGATATTGATCAGAAGAAAGTACTCTCCCGCATGAAAACCAGATTTCAACACGGGGTTTATTGGAAACAACTATGCCCTTTCGGATATAACCCGATTATGGAGACTAAAAACGGATCGGAGAACCCTGTGAGCCGAACAGTCTTATATCGACTTGGCCGTTAAAGGATCGGCTGCTCAGGATGTCCATGGAGTTCGGCCTCTACGTTACCGCGATCGGTGTGGGCCTCGTCTTCGCCGCCCTCCTCGCAGTGGCGATACTGAGCAAGGTCCTCACCGGATTCTTCAAGGAGGAAGGGGAGCCCGTCGCGGAGGACGGGGACGAGAGGAAGGTTGCGGCGGTTGCAGCAGTCATCGCCTCGATGGGTGAGCATCCCGAATATGGACGCGGAACCATGAGGGAGGGCAGTAGCAGATGGGAGGCGGCCGCCAGAATGGAGGACATGGAGAGGGGAGATGAGAGATGAAGCGGAAGTTCAATGTGACCGTGGACGGTAAGACCTACGCCGTCGAGGTGGAGGAGGTAACCGGGAGAGGGGAGGCCCCTAGTCCTGTCAGCCCTCCAAAGGCTCGGGTGACGGTGCGGGAGAGATCCGTGAGCCCCCGGGCTCCCGTGGAGGGTGGCGTGATATCCGCTCCCCTCCCGGGCGTCGTCTCCGATCTGCGGGTCAGCAGGGGCGACTCGGTGGATGCCGGGGATGTGCTCCTGGCCCTGGAGGCGATGAAGATGGAGAACGAGATACACGCCCCCTCCGGTGGCGTCGTGGAGGAGGTCTACGTCGGGGTCGGGGAGCAGGTGGGGCGGGGAGCCCCATTGGTGAAGGTCTCGTAGCGGGTCGGATGGGGCATGTGGGAGATCCTCGGGAACGCCTTGATGATGGGGGTCGGGCTCGCACTCCTATACCTCGCCGTGGCGAAGAAGTATGAGCCCCTCCTGCTCCTGCCCATCGGGTTCGGGGCCATCCTCGCGAACGTTCCGTACGCCAACCTTGGGGACCCCGGGGGGATGCTCCACACGCTGCGGGTCTACGGGATCGAGAACGAGCTCCTCCCCGCCCTCCTTTTCATCGGGATCGGGGCCATGAGCGACTTTTCCAGCCTCATCAGGAGGCCCATGCTCCTCGTCTTCGCGGCCGCCGGTCAGCTGGGTATCTTCGCGGCTCTCAACCTCGCCCTCTCCCTGGGGTTTACTCCCCTGGAGGCGAGCAGCGTCGGGGTCATCGGGGCCATGGACGGCCCCACCGCGATCTTCGTGGCCCAGAGGTTCGCCCCCCACCTCCTGGGGCCCATCACGGTCTGCGCTTACTCGTATATGGCCCTGGTGCCCCTCCTCCAGATTCCCCTCTCCAGGCTCCTCACCTCGGAGAAGGAGAGGAGGATCGCCATGGAGTACGCGCCCGGGGAGCTCCCCTGGGCCGTCAGGATGGTCTTCCCAGTTGCGGTTTTCCTCGTGGTGGCCCTCATCGCCCCCCAGGGCACCCTGCTCATAGGCACGTTGATGCTGGGGAATTTCATGAGGGAGAGCGGCGTCGTGAAGAGGCTCACCGACGCGGCGGAGAACGAGCTCTCCAATCTGGTCACCCTCCTCCTCGGGCTCACCATCGGGGGAACCATGACCGCCGAGGCTTTCCTCAACGTCTCGACCCTATACATCTTCGGCCTCGGCCTCGTGGCCTTCATCATCGCGATAGCGTCGGGTCTCGTCTTCGCCAAGATCGCCAGCGCAGCCACGGGAGGTAAGATCAATCCCCTCATCGGGGCCTGCGGAGTCTCGGCTTTCCCGATGGCCGCGAGAACCGCCCACATCATCGGTCGCCAGGAGGACCCGGAGAACTGGCTGCTGCCCCACGCCCTCGCGACGAACATGGGGGGGCAGATCGCATCGGTCGTCGCGGGGAGCGCGATCCTCACCTATGCTCCCCGGGTCCTCGCCTTCCTAGGCGCTTAGATGTGTGCCAGAATAGCTTGCTGTACCTCTGCTCCTTCCAGAGGCCGGCCTCGTTGTGGTAGCCACCCTCCCTCCAGAAACAGGGGCGATCACTATCCCTGAACTCCAACCCCCTGAACACTCTTGGGATGTGCGCGCGATTTCGTGATGGTCACGGAGGAGGGGGGGGGAGTCCCCTTCGGCAACTACCACAGGGAGCTCGCCACTATCTGACGGGGTCTATGCGTAAACGTTAAGACGCTTTTCACCCCAATATCAACCGATTTCATAATGAGTATGAAGGACCGATTCAGGGGGAAGGACTTCCTCACCCTCATGGACTACACCCCCGTCGAGATCAGCTACATGCTCGACGTCTCCCAGGAGTTCAAGCGGATGAGAATGATGAAGGAGCCCCACGCCTACCTCCAGGGCCGCACCATCGCGATGGTCTTCGAAAAGCACAGCACCCGCACACGGTTCAGCTTCCAGGCCGGGATCGCCCACCTGGGGATGCAGAGCTTCTACTCCACCCCCGAGACGATGCAGCTGGCCCGGGGTGAGCCCATCAAGGACACCGCGCGGATACTGGACAGGTACTGCGACGCCCTGGTCCTGAGGACCTACGGCCAGGAGGTCGCTGAGGAGTACGCCGAGTACATGATCAACCCCGTCGTGAACGCCCTCACCAACCTCACCCACCCCTGCCAGGGGCTCGCCGACCTCCTCACAATCCGGGAGCACAAGGGCAAGATCAAGGGGAACAAGCTAACCTACGTGGGGGATCCCTACAACGTCTGCCAGACACTGATGGTGGTGAGCAGCCTCATGGGGATGGACTGCAACGTCGCCGTGCCCAAGGGCTGGGCTCCCGCCAAGTTGATCGTCGATTTTGCCGAGGATAACGCGAAGAAGAGGGGCACCGAGATGGTGGTCACCGACGACCTCAAGGAGGCCCTGACGGGGGCGGACGTGGTATATGCGAACACGTTCCACAGCATGGGGCACAAGGACATCGAGGAGCGGAAGAAGGCCTTCGCCAAGTACCAGATCAACGACGAGACCCTGGGCTGGGCGAAGCCCGACGCGATCTTCATGCACTGCCTCCCCGGCTACAGGGGCGAGGAGATGACGGACAGCGTCATCGAGGGGCCTCAGAGCGTCGTCTTCGACGAGGGGGAGAACAGGATGCACACCGAGAAGGCTGTCCTCTCCCTGGTGGTGGCCTGACCACCTCCCTTTTTTCAATCGAAAGGCATTTAGGGAGAATCTAGGTAAGTGGTGGAAAAGACTAACTCTCAAGGTAGATACTAAGTGGCCTCGATCCTCAGACAGGTCTTCTCGAACAGGAACGTCCTCACCATCTCATCGACGAATATGCTCTACCACATCTTCAACAGCCTCTGGGAGCTGTGGTGGACCCTCTACCTCATCGAGGAGCTCAAGACGCCGATAACCATAGTGGGATTTCTCGCCACAATCCAGAACACCAGCAGTATCCTCTTCCAGCTCCCCGGGGGCATCATCGCGGACAGGATCGGGCGTAAGAAGGTGATAGTATTCGGGACGGGGATGAGGATCATCGCCCCGCTGTTCCTCCTCACCGCCAAGTCGTGGCACTGGGTGGTCCCGGGGATGATGCTCAATTCTATCGCCTCCATCTACGTCCCCGCCTTCAACGCGATCATCGCCGAGTCCCTCCCCCAAGAGAATAGGGGGGCGGCCTTCGGAGCCTACAGGATGCTGACATCGTCCCCCAGAGGGACAGGGGGAAAGTGATGGGGCTGATGGGGACGGTGTCGGTATCATAGGCCTCTCCGGATCGTACATGGGCGGGGTCATGTACGACAGAGACCCCAATATGCTGTTAGCCGTGGGTGCCGGGCTTGAGGCCCTAGCTATACCATTGATCCTCCTCTTCGTCAGGGAACACAAAGGAGAACCCGAGGACTAGTTTCCCCCTACCCGTGCTCAACAGTAAAGCATTATTATGCTTGGGGAGAAGTTTAGGCGATAAGCATGGGTAAAATCCCTAACATAGTCACCCCTCCCCCGGGCCCCAAGTCGAAGGCCCTGGTGGAGAAGCGTAACGACCTCATCCCCCCCGGGGTCTATCTGGTCCAGCCGGTGACCATCGCAGAGTCCAAGGGGGCGGTGATGAAGGACGTGGACGGCAACTCGTACATCGACTTCACATCGGGGATCGGCGTCACCAGCCTGGGCCACTGCGCCGACGAGATCGTGGAGACCATCAGCGAGCAGGCCTCCAAGATCATCCACACATGCATCCACGTCGTCAACTACGAGCCCTACCTCGACCTCGCCCAGAAGCTCATCGAGGTCACCCCCGGCGATTTCAAGAAGAGGGCGATCCTTCTCAACAGCGGCTCCGAAGCGGTGGAGAACGCGATCAAGGTGGTCCGCCAGAGCACGGGGCGCCCCAACATCCTCAGCTTCGAGAACAGCTTCCACGGCCGAACCTACATGGCGCTGACCCTCACCGGGAAGTGGGACCCCTACAAGGTGGGGCTCGGCCCCTTCGTCCCCGGCGTCTACTTCACGCCGTTCCCCTACTCGTACCGATGCCCCTGGGGCACCGACGACCCCGAAGAGTGCGGCAAAGCAGCCATCCACCACATAGAGAAGAACGTCTTCAAAACCCAGGTGGACCCCTCCACCGTGGGCGCCATCATCACGGAGCCCATCCAGGGCGAGGGAGGCTTCATCGTCCCCCCTGACAGCTTCCTACCCGACCTCAAAGGGCTCTGCGAGGAGCACGGCATCCAACTCATCGTCGACGAGATCCAGACCGGCTACGCCCGCACCGGCAAAATGTGGGCCGTCGAGCACTGGGGCGTCGAGCCCGATGTCATGACCATCGCGAAGGCCATCGCCAGCGGCCTGCCCCTGAGCGCCGTGGTCGCCCGGGATGAGCTCATGAAGGATATCTACCCGGGGAGCCTCGGGGGCACCTACGGGGGCAACCCCATCGCCTGCGCCACCGCCCTCAAGGTCCTAGAGATGATCGAGAGGGAAAAGATCGTGGATAAGGCCGCAGCCCTCGGTGTGAAGCTCAGGAAGAGGCTCGACGAGTTCTACGACAGTTTCGAGGTCATCGGCGAGGTCAGGGGCAAGGGCCCCATGCTCGCCATGGAGATGGTGAAGGACCGGGGCTCAAGGAAGCCTAACCCGGAGGCATCATCCAAGGTGATGAAGGCCGCCCTCGCCTCGGGGCTGCTGACCCTGAAGGCGGGACTCTACAACAACTGCATACGGCTCCACCCGCCCCTCACCATCGAGGACGATCTCCTCGAGAAGGGCCTCGACATCCTGGAGAAGGCCCTCAAGAAGGCCTGACCTCCCCGTTTTTTAGCTTAGGTACTCTGCTGAGGCGCCACCTGTTCCTCAGGGGGGCTCTCGATGCCAATGTCTCGGGTCTCAGAGGGGGCGTGGAGGAGATCCGGCGGGGGATAGGGGACCTCGAGCTGGGCTGCGAGTAGGTAGAGCGACGTGAACACTCGCTGGTAGACGAAGTGGAGGACCTTGGGGACGCTCGACTCCTCGTCCATCTCGAGGGCGGCGTCGAAGGCCTCCCGCCCCCCTGAGATCACCGCGGTTCCCCCAACCTCGAACTTCACGAGGGTGGGCTTCGTGCGTATGGTGAGGTTGAATGTGAGGGTGAGCTCCCTGTTGGTCCTGTTCTCCTCGTCCAAGTTAACATCCACGTCGAAGGCGACAGAGTCCGGCGTGGCCCCGGTGTCGATCCTCGTGCCCTCCACCTTGCCCAGCTTCACCCTGATGGGCGCCACACCAACAATAGACTCCAATTAATGTCCCCACTAACGCCTAGACTCGCAACTCACCCGAACATGGTCAGATCTTCGAAAGTCAAAGAGCCGGGGAGGGTTTTGTAAATATGTGTGTAGCCTCTACCACATTCAACGGACCCAGCGGATCAAACCCCGGAGCC
Organism: Candidatus Bathyarchaeota archaeon; assembly: GCA_026014875.1. GTDB lineage: Archaea > Thermoproteota > Bathyarchaeia > TCS64 > TCS64. Next base: position 47,362 of record JAOZHO010000050.1, on the reverse strand, counting down.
AAAGCGGGGTACCTAGCCCACATCTGCCAGGGAGTCGGCGATGGACTGGAGCTCCTTGGTGACGCTCGAGAGGAAATTAATCCTGTTCTCGATCTTGCTCCTCCTCTGAGCGACCAGCGCATTGAACCGGGGCATCGCGTCGCTCACCACCGTGACCAGCAGATCACGGTTCTCGGCGTCTGTGAGGTCCACTGATTCCATCCTCCCGTCCCGATGAAGGACGACCAAGTCCCCCTTGGGCAGAACGTTGGCTTTCTCGACGGCCCCGAGCTCGGGGGGGAGGACCCGGGCATCCACGGGCAGAGCCTTGGTGAGGGGCTCCATGAGCTTCAGGAACGCTAGGGAGAACGCCGCCACGATGCTCCCCTCCTCCGAGCTGAGCTCGCTGATCTGCCCAACATCCTCCCTGAGCCGCCTCAGGGTCTCGACCACCGCATCGGGAGACGCGGGCACGGCCACCCTGGGAACCGATGGCTGGACAGCAGGCCCGGGCATCTCATGCGGAGCCTCATCCACCCCATCTTCAGGCTCGGGCTGAGCATCCGTTATAGGCTCGAGGCCTTCGCCTTCATCGGAGCCGCTCACATCGACCATTTGAGTGTCTTCCTCCTCTTGTGAGCCCTGGGAATCATCCTGCGACATGAAACGCCCTTCTCCACGGACAGATACCCCGAAACCAAGTATCAGGTAAGACTTTGTGTGTAGAAATCCCCCACACCAAGCTGAGAACGATAAAAGGTTGCGCCCCCAGAAACCCTCCCCAGTTTATTGATTGAATTGCCGACAATCAAAGGACGGGTTACACTGATACTGTTCAGTTTTCACTACCGGGAGACCGTATCGCCGGTGAAGAATCTATTTATTCCCGCCTTGAAGGGTTGATAAAATCCTCAACGGGAACGCCGTTAATCGAGGCAATCGGGGAGCAAAGCGAAGGATAATCCAGGTGTCAACGTCTTGACGAATGAAAGCAAATCTCTAGGATACAGCCATCAGGGGCTCAAAGAGCACGACATCGGCAAAGTAGAGGAGATCAAATCGTCCCAGGGCAGGAACGGGAGGATCACCGTCCGCATGCAGAAGCAGCGTGCCATCACAACGAGCCCCCTCTACTACAAATATGACATTCAGAAATACGACCTCCACCCCAACTACTACTTCGACAAGGTCGCCCACCTGATCCCCAGCGGCGTCCCCGAGTACATCGATGCGGGCAACCAGTACGTGGAGCGCATCATCAGGGCGATGTACCACTTCAAACAGTGCGCCCTCATAGGCCCCAGCGGCACAGGGAAGACCCACATCATCTACCTCGTCGCCGAGCTCACGGGCCTCCCGGTCTGGGAGGTGAACTGCGGCCTCCAGACGAGCAGCTACGACCTCATCGGCCGCTTCGTGGGGCTCGGGAAGGAGAACTGGATCGACGGCCAGGTCACCCTCTGGCTCAGGCACGGAGGCATCCTATACCTCGACGAAGCGAACATGATGAAGCAGGACGTCGCGACCCGCCTCAACCCGGTCTTGGACACCCGGGGCCACCTCGTCCTCACCGAGAAGGACAACGAGATCGTCCCCCGCCACAAGTTCGCCTACTGCATCATCGCCATGAACCCCGCCACGGCCGAGTTCGCAGGGGCCAAGAAGCTGAACGCCGCGTTCAGGAGGAGGATGGCGGTCTGGATCAACTTCAAGTATCAGAGCATCGGCGAGAAGATTGCGGCGAGGGAGGCTGAGCTCGTCATCAAACGGTCCAAAATAGACGAGGACACGGCTTACAAGCTCCTCAGGGTGGGGGCCGAGATGCGAAAGCAGTACCTCGACGGGGACCTCCCATACGGTCCGAGCCCGGGCGACATCATCAACTGGGCGGTCCTCTGCCGCGACGGCGTCGACCCGAAGAAGGCTGCCGAGGAGACCATCATCGCCCTCACCAGCGACAATCACGAGGTCCAGGAAGACGTCAGGCGGATCATCGAGAGCGTCTTCCGCTGAAAATCATCGGGGAAACGTCGGCTAAACCGCGTTGTCACAGGCCTCATAAAATCTCGTGCTGAACCTGTCTACGAACTGTTTCAGGGTATACGATGTGCAATGAGAGTCGAAGAGGTACTCCATCCTCCCGCTCTGAACTCCTACGCCGATCACCGCCATACCCGCTTTCACGAAATTATTGATGACCTCCGAGGCAGCAGAGTCGATGTCTGTGTACCCGTAGGGCCAGCCATCAGAGAGGACCATCATCACCTTGAGCTCCTCCCTCCTCGCAGCCAAAGCCCTCCCCGCGAGCTCAATTGCGTCAGGCATGTAGGAGAGCCCCCTGAAGGAGAGCCCCCCGAGCCTGGCCTTGACCCGGGAGTTATACTGCTCGGAAAAGTCCTTGACGATCTCGAACCCGTCGTTGAAGGCGAAGATGCTCCAAGAGGTCATGTCCAGCAGGACCTTGCCCGCGGACTCCGCCAGGATGATTGCCGTCTCCAGCGCGTAGTCTCTGACGTTCCTCATGCTGGTGCTCGCGTCGACGACGATGGCCCAGGCGAAGCTCTGCTTGATCTTCTCATCCTTGAGGAAGATGTCGGTCCTCTCGCTCTTGCTCGCGACGACCTGAACGGCGTCCGCGAGGTCGAGAACCCCGAATTTCTTCCTGATGTCCTCCATGAACTCGTTCATAGCACCCATCAAGACCTCAGTCATCTTGCTGGTGCTCCGCTTACACCTCGCCTTGGCCCGAAGATATTCCGAGTAATCCTTGTTCGGGAACCCCAGGGAGTTGAACCTGGTGGATTGCGCAGGCCCCTCGTATCTAGAGAGAATCTTCGCCTCTTTCGCCTTCTCGAGGAAGTGGGATTCGAAGACTTGGAGCGTTTCCGCCTCCGACACCCTGTCAGGCTGAGACTGCCCTACGATAGATTGACCTCCGCTGAGACCCTCGACGCACTCGGCCAGAAGCCCCTCAAACCACTCCTGAGTGCCCACCTTCATGGGCGGAAAGAGGCTGCTTGCACCCAAATTCTCGGAAAAAGGCGGCGAGGGAGCCTCGATTATGGGCCCATACTCCGACAGGGCTCTATAGGCGGATTCAGCCGCTTCCAGCTTCTGGGGTAGGAGGTCCATCCCCTCATCGCGCAGGGACCTGCCGACAGCTTCCTTGAATCTCTTTAATAATTTGTAGAGGGGCTCAACGATGCCCAGATCAGAATCGGAGACATAACCAGTGAGACCGGTGTTGGCATAGACCATCAGGGACACCATGAGGCGGGTCGCCTGGACCCGTATATTATCGATGGCCCTGAGCCTCGCAAGCATCATCGCCCCCGCGAACCCCAGATCCAACAGTTTGTCGGGATACCAGGTGGCGACGCATTGATTGACCCAGATATCCTCCACCAAGGAGACCACGAAATTCGACAGGACATCGTTCTTCCCCTCCCTCCACCCGTCGTAGGCGAAATCCTTCCAGGACAAAGCGTGGCCGCTGAGATGATAAACCGAGGCCCTGAAGAGCCGGACGATCTTTTTCCTGCCATCCACGTCGTCTGGGAAAGTGTATCCAAGGAATGCAAGCGTGCCCTCCCCGATTCTGGGTAAAGGGAGCCTAACGATGAATCCTTGCTCGTCCTCATCGAAATCGGGATACTCCAGATCAGAAGACATGATGAACTTGAGTTTCAGCGGATCCTTCTCGAAAGAAAGAGACCTGGCATACTCATCGAACCCCATCAATCCCCGCCTCGCTGATCGTAGTATCCTCTCCGAAGGTGGATCATGAGAGCTCGCCTATTCCGAAATAGCATGGGACGTTGAATCGGAGTCTCTCAGCCAGGCCCTCTAGTCTCTCAAACATCTCGGTTGTTTCGGTCAAAACTCGGAGAGATTCTTCATAAACGCCTGTCTGTGAGTAAAAAGACCAACACGGCACCCACGAAGAGAGCGTGCATGCCACGAGGCGGGAAAGTTGCATTATTGGAGGCGTTTCAAAGAAACGGAGGCGGGCATGGGCCCTATCGTTGGACGGCCTGGAGAACGGTGAACCCCCTGTTGAAGGTGAACTTCGCCAGGGCGTCGTCGTCCACGGGATTGACGACGATCTTCCTCAGGACGCCTTCCTCTAGATAGCAGATGTAGCTGATGTCGTTGCCGAGCCCGACCTTCCTGAGCTCCTCGAGGGACTCAATCCCCCTGCTCAGAGCCTCCAGCTTCTCCGAGATCTTCGAGATGGCCTCGAACATCACCTCGGCCTCTCCCTGGAGGCTTGAGCTGAGCTCTATTCCCTGGAACTGGATCCAGTCGGAGCCTTTCCTCTTCTTGTCCTTCTTCTTGCTGCCGAGCTTCTCGAGGTCGAGCTGCTTGAACCAGTCCTCGTCGCCGTGTTTCTCCTCGGCCTCCCGCAGGAAATTTCCGAGGCGCTCGCTGATCTCCTCCTTTTGGGACAGGTACGACTCGCTCTCAGCTTCGAGACGAGTCTGGAGCTCTTGGAGCGAGCGGATGGTGACGATCTCTGTGACGAGCCTCCCGTTCAAGCATATCCACCCTTATCAGCTATTGTTCGGCCCTTGCCTCAGCCTCAGACCAGAATGGACCCTGAGTTTTAATGAGGATTTGTGAGTTTTACGGCACTACACACTCAGCTAGGTCTAGCCGATGAAGAAAGGCTTCAGAGTGGCGAGGGCGATATCACCCAGCGCCAGCGCCAATACATATCCGATGGCGATGTAGACCAGGAAGGGCAGGGTGTTGGAGACCCAGACCTCCTCCACGCCCGAGGCCTCCAATGTTTTGAAGGCCTCCACCGCCGAGTCGTCGTCCTGGATGTCGGGCATGAGGACCAGCCTTCTACCCGGCATCTCCTCGGTTCCGGGAACCTCGAGGGGATACTGGAACGGGGGGCCCCTCACGGACCCAAACTCCATCTTAACCCCGGTGAACATGACCACGAGCTTCCTCCAGGTGGACTCGTCCTCGAGCCCGCTGAATAGGTTCCTGCCTTGAAGGGTCGACGCTAGGTTCCTGACTAGGAGAACGAGGGAGTAAGATGCCCCAGCTAGGGCTGAGTTGGAGAACAGAGTGAGAGGGAAAAGAGGAGACACTATCCCGAGGAAAGGTTCCAGCCCTCGTGGGTGAATGGGATGAAGAACTGCGAGGGCGATGAACGCAAGCACGTCTGCGCCCCCGAACAGGCCAAGGTATCCCAAGCCGATTGATATGGCCGAGGAGATCAGAACCACGACCACGAACCAGACCAGGGCGAGGCTGCCCGTGTAGACCTCGTAGAGGGCGATTATCAGCCCGAGGCCCCCGAACACCAGCCAGACCATGTCGTAGATCTCCCGGGTCTTCAGGTCGACCCAGGACGTGTAGCCCAGCATGGTGAGGCTGAGGAGGACCCTCAGGGCGTCCAGGGTGTTCAGAATGGTGCACCTCTATTCTCGAACAGATTACCGTTTCAAGTCGCTTTTAAGGAGTTGTCGTCAACCTTCAACGAGGGTCTCCTGGGCTTCGACGAAGACCCCTCTCACGTCATTGACTCGCATGCGGATGTTGATTTGGTTCCCCGGGACTTCTGCACTGAATGTGAATCTATATGTCCCGTTCCCGTAGTCCATCGCCGTGTAGTCCCCCTCCAGGGAGGCATCGTTCCACAGCCCGGTATCCCAGTATTCAAGGGTGCTAGATTGCGCCAGAGCTGGGGAGCCCTCGTTCAACATGCTCATTGTGACTGTGACGGCCTTCTGGTCACCCACGATCACTGTGTAACTCCCTGAGACTCGCATCTCCGTTGTCCTGTTCACAGGGAAAGCCCAGTCGACCTCCGCTCCCCGGCCGCTGATCTCGAGGGTGAAGTCGATGTAGGCGCTGGAGACCCCCCCGCCCGAAACCCCCCAGTCGAGCCAGATCCCGTCGGAATAAGGCACTTGAGACCCAAGGGTCGCATTGAGGTCGCAAATACCGAACCTGTAATCACCCCTCGTGAACGCCTCCCACCGGTCGATGTTGTCACCCAGATTCGATGAGGCCCCCCCATTGCTGACGTTAACTAGGGAAGCAGTGACGGCGTGGATCGAGCCCAGCCGGATGTGCTGGGCATAGTCGATCAGTGTGCTGTACGCCGGGGATGCATCGATCCTGCTGTTCCTGTAGATATACACGTTGGCGGACAGGAGCAGGATGGAGATTGCGAAAGCGGCCACAGTGAGGACCTGCCCACGCCTGGAACTGGCTCTCATCTATTGGCCTCCTAGCTGCAGCCGTAACCTGTATATGGGGCAGGTGCTCGACTCGACGGCGAGGAGATAATCAACGCTCTCGATTTTCCGCCCCGTGACACCGCCGTTGGATATCGCCCTCGTGTTTACAACGGTACCCTGCTCGTCGATCACCGTCAGGTTGAAGGATACCCGGGTCGGCAGGACGGCCCGGAGAGCCAGCTCAAGGCCATCCCAGTCACCAGAATCCACTAGGCGTCCCAGGGTCCCGTTGGTGTCGAGCATCAGCAGCGCCTGCATCCCCATGGAGTCGATGCCCGTATCCTCGAGGTAATCCCTCTCCCTCGGCATCTGAGATGCGAAGAGGAGGGTGGTCACTATGATCACCGCGGCGAGGAACACATCCAGGGTGTGGACGACACCCCTCCTAGTCATACTCGGCAGGGCTCCTGAACATCATCCCGCACCTGTATAGGCCTCCTTCGATCTCCACGATGTACTCCACGCTCCTGACATCCGAGACGACATAGTCGTCGTCCATGTCCCCCCCTACCTCAAGCGGGACCTGAGGGTATGCGACCCACTCCGCCCAGTGGTCCGTGCCGTTGATGCCGGTGAGGGTGATGACCATGGGGCCCCCGGCGAGGAGCCTAGGAATGGTATAGTCGGATCCTGAGGCGGTTAGGTTGAAGGAATATTCATACGAGAACACCGCAGCGTTCCAGGCGGAGGCCCCACCGCTCAGGGAGACCCCGAGCGTGTAGTCAAGGGGACTCAGAGAGGCGAAGGCCCCCGGCTGGCTCGGTTGGCTGACGTTGTGGGCGAAAGGTAGAACGTCGAAGCTCGTGATTGAACTCTCTGCGCGAGCTATCCCGATCAATATTGCGGTGCCGTTCAGGGAGTTGGGGAGGGTGAACTGGACGGTCCCGGAGCCTTCGAGGGTCGTAGGCCCCGAGGATGAGTGCGTCGAGTTCCCCACGGCTACGTAATAGCTCACTTGACACGGCAGGGGAAACCCGTCCCTCACCGTCGTGGCTGAGAAGTTGTATACCGTGTCGCTCCCCTGAACCTGAGACGAGGCCATTGTCAATGTGAGGTTAAACAGGGGCTCGACTGAGATCCGGAACGAGACATCGTCGATGCCCAGGGTCTGCCAGAGCGTGGAGTAGTTCAGGGCTTGGGGGTGATCCGGGTTGAGACGGGTCACCTTGTCGATGTCTAGCTCATAGGGGGCGCTACCGGCGGCCAATCCCAGCTCTGTGGGGGTGCCTCCCGTTCCCCAGCCTGCCGGCTCACCCCTCGACAGGAGGATGTATCGCCCTATCTGCTGGTAGCGCTCGACGCCGTGAACGCCCCCATCCAGATGGGGTGCCACCACCATGTTCACGCCGAAGACCGCCCCGAGGGCGACCACGATCATCGCGATGGTGGCCAGTGTGAAGTCGAGGGAGGCGGTGGGCATCTAGATCATCCCCCCGAAGAACCCCATCACGAGTCGCACGGAGAGGATGAGCGTGGTATAGGAGGTGAGAGCGAGGAGGGCGGCGTACTTGAAGCCCGACGCGAAGTTCCCTTCGCTGACTTTCCCGATGAAGAAACCGGAGAGCCAGCTGTGGAAGACGATCCCCGCCCGGATGATGCCCCCTCCCCCGCTCATGTCGACGTTGATCTGAGGGGCCGCGATGGAGCCCGCCGCGAGGGCCGGGATCTGGCTGAGGGTCTCCATGGTGAACGTGATGGTGAACGCCATCAGTATGGTCCAGATGAAGGGGAGGATCACGTAGGGTCGGAGCATGTCCCTCTGGCTCTTCTCGATGCTATGGATCTTCTCGGTGTACTCCGCGAGGAGCCCCAGGGTGTCCGCGTCCCCGCCACCGATCTCGATGGTCTCCACGAGGATGAAGAAGTCCACAATGACGGGCCAACTCTTGATCCACTCCGTGAGATCCGTGTAAATCTTCCTCAGGGAGACCCCCCACTCGATCTGACTGTTGATCCGGCTGAGATCCGCCGTGAAGGGGCCGTAGCCCTTCCTCTTGGCGGCGTGGGAGATGCTCTTCTCCGGGGAGATCCCCGTCCTCCTCGCCTCGGTCACGTCCCTAATGAAGCTGGGTATCGCATTCTCAGCCGAGAAGTTCCTCCTGGAGATTCTACTGTAGACGAGGATGGGAGGAATGCTGGCCGCCACCAGCCCAGCGGTGACGATGGAGGCCAACCCCACAGTTTCCGTCACCCAGGATAGCTCGGGCAGGAGCTGGGTCGCCGCAAGGATAGCCGCGAAGAGGATCAACGGGATCGCCCCGGCGATGTAGGGCTCCCTCATCCCCCTCAGGGTGCCCGGCCTCGCGAGGTGGGCGAGATACATGAAGAAGAACGAGAAGATGGGTATCACGTACAGGACTAGGGGATATATTAGAGCCGATGTGTCGGGGAGGCCCACGTCTCCCAGCATCTCGGTGGCGGGGGAGGTCACCGTGGATAGGATGTAGAAGCAGAAGATGACGATGAGGAGCACCATGTAGGCTTCGACGAGGGTCTCGAGGCGCTCCACGGCGTTCCGGGCGTTCGAGGCGTGGACATCGAAGATGCTCCTGAGCTTGCTCTTGAGGTAGTTGATGACGCTGCCACCGCTCCGCACCGAGGAGATGTACCCTTCCAAGAAGTCGGCGTACTGCCTCGAGATAGTTTTCTCTGCCCGCTTCCCCATCGCCGTGAGGGGATCGTTCCCCAGGACCTCGACGAGACGAACGATCTCGTCCCCCTCCTCCTTGAACTTGTGGAGGATGTCCACCTTCCGGAGCCTCTTGAAGCTCTCGTAGGGAGTGACGCCGCTGGCGGCCATCAGGGTGATCATCATCGTGGCGTAGGGGAGCTCGGCCTCGAGCTTCGGGTCCGAGTCCCCCTCGAGGACTCGTTTGATCCTGCTGCGCCACCCAGTCTCCTCCAACACCCCTCCTCCTATGTGTCCTCGCTCACCTTCTGGTACATCTCCGCTGGATCGTTGTAGTACGTGTTGAGGACCTCGTTGACGCTCCGGTAGTCCCTGATGTTCATGTTAGCCATCCAGAGGAGGATCTCCTTCCTCCGATCCAACTCCTCCACGAGATAATCGACGGAGAGGTCGAGATCCAGGGCCATCTGCTTCAGGAGGTAGCTCTCAGCATAATCGTCGTCGAAGGTGTCCGTCCCAGGGTTCCACTTGGAGACCTCCACGGTCCCCCCGGCCCGGGTGACCTCCGCTATGTTCACGAACTTACGGGTAGAGCTCCGCCGCTCCCCGCTGATGAACATGGGGCTCTTGACGTGCTTCACCACGATTACGCATTTCATCAAGGGAAGAATGTCCGCGGGGATATCCATCGGAGGCTGGGTGAGCCTCTTCAGGGCGATATCGACGCTGTCCGCGTGCATCGTGCATAGGCCTCCGTGGCCCGTCGCGAGGCTCTGGAACAGGACGTAGGACTCGTCGCCCCTGATCTCGCCCACGATGATGAGATCGGGCCGGTGGCGTACGGCCGACTTGATGAGGTCGAAGAGGGATATCTCCCCGCTACGCTCTATGCCGAAGCCCGGGCGGGAGATCATGGAGACCCAGTTCTCGTGGGGGAGATTGACCTCGGCGACCTCCTCGATGGTGATGATCTTGTAGCTCGGGTGGGTGAGGCACGCCACAGCGTTGAGGGCTGTGGTCTTGCCGGCTCCTGTAGAGCCCACGATCATCGTCGAGTATTTGTTCTCCATGAGCAGCCAGAGGTATGCAGCGGAGGCCTCGCTGAGGGTCTCCATTTTGATGAGGTCCACGATGGTGATGGGGTCGGTTCTGAACTTCCGGATAGTGAAGCTTGTACCGGAGGGTGTCACCTCCTTCCCGTATGTGACTGCGAGCCTGTGCTTCCCCGGGAGGGTCGCGTCGACGATGGGGTAGGCCAAGCTGACGTGCTTCCTGGCCTTGTGGACCAGCTTGATGATGAAGTCGTTGAGCTCCTCCTCCCCGAACTGGATGGTGGTCCGGATGTTCTCGAAGTTCCTATGCCAAAGGAACAAAGGCCTCCCGAACCCAGTGCAGCTGATGTCCTCTATCCCGGGGTCGTGCATCAGGGGGTCCACCTTGCCGAAGCCCGCTATGTCCCTCTCCAGATAGTAGAGGACCTTCTTGACGCCGATGGGGGTGAGGCCCGAGACCAGCTTCTTGTTCTCCCCCAAGATAAGGGGCACCTGCTCGTTGAAGGCCTCGACGATGTTCTGACCCTCCCTCGGGGCCTCGAGTTCCTTCTCCAGAATGTCGTTGAGCTTCACGCTGACTTCTCTCTCCTCGGCGTCCATGGGGAGTTCGTCGACGATGAAGATGTGCTCCGAGGTCTGCTCGCTCTTGGCTATGATGCAGTAAGAGAACGGGGCCTGGAGGGGATAGTTCTCCACCTCGACGTAGCCTTCAGGGACTTTCCACCGGTTTATTCCGAGGGCGCCCAGCAGAGTGTCCCGAGGCACCCCCTCGTCCTCGATGTCCTTGAGCCTGCTCTTCTTCCGCCTGAAAGCCATCAAAGGTCAACCACTCTCCCATCGTCCTAGTGTGACTGCAGGATCGCCGCCCTGGATGGTGCTGTTCATCATCAGCGTCCCGAAGCCTCCTCTGTAGGTTCCCACTGCTGAGACGCCCCAGGGGAGCTCAACTCTGTACTCAGGGTTCCCTGCCCAGGGCTCCCCGAAGGCCCCCTCCACCCAGGCCTCGGAGGCGTCGGAGTGGAGCCTCACCCAGTACTCCTTGTCGCCGATCAGCGTAGGTGTCTGGAGGCTCACCTTCGCGGTGGCGTTTGTCGCCTCCGTGAACGCAATGAGTTCCGTGGCCTCAGTAGCCACCGCCTCTAGGAGCTCCCGGAGCGCGTGGCGCTCGGAGACGGCTTCGAGGCCCGCGACCTGAACCTTGAACGCGTTTGTGACCATAAGGGCGACGACTCCCATCGCCACGATGGTGTAGAAATAGCTGGTGGCCTGGGAAGGCATCAGATGGCCACCCCCTCGATCTTCACGCTGCTCACCACAACCTCGACCCGGACCGATGAGCCGGAGGCCCCGACGCTTATGGGCACCGAGATGATCCGGGTTGCCCCGTCGAGGCTCACGGAGACACTCATACTGGTGTCGGAGGAGGTGCCGTTGAATGTGTCGAGGCTGGCGGTGATGTCAATGCACGTGACCTTGACGTGGAACTCCCCACCAGATGCGATGCCCTCGGACGCGTTGAGGTTGATCACATAGATCCTCACATAGTTGATCCTCCGACCGGCAGACAGGCCACCCACCGACGACGAGACAAGAGGCCTGTATCGGGAGACCAGCTCCTGATATTCAGAGCCAATCACGACGCTCATCTGAGCCTGATACGCGGTGCTCTGGTTGACGATGGCCCTCCTGTCCCCCCTGAGCCACCAGCCCTCCCGCCCCAGGATCGTGCTGGGGAGCTCGTAGATGAAGCGCCCCGTGTCGCTGTTATAGACCGTGCCGTTCGACGCCCCGAGGGTGACGTTGATCTGCAACGGGTTGGCAGCTGTCTCGACCCTGAGCTGCCCCCCGTAGTTCGAGAAGGCTAGGGTCCGGGATCCGGAGGGGGTCCAGGCCGTGGATGTGATGGCCTCCTCGAGGTCGAGCATCTTCTCCTCCGCTGCTACCAGTTTCAGGTCTTCCTTCCTGGCGTCGATCTGCCTCAGGGCGTAGTTGTAGGCCACGGTGGAGACTAGGGTGAGGGAGAAGACTATGAGGAGGAGGCTCACGGGGGCGGCGAGGCCTCTGCGTTTCTTCGGATTCTCCCTATACTTTCTCCTCAATGTCCTCTCTCTCCATCTTGTCTCGGGGCGAATCGCCTTTCCATGGCCTAACCTCGTCCAGACTGACTGCGGATTCTTTGTTTTACCTTTGAAAAGTCCGGATATCTCGGTTTGTGTGTAGCTGACATCTACCACTGATATGTGTCGAGAATAGGGATGGGGGATGGATTACTGGGCCTCGGGGGGCAGCTCGGGGAGTTCCGTGACGTCCTCGTGGGGCACGCTCTTCTCGGCCCAGAGGAGGTTGAAGAGCAGCCTGAATGACTGTACTAGGGTCAGGTAGTTGGTCCACATCGCATAGGGCTTCCCGTCGTCTCCGTCCCGGTGCAGTAGGAGGAGCATCTGGCCGTTGTCGGAGAGGATGAAGCACGGGGAGTCCTCGATCTCCTTGTAGTCGAAGTCCCCTTTCCCCAGGTCCACCTCCTCGAGGACGTAGGTGCTCGTGGGGGAGAAGTTGGTGATGAGGCTGACCTTGACCCCTCTCTTCTTCGCGAGTTTCTCGAGGTCGTCGAAGAATGGGGAGTTGAAGAGCCAGAGGAGTGTCTCGTCCCTGAGGATCATGTGGATCTCGCCGGTGCAGCCGTTCAATATCTCGGTGGCCTTCACCCCCAGCTGCCTCCTGCCCTCGAGGACCTGGAATGTCTCCTTCCGGGTCGCCTTGTCCTCCGGGGTGGGGAGGCTCCTCCATGTTTTGAGGAGATCCTTCTTCCACTGCTCCATCTGGTGGACTCTCTGGCGCCGCTCCTCGATGAGGCTCCCCAGGGCTTTCTCGAAGGGAACCGAGACGAACTTCATGGGTCTCTCGAAGACGCAGGAGACGAGCCCCTGCTTCTCGAGGCGGCGGAGGATCTTGTAGGCCTCGGTCCTGTGGACGCTGAGGGCCTCTGCGATCCTCTGGGCTTTCTGGGCCCCGAATCTGGCGAGGTAGAGGTAGACCCGGACCTCGTTCTTGGAGAGGTCGAATCGGCCCAGGGCGTCTTTGATGCGCTTGAGGGACTTGAGGTGCTCCGCCTCCTCTTCTGAGACCTTTCTGGTGTTGATTCTGCTCCGGACGGTGAGGAGCTCGAGGTCTGATGCTTGGTTCTCGTCTGTCTCGGAGTCTAATCGCGATAATCGTTCTAGCTGCATTTTCCTGTCCCGGGGAAGGGTTGAGTGAGAGCTTAAAAGAGAATTATGGAATGATATCACTTGTCTGAAATCCATGATATTCTGCGGAACCCTGCCTAATCGGGGTGAATCAACGGTTGCTGAATCGAGGAGTTTACCTGGGAGCATGCTCCGGGAGATGTGTGCTCCATGGTGAAGTTCGGTTTCCATGTTTCCATCTCCGATTCCATCGATATGGCGGTGGACAGGGCGCGGGAGCTGGGATGCGACGCCTTCCAGATCTTTACGCGGAACCCCCGGAGCTGGGCTACGAGGGAGTTCGGGGAGGGGGAGCCTGAGGCTTTCAGGGCTAAGAGGGCTGAGGCGGGGATCGATTCGGTCTATGGGCATATGCCGTATATCCTGAATCTTGCGTCTCCGGAGAGGGGGGTCTATGATCGTTCTGTCGCTTCCCTCGGGACGGGGCTTGCGCGCTGCGAGGCGCTGGGGATTCCCATGCTGGTGACCCATGTTGGGAGCCATTTGGGGAAGGGTTCGGAGTTGGGGGTGGGCAGGGTTGTGGATGCCCTGGACGCGGCTCTGGGGGCGGATGATTCGGGTGTCGTGGTTCTCCTGGAGACGGGGCCGGGTTCCAGGAACGGCGTGGGCTCCACCTTCGAGGAGGTGGGGCTGATCCTGGAGGGTGTTGCGGTGGGGGATCGGGTGGGGGTCTGCCTCGATACGTGTCATGTCTTCGCGGCGGGGTACGAGTTGAGGACGGCTGAGGGGCTGGGGGCGACGGTTGATGCTTTCGACGGGGCGGTGGGTTTGGGTCGGCTGGGGTTGGTGCATCTCAATGACTCTGTGGGGGGGTTGGGGAGCGGGAGGGATCATCATGAGCATCTGGGGTTGGGGGAGATCGGACTGGGGGGGCTGGGGCTGGTGGTGAACAGTAGGCTTGGGTGTGTGCCGATGATCATGGAGACGCCCGTGGATGAGAGGCGGGGGAACCCGGGGAACATGGTTGTGGCCCGGGGGCTCGCGGGGTCGGTTTGAAGGGAAGATTAAAATCTTGGTCGGGGGTTCACTTATTTCGTCGTTCTGTGCCCCGGTGGCTTAGCCTGGTAAAGCGTCTCCTTGGTATCTCCCGTTGTGGGGGCCGAACAGGAGGAGATCGCGGGTCCAAATCCCGCCCGGGGCTCCATTTCTGGTTAGTGGGGGTTATAAACGTGGCCGTTTATAGCGGTTTTCCGGGTTTAAACCTTTGTTGGTTTATTTGGGTGTTTTTGGCCCTTTTGGTTGGGGAGGTGGTTTTTTGGTTTGTTTTGGTACTGAATAGCTACTGAATTGCTTGAGGGGGTTTTCTTTGATTCGCGCTTTTTTTGGGGAGTGGGGGAGGAAAGTGATGTATAGTTGGAGGCGTCTCTGTTTTTCAGCATGGTCGGGAAGAATGTTTGGCAGATTTTCTGTGAGGAGACCCCGGGAGTGGCTGATGCTTGGATGAAGCTGTCTGAGGAGATCAACATTGAAGGTGTTTTGGATCCCAAGACGTTGATTCTGGTTCGGATTGGGATTTACGCGGTTACTCGGGACCCTGTTGCTCTTCGGCACTTCGTGGGTGAGGCCTTCAAGGCGGGTGTGTCTAAGGAGGAGATTCAGGCGGCTGCGTTGTTGGCTTGGGGGGCGGGTGTCACGGTTGCTGAGCTTGCGATTCCTTTGATTCAAGAGGTCGAGGAGTCCCTCTGAATCTCGTGAGCGCGCAATGAAGATTCGTCCGTAACATCAACTCTTTTCTATTTTCAATTCGTGTCTCCTATCGTGTGGTGTTTTTGCGACGCTTTTCATGATAGTCTATGATGGGGTGAGTTGGGGGTCCTGTGCGTATCTGGCGTATATTACGTAGCCTATTGTTACGAGGAGCGCGAGCAGTACAGCGGGTTCGGTTGCCACCGTGCGGGCGCTCGATAGGATTGAGGCCAGTTCACTCCTGTAGAATATTATGACTGAGACGATTGCGGCGTTGATCATTAGGATGAAACCCAGTAAAATCCACTCGTGGGTGCGATGGCGCGCCGCGCGCGCCTTCCTGTAATCGGCGACGATCAGCCACAGTATGGCCGCCGTTATTAGTGTCAGACTATAGCCAAGTAAGACTTCCTTGGGTAGGTCGAGAGGAAACGGTAACCACATTTCTCTTTCACCTCTCCCCTCCTGTTGATGCCGGCACTTCTCCCCGCATCGGAGCCGAGGCTCATCCGTTCGATCAGAGCCTTGAATGGTATGGAATCTCGATATTTATATCTGTTTGGCCGTTCTGAATCTTGGTGATTCCTCGGATCGTGTGCGCATTTGTGCGAGGTTATTTCGTGTCGTCGCGATTCGCGAAAAGATATTTCATCCCGTGTTTAACGATGGCTCCTTCTTTTACTCGCACATGATAGCGGTAATATTCCGCTAAAGGCCAGAGACATAGAAGGCAGATGGCTATAATCGCGAGTATTGATGCCTGTGTCTCGATCCAGATCATCTCCTGGGGGTCCTGGGTAACGAGAGCAGTGATTTGGTCGATGAGCATCAATTATTTGTTTGATTTATCACGTTATGAACCTTTCTGAGATGCCTTGGTTGACGGAGACCCCTGAACGGGGATCGTTCATCCAACGCCTCTAATTCGAGCTTCTTAGGCGTAGGAGGAGAGGGGTTTGGAAGTATCTCGTCGAGTACGGGCTTAATACCGTGACTGCTTCTTCAGTCTCCTCGAACGAAACGGCTGCCTCAGCCTCTTCCCGTTGAATAGATGGGTGTTCTATTCTGTAGGATTAAATAGTCAAGCTTCAATATACTCTGTTAGATAGATGCAGTTCCGAAATATCCCGCTGGTAGCTACGGTTTATCCTAATTCTAATCGCTCCCCTAGTCTGCTCTAGTGCCTTATGGGCCGCGATAGATGATGGTGAGTTGTGGAGAGAATCCGACACCATTGTCATCGGAAGCGTGACGTCGATAACGCGCGAAGGGGATGACCATTATGTCGATGTCGAAGTGGAGAGATATCTCAAGAATCCCTTGGAGGCTTCGTCTCTAGTAATTCATTATTCCACCTATACTCTTAGAGAGTGGGTGACCTCAGAGGGAACGATCGTTTATGAGTGGATTGAGGGCATCGAGCATGCGCTTGGGTTCAATGTGGGGGAGAAAGTGTATGTGTTTTTGAGGCAGGTTACTCCAGATTTTTTTGAGGTTTTAGGGGGGTCTCAGGGGAAATTCTCTATCTTCGATGGTGTAGCCATGAACTCTTATGGACGGAGAATAAGCATCCCCGCACCTTTCTCTCCGATTATAATGATAGAAGCAGGTATCGGAGTAGCGGTCTTGTTATCCATTTGGATTAAACGAGATTGGTTGTCCGAGAGAATCGTTGGAGTGTAAAATGGCTGATGCATCTGAGCGAATCATAGTTCTGTCAGCTCTTTTACTAATTGGAATTATTGCTTGGACATCTACGACTACTCCAATTGTATCTTTAGACGATGTCAGGATTGAATTGGAGACAGAGAAAGGAGTATATGAAATGAATGAGGATATCGAGGTCAAAGTATACTTCTATAATGAGAAACCTTTTGCGGTCAAACTTAATACGAATATCGATAAGGTCATAGAAGGATACACACCAGAGCGCGAACCAAGCCCTGCTTCTACGGGTCACGGCCACCCTATAGTTTACAGTGAGATTCCGCCTAACTCAAGAATAAAATTCCATTCTAGACCCCTCACACCAAAATATTCTGGCGAGTACTTAATTTCCTGCTTGGGAGCGAATAAAACGGTTCTAATCTTTGATCCGCCATCTGAGGGCGAAACAGTAATCGCAATGATGAATAAACACTCGTTTAAGAGTACAGATGAAGCCACTCTTTTTATCACGAATGTTGGTCTAAACAGAATAACTTTAGGAGATAAATATGAGATTCAGAAAAAAGATGGCGATCTCTGGGTAGAAGTACCTGCATCCCTCCATCACCCCAACATCTGGCTCATGTATTTAGACCTATTAGATTCAGGAAATGTCTTCCGTCAAGAAGTTACGATTGATGCACTGGAGATCGGTCAGTACAGAATTAGTAAAACTGTCGAGGATAGTGTTACTCCGGAGTCATATACGCTCATCATAGAATTTGAGATACTAGGGTGATGAAGGTATGGCTGATGCATCTGAGCGAATCGTCATTCTGTCGGCGGTTATACTACTGGTGATCATCGTCTGGTTACCCAATAGCGGGCTTATGCGGACTATTATGACGGTGAATGATGTTGAGGTCGAGATTTTCACATCAAGGAATTACTATGTATTAGGTGAGAGCTTCACCGCAAATGTCTCATTGGTGAATACTCGTTCAAGGGATGTTTGGGTGGAGCCAATACCCCGTCTCTCATTTTCCGGTGTTAGCGAAAATGACCCAGAACCAGCTATAGGCATTGTCGATATCAGTTGGGCAGATAAATTTCACATTCCTGCAAAGTCAAAGGCACAATTGTTACATCAAGGCTTCAAACCAAAATTTCTTGGAGAGTTCACCATTACCTGTTTGGGAGTAGAGAAAACAGTCCTGATTATGGAACCCAACATCCAACCTTACGATAATACCACAAGCTCAAATGGGACTACTGTTTCGGGTCCTTTAGGCGATCTATCAAGACATAATCTGGCTATGAATTGCGATCTGCCCTCAACACTGGAATATGTTCCACGGCTGAAGGTCGAGAGAATCCCCATTACTAACAGTACGGCAGAGACAATCGCGTTGAACGCCTTCAACTTCAGCGACATCGAAAAAATGGAGAAGCGTACGGGTAGCCTGGCCGTCGTCGAGGGCAATAAGAGGCTCTATTTCTACGGGCTGAACGACGTCTTCTACCAGACGCTGGGCGACAAGACCATCGTGGAGGACTGGTCGGAACCGGAGATCAGGGCAATCGCCGATGAGTTCCTCGAGAACCTGTACAACTACTGGCAGGTCCCGACGGAGGCCCATATCGAGTTCGACACAATCAGGCCAAGCTCCGTGACGGTCCATGAAAACGGTACGAGAGTCGTAAACAAAATAGGGGCTAGATACAGCGTGAAGGTGGCCGGCATCAAACTGTACGGGCCAGGGGCTGACTTTGGATTATCGATAGCCGATGGCCAGGTATACGACGTCGAACTCCACATACCCTCGGTATTCATCGAAGAGTACACGGATCTACCCTTATCGCCTCCGGAAGCATTAGACAGATTCTTGACGGGGAACTACTCGATAGAAGAGCTTGGATTCACGACGCTGTATGGCGCAATACCCCGTGAGGGGCAGTTGACCATCGAGAAGGTGGAGCTGGTGTATTTCATCGACCATCACAGTGACCCTCCTCAAACATATCCGCCTCTGTGTTACATGATATCGGGCACCATAATAGGGCCCGCTCCATTTGGAGACGAAATCATCAGTATAGGCTTCCATGAACTGATACCCGTAACTTGATGACAAACTAGGAGAGATAAGATGAGATCTAATACGAGACTAATGTTTGGAATCGCTCTGTTGGCTTGGGGGGCGGGGGTCACGGTTGCGGAGCTTGCGATTCCGTTGATTCAAGAGGTTGAAGAATCCCTCTGAATCTCGTCGCGCGTGGGGTCTCCCAATGAACCTGAATTATTTAATCAGCCTAAGCGCAATGGTTCTGTGATCTTGGTGGCTGGTTTCCGGGTGAGGTCCCTCGGTGTTGACCCTGATGGGCGACATTTACCATGAAGGTTAGTACGTTATTTACTCAGTGGTAGATGATCTCATGTAGGGGTAGGCCTTGCATGTGTCGCTATCAATGATCTCCTTCACGAATATCCCAAAGAAAGAGAATGACCAGGAAAGTCATCATGATTACCTCGGGTATTAGAATCCACAGACGGGGTTCGATGATTCTCACCGCTCCATATCTGAGAATAAGAAGGAGGTGGAGCAACGTCAGAGAGGTAAATAGAAGGCCTATGACTCTGAGGAACTCTCTGGGTGACTTTACTCCTGTACTCTCCAGACTCTCAGCGGACTTATGTTGAGGGTTCCATTCTCCCTCTTGTTGGAGACGGGGTTGAAACTGGTAGAACATATTCTTGGCAATCTCTTGCCGAGAACTTTTCTGAGCCATTAAGCACTTTTTGTTCTAATTACAGATAAAGGTTCTCTAACGATTTTGGCAAATATTTTACCTCATTATTCATTTATTCAAAACTTTTTTCCATTAATGGGAAAAAAGCTCGCTCGTCGTAAATTCATGGCGTCTTTTCGAGTTGTACCTACCTGCATAGTACTGTGCGCGCCGCCGACGCTATTCCGAACAGCTTACCTTTTTTAGATACACTCGTTCACGTTTTAAACCTATAATTTTGAATAAACGTTCAATATCCTCGCGCGCTTCAAGCGTCGAGCCCACAGGCCGAGTCCGGCGAGCCTACGTGAAGAATGTGATGATGTCCTCGTCCATGGGGCGGTGGGAGAGCCTCACCTTCTGGCCGCCGTGCTTCACGCTCCTGCCCCAGATCCGGGTGTACCGGAGCTCGTCCTTGAGCCCCCGGTGGATCTTGTCGCTCACGTCCCCGATGGTGGACCCCTTCCTGATGATGAGAGGCTCATCGAAGTCA
This sequence comes from Candidatus Bathyarchaeota archaeon, assembly GCA_026014875.1. GTDB lineage: Archaea > Thermoproteota > Bathyarchaeia > TCS64 > TCS64. Next base: position 27,581 of record JAOZHO010000050.1, on the reverse strand, counting down.
GCCACCTCGCCCCGGGGCTTCATATACAGCTTGATGAGGTCCAGTTTCTCGAATATCCAGTCCTTGAGCAGATCGAGATTATGATCGGTGTCCGCGCTGATGGGCAAAAAGTCGAAATCGCACTCCCCCCTGATCCTGGAGACCTCCGATGCCTCCACCATGTCCACCTTGTTGAGCACCGTCAGTGTCGGGACGTAGACCCTGTTCCTGAGCAACACATCGATGAGCTGATCGTAGGTCGCATCCTCCCTCACCACCACCCGGGCGTTATGGTACCTGTACTCCCGGAGGATCTCCTTGATCCCCTCGGGATCCATCTTGGTCATGCCCACCAGATCGGTGACGATGATGCCCCCCGACCCCCGTTTCCGGATCCTGAGGTACGGGAGATGCTCGTCGGGCCTCACCCCGATGGCCCTGATCTCGTCCAATAGGACGTCCCTGACCTTCGGGTTGAAGACGTCGATCATGACGAGAATCAGGTCCGCGGATCTCGTCGTGGAGAGAATCCGTTTCCCCAGCCCCCGCCCCCTGCTGGCCCCCCTGATGATCCCGGGGATGTCGAGGATCTGGATCCTGGCGCTCTTGTGGTGGAGCATCCCGGGTATCACCGTGAGTGTGGTGAAGTCGTAGGCGCCCACCTTGGAGTTGCTGTTGGTGAGGTGATTCAGGAGAGTGGACTTCCCCACGCTGGGAAACCCGAGGAGGACGATCGTCGCGTCCCCGTCCTTCCTGACGGTGTACCCCTCCCCGCTCCTACCGGATTTCCGGAGGGCTTTCACCTCCATCTCGTCCCTGAGCCTTGCGAGCCTCGCCTTGAGCACCCCGAGATGCCGCTCAGTCCCCTTGTTGATAGGGGTGCGACTCATCTCATCCTCGATCTTCTTGATCTTCTCGGGGATGCCCATGACGGAGATTTCACGGCGTGATGACTCAAAAACGTTATCATCCAGGTTTGACCCGAAACTGGGAGGAGTCCGGATCGGGTCGTCTCCTCGGTTTCCCGGGAAAACTTATATAGGTGTATCGGATACGATATCGGGAATGATAACGTATTCGATATCGGAAGTGATATTCAATGGTAAATAAACCAAGACGCAGACACCCGAGGATAGGAGTTCCCCGGGGGCTCCTGAGACACCTCAGCTTCCAGTTCCTCAGCGAGGGCCCCGTGTCGGGGAGCGAGATCGTGGACAGGATCGAGGAGTACACAGACTGGAGGCCCAGCCCGGGGAGCATCTACCCCCTCCTCTCCCACATGCAGGAGGTGGGGCTCATACGGGTCCACGAGGACCAGGACCCCACGCTGAAACGCTTCGAGCTCACCGAGGAAGGCAGGAGCCACGTCGAGGAGTTCCTGGCCCACGGCGAGCCCATGAAGAGCTGCAACAGGAACATCCGGAAGATGTACTGGAGGCTCCACACGGGGATACCCGGGGCGCTCTACGAGAGCCTCGGAGCCCTGCTGGACGCCGTCGAGGGCGTCTACACGAGGCACCGTGACGACGAGGCCGTCTCCGGGAAACTGAAGGCCGCGCTGGACTCCGCCGCTACCGAGATCAGGGAGATTGAATCCTAGACCATGAGCGACCTCAGAAGGATGCTCAGGTACCTCAATCCCTACAAGAAGGAAGCCAGCATCGCCACGATCCTGGTGGCCCTAGTCGTCATAGCCGACCTATCCATCCCCCGGCTGGTCCAAGTCATCATCGACGACGGCATCGCCCAGGGAGACATGAACATCATCCTGTGGACGAGCCTGCTGATGATCGGGGCGAGCGTCCTCAGCGCCGCGTTATCCATCGCGAACACCTACTTCTCCGTGAAGGCGTCCCGGGGCTTCGAGGCCGACCTCCGGGAGGCCATATTCAAGAAGATCCAGACATTCAGCTTCGGCAACCTGGACGACCTCAACACGGGGCAGCTCCTCACGAGGCTCACCAGCGACCTCAACATGGTTCAGCTCGTGGTCTCCATGGGGCTCAGGATGTTCACCCGGGGACCCCTCATGTTCCTGGGGAGCTTCGGGATCATGTTCGCCACCAACCCCAACCTGGCCCTGGTGATACTCTCTCTGATGCCCGTCACGTTGATTCTCGTCACCTATTTCATCAAGATCGTGAGGCCCCTATTCACCCAGGTCCAGGAGAGGCTGGACCACCTGAACCAGGTCCTCCAGGAAAACCTCTCAGGGATCCGGGTCGTCAAGGCCTTCGTTAGGAGCGACCACGAGAACAGGAGGTTCGAGACTGCCAACACCAGGCTCTACGACATCTCCCTGAAGATGACCCAGTACACCAGCATATTCTTCCCCATCGTCATGGCCCTGATGAACCTGGGCACCGTTGCCATCATCTACTACGGCGGGCTCCAAGTCCACGCAGGCACCACATCGATCGGCCAGATCATGGCATTCACCAACTACCTGTTCGCCACGATGTTCCCCGTCCTCATGCTCTCCATGATGGCCGCACACATCTCAGGAGCCAGCGCATCGGCGACCCGAATCATGGAGGTCATCGACTCGGTGCCGGACGTCGAGGACAGCCCCGACGCCGTCACCCTGGACGAGATCCAGGGAAGAGTGGCCTTCGAAAACGTGACATTCAGCTACAGGGACGACGGGGGCGACCCTGTCCTCACCGACATCAGCTTCACCGCCGAGCCCGGGGAGAAGGTGGCCCTGCTCGGCCAGACCGGCTCCGGCAAGTCCAGCCTCATCAACCTGATCCCCCGTTTCTACGACACCAGCGAGGGGCGCGTCACCATCGACGGGGTCGACGTCAAGGAGATCAAGATGGACAGCCTAAGGAGCCACATGGGGATCAGCCTCCAGGAGGCGGTTCTCTTCAGCGGCACCATCAGGGACAACATCCGATACGGGAACCCCGACGCCTCAGACGAGGAAGTAGTCGAGGCCGCCCAGACCGCTCAGGCCCACGATTTCATCACCGCATTCCCCGAGGGATACGACACCATGGTGGGGCAGCGGGGGGTCAACCTGAGCGGAGGACAGAAACAGCGCATCGCGATAGCCCGGGCACTCATGGTGAAGCCCAAGATACTGATTCTAGACGACAGCACCAGCGCCGTCGACGTCGAGACCGAGACCAAGATCGAGAACGCACTGGAATCCCTCATGGCCGACACCACCAGCTTCATCATCGCCCAGCGGATCAGCACCGTCCTCAAGGCCGACAAGATACTGGTCCTGGACAACGGCAGGATAGCCGCAGAGGGCAACCACGAAGAGCTCATGGACACGAGCCCCCTCTACCAGGAGATATATGACAGCCAACTCGGCGACGGAGGTGCCGAGGCATGAGCGGCCACGGACAGCAGAGGAACAGCAGAGACGACAGCCAACAGTCCCAACCCCGCCGCATGATGGGCCGAGGCCCCCACGGGGGAGGAGCCGTAGAGAAAGCCAAGGACGCGAGGGGAGCCTTCAACAGGCTCGTCAGATACCTTGGCGACTATAAGACCCATCTCGTGATCATTTCCATATTGACCGCGGTCAGCGCCATACTGGCCCTGGCGGGCCCATACCTCATCGGGGTGGCCATAGACACCACCATAATCACCGGCGACCTCCAGGGGCTCGCGAGGATAGCCATGCTCCTGGCGGGTATCTACCTCTTCAGCGCCCTGGTCTCCATGGCCTCCGGCTGGGTCATGGCCATCATCAGCCAGAGGAGCCTCATGAAGCTGAGGGGGGAACTCTTCGAGCACATGCAGACTCTGAGCCTCGGCTTCTTCGACAGGAGGATGTCCGGGGACCTCATGAGCAGGCTCACCAACGACGTGGACGCCATCGGGAGAGCCATCTCCCAGAACGTGACCACACTCATCAGCAGCGCCATCACCCTGGTGGGCATCCTCGTGATGATGTTCGCCCTCAACGTCTGGCTGGCCCTGGCGAGCCTCGTAGTCTTCCCGATTATGGTGATCCTAACCGCCGTGGTGGGCAAGAGAACCAGATCCGGTTTCCGGGACCTGATGGCCGAGATGGGCTCCCTCAACAGCATCATACAGGAGACCATCACAGGACAGCGGGTGGTCATCGCCTTCGAGCAGCAGGAATCCGTGAACAGAAAGTTCGACTCATCCAACGAAACAGTGAAGAAGATCAGCGTCAAGGCCAACACATACGCGATGCTCATGATGCCCCTGATGAGCGTACTGAGCAACGCCAACATCGCCATCGTGGCCGGCATAGGCGCCTGGATGACCCTCCAGGGAATGGCCACGGTGGGCCTCATAGCCACATTCATCACATACAGCAGACGCTTCGCCGACCCCCTACGCCAGTTCAGCAACATCTACAACAGCATCCAATCCGCCCTCGCAGGAGCCGAGCGCATCTTCGAAGTTATCGACACAGTGCCGGGGATCACCGACGCGCCCGAAGCCATCGGGGTGAACGACTTTGAGGGCCTCGTCGAGTTCGAGGACGTGGACTTCGAGTACGTCACAGGCGTCCCGGTCCTCAAGGGCGTCAGCCTAAAGGCCGAGCCCGGCCAGACCATCGCCCTCGTGGGCCCCACCGGGGCGGGGAAGACCACCATCGTGAACCTGCTCACCCGATTCTACGACATCCAAGCCGGCAGCATCAGGATCGACGGCACAGACATCAGGGAGATCAAGAAAGACGACCTGCGACGCCAGCTGGGCATCGTGCTCCAGGACGTCTTTCTCTTCAGCGGCACGGTGATGGACAACATCAGATACGGCAGGCTCGACGCCACCGACGAGGAATGCATCCGGGCCGCCGAGCTCGCGAACGCGGACGGCTTCATACGACGCCTCCCCAAAGGCTACGAGACGGAGCTCAGCGAGAGGGCGGGCAACCTGAGTCAGGGCCAGAGGCAGCTCATCAGCATCGCCCGTGCCCTGGTCGCCGACCCGGCCATCCTGGTCCTGGATGAGGCCACCAGCAGTGTCGACACCCGTACGGAGATACAGATACAGGAGGCGTTCCGGACGCTCATGCACGGCAGGACGAGCTTCGTCATCGCCCACAGGCTCAGCACCATCCGCAGGGCCGACAGGGTCCTGGTCATCGACGCCGGGGAGATCATCGAGAGGGGCACCCACGGGGAGCTCATGGAGAAGAGGGGCTTCTACTACAGGGTCTACATGAGCCAGTTCAAGGGCACCAACGGCGGGGACCTCGAGCCCATCAGCCTCACCCCCGCCGAGCCCCAGGCACCCCAATTCCCCCAGGGACGACCACCGATGATGGGCCACGGCCCCATGTCCGGCGGAGGGCACGAACGGATGAAGGAGATCGTGGAGACCTTCGTGAAGAAAGGAGCCACCACCCCAGAGACCGCGATGACCCCCGAGGAGCTGGGACTCCCCCCCATGTTCCAGATGATGCTCCAGGGCCCCATGGGCCAGTCGGGGCTCATCCTAGAGCACCGGGGCAAGTACTACCTTTCCCAGGAACGCTTGGAGCAGATGCGCAGACGCTTCGGGGGCAGCTAGGCTAGTCTAGTCGGCCCCTGATTCCATTTCCCCCCGTTTTATTTACATTCGGGGGTCTAAACCATGCCCTGACCCCTTTTTAGGCCCATCAGCCGAAGCTTCTTTTATCCCCCACGCAGATATCTCCAGTGTCCCGGGCCGAGATCTCCCGGTCGGCCTCCGAGGAGAAAAAGATGGAGCTGGATCCTTCAGGGCTCATGGCCAAGAACTGCGAGAGGGCCCAGGTCAACAAAGAGATCTACAACATCTCGGAGGCGAGGTACTGCCGCGAGGTGTGCCAGTATAACCGAAATGGTGAATGCGTCTGGGATGGCCGCTGAGCAAAAAGGCTGAGGGCGAAGGCGCGCGCCGCCTCACAGCTTTCCCTTCCATTCTCTGTCAATAGACCTGTGGGTGAACAGCCTGCTCCCTGCAGCATCATCGGCGACGACGTGCCCCCCGCCCCCGAGGCAGTACTTGACGGTGGTGAGCCCCGTGGGCACCCGCACGTGGATCTTCCCCGCGCGAGCGACCAATCCCTGTCCGAGGATCAGGCCCGCTTGAGTATATCGTCGACCGGCGGCAGGACTGGGTAGACCCGCCCCATAGTCAGTTTGGAGATCTATATCGACAGGGATGCTGGAAATAGAGTGCTAGGGATACAAATTACACGTAAATTATGACGAAATCACTGCATACTATAATTCTTATCACGGGAGATAGATTTCTCAGCCTCTCTTAGACATGAAATACCATATGGCGACCGCGGCGATGGCCACGACACCGACGGCGGGTATCAGCAGGGTCGTGTTCAGTGGGGAGGACGGCGTTTCCTTGACCTCAAAGGTGACCTTATCCAGGTTCTCAATGTCGGCGAAGGTCCAAACCACCTTTTGGGGTTCCTGTGAGAGGGGTTCGGTTGTCTCGTCCGGGACCTGGATCTCGACGTATTCCTTCCCCTGGGATGCTCCCTCTAAGGTGAGGGTTAGTTTGTCTCCGATTACCCCTTCCGAGGCCTCCTCCAGGAAGGAGAGGAGCGCTTCCGGGCTGGGAGGCTTCAGGACCAGGCCGTCTACATCGAACTCCATGGTGGTCGTCTCCCCGTCCAGGGTCGCGTTGTATGTGATTCCCAGATTGACTATGCTCACCTCTGAGGGCAGAATAAGGCTGTTAATTAATCGGGTCGCATCAGGGTCCAAATCGGATTCATCCAGCACTTCTTCCAGGATGAGGTCTTTCATAGAGTTGAACTGCTCGTCAACGTCCCCCTCCACAATAGCCTCGTATTCGATAATGAAAGCCAGGTCTTCGCTGTCGTAGGATATGTGCACGTCCCCCGATCTCATGGTAGTCGTCCATGACTCAGGGGGGATCGAGGATTCCACGGGAGGATCCATGTACTCCGGTATGTAGCTCTCCCCGAAGGCGGTGACCCCGGCGCCGAAATCCCCCTCCACGGTCATCTTCGCAGTGATCGTGGCGGAGACCTCGCCCAGCTCGCTCTCGATGATGGCGAGTTCACTGAACTCGAGGTTTCCGTCGGAGTATTCGTGGAGCTGGGACTCGATCTCAGCTTTGAAGAGGGGGAATCCAAGCACGAGCATGCTGATCGTCTCCTCCGGCATTATTGAGTACCATATCGTTGCGGTGGCCTCCACGTCGACGGATCCCTCGAAGGTCCCCTCCTGGGAGATCGTCTCCACGCTCATCTCGAGGTCCACCATTCCAGGAAAGCCCAGCTGGATCGACGTTTCTGAGCTCAGGCGTTCCGCATGGAAATCTATGTCGAGGTCGAGGCTCGCGAGGAAGAGGGCATACTGAGGCGCCAGCTTGAAAACGATGCTTCCCGACTCACTATGTAGATCCGTATCGACGGGTTCGCCTTGGAAGGAAAAAAGCATCTCTCGTATGGGCGACGCAGTCTGATAGAAATCGTAACTCTGCTCGAGGGTTCCATGAGCCCTCATCTCGAAGTCCCCGTTGGGATATACAATAAACGTGATATCGGCTTCCAGGGGCAACTCGGAATCTAATGTCGCAGCCCAGACGCCAGAGAGAAGAGACGCAGAAGCTCCGAACATCAGAATTGAAAGGACGAGGAGAGCCAACCTTTTACGTGGGATTGCCTTTGGCCCGCCTCTTTTATGATTAGGAGTTGAAACCCCCGAATTATCTGGATGATTCGAACCCGAGACCTCAAGGAACACCATAAAAGGACCACCTAGGAACACGTCACAGATTTTATTATATGTTTAGGTTAAAATCTGGACTTTCCAGTAGCATGAGGATGGTTCGCTGTTTCAAGTCAACTAAGACTACACTAAAATCAAGATCGCATCACGAACCTGCTGGGGCCTGAAAAGAAAAAAAGGAGGGTTTATAGGTTCATCTCTAGGATGCCACGTTTCACCAGTGCGTATACGAAGACACCGCTTATGATGATCTCCGGAAGCATGTAGGTGCCGTTGTAGATGATGCTGTATAGTATAGGAGACATATCCGGGGGGGCGTAGTCACTCCAGAATACTACCCCGGCAAGCGTGTGGGCTAGGAATCTCAACCCTAGGCTGACGACTGCACCGATCAGCTCGTTTCCCTTGAAGATGCCGGCTAAGCCGATGACGCCAAAGGCGACAGGATATTCCAGTAGGACCTGCGCCAAGCTCAGCATATACGGGTCCTGATAGAACTGTATCAGCCCGTGTACGAGGCAGGCGAATATTCCAACCTTCCAGCCACGCCTGTACGATAGTATTATCAGGGGCACCATGCTCGCAAGGGTGACGCTGCCCCCCTGCGGGAAAACCACAAACCGTATGTAACTCAAAACGGTCGCCAATGCAACCAGAATCGCTACTTCTGCGAGAACCTTCGTGCTTAAGCTATTACTCACTTTTTTTTATCCCTCCGCCAGTATTACCTGGGTCAGGTTCAAAGGGTCGACGAATCAACGTCCTCTCAGCCGGGCTGCTGCCCAGCTCCCCCTTCAAATGGAATCACGCAATTGAGAATTTAAATCAACCCCTTGACCGAAAAGAGGGAAAACGCATCTCCGGGTGTGTAGCCTACCGCTTATCACTGAACGAACCATATAGCCAATCCAGGTCAACTCTGTCTAACCGCGTCACCGCCTCCCCGTCCACGATGAGACCCTCCCCCGCCTCGATAACACCGACCATGGAGCACGGCACGCCCAGTTCACCGCAAGCCTCCTCGACGCCCTCCCTCGCTCCAGAGCCGGCGAGGGCGATCATAGCTCCATAGGTAGGCAGCCTCAGGGGGTCCTCCTCGAGGCTCAGGACACCCTCGGCTAAGCGAACATCATCGGTCGCCACATCCAACCTCACGCCCAGGGCCTCTGTGACCTCCAGCAGGGCTCTCTTCACCCCTCCTTCCGATATGTCATGCATCAAAGTCACGCCGTCGACCCCCTGCAATCTCAGCAGGATGGGAAGTGGAGTGAAACCCTTCCATTCATCGCCGGCGACCCCCATGGATAGCCCTTTGAGCCATGCGGCCTCACCGCCAACCTCACCAATGACATATATGGCGTCCCCGGGAGCCGGGTCAACGGGGGTCCTGACGCTTTCCCCGAGGCAGGTCGCCGTCACGAAAGGCGCCTCGATCCCGACGTAGGTCGCCGTCTGGCCCGCAACCACAGTGACGCCGTATCTCCTCGCCTCGTCTCCGAGGCCTCCGGCGATGATCTCAAGGTCGCGCACTTCCGAGCCCACGGGAAGGTACAGGCCTGTCACCAGATGTTTGGGTCGGGCGAAGCGGGCCGCGACGTTCGAGGCCGCGTAATGGAATGCGAAGAAGCCGAGGGATTCCAGAGGCAAGCCTATAGACGGGCTGTGTGCGACGACGACTTCGCCCTGGCACCGGAGGACTCCGCCGTCCAGCCGGGGAGTGTCAGCCAGGGGCAGGTAGGGGAACACTGATCGCGCCAGCACCTCCCGGCTCACCTTTCCGAGACCCAAGGTCGGATACTTTTCGGAGCCGCTCATTCATGTCCCTCGGGCTCTATCCCTCGATTATCATTGATCTTTGGAAGGGATAACATTTTATCCACCGGCACCCCCAGGGCTCCGACCCCTGAAGGCGATCTCCTCTGCTGCACCCGAAAACATTTCCTCTCGGATAGACAGCCCCGGAAAGGGGCCGTCGCAGGCTCAGGCTTATATATAATCGGCTGTTTAAGGAAAATGAGTAAGAATGGCCCCGCTATCAACCCTAGACATATACGTAGGTCTGGCCGCGATCGTCGTCGCGGGCATGGCGATCTACCTCTTCATCAGGGCCAGCGGCGGCACAAGCGGCCTGAGGAGAGAGACGCCCCGGACCGACCCGGAGAGGGATTATCTGTCGTCAAGTCTCAGGGAGCCCCGCCTCGGATCGAGGAGCTACAGGACCCCCACGACGAGGCGCAGCCTGAAGAGGACGGACATAGCCAGAGCCCAGAGCAAGATAAGGACCCTCACACTCCAGAGCGAGCTCCTCAGCCTCATCCTGAAGCGCCTATTCGAAGCCGAGGACGACGGAGAGATCACAGCGGACGAGAGGGCGAGCCTCTCCAGGGGATACGAGACCGAGTTGAGGAGGGGCAACGAGGAGCTGGAGCAGGCGGAGCTCGTCGTCTCCCTCCACGAGCTCGAGGCGATAAAGGAAGACATCGTGAAAAAATTCGAGGCCACCCTCACCAGCACCCAGACCCGCATCGACGCCATCATGAATGAGCTCAAGATCGAGGTGAGGGCCGAGAGAGCGGAGAAGCGGACTCGGATAGCACCCGTCGAGAGCGAGGAGGAAGAAGAGGAAGGGGAGCCCGACGAGGAGGAAGAGGCCGGAGAAGAGGAGACCGAGGAGAGGCCCAGGCGTAGGAGGCCCAGATCCGACGTCGACGCCAGGCTGGAGAAGCTCAGGGGCGAGGTCATCAAGGAGCTCGAGGAGCTCGACAGGCTCGAGCTCGAAGTCTGAGGTTGGTCTTCATGAGCTGGGTCGACGGGGCGAAACGGAGGGCAGCCGAGGCCGCGGCTCAACACGTAAAAAGCGGAACCGTTATAGGCCTCGGGACGGGCAGCACGGCGAAACACCTGATCCAGATAATAGGGTCCTACATATCAGCGGGGAAACTCACGGACATCCAGGGCGTCCCCACGAGCAACCAGACATCCGCAGACGCCAAAGAGGCGGGAATCCCCCTGACGACCCTGGACGATCACCCGGAACTCACGTTATCCATCGACGGTGCAGACCTGATCGACGGATACCTGAACGCCGTCAAGGGCGGGGGAGGCGCGCTCCTCAGGGAGAAGATCGTGGCATCCGCCTCGAAGACGTACATCCTCATCGCCGATGAGAGGAAGATCGTGGAAAAGCTGGGCACTGGATTCCCCCTACCCATCGAGATCCTGCCGTTCTCAGCGGCACCCGCAGCGGATAGAGTCGGGAAACTCGGGGCCTCCGTGGTCCTCCGAAGGGGAAAGAATGGCCCTGTGACAACGGACAACGGCAACTTCATCTTGGATGCCGATTTCGGTCCCATAGACGACCCTGCGGGGCTCGAGCGGGAGCTAAAGTCCATCCCGGGCGTTCTCGAGACGGGATTGTTTCTGGGCTTTGCGGATCTTGCCTACGTGGGCACACCGGATGGCGTGAGGAAGCTGGAAAGATAGACGGTAGTCGCGGAACTCTCTCTTTTGATAAATGGAGATTCAGACCGCCGCTTGGACGGGGAACTCTAAAATATTAAAAGCCTCATTCTTCATGCATCCCGCCGAGGAATAAACATGATTGTATGCGGTCACTCCACCGTCGAGCCAGCTGAAGAGGGCTGGAAGGTCCTCATCGACGAGAGGGTCGGCGACGCCCTCAGCTTCTTCCCCGGGCAGACATTGTTCGGCGTCGAGGAGAAGGGCTCGAAGCGCCTCTTCATCTCCTCCCTCAAGCTGACCCCCAGGGTCACCTACTACCAGATCTTCCTCGAGGACGTGAGGGGCTCCCTGGCATCCATGACCGCCCTCTTCTCCGAGAGGGGAGTCAACATACTGAGCGGGGGGGCCTTCGGCTTCGGGAACATATGGATCTCCGAGTTCATCGCCGATTTTCAGGGAGTAGACGCCGATCCCGACGCCATCGCCGAGGAGATCGAGGGGATGGGGGGTTTCGTCATCTCCAGGGAGATAACTGAGCTCTTCCCCAGGGCCTTCGAGCTCACGGAGACCTATCTGATCGAGGGGAGCGCGGAGGAGGGGCTGTACCTTTTCCTGCCTCAGCTCCCCGGGGGAACTAAAGGGAGGGGAGCCCATGCTATCCTCAAGGCCTGGCCCAGGATACAGGCCCTGTTCCTCGACTTTTACCCCGAAGGGGAGAAGCTCGTGAAGATCACGGCGAAGCTCAGCGACGTCCCCGGTAGCCTCAACAAGCTCGCCACCCTCTTGGGGACTCAGGTGGACCTTCATGCCATCGACGAGCTGCACCACGAGGAGGCCGCCGGCGTCTGGACGAGCTACGGTAAGCTCATGGTGGGAACCCTCGAGGATCTCCGGGAGAAGGCGAAAGAGATGGCCAACATCTTCACATTCAGGGTGGAGCCCCTGGGCTGGGAATGAAAAGGCCAATCTGGCCTGCCCATTAACCTTAAATAATTTCAAAAGTGTAGGGTGCGTATCTGGTGTGTGGTATCAATGCGCCAATTCCAATATCCGACGCCCATTTAGACGACCTACGTCGAATCATTCTAAAGACCGTTAACAAGGATCAGGTCCTCATCCTCTCCAACATACCCCGGGTTCCAACCTCGATCACGTCTGTTCTCCGCAACATCTCGAGGAGATACAACGTACCCCTCTCGACTCTCAGGAGGAACGCCCAGATCCTCAAGAGCATGAACCTCATCACATACGGTGAGGCCTCCGACTTCTCAGGAGTAGAGCTCACGGAGCTGGGACGCTTCATAACGGAGCTGACGGCAGGTGAGGAGCCCTCCCTCCTCGGGACCATGGTCCAGACTGTGTCCGGGCTCAGGCCCCTGGGCACCGTCTTGAAAGGACTGAGGCAGAGGGTTCTCCGGATGGTGGCGGAGGCAGGCTCGGGGCACCTCGGGGCGTCCCTCTCCGTCATCGACATCCTCGCGGTCCTCTACTTCGTGAAGATGAGGCACGACCCCTCAAATCCGGAATGGGCGGAAAGAGACCGCCTCGTCCTCAGCAAGGGGCACGCCGCCCCAGCCCTCTACGCCGTCCTCGCTGAGGCCGGATACTTTCCCCAGGAGGAGCTGGTGTCCCTCAGGAGGCTCGGTGGACTCCTCCAGGGCCACCCCGAAATACAGATTCCCGGGGTCGATGCGAGCACAGGATCCCTGGGGCAGGGGCTCTCCATCGCGGTGGGAATGGCCCTCGCCGCCAAGATGGACGAGGCCCCCCACAAGGTCTACGCAATAATCGGGGACGGGGAGCTCGACGAGGGGCAGATCTGGGAGGCCGCCCTCACCGCGGGTCACCATGGCCTCGACAACCTCGTCGCCATCGTGGACAGGAACCAGTTCCAGCTCACCGGGAGAACCGAGGAGGTCAAGGCTATGGAGCCCGTGGGGGAGAAGTGGAAGTCGTTCGGGTGGGAGGTCGTCGAGGCAGACGGGAACGATCCGCCCAGCATTCTGGACGCCCTCGACGTCTGCGAGCTCACCGGGGGGAAGCCCAGCGCCATCATCGCCCACACCACCAAGGGGAAAGGAGTCTCATTCATGGAGGGGAACAAGTTCAGCAAGTCGATCCCAGACGCATCCGAGCTCGCCAGGGCCCTCGCCGAGCTGGCCTAGGTGAAAATTATGGAGAGTTCATCACAACTCGAGAGCTTCGGGAGGGCCCTCGTCGAACTGGGCCGGGAGAGGGATGACATCGTGGTCCTCGACCCCGACGTCGCCTCCTCAACCAAGACCATCTACTTCGCCGAGAGCTTCCCCTCCAGATTCATCCGGGTGGGGATAAGCGAGCAGGACATGCTGGGGATCGCCTCGGGGCTCGCCGCCGCCGGGAAGACCCCCATAGCCGTCGGGTTCGCCATGTTCATAATCGGGAGGGGCTGGGAGCAGATCGCCAACAGCATCGCCCGCCAGAGGCTCGACGCCAAGATCGTGGGCACCCACGCGGGGCTCTCGCCCCACGCAGACGGGGAGTCCCACCAGATGTACGGGGACGTCGCCCTCATGAGGACAGTCCCTAACATGCGGGTCGTGGTCCCGGGAGACGCGCCCTCCGCCGTCGAGGCCCTCAGGGCCGCCCTGGAGTACAGGGGCCCTGTCTACCTCAGGCTGATGCGGGGCTCGACCCCCACGGTTTATTGCGAAGATATCGAATTCGAGATGGGCAGGGCCAACGTCCTGCGGGAGGGCTCCGACGCAACGGTCATCGCGAACGGGATCATGCTTTCCCGGGCTTTGACGGCTGCGGAAAGGCTGATAGGGGAGGGGATCAACGTGAGAGTGATCGACATGCACACGATCAAGCCCCTGGACACCGGTGCCATCGCGAAGATGGCCAAGGAGACGGGGGCCATCGTCACGGCCGAGGAGCACAGCATCATAGGAGGTCTGGGAAGCGCCGTGGCCGAGACCCTAGTGGAGGCGATTCCCACGCCCATGGAGAGGATCGGAATAAGGGACCATTTCGGGGAGTCCAGCAGGAGCTATCCCGAGCTCCTCGCCCACGTGGGGCTGACCCCGGAGGCGATAGCGGAGGCCGTTCGCAGGGTTATCGAGAGGAAATGAGGCAAACATGGCTGGAATAGAGATATCGCCAAGGATCAAGCTCGCAGCGAAAAGTGAGGGCGTGGAGGCGACGAGAGTCCGTGTCGGGGCACATGAGATCGGCGGAGACAGGGTCGTCGTCATCGCCGGACCCTGCTCGGTCGAGTCCCGAGAGCAGATGTTGGAGGTGGCCTCCGCGGTGAAGGAGGCCGGAGCCCACATGATCAGGGGCGGGGCATTCAAGCCCAGGACCCTCCCCTACAGCTTCCAGGGGCTAGAGGAGGAGGGATTGAAGATCCTCGCCGAGGCCCGGGAACTGACGGGGCTCCCCGTCGTGACCGAGGTGGTCGCCCCCGGGGACGTGGGGCTGGTCGAGGCCTACGCCGACGTCCTCCAGATCGGGGCGAGGAACATGCAGAACTACCCCCTTCTGAAGCGGGTCGGGGAGGCGGAGAAGCCTGTGCTCCTGAAGAGGGCCCTCTCGGCCACCATCGAGGAGTGGCTCGGGGCGGCTGAGTACATCCTTGCCGGGGGGAACGAGAATGTGATCCTCTGCGAGAGGGGGATCAGGACCTTCGGGAAGCTCACGAGATTCACGCTGGACCTCACCGCAGTCCCCCTGCTCAAGGAGGTCACCCACCTCCCCGTGGTCGTCGACCCTAGCCACGGCACGGGGCACAGGCAGCTCGTGGCCCCCATGGCGAGGGCCGCCGTCGCGGCGGGGGCGGACGGCCTCATAATAGAGGTCCACAACGATCCCGAGAAGGCGATGAGCGACGGCGCCCAGTCCCTGAGGCCAGCGGGGTTCGCCAGCCTCATGGAGGGCATACGACCCGTCGCCGAAGCAGTGGGTCGAAGGATTTAGCGGGTGCGTGTTAGGCTCTGGATTCCGGTATCTGGTCGGTGACGGTCCGTCTCGGGGTGAGAAGCTACCCGGTCTACGTCGCACTAGGCCTGATATCCGGGGTCGGAAGCCTGATCGCGGAGAGGCTCCCATCGGCCGCAAAATGCGCCATCGTCACGAGCGAGAACATCTGGGGAATCCACGGGAGAGCCCTAGCGAAATCGTTGGAGGCAGCAGGCTTCGAGGCAGATATAGTGCACGTTCCCGACGGGGAGAAGGCGAAATCATGGAGCGAGGCTGCCCGTCTCATCGGGGAGCTCCTGGACCTCGGGTTCGACCGGAGGTCCACACTCATCGCCTTCGGGGGTGGAGCGGTGGGGGACCTCGCCGGCTTCGTAGCGGCGATCTACCTCAGGGGAATAAACCTTGTCCAGATACCCACGACTCTCCTCGCCCACGTGGACAGCGCCATCGGGGGGAAGGCCGCGGTCAATCACCCGAAGGGGAAGAACCTCATCGGGGCGTTCAAGCAGCCCGGGCTGGTCGTCTCTGACCCAGAGCTCCTCGCATCTCTACCGGAGAGAGAGATGCGCTCCGGCCTCGCAGAGGTTGTCAAGTACGGTGTGATCGCCGACTCGAAGCTCTTTAAAAATGTCGAAGAAAAAGGAGACGCCCTCCGGGATGCTGAGCCAGATGCTCTCACTGAGGTGGTGAGAAGATGCGTGGTGATTAAAGCGAGGTACGTTGAGGAGGACGAGCGGGACCTGGAGGGGATCCGCGCCGCACTGAACTACGGCCACACCATGGGCCACGCCGTGGAGACACTCATGGCACCTCGGATGCGGCACGGGGAGGCGGTCGCCATCGGCATGGAGTTCGCAGGGAGGATATCTGCGGGGCTCGGGCTCATGGAGGAGGGGGAGCTGGAGAGGCAGCGGGGCCTCCTGGCGAGCCTCGGGCTGGAGACCGGCATACCCGAACTGAAACTGGGCGATATTCTCGACGCGCTTTCGAGGGACAAGAAGGTCGAGGGGGGGTCCGTCAGGTTCGTCCTCCCCACGGGGATCGGAACAGCGCCCGTCTTAAGACCTATCGATAAAGACCTCATAGTCCAGGAGCTCGGGAGGGCGGGAGTTGGCTAGCCCCAGGATATGCGTCGTCATCACGGCCAGGGACACGGCGGAAGCTCTGGAGAGACTCACCGAGCTGGCGTCTCAGGGTCCGGATCTCATCGAGGTCAGGTTCGACTACATGGAGTCCCCGGGCGACCCGGAGGTCATCAGGGATTCGACGGATCTCCCGCTGATCGCCACCCACAGGAGGAGGGATCAGGGGGGCCACTCGGAGATGAGTGAGCCGGACAGGCTGGCCGTGATCCTCGATGCGGTCGAGGCGGGGTTCGATTACGCCGACCTCGAGCTTAACACTCTCGGCTTGGACAACTTGGGCTCAAGAGTGAAAGCTCTCGGTGGAAGCCTGGTGATTTCACACCACGATTTCCGGGGGACACCGTCGGCCGAGGAGCTCCGGGAGACCATGAGTCGTATGGCGGAGCGCGGCGCCGATGTCTGCAAGATCATAGGGACCGCTCAGAGCCCGAGGGACAACCTCGTCTACCTTGGTCTTTTCGGGTCTCCCAGGGAGGGCGGGCTCGTGTGCTTCGGCATGGGGCGTGACGGCATCCTGTCGAGGGTGCTCTCACCCCTCATGGGAGGCGAGTTCACCTACGCCAGCTCCCACGCGGGAGGGGAGAGCGCCCCCGGGCAGCTCACCCTCGCCGAGATGAGGGAGATCTACACGCTCATGGGGGTCTGAGATGCGGGTCTGCTATCTCCTGGGCTACCCCGTGGGCCACTCCATGAGCGGGGTGATGCACAACGCCGCCTTCCAAGAGCTGGGGCTCGACTACAGATACGAGCTCAAATCAGTCCCTCCGGAGGAGCTGGGCGCCCTCGTAGCCTCAGAACTTCGGGGAACCGATTTCGCCGGAGCGAGCGTTACCATTCCCCACAAGCTCGCTATCATTGAGCACCTCGACTGGGTCGATCCCTCTGCGTTGAGGATAGGGGCCGTGAACACCATCGTCAACGAGGACGGACAGCTGAAGGGGTACAACACCGACGGCACCGGAGCCCTGAGGGGGATAACCGAGGCCTACGGGGATGTCGAGGAAGCGAGAGTTATCATGGTCGGTGCGGGTGGAGCCGCTAGGGCCGTCGGCTATCATCTCTCCACGGCTGTGCGGGAGCTTACCATCGCCAACAGGACCGTGGAGAGGGCGGAGGAGTTGGCGGCGAGCCTGGCGGCGAACCCCGAGTGCCGGGCGACCGTGAGATCGATTCCCCTGGAGAGGGATGCCCTCCGAGCCGCCATCGAGGAGGCGGACATACTGGTGAACGGGACCCCCCTGGGGATGCACCCCAAGACAGGTGATACGCCCGTCCAAAGGGAGATGCTTCACCCGGGCCTCCTCGTTTTCGACTTGGTCTACAACCCGATCAAGACGAGGCTTCTCCGGGAGGCGGAGGAAGCCGGGGCCGCCATCCTCCCGGGGGTCAACATGCTTGTCTACCAGGGGGCGACGGCGTTCAGGATGTGGACCGGGGTAGATCCCCCGGTGGAGACCATGAAGGCGGCGGTCGTGGAGGCCTTGGGAGGGGAGTGACGTGAACGTCGCAATCTTCGGCTTCATGGGGGTGGGGAAGAGCTCCGTGGGGAGGCTCGTGGCCGAGGCCCTGGGACTGGAGTTCGTGGACCTCGACGAGACGATAGTCGCCGATGCCGGGAAGGAGATACCCGAAATTTTCAAGGAGCGAGGCGAAGAGGGGTTCAGGAAACTCGAGAAGGAGGCCACCCGGATGATAGCGGCCCGGGATGGCGTCGTGATCGCATGCGGCGGGGGAACCGTCCTCGACGAGGATAATCTGGAAGCCCTCAGGGGGAACTCGAGAATGATCCTCCTCACGGCCGACCCCGAGACCATACTACGGAGGGTGGAGGCCGACGGGGACACGCGACCCCTCCTCAGCGTCGAGGAGAAAGTGGAGCCCATAGCCCGCCTCCTGGGGGAGAGGATGCCCAGATACCTCAAGGCCGCCGACAAGGCCGTGGACACCGGCGGGAAGACCCAGGCTCAGGTGGCTCGGGAGATCATCGAATACCTCAGGGAGGGCGGATAAAAGGTGAGGGTCACCGTCGAGAGGAGCGAGATCGATGGGAGGATCACGGCTCCATCGTCCAAGAGCATGACCCACCGAGCCGTGATCTGCTCCGCTCTCGCCCAGGGCAGGAGCCGGGTGGAACACCCCCTCTCCGCCGACGACACCGAGGCAACCCTCAGGGCCGTCCAGGCCCTCGGGGTAGACGTCGAGAAGCTGAAAGGATCTTGGATCATCGAAGGGGGAACGCTCAACCCTCCGACGGAACCCCTAGACTGCGGCGAGTCAGGGACCACCCTCAGGCTCATGACCGCGGTCTGCACCCTCGCGGAGGGGACGAGCGTCCTGAAGGGGGGGCCATCACTCTCCAGCAGGCCGGTGGAGCCTCTCCTCGACGCGCTGAGGCAGCTAGGCGTCAAATGCGAAAGCCGGGGCGGCAACCCCCCCGTGAAGGTTCATGGGAAGGGGGGATTCGAGGGAGGCGAGGCCTCCATCAGGGGGGACATCAGCTCGCAGTTCGTATCGGCCCTCCTCCTCGTCGCCCCATTCGCCCGGGAACAGCTCCGGGTGAAGGTCACCACGAGGTTGGAGTCGGCGCCCTACGTCGGGATGACGCTGGACGCGATGAGAGCCTTCGGGGTCCAGGCGGAGGCCTCCGAGGGATACAGGGAGTTCACGGTCAAGCGACAGGCGTACACGCCCGCCACGTTCGCCGTGGAGGGGGACTGGTCCTCTGGGGCCTACATGCTTGCGGCGGGGGCTCTGGCTGGGAAAGTATCCGTGGAGAACCTCCACCGAGGGAGCAGGCAGGCCGATGCGGCAATAGTTGAGATCCTGGGGGCGATGGGAGCAGAGCCCATATTCCGTGGACAAGGAATCAGCGTCGAAACCACCGAGCTGAAGGGAATAGACTGGGACCTCACGGATAGCCCCGACCTCTTCCCCGTCGTGGCCGCCCTCTGCTCCGCCGCGAAGGGAGAGAGCAGGCTCCGGGGGATAAAGCGCCTCAGGTTAAAAGAATCCGACAGGATAGCCTCCATGGTGGAGGGGTTGAGCCGTATGAGCGTGAAGACGGAATCCTCGGACGAGACGATGACCATCCACGGGGGGGCGCCCGAGGGCGCCGTGATCGACCCCCACGACGACCACAGGATCGCCATGGCCTTCGGGATCCTGGGGCTCGCAGCGAGAGGAGAGACCGCGATCAAGGACGCCGGGTGCGTCTCCAAGTCCTACCCTGGTTTCTGGGAGGACCTCGAGACCCTCGGCGCACAAATCGGGAGATGAAAAGATGGATAACAGCCTAGGAAAAGCGCTCAGGATGACCAGCTTCGGGGAGAGCCACGGACGATGCATAGGCGTCGTGCTGGACGGATGCCCGGCGGGGCTCAGGTTCGACCCGGAGGAGATCCAGGGAGAGCTCGATAGGAGACGCCCAGGCCAGAGCGGCCTGACCACGAGCAGAGCGGAGGCGGATCGCCTCGAGGTGCTCTCGGGGATACACGGCGGCCGCACCACGGGGGCTCCCATCTGCATGCTGGTCTGGAACATGGACAGGGACTCCTTGGGATACGAGGAGAGGAGGTGGACCCCCCGGCCGGGCCACGCAGACTGGACCGCCCACGTGAGATACGGGGGCTTCAACGACTACCGGGGCGGGGGGAGGTTCTCAGGGAGGATCACCGCGGGCTTCGTGATGGCCGGCGCGGTCGCGAAGGTCCTGCTCCGCGAGACTTTGGGCGTGGAGGTCCTCGCCCACACCGTCGAGATCGGGGGCATCAAAGCGGGCGACACGAACGTCGATGAGATCAAGGCAAACACGGAGGGCAACCCGGTGAGATGCGCCGACCCCGAGTCAGCAACCCGGATGATAGAGGCGATCCAAAGGGCATCCGAGGACGGCGACAGCCTCGGGGGAACAATACAGTGCATCGCCCTGAACATGCCCCCCGGGGTGGGCGGCCCGGTCTTCGACACCCTCGAGGGGGACATCTCCAAGGCCCTCTTCGCGATCCCCGCAGTGAAGGCCGTCGAGTTCGGCCTCGGGACAGCCTACTCGGGGGCGAGGGGATCAGAAGTGAACGACGCGTACGCACTCGAAGAGGGCGAGATAACAATGGAGACCAACAACGCCGGGGGTATCCTGGGGGGCATCAGCAACGGGATGCCCATCACCTGCAGGGTGACGGTAAAACCCACGCCCTCGATAAGGAAGCCCCAGAGGACAGTCGACATCTCCAAGATGGAGGAGACAGAGCTGCTCGTCGAGGGGAGACACGACCCCTGCATCGTCCCCCGGGCCGTCCCTGTGGTCGAGGGGATGGTGGCGTTCACCCTGGCAGACCACGCGATAAGGGCGGGGCTGATCCCCAGAGTGCTAGGGGGGGACGAGGAGTGACGTACGAGGAAGAGATCGGACCCCTGCGAGACGAGATCAACAGGCTCAACGTCGAGATCGTGGAGAGACTCGCGGACAGGGTAAGGGTGGCGATGGAGATAGGAGCTGTGAAGCACCGCCACGGCAGGCCAATCGTGGATAAAAGCCGGGAGTCGAGGGTCTACCGGCAGGTCCGAGCCCTCGCGGAGGAGACGGGGATTGACCCCGGGGGCGCGGAGAAGGTGTTCAAGGAGATCATAGCCCTTTGCACCCAAGCAGAGCTAGAGGACGAGGCATGAAGGTCGCTTTCCAGGGGGAACTCGGCGCCTACAGCGAGGAGGCCATCATCCAGCACTTCGGGGAAAAAGCCCAGCCCGTCCCCAGGCCGTACCTGAAGGATGTCTTCGACACCGTGGAGAACGGGGAAGCGGACCTGGGCCTGGTCCCGGCGGAGAACTCCCTTGAGGGGAGCATAGTCCGCACGTTCGACCTTCTCCTGGAGCGGGGCCTGAAGATCCAGGGGGAGACGGTCCTCAGGGTGATCCACTGCCTCATCGCGAACAAGGGAGCCACCCTTGGGGACGTGAAGAGGGTCTACTCCCACCCCCAGGCCCTGGGTCAGTGCCGCGCGTATCTGGATGGCCACGGCCTCGAGGCGGTGTCCTGGTACGATACGGCGGGGAGCGTCAAGATGATCAGGGACGAGGGCCTCCGCGATGCAGCCGCCATAGCGAGCGCCAGGGCCGCAGAGGTCTACGATATGGTCGTATTCGCCCGTGAATTGGAGACTGACAACGAGAACTATACTAGGTTCTTCGTGATTGGGGACGGCGTAACAGACCTTACCGGCAACGACAAGAGCACCGTCGCATACAGCGTCCATCACAGACCGGGGACCCTCCTAGAGTCCCTGAGGACCTTCGCCAGCAGGAGTCTCAACCTGACGAAGATCGAGAGCCGTCCCATCCCCGGGAGGCCCTGGGAGTACACCTTCTTCATCGACATCGAGGCGCACAGGGATGAGCCGTTGATGCGGGAGGCCCTAGAGGAGCTGAGAGAGTCCACCAACTTCATCAAGATACTGGGATCCTATCCCAGAATCCAGTGAGACTTAGTGGGCTGGAAATATCGGGTTGGGTTCCCTGCAGGCGGGTTTGGGACTCAAATCCTGAGACTCTCGATCTCTTCATCACTCATGGAGGAGACCCTCAGGACCCTGGTGTCACCGTCTACGAATTCTACATCTACGGTCTCATCCTTCGGAGCGTCGGAGTACCTCGCGGTGATGGCGGCCACCATCTCGACGGTCTCCGCCTCGGCGTCCCCCACGAGAATCGAGACGGGCCCCATGTGACCCGTGACCTCGAAACGGGGGAGTCCCCGCCTCTCGGCCAAGGCGCTGAGAACGTTGTTCTCCTGCTCGTTCCTCCCAACGATGGCCCTGGCCTGGCCGAGCCTGAAATGTCTGCCCAGACGCAGGAGGATCATGTCCTCCAGCTTGGGTTTCCCCTCGTGCTTGATGTACTCTCTGAGTTTTTTCGCGAACTGGGGGTCGGTGAGGAGGCAGCCTCCGCTGGGGCAGGGGTAGTCGTAGACCCCGAGTTCCTCTGCTAGCTCGAACTGGGGGATCCTCCGGCGACCATGGATTGCGTAGAGGGAGTCCCGGTCGACGACCCCCTCTTCCTCCACCTCGGTCTTGCCCATGAGCTTGGCCGAGAGAGGCCTCAGTATCTTGCCCTTGAGCCCGGCCTTGGACTCTATGAGCTCCATCGCGTTCCGCCTCTGGGAGAAGGGGCGCTGGCCCAGGACCTCCCCGGTCACGAAGAACTCGGCGCCTATCTCGTCCCCCAGCTCCTTGGCCTTCCGGAGCATGATGATCCGGCAATCGATGCAGATGTTCATCTGGCTCCCATAGCCGTGGGGGGGGTCGGCCACCAGGTCTAGGAAATCCTGGCCCATAAACAGGTGATGCACGTGGATGTCGAACTGCTCACCGATCTGGTCCACGGAGCATTTATCACAGTTGCAGAACGGTGTCGTGAAGTGGACCCCCTCCATCTCGATCCCCTGGTCCACCATCGCCTTGACTGCGAGGGTACTATCCAAACCGCCCGAGAGGAGCGCCAATCCCTTCTTTTTAGCCACGTCAAACACCTGCTTCTGGATCATTCTGACTGGAATCCACTACCTTAGCCCGGGGAGGTGGAATAATAATATTGCCAAAATAGGAGCACCCCTCAAGGATATTGATCCGAAAGGGGACTAAACTTATTCGCCTGAATGCCAAACCTGCGACTTCAAGAAACACACCTTTAGCCACGGCCTCTTCATCCCCTTCAGGCACCGACTGGGACAAGACATCTACAACCGAATCTTCAACCAGCTACTCCGAGGTCTGCTGGAGGATGGGGTGGTGATGGGAGATGTCATTGCCGTTGACAGCACCCACGTAGACGCCTACAGCGGCGAGCCCCGGACAACCGCACAGGCAAGAGTGACCCCGACTTGTAGCTGACCCACGCGCACTCCCACTTGTCCGTCTTCCGGACCTCATCCCCCTCATCCACGATCAGGGGCTCACCGAGGGATTTGTAGCGGACCCAGACAAAGTCGCTCCTCTCCAGCTCCCCCTCGTCATGCTTGTACCACTCGAGGGGCACTCTATCCCAGTGTGGTACTCAACAGCACTTTTGATCCTTTCCCTACTTTCCAATCGGGCTCATCTCCACTAAATGAATACGGATATAAACGGTTTAAGGAGAGGCTGAGCAGGGCGTTTACCAATGCGATCCGGTGTTGAGGGGGGTTGTGGCTCTCAGTCAGCCTGGTAGCTAAGGGGTGTATCTATTCTCCATAAATTTATAAACTGAAATTATTCAATTCAGTATCGACTGCGAATGACCATCCAAATCCTCTACATGGAGGACAATCCCTTGGAACGGGAGGCCTTCGTCAGAATCCTAGAGCGTTCCATCAAAGGGGATTTGGAACTCGACACCGCAGTGACGGGAGAAGAAGGGATCGAGAAGATCAGAGGGAACAGCTACGACCTCATTATCATGGATAACAAGATGCCAGGAAAGAGCGGAATAGAGATCCTCGAGGAATTGAAGGAGATGCACTCCAAGACCCCCGTGATAGTTCTGACGGGCTCCGGGGACGAGGCTATCGCTGTTCAGGCCATGAAGCTCGGGGCTAAGGATTACATCCGCAAGATCGATATGAGCCCAACCAGGATCATCGCTGCAATCAACGAGGTTCTCCTAGAGGTCAACATACCCGACGACATTTCCCGGGAGGCCCTCAAGAGTATCCAGAGTATCTTCTCGAAGACAGATTTCATCAACATCGAGCAGGAGATCCAGCTCACCTCCCCCCAGCTAACGGAGGAGATCTCCCCGGACATCCTGTACGGCCTCGAGAGACTCGCAAGCAACGGCATCATGGAGAAGACCCCTTTCCTCTCGACAGTGGTCTGCCCTAGCTGCAGCGCCCACGATCAGAAACTTAGATTGAAATGTCCGGAGTGCTCCAGCACGATCATCAAGAGGAACAACATCATCCAGCATTACACCTGCGGCCACGTAGATTTCGAGGAGAGCTTCAAAAGGGACGACGGGAACCTGGTCTGCCCGCAATGCGGTAAGGAATTGAGGACGATAGGGGTCGACTACACCCGGCCGGGTCTCAGCTACAAGTGTTCCAATGGGCACTTGTTCACGACGCTGATCATGCAGCTGCAGTGCACGGAGTGTGGGGAGACCTTCGACCTCGACGAGGCCCCGATCAAGATTATCCACGAGTACCGATTGAGGAGGGAAGGGAAACTCAAGCTCCAACTCGGGTTACACGTGGAGACTGACCATGAGTTCTTGGGCTCCAGTGTATCCTGAATGGAATTAGCCTAGACCGTTCTTTGTGGATTATCCATAAGATTTATTTCGCGTTTACGTTAATAGCACCTACATGCCCATAGCTGGGGCGGGATTATGAGGCTCTGCTGGTTCTCCCAATCATCGGTAAAGCCAACGCAGTCGATCCCGAGTGAGCGCCAAATATATGGCGCTAATTAATTTCTTCCAGAATCCGAGCGGGGATGTCTGGTCCCTATATCGGGTTCCGAAAGAACCCTTTTACCCTCGCTGACGAAGCAGGTGTAGGCTCCGCCCAGAGTCCTCTTCGGGTTCGATGTGGGGTTATGAGAGTGATGTGTTGAAGGCCGAGGTGCTGCAGTCGATACTCGACGCCGCTAAGGACGCGATATTCGTGATCGACGTCGAGGGGAAGGTGTCATACTTGAACGGGGCCGCCGTGGAGATGTTCGGGTACCCCCGGGGGGAGCTTATGGGGGAGAGTTTCCACGCTAAGCTGGTTCCCGAGAGGTTCCGCTCCGCGTTCATCGGAGGGTTCAGGCAGTTCCAGGAGATGGGGGAGGGGGCCTCGATCGGGGAGACTCTGGAGCTCACGGTCCTCCGGAGGGACGGCTCCGAGTTCCCCGTGGAGCTCTCCCTGTCGGCGGTCCGGGTGGGGGACGGGTGGCACGCGGTGGGGGTTGTCCGGGATATCTCGGGGCGGAAGGCCGTCGAGGAGGAGCAGAGGAATTTTAACTGGGCCCTCGAGGAACGGCTGAAGGAGCTGGGGATTCTGTACCATATCCCCCAGCTGGAGGAGCGGTTCGGGGAGGACACGGACAGCCTTTTCCAGGGCATCGTCGACATCGTCCCCCCTGCGTGGCAGCACCCCGATGTGGCCTGCGCCAGATTGACCGTTGGGGACGACGTGTTCACGTCGGAGAATTTCGGTGAAAGCGAGTGGAGTCAGTCCTCCGATGTCATGGTCAACGGCGTCGGGGAGGGGGTTCTCGATGTCTTCTATTTGGAGGAGATGCCCGAGTTCGACGAGGGGCCCTTCCTGAAGGAGGAGAGGGACCTGATCGATGAGATAACGGGTAGGCTGGGGCGGTTCATCGAGCGGAGGACGGTGGAGGAGGAGCTGAGGGAGTCCGCCGAGCACTACACGACCCTGTTCGAGAGCATCTCCGAACCCATCATGATGATCGATCCCGAGACCTACAGGATTCTCAGGGTGAACGAGTCCCTGAAGAAGCAGTTGAAGTTGGACGAGGGGGAGATCGTTGGGAGATGCTGCTATGCCGTCACCCACAGCAGGGCGACCCCGTGTGAGCCTCCGGATGATACGTGCCCCCTCGGCGAGCTCATGGAGACCGGGAGAAGCGTGACCGTGGATCACACCCACTACGACGGGGAGGGGGGCCAATTCTGGACCGAGGTGAGCGTCTATCCGGTGCTCGGCGAGGGGGGCGAGATCAGTCAGGTGATACACATCACCCGGGATATCTCCGAGCGGAAGCGGATCGAGGAGGCGCTGACGAGGAGCGAGGAGCAGTACCGGCGTCTCTGGGAGGACTCGGGGGACGGCCTGGTGATGTTGAACCCGGAGGACGGGGGCATCCTGGACTGCAACAAGGAGTACATGAGGCAGACGGGGAGGAGCCGGGAGCAGCTTCTATCCATGAAGATCTGGGAGCTCCGACCCCCGAATCTCCGGGAGGCTGCCCGGAAGAGGTTCTTCGAGGTCCGGGAGGCGGGGACGGGAGCCTCCCTGGAGCTGGGGTACGAGAGGCCCGACGGGGGGGTGACCCGGGTGGATCTCCTCGCCGAGGATGTCTGGATCGGGGGGACTAGGATGGTCCAGATTCGGACCCGGGACATCACCCGGTTGGTGGAGCTCCGGGAGAGGTTCGATGTGCTGATGGAGAACGCCCCGGATGCGATCTACCTCAACGACCCTTCGGGGACTTTCATCGACGGGAACAGGGCGGCGGAGGAGCTCACGGGTTACAGCCGGGAGGAGCTTATAGGGGGGAACTTTTTGAAGCTGAATATCTTGCCGGCGGGGCAGATTCCTCGGGCGGCGAAGCTGCTGGTGTTGAACAGGCTGGGGCGGCGGACGGGTCCCGACGAGTTCACGCTGAACAGGAGGGGCGGGGGCCAAGTGGATGTGGAGATCTCCACGTACCCGGTTAAGCTGGGGGAGGAGACCGTGGTGATGGGGATCGCCCGGGACATCACGGAGAGGAAGGAGGTGGAGAGGAGGTTGGAGGAGTACCGGGTGAACCTGGAGGGGATGGTGGAGGAGCGGACCGAGGAGTTGCAGGAAGCCAAGGCCTTCTCCGAATCGATTATCTCCAACGCCCTCGAGGGGATCGCCGTCATCGGCATGGACGGGGTCTTCATCCAGTGGAACGAGGCCTTCCGGGGGATGACAGGGTACTCCCAAGAGGAGCTTGGGTCACTGAACATCCAGAAAGTCGCCCCCGGATGGACGGCTATTGACGAGAAGACCTTCGAACGGATGTCGCAGGGCGCTCCCGTCAGGGACTTCGAGAGGCTGCTGACCCGGAGGGACGGGTCGACGTTTCCGGCTCTCCTCAACCTCTCTCTGCTCACCGACGAGGGGGGCAAGCCCACGGGGATGGTGGGCTTCGTGAGGGATGAGACGGAGCGTAAGAAGATGGAGGGGAGGCTCGTGAACTCTGAGCGTATGTCGGCTGCGGGGAGGGTGGCCGCGATGGTGGGCCACGACCTGCGGGGGCCCCTCTCGGCGATCAGCAACGCCGCGTATCTGATCCGTGTGGACCCTGAGGATACGGAGAGCAGCCTGGGGATCATCGAGGGCTCTGTGAAGATGGCCGCGGGGATGCTGGAGGAGTTCCGGGAGAGCACCCGGGACTCGCCGCCCGTGATGGTCCCCGTGGATCTGGGGGCCCTAGTGGGGGCCGCCGTGGGGGAGGCGGGTGTGCCGGAGGGCGTGGAGGTCTCCGTGGATGTGGGGGAGGGGCTGGGGGAGGTCTCCCTGGACCCGGGGAAGATCAGGAGGGTGCTGGATAATCTGATCAGAAACGCGGTGGATGCTATGCCCCGGGGGGGTGAGCTGCGGGTGTCGGCTGTGCGTGTGGGGGGTGAG
>JAOZHO010000049.1 GCA_026014875.1 Candidatus Bathyarchaeota archaeon | reverse complement strand
GGTTTGTTTGTGTTGGGTTTGCCACTGAACCGCACCTGCACAGCTACTGAATGGCTCGGGTGGTGGTTTCCGGGTGTTTTGGGGGTTCCTTTGGTTGATTGGGGGGTTGGGGCGTCTGGGTTGTGGTTCTTTGTGGGGGGTGGGCTCCCGTTGTCTGTTGTTGGGTGTGGGTACGCCTTGGCGTTGGACCGTTTGGTGCCTGGGTACGTCATCGGCGGGACGGCGTCGATCAATTAGTAGATAATGTGAGCGTGATCCCTTTGATGGGGTAACTCTTTCGCGCGTGGGTCCCGGTCCACTATTGCCGTTTGCGCGTGCATGCTCGTGTCTATGCTCGCGAGTGCGGTGGGGTTGGCTTTACGCCCCATCTGTTCATGAAGGCTATCTCTTCGAGGTCTTTCTTGGGCTCCTTCGGTGTCTCGTCGTCTGAGTATCCCACGGGGAGGATGGCTTCCAGCTTGAGGCCCTGGGGGGCGTCGAGTTCGGCGAGGGGGAGATTGGTGTTCGACGGGGTGTATGTGATGGTGCTCAGCCCCCGTTCCTCCAGGGCGAGGAGGAGGTGGCCTATGGCGGTCCAGATGGACTCCTTCGCGTACATGGCTGAGGGGTTCATGAGGACGGCGATGAGGAGGGGGGCCTCTTCGAGGAAGGGTTTCTCGTGGCTGAGCCCGTGGTTCAGCAGCCAGTCCTTGAAGTCTCCCTTCACCTTCGTGTAGAGGGCCCGCTCGGCCTTCTCCGAGGCGTCCCTGATCCGCTTCTTGAGGTCGGGCTCGGTGATGATGATGAATCTCCAGGGCTGCCCGTTTGCTCCCGAGGGTGCCTGTCGAGCAGTCTCAAGTGCGTAAAGGATGTCATCCATGGATACCTGCTTCGCAGAGAACTTTCTCACGGTCTTTCGGCTGGTGGCTAGTTCGAGGACCTTTCCTGTCATGGTTTTCCCGCTCATGGGTTGAATGAAACGCTGGAAATCGATAAAAGGGTTCTCGCGTGCCCTAACTCCACTCTAGCCCCCCAATCAGGCGCACGCATGGTCCCATTGTCTAAAGATGAAACCCTTCTATTCGACCCCGGAAATATTAGAACTCGCGCGAGCTAATATTGTTGAGTAAAAATGGAACCTGAGCACAGCATCTTCGTCTCCGACGAAGCTCGAGGATCTGCTGAAATATGCATAAAAATGGGTCCATAGGTAAATCTGAACGGGGTCAGATTCGCTCTTAGTGAAGTGTGAGTATTTTTTATATCATGAATGAGGAAAACAATCAATGGCAACTGAATATCCTGAAGTGTTTATCAGGGAGTTGGAAATGGTCCAAAGTATTGTCGATAGGATGGCAAATAACTCCTTTATGATTAAAGGATGGACGGTCACCCTTGTAGTTGTCTCATTGCTGATTAATAGTCAGTCAATCCATAAAATTATAGCATTTTTACCTTGGCTAGTTTTTTGGATTCTTGATGCGTATTTCATTCATCTGGAGAAATGTTACCGTGCATTGCATGAATGGTTGATAGTCACCAGGCCTGACAGCAATGAATGTCTATTTAATTTAAAGGCAGAGAAACGTTTTGGCGATGAGGTCGATGGGATAATAACTGTAATGTTTTCCAAAACACTTGTTCCATTTTATGGTGTCATATTTGTGTTAATCCTGGTCGTAAATCTGGCCTTATAAACCCACATCAGGTTTTTAATATTACTTACAAGTTTAATTTAACTACGATGGCACGAAGAGTGTTTTTCAGCTTTCATTTTGAACGAGACAATTGGAGAGCGGGGCAGGTAAGAAATAGCGGAGCTTTCAAAGACATTGACGATGCAGGTTATTGGGATCATGCAAAATGGGAAGAAATAAAGAAAAAGGGCGATGCTGTAATTTCAAAATGGATCGATGATGCACTAAAGGGGTCATCCGTCACTGTAGTATTAATAGGAAAAGAAACGTCAGGAAGAAAATGGGTCAAGTATGAGATAAAGAAAAGCCATTCAAAGGGTAATGGGATGCTAGGCGTTTACATCCATAAGGTAAATGATAAAGAGAAAAAAACAGATGTAAAAGGAAAAAATCCTTTTGAACAGTTCTATGTTACTAGAGATGGTAAAAAAATACGGTTATCCGAGCTATATCCGACCTATGATTATGTCGATCAAGGCGGTTATACTAACCTTGGAAAATGGATAGAAAAGGCAGCAGAAAAAGCAGGTAAGTAATATTATTTATCTTTAATAATTCCTACATCCAATAAATATTGAAAATGGCTCGTAGAGTGTTTTTCAGTTTCCATTACGAACGAGATATTTGGCGTGTGTCTCAGGTTCGGAATTCATGGTTAACGAAACCTGATAGAGAGGCGGCTGGATTTTGGGATGCAGCTACTAGGGAGCAGATTGAGAGTAGAGGCGATTCTGCAATAAAAAACTGGATTGGTCGCAACTTGAAGGGGACTTCGGTCACTGCTGTATTAATTGGTGCGGAAACATCGAGTCGAAAATGGGTTAGATATGAAATAGAAAAAAGTCTGGAAAAAGGAAATGACATTATTGGAGTGCGCATTCATAACTTAAAAAATCAGAATAGCGAAACTGATTGGGCTGGAGATTTGGATTTTGGATTTGTGGATGGTGAAAATACGTTTTCCGAATTGTTTCCCGTTTATGATTGGGTGGACGAT
This sequence comes from Candidatus Bathyarchaeota archaeon, assembly GCA_026014875.1. GTDB lineage: Archaea > Thermoproteota > Bathyarchaeia > TCS64 > TCS64. The sequence continues at coordinate 88,213 of JAOZHO010000049.1, read as the reverse complement.
AAGGGATATGAAAACTTTGGATATTGGATTGAAAAGGACGAACCCGAGGAGCAAAATGGGTTTAGTTTTTGGGATGTTCTCGCAACAGTGGCTGTGATAGGTGTTGGAGCGGGGATAATATCTTCATTGTTAAAACCTATATGCCCTAACTGCAAAATGAAAAATGATAGCGGGGCTACAATATGCCCTAATTGTGGAATGTTTTTGAAAATAAAATAAAACGTGCGCGCGCCCAAGTGTGCTTCGGTGTGTTCCAGCGGGGGTATCTTTACTTGAGCAGCTAAATATGATTGAATTTTGCTTGGGGTCCCGCTACGTCTTGTAGAGTCTTTTGTAAAACCTGCTTTTCTTGCACATAATCTCTAGTTGATCCTTGCTTTACGTACTCTTGTAAATTGATGAATTCTGATGAGCTATCTTTGAGTTCACTAATTTTTGAAAAAGCTCTTAATACCGTTAATTTATCAGCATCAGTGTTTGCTTCGTGATAATTTCGTAGAATATCGGTAATCGAGGAATCGCTCCGGTATTCATATTCTAATTCATCGATAATTGATGATGCCCCTCTTATTCGTTTTAAGCATAAGCTATCTTTGTCAAAGAGTCTAATGGATCTTAAACGATCTTTCACCCCTATTCCGGAATCGGTCTCTCTAACACCAAAAGGTTGGGGGGTAGCAACCGCATACAAATCGTTTCCTAGGAAGGGGAGATAATGCATCGTCGAAATATCCTCATGGCTAGGATCATATCTCCTAACTTGAGCCGAAATAAACGCCACATCTTTATCGACATATCGGGACAATACATCGAAGTTTAATGGAACCGTTCTGTGCGCTTTATGATATAAGCCAACGGCATTGGACTGCAGTTCGTTTACGATCCAATCAAGTGCCGCTTCAAACTCAGCATATTTCATATCGAGGAAAAACAAAGGTTGCCGATTAATACGTTCTAAGCTTTTTGCGATTTGAACAGTAACCTCTTTGTAGGTTTGGATGGACAGATCTAGAAAGGGAATTGTTATAGGATTTAAACCAAGGTCTTGCTGAATTTTAATAATAAATCTGATAAACCTGTCCCTAAGGCTATGATTATTTGTTAAGAGAGTCATCGGAGACTCTTGAAGGATTTCTCTCGTTTTTTTATCACGTTTTGGAGAGATTGTTGGTCTCATTAAGACTAGATTCAAATCAGAGTATTGGGATAAACGGTTATTTAATTCGATTTTTCTCATTAACTTTGTATAATAATCATTTGTCTGCAAGAATTTGGTTAGCCTTGTATAATTCAAATTTTCAACATCAATAGTGGTTTGATTTTTTATTGGCATATCCGCGGGCACTTTCGTCTTTTGGCCAAATTCATAGGATGTTGCTGCTCTAGTTGGTGTTATGATACTATTATTTGTTGTTTTAATCTCTATTCTTCTACTAGGATAGAGGTATCTGGCTCCATAGTCAATTTCTTTAACTTTTACTTCAGTTATCATCCTCTTCCTCTGCCCCATTTAATCGCTTTATATCGTTCTTTTATTTGAGATTTATCAATATACTCCGGATAATTTTGATAAACTAGCCGCAAAATACCATCATATCCTAATTGATCCCAGCCTTGCCTCTTTTCTCTAATTGTATTTTGTAACTCATAGGAAAATTCATTAAAAATTGATGAAATGTGCCTCTCTCCTTTAGTGGTTATAAAGAAACGTTCCAACTTGGTATTTTTCTTTCCTCTTTGTTCAATAAACCCCGAATATTCTAAATTAGTAAGAGAAGCTCCAACCGTGAAACTATACATGCCAAAATGATAAGGAACAAATTTAGCGTCTTGAACTTCACCTTTATTTAATACTTCTTCAATTAATAGAAAAACTTGTTTCATTAATGATATTCTACCGAATATTGGTTTACTCGAATGTGAGTAAAGTAGAACCAAAATAACATCAGACACAGATATTTTTTTCTTTATAATATTTTTTAATCTTTTATTCGCCTCTTCATAGCTATATACTATCGTTTTATCTGGAAGTGTGCCTGGATTATCTTTGTTTTTTTTCTCAACAGTCGAAAGACTCATTCCTACACCTCATGAACATCCAACCCAATTAAAGCATCCTTTTTTTGGTCGCAATCTATGAAAGCCCTTTTCTCGTCAATCTCAAAACAAATGTGAAGGCGATTACGTTTGTATAATCGCCTCAAGACTCCCTTAGGTCTTGTAACTCCCTTGATATTGTCGAAAACTGAATCCAAGTCAGAATCTGGAAATTTCGAAGCAAACGAAACCAACATAGTATCTGACGGATTAAGATTGTTTTTGAGCCAGTTATAATTTTCTGATTCAATGAAAATAAATTCTCTCCGACAGAGTTGACATCGTAAATCGTAAGATGTCTTTTCTGTACTTGTTGTTTCCTCACTCCCAATACCTTTGTCAAGTGACAATGTTGCCCTACTTGTCTGTGTTACGGTAGCCAACAAATTCCTTGTATCACAATAAGGACAAATGACAAAGGGTTGAGGCATAGTTACAATAGATTAAAGTTATCTCTTTATAGATTTGACTGAAGCGAGTGCGATCTCGTGAGGGTCATCATCGAGTCTGCCGGACACTAGATAGAAATCAAGGGGAATAACAAAGCCTGATATTATCACCTAGGATTTGACTTTAGACTTTTCGATGTCGCTAAAAAGGTCCAGCTTAGTACACATAATTATCGTGCTTCTTTCCTTTGATCTATGCTGCGCGCGTCGGTTCTCTGGGAGGCGGGAAAGTCTTAATCTGGTCCACGTGAACTATGGGTGAGGTCTGATGGGCGTGCGTCGTCTGCCGACGGGGAAGCTGCCCCAGGATGTTCTGAAGCGGGTGGTCTTCGAGAGGCTGGGGGTTCACAGTGAGAGGGTTCTCCAGGGGCCATGTGTGGGTGAGGACGCTGCTGTCATCGAGATGGGGGACCGGGTGATTGTCGTTGCGACGGATCCCATCACGGGCGCCGTAGGTAACTTGGGTTGGCTCGTTGTACACGTTAACGCAAATGATGTCGCGTCCACAGGGGCGCGACCTCTCTGGTTTCTCTGTGTCACGCTTCTGCCCGAGGGTAATGATGAGGGGCTCCTTGAGGGTATTATGGAGCAGATTCATGCGGCCTGCTTAGAGATCGGGGTCGCCCTCGTAGGGGGACACACGGAAACGACTCCGGGTTTGGATAGGCCTATTCTGATCGGATTCATGATGGGGGAAGCGTCGAAGGAGGACTATGTGACAACGGGAGGCGCTATCCCGGGAGATGTCGTGATCCTGACGAAGGGAGCGGGGATCGAGGGCACGGCCGTTCTTGCGGAAGACCTCGCTTGGGTCCTCGAGGGCAAGATCGAAGCATCGGTTATCCAGGCTGCAAAGCAGATGATAAAAAAGATCAGCGTCGTCCCTGAGGCTATGAGGGCGGTTGAGCTCGGTGGCGTTCACAGCCTCCACGACCCGACCGAGGGGGGCCTCCTGAACGGCGTCTGGGAGATGGCGGAGGCGGCTGGGGTGGGTGTCGAAATATTTGAGTCTAAAATCTCGATAGCCCCTGAAACTAAGGCAGTGTGCAAGGTTCTTAGCGTCGATCCTTTGAAGCTCATGGGGTCCGGGGCTCTGCTCATCGTCCTCGAGAGGAGGAGGGTAGAGAAGCTCCTCTCTTCACTTTCCGAGATAGAGGTCGAGGCCTCCGTGATTGGGGAGATAAAGCATCCGGAGGAAGGGCGTGTCTTGGTGAAAGCAGACGGGAGTAGTGTGGAGTTGGAGGCGGTAGATCAGGATGAGGTCTACAGGGTCTTAGAAAAGTACGGATACACGGAGGCTTAAATCTAATTCCAGAACCCTTCTTTAAGGTTCTATCCGTATTAATCTGTGGATGTCTTCAGCCGAGAAGGCGGCAGGGCTGCTCATGAAGCTCGAACCTGAGGAGTTCAGGGTACTGCAGGCCATCGAGCTCGGGATGGCAAACTACAGTTTCGTCCCAATGGAGGAACTCTTAAAGTTCGCAAAGATGCCCGAGAAAGAGGCCGAGTTCCGCCTCAGGGCGCTTAACAAGAAGGATCTCATCTACAGGCGACCCGATCCCTATCCCGGTTACATCCTCAATTATACGGGGTATGATCTCTTAGCCCTGAACGCCCTAGCAAAAGCGGACATACTGAATTCATTGGGTCGGCCAATCGGGGTGGGTAAAGAGTCGGACATCCTTGATGCAATCACTGACGAAGGCGAACGGGTCGCCCTGAAGTTCCACAGGCTCGGAAGGACGAGCTTCAGGGAGACGAGGAGGAAAAGAGGCTACATTGAGCGGCGAGGACACGCGTCCTGGCACTATCAGTCGAGATTGGCCGCTGAAAAAGAGTTTAGCATCCAGAGCCGCGTCCATAACGGGGGTGTCTCAACTCCCCGGCCCATTCATCAGAACCGGCATGTGATTGTGATGGAGTATATCGATGGCTACAACCTCAATGACATTGCGAGACTCGACGATCCGAGCGGCTTCCTCGATGATATCCTCGAGAACGTGAGGGCTACATTCAGGACAGGGATAATACATGCTGATCTGAGCGAGTACAACATCGTGGTCCAAAAAGACGGTACAGTCTTACTGATTGACTGGCCGCAGGCAGTGAACGTCGAGCATCCTAATGCAGAGAGCCTTCTAGAGCGAGATGTCCGGAATGTCCTACGATTTTTCCAACGCAAATTTGAAGTCTATCAAAGTCTCGATGAAACTCTCGATTATGTAAAGAACTAGGGTCTCCAGCCTTCTAAAAGCGAAACGAAGAGTGCTGCAGCGGTGAGGTCTGCGGTCGTTCCAGGATTAAGATCGCCTTTTGCTCCGTGAAGTTCCTCGTCGAGGGCCCAAAGGAGTTTTTTCCCTTTAACCGTACTCGCCCCTCCTGCCTCGAGGATCTTTATGGCTTGTTTGCTGACTTCCGCTGCTTGAGAGGCACCAGACTTTCGTGTAATCAGTGAGTCTGGATACTGGGAGAGGATGTGCATGAAGGTGTTAACGATTGCATCGTTTACAGTGCCCTCTTCGAGAGAGGTTTTCAGCTTGGGATAGCCTACTTCAAAGGTTATCTGGAAATCGGTGACCCATTCCCGGCATATCGAATCCCTTTCGGCGCATTTCTCGAAGACCTCAAGTGGAGAGATTCGCTCATCCTTGATCCTCTCACGAGAATCCTCATCTGTGACATCGAGTTCCCCTACGTTTCCCAGGGTTTCAGGGCTCATCGAGATGTTGATGGCCTTGTAGATGTCAACCGTGTCAGCGGGAACTGCAGTTCTAACAACTTTTTCTAGATTTTCTCTTAGACTCATAACGTCGATGCTCTGAGATTCATGGAGAGTCGCTCCAGCCGCAGCAGCGATTGGAGCGAAGAGCAGGACAACGCCCAGGTTCACGTTTCCACCCCTCTGCCATTCCAGAGAATCAACGACGGCGTTCAAGACGGATTTTCCGACTCTTATTTGATCCCAACCCAGAGCACCTGAAAACGCATCTCGGCCCCTTAGAGCGAGCTCATGCATATCGGGACCTATAGCCACTCCGCCTGCGAGGAAGTGCTCGAAACGAGTTTCTGGGAGGTCTCGTGTCCTGTGAACATTTCCTGGCTTCGGATACGCCGATACCTCCATCAAAGCTGCTAAGCTGGCGCATCTGCTCACGTAGTCGCCTATCCCGTCTCTCCACATATGAGCTCAATGCCAATCTTCTCCGAATTAGCTTATAAGAATCCCACCATGTACTTTCCGGGCTAGATGATCACGGGGATCGACGATACGGAGCGGTTAGAGGGAGATTACATCGAAACAGCCGAAGGCCTTCTCTTCGCGGTCAAGGGCGTCCACCATCCCCCGGGGCTCACAATCGCCTATCTCAGGTACATACCGAATTCCAAGGGAGAAAGGGTGAGGAACGGCAGAAGGTATGATAGACTCTACGACCTCGAGCATACAGAAGACATTCTCAAGCGGAGTTTTCCACAGTATCTGAATCGCATCGAGAATAAATCCCTCACCCTCCAATCAGTTCCAAGTAAATACATATCCAGAAGATACGATCCACGAGAGAAACTCAGGGAGATTATAGAAAAACCAGAAGGCGACCTCCAGAAGACCATTGCAAAGCTCGCGGAGTCCCTTCAAAACAAAGGAGTTACTAGAGAGGCCATGGGGGTCTCAGGGTCTCTGGTAATTAATCTCGCTGGATCAGATTCAGACGTTGACCTCATAGTTTATGGGATGGAGAACGGGCGGAAAGCATACGAAAGTCTCAAAGAACTGAGGAGAGAAACGGACTGGATCACAGCATATGACGAGGGAAATGTGACGAGAGTGGTTTGGTCTCGTTGGGCAGACTCGGGACTCGATTTACAAAAACTTGGCTCATCAGAGGTTCAGAAAATCCTTCATGGAAGAGTAGATAACAGAGACTATTTTTTCAGGCTCTTGAAGCTACCCCAGGAGGTGGAAATCGAAGACCATTCGAGACCTCTAGGCGTTGTTGGGCTGACTGCGAGGATCACTGACGCTGAGGGGGCGATATACGCTCCATGCAGTTATTTGATCAAAGATTGCGAGTATCTGGATTCCCGTGGATTGCCGATCCCTTCTCAGCTTCTTAGTTACAGGGGGAAATTTACTGAGCAAGCGGAGAAGGGCGATCTTGTAGAGGTGAGGGGCACGTTGGAGGAGGTAGTGATCAGGGGTGAAAGATCGTTCAGGGTAATCCTCGGAAGAAAAGGAGATTACATGATAAGATGTGAAGAAATTTAACAGATTATTGAGAAAAATCGGTGACCTTCGCTATTTCACTTCATCTTTGACAAAGAACACTGACAGGCATGCAAACATAACGAGATAAGATAAAGCGATTGTACCAAGATATTCTAAAGCAAGATTCGGGAATTTAGTGCGCACGATGAACTACATGATTCCCTTGGCTGACAGGGATACATTTTTCTGAAACATAATTAGGATAATTCCAGTGCCGGGGTTGATCGACGACCATTGACGGGACCTGAGTTCAGGAGGCTCCTCGAGGAAATGGGCTTCCAAATGGGGGGAATCAACGAGACGATTCTCACCACAGTGAATCCTGACGGATCTTTCAACGCAGCCCCAATGGGGGTCCACAGGATTAGCCACGAAGTATTGGAGCTTAGGCCATTCAAGTCGAGCTCGACATACAAGAATCTCCTCAACAATCCAAAAGCGTGCATCAACGTCACGGATAACCCGGGGCTCTTCTTCGTGACGGCGTTCAAAGGCAAAACAGTCGAGGGCCTACTAGAACCAGCAATCGATAAAGATATGAGACTCATCTCGGCTTTCGCTCACATCTTCGTTGATGCCTCCATAAGCAATGACATCTCCGAGATCCGAGCATGTTTCACATGCCGTGTGAAAGACATTAAAGCCCCTGCCATGATGCCACGTTCGTTTAACAGGGGAAGAGCTGAGGCGATTGAAGCCATCATCCACGCCACGCGCATAGAGGTCTTTTCAAAAGAGGGAAGGCTTGAGGACGTGGAAAAGTTGATAAAACGATTCGCTGAGTGTAAGGATGTGGTCGACCGGGTTTCAGCGCCCGAGTCCGTCGAAACCAGAGTAGTGGGGGAACTTGAAAAGATGATAGCCATTTGGAGGGGGAAGACATAGAGGTCACCGTCAAGACCCCCTCTAGGCTACATTTCAGCATGATCGATATGAGGGGCGACCTCGGAAGAATCCACGGCAGCGTCGGAGTAGCCATCGACAACCCCAGCATCATCCTCAAGGCAAAAAAAGCGTCCAGCATCGATGTGAAAGGCCCTAGAGCAGACAGGGTGAAGGCATTCGCAGAGATCCTCCTCGCCGGCTCAGGGATCAGCGGCGGTGCATCGATCGAGGTGCTCACCGATATCATGGAACACTCTGGATTCGGATCAGGCACTCAGCTAGCCCTCGCAGTCGGATCGGCCCTCTCAGAACTTTATGGGCTCAGCTTAACCGCAGAGGAGATCGCATTGAAGCTGAACCGCTCAATTAGATCAGGAATTGGGACATTTGCATTTAAACACGGGGGATTCATTGTCGACGCCGGCCACAAGACTAATAGTAAGAGGGGGGTCCCCACTCTCCTTTTCAGGGCAGACGTCCCCGAGAGCTGGCGGTTTGTCATCGGAGTCCCAAAGATTCCCCTAAAGAATAGCGGTTCAGCTGAGACCAATGCGTTTAACAAACTTGATCCACCTCCGGCCACCCTCATAGGTGAGATCTCTAGGATAATTCTCATGCAGATGATCCCTGCGATAATCGAGGAGGACATCATCTCATTCGGTGAGGCGATGACAAGCGTCGACTACAGGTTCGGCGAGTTCTGGATGAAGATCCAAGGAGGAAGATTCACCCACCCGTCGATAGAGGAGGGCATTGGATTCCTCGCTGAGAACGGAGCCCTCGGGGTGGGCCAGAGCTCATGGGGTTCAGGCTTCTACGGCTTATCTGAAAGTGAAGCCCAGGCACGTAAAATCTGCGTGGATCTGGAGAGATATCTTAACGAGGAGGGAAGGGAAGGCAGAGCCTTCGTCGCCGGACCAGATAATCATGGGGCCATTGTGACCAAGACCGGTATCTGAGTTCATTGTTGGAGTGGATCAATAGCTGTGAGGATCCTCGTGGTCACCGGGAGACTTGCCTTCGAAACCGTATCGCGGAATGTCACCGAATCCAAGCATGATGTAGACGTCCACCCTCTACCAGTGTCCGTCGCGGCCTTCATAACCCCGCAGTTGGCCGCCCAGAACCTAGTCAACGCGGGCATAAAGGATTACGACCTCATACTGCTCCCCGGAACGGTCAGGGGGGACGTCACACCGGTGGAGGAGGCCACGGGCATCCCTACGTTCAAGGGCCCCTCCAACATGAACGACATACCTCTCCTCCTCGGGCTCCTAGATGGAATCGAACTTTCTAAAACAGCATCAGCGACAGAGCACCTGACTGAAGCCCAGAACGAGAGGGCCCTTACAGAGATCAGGAGAGTCGAAGAGGATTGGCGTTCTCTCCTGGAAGAAAAGGGAGGTCTCGTCATCGGCAGCAACGGATGCCAGGTGCCAGTTGGCAGCGCCTTTCCTATGCGGGTGATTGCCGAGATCGTCAACGCTCCGACACTGAGACTCGAAGAGGTCCGGGAGAGAGCTAGATATTACCAGAGCGAGGGAGCCGACATCGTGGACATCGGGATGCTCGCCGGGCGCCCAAGCCCCGAATCCGCCAAGGCCCTTGTGGAGGCAGTCAAATCTGTCATCGATCTCCCGGTCAGCATCGACACTCTGGATCCAACTGAGATAAAGGCGGCTGTGGATGCAGGAGCCGACCTCGTGCTCAGCGTCGACGCGGGTAACATGAAGGATGTTGCTCAATACGTCTCAGATGTCCCCGTTGTGGTCCTCCCCACTAACATGAGGGAGGGATTCATCCCCCAAGGGGCAAATGAGAGGGTGGCTTTCCTAATGGAGAACATCGAGAGAGCGACCGAGTTAGGAATCGAGAAGATCATCGCAGACCCCGTGCTTGAGCCTGCGATAAAACCTGGTTTACTCGAGTCCCTCATGGCATACAAGCTCTTCAGGAATCTGGACGCGAGAACTCCCGTCCTTTACGGTCTGGGCAATGTGACTGAGCTCATCGATGTCGACTCCGTCGGGGTCAACGGTATTCTGGCAGCGTTAGCGGCGGAGGTCGAAGCGCAGCTCCTTTTCATCCCAGAGTATAGCACCAAGGCCAGGAGGAGCGTAAGGGAAACGTCCAGAGCCGCGAAGATGATGTTTCTGGCCAAGCAGAGAGAGACGCCGCCCAAAGACCTTGGGATCGATGTCCTGGTTCTCAAGGAGAAAAGATGGAGGGAGCTGCAGTTTGACGAGAGCTCCCTAAGTGGGGCTAGAGTGATTCAGGCAACGCCTGAGGAAGACGGGGCCTTGGATGGGCTCGGCTGGTACAAGATACTCGTGGACAGGATGAACGATGATATAGTGGCTATCCATTTTGACGGATCGGAGAGCCCGGACGTGGTCGTGAGAGGGAAGAACGCTCAGGAGGTCTACCAGACGATTATCAGAGAAGGGCTCGTGGGGAAGCTCGACCATGCGGCGTACCTCGGGAAAGAGTTACATAAAGCGGAGTTGGCGGTTCTCCTCGGAAGATCGTATGTGCAGGACGATCCCCTCTTTTAATATTCGAAAGGGGTTCAGAAAATAGCTTATTTGCATCCCGTGCTGAACGCTTTAGCATGAAGTCTCTTGGAGCCAGAGTCCTCGCGATACCCACTCCGGTATGGGTGGTGGGAACTTATGATAGAAAGGGGAAGCCCAACGTCATGACCGCGGCCTGGGGAGGTGTATGTTGCTCTCGACCCCCCTGCGTCAATGTTTCCCTCAGGAAAGCAACCTATAGCTATGGAAACATCGTGGAGCGGAAGGCTTTCACTATCAACATCCCCGGAGTGGAGGACGTCGCGAAGGTGGACTTCATCGGGACGGCTTCTGGCAGAGACGTTAACAAATTTGCCATAACCGGATTGACTCCGGTGAGAAGCGGGTTGGTCGATGCGCCATACGTCGCCGAGTTCCCCCTTGTCCTCGAGTGTAAGGTCATCCATTCTTTGGAGATTGGTCTCCACACTCAGTTTATCGGTGAGATCATGGATGTCAAGGCGGAGGAGTCGGCTGTATCGGATCGGAACGCCCCTGACATCGGAGTCGTCAACCCCTTCGTATATAGCCCGGGGAACAGGATGTATCACGCAATTGGGAAATCTTTGGGCTTAGCGCATACAAGTAGAGGTGAATACTCGGGCGCTTGATAGTCCGTCATATCGATATTCGAAAAGTTTCGAAGATGGATTCGTTCCCATTATTTTCCTGATATTATGGATAATGCGCTCTAATACTCTAGTAAGATTGCGGACAAAGCCGCGGGATGCTTCGAAAATACATGTTTACTTAAAAAATTTCAAGTTGCTCCGAAGTTCATAGAGCATCAGGATATGAGGGGTCTTTTCCCCTCCTTGGATATTTTCCACCGCTTTACCAATCGAAACATGTCAATTTCTTGTTTGTTTTTAGGATAATATCTTTAAAAATGATGAATTTCGTGTAATTTTCTGATAATTCATTGAAGAGGACCGGGGATTTCCGTGAGCGCTGATCCATAACGAGGCGGGCACATCCTTGGAGGGTTCTTATAGTGGTTCATTCAAGGTTTCAAGTGTGGTTGTATGTCTAAGGCTTTTCACGGTGCAGAATTCTGCTGGATGAATGGGAGCGTCATAAAGACCGAGGAGGCTCTCGTCTCGGCGATGGAGCCGATCTACCTCGGCATCTTCGAGGGGATCAAGGCCTATGTGGGGGGGAATGTCCTCGGGGAGGGGGGGTTGAACATCTTCGGCTGGGAGCCCCACATCGACCGCCTATGGAGGAGCGCGGCCGTCAACGGACTCGAGATAGGGTATAGCAAGGACGAAATGCTCGAGGCGACGAGGGGGGCCATCAAGGCCAACGGCTTCAAGACCAACGTCTACATCCAACCCCGCATATGGCCGAAGGCGGGGACCGGGCGATATCACGCGAGTGAGTTCCACGTCGTCATCCCAATCTGGAAGTTTGACACTCTCCTCGGGAAGGACAACCCCCGATTCGGAGTGGAGAGGAGATACGTCGTAAGCAGCTGGAGGCGTATAGCGTCAGACGCCTTACCAACCCAAGTCAAATCCTGGGCAAACTACGCCAACTCAGCCCTGGCGACGCGGGAGGCCGCCAGACTTGGATACGACGGCGCAATATTCCTCGACAACAGGGGATTCGTCTCCGAGGGAACCGGAGCCTGCATCATGACAGTGAGGAACGGCAAGGTGATCACACCACCGGTCACTGCATCGATCCTCGAGTCGGTAACCAGGGGCAGGCTCATCGAGTTCATAGATGAGGATCTGAGCATCCCCGTCGAGGTCAGGGACTTTACGCGAGTCGAGCTCTACGCCGCTGACGAGGCGTTTCTATGCGGGACAGGATATGAGGTTACACCCCTCACGAGCGTGGATGACATTAATTTTGGGGATGAATATCCCGGACCTATCACGGGGGAGATTGCAGAGCACTATTCCAAAATACTGGAAGGAAAAGTAGAGACAAGGAAAAGTTGGCTTACGCCGGTCTGATCAGAAAATTTCGGATTCTTTCCTTCCTCCCCCTGTCTGGGGACTCCATTTGGGGGTTCATCTAAGTTACAGAACTATTCTGAAGAGTATAAGATCAAGCCATTAAATCCGTGAACGTGTGGCGATGAAGCCTGGGAGATAAAGACCTGACCATAAATCCTTTTCGAAGCAACAAGGAGCACGTTTTTATATTGACATCGGCAGACATCTCTGATCTCCTTTGAGCGTAAGACCCAAAGTTTTCGGCAACCTCGTGGTCGAGGTCATCAGGAAGAACACTTGCATCACATGCGGGGGATGTGAGGCCGTATGCCCCGTGAACGCGGTCAAGATCGAAGATGGAACTCCGAAACTCGTAGGTATCTGCATAGCCTGCCAGCTGTGCTATTGGAATTGCCCTGTCGCGTCATTTGATGTGACGGAAATGGAGGAGAAGGTGTTCGGGCGAACCAGAGCAGAGGATGAGGCTGCCATAGGGGTCCACAAGGCAATCTACGCGGTCAAGGCGAAGGATGAGGCGATCCTCGGGAAAGCGCAGGACGGTGGAGCAGTCTCTGCTATTCTCACCCAATTCCTGTCGGGCGAAGGTGTCGGAGCAGTCGTGGCAGGAGTCGAGGAGGATAGACCATGGGCAGCCAAACCCATCGTCGTGACCTCGAAGGAGGGAATCCTGGAGGGAGCGGGAACAAAATACACGAATAGCCCATCCCTCGTCGGTGTAGCCTCAGCGATCCAGGAATACGCACTGAGAAAAATCGCACTGGTCGGGACACCTTGCCAGATGAAAGGCATTAGGAACATCGAGACTGATCCCTGGTCGGACGAGGGAATCACGGACGCTGTTGCCCTGAGGATCGGATTGTTTTGTATGGAGACCTTCGATTATCCCAGCTTCATCGAGTACCTTGAGGGCGAAGGGATCGATGCAGCAAAGGTCGACAAATTCGAGATCAAGAGCGGTAAATTCATCGCGCTCCAAAACGGAGAGGAGATCCACAATGTCAAGCTTGCCACAGTCAAGAGTCTCGTCAGGGAATGCTGTCACACATGCGGGGACTTTTCAGCCGAGTTCGCTGACCTCTCTGTGGGGAACGTCGGCTCTCCTAACGGCTGGTCAACCGTAATCGTGAGAACCGATGTCGGCGAGGAAGCACTCGGAGCTGCCGAGAAGGCGGGGCTCGTCGAAGTCCAGCCTATAGATGAGGGGAAGAGAGGCCTCGGTCTCGTGGTGAAACTCGCCACCATGAAGAGAAAGAACGCCGAGAAAGCTCACGTGGAGTCCTGAGACTCCACCAACTTTCGTTTTTCCTGATCTAACAACGAGATTTCATCTTTTTTTCCATGTCAACGGGGATATTGGAAAAAGTCTAATACGGGCACAGCGGTCTTGAGTCTTGTTCGCGATGAGGGTTCTTCAACTACACTGCAAAGATTTCAGCTATCAGGTAAGGAAGGAAACTCCGGTGGCTGAGCAGCCCGCCAGCCCAAAGGAGGAGAAGCTTGAGGACGTCTTGGTTTGCTTCACTTGCTTCGAGAAAAGGGACGAGCAGAGGCTGGACGAGATCATCGAGCAGTTCGTGGAGAACGTGAAGGTTGATGTCTCACGGATCGGGTGCGAACGGGTCCTTCTCTACCCTTACGCTCATCTCTCCAAGAGTCTGGGCTCCGCCCGGCTCGCAAAGGGCTTCTTAAGCAGTCTCGCCGATAAGCTCGCAGAGGAGGGGCTTGAGACACACAGGTCTCCCTTCGGATGGTACAAAGCCTTTGACTTGAGCTGCATCGGGCACCCCCTCTCAGAGGCTTATAGGGAATATTAAGCGAAACAGTTACCTGAGCGCGGGTAAACGAGCGATGCAATATCCCTGAGATGAGAGCCACATCTAGCTTGGAATACCTTAACCTCCCCGGCCCCGTGAAAGGCCAGAAACGTTCCTCGGCTTTGCATTATCCCTCGTAAGGCTCCCGGTAGGTCGTGACTAGCTCCACCTCTTCGAGCGAGCCATCCCTTAGCATGGTCAGAATTATGGTTTGGTCTGGAGAGACTTCCTCAGCGAAGTATACGTCCCATTCGCTCCAGAGCCTTATGGTAATCCCGTCGACGGCGACGATTATGTCCCTCGCGAAATAGCCTGGGAGTCCTTCGTCGTCGACTGAGTCTTCGACAGGCCTCAGTCCGGCCTCGTCAGCGGGGTAGCCCTCCATCACATCGAAGATCAGTAACCCGTTCTGGTACATGTCAACGTTGACCAGGTTGTACTCTTCGACCACCTCCGGGGTCAGCAGCACCCCCCAGAACCCCACGAGAGGATGCCTGTATTCGCCTGTGGCCAGCATCGACTCGGCGACTCTCTTGACGACGTTGGAGGGGACAGCGAAGTTGAATCCATAGAATGTCCCGGCGTTGGTTATGCCGAGGACGCTTCCATAGAGGTCCAGGAGGGGTCCCCCCGAGCTCCCTGGGGCGATGGTGACGTCGATCTGGAGGACGGGAATTATCAGGGGAGGTAGGTCGATCTTCTCGTTCATCTGGCTGATGACCCCCGAGGAGAGGCTCCCAGAGTATCCTAGAGGGTTTCCGATCGCCACCACCTGCTGCCCGATGTAGATCTCCGAGCTGTTCCCAAGCTCCAGCGGAACCGCTTCATCGGGCACTCCGGAGATGCTGAGAACTGCAACATCGGAGTAAGCGTCGAGTCCGAGAACCGTCGCGGGTCTCCGGGTCCCGTCGTAGAACTCGACGGTGACCGTATCGGTCTCATTCACGACGTGCCAGTTTGTGAGTATATAGTTCTGGGTCTTCCATATGAAGCCTGAGCCTTGCACCGTATCGGCTCTGATAATGACCACCGACTTTCTTGCGGATTCGTAGACAGTGGCGGGGGTGGCTGTTGAGATTCCCGCGATCTCCTCCTCGAAACCGGCGATGATCTCCTCGACCCTGGTGAGTTCTTCCGATACCCCTGTGAGACTCTCCGTTAGAGCCTCAAAATCTGTCCTCAGGGCATCGATATCCCCGCCGCTCTCATCCACCAGCTCCTTGATCTCCTCGAGATCCACTGAGAGGCTATCGAGTCCCTGCGTAATATTCGATAGATTCTCAATCTCCGTGGAGAGACGTTCTAGATTAGAAAGTATCTCGCTTATCCTCAGATCTGATTCTTCAGCCTTAGACCTCAGATCTTCGATCTCGCCTTTCCGGAGATTATCCGTCCTGTAGACGATGTAAACGCTGTAAGACGAGAGCAATAGTGAGATGACAAGTATTGCCGAGGAGAGCCGTTGGCTTCTCTGAGACATTGAGTTTGATCTCGTTTCCGCGGGGTATAATGGTTGCGGGCTCGTTTCGGAGGCCTAGATCTCATTTGAGGTGCATGGAAGATCAGATATATTGAATCGCCCAATATCGGCCCGGTAGATATGAATCTCGAGGAATCGCTGAAGAGGAGAATAGCCTCGATCTTGGACGAAGTGGAGAGGAGGGAATTCGAGGCCGTCGTTTTCATGAACGAAGTCGTCGGCCTCAATCCCTCCAACTTCGTCTACGCATCGGGACCATGGGGCTTCGGGGATGAACATAACACCCTCGTCTTCGATATCCACGGGGGGTCCACCGTGGTGGTGCCTCACTGGGGGGCCAAGAGGATGGAGGAGAGCGGACGATACGGGAATGTCATTGCGATCAAGCAGGAGAAGGGCCACCACCTGAGGGCGACGAAGCGAGCCCTCGAAGAGTACGACCCCGGCAAGGTATGTTTCGACCTCTCCACGTTGAGCGCTCAGCTCGCCCTACGCCTCTCCAAAGAGCTCGACGTCAAGCTCGACGAGCGTGTCGATATATCCGACCACGTCTTCGAGATGAGGTCCATCAAGGACGGCTACGAGATCCAGGAGATCAGGAAGGCGATCGACATCACAGAGGAGGCGGTCATGGAGATGGTGGAGGCCTCGAAGCCCGGGGTCCACACGGGGGATCTCAAGAAAATGCTGGACGCAGGGATGATTGAACGTGGGGCCATAGAGTTCAGCTTCTGGTCCAACGTGGGCTTCGGAAACGGCCCAAGGGGTCCCCCGAGGATCGTGAAGCACGAGGATATCCTGCTCACGGATGTGGGATGCCGCGTCCCCTCGGGCTACTGCAGCGACATGGGGCGCACGTGGCCCATGAACCTCACACCCGTCGTGAAGGACTGGCTAGACCGGATAGTTCTGGCCCATGAAGAGTCATTCGCGAACATCAAGTCCGGCACCACGGGGAACGAGGTCCTCAGGAAGGCTTCAGAGATCAACCAGGAATACGGCCTCGAACCCTTGGTGCGGTGCGGCCACCAGATCGGGCTCGACGTCCACGACTACACGATGCCCTACGCCCCGAGCTTCGGACCCATCGAGACGGACGATCAGCCACTCAAGCCCGGGATGACCCTCACATTCGAGCCCCAGCATGAGGATTCAGAGCTTGGGTTCCGTAGCCATATCGAGGACATAGTGCTGGTCACCCAGGGAGAGCCAGTGCGGCTCAACACGCTGCCATGGGATTTGACCTGGTGAAGCCCTCGATAAATCCCATTTTTTATTTTTCTTTTCAAATGGCTGGTTGAAATCCCCGTGCCCAGACTTAATACAGGAATCCTCCCCACCGTCATAGACCACGATACCTTGGACGATCGTCATGCCAACCCGGCCTCGCACATCCCAGTCCTCGAAAGATGTCCAATCGATCTTCGATGGCAGGTCTTCTCCTTGGATTCGCCACCTCCTGCAGAGATCCATGATCGTGAGGTCGGCGTCTTGATCCCATTTGCGTGTGGAGGGTATTCGTCGGGTCTCCCTGGGCTTTTATGTGGGGGTCTGTCCCGAGGATGCGTGCGCAGTCTACAACGCGCATATGGAAAAGGTAAGAACGATTATGCGAAATTGGGTTTATTCTAACTATTATACCTCGTCACACGCGCTACTAGTACGCTTTTCGACTATGAATTTGTTTTAGTGGTAACGGATTGAGGATACTTTTTCCAGATCTGATAAATACTCCATTTTTCGTTAGTTAAAACTGATATGTACCTTTTTTATATCGCTACTTCAGTTTAGATACGGAGAAACAAAGATGAAAAAAACTAAGGTAATTCTACTTGTGTTACTTGTCTCCATGATTATTCCTAGCATTCTTGTGATGGCCGAAGACGAGGTTGAGCTGACTGGTCCCTGGGCGGACGAGCTGTTCTTCAAGATCTATCTGAATCCTGAAGCGGAGTACCTCGCCTTGAAGACTGGTGACATCAACCTCATGGACTGGGAGCTCCCAGCCGAGAAAGTCACCGACGCTCTGGCCGACCCGAACCTCGTGACTGACAGCACTGCTGACCTCGGATACTACCTCATAGATATCAACTGTCAACGCTGGCCTACTAGCGATGTCCACTTCAGAAGGGCTCTCGCCCACCTTGTCGATAAGGCTCGGATCGAGACAGATATCCTTCAGGGATTCGGATACGCGCTGGACAGCCAAGTACCCGTCGTCCTTGGTGACTGGGCGAACCCGGACATCAGGACATATGAGTACAGCGCCGCGTTGGCTGCAGCCGAGTTGGACCTCGGCGGTTTCACAGACACAGACGCCGACGGCATCAGGAACGATCCCATAACCGGTGAGAATATGGCTGATGTACTCTTCTTCATCCGCATAGACGACCCTGAGCGGAAGCAGGCCGGCGAATGGCTGGCCGCGGAGCTGAAAGCTTTGGGCGTTCCTATTGAGGGTGAGCTGGCCGTCGAGAGGTCCGTCTGCTCAGCTGCAGTTATGGACACCCCGGCTGGAGAGTGGAACGTCTACACTGGTGGATGGGGACTCGGTAGAGACCCCGACCACCTCGCTGACTTTTACCACAGCAAGGAGTTCGACCCTGAGTGCGTAGGCGGATGGCGTGGCTACAACTATCCTGGCTTCGTCAACAGCACGTTCGACGTCTGGGCAGACCTCCTGAAGAGCGCCAGCACATTCGAAGACGCTAAGGAAGCCGCATTCATGTGCCAGGAGATACTTGCTGAGCAGGTTCCCGGTATACCCATGTACGGCCATATAGGTGTTAAAGCCTACAGGGTCGAGTGGACGGGACTGGTAAACGCGGTTGGAACCGGCATCAACAGCTGGTGGAGCACATACAACATGCACCCCGTGGGCCAAGACTATGGTGGAAGAATCGAATACGGGATAAAGTCGGACATTGAGACCTTAAACGTGATGACTGCAGCATGGACATACACCTGGGAAGTTCTCGACAAGATCTACGAGACTCCATACACAAATAACCCATATGACCTGGCCGATGACTGGGGATGGCTGGCGGAGTCCTGGGAGATCGAAGACTGGGTTAGCCCCACTGGCGTACCCGGTATCAAGATAACATTCCACTTCGTCGAAGACGCGATCTGGCACGATGACGTTCCCTTCACGGCTGAAGACATGGAATTCACATACAACTACATCATGGAACAGGGCATACCTAGGTATGCATCATCTACCCAGTTCATAGAGGATGTCGTCCTCGTCGATGACTACACACTTGAGGTCTATCAGAGCACGACTAGCTTCTTCGCATTCCACTACATCAACATACCCGTCCTTCCCAAACACATATGGGAGAACGTCGGAGACGACTGGCAGGACTACGACCCCGTAGCAGAAGGCGAACTGATCGGTCTTGGACCCTGGAAGTTCGTTGACTATGTAGCGGGTGAGTACGTCCACCTTGTGGCAAACGAAGACTACTGGAAGTTCCCCGACAGGTTCTACCAAGGCCTATCCATGGCTGAGCTCCAGCAGGCAAAATCGCTAAGCATGCTCCGGGCTCAGCTTGAGGCGGCTAACGCAGCAACCGAGGAGCAGGCAGAGACCATCAGCGAGCTCAGCTCGCAGTTCACTGCCTTCCAGGCCAGTGCCCTAGATCTGATTGGTTCGAGCGTCGATAGCATCGGAGACTTGGCGGATAACATCGATAGCTTGGACTCTAACATCGGAACCTTGGACACAGAGATCGCATCCCTCAACTCCGATATCTCGGGACTTGAATCCCAGACATCAACTCTGCAGGCAGGGCTATCCAGCGCTTCTAACATCGGATACGCATCCATAGCGATCGCCATACTCATTGGCGCAGTAGCAATCTTCATGGCCAGAAGAGAAACATAGACCTAAAATCTAATCCTTTCTTTTTTATTCTTATCTAACCAGTATATTTAAGATAATGTCCGCTTGAAATGAAAGGAGGAGTAACCGGTGTCACTGAAAAGATACATCCTAAAGAGGACACTCTACAGCATCGTCCTCCTGTTTTTCGCCCTTACGCTAAACTTCATTATCTTCAGAATGGCACCGGGCAACCCAATCCAGATAGTGGCCAGCGGTGTGAGACTCAAGCCCGAGATGGTCGAGCGCCTGATAGAGCTATGGGGACTCAATGAGCCCCTACACGTACAATACATACGTTACCTAAAATCTACATTGACATGGGACTTTGGCTACTCCTATAACTCCCTAGAACCAGTGGGTAGAGAGATCATGGAGAGGCTCCCCAACACCCTGCTCCTGATGGGCGTCTCCCTCTTCTTCGCCATAGTCTTCGGAACAGTCTTCGGAGTCTATGCTGCGTACAAACGCGGGAGTCTATTCGATTTGACAACTGTCACGGTTTCACTCTTCAGCTACGCCCTACCGACCTTCTGGATGGGGTTACTTATGATATATGTCGGTGGATATCTGTTCGGCATGTTTCCGCTTGCCGGAACCATGTCTAGGCCACCGCCGCTAGACCCAATTATGAGAATTTTCGATCTCGCTTGGCATCTCTTTCTCCCAGGTTTAACATTGTTCCTGTTCCAGTATGGAGGATGGTTGCTGATGATGAGAAGCACCTTGCTTGAAGCTCTACACGAGGATTACATAACGACGGCTAGGGCGAAAGGAGTGGCTGAGAGGGGCGTGCTCTTCAAGCACGCTTTCCGCAACGCGATGTTACCGCTAGTTACCAACATTGCCCTCCAGATTCCAGGTCTATTAAATGGAGCGATACTGACGGAAACCGTGTTTTCCTGGCGAGGGTTAGGGCTTTACACTTGGAGTGCCATCCAGTTCACTGACTATCCGGTGCTTCAAGCGGTGTTCTACATATTCGCACTGGTCACAATAGTCTGCAACCTGATCGTGGATATCGTATACGGATACATTGATCCGAGGATCCAATATTGAGGGGATAGAACATGACGATTTCGACTCGTAGAAAAAGATTCAACCGCTTGATAAAGCGAGCGAAAGGATTCTGGGGCGATTATAAGCAGAATAAAAAGGGTCTCTTTGGCTTGGGCCTGCTCTTCTTTTTCGTTCTTTTCGCCCTCTTCGGACCGATGTTATCCGATAACCACCCCGTGATGGACTGGGATGTGGGGGGCAGAAGAGTCCCACCGGCGTGGTTCAAATACCTCCCCGGCTTTCAATACCTAGTTCCCAACTTGGACCCTATTGATGATGTAGGCTTCGGGGATTCAGATGAACTCTCGGCTTGGGATATTGAAACAAACTTTGAGGACAGCTTCACCGTCACGCACTCCACAGAAGGCTATGAGCGCGGAAGTGGGCCTGGTTCAATTCTAATAAGTTTGGACAGCGAAGCAATAGAACCCTCTGCCGCGAATATTAAAATCTCCAAGACATTCTCGTGGGATTATTCAAATCCCCCAAAAAGGTTCAGAACCAATTTAAATTTTAAAGCTGAAGGCGTCGAGGGCACAAGCTTGAACATCAGGCTCGTCCTGGTCGACGCAAAAAGAGTAGAATACGTCCTGTGGCAGAGGGATATCATCTCTGATACTATATGGTCATATCCCGAGTACAAGGTGGACTCGTATTCGATAAAGGTGAAGATGATCTTCCCCGATGGAGTGTTTGCTGATCCAGCTCATATTATCTTCAATGGAACCGGCGAATACGAATTCTATTTTATGGCATCCTTCGATAACATCGATACAGAATCAACAGTCACCACCCACCTTTACGTCGACGACTTGAACATAGAGCTGAGGGGCACAAGCTATGGCCTTCTCGGTACAGACCAGTGGGGCCGGGACGTTTATAGCCAGCTGGCCCATGGTGCGAAGACATCCCTATTCGTGGGCTTGCTGACCGCGTTCATCTCCGTGAGCATCGGGTTGATCGTGGGCCTCTTCGCTGGTTTCTCGGGGGGGTTGGTAGACGAGGTGTCAATGCGCTTCGCAGACATGCTCTTGGTGATCCCGTTCCTTCCCCTGCTACTCATCCTAATCGCCATCCTGGGCCAGAGCGTCCTCAACATAATACTGGTCATCAGCCTGCTGGGCTGGATGGGCTTCAGCCGCGTCGTGAGAAGCCAGGTACTGAGCTTGAAAGAGAGAACGTTCATCGAGGCGGCCCGTGCCGCAGGGGGATCCACCATCCACATCACGATCAAGCATATCCTGCCCAATGTCATGGGCCTAGTGTACGTGAGCCTCGCTACAAACGTCCCAGCGGCCATAACTGCCGAGGCGTCCCTGAGCTTCCTGGGCCTCGGCGACCCCAGCATCATGAGCTGGGGCCAGATGCTGCATGATATCGTCTATTATTCCGCTATAAAGGAGCTATACTGGGTCATCCCACCCGGGCTGTGCATCGCCTTGCTTGCGGTTAGCTTCGTCATGATGGGCTTCTCATTGGACGAGATATTGAACCCGAGACTCAGGAGGCGCTGAGATGAACGTACTCGAAGCCTCAGATCTGAAAGTCTATTACCATACCGCGAAAGGTGTTGTAAGGGCGGTTGACGGCGTAGACTTCATAGTTGAAGAAGGGACATCAGTAGGATTGGCCGGAGAATCTGGATGCGGGAAGACCACTCTCGGTCTTTCCTTCCTAAAGCTTCTCCCTGAAAATGGTGCGATAGAAAGCGGGTCTCTGGTGTTCGAGGGCGACGACATTTACAGCTTGGACGAGAAGACCTTCAGGGAGAACATCCGTTGGAGTCAAATCGCCATGATATTCCAGGGGGCCATGAACGCCCTCAACCCCGTCTTCAAGGTCGAAGACCAGATATCAGAAGCCATCAAGCTCCACAGCAATAAGAAGAAGAAAGAGCGCCTCCAGATGGCACGCGACCTCCTGAAAAAAGTGGACATCGATCCGACCATGGGGCGCCATTACCCCCACGAATTCAGCGGGGGCATGCGCCAGAGAGCAATGATCGCCATGGCCCTGGCTTGTGATCCCAAGCTCATCATAGCCGACGAGCCGACCACGGCGCTGGACGTTATCGTGCAGAAGCAGCTCATGGACCTGCTCAGGAGGCTCAAGGCCGAGATGAACCTCTCCTTGATAGTCATCAGCCACGACATCTCCGTCCTAGCCGAGCTGTGCGATTACCTGAACATCATGTACGCTGGGAGGATCGTCGAGTGGGGGGAGATCGAGGAGATCTTCGAGAATCCCAGACACCACTACACCCACGGGCTGATCAGCACATTCCCGACAGTGGAAGACGAGGAGAAAAAGAGCAGATTCGAGTTCATACCAGGGGCGCCACCGAATCTCCTCGATCCACCTCTGGGATGCCGGTTTCATCCAAGATGCCCGGCGGCAACGGAGATCTGCATGCAGGAGCCAACACCAGAGATGAGGCGTATTTCAGAGAAACATTATGTCGCATGCCACCATCCGCGAGGTGACCTAGATTGAGCCAGACACCTATAATCAGAGTCAGAAACCTCAGGAAGCTGTTCCCAATAAGAGGGGGCGGCCTCAGTTCTTTCCTCACCAAGGAGGAACTATTCGTCCACGCAGTCGACGATGTCTCTTTCGACATAAACACGGACGAGGTCCTTGGCCTCGTCGGGGAGAGCGGCTGCGGTAAGACCACACTCGGCCGGCTCCTGATCCGCCTCCTAGAGCCCACAAGCGGTGAGGTCTATTATAGAGACACCAACATCTTGTCTCTCTCTCAAAGCGAGATGAGGGAGCTGAGGCCCAAGATGCAGATCATCTTCCAGGACCCCTACGAATCCCTGAACCCCAGGATGACCGTCTTGGACCTTGTAGCGGAGCCCCTGGAGGTCAACGATCTCATCGAGAACGATGCGGAGAAGGAGGAGAAGGTAGCCGAGATCCTAGAGCAAATGAGACTTACTCCCCCCGAGGAGTTCATGTTCCGCTACCCCCACGAGCTCAGCGGTGGACAGAGACAGCGCATCGCCGTAGCCCGAGCCCTGATAATCCACCCGGACTTCGTGGTCGCGGATGAGCCCGTCTCCATGCTTGACACCTCCACCCGGGGTGAGATCCTGAACCTAATGATAGAGCTTAAGGCGCTGACCCGATCCTACCTGTTCATCACCCACGAGCTCGCCGTGGCGAGGCACTTCTGCGACAGGATCGCCATCATGTACCTCGGCAGGATCATGGAGATGGGGACCAGCGACGAGATAGTCAAGAACCCCAGTCACCCCTACACACGAGCTCTACTAGAGGCGACTCCGGTCCCGAATCCAAAGTCTAGAAAGGAGAAGGTGAACATCAAAGGAGAGGTTATAAGCCCAATTAACCCCCCCAGACGTTGCAGATTCTACACCAGGTGCCTCATGGCCGAGGAAATCTGCTCCAGACTCGAGCCAGAACTAGTGGACATAGGCGGCGGCCACATGGTGGCTTGCCATCTCAACCAAGGCTAAAGTTTAAACAAGTTTGTTTCTCGAAACTTGGCCCAAAAAACACCCAATCAGGTTGATTGGCGCCATCAGTACCAATGATATGGCCAAAGGCTGTATCGAACCCACGACGATCAAATTGGCAAACTCTGGAGCTAGCACCCCGAAGGAGATTGGGAGAGTTATGAGCAGCATTATGATGATGACTGAAAACACGATCGATATCAGCCATGTTTTCAATGCCTGTTCGAATTCTTCGAGAAGAGAAGAAGCCAGAAGCGCCATTAAGAAAACTAATAGAAACCAGACGGGCGGAATGCCACTGCTATCATTGATGACGATGTTGAACTGCAGCTGTCCATGAAAAACTGCCCACCCCAGGGCCACCAAGAGCATACGCTTTAAAGCAGTCAATCTATTACTCGACTCGATCCCTGTCCCTTTCATAACCACACATCGAAGGTTTAAATCTTATATCCCTAGATGCCTTTATTGTGCCCCGATGAGCGAAAAAGAAAGACGGCTCAAGATACTAGGTTATGCCTTCGCGGCTGTTGTTGTGATATCGTCAGGGCTAATCATGGTGAACTTCACTGATTACGTCGGTCTCCTAAACTCGATGAGCAAGATCACGTTTTCCATTGATGAGATGGTCCATAGTCCCGAGGGAAACGAGATTGACATAGCCCTGACTTTTTCGGTGGATAACCCCACAGCCTATACCCGCCTCAAGTTTTCCTCCCTCCAGTGTCAGCTTTATCTGATTACCGATGGCGGTGAGGAGTACATCGGGGCTACAGCGTACGCACCCCCCGTCGATGTTCCCCTGAAACCCTTCGAAGGAATATCATATACCACAAGCCTTTCCGTCTCAAGGTCACAGACTGGCCTATTCTCAATGGACCCCCTAGACCCGGAACTGGAGTGGAGGGTTAGGAGTGTGATCCACTTCTCGACGCCCATCAGGAAATACTACCAGACCGTGAATTTTTATCCAGTCAGCAATATAAGCTAGCGAAGGGTTCCAGGGTCGATCAGAAAAATCCCCTTGGCCGGAAGAAACTCCTTTCGTAGGACCTCGTTTTGCTGATCCAATCCCAGATGCCCGTGATCAACCAAGAACATTTCTCGCTCTTCCTCGTTGAGTAGGGTCAAGGGACGCTCCCAAGCCAAGGTCAACCATTCAATGTCCTTTGCCTTCATGGTTCTCTTTACTTTGATTACTTCGTGAAACTGAATCAAGCTTCTTGACCCGTGGAAAACCATCATGCTAACGCCAAAGAGTGCAGATATAATGAGGAAATTTCTGCTCCCGTAGTAGAAGAGTATGTCGTTCAGGTGGGCCCCTCCAATGCTTTTCCCCGCGGTCATCAGAGGGAATATCCCTTTCAGAGACCAGCGCGCCAAGATGAGGGCTTCTACAAACGCGGGAGACAACCATGGGATGACCGATGCAAAACCGATGTATGCCGGGATGTCTCTGAACGTGAGCGAGCGTATGATTAAAGCGTCGTATAGAAAGATTAGGATAACCTCAACGAGGACGATGTAAGAGATCGTGGACAAGTTGTGTATCGGTTGGAAGTCGAAGAATATTCCCCCCAGTCTATAAACGACCAACTGTCCGGTGATTGAGACATGAAGGATAAATGTGGCTATGAATGCAAGTTTGAGTTTTGGTTTATCTTTGAATCGGATAAAAACCTCTATCAACAACCAGAGACTGAAAGGCCAGACGAGAAAGATAAGGGGATGAATGGGGATAATTCGTATGTGGACAAATACCATTATCACCAGCAAAACAAGAAGTGCAGCGTAGCGATTAAACAGCCTCTCTTTTAGGCTAGCTGCTTCCATGTTCAAGGAAATTTAATGAGTGCGTATTAATACTTCGTTTTAGCGCATATTTTTTTCAGCAGATAATTATTCACAAGTTCTAGGTATTTTTCGTGGTTATCTGAAACTTGTAACCCATCGGAGTTAAAACCATCTCGATCCTGTTAGTCAACTCAAATAGTTGTGCCTGAGTTGGTTCTTGTACCCACTCATAGAAGTCGTAATCTCCAAGCTCTCCCCTGCGTCACTGATTATGCTTATAATTCTCTCCACAGGAATGACGAGATCAGGCAAACTAAAGTATCTCCTAACACTTCCCCCAGGATATAGACCAAGGGAACCAGTACACCTCGTTTTTACCGTGCCAGCTCCCACATCACGAGTAAGTGAGGAAGGCATCACCCTGAGGTAGGGGTTCTTCCTCCCGGTGTTTTATAGGAGGCAGTTTGAGTACTCGCCCTCTTTGACCCCCAGCATAGCCGCCACGATGTGGGGCTGGCAGGCCCGATATTCGATGAGCTCCTCCCCGTCGAAGAGATAGAACATCCCACGCTCCCTCCTCTGGGCGGCGATGCAAGTGGGGCGCAACTTGCACTGGGTAGGAGGAGGCAGAAAGTGGTATGGATGCGCTCGAGCCGAACTGAATGTAAGATTTACTCGAAGAGGAAAAAGGAGTTAGAGGGTTCTGTTCTTGAGACGGGCTACCTCTTCGGGTCCCCTGTGAGCGGGCCAGCTCTCCGCGTTCATCATCCGGTACCCCGAGACAGCTCCGATGGCCACGACCTCCCTGAGGCTCCGGGGCTCGATCTTGTCCAGGGTATCGTAGACGGTGTGTCTGTAGGTCTTGAGCAGCTCCAGCATCCCCTGCTTCCTCTCGTCGATGATGCTCCCCGTGGGGATACCGAGGTCGAAAAAGGCCCTGCTGTCCCCCGGCCCCCGTCTCTGGTCGAAGGGGATGGGGAGTTCAAGATCAGCTGAAAGCCTCCTGAAGAAGGGCTCCAGCTCAGGCCAATGGTCGACGGTCACCATCTGGGTGCCACCGCCCCCGCAGCAGTCGAGCTGGTATGTGAATCGGAGGTCATCCATCTCGCCCCTGTGCCTTTTAACATAGTCCTGGGAGCCCCAGCACCCGAACTCCTCGGCGGAGAAGAGGACTATCCTGAGGCTCCTGTCCAGATTCTCCCTCTCCTGGTTCAGGACCCTTCCCATCTCGGTGACTGCGGCGCAGGGGGCCCCGCAGTCGAAGGCGGCCTGGGCGATCTCGTGACCGTCGTAGTGCCCCCCGAACAGGAGGAACTCGTCGCTGGAGCCGTTTCCGGGAATCTCCCCGCAGACGTTCCAGGACTCCCTCTCGAACACATCGCACTCCCCCGTGACCCGAACCCGGACTTCACCGTGACGCTTCAGGAGTCGCCGGAGCATCTCCCCGTCCTCGTGCTTCACGGAGACGCCGGGGATATTGCTGTTAAGGCATCCTGTAGGCGGTCCGAGGGCGGGCCATGGATGAGTCCAGATGAATCCCCCGACGTCCGTCTCGGCGCCCCGGATGAAGGGGAGGCGGGTCGGTCCCAGCACGATCTTCCCCGCCAGCTCGTTGACATCGACATGGGTCTCCCCGTCGACGTAGACGAGTTCGCTCTCGACATCCCCCGAGACGGTCATGGGCAGCGTAAGACATGGGACCTTCCTCCGGATGGGTTCGACGATCTCGAGGGTAGAAGGGCCGACTTTGCACCCGTTGAACGTGAATGATTCGAGGTGGGGGTCCTCGAAGCCGTACTCCTCGAATTTCCCCAGCAAGTATTCGGCAGCGCTCCGGTTCTCAGGTGTCCCAGCGAACCTTCCACCATACTCGTCGCACAGGACCGTTAGGTTCCGCATCGCCTCGGAGCTCGAGTAGGCCTCCCCGAGAATCCTCCTCTCCACGCCTGACAGCCCAGCCATGCTGGATCAAGGGAGGGATCGATATTTAGCGCTGATCTTGAAACCTTCGAGAATGAGGATGCCCCCAGCCTGACATTGGGTTCAATTCCTTACGGTGTAGATGGGAGCCCTGCCCCTCTTGCCTATAGCTTCGATTGCCCCCATATTGCGGAGAGAGTATACCATCTTCTGGGCTATGTTTAGCCTGAGCCCTAGGGTCTCGGAGAGCTGCCTCGTGGTGAACTCGGGTCGCAGGGACTTGGGCAGGAGCCTAAGGAAGTCTCGGGGCTCTGAGAAGATGTGGCTTTCCATCACCTCGAGGAGGCGTCTGTCGTGAATGCTCCAGCCCCTGCGCCTCCAGCTGCCGCGTCCGTCGTCTATGAGGACCTCTTCGGAGTGGACTAGGAGCACCTCCAGGGAGAAATTGGGCTCCTTCATGAGGTAGGGCATATAGACCAACTCTAGGAAGACGTCCTCGACACGCCCCCTCCTCGGCGATCTACGTCTAGAAACCATTTCCCCATTGGCATCGATTCGCACGATCCACTTCCGTTGAGACACGGGGTGAACTAGGCGCACTCTATGATGGCGTACTAGCTTGGCGAGTTTCTTCTTGATAGCTGAGAAGTTACTCGTCTGAATCTCGATGAGCTGCTCCCCCCGGACGACATCGACGATGTAGCCCTCCACGTTCTCCTCGATCAAGTCTCCAGGCTCAGCGTACCAACGCTTCACGCCCTCGTGGAGAGAGTTCTCGACCATCACTAGCCATCTCCTGTGGCAGTGTCTATCAATGCTTCGGCTCTGTAGACACCGATTTCCGATGGCCGCATCTCGATTAATCTTTACGAGCGCCTCCAGAAGGGAGGCCCATTAGATAGTTAAAACTCCCCGGGGGCTCCCCCCAGCGAGCCAAAGAATGCAAGAGGGCGAAATCATCCTTTTTGAGGCTGTTTGACTTGCCCTTTTCCCCTGATAAGTATGAGGGGCTTGGCGTGCAGGCCGTTCAGGTATTTCTGGTCGTACATGATCTCGAGTTTGAGGCCGTTGTCGTCGAGGAGTTTCAGCACCAGGTTGTCTCTCGTCCAGGCTGGTATCTCCGTCGCGGGGGATTGGCTCCCTGCCTCGTTCCTGCTCATCCCGCTCACGGTAAGCTCGGTATCCAATGGATAGAAAAGAGAGCGTGTGTGGGAGCACTAGACCAACAGTCAAATCTCTGAGGCGGGGGAATCCTCAGCCTGGGTGGGCTCTGCCTTGGGCTCCTTGACGAAGAAGAAGATTATGATGATGCATGGGGTCACGAAGACGATCTGGAGCCACCAGGGAAGGGTGTGGGAGACATTGTCGTAGATGTAGCCTCCCAGGAGGTTCCCGATCGCTGCGGCGATGAGCGTGAAGAAGTTGCTGGAACCCGAGACCTTCCCCCGGTGCTCCGAGGGTACCAAGTCCGCCCGGAGTGCCGCGGAGGCGGACATGAGGACCACCTGCATCAAACCCACCAGGATCATCGCGAGGAGGAGCCGGTAAAAGTCGCCGTAGACGAAAAGGGGGATGGTCGCGATCCAGATGATGTAAGCAGCGATGAGGGGCCGTTTCTTGCCGTATTTGTCGATGATCTTCCCGCAGGGGATGGAGAGGACGATCATGGAAACGAAGAGGCTGGTGAGGATGATGGCCCAGCTCATCTCGGGTATCCCGAGGTCCTCCACGATGTACAGAACCATGATGGGCATGAAGATGGAGATGGAACCCATCAGGAGGACGTCGGTGGTGAACAGGGCGAAGGCCGATCTCGGCACCTTCCCCCAGACGGCGATGCTCTCCCTGATAGCCTCCGGGATAGAGCCTGCCATCTCCCCGAAGTCTATCTTCGGGGGATCCACCACGGTCTCCTTGAGCCTCAGCCTTATGACCCCGGCGATGAGGAAGGCGATCAAGACGAATGTGTAGCCCATCCTGACGCTGGGGACGAGACCGTACGCCTGGAACAGCCATCCGGCGATGAGGGGGCTCGGGGTCGTGGAGACGCTGTTGATGAGGGTGATGATGGAGAACCCCATGCCCCTCCTATCAGCGGGAAGAGAGTCAGCGATGATGGCTTGGAGGGCCGGCCGGTAGATGAAGCAGACGCTCTGAACAACAGCCCCCACCATGAGCCACTGCCAGCTGGGCGCGAAGGCGTAGAAGACCTGGCTGAGGGCGATCCCGAAGGTCATCGTGGAGATGAGCCATCGCCTGCCATACTTGTCGGCGAGATAGCCTCCGGGGATCTGGACCAGGGCCTGGAAGAACATGGAGACGGAGCCGATGAGGCCGATGATGGAGGCTGAGCCTCCGAGGGCCACGACGTAAAGACCGTAGTATGTGGAGGGCATCTCGCTGGCGAGGTCCATGACGAGCCAGCTCAGGGCCAGTACGAGGAAGTTGCCCCTGATGAAGGAGAACTCGGATCTCACCTTGGAGAGCAGGCCGGGTTTCCGTTCCTCAGCCTGTGGTGTCTCTTCCGTCATCTCATCCGAACCCCCGTTTTCCTTTGCCATTGAGGACCTGTCAGTGAGATAAACGTGATGAAAAACCACCAAAGTATCTCATCATTGAGCAACTCCATCCCGAGACTCAGCAAAGGTACATGTCCACCGTCTGGAGGGCTTGGAGGAACTCGCCGCCCCTCGGGGTCATCCGGTACGCCTTCCTCTGGCCGTTGAGTTCCTCCTTCACCAGGTTCCGCTCGGAGAGGTACGTGAGAACGTCTCTGGCCCGATCCACCGGGAGGTTCGCCCCGTAGGAGATACGGGTTATCCCGCTCAGGCCCGTCCTGCGGATCGACTCCAGGGTGTCCCTGTAGATGTCGTAGCGGGTCCTCCTCTCCATGGGCGTTCACCGACCTCCCGGGTCTTCTAGGCCCTGTCGCTGCGTTTCGAGATCTCGTAGGCCATGTTCACCGCGAGGCGTCCGGGGACCGTTATGAGGTAGCGCCCCCTCCTCCTCTCCTGGGTGACGAGGCCGGATTCCTCGAGGACGGCGAGGTGGCTCGAGAGGGTGCTCGCCCCGATGTCCTCGAGGGCCTCCTGAAGGTCTCCTGCGTAGAGGCCTCCGTAGCTGAGGGTGTCGAGAATTTTGAGCCTGTTCTCGTTCCCGAGGGCGCTCATCACCGATGCCGCCCTTTTCACGTCCACGCTCCTGGGCTTCCTGTACTTCCAGGTTTTCTCGACTCGGTCTCGAGGATGGAAGCGGAAGCTGGTCTCGATCTCTGCAGCCACACCCTCCATGACGTCCTCGACGAAGCTCCCGATGTAATCGCCGAAGCTCTCCCCCCATTCGTCCCAGTCCCGCCTCCGGCGGCTCCTCCGCCCGGCCCGGGCTTCGTCCGGTTCCTCCGGAGGCTCAGGCTCCTCAGGGTCCTCCAGTGGCTCAACTGGCTCGCGGAGTTCAGCCTCCTCAAGTATCTCCGGCTCCTTGAGTTCCAGAGGCTCTTCCAGCTTCACGGGTTCCTCGAGTATTTCGGAAGTTGTTGTTCGGATGCTTGCGAGGTCCTTTATGTTCCTTTTCAGCTCCTCGAGTTCCTCCCTGAGTTTGGAGATCTCGTCTCTGTCGTCTTTATTCCTATACATCTCTATCTCACATGTTTTCTTCTATAATAGACGAATTATATTCGATTATTCTAGAATAGAGTTCTATGATATTAGAATATAAGTATGCCGATCCTAGAATCGGAGGGAATCCCTGTCTAAAGTGTAGTCCTATTCCTCGGGAACAGGCGTATCCTCTGCTTCAACTGGTGAGCTGGCGTCGTGGTCAGGGATAATGTCCTCGACGTTTCTGACGGCGTCGAAAAGATATCCCCCGAGACTCGTGGTGGTGCTCAGGAGCCCCGCGAAGACGAAGATGAGGGCGATGCCTGTTCCGGGGCCGGTGCCCACGAGCCATCCGAAGACGGGGGCGAGCCATCCCCCGGTTGCCATGGCGGGCTCCATGATTCGGTCCGCAAGGGGTCCGGCGATGAACATCGCGATGGGCTGGGAGGCTTGGGCAATCAGGGCACGCGTGGAGAAGACGCGGCCTTGGAGCTCCGGGGGGACTTTGGACTGCCATATGGATTGGCTGGAGCCGTTGGTTATGGGGTTGACGAACATGAAGATGAAGGCTGCGGCGGTCCAGACCAGGGGGCCTCTGCCGATGCCCATCATGGTTGTGCCGAGGATGCCCGTGGAGGCGAGGCCTAGGAGGAGACCATTGATCCTTCGCTTCGGGCCGCCCCAGGTACTCACCAGGAGGCCTCCCAAGATGCCGCCGATCCCGAAGGCGGATTGTACGCTCCCGAGTATTAGGGAGTCGTTCCCGGTTCGGGAGAGGATCATGGGGGGTAGGAGCGCGAAGCTAATGCTCGCAGTAAAGTTCACGACGAAGAAGATGAGCTGGAGGCCCAGGAGGCTCTTGCGGGCCCATATGTAGCGGAAGCCATAGAGGGAGTCCTGGAGGAGGCTTCTTTTCTCTTTTTCAGCCTCCACGGTGAGGGGGGGCTGGGGAATGTGAACTATGAGGAGGGCGGCGATGGCGACGATAAAGCTCGCGATGTCAAAGATGAGGATGCCTTCGAGGCCCATTATCGGGAGGAGTATCCCTGCGGCCACGGGGGCGAATATCCCGGATGCGCTGCCGGCGAGGGAGCGCATACCGTTGGCCCTTGTGTAATGCTCCTTGTCGATCATGAGTGTGACTGCGGCGGAGTAGGCGGGGAACTGGAATGCGCCGAAGGCTCCAGCGAAGGCGGAGGTGACGAATAGGTGCCATATCTCAAGCCGTCCCGTGGAGAGGAGCAAGAATATCGCTATGGTGGAGACCCCGGCCCCGAGGTCGCTGAGCATCATCACGAGTTTCCGGTTGGACCTGTCCACTAATGCCCCGGCGACGGGGCTCACCAAGATGTAGGGGGCTATGAAGAAGAATCCGACCAGGGCGAGGGCGGTGGCCTCGCCGGTGAGTTCCCATGCCCAGATGGTGAGGGCGAAGTTGGTCATGCTTGTACCCAGCATGGAGACGAATTGGCCGACCCAAACGATGGAGAATCCAGTCATCCCTGTCATGAGATTCATGGTTCCCCGTTGCATCTCGTGGGTTGTCTCGTCCACCATGGCGTTCTATTGCAGTCTTCGAACTTGTGGGCTTAAGAAGGCTGCTCGCATCGAGTACTCGCATCATGTGAGTGGGGGGGGGTGTGCGCGAAATCCTTTTTACGGGAGGGTTTGCCTATGTTTCTCTGCGTGGCCGCTGTGGTGTAATGGTAGCATACAGGGTTGTGGATCCTTTGGCCGGGGTTCGATTCCCCGTAGCGGCCCTCCTGGTTATGGTGGGATTTTTAAGATAGTTTTGTGGGTTATGGTGTTGGGCGGAGGTCGCCAAGCCAGGTCAAAGGCGTAGGATTGAGGTTCCTATTTCTTAGGAATTCGTGGGTTCAAATCCCACCCTCCGCACCAGTTATAATGGCTACCGTTTATAGCGGTTTTTCGGGGGGGTTTCTTTGATCGTTTGAAGCTTGCTTGGTTTGTCTGGTTGGGTTCACTGGTTTGTTGAATCGGTGTTTCCGTATCTTGGCAGGTTATACCAGGTGGGTTAGTCCCAGTCGTCGTCTGGTTGCATGGTGTCTATTCCTTGGTCTGTGATGGAGATAGTTGTCCAGTTGTTTTTGTAGAATCCGGCGTGGAGTCGGACGAGTCCCCTGGTTTCGAGTTCGGTGCATGCTTTCTCGATCTGTCTTGGCTTGTAGTTCACTGATTTGAACAGTATTTTGCGTGAGATGTCGCCTGTTTCGGAGAGGTCTTGGGGTGTGTTGTCCATTAGCAGCTGCAGTATTTCGAGGTGTATTTTTTCGAGGGACACTTCAGTTAGAGATTCCGGGTGGGTGTTTTATCTCTTTCCGACGGCTCCTCCGTTTGTTGATCTGTCAAGGTGCTGCCCAAGTTTGTAGGGTCACCGACATTCACTGCTGTGTTGTTCGGTTGTTTCCCTAAGGATTGATGGAGTCGCCCTTCAACCTTAGTTCGTCACAGATCTTTTTCACTAGGGCGGTCTCTCTGTGCTTCCTTGTGTCCCTCAGAACCCTCATCAGATCGTCGTCCAGGTCTCTCAAGAAATCGTAGTTGTCGATGATGCTCTCCTTGATCTCTTCCTCCTTGGGGTGATCCTGGTTCTTCAGTAGATACTCGACGTCGCTGAAGTCTATCTTCATGGTTATGACCCTGGACAGCATCGCCTCAGGATCGTAGTCTGTTCTGTCGTTCCAGAACTTGATGACGGCGAGCCGCTTCACCAAGTCTCTGTCGTAGGGGCGACTTCCAAACTGGTACAGGTCGTATACGTCCCTTGCGGTTGCTCTCTGGTAGGTGGCCCTGATCTTTTCCGACAGAACCTCCTCCAGCTGCATGCAGGGAACCTCGAAGGGATCAAACTCGACATACTTGAAGTATAGCTCGTCCTGGATGAGTCGATCCAAGACCTGCAGCACGGGGTCCTCCCTCAGGCTCACCTCGAATTTGAAGATTCCGCTGTTCCACCCATGGCTGTAGTGGACGTCGCAGGCGAAGGAGACGCCCCATTTCTTTCTGACGTTGTCAAATGACAGTGTGAACCCGTAGCCCCGGGCCGCCTCAATGAATGACGTGAATCGCCTCTCGAATCCGTCGAGATCGTATCCTATCAGGGTGAAGTCAAGGTCCTCGGAGAATCTGCCCAACCGTCCAAGGTATGCCTTCCTGATGCACGTGCCTCCCTTGAAGGCCAGGTTCCCTGTTACGCCGTCCTCCTTCATCATTTTCAGGACATATGTAAGCACGATGTCTCTCTCGGCTACGTCTCTGTCCACTCCGCGGGCGGATGCGTAGAGGTCGACAAACCTTATCTCGATCATCCCAGTCACTTGACCTCTAGTTCGCTCAGCACCGTGGCCTCGTCAACGTTCACGATCATCTTCCACCTGCCTTCAACCGGCCCCTTGCGGCCATGGGTCCCCACGGGGCCGAGATATGTGTGTGAATTGCCTTCGGGTATTATCTCCGCTAGGGCATCTAGGAAATCCTTCCTGACACTGACATAGCCCCGCTCTGAGAGCAGCTCAACAAGGTAGCCGAGTCTATGAATGACGGCGTTTGAACCCATCCTCACCGAGTACGATAACAGCTTGTCCAGGTCGATGTCGGAGCTGAAGGCGTTGGAAAGGACATGTGACACAAAGGGTATCCCGCCGCAGTAACCAGGCTTGTCCAGGGAGTCCAGTACGGTTTTCTCCGGCTCGGCTATGTTGACTTCACACCCGTCTGCCTCGATCTTCGTGAAGCCGAAGAACTTGTCATCGACTAGCGTCACGAACTTGTAGCTGGTGTTTCTCCATCTGAAGCTCCTCCGGGGCTTCACCGTGCATATGTACGCCTTGGGAGAGAACTGTGAGGTGAATCCGTAGTGGTTGTTGGCCGTCTGGTAGCCGTAATAGTACGGTGCCGCGAGGACGCTTCCCACCACCAGGGAGTTCATGGGGGGGTATCTCTCATCGTACCCGTATTCCAGAGGAATGAAGAGGTATCTTCCTCGAGTGATCCTCTCCAGGTAGCCTTTCTCCGCTAATCTTCCCATGATCTTGCTGGCGTACCCAGCGTCGATGTTAAGGAACTCTTGGGCTTCATGAACGTTTACGAGACCACATCTTCTTGCCTTGATGTATGACAATAGCCCTGACTCGGTGGCGGTCAGGACGTTCTCCAAGTTTTTGCTGTAGAGGTGTCTACTAACCTTCTGTTCATCAATGGAGAGGTCCCTGAACAGCGCTACCTCTACGCCGAAACTATCCAGGATGTCATCAGCGTCTTCGCTGATGTCCTCTCCGAGTACTATGAACCGGTATTTCTTTAACGGGGGATCTAGGTTTGCCAGGATGGAGTAGTAATTTAATATCTGACCGGCCTTTCTCCGGTTGATCTTCCCTGATGTTATCTCGACGAAGACGTCGATTCCTTCGGTGTCCCTGAGATGGAGGTCAACCCTATAGCGTTCAAGGAGAAGCTCTTCTACGCCGATGAGGCTCATCCCCGGAAACACGTCCTCTAGGTTTTCTATGACGTATCTCTGGACCTCCGCTTCTCTCATACCCTAATTTAAAACAATGATGAATATAAAAATTTTGTAAATATCGACAAAATAAAAATATGTTTTGTCCATAATTTCAAAGCATTTCTATAATTGGATCGTTGTTTGGTCGACCACGAGGCTTCAGACAGGCTTACTAATGGCTTCTCAATACCTAGAATTAGTGTCTTTGAGCCTCGAGGGTTCGAATCCAATCGCACCAAGGTTCTCGGGTTATCGGAGTTAGTTCTTGTTCCTGCGCTCCAGAAAATGTTTACCCTTTTTTTCTGAAAAATAGGAATGTTTATATGTAAATCTTTACCGTATTCTTGTGTAAGATATGCCGATCCGGGAACGGGTCGGCATTGATACAAGAGGAACAAAAATGGGACTGCTATCGAAACAGGAAGCCATCGTCTGGAAGGAGTTCCAGAGAGGGAAATCCACGGGCACCATCGCCGAGGAACAGGAGGGAGAGAACCTGAGCCCCGCCTACGTCTCCCGGGTGCTCAACAGGGCCCGGAAGAAGATCTCCCAGGCCCTCGAGGAGCACGCGGAGAGCCACCGGCTGGACGTCGAGAGCCTCCAGGACTACAAGGGGCTCCTCATCGGATTCGACTACCAGGCCAACGCACAGGTCTACATCGTCTACACGGAGACCCTGGGGGTCATCGTCTGGTACAGGCATGATTCCTACGCCGGGAAACTCTGCCCGGAGTGCCCCAAGGAGGCCGAGTGCAGCGATACCCTCGACGCCATCACGGAGGAGTACAGCATCGAGCTGAGGCTCGACGAGATGGAACGACCCATGACCCAGAGATCCATAGCGATCTTCAACAAGCTGGCAGCCAAGGAGATTCCTCGATACAAGAGAAAAAGGAGTGAATAAAATGGGAAAAGAAATCAAAGGAAAGGTGATCAAGCCCCCCATAAGTAAAGTCACGAGCGGTAAGGTCTTCAAGCCATCCAAAGCGTTCCTCCACAAGGAGTGGACCAAGGGCGTCGTCGCTGCGGCGGCCATCTGGTTGGGCGCCCTAATCGGCTTCGTGGTGCTGGCTTATTTCTTAGCGTTTGCGGAGCCTCTGGATTATCCGAGCGCCGCACTGCTCATCAACACGTGGATAGGCCCCCTGAACTACTGGATGATAGTGCTGAACCTGATCTGGCTGATTCCAGCCCTGATCATACAGCCGTTCTACGTCAACAGCATCGAGTACTCCGTGAAGGCCGAGTCCGGGGAGACCATGCCCGAGATCTACGTGAAGAGGGGCATCGTCACGGTGACCCGGAAGCACGTGCCCTTCAGGACGATAACCAACATCGCCAGCAACGCCGGGCCCTTCGCCAGGCTCTTCGGGATCGGCAGCGTCCACATCGAGACCGCGGGCTTCTCCGGAGCCAGCCAGACTGGGCCGGAGGAGAAGCTGGAGGGCATCGTCTTCTACGAGGAGGTCAGGGACTTCATCCTGAACGAGCTAAGGAAGTTCCGAGACCCCTACGTGACGGGAACCGAGGTGGTCCTCCCCGTGGATGAACCGGTGCCCAGAGGCCCGGGGCTGGACGACGAGATGCTGATCACCCTCCGCGAGATACGGGACTTGTTGAGGACCCAGAAGTAGTGATCTGACGGGGAAATGAACGCGCGCAGGCGGATTAAATAATTCGTTGAGTTTATTGGGAGAGCCGTACTCCATCATCTTGTGATAGGATGAAGGGAGTAGGTTCCCCCAAGTTACTGTTCGAGAACCTCGATTTAACTCCGATCCATCCCATCCTCTGGACAGACCTGCACACGGAAGGACCCGGAAGACCCGTCGAATACGACCCCGAATGGGATCTCAAAGCCCTCATGCTCCGCCAGCTCCTCCAGATACCCTACGTCAAAGACCTGGTGAAACGCCTCAGGAGAAACGCCTACCTAAGACGAGCCTGCGGTTACGGGGACAGGGCCCCCTGCGAGGCCCACTTCTCCCAGATGAAAAAGCGCATCGGCGTCGAGGGCTTCCGCATAATAGAGGCTTGGCTCAGAAGAGAAGCCCTCAGCCTCAGGGCGAGTCAGCCCCTGTCCGCCGCAGGCCTCGTCCAGGCAGCTGTCCTAGACGGCACCGACCTCCCCGCCTGGAGCAGCAGAGACCCCCACGACACCCGCCGGGGCCTGGGAGACCCCGACGCCCGACTCGGCCGGGGCAAGAAGGGCTTCCTCCTCGGATACCAGAGCCTCTTCCTCGTCGACATCGAAGGATTCCCATTGGGCCACGTCGAGGCTCCGTTGAATGTGAACGAGAAACAACTCGTAGAGGCGTTGCTGACCCGGGTGCTGGGCGAATGCATCGAGGTGGAGCTCCTCGCCGCGGACAGCCAGTTCGAATCACAGGCAGTCTTCGACTTCCTCGAGTCCCTGAAGATAGATCACATCATAGCCTGGAGGAAGCTGAAGCGGCGGGTGAACCCGCCTGATGTGCTCACAGTGAAGGATCGCATCGACGTGGAGGGTCCCGAACATAAGCGTGTGATCTACAAGAGGCTGCGGGCTGTGGTGGAAGGCTTCAACGGCCGGGTGAAGAGTCGGCTGGCGTATAGTCGGTTGACCTGGCAGGGGTTGGGGAACGCCAGCATCCACGTGAGCCTGGTGTTGATGGTGGCGTACGCCGTTTGTATAGCCGCCTACGGCATCGGGAGGCCGGAACTCAGGCAGAGCGTGGCCTTCTTCTCCTGAGGGTGGAGATGGAGGAGGGGTTGGTTAGAGGATGCTCTGCTTCTGCTGGTTCATGGAGGCCCTGTGAGGCATGGGTTCTCCTCCGTTGACGCCGATCATATGAGTCTTGAGCTGGATTCTTTTGGAGGGGGAGCTGAGATAAGTTGAAAAACATCTCATCGGATCAAAAACTCACAATTATTGAACCTGCCTGCGCGGTTAAGACTCGCTTGTTGAAGCCGCGCGCATCATTCCAAGTCAAGGGTGTAGGATTGAGATTCCAGTTTCTATGGGATTCGTGGGTTCGAGTTCCGCCCTCAGCATCGATTTATAACCCCTCCTTTTCGCGTAAAACATATATTGTCATACGTTTTTGTCTATACACAGATGTAATATGGGATCTGTAATCTCGGTGAGGATCCCCACGGAGCTCAAGGCCGACCTGAGGAGATATGGCATAGAGGTCAGCGAGGTCACCCGGAAAGCCCTAGAGGAAGAGGTCAGGCGGAGGGAGAGGGAGGAGCTCCGGGGGATGGCCGAGGAGCTGGGGGAGTTCCTCGAGAAGATTCCCCGGGAACGGATAATCGAGGGGATCAGGGAGGACCGGGGGCCCCTAAGATAATCCTGGACTCCAGCGCCATCGCCCACATGCTCCTCACCGAGAAAGGGGACGCCCCCCAACACCTCGAGGGCAACCACACCCTGGACCTCGCATACTACGAGATCGGCAACGTCATCTGGAAGGAATCCGCCCTGTTTGGCAACATCACTCCCGAAGGAGCACGCGCCATGGTGGGATACGCTGCCCGGATCATCAACCACATGATCGTCCTCAGAACAAATACTCCCGGGAAAGCATCCGAGACGATGAAGCTCGCCATCGAACACGGCCTCACATACTACGACGCCGCCTACCTCCACCACGCAGAGAGCAAACAGCCACTCGTCACCGAGGACAACAAGCTAAGGACGAGGGCCGAGGAAGCTGGCGTCGAGGCCATCACCGTCAAACAGATGCTGGAGCGTTAAGAGGGCCGCCGAGCGACGCGATATCGTCAGGCATCCTATGCTCCTAGGGGGGATGCTAAATATCAGGGTGGGTGAATCACTCAGCGGCGCCGGGGCTATAGTTCCCGGATCTTCTTGAGGGTCTCTTGGAACATCTCGGGGAACACCTTCTTGGTGGACTTCCCGGGGACCCCCACCCAGGCGGGCTTGATGCCCTCCTCGTCCAGGAGCTTCTCCAACTCCTCAAAGTAGACCCCTCTCCCCGGGACGAAGTCAACGTCCTGGGGGAACTTCCGGGTCTCGACTGGAACCCCCTCCTTCCACCGGCCCACCACGGTGACCCCACAGCTGGGGCTCGCCTCCGCCCCCACGATCACGGATATCTCTGCCCCGTTCCCCACGAACTCCTTGAGCTGGAGGACCTCCTCCCGGGCCTGAGCGGAGTAGGACTCCCGGATATGAGGCTTATCGTAGGTGTCCTTGGGCATGGGGAGCCTCTCGACGCCGTGGAGCCGGGTCTCGGGGCACCTGAGCTGGACTATCCCGAAGCCGCTCTCGATGAGGGCCCGACGACCTCCTCCTCGAGGCCCCTGTACTCGGCGAGACTCGCCTCGAGGCAGTGGACATTCATCATGCAGTGGCAGACCACAGCGATCCTGTTGCTCCTCTCGTCGGCCATAGAATTCACCCTTGAGACAGAGGCCGAGGAAGGAAAAGGCTTCTGGGCAGGCTCGTCTGTCCAGAACCTAGAGCACGGCATTGAACGGTTATTTCCGGATATAGGCTATGACGAGGAGCGTGATCACCAGCACGAGCCCGAGGACAACCGTGGGATAGGGGAGCCCGGGTTCAGGGGGTTCCTCCTCTCCTCCATCTCCAGTGGTGTCGGGTTCCTCGGAGGGGGTTTCTTCTGACTCCGGGGGTAGCTCTTCATCCTCCGGGGGCTCCTCACTAGCTCCGGGTTCCTCCGCGGGGGGTTCACCCGTTTCATCCGGTTCATCACTCGCCCCGTTGGTTTCCGATGGCCCCTCGGGGGTCTCAGGCTCTGGTTCATGGGCGTCAGGGGGCTCCATGGCCGTCAGCTTTATCGCGAGGCCGTAGTCGTACTCCCCATCGGCGACGACGCAGCTCCCACCAGTGTCGACGCCCGTCTCGTCCCCGTCCTGGACGTAGTTGAAGCAGCTCAGGGGGAGGGCCTCGGGGTCCCGTTCCAGATCCAGCTTCTCCAGGTCCGCCTTGAAGACCCCCCGGGCCATGGTCCCCAGGTAGAGGAATCTCCCCTCGGCGTCCAGGGCGAGGTTGTTCGCCACGTTGTTCACGATGCCGCTCCCCACCATCCCCCCCGAGACCTCCAGCCCGCCGTTAATCATGGTCCAGCTCCCCCCGGCGTCCTCGGTCATGTAGACCCCCTGCCCCGAGCTCACGAAGAGCACGTCGTAGTTATAGGGGTACATCACGAGCTGGTAGTACTCGTTCCAAAGGTGGAGGCCGTTGGCGATCTCGACCCAGTTCGCCCCGCCGTCGGTGGACTTGAGGACTGTGCCCCTGAAGTCCTCCCTCCCGGTCCCCATGTTCTCCCCGTTCTTGGCCGCGGCATAGACGATGTCGGGATTCAAGGGGTTGAAGACGATGGAGAAGACCCAGAGCTCTTGTGGCATCCCCCTGTCCCAGCGCCTCCAGGTCTCCCCCGAGTCGTCGGACCGGGAGACGCCGTTGTAGGTCCCCGCGAAGATGACGCTCTTGTTGTAGGGGTGGAACGACATGGAGAACGCCCCGTCAATGGTGAAGTTGGTGTTGATCTCGCGCCACGTGAGGCCCCCGTCCAGGGTCCTGTAGAACCCCGTGGGGAATGTGCCCAGGTACATGATGCCCGGGTCGAAGGGGTTCACCAGGAGCGCGTTGTAGAGGTAGAGGGGCCTGTCCCAGACGTGCCAGAAGACCCCGTAGTTCTCCACTTTGAAGGGGCCATCCCAGCTGTCCCCGCCATCCCGGAGCGTGTAGACGCCGTAGCCCTTGCTCCCGGCGAACAGGACGCCGTCCCCGGTGAAGGCCAGGGTCATGATGTCGTCGACGATTAGCCCGCCGTTTATCGGGTCCCAGCTCCTCCCGCCATCCCTCGTGACGTAGACGCCCTCGGCCGTGGCGGCGTAGATGGTGTCCGAGTCCTCGGGGTCGACGGCCACCGTCGTCACGTTCGCGCCCCTCATCTCGTTCATGTCCCCGAACAGGGGCATCTGGCTGTCCGCTCCATCATTCGAGACGTAGACTCCCTCCCCGTATATGCCGAAGACCAGCCTCTGGGGGTCGTCGGGGTCCATCACGAACTTGTAGTAGCCCTGCCTGAGGGTGTCCTCCACCTCGAAGCTCGGCATGAAGAAGTTCTTATCCTTCCATGTCACCCCCCTGTCCGTGGACTTGAACATGCCGCCGGGGTACGAGCTCGCGTAGATGACGTCGGAATCCGTGGGATCGACCAGCAGCTGGATGTTGTGGATCCGGGGGACAGGTCCGCTCGTGGCAGCCCATTCCACGGTATAGTCTTCGCTTATTGTGCCGACGTAGACTCCCCCGCCGCGAGTCCCGGCGTATATCGTGTCCCCGCTGATATCCAGGGCCCCGATGCTCCTGTAATCCAGCCCGACGTTCTGAGCCGCCCAGGTTTCACCGCCGTCGGTGGTCACGTAGATCCCGTTCGCT
Organism: Candidatus Bathyarchaeota archaeon; assembly: GCA_026014875.1. Lineage (GTDB taxonomy): Archaea > Thermoproteota > Bathyarchaeia > TCS64 > TCS64. The sequence goes on along the minus strand of JAOZHO010000049.1, from coordinate 46,010 downwards.
GCCCCTGCGTAGATCACTCTCGGGTTCTCCGGGTGGACTGCTAGCGCCCTGAAGGGCTTGCTGAGCACGTCCCTGTTGATGCTCTCCCATGTCAGCCCTCCGTCTACGCTCTTGTAGACCCCGTGGCCCCCTATGGCTTCGGGCTCGACGGGTGGGAAGAACTCGGGGTAGAGCAGCTCGGGGGGGCACCTTCTGCCGGCGATGGCTGCCGTGTACAGCACGTCGGTGTCTGAGGGGTCTATCTCGATGTCGAAGACGCCTGTGAGGGGCAGGTTCTCCAGGTTCTCCCAGTTCTCCCCTCCGTCCTCGGTCTTGTACACGTTCTCCCCGTGGAGGGAGACGTAGATGGTCTCCGGATCCCCGGGGTCGATTGCGATGTCGATGATGGCTCTCGGTATCGAGCCCGTGATGTCGGATGTCTCCCCGTCCCTTATGCGGAACAGGCTGCCCATGATGGCGTTATGCCTGAAGGCGGAGACGTAGATGGTGCCAGGGTCGCCGGGGTCTAGCTTGACCTTCATTAACCTGGAGTACATGGGGCCGGCGTCGAACACCTCCTCGAACGTCTGCCCTCCGTCGTCCGATCCGTAAAGTATGGCCTGCGTCCTGTCGGCGATGTACACATTGTCAGTGTCCGTGGGATCGATGGTTATGCTGGCTATCGACACGGTGGGAGCGTTTTTCAGCTCCACCCATGTGGCGCCGGCGTCCGTGGTCTTGTAGAGACCCGCCCCCCAGGGCGTCGCATAGACGGTGTTCTCGTCAGTGGGGCTGACGGCCAGCTGGTTCTGGGCGTGTATGGTGCTGAAGGTGAAGAGGTCGTTGAGGGTGGCCCAGGTCTGACCCTTGTCATCGCTGAAGTATATCTCACCACTTGCGCCGGTCGCTCCGGCGTAGATCCTGTCGGGGTCTTGCTGGTCTATTGCCACGGAGGTGACCGCCTCCGAGTCGGGTATCTCGAGGACGACCTCCCAGTCCTCTCCCGCCGATGTGGACTTGTAGACCCTGGATGCGTTCTCGAAGACCTTCCTGTTGTACCCGCTGTAGACGATGCTGGTGTCGGAGGGGTCGATGGCGATGGTGTAGGAGTAGTCGGGGGAGTAGAGGAGGTAGTGCCAGCCATCCCCCCCGTCCACGGTCTTGAACATGCCGAAGCCGTTGTTCATCACGTAGATGACGTCGGGGTCGACGGGATCCACCTCGATGGCGTAGACCGACTCGTGGTGGAAACCGTTGTTCCAGTTCTCCCAAGTCTCCCCGGCGTCCTCCGACTTATAGATGAGGCCGATGTCGGCGATGTCATAGATGATGTTGGGGTCGCTGGGGACGATGGTGAGCTCGTCCACCCAGGGGTGATGGATCCCCCCTTTGTTGAGGACCTCCCAGGTCTCTCCCCCGTCCGTGGTCTTCCAGGTGCCGCTCCCGTCCCCCCCGGAGACGTAGACGGTGTCGGGGTCGACGGGGTCGGTGGCCACGTTGGTGACGAAGGTGCTCACCATTCCCGTGGTGGAGAGCCACCAGGTCTTCCCTCTGTCGGTGCTCTTGGCGATGCCCTGCCCCATCAGCGTGGCGAAGAGGGTGTCCTCGTCCGTGGGGTGGATGGTGATGGAGTTCTGCTCCACGTTCCCAAAGTCCTCGACGTGGTTCCATGTGTGCACCTGTTCCCAGGTTTGGCCCCCGTCGGTGGATCTGTGGAGGGGGGACAGATAGTAGATGAGGTCGGGGTTGCTCTTGGAGATCTCGAGGTCGGAGATCCCGGACCCGATCTGCCCGTGACTCACCGGCTGCCAGGTCTCCCCGCCGTCGAAGGACTCGAAGAGGAGCTCCTCCAGCCGCCTCCCCCGGTTGTAGGCGTCTGCGAAGCCGATGTAGATGTGGTCCTCGTCGTGGGGGTCGATCCTGACGTGGCCCGGGAAGGTGTCCTCCCCCTGGCCTATGTCCCTAACCTCCCACGTGGCGCCTCCGTCGGTGCTGTGGTAGAGATCGCCGTCTCGGGCCATCTCGAAGCCCCCTCCGGAGTAGAGTTCGTCGTGCCTCACCGCTTTCAGCATGCTCATCTCGCGTGTGGATGGCAGCGAGGAGGAGATGTCGGTCCATCTGTCGCCCCCGTTCAGGCTCTTGTAAACATAGTTTTCATCGCCGCCGTAGCTCGCCAGGAAATAGACGATGTCCGGGTCGAGGGGGTCGACGGTGATCGCTTGGACGCCGATCCCCTCGAGTCCCCCCGTTTTACTTGTCCACGTGACCCCGCTATCCGTCGACTTGAACATCCCCCCTCGACACCCCAGGTAGAGAATGTCGGGGTCTCGGGGGTCGAACTCCAGGGCTCTCACTCCCAGCTCGAGGGTCTCGGTGAGGGCGTGGAGCTGGTGCACCCGGGTCCAGGTGTCCCCGCCGTCCTCGGATCTGAAGAAGGTATACCCCGAGCCGGCGTACATGATGTCGGGGTTCCCGGGGTTGAACTCGATTAGCCCGAATGACCCGCCGGGGGGGCCGTTGGTCTCCACCCAGAGGGGCTCCTCGGGGGATGACACGGGGGTAGATGAAGCGAGGATCGCCGAAGAGATCAGCGCTATCAGGAGGATGAGTAAGGGATTTTTCCCTATACGATTGGGGACACTCCGGTTATTTCCCATGGGTTTAGCCTCGAATGGCGTATTATATCCAAATTTAGCGTTTCACTCAATAAAGTATGTGGATCATCCACCCCTATTCGCCACATGATCAGCCCGAACACTAGTTTACTGGGATACTCGAACATACATGCTGGAAGGGATATCACAGAAACCCCTTCGACTCCAACTCCGCCGCCGGCGGTATGCCGGGGATTACTCCTCTGACCTCTCCAGCATCCGGGTGGTCATCTTCTTGAAGGGGAGATGCTTCTCAAGGTATCGGAACACGATCCCCTCGTCGAAGGTCTTGCAGGAGAAGACGTCGACGGAGGCTTTGTTTCCCTCGTTGAATGTGTGGATGGCGATGTGAGACTTGTCGATGATGACGAAGCCCGTCCAACCCGGGTTCTCGGGGACCCCCTCGACGACGTAGGGCCCGGCGAGGATCTTCATCCCGATCAGTGCGGGGAGCTCGGACAGGATGCGCCTGCCCACCTCCTCGTCGACGCTGTGGCTGAGGACGCCGTCTATGATTAGGTGTACGCCGATCATCTCAGGCTCCTTTTATGAGAACGGGCACTAAAAAGCTCATGTGTCATCGCCCAGGGGAGACTCAGTGGGTGGTCCACTTGATGCGGGGCAGCCCTCTCCTCCTCAGCTCCGCGTTGAGCTCCCCGAAGTGCTGGCGGTAGTGGCCCAGCAGGTAGAGGGCTCTGCCCAGGACCACGCTCCCGGTCCAAGGGAAGGATTTCTCCCGTGCCGAGATTCCAGGAGCATCCATGCCCCGGATCCAATCCGTCACCTTCACCCGGACCTCGTCGTGGTACTCCCGGGCCTGCTCCCTGGTGGGAAGCCCCTCGGGCGGGTAGTCGAAGCATCCCCCGTCGAACCTCTGCCCCCATGAAAAAACGTTCGGGTTGGCGCCGGAGTAGAAATCCGCGGTCTCGACGGCGTGGTAGACCTGGCGGGCGGGGATCAGGTAGTCGATCTCCCCTGTCCTCCAGTGCTCCCCGGGGATGTTCTCGAGGGCGTCGTCGTACATCTCCCAGATGAGTCTGAATGCTTCTAGAAGTGCTTCACCTATGCTCGTGGCTGGATTTACGTCCAACAAGTATTCCCAGTGAAAAAGATGACTCTATGCTATAATAAAAGGGGAGGATTTGTCGCTCACAAGGAGCTCCAAATCCTCGGGGGACGGGATGAGAGGAGTCGTTTTGGGTGATTGTGGAGTGGCGGTGTATTCTCCAGCGGGAACGCCGGAGCCCAGCCTCTTCCTATCTTTGCTCTCGACGAAGAAGTAGTACATCTTCATCCCGAATGTGGTCGCAAACGCGCTGTAGGTTCCAGTGTTCATTCTAGGTCACCGGGGCATTAGATGCAGGGGCATCGATATAGGCGCCCCGCAAGACCGATGATGGGGCATTAATACCGGTGTTGTGGGGTCAACACCGATTATTGGGAGGCTGGAAAGAGGCTAATCGACCCCTACCGGGTGCCGGCGGGAGCCTATTCGTCGACGAGCCGCCAGAGGTGCACGTAACCTGTCAGCGCCAGCAAGATGCCTACGACTCCGTAGATCTGCCAGGTCTGCAAGAATGGTTCCTCCGGCCCCGGGTCCACATACGGGAGGAACGGGTTTCCCACGGCTGAGAGGTATACGTCGACGCCCTCCCCGGGGGCGCTGACCTGGCCCAGGAGGTAGAACGTGTCCCCGATGAGGGTCATGTCCCAGGCGGACTCGTTTCTCCACGAGCCCCAGGTCAGATTGCCCAAGAGCTCTCCCCTGAGGCTGTACCGGAGGAGGCTGAGGTCCTGGTTCCTGACTCCGTGGCCCCCGAGGCCGCCGAAGGCGTACACGCTGTCCCCGGCGACCGCTAGCCCGTAGTGGGCGGCCTCGTTCTCCCTGCTCCCCCACAGCTTGTACCAGTCGAGGGCCCCGTCCATCTCCACCCTCATCACGGAGATCTCGCCCTTCTTGTCGGATAGCCAGGTGTTGCCAATGAGATAGATGGATCCCCCGTGGATGCGCATGCCGCTGGGCTCATCCAGTATGCCCACGTAGGTCTCGTTCCAGATCATCTCCCCGTCGGGGCCCAACTCGCATATGAGCATCCTCTCCTCCCTGATCGTCTCGCCTGCGCTCCGGGTCAGGGAGAGGAATCTGCCGGAGACGTAGAGCATCCCGTCGCCGGCCTCGAGGTGGTAGCCGTACTCGTGGGTGGCGTCGCCTCCGTACTGTCTCCGCCAGATCAGCCTCCCCTCTGCGTCGAACTTGAGGAGGAGGAGATCATGCTCGTCGGGGCTGCCGGCGTCGCTCGTGGTCATCCCTGCGACGTATATAGCGTCGTCGAGGACCTCCACGTCCCTCCCATAGTCCGAGCCTGGCTCTCCCTCCCAGCCGGTGCCGCCCCAGGAGGCGTTCCAGACGAGCTCCCCCGATTCCCTGTCGATCTTGAGCAGGAGGACGTCGAGGTCCACGTGGGGGTCCTCTCCGCGATAGGCGGTCCCCGCGATGTAGATGTGGGGACCCTCGAGGGCGTACCCCCGGGGGACATCGAGGGTGGGGGTCTCCCACACTGTGTCCCATACGAGCCCGCCTTCCATGTCGTATTTGGCGAGGAAGATGTTGGACTCCCCGTCGCCGTGGCTCAGGGTCCTCCCGTAGATGTAGAGATGGCTGCCATCGTAGATGATCCTCCGGGGGGACTCGTACCAGTCTCCTCCCCATGTGACGAGCCACCGCTCCTCTATCCGTAGCGGTTCCGGGTCGATGGTCGATGATACGGCAATCTGTGGATTACCTGCCACCATGGTCAGCAGAAGGATCATCGGAAGGAGGGCTCGCGACTTGATCATCCTGATATCATTCAAGCCGCGTTGAATCTTTTTAACGTATTGAGGCTCATACAGGGGACCCTTCAGGACGGTGGACCGGGCGCTGTTCGAAAGGTATATTTGTCGTCCGCTCCATCCTTTTTTCGATGAGCGAGGCCGGCTTCGACGAATCGATGTGCGATGAGTGCGGGCAGCCCCTCTTCCTCACGGTCGAGGAGTGCAAGGCGTTCATCGAAAAGAAGCTAAAAGAAGGATTCATAGTCTGCAGCTGCTGCGGCACCGAAAAGAAGGAAGCCGACTGAACCGGCTCCAGACTCAGTTTCTATCCAATCCCACGTTCGAGTCGCTATTGGACAGAGTTAAATCCAGATCCGACCGACTCTAAACATTCACAATGTCAAGGAAAGCTCTCAAGGAAAGAGTCCTGAAGGCCATCGACGAGAGGGCCGAAGAGATCATCGGGATCGGAGACGCCATCTGGAAGAAGCCCGAGCTCGGCTACAAAGAGTTCGAGACCGCGAAGCTCGTGGAGCAGAAGTACGAGGAGATGGGCTGGGAGTACAAACGGGAGATCGCTATCACCGGCTCCAAGGCCTACCTAAAGAAGCCCGGGCCGAGGCCCTCCGTGGGAATCATCGGGGAGCTGGACAGCGTCAGATGCCCCGATCACCCCGAGTCGGACCCCATCACCGGGGCGGTCCACGCCTGCGGACACAACGCCCAGATCGCCGCCATGCTGGGGGCCGGATTCGGCCTCAGCGACAGCGGGGTCATGGACGAGCTGGAGGGGAACGTGGTGATGGTCACGGTCCCCGCCGAGGAGTATCTGGAGATCGACTACAGGAACAGCCTCCGGGAGAAGGGGAGGCTCGAGTTCCTGGGGGGGAAGCAGGAGTTCATCCACGTAGGGGCGCTCGCCGACGTGGACATCAGCATCGGCTCCCACTCGGGCACGGACCTCGTGGACAGGCTCGGCGTGGGGGGCTCCAACAACGGCTTCGTGGGGAAGCTTGTGCGCTACGTGGGGCTCGAGGCCCACGCCGGGGGGGCCCCGGACAAGGGTATCAACGCGTTGAACGCGGCGATGCTGGGGATCATGGGTATCCACGCCCAGAGGGAGACCTTCAAGGAGGAGGACACCATCAGGGTCCACCCCATAATCACCAAGGGTGGGGAGATCGTGAACAACGTCCCCGCCGATGTCCGCATCGAGAGCTACGTCCGGGGGAGCAACGTGGACGCCATCATGGACGCCAACGCCAAGGTGAACAGGGCCCTCAGGGCCGGGGCGATGGCGGTGGGGGCTGAGGTGGAGATCAACGACCTCCCCGGCTACATGCCCTACAGCCACCACCCGGGGCTCGTCGGGGTCCTCAGGGAGAACTGCGTCGCCCTCGTGGGGGAGGACAGGATCGACGAGAGGGGCCACAGCACGGGCTCCACTGACATGGGGGACATCAGCTGCGTCATGCCCGCCAGCAGCATCGGGATGGGAGGCGTCACGGGCACGGGCCACGGGAGAACCTACGAGTTCGTGGACAGGGAGCTCGGGTACCTCCTCCCAGCCAAGGTCCTAGCCCTGGCATGCATCGACCTCCTCATAGACGGGGCCGCCAAGGCCAAGGAGATTATCAGCTCCTTCGAGCCCACGATCCCCCCCGGGGAGTACACCGAGTTCATGAAGAAGCTCGTGAGCTGAGCACCGGTTATCCACCCCTTTCCCGTATCTATCAGACGGGACACTGAAATCGATCCGAGATCAGTGGCCCCGGTCCAGAACTACCGTGAAGAATATCGGAGAATAGCAGGACCCCTACGGCCTTTAAATGGATTCGAGGAAAAATCGTGTCTGGAGACGGCTTACGGCTGACCCGGCGCGAGTCGGGGTCGCATCCCCACGAGGTGGCGGGGTCCTCTCCTGGGCGGAATCATTTCGAACCCCTCCGCCCAAATCTCAATCTTCCGGAACCCCTCACGGGGTCCGAGACCCCTTGGGGAAGTCCAGGATTCTCTCGCACCAACCGGCAGCGGATAGCAGACCCTCCTCGCCGTAGGGGGGCCCCGTGAGCTGCAGGCCCAGGGGTAATCCATCCCCTGTGAGGCCGCATGGGACCGTGATGGCGGGAAAGCCGCAGAAGCTCCAGGGGGCGTTGAACGCCGGGTCGCCCGTGGACTCGAGGCCCCTCAAGGCGGGGGTCACCGAGGAGGGTGTGAGGAGGCAGTCCGCCTCCCCCAGGAGGTCCCGGGCCTCCATGGCGAAGACTCCCCTGATCCGCTTAGCCCTGAGGTAGGCCCGGGAGGGGATCAGGAGCCCCGCGGCGACCTGGCTTCTCATCTTGGGCTTGTAGGATTCGGGGTTCTTCCTGAAGCCCTCCTCGTGGACCGAGGCGGCCTCGGCGGCGAAGATGATTCTGTGGGCGGGGTGAACGTACTCGAAGCTCCGGGGGAGCTGTAGCTCCACGACCTCGGCGCCGGCCTCCTCCAGCCTGCCCGCCGCGTCCATGAGCCCCTCCCAGACCGATTCGTCCGCCGTCTTCTCGTAGTATCCTCGCAGGAGCCCCAGCTTCGGGGGCTCAGGGTCGGGGTGGTGCTCCACTCCGGAGAGGACGTCGAGCATGATGGAGGCGTCCTCGACGGTTCTCGTGAAGAAGCCGACGTGGTCGAGGCTCCAGGCGAGGGGGAAGACCCCCCGGCGGCTGATGAGGTCGTATGTGGGCTTGAGGCCGACGACTCCGCAGAAGGCGGCGGGGCGGATCACGGAGCCCCCGGTCTGGGAGCCCAGGGCCGCGGGGCACATACCCGAGGAGACTGCGGCCGCGGAGCCGCTGCTGCTGCCCCCGGGGGTGTGCTCCGTGTTCCAGGGGTTCCGGGTGGGGGCGGGGTCGTAGGCGGCGAACTCGGTGGTCTCGGTCTTCCCGGGGATCACTGCGCCGGCGTCCCGTAGGATGGTGACCGTCTCGGCGTCGTACTCGGGGACGTGGTCGGCGTAGAGGGGGGAGCCCATGGTGGTCCTGAGCCCCTGGGTGAAGTATATGTCCTTGATCCCGACGGGTATCCCGTGGACGGGGCTCCTGAGGGCCCCCTCCTGGGCTTCCCGGGTGAGAGCCTCCGCGTCAGACAGGGCGCGCTCCCGGTCCATGGTGACCCAGGCCTCGAGGGTGGGCTCCAGGGCGTCGATGCGCTCAAGGATGGACTCGAGGAGCCGGACGGGCGTGAGCTTACCCTCGCGTATCAGCTGTGAAGCCTCGGCGACGGTGAGCTCGTAGGGCTCCATCAACGGTCCTCCCCGGGGTCGCCGGAGGGATCGTCCCCCGGCTCCAGCTCGAATCCCTGGACCTTCCAGACGGCCTCGGCAAGCTTCTTGATGAAGGGCTTCAGCCTCTCCGCCTCATCCGGGCCGTACCGCTCCTCGGCTGTCCTGAGCATTTGTTCCAGAATAGATGGGTCTTCCAAGTTGCATCCCGCGTCTAGGTCTGCGCCTGTGATACTTATCGTTGATGCAGGGATGCGTTGCATCGGGATTGTCCTGTACAAGTCCAGAATCATTTATCACGGTCTTGGGCGATCAGGTTGGCGGGAGACTGCCTTGGGGTTCGCGTCCGGTCGAAGAATGTATATGTTCATCATCTGGGTTGCCCTCGCTGTGGTTGCGGTCTTTGCCTACTCTTTCCTGTGGAATCCACCCCAGAATATCACGGGGGTCGCCTGGAGTAGATCAGGGGGCTTCGCCGGGATCGATGAGACCCTGACCATCGGGTCCGATGGCTCCGTCGCTCTCTCCTCCAACTTGTTGGGAGATGCCGAGTTCACCCTCACCGATGCTGAGTGGGAGGAGCTCGTCGCCCTGATAGAGGATTCGGGCTTCATGGAACTCGAAGCGACGTATGGAGCGAAGGCGGGGGTCGCTGATTTCTTCTCGTATAGCCTCACCGTTGAGATGGACTCGACCTCGAAGCAGGTTCAGTGGGTGGACGAATGGGCCTCCAAGGGGGTCCTCCCGGAGGGGCTGGCTGAGGTCGGGGAGGGGATTCTAGATATCATCCAGGGCACCGGGACCGGGGGCGTCGAGGGAGTGGTCTCAGACGACAGCGGCAACCCGCTTCCCGGCTACTCGGTCTCAATAATCAGGGGCTCCGCGGGCTTCCCCGAGATCGCCGCGATAACCGGGACAGACGGCCACTACAGCATCGGCGGCGTCCCTCCCGGGGTCTTCGCTCTGGGAGTTCGCGGCGAGACTGGGGAGCTGCTGGCGGAGGACACCGTCGTCGTGAGGGGAGGGGAGACCTCCAGTCTCGACTTCTCGGTGAGGGGGGAGATTCTATATGATCAATCCGGCGGGGTCGGCCTCTTCGAGGAGGGGATCCACATCATCGCGACTGAGGGTGATCCCACCGCTCCCGACGTCATGGAGGGCTATGAGGTCAGGAACGATTTCTGGGCGATGCTGAGGGACGCCTCCACGCTGACCCCATCGACGGAGGACTTTGTCAGCGTCATCATATCCAGAGGGGATCACCCAACAGGGGGGTTCCAGATACGTGTCGAGTCCTTCGCCTGGCAGGAGAGCTACCCCGTGGTGTTCAGGTTCGAGGTGGACCTCACGGATCCCGGGGAGGGAGTCATGGTCACCGAGGCCCTGACGAACCCCGTGGCGCTGATCCCCGTGGGCAGGCTGGATCCGGGGCTGTACATCGCAAGAGTCCACATCGACAGCTTCATCATGACCTACGATGATGCGGGGACCCCCGTCTACGATCAGGTGGAGACCCTGGTGGAAGAGGTCTGGGAGACCGAGTTCGAGGTCTCCTAGGGGCACCTCTGGGGCAGATACCCCGGTTTATCCGTGTTGAGACAGGGAGGAAAAGGGTTCTAGATGAGCTTCCTGTATCCGCCTGCGATGGCGAGGCTGAGGCCCACCAGCGAGATGACTGTACCCACCGGATCCGTGGGGCCCGTTACGAGTCTCGCGAACACGATGACATTCGAGGGGTCGAATACGACGATGAAGACGCCCGCCACCAGGAGGATTAGCCCGAAGGCCACGATGCGATCCGCTAACTCCATTGTGCCTCGGGAGGGAAAGAAGCCGGTTCCGTGATAAGGACTCCGCAAGAACGATACATCGCGGTACGGATCGTCGCTGACAATCCATGATCGATTCTAGGAGTCCTCCCAGTCCTTGAAAGAGGGCACGGTCATCTCGTCGATGGTTCTCCCGAAGACGTCGGTGGAGGGCAGCATGTCCCAGATGCGCTCCTGCTCCCTCTGGAGGTTCTCGGCCAGCCTCTCCTCGTCGACTCCCGGGACTCCGCCGTCCTCGACCACGACCCTGCCGTCAATGATGACCGTCCTGACGTCGCCGTTGTTGCCGCTCATCACCAGGTTCCTTATGGGGTCCCTGACGGGGGACATGTTGATGGAGTTCATGTTAACGATCACGATGTCCGCCTTGCAGCCCGGGGCTATCCTGCCCAGGTCATCTCTCCCGAGGGCCTTGGCAGCGCTGAGGGTGACCGAGTTAAAGAGGTCCCGGGAGGTGGCGACCCGGGGCTCCCCCTCCACGATCTTGGATAGGGTGGCCGCGAGGCCCATCTCCCTGATGATGTCCATGGGGTAGGTGTCGGTGCCTATGCCGATGTTCACCCCCTCCATGAGGTAGCGGGCGTAGGACTCCATGGCGATCCCGTACCTCGCGAAGACCTGGGGGCAGTGCGCGACAGTGGTTCCCGTCTCCGCAAGGAGCTTGATGTCCCGTCTCCAGGGGTCGGCGTAGCCCACCTTGCTGTGGCCCCCGATGAGGATGCTGTGGCCGGCAATGAAGTCGGGTCCCAGGAGCCCGACATCGTGTAGCAGTTCCATTGGGGTCATGCCGTGCCTCCTCATTATCTCCTGGAACTCCACCAAGGACTGGGAGACGTGGGTCTGGAGGCCAACCCCCAATTCGTTGGCCGCCTTCCGGGACTCCCTCAGCAGGGCCACACTGCACATATCCACTGTGCTGGGGCCGAGGAGGCAGTTGATCCTCCCGTCGGCGGAGCCGTCGTACTCCTTGATGAAGGCCTTAGACTCCTCGAGGCCCTTGAACCCGGGCTCCTCGTCCCATGTCTCACCGTCGAAGTTGGTGTAGAGCACCCTGTTCCCGTCGGGAGTCTGCCAGCTCCCGGAGCCGTACATCTTCAGCAGGTACGCCCGAATGCCATTCCTGTCGGGGAGCTCGACGGCCTCCTTGTCCCCGAGGGCGTTGGGGGACCCGAGCTCGACGAGGGTGGTGCAGCCGCTCTTGAGGACCTCCACGTAGTTGAGCTCGGCTGCGGCCCTAGCGGCCTCCCTGGTCCGGGGGAACATCCTGTCGAAGAGGTCGCTGTTATAGAGCTGCCTCCGGCTGCCGTCGCCCCTCCTCCCGGTCTCGCCGTGGCCCCCGCAGATGTGGGAGTGGAGGGCGATGAAGCCTGGGCTGACGAGGCTCCTCCGGGCGTCGATCCTCCGGTCCACGGGGCCCCCGTAGGATTTGCCCACGTATTTTATCTCGTCCTCCTCGATGACGACGGTTCCGCCCCTGAGAATTCTGTGCTCGGTTCCATCGAATGCGACGATGTATCCACCGTCAACTGCGGTGATCATCAACCATGCCTCGGAGAAGAGTGCTCCCGAGACAATAAAAGATAGAGAGGGGGCCTGCGCGGCGCCGTGTTGCATTTCTCAGAGGAATAGACTGTAGAAGATCAGGTCCAGGCCGTGCATGTGGTTCCTCATGTATCCCTCGGGGATGAAGCCCGTCTCCGTGTAGAGCTTGATGGCGGGCTTCAGCGAGGGCGCCGTGTTGAGGCTTACCTTGGTGCATCCGCTCTCCCTGGACCGCCTTATGAACACGTCGAGCAGCCCCCCGCCGACTCCCTTCCTCCTGTGGTCAGGGGACACGCCCATGAAGCCCAGCCAGCTGTAGCCTCCCCTGTTGGTTCTCCCCTGGGTCAAGCCGACAATCTCCCCATTTTCTTCGGCCACGAGCATTATTCGAGCGGGGTCAGCTATCGCCGCAAGGATTCTTTCGGATAACTCTGGTTGACTCGCCTCTTGGATGGTCTCCTCGACGTATTGGTCGGGGAGTATCCCTCGCAAGGATTCCCAGATCCGTGAATAGCAATCGACGAAGCTTGGGATATCACCAACACGTGCGTCTCGGACATCCAAGGTCTTAGCACCGTCACGGATTAGGGGGGTGAAGGTATCGGGCCAAGAAACTGTAGATCTCTGTCCTAGCCTCCTTCGCCAACCGGGTGTCCAGCCTGTCGAAGACGTGGCCGCCCGGAGCCTCCTCGAATATCTTGTACTCGAACTCCTTGCCGGCCGCCTTCAGTGATTTTATCAGGTGCTCCACCTCCAGGACGTTCACGTCCTCGTCCGTGGTGTTGGTGTGGATCAGCAGGGGGGTCCGCAGCTTCTCAGCGTTCCAGGCGGGGGATCGGCGCCGATACTCGTTCACGTCCTCGTAGGCGGTCTTCCCTATGTGGTGATCCGCCGAGTAGAGGTCCCTGTATTTCTGGGTCTTGTACCCCATCCTGGCGACGAGGTCGCTCACGGGGACCCCTGCGAAGGCGGCCTGGTAGTCGTCGGGGTGGTCGAAGACGTTCAGCAGGGCGTGCAGCCCCCCGTGGCTCCAGCCCATGATCCCGACCCGGTCGGGGTCCACGAGGCCGTTGTTCTCCACCATCCAGTTCCTGGCGGCGTAGGTGTCCTCCACCTCCAGCCCCCCGTAGTCGATGAGATCGTAGAGCTTCGCCCCGTACCCGGTGCTGCCCCTGTACTCGGGGGCGACGACCAGGTAGCCCTGCCGGATCAGCTCCCCGATTATGTGGGCGTATGATGAGCCCATGTTCGAGTGAACGCCCCCGTGGGGGAAGACGATCAAGGGGTACTTTTGGCTCTCGTCGAGGCCCTTCGGGGTGAAAGTGTATGACCAGAAGACCACGGGGTTGCCCGCCCCCTGGGCGGTGGGGTTGGGGGTGTTCCTGGGGGGAGGACCCGTGATCCTCACCTTGTCGATGACGGCGATGTCCCCGAGCCGGTGATACCATAGGACGTCGTCCACGGATTTCTGGAGGCCTTGGAAGATGTGCATCATCCTATCCTGTTGACCCTTCAGCTCTTCGAGGATCTTCTTGTGATCTGGATCAGACATTCCGATATTCAATATCGGTAAAGGACAAAAAGATTCTCCTAGTGACTAACGTTCATCTAGACGACGACATGCCTGACGAGGATGCACGCCGTCGAGAATTGACTTTTAAACTCTGACTTCACGCACGCAGAGTGAAGATGAGAGGATGTAATAAAATCCATGCCTGAACGGTAGAACCAACGCTCAAAACACGGGGGATCGTCAGGGCTCCGCTTCGAGGGATACAAGATCGAGGCCCCCCAGAAACTCCCGGATGAACCCGGGAACCATCAATTCGTGGACCCCATCATGCGGGACCCAACGGACATCCGTCACCTCAGGCGGGCAAGCCCTCAGCCCCCCGCCCACCGCAGAGCACAGATAGACGCCGTGCCCCCTACCAGTGAGGGGCCCCGTCACCACCCCCAGCCTCCGCACCACGACGACCTCCAGCCCCGTCTCCTCCAGGGTCTCCCTCACCGTCGCCTCCACCGGGGACTCCCCCTCGTCGATGACCCCGCCCGGCAGACTCCAGTATCCCAGATGAGGCTCGATACCCCGCTCTATCATCAGGATGCCTCTCTCCCGGAGCACCACCACCAGAGCCCCGATCAACGGCGCATCAGCTCCCCTCATCGCGGGTAGACGACCTCCCCGCCCACAATGGTCATCTCCACCCGGATATCCCTGATCTCCTCGTGGGGAACGCTCAGGATGTCCCGGTCGATCACCACCATATCCGCCATCTTCCCCACCTCGATGCTCCCCTTCACGTCCTCCTCTCTACCCAGATACGCCCCATTCCAGGTGTATAGGCGGATCGCATCCATCACACCGATCGCCTCCTCCGGGGCCACCACCTGACCCGAACTCGTCCTCCTCGTCACCGCCTCGTAGATCTGCACGAAGGGGCTGTAGCTCGTAACAGGGTAGTCATTATTCCCCCCCGCAACTATGCCCATCTCCATCATCGTCCTGTGGGGGTGGAGCCACCTCACCCTCTCCGGCCCGAAATTCTCCACGTAGTCATCCCCGATGCCCCACATGTAGCCGATGCTCGACGACGGGGTCACACCCAGATCCCTGATCCTCTCCAGCTGCTTCGGGGTGCAGCAGCTGTTGTGCTCTATCCTGTGCCTCATGCCCTCCACGGGCATCCTCCGCTGGGCCTCCTCGATGGCGTCCAGCCCCGCATCGATGCCCCGGTCCCCGATGCTGTGAATGCTCACCCGGAGACCCGCCTCGTGGGCCGCCACCGTGAGCCGGGTGATCTCCTCCTCGCTCGTGGTCATCAGCCCCAGATCCCTCATGCCCCGGTGCTGGGGAGTGTAGACCGCCGCCGACCCCCCGCTCCCCGAGCCGTCCCCCATGATCTTCAGGGACATCACCCTGAGCCACTCGTCGCCGAACCCCGACTCCACCCCCAGTGACCGCAGGGCCCCGATGATGTCCTCGCCCCCCGGCCTCCGCGCGCTCACCATGAGGAGGGTCCTCACTTGATGGACGCCCTCGCTGATCAACTGCTGATACGCCCGGATAGCATCCCGGTGGGCGCTGGCATCGTGGGTCGTGGTCACCCCCCACTCCGAGAACTGGTCCCAGACACGCCTCATCCCCTCCACGATCTCCCCCACCGTGTACTCGGGGATCAGCTCCGACACCAGGGACCCCGCCGTCTCGTACAGCAACCCCGTCGCCTCCCCCTCCTCCGTGCGGTCTATCATGCCACCAGGAGGATCAGGGGTCTCCTCAGTGATCCCAGCTAACTCCAAGGCTGCGCTATTCACCACGTAGAGGTGCCCCGTCTCCTTGCTGATGAACACGGGGTTATCAGGCGCCGCCTCGTCCAGCTCCCACCGGGTGACGTGCCGCCTCTCCCGGAGCTTGAGGTCATTATAATTCGCCCCCCGGATCCACTTCCCGGGCCCCACCTCCGCCGCCCTCGCGGCGACCATATCCAGGATCTCCCCGATGCTCTCCACCGGCGGGGAACGGCAGTCGATCTCCAAGAATCTCACGGCGGCCCCGCTCGGATGAGTGTGAGAGTCTATGATCCCCGGGAGCACCGTCCTGCCCCCGAGATCGACCACCCGGGTACCCTCCCCCGCGAGCCCCATGACATCCGAGCTATCCCCCACGGCCACGATCCGGCCATCCCTCACGGCGACCGCCTCCACGATGGAATCCCCGGGATCCACAGTCACCACCCTACCATCCACCAGAACGAGATCGGCATCGAGTACGCGCATAAGAACCGAACAGACATGGAGAATAGACAATAAAAGAGCCACGCCCCCCCATCCGAAACATTTGAAAACCGCCGTACGGAACAAGAAACGATCCGAGATGGCGAGAGATCCAGTGTGCGGGATGACCGTGGACGAGGAGACGGCCAAATGGACCAGCGAACACGAGGGCGAGACATACTACTTCTGCAACGAGAGGTGCAAGCTCGCCTTCGAGAAAGCCCCCTCAAGATTCATCAAATAGAACCACCACGCCACCGACACCCTTTTTCACCATACCCCAAGCCACACCATAAACTAATCAGGAACCATCCATTTTCTCGACGTAAACCCAGAAATGCCCCGTCTACGTCCCAAAACAGATGACCTGCAGCTCGATACGGCGACGAATTCAGATGCTCCCAGTGCCAGAGGGAATTCCAGCCCTACGACACGGCGATGTCCAAGCCCTCCAGGAGGGGCAACAAGGCGAAAGGGTACCACCTACCATGCTACGAGGCCCCCCTCATCGGCTGACCCGGATCAGCCGGCGACGTCCTCGACGCCCCCCAGAAACCTCTCCACCTCATCCAGGGTATTATACAGGTAGATGGAGGCCCTCACCGTCCCCTCCGGAAGTTTGAATAGCTCTTTCATCAAAGGAAGAGCGCAGTGATGCCCCGAACGCACCGCGATATCGTACTCGGTATCCAGGCTCAACGCCACGTCGTGGGAATTCATCTCCCCCACATTAAAGGAGACGATGCCCACCCTGTCCCGGGGCTCGCTGGGGCCGTAGATCTCCACCCCATCGATCTCCAGGAGCCCCTCCACGATCCTCGCCGACAACTTCTCATCCCAAACCTCGACCTCCCCCATCCCCACCCGATCCAGATAACGGCACGCCTCCCCCAGACCGATCACCTGAGCGATCGCCGGTGTCCCCGCCTCGAACCTCAACGGCGCCACCGCCAGCTCATACCCGTCCAACGACACGTCCGAGATGGTCCCACCCCCGATCGACAGCGGCTCGGTCTTGTACAGCTCCTCCTCGCAGATGTACAGCCCCCCCACCCCCGTGGGGCCCAGCATCTTATGCCCCGAGAAAGCCATGAAATCCACCCCCGAATCCATCACATCCGTGGGGAGATGAGGCACCCCCTGGGCCCCATCCTCCACCACCAGCGCCCCGTGCTCGTGAGCCAGGGAAACGATCTCTTTGACGGGGACTTTACACCCCAGCACATTAGAGACCCGGGTCACAGCCACGAGCCTCGTCGAGTCGTCGATGGCAGCCTCGAAATCCGCCATATCGAAACGCCCCTCCCTGTCAGGCCGCACCACCTCCACCGAGCAGCCGCTCCTCCTCGCAACCCTCAGCCACGTGATGAAATTTGAGTGATGCTCGAT
Organism: Candidatus Bathyarchaeota archaeon; assembly: GCA_026014875.1. GTDB lineage: Archaea > Thermoproteota > Bathyarchaeia > TCS64 > TCS64. The sequence goes on along the minus strand of JAOZHO010000049.1, from coordinate 28,770 downwards.
CACCGTCGTCACGATCTTCCCCCCCTCCTCGAAGCCCAGGGAGTTCGCGACGAGGTTCAGCCCCTCAGTCGTATTCCGGAGCATCGCTACGCAATCAGCGCTGGGGGCGCCTATGAAATCCGCCACCACCTCGTGGGCCCCCTCGTACTCCTCGCTCGCCATCTGGGAGAAACGATGGACCCCCCTCTCCACATTGGCCCTGTACTCCCTGTAGAACTCCATCTCCTTCAGCACTACCTGCTCCGGGGTCAGGCTGCTCGCGGCATTATCGAAATAAATGACGCCTTTCTCAAGAATGGGGAAGTCTCTCCTGATCGCATCCAAGTCCAACATAGGGCCTCTCTCACGTGAGGGGTTTTCGGAGACGATAAAAAACTTCCGAGGCCCTAGGGAACCGTGACGCTCTTCGCCAGATTCCGAGGCATGTCGGGATCCAGCCCCTTCTTCACCGCCATATAGTAAGAGAACAGCTGCAGAGGCACCACGTAGGGAATCGGCGAGAGAATCTCGTGGATCCCCTTCGGCATCTCGACGACGTCGTCGGAGAGCCCGATGATCTCCCGGTCCCCCTCCTCGCACACCGAGATGATCCGAGCCCCCCGGGCCTTCATCTCCATGATGCTCCCCACGATGTCCTTCCGGGTCTCCCCCCTCGGACATATGAATATCACGGGGACCCCCTCCTCGACGATGCTGATGGGGCCATGCTTGCTCTCACCCGCCGGATAGGCGAGGGAGGGCACATAGCTGAGCTCCAAGAGCTTCAGCCTCGCCTCGAGGGCCGTCGAGGAGCTTATCCCCCTCCCGAGGAACATGTAGAGCCGTTCATCGCCGTATTTATCAACGAGGCTCTGGATGCGACCCCTGTGCCGCTTCAGAGTCTCCTCCACCACGTCAGGGATCTGCAGCAGCTTCTCCCTGAAGTCATCCCCCTCGTCCTGGGAGACCTTGCCACTCATCCGGGCTAGCCTGAGAGCGAGCTGGGCGAGGACCATCAGCTGGGAGGTGAACGTCTTAGTTGCCGCGACCCCGATCTCGGGCCCCGACTGCTGGATGAGATAAGCCCGGGCGACCCTGGTGAGAGTGGAGCCGACGGAGTTGGTGACCCCGAGGACTGTGCCCGCCCTCATGCGGGCGTGGTCGATGGCCTTCAGGGTGTCGTAGGTCTCCCCCGACTGACTTATGCAGAGGATGACCGAATCGACGCCGACTGAGGAACCGTACTGTTCGATGAACTCCGACGATATTGCCGGGAAAGCGGTTACCCGGGCGAGCTTCGAGAACATGTAGGAGGCTGCGATGCAGGCATGGTAGGATGTGCCCGCCGCCACGAGGAATATCTCCCGGCCCCTGTCGATGAGAGCAGTGAGCAGATCCAGGTACTGGGGCTGGAGCCTCAGAGATCCCCGAAGGCTGGTGGGCTGCTCGTTGATCTCCTTGATCATGAAGTGGGGGTAGCCCTGCTTCTCGGCCATCTCCAGGGACCAGGTGACCTCCTCGAGCCCCCGCTCCACAGGGGTGCCGTCGCTCACCAGCTTGATCTCGTACCCGTCCCGGTCCAGGGTGGCGAACTCTCCGTTCCGGAGGTAGACCACTTTGTTGGTGTAGGGGAGCATGGCGGGGACATCGGAGGCGCAATATGTGCCGTCCTCGGAGACCCCGAGGACGAGGGGGCTCTCGTTTCTGGCGCAGAAGACCTTGTCCGGGTCCGAGTTCGACACCACGGCGATGGCGTAGGACCCTTCTAACCGCCTCAGGGATTTTAGGATCGCTTCGTCGAGGGCTATGTCGCCCTTGAGCTCCTCCTCGATGAGGTGGGCGATGATCTCGGTGTCGGTCCTGGACTTGAAACTGTGCCCCTTGTTGAGGAGCTCCTCCTTGAGCTCCATGAAGTTCTCGATGACACCGTTGTGGATGACGGCGAGGTTCCCGTCACAGTCCGTGTGAGGGTGGGCGTTCACCATCTCCGGGGCCCCGTGGGTGGCCCACCGGGTGTGACCGATCCCTATCGAGCCGGGCATGCTGCCCATGTTGAGCTTTTGGACGACGTCGTCGATGCGCCCCGCGTCCTTCCTCACTTGGAGGGCGCCGGCATGAATGGTCGCGAAGCCTACCGAGTCGTATCCTCGGTACTCTAGCCTCTTGAGGCCGTCGTGGATGAGGGGGGCGATCGCCCCTTTCTTGAGTACTCCACCGAAAATTCCGCACATGTAAATCGCTTTCTCCATTTAATGGTTAGAATATCTGTCACGTAACGTCTATTTTAAGGTCGCCTACTCTGGAACATGGCGCCAATCCGAATCATCGTACATCTTCGCCATTCGGATTTAGGTACGGAGGCACTTTCACCCACCCCTCCCCATACAGTCTGCTAGAACGGACACAAAGCATAAATCGATGGCCGAGAGACTCCAAAGTTGGATAGACCATGAGCCGTTCCAAGAGCGTCTTCATCGACAAAACGGTTCTAGACTTCAACCACATCCCCAAAAAGCTCCTCCACAGGGACGGCGAGGCAAATTTCCTCTCCAGCCTGTTCCGGTTCATCGTGGACGCCCCCTACGAGATGAGCCAGAGGGCCCTCATCATCGGGGGCGTCGGGAGCGGGAAGACCGCCCTCGCCCAGAGGTTCGGCCTAGACCTCCGCGAGGAGGCTAAGCGCCGCAGGGTGAGGGCTGAGTACGTCCACGTCAACTGCAGGGAGAGCCGGGGAAGCCTCTTCATGATCCTCCAGAGGGCGGTGAGGCGATTCCGCCCCCAGTTCCCCGACCGGGGCTACTCCTCCAACGAGCTCCTGGACACACTGATGAAGATCCTCGACGAGGAGGACACCCAGCTGGTCCTCTGCCTCGACGAGGTGGACTCCCTCATCGAGAAGGAGGGGGGAGACGCCATCTACAACCTCTGCCGGGTCCAAGAGGAGCGGCTGGACGGGCCGAGGCGCCTCAGCCTCATATTCATCTCGAAGAGCTCGGAGGCCTTCAGGGATCTGGACAGGAGCACACTGAGCACCCTCCAGAGGAACGTGATACGGATGTCGGATTACACCATGACCCAGCTCTCCGGTATCGTCGCGAGCCGGGCGGAGATGGCTTTCAGGGCGGGCGCGATGCCCCCGGGGATCATCGACTTCATCGGCGAGCTCGCGGCCTCGGAGAGCGGGGACGCCCGGTACGCCATCGACCTCCTCCACGGGTCGGGGATGTACGCCGACTCTTCTCACTCCCAGGAGGTGCTCCCGGAGCACGTCCGGAAGGCAGCGGCCGGGATATTCCAGCCCATCAGGCCCGAGGAGTTCAGGGGGCTGAGCCGCCACGAGCAGCTGGCCCTCCTGGGGATCGCCCGGTTCTTCCTCCACAGCCGGGAGGCGAAGGCGACCACGGGGGAGGCGGAGACCAGCTACAGGGTGGTCTGCGAGGAGTACGGGGAGGAGCCCCGGGGCCACACCCAGTTCTGGAAATACCTCAACGCGCTGAGCGGGCTCGGGGCCATCTCGACGGAGCTCAGCGCCTCGGAGAAGGGGAGGACCCAGCTCATAGGGCTCCCCAAGATGCCGGCAGAGGAGCTGGAGAGGAGGATGGTGGAGATCGTTGGGCGGGGCTGAGATCGACGTCGAGGAGCTCATGGGCTCCCGGGGCAGGATCAGGGTTCTCAGGGTCCTCGCGGAGGCCCGGGAGATGAACATCAGCGAGGTGGGGCGCCGCACCGGGATGAACTACACCAGCGTGGAGCGCCACCTCGAAGCCCTCAGAGAGCTGGGGCTCCTCAGGGAGAAGAGGTACGGGAAGATCAGGATCTACGAGGCCACATTCAACAGCGTCACCGTCAGGTTCGAGAGGAACCGGGGGGTCAGGGTCGACGTGGAGGCCCCCAAGCAGTTCTAGAGGGGTGAAGCCTGAGCCTTGGCCCCCGAGTCGGAGAAGATAAGGGCTCACATCTACGTCTCCGGGCGGGTCCAGGGGGTCTATTACCGGAAGAACGCCAGACGCAGCGCCCTGAGCTTCGGGCTCACGGGCTGGGTGAGGAACCTCCCGGACAGGAGGGTCGAGGCCGTCGCGGAGGGGGAGAGGGGCCGGGTCGAGGGGTTCCTGAGGTGGTGCCGGGAGGGCCCATCCATGGCGATCGTGAGAGCCCTGGACGTCAGCTGGGAGGCGGCGACCGGGGAGTTCGACACTTTCAGAGTAATTTACTGAGAAATACGCCGACAAGGATCGGGATGTCTGACCTGATCAGAATCCTTCTAGGACGGAACCCAATGTTTCGAGCATCGAGTCTATGTCTTCATCTGGCATGTAGCCCATGTTCCCGATCCTGAACGTGGTCTCCTTGAGGACGCCGTAGCCCTGGGCAAGTTCGAACCCGTTGCTCCGCATCGCGTTGTAGACCTTGAGCCCCCCAACGCCCTCGGGGGCATTGATGCAGCTCACCGTGGGGCTCTCGAAGCCATTTTTGGGAAAAGTGGTTAACCCCAGCTTCTCGATACCTTCCCGGATCTTTGCGTTCCTCGTTTTGAAAAGGTCGAAGTACCAATCCTTGCCCCCTCTCCCGTCTATCATCTTCAGGGCGGCGTTAAGGCCGGCCACCTGAGGGATAGTGGACGTCATAGGCGTTCCCCGGCCCTGCTCGTGGTATCGCTGCCAGATCTTGAGGTCGAAATACCACCCCTTGTTGGGGACAACCTCGGACATTCTCAGCGCGTCGGGGCTCACGGAGCCTATCCCTAGCCCCGGGGGGACCCCGAAGCATTTCTGGCTGCTGCTGAAGCAGATGTCGATGCCCCAGTCGTCGACTTTAAGGGTCGTGCCCCCCATGCTGCTCACCGCATCGACGAGGAGGAGTTTCCCCTGATCCTTCACGAGGGATGCCAGTTCCTCGAGGGGGTTGATGAGGCCTGCGCTGGTCTCGTTGTGGGTCAGAGCCACTGCCTCCACCTCGGGATGATCCCTCAGTGTGGCTTCGAGGGCCTCAACCGTGATTGGCTCGCCCAGGGGTGGCTCAAGGAGTATCACGTTCCGTCCGTGGGCCTTCGCCACGTCGGCGTAGCGTTTCCCGAAGCTCCCGTTGACGCAGACGAGGACGCTGTCCCTGACGCAGTTTAAGATTGATGCTTCCATGAAGCCTGTGCCGGTCGCGCTGAGTAGGTAGATGTCGTTCTCGGTCTCCAGGCAGCCCCGGAGGCGCTCCACGGTGTCGTAGTGGAGTTCCAGGTACTCCTCGCTCCTGTGGCTCATCATCTGGCGGCCCATGGCCTCGAGGACCTCGAGGTAGCATGCGACGGGTCCCACCGTGAATAGCTTCATTGTGTCCACTGGGATGGGATCTGAGGCGCATGAGATAAAAGGTTGACCGACCACGATCCCAGTGAGATGGATCTGAAGAGGCTGGAGGGGAACGAGGCCGTGGACCTCATACTACAGGTGCTCGTGGAGGCGGGGAGGCCCCTCACTACACGGGAGGTCCAGGCGGAGACCGAGAAGAGGCTGGTGAGGTGCCCCGACTCCACCGTGGTGTTCCTGAACCGCCTCAGGATCAAGGGGCTCATCAACGGGGAGAGGTCCAGGGAGCGGAAGGGCTGGATCTGGTGGGTGGAGGGCTAGGTCCAGGAGACGATTCTATCGTTCTCCTCGATCAGCTCGACCCAGCCGAAGTAGTCCACGGCCTCTACGCCATGAACTTGGCTCGTGCCCTTTGGATTGGCGTCAAGACAGTAGATTCTACACGTGTGACCGAGGGTCTTCCCCTGTTCCAGGCCATCAATCAGCCCACGGGCTTCACCGATCAAGAGAATCGAGACATCGCCCCTTTCCTTTGACGCCAACTCGATGGCTGTGGATGCGGATTGCCGGTCAGAGATCACGTACAGAACGCCCATACGCTGCCCCCTAGAAGCTCGCCACCGCCGCGAATTCTTCCATCATGGCCACCAGGTCGCCCATGCCGATCAGATTCACTCCGAGGGTTGGATCGATGTCTCCCCCTGATTCTTTCGCACTGCTCACCGCATGGACTCCGGCGAGGTCCGCTGCGGCTTGCAGATAGTCCTGGATTGTAGTGTCGCTGAACGCTTGGGGGTGGAGGCATCGGACCCCGTCGTCGATGAAGACGATGGCGGGGAGTTCGTCGAAGCCGAGCATCGCGGCTGCGAGCCTCAGGGCTTCCTCGACCCTCCCCGTCTCCTCGGGGCCGCTCCGCACCAAGATCATCAACCCGTTCATACTATGTCACCTATCCCAGAAAGAGGGCTCTGTCCGCATCCGCCATGAGGTTCACGAGTTCCCCGAGGCTGCTCATCTCGGCCCCATTCATGAGGGCTCCTTTCGGGGCGAGCCCCGTCTCCAGGGCGCTGGTCCTGCAGGCGAGGAGCCTCACGCCCAGCTCTGACAAGGAATGGAGATGGGGGGAGTCCCTGTCTGAGCCCAGCAGCCTCGTCGATTGTGAGTTGAAGAATACAACGACCCTGTGCCCCCTCGAGACGGTGGCCTGGGTTAGACGGTGGACGGTTTCGAGGGTCTCCGGGGAGTCCGTGGAGGCCACTAGGAGGATGAACATGGCGGATCTATCTCGATAATCGAACCTCTGTCTCAGGGGTCTTAATCCTTTCCCCCACTGGCATGGGCCTTCTCCTCCCGGGCCTGGACTCTCATCCGTGTGGTCATCCCCTTGAATCCCTTGTCCTCGAGGTTTGGGGACAGGATTCATGGCTGAACCAGCTGTTCTACTAAATTGAACGGATGAGGGGTGATCTCCCTTGGTTGTTCTAAAACCTAGGATTATGTACCATTCTCTACGCCCAATACACTGGTGATTGAAACGAGTCTACCTGTATTTTCGATATATCTCGACAAGAGAAAACTCGTGTCCTACACGGTCTTGGCCTTCGTCCTGGGGAGCTTCCTGGGGGGCACAATGTGGAACTATGCGGGGGTGTACCTCCCGAAGTTTCCCCCCTCTGATCTCCTCACCTCGAGCTCGCTCATGAAGTTCGGCTCATCCGAGGAGTTGGCCAACTTCATAGGCACTAGACCCCAGGAATATTACTACGAGGACGCAGCGAAAGGCTGGGGCACCTTCCCGAGTTTTAGAGGAGACATGGTCCTGGAGGCAGCTGACGCGGCTTCTTCCGCTTCGGGTTCCACGGATTACTCTGGGACAAACATCCAGGTGGAGGGAGTGGACGAGGCTGACCTCGTGAAGACCGATGGCGCCTACATCTATCTCGCCTCAGGGAAGACCGTGTACATTGTCAGGGCTCATCCCCCCGAGGAGGCGGGGATCGTCGCCAGGATAGAGCCGGGCCTCCCCGTGAGCGACCTGTATGTCAAAGGCGATAAGCTGGTGGTGATCAGCGCCCCGGATTTCTACTACTATTGGTATGGCTGGGATATCGCCCCGGAGGAGGAGTATGAGCTGGCCACTCACGTCTGGGTCTACGACGTCAGCGACAGGGCTCAACCCGTCCTCGAGAGGGAGGTGAGCGTCGACGGTTACTACACCAGCTCCAGGATGATCGGGGACTATGTTTATCTCATAACGAGTCAGCCCGCAATGCTGAACCACACGGAGCCCGTCCTCCCGGGGATCAGGTCCGGGAACGAGTCCTGCTATGTCGAGCCCACTGACATCTGGTACGTCAACAACACCGACGTCAATTATGGTTACACCAGCATCGTCGCGCTTAACGTTCAGGACCCCGGGGAGGAGATGACCAGCGAGACCTACCTCATGGGTTCCTCGAGCACCGTCTACGCCTCCTTAGATCACATCTACCTCACCAACCTGGATTGGGTGTACAACGTGGACGGGGGATGGGAGACCACCACCGTCTACAGGCTCAGGGTGGACGAGGGAGCAATCCATCTCGTAGCCGAGGGAACGGTCCCGGGCAGGGTGCTCAACCAGTTCTCCATGGACGAAAATGGTGACTACTTCAGGATCGCCACCACCAGCGGATTCGTCTCCAGGAACGGGAGAGGGACCAGCAACAATCTGTACGTCCTCAATTCCACCCTGGGAATCGCCGGCAGGCTGGAGGGGCTCGCCCCGGGGGAGGACATCTACTCCGCCCGGTTCATGGGGGGACGCTGCTACCTGGTCACATTCAGGAAGATCGACCCCCTCTTCGTCATCGACCTCGAAGACCCCGAGAACCCCCAAGTCCTGGGGAAGCTCAAGATCCCCGGCTACTCAGACTACCTCCACCCCTACGACGAGAACACCCTCATCGGGATAGGCAAGGAGACCGTGGAGGCCGAGGAGGGGGACTTCGCCTGGCACCAGGGGGTGAAGGTCAGCCTATTCGACGTGAGCGACGTCTCCGACCCCAAGGAGCTCGCCAAGTACGAGATAGGGGACAGGGGCACCGACTCCCCCGCCCTCCACGACCACAAGGCGTTCCTCTTCAGCCTAAGCAGGAACCTCCTGGTGATACCCGTCCTGGAGACCGAAATCGATTCCAGCGACTATGGTAGCCAGGTGCCGGACAACGCCTACGGTGACTATGTCTACCAGGGCGCCTACGTCTTCCACCTCTCCCCGGAGGAGGGTATCCGGCTCCGGGGGAGGGTGACCCACATCGAGGACCCCCAGGCCTTCCTGAAGAGCGGCTACTGGTTCGAGTCCGACCTCTCGGTGGAGAGGAGCCTCTACATCGATGACACCCTCTACACCATCTCCGGCGGGATGATCAAGATGAACGGCTTGGGGGATCTCTCCGAGGTCGGTAGAGTGGACCTCGACTAGGGGTGAAGGTGTGGCGGGATACAAGCAGGTCTACGGGAAGACGTGGGACGTCTACCTCTGCATACTGACTTCAGGTGACCCCATAGGGGTGAGGGATATCTGGAGAAGCCTTGGTCTCTCGAGCCCCAGCCTCGCCCAGTATCACGTCAACAAGCTCCTGGAGCTCAGTCTCATCGAGTCGACTCCCCAGGGGAAATATGTGACCAACGACGAGGAGCGCCTCGAGGCCCTGAGAAGCTTCCTGGCTCTGAGGGGGATGCTGATTCCGCGGATGGTGGTTTATGCGGCCCTCCTCTCGGGAGTCATGGTCTCGTATGTCGCTTTCTGGCCGTGGAGGGGGGACTTCAGGGATTTAGTGGTCCTCGGGGTCAGCCTCTTCAGCGTCTCGGCGTTCCTCTTCGAGGCCGTGAAGCAGTACAGGGGCCTCTCCGCCTGGAAGAGAGAGGGCTAGTGGCCGTCGAAGTACTCCTTCGCCTTTTTCAGTTTCTCGGGCTCCGCCAGCAGCTCCACCAGGGTCATGGCGAGGGCCTTGGTCCCCACGATCATCGCCTCCTGGCCCTTCTCGGTCATGGTGGCTTCGGCCATCTGGACGCTGTGGCCGGGGGTCCCCGGCTCGGTGACGGCGATGCCTGAGCTTGTGGCGGGTATCTTCTGGGAGACATCCCCAAAGTCTGTGGAGGCCATGGGCATCCCGTTGATTGTCTCCTGCCAGGGTCTTATCTGGACTCCCTGGGCTGCGTAGTTGTTCCAGAGCACTTCAGCAAGAGGCCCGTTCACCTTCTTCCCGCGGTAGAGCTTCCTCTTGGTGATCTTCACCGTCGCCCCCATAGCCAGCGCCGCTCCCTCGGCGCACCGGGCCAACTTGTCCACCATCACGTCGAGGTAGGCGTCGTCGCTGCTCCTCACCCCAAAGTCGCACACCGCCCTGTCAGGGATGATGTTTGAGGCGAGGCCCCCCTCAGAGATGATACCATGGATCACGAGGTTAGCGTCCCTCCGGGCCTCCTGGCGGAGCATATGGGTCGCCATGAATGCGAGAGTCGCCGCGTTGAGGGCGTTGACCCCCTCATGGGGGCTCGCAGCGGCATGGCTCGTCTGCCCCTGGAACTCCATCTTCACTTTAGATATCCCCAAGGCCCTGCTCCCCGCCACATATTTCGATGCGGGGTGGAGCATCACGGCCGCGTCGATGTCGTCCCAGAACCCCTTCTCGGCCATGATCACCTTGGCTCCTCCGCTGGGGCCGTGGCCCTCCTCGGCGGGGGTCCCCACGACTACCACCTCGCCGTCCAGCTCGCTCATCACCCTGCTCGCGGCGACACCGGCTCCCACCGCCGATGCGGCTATCAGGTTGTGGCCGCAGCCGTGACCCACCCCCGGGAGGCAGTCGTACTCAGCGATGACGGCGACCCTGGGGCCGCTCCCCCTGCCCTTATAGGTCGCGGAGAAAGCAGTGGGCATGCCCAGAATCCCCTTTTCCACCGTGAAGCCCTGTTTCTCAAGCTCCCCCGTGAGGAGCTCGGCGGCTTTGAACTCCTCGCTCCCCAGCTCGGGGTTCTCGTAGATGAAGCCACTGATCTCCCGGAGGCGGCCTCTCTGCTCGTCTACCGCTTCCTGTACTTTCCCCTTCAACTCATCCAGAAATGTCAATATCTGTCCCAATTCATCTCGCCGTTTGATTGATATCACTTTCTAGGAACCCTCATCAGACAACATTGAGGGTAAACTTAAGAACGACAATGGGGGGCTAAATCTGTCGAGAGAGATCACACATGGTTAAGCGAGTCTATACTTTTGGGGAGGGCACCAAGGAGATGAAGGCCCTCCTGGGAGGAAAGGGAGCCAACCTTTCCGAGATGACCAACCTGGGACTCAACGTCCCCCCCGGATTCACGGTAACCACGAGCACTTGTAAAGAATTCTTCGAGGCCAAGGGGGAGTTCCCCGAGGGGCTGTGGGAGGAGGTCCTCGAGCACGTGGCCCGCCTCGAGGAGAACACGGGGAAGCGCTTCGGCGACCCCGAGAACCCCTTATTGGCCGCGGTGAGGAGCGGCGCCCCAGTCTCGATGCCCGGGATGATGGACACCGTCCTCAACCTGGGCCTCAACGACGGGGTCGCGAAAGCCCTCGTCAAGCTCACGGGGGACGAGTGGTTCGTCTACGACTCCTACCGGAGGTTCATCACGATGTTCGGGAACGTGGTGATGCGCGCGGAGAGGGAGAAATTCGACGCCGTCCACGAGGCCGAGAAGGAAAAGGAGGGAGTCAAGAATGACACCGACATCAGCGTCGAGGGGCTCAAGCGAACCGTAGAGGGGATGAAGGAGGTCTACGAGAAGGAAGTAGGAACGCCCTTCCCGACCGATCCCAACGAGCAGCTCAAGGGGGCCATCGCCGCGGTCTTCAACTCCTGGAACATCCCCAGGGCGGTTACCTATCGCAAGGCTGAAGGCATCCCCGACGAGATGGGGACCGCATGCAACGTCCAGATCATGGTCTTCGGGAACATGGGCTGGGACTCGGGGAGCGGCGTCCTGTTCACCCGGGACCCGTCCAACGGGGAGAAGGGCCTCTTCGGGGAGCTACTCTTCAACGCCCAGGGGGAGGACGTCGTGGCAGGGATTAGGACCCCCATTATGCTTGCGGACCTCAACAAGGATCACCCTCACCAATACGAGGCCTTGGAGGCCATCGCCGAGAAGATGGAGGCCCACTACACCGACATGCAGGACATGGAGTTCACCATAGAGAAGGGAGTCCTATACATCCTCCAGACCCGGACCGGGAAGAGAACCGCCCGGGCCCACATCAAGATCGCCGTGGACATGGCGAACGAGGGACTCATCGACAAGGAGACCGCGATCATGCGCATAACCCCGGAACACGTGGATCAGCTCCTCCACCCCCAGTTCGACCCCGCCTCCAAGGAGGAGGCGGAGAAGAGGGGGGACCTCCTCACGGTGGGGCTCAACGCCTCCCCCGGAGCCGCGAGCGGGATCATCATCTTCAACGCGGACAGGGCCGAGGAGCTAGGGAAGCAGGGGAAGGACGTCATCATGGTCCGCCCCGAGACCACCCCCGACGACGTGAACGGGATGATAGTCTCCAAGGGATTCCTCACCCAGCACGGCGGGGGCACCAGCCACGCCGCCGTCGTGGCCAGGGGCTGGGGGAAGCCCTGCGTCGCGGGGGCGGAGGAGATCCGCATCAACACCCACGACCGCCTCTTCACCGTGAAGGGCAGGACCTTCAAGGAAGGGGACGTCATCAGCATCGACGGCGCCACGGGAGAGGTCTTTGCAGGGGTCCTCGAGACCATGATCCCCAACTTCGAGGACGAGGTTGAGATCATCCAAGCTCTGAAGTGGGCCGACGAGATCAGGAGGCTCGGGGTGCGGACCAACGCGGACACCCCGGAGGACGCGAGGCAGGCTCGCATCTTCGGCGCAGAGGGCATCGGCCTCGCGAGGACGGAGCACATGTTCTTCGACAAGGAGGGGGAAGAGGTGAGCAGGAGGGAGAACGTCGTCAAGATGATTCTCCAGTCCGATGCCGCAGCCCCCATCCTCAGGACGATTATCGACCTCGAGAACAAGCTGGAGGCCGATCCGGGGAACGGTGAGCTCGAGGCGGAGATCGAGGCGCTCAACGCCGAGGCCGACGCCAACCCCGCCGTCCAGGAGTACCGGGCGGCCATCGATGCGCTCCTCCCCTTCCAGAGGAAGGACTTTGAGGGGATCTTCGAGGCGATGGACGGCTTACCCGTCATCGTCCGCCTCATCGACCCCCCGATGCACGAGTTCCTTCCCCCCAGGGAGGAGCTCATCGTGAAGGTCACCAAGCTCAGGTGCACCGGCGAAAACCCCGAGGAGCTCAAGGAGAAGGAGGCGATGCTCATGATCGTGGAGAGCATGTGGGAGACCAACCCCATGCTCGGGCTCAGGGGCTGCCGCGCAGGGCTCATGTACCCGGGGCTCACCGAGATGCAGACCCGGGCCATGTTCGAGGCCGCCTGCAACAAGGCGAAAGAGGGAATCGACGTTCACCCCGAGGTGATGATACCCCTCACGAGCCACGTCAACGAGCTTCACGCCGAGAGGATGAAGCTCGAACGGGAAGCCAAGAAGGTGATGGAGGAGAAGGGGATCGAGGTGGACTACATGTTCGGCACAATGATCGAGATACCCCGGGCCGCCCTCACAGCGGACGAGATCGCCGAATACGCCGACTTTTTCAGCTTCGGCACCAACGACCTCACCCAGATGACCTTCGGGCTCAGCAGGGACGACGCCGAGGGAAAGTTCCTCCTAAACTTCGTGGACAGGGGCCTCCTCCCGGCGAACCCGTTCCAGCAGCTCGACTGGGACGGCGTGGGCCAGCTCATGTCCATCTGCGTCGAGAAGGGGCGAAAGACCAAACCCGAGCTCGAGGTGGGGATCTGCGGGGAGCACGGGGGCGACCCCAGCAGCATCGAGTTCTGCCACATTGCGGGGCTCGACTACGTCTCCTGCAGCCCCTTCAGGGTTCCGATTGCGAGGCTCGCAGCGGCCCAGTCGGAGCTGAAGCACAGAGGCGACTAGGATGAATGGATTGGACCACGTCGGCCTCTACGTGAAGGACATAGCGAGGAGCGTCGTCTTCTACGGCGAGACACTGGGATTCCAGGTGACCAGCACCATGGAGCTGGGGGAGGCGAAGATCGCCTTCCTCGACATCGGGGGAGCGCTCCTGGAGTTCATCGAGCGCCCTGAGGGCCCCGGGGCTCCGCCCGATGGCAGGTGGAACCACACCGCATACGGAGTCGACGACTACGACGCCATGGAGTCCAAGCTCGAGGGATTGGGCCTGGAACTCAGGAAGGTAACGCTCGACGACGGTAAGCGCATCGCATTCTTCAAGGACCCCGACGGTCACGACGTCGAGATCATGGAGAAGTCTCAGTAGAGGACCTCGAAGGGTATCGAGCGCCTCCGGCACATCTCCGACACTTTTCTTCTGAATCCGTCGTAGTAGGCGGAGTCTCCTTTCAGTGCGGACTCGAAGAGGGGCCGCAGGTCGGGGTAGTGCTCAGATAGTGCTCCCCTGATGTCCGGCATGTTCCCGGACTTCACGTTCAGCCTATCGATCAGAACCCGGTTGACGCAGCCTGCGAGTTCGTCGAGGAGGAGATCGAGGCCGTCCTCGGTGATGTAGGGAAGCACGGGCCCTATGAAGGCCCAGGTGTGAATACCCTCCTCGCTCAGCTCCCTGAGGGCCGCCAGCCTTTTCTCAACCGGAGAGGCTCCGGGCTCGAAGGCTCTCCGGGCAGCATCGTGGTATGCCGTGAGGGTGAAGCCCACGTCGATGGCGTCGAATTTTCTGATGATGTCGAGGTCTCTGAGAACGAGGTCCGACTTGGTGAGTATGCTAACGGGGAACTGGCGCTCCAGGAGGAGCTCGAGGCTGCCCCGGGTGAGCTCGTACTTTCTCTCCAACGGCTGGTAGGGATCGGTGACGCTGCTGAGGAGCACCTTCCCCATGCTCCGCCTGGGCGCCTCGGCCCGGAGCCGCTCCAGGGCGTTCACCTTGGCGTCGACGAAGCTCCCCCACCGCTCCCCCCTGTGGCCCATCCGCCTCATGAACCGGGCGTAGCAGTAGACGCATCCGTGGGCGCAGCCGAGGTAGGGGTTGATGGCGTAGTCTACGCCCCCGATGCCGCTCCGACCCATCAGGGTTTTGCAGGTGATCTCCCCTACCCTCAAAGCGCTCAGACCATCCTTGGAGCCGCCGGGTATCAATCTTCGGGTTTCAGGTAATGCATATATAAAACGGAAAGTAAAAGAAGGATGTCCACTGGTATCGATCCCAGATTGGAGGAATGTTTGAATGAAGATCATGGTCGTGTACGACAGCAACACCGGGAACACCGAGAAGATGGCGAAGGCGGTCGCGGAGGGAGCAGCCTCCGGGGGCGCATCCGTCGAGGTAAAGAAGATCGGGGAGCCCTTCCCCCTCTCGAGCCTGGGGGACGCCGACGGAGCCCTGTTCGGCAGCCCGTGCATCTACGCCAACGTGACTCCCGCTATGCGGGACTTCCTCGAGAACCTGAAGGGAGCGGTCGACGCCGGGAAGGTGAAGCTCAAGGGGAAGAAGGCGGCGGTCTTCGGGAGCTACGGCTGGGACGGAGCCTGGGTCATGGAGCAGAAATTCTACGGCTACATCAAGGCCCTCGGATACAAAGTCGAGCAGCACGCATGCGTCGAGGTGGGCACAGACCTCCAGTACCACCCCGACGACCACCTCGCCAAGTGCCGGGAATGGGCCAAAAAGTTCGCCGAATCTCTTTAACACACCTTTTACTAGGCACCGAGTTTTCTTTTTCCAGCTAGATTATTGACAAGAAAAAACTGCGGGGAAAGACAGGCTACTGTTTTTTCCCGGTCGTGGTGACGTAGACGGCGAAATGATTCTCGCCGTCGATGCCCAGGGCTCTGTTCAGCTTCGCGTCGTAGAACGCCCCGACGGCGCAGGCCCCTCCCCCGATGGCCTCAGCCGCTAGATACAGGTTCTGGCTGGCGTGGCCCGCGTCGAGGTGCATATACCTGTAGCCCCGTTCGCCGTACCTCCAGTACATCCTGTACATGTCCGCGGTGAAGATGAAGGCGGCCGCGCAGTTCGTCACGAACCTCTGCTTGTAGCAGCCCTCGGTGATACGTTCCGAGATGTTGTCGTCCAGGTTCACGGCTGCGAGCTTGTGCTCGGAGGCGAGGAACCTGTAGAGCCCCTTGGCCAGGCCCTCCACGTTGTTCACGAGGACGTAGGTCTCGAAGGGGTGGCGGGCCCCGGCGGATGGGACGTTCCGGAGGGTTGCAGGCCTCTCCACGATATCCTTGACTCCCTGGCAGGCCCAGAGGAGCCAGGACAGCTCTTCGACGGTGAAGGGCTCCTCCGAGTAGGCCCTGACGCTCCTGCGCCCCTCGATGACCTCCCTGAGGTCTGCGTGGCCCAGGTCGAGCTTCTCTGGCCTCGGGAGGGCGATGACCACCTGGCCCTCCTCGAGGGGAAGCTCCAGGGGGGGCTGGGGGAGCCCCTTGTTCTGGTCGGACTCCTCCAGGTGTTTGTACCGTGTCTTCTCCATGAACTCCTTTCCGATGCCTCTCATAGCATGATTCACGTATCCTAGGATGGGGGTACCCGAATATAACCTCAATACGTTTAAGGACGGGTTCCCCCCTCAATACGAAAGCCCAGGGAAAGAGGGTGACGGGATGTTTTCGAGTCGAAGAGATAGGAGGCCGATGCGGAGCTGGATGCCCATCGTGGGGTATCAGAGGCTCAGCCTCAGGGACTACCCGGGCCGCCTCTGCGCCAAGGCGATCATCCCCGGGTGCAACTTCAGGTGCCCCTACTGCACCCGTCAGGACCTCATCTTCGACTTCCTCGGGATGGACTGGGTCACATTCAACGACATACTCGGCCACCTCTACAGGGCGAGGGGCTACATCACCGGCTTCTGCATCGGGGGCGGGGAGCCCACCATCCATAACGGGCTCCTCGAGTTCACCTTCAAGGTAAAGTCCGTCGGATACAGGATCAAGCTGGACACCAACGGCACCCGTCCCAGGAGGATCAGGAAGCTGATGGAGGAGAAGGTCCTGGACTACGTCGCGTTGGACATCAAGGCCCCCCTGAACCGCTACGAGGAGGTGGTCCAGAACAAGGTGAACATCAACGACATAGAGGAGAGCATCAGGCTCCTGCGGAGGGGAAACGTCGACTACGAGTTCGGGACCACCGTGGTCCCCGGGCTCGTCGAGGCACGGGACCTCGAGGAGATAGCCCGATACCTCATAGGCTCCAAGAGATTCGTCATCCGCCAGTTCAAGCCAGGAGGATGCCTAGACCCCGAATACGACTCCATCCGCCCCTTCAGCGTCAAGGAGCTTGAGAAGATGAGAGACCTGATCTCGCCCTATTTCGCTGAAGTTAGAATCGAGCGCTAGAGAAAATTCTGGAACATGATAATGCGCCTCGAATCGGGGCGTAGGTCATTCAAGGCTCAACCCGAGGATCGGGAGCACCTCTAGGAGAGACTCGATGAAGTGGTCGTGGGCAAAGCTGGGCCTCACTCCGTCCCTCCGGATGGTTATCGATGACAATCCCGCTCCTTCCGCTGCCCCCGCGTCGAAGGCGGAGTCCCCGACGAGCCACCCCGCCTCCACGCCCAGCCTCGCCTCGGCCAGCCTCACCATCGCCGGATCGGGTTTGAGCCGGGGCACATCGCTCCGGGTCACCACCGCATCGAAGAACCTTTCGAGCCCGAGCCTCCCCATGACGTGGTCGGCCGCAAGCGTCGACGTGTTAGTGACCAGGGCCATGACGCACCCGCGGCCTCGGAGACGCTCCAGGGCGTCTATGGTTTCAGGGTAGAGCTGTGACTCTCTCGCGGAGATCATGTCGAACTCGAGGGTGAACTCCTCCATTCTGGCCCTGATCCCCGAGGCCTCCTCGGGGTCGAGGTTCTCATCGGCCCAGTCATAGGCCCTGTTCCTGAGGGCGTGGGATCTCACCAGCCCCTCTAGGACGGGCTCGGGGACCCCGAGGCCGATGAGGTGTTCCCTCGTGTCCCTCCGCAGCCTAGTCACGAGTTCACTGGATCGCTGGTAGGCGGACTCGACCAGGGTGCCCTCGAGGTCGAATAGGACCGCCTTCATGGTGAGACCACTTGAGAAGGGTTCAGCCTTCGCCGAGGCTCTCCAGGGCCCTCTTCGCGGCCCAGTCGACGTAGTCGTCACACATAATCAAGCCCTGAGCCCTCTTCTCGGCGTAGCGCGCCTTGCCCTCCTCGGTCCGGCGGTCGACTCCCAGAAGGTCCATGCAGTTGACTGAGCCGAAGGCTTCCTCGAACTCCTCCAGGAGCACCTGGCTCACATCCTTGAGACGCCCCCTTTTATCCTTAAATTCTTCGAGGGTCTCCTCGCCGTCGGTCCCGTGGACGAGGGCCAGGGCGATAATCGCCCCTGTCACGGCTCCGCAGGCGCTCCCCCAGCCCCCTACTCCCCCGCCGAAGGAGGACGCGGCCTTCATGATGTTCGATTCGAAGCCCGGCAGCGGATGCCCCTCGTCGATCATGATAAGGGCGCTCTCGCAGCAGTTGAACTTCTTCCCGTTTCTGCCTATCATAATGAAGTCTCTTCTCGGATAGGGGTTAGAAAAAGATTGCGGGGTCGAGCCTAGACGAAGCCGAGGAAGGCGACGACGATAGGTGTCAGTGTCACCTCGAGCACCGCGGCCAGAATCAGCAGGGGCATGATCTTGGTGATGTAGAGTAGGAGGGCCTTCCCGAACTCGGCCCTCAGGCTCCCCTGGCCCCTCAACCTGTTGATAAACGCGTAGCCCAGACCCATCCCCGCAGCCGAGCTGAGGAGTATCGTGGGGATCTCGATGACCCCGTGGGGTATCAGGGCCGCTGCGATGAAACCGAGGCTGTAATCCAGGGCCACATGGTAGGAGAAGTGGCCTATGAAGAAGCCGTTGAGCACCGCGAAGAACATGGGGGGGAGCCCACCCAAGACGCCGAGGACCATCCAGAGGAAGCTCTTGGTGACGTTGTTGAATACGATGAAGACGAATATCTGGACCATATCGAAGCCCGCGAGGTCCGGGAGGCCCCCCATGACCTCCTCGAGGAGTTCAAGAGAGATCGTGTCCCCCAGGTAGTATCCTGCGAGCATGGAGAATCCGAAACCGAACAGGCAGAGCATGAAGAGGGGGGAGAGTCGTCGAACGTAGGAAGCCTGCCTCCTGAAGATGAACCCCAGCAGTCCGGAGGGCCTCTCCCGACGTTGGGTAACTGTCATTCCTCTCCTCCGGATAGAACCCTGTCCCTGGCCGCGGCCACGTCCCTCTCGAGGACGGTCTTCCGGCCATCCTCTTTAGCGATGGTTATCGCGGCCTCGGCGAGGCTTGAACCGTATTCTCCCAGCGCCCTGCGAAGCTCCTGGGCTGCGCCCTCGCTCACTCTGAGGTCGCCGCGCTTCTTGAAAAGCCTCCTGATCGGGGCCAGGGTGAATTCTTCGGCCAAGGACACCACTCAGACTTATGAATGGCACTGCCTATTTTAGTTTCCGCAAGATGCTCCATCTCGTGTTCGTGGAGGCCGCCCTCGAGACGGTCCCCCTCGGCGTCATAGGCCACCCCTCGGTGAGGAGGAACGCCAAGAGGAGGAAGAAACCCCCAGGGGAGACCCTCCTCAACAGGAGCCTCCACCATTCCGTGATGGATAGAATCCCCGACGCCCACAAGCGGGGTCGGCCAGATATCGCCAACATCTGCCTCCTCGAAGCCCTCGGATCCCCTCTCAACCGGGAGGGGCGCCTCTCCACGTGGATCCACACATTCGGGGGCTACTCCATCGAGGTCTCCCCCGAGGCGAGGCTCCCCCGGGACTGCAACAGGTTCAACAGCCTCGTGGAGCAACTTTTCGTGAACGGGTTGGTCCCTCCGGGAAGCGATAAGCCGCTGATGAGGCTCACCCAACAGAGTCTGGAGACTCTCAAAGCGGAGATATCCCCGACCCTGACGGTGGCCCTCACGAGCCACGGAGAGCCCTCGGATCTCGAGGCTGTGGCTACGCGGCTTGCATCGGAAGAGTCTCCCGCCGTTTTCATAGGGGCGTTCCCCCACGGATCGATGGCCGAGGAGACACTGGTCCTCGCAGATGAGGCGATCAGCATCTACCCTGCGCCCCTCGAGACCTGGGTCGTGACGTCTAGGCTCATCTACGAGTACGAGAAGGCTTTGGGTCGAAAGGTGTAGGCTGAATCGACGATATCAGAAAAGAAAAACAATAAGTGAGTTACGGGCTACTATTTCTTCTCCTTCTCGACGTAGAACCTGTGGAGCCTCGGGTCGACATGGGACCAGTCCCTGCTCTCCCCGAAGAGATCCTCCCGGTCCTCCTCGGTCGTGGGGACGGTCTCGAACTCGCAGCAGTCGTCCCCCACGGTCAGAGCCTTGATGTGGACCAGCTTCTCCTCGGGGTTCGCCCACATGACCTTCGCGGGGTCGATGAGGCAGTAGAGGCTCCCGATGTCCATCTCGTCGTACTCCTTCACGATCTTCCCCAGCTCGCAGATGGGGGGGCCGTCCTCCCTATGCTCCCAGAAACCGTACTTCGGTAGGCTCTGGTGGCCCGCTGCGGTCCGTTCGGCGACCCGGCGGGCGTACTCCTTGATCGCATCCATGATGAGCTGCTTCCCCTTATCCCATCCGAACTCGTCCACCAGGACCCGTCCGAAGGCTAGGTGGAGGAGGGCGAGCCTCTGGGTCGCCACCTTGACCTCGTTCTCGGCCTCGCTGAGGGGCACCATCTCCTCGGTTGCTTCGGTCATCAGAACATCGATCTTAATCCGAGGTTCCCGGGATTTAAATCAAATGCTGCATGCCCGGCCGGGATAATGGGTTAAGAGTGGTTGATAAAAAGGAAACTCGTTGAGTGGAGGAAAGTGATTAAAAAATTATTGATTCGGTAAGCTACACCGTCGTTTCGGGCTCTTCGTCATCGTCGTCTTCCTCGTGTGGCTCTTCCTCGTTCTCATCGTCATCCTCGTGGTCGTCATCGTCGTCTCCCTCGTCGTCGTCCCTGCCGCTGCGACCAGGGCTATCTGGCCTTCCCCGACCGCTCTCCTCTCTCCCTGAAGCCTTCACGCCTTCTTTCTGGAACTCCTTGAAACGCTCCTGGGCTTCCTCTATAAGATCCTCGGCTTCCTCGATGAGCTCCTCGGCCGCTTCCTCGTTGCCCGCCCGGACCTCCGCCTCGATCCTCGCAAGGAGGCCCTTCGCATCGGCTATGTATTCGTCGAGCTCGGAGGTCTCGAAGCCTGCCTCGGCGAGCCTCTGGAGGGTCTTGTTGAGGGATTCAATCCTGGCCTCGAAGCGGTTGGCGGACTTTAACTGGCTGGAGAGTCCTTCCCCGTCGAGCTCGTCGATTCCGTCCTCGAGTTCGTCGACCGCGTCCTCCATCTCGTCGATGATCCCCTCGAGGTCCCCGCCGGCGAGGCTGTCGCTCAGCCGGAGGAGCTTTTGCGCCGTGGACCTGAGAATCGCCTGGACTCTCTGGGTCTTCCCCGCCTCGAGGCTGTCTTGGAGGCTCTCCAGGACCCCGGAGATCTTCTCGACCCGTCTCTGGAACTGCTCCATGAACTGTTCAGTCTGCTTCTCCTTCCGCTCCTTGATGGTGCTCTCGATGAATCCGTGGATCCTGCCCATGGAGGACCGGGCCGCAGTGAACTCCCGTACGGCGGCGGTGTGATTGCCCTCCTCCTGGTACATGGACGCCAAGTCCAGATGACCCTTCACCTCGTCCAGGGCCTCCACGACCCTGGCCACGACGAATCCTTCCCCGGCGAGGCGGGTCACCGTCTCGTTGAGTCTCTCCCAGTAGACGTAGGCCCTCTCTATAGCGACCGCAAGCCTCTCGGGGCTCCCGGTCTCGTCGTCGCCATCGTCGTCGTCCTCGTCGTCGGGCTCCACCGGGGTCAGGCCCTGAACCCGCTCGAAGGCGTCCCCGAATGACTGGATTGCCTCGAAAGCCATGTCGGAAGCCCCCGTGTAGTTCCCCTCGTCAAAGTGCTCCTGGGCCATGTCCAGGTACTCGATGCCCTGGAGATAGCTGGAATTGGCCTCCGAGGGTATCTCGATTTCCTCGTCCTCGAGCTCGTCGAAGGCGTCCTCGACGTTATCCTTGGCGTCCTCCGCCTGCTCGATGAGGGTCTCAGCGAGCATCTCGGAGCCGTCGCTGGATACGGTAAAGTCGGCGTTCACCGACTCGCCGCCGTCGGAGATAGTGACCGTGTAGACCCCGTCTGTTGCGTTCCCGGGGATCTCGTACTCCTCCGTGTAGTTCCCGTCCCCTTCCGCTGTGAAGTTGGCCTCGTGCAGGTTCGTCGAGTTGAATACGATGATGAGGGTCAGGTTCGCCTCAGCCGTGGCTGTCCCGGAGATCGAGACATCGTCCCCTGGTTCATAGTCCCCCTCGAAGGGCGCCAGGGTGAGCGTCTGGCCTCTGACGATGGTCAGGTTGGGTGATATGATTATCGCTATGATGAAGAGCGCTGCGAGCTTGTTCATCTTCATGTTTTTCACCGCCCTATGGTGGGGAGGGGGGTAATATGAGGAACCCGCCGGAACGCCGCGGAACACGTGTTCCATGCTCAGGAGCCCCCTTCACGGTAATTTTGACCGATTTTAACTAAACTCTGCCCCCCCACCGAGGAGACATCCACGACCTCCGCCCTCTCCAGGCGCCTGATCATCCTCCAGAGGCTCGTCCGGGGCACTTTGAAACGCTCCCGCAGCTCCGCGGCGAAAACCTCGCCCCCGGACTCGGCAATGAAACGTAGGACCTCCTTGTCATCGATCCTCAGATGGGGGTGCTCCTCGAAGAGGCGGTCCAGATGGAACCTCGCTTGAGCCTCGACGCCCTTCCCGCTACTCCTCCTGGTCAGGAAAAAGGCCCCGGCTGCGAGAGCTATAACGAGGGCGGCGGCTCCAATCCAGATCACGGGGAGCCCCTCCTCCTTCGTCGCCCCAGCGGCAGAGGACCTCGCTCTACTCGCAATCTCCTCCGCCTGGGCATAGTCCCCGGTTTCGTAGGCGGCCTCAGCCTGCAGGAGCAGGTCCTTTGCCTCGTCGAGGCCCACGGTCTTCCCCGCGTCCTCGGCGACGGTTATCGCGTCCTCGGCCTGTTCGATCTCGGAGACTGCGGAGTCTGCAAGTCCTTGGGTGTCCAGGGCGGAGTCCTTGGCGTCCTCGGCTAGCTGCTCGGCCTCGGCGTAGAGTTCTGAGGCGAGGGCTTCCTTGGCCTGTTGGAGGAGGTCTTCCGCTTCGTCGACGAGGATGCCTTCAGCCTTGATGCCGTCGATGGTCGCCTCCGCATCGTTGATGACCGCCACGGCTCTCTCCCGGGTCCCCGTCACGCCTATCGTGTAAGAGACCATGACCTCTCCCCCCGGCATGGTGAGGAGGAGGTTCTCCCCCAGGTTGCTCATCGACAGGGGGACCGAGCTCAGGGACACGATGGTAGAACCCTCGGGGAGGATGATGGAGACGTCCACCGGGACGTTGACGGCGAAGGCCCATATCTGACCCGACTTGCCGGTCAGGTCCTGGGTGAAGTAGGAGACGAGGACCGATATGGAGCCCAAGGTGTCGATGCAGAGGCCCCCCTCGGAGGGAGAGGAGTCGAGGAGCAGCCCGTCCTGATCCTCCACCAAGACGTCGATGTAGAGGGACCCGAAGAGGGTGACGTTCACCCTTGGTCTGGTGGGATCGACGTACGCGGAGTAGTCCACCGCAGCGTATCCGTCCGCGTATACGGTGAAGGACAGCTCCGAGGGGGTATAGGGAGACTGACCATAAACGGGAAACGCGTTGAATGCCAGAATAAGGGTGAAAACTAGAGTTGAAACCCCCTTTCGAGACAGCATATCCGTGAACCTACCGGTACTCCCCTTGGTAAGGTTATTTAAATTCTGAACGGAAAACACTATCCTCAAATCCATTTCAGGCAACTTCTCAGCCAAGGAGGCTCAGGGCAGACTCGAACTCTTCGAGGTCTTTGAGGACATGTGGCCCATTTGACTCTCCCTCCCTGTCCAAGAGAACTGATTTACCAAGCTCTCCGGCTGCCTCGAAGTCAAATCGGAGACTGTCCCCGACGTGGGCCATCCTCTCGGGCTCAACCATCATAGCCTCGCTGACCTTTCGGAAGAAGTGGGGGTCCTTCACGCCCCCGTAGTCCGAGGGAGCCGAGAATACATTTTCGAAGGTGTCGGGGAAGCATCGCAGCTGGATCTCGAGGAACTCCCTTATGGTGTTGGAGGAGACGATGAGCCTGTACCGCTCACCGAGGCGCTTCAAGACCCCGTGGACCTCGGGGAAAGGATTGCATGCGTCCCTCCTCTCCTCCAGGAGCCTGCGCCAGTCGCCGTCGAGGTCGAGTCTCCTGAACCAGTAGTCGACGTCGTACCACTCGGGGGCCCCCTGGCCTATGGAGTCATACTCGGCGATGACACGCCTCTTCGCCTCCTCGAAGCCGAGGCCGTTCTTCTCCCCGTAGAGGCGGGGGATGTCGGTCTCCCAGACGAGGCTGCTGAAGTCGGTGGGGACTAGGGTGCCCTCCATGTCGAAGCTGACGACCTCGATGGCCATGCACCATGTATCTTCTCTCCGAGGGATAAAGATTGAGCGGGGGGCCTCGAATGATTGATATACGATGGTTCGGGAATTGCTATCGATCTCTCATGGAGTTCAGCGACGTCAAGATCACGGTCATCAAGAAGCTCGAGACAGGGGACATATTCGAAGAGTATGCAACGGAGGAGGCTCAGGCCGCATGCGACGCCGTGAGGCTGGGGGACGAGTTCGTCTCCAAGGCTATGGGGATCCCCGAGGGATTCTGCAGCTGGGCCTGGGCCGACATCCAGAGGGATGTGGTGCACCTCGCCCTGGGGGGTGAGTTCCCCTGGATGAAGAAGGAGGGTACGATGGTCTCCTGCTGCACCGACGGACTCAGGCCGGTTCTCTTCAAGCTGGAGAGAATCTGAACCCAGGTTGAGCGCAGGCGTCACCAACAATTTTAAGCCCTCCTAACAGCTGTTTTTCCTGAGGATTCATGAGCAAACTCATTATCACCGCAGCTGTGACAGGCGGGGAGCCCGTCTCCCGGGAGATGACCCCCCACGTCCCCTGCAGCGCCGAGGAGATCACCGAGGAGACCGTCAGATGCTGGGAGGCGGGGGCCTCCATCGTCCACCTCCATGCCAAGGAGCCGTGCACCGGGAAGCCCGCCCCGGACCCCAACCCGGTGCTCAAGGAGTACGTGGAGATGATCCGGGACAGGTGCGACATCATCCTGAACGTCACCACCGGGGGAGGACGGAGGGCCAGCGCCGAGGCCCTCGACGAGATGATCAAGGAGCGGTGCTACCTGGGCCAGGAGATCGGCTCCATGAACATGGGAAGCGTCAACAGCTGGGTCAGGCCCTTCGCGGGCACATTCATGAACCAGGTGCCCACCATCGAGCGGTGGGCGGGCTACATGAGGGAGGCAGGGGTGAAGCCCGAGCTTGAGATCTACGACACGGGGATGATCAACACCGCGAAGATGCTCGCCGAGAAGGGTGTCTTCGATGAGCCCCTCCACATCCAGTTCGTGATGATCGGGAGCACCGGGTTCTCCCCGACCCCGAAGGCCCTCCTCTACAGCCTCGACCAGATCCCGGAGAACTGGACCTGGAGCGTCTGCGCCATGGGGCGGCACGAGCTCCCCATGGGGGCGGTCGCGATGACCCTGGGGGGCCACGTTAGGGTGGGTTTCGAGGACAACATCTACCTGAAGCGGGGGGTACTCGCGGAGAGCAACGCCCAGCTCGTGGAGAGGATCGTCACCATCGCCGAGGCCCTCAACATCGAGGTCGCGAAGCCTGACGAGGCCCGGAGGATTCTGGGCTTGAAGGTCGCCTAGATCGGGTTCCTCGGCAGGCTACAACGAAGGTCGATCATTTTTACTCGTTTCTTCGGGAACTGTAGCTCCGATGATGAGGAGTTGAGATATTGAGATTTGTGATTAATTTTCGACATTATGTTTACGAAGTCTGAACTATCTATATCAAAATTTATGTAGTTTAGGTAATAATAATAGTAACTTTCTTAAGCAGATAGCTAGGTGATAATTCGCCCCGCACCGGGTGAGAAGCGGAGGGGTGAAAAGAATGCAACGTGTAACCAGTGGAATCAAGGGATTAGATGAGATGCTTGGCGGGGGCTTCCCGCAGGGCAGGGTCATCCTGATAAGCGGCGGACCGGGAACGGGGAAGACTAATCTGTCGCTCCAGTTCATAGCGTCGGCCGCCGATGAGGGGGACCCCGGAGTCTACGTTACGCTCGAGGAGCCTCTCGAGCTCATAAGGCAGAACATCGATGGCTTCGATTGGAAGATAATCGAGAAAGAAGTGCAGAATAAGATCAGGCTGCTCGATTTCTACAGCGTATCGTTCCTGTTCACGTCATACGAGCTCAGAGACAGGAGGGACAGGGATTCTGTTACATCGATCTTGGAGGGCCTCGAGAAAGCGGTCAAGAACATTGGGGCGAAGAATATCGCCCTTGACCCGATCACGACCCTGACACTGCAGGAGATGCGGGCGGGGGCCAAGAGGAGGATGATTGCTGATCTGTTCACCAGCCTCAGGAGGATAGGCTGCACCACGATCATCACCTCGGAGATGACCTCCCCCCGGGATTTCATGGTGGAGGAGTTCCTCGCCGACGGGGTCATCAGGCTGACTAAACACATAGAGAATTTTAAGATGGTCTCGGTCTTGCGGATAGAGAAGATGAGGGGAATAAAGTACGACGAGCAGCCGAGGAGGTACTCGATAACCTCCCGGGGATTCACCGTGTTCCAGGCGGAGCCGGTCCTGGTCTGAGGGCTCATCCCTCCTGAATCTTACGCCCCTGATGAGACCCGCAGGAGTTCTTGGAGTCTCTCCTCTCTCATGCCGATCCTGTTGATCCTCGGCATCCCCGGCTTCGACCTCAGATATTTATTGAATGTGCCCCGGGTCAGCAGCCGGATTTTGAGGGGGGCGTATTTCAGGAAGTTGGTGAAGTCCCGCCAGTCCTTGTCGAAATCCATCAGTTTCTCGTGGATCCGCCTCAGCATCTCCTCCTCGCTCATGGGGGTCAACAGCTCGATGTACATGACCATGTGTTCCCGGGCGCCGTCCAGCTCCATCCTGGCGGTGAAGTCCACGTACGGGATCTCGGCCTCCTTGAGAACCTGCACCAGCTCGTCCTCGGCGATTCTCGTGAAGTTGTGGAGCACGATAAGGTTGTCAGCCCTGGAGTAGTACCTGAACATGGGCGCCTCCACCCCCAGTATGTCGTCGCCCTTGGAGACGCACTCGAAGATGTCCGGCATGGCGTATCGGGTGATGTCCGTCTTGAAGAGGGTGGCGATGAGCTGGTACCTCTTCCCCACCTGTACGTCCATCATCGGGGTCGTCTCGGGCGGCTCCAATACCAGAGGGACGTCGAAAGGAATTTTGATATCCTCGGGAAGGAACTCGGGGCATATCACCCTCCAGTCGAAGAAGAAGCAGCCTGGGTGTTGTATCGAAGGGAGGGTGGTCATGAGGGTCTCCGTCGAACCGTACGTGACCTTCGGGTAATTCCCGGTGATCTTCTTGATCTCCTCCTTCAGGACTCCGGCCGAGCTGTCCTGGGTCATGAAGCCCTTCAGGTAGAAGGGTTCGCCGATCCGGGGATAAACCTCGTCGATCAGCGTCGTGACGGTCATGTAGGCCATGTCGATGTCCTCGAAGTTCTCGATGAAGTAGTCCACCTTCTGCTGGAAGGGGAGGTTGAGGTCGGGGCATTGGGAGACAAGCCCTATGTTTTGCCTGGCCCCGAACTTGATGTTGTAGGCTGCGAGGTGGGAGCCTCCCGGAAGGTTCGTGTACACCACGTCCCCCGCCTCGAACCGGGTCTCCTCTCCGTCGTGGCTGTAGATCCAGATCGATGTGAAGCCGGTCTTCCTCATGTTATCTTGGAGACCGGACTTGGGCAGGAGGAAGGTCTTGGGTTTGCCCATGGTCCCGCTGGTGCATACGTTGACGTACTCTTGGAGGGGGTACATGAAGTCGCCTTCGTGGGGTTCCTCGAAGTACCGCTTGTAAAAGTCGTAGTTCGTAATGGGGAGTTCTTCCGGAGAGGAAGAAACGGACATCCCCAACTCCCTCCCAATCGTGGACTTTGAGGCTATCCTTATTTTCTTCTCCATTGATTGCTGGAGCTTCAACCCAATATTCTGTTCATCTAGAAAATTAGACGAATATCGTTTCAATAGGGGTAATATTGACCTAAAAATCGTTTTTCGCATCATGACCGCCTTTACATTACATTAAATTTATATTAATAATAATTTATCCGCCATTTTCTCGAATTTCATTATATCTGCCTTTTCCGTGTGGGTTTCGGGGTAGTAGACCCCATAAACCTGCACGTTGCTGGCCTTCAGCTGGGATATCTTCGATAACAGGAAGGAGTAGACCCTCTTCCATCCGTGTGTGTGGATCAGAGCGGAGATCGTGTAGATGATGATCTGGCACGAGATCTTCCTCTCGTTGGAGAAAAACATGATGTCCGACAAGAATACGTCGAGCTCGTTCAGGTCGTCGTTGATGGTCACGACGTGCTCCTTCAGGACGTTGACGGGGCCCCTGCCGCCGGTCAGCATCCTGACGAGGTAGAGGTCTTTCTCCTCTATCCCGTTCGATGCGAGATCCGCGGTCGAGATGAGATCGTAGGTCGTGATGAGGATGGTTCTAACCGCTTTGGCCTTGTTCTCGTCTATCCTGTCCTTGATCCACTGGAGCTCTCCGCTCCTCTGTCCTGACGTGGAGTTCACGAGGATGAGGCGATCCCGGCTGTTCTCCGAGTAGGCCTCCGGGACGCCCGATATGAGGAACCTCCTGAAGTCATCGACCAGAAAGGAGAACTTCGGGTAGGTCATCCCCACGAAGATGACGATCTTCCCGAACATGGCGAAAACCTCCACGAAGATTGCGGATATCAAGCCCAACGCGAGGCCGACGTTAACCAGAAGCAGGATGGCCCAGCCCACGACGAAGAGGTCGAGGGGCACCGAGTATCTCCTCCTGATGAAGAAGAGGCTGATGCTGATGAACAGGAAGGGGCTGAGAGAGACGGCCATTCCCAGAACATATGTTTGGGTAGTGAAGTAGAGGACCGCTATCATAAGGGGGAGGATCATCGCCGAGAGCAGCATCGTCCTCGCCTTGTTCACCAAGTCCCCTATGCCCGTGATTATCAGCACGAATCCGCCGAGGAATAGCGCGCAGAAGAGCAACTGGGCGCTGATCGAGTCCTCGAGGCCGATCAGGGGGAGGATCACCCTGACGAAGATGTTTCCCCCGTAAAGGAGGAACCCCGTCCCACAGAGTAGATAGAAGCGGCGTCTGGTCT
>JAOZHO010000048.1 GCA_026014875.1 Candidatus Bathyarchaeota archaeon | reverse complement strand
TATAATTATCCTCTCGGGTAACATCGGGTACGTCACCAGGCTGATGAGTAAATTAAATGCGAATATCGCGATGCTGACCCTTGATCCTGACCCCTTTTTAGCGTCCAATTCTTTAATCAGAGCACATTATTGTTGGGGCAGATAAACATTGTTTACGAAATAGACAAAAATTTATCTGCAAGACCTTGTCTTAGATGGTGCATGCCTTGGTAGCTCAGTGGTAGAGCGGCAGCCTTGTAAGCTGTTGGCCGCGGGTTCGACTCCCGCCCGGGGCTCCATTTCATGCGGCTGGCTTAGGATAAGGGTTCCCGGGCCGGTGTGGGGGCTTCACCCCCCTTCTGTTTTATGGGGGGGTTGTTTTAGGGGTTTTTTCGTTGTTTGGCGGGTTTTTCTGGTTTCTTTTGCTGTTGTTTTGGTACTGAATAGCTACTGAATGGCTACTGAATTGCTTGAATGGTCGGCGGGGGTGGTTTCCGGGTGTTTTTAGGGGTCCTTCCGGTGTTCGGCGGTGTTTTCAGACGCGGATGGGTTGATCCCTCTCCCCTTTGTCTATGCGATCGATGATGTCGGCGATGCGCTGGGTCTCCTGGTTGATCAGGGCTCTCATCCGCTCACAGTTAAAGACCGCCACTTGATGATTTGGAATCCCCAAGTTGTGTGGACGGGAACCGCTTCGGTTCCCAGACCCTCCCGCCAAGATGAATGCTTGTAGGATGGTGGTTCGTTTAGATGTTTTTTGTGTGCATGAATAAAATTTGTAAGAGGTCGCCCGCTTCGCGGTGCTCCCGACCCCCCCACCCTATTAGGGCGACTGGAGTAGGATACATTCGTTATTGAGTTGGATTTTATCTATGTAGTCATAGAATTTCTGAGAGATTCTTTTGAATATGGTGCCATTGATGGCGTTTGTTGTGTTCCATTGTGAGATGGCGGGAGGTTTAATTTGTTTAGCGTTTGTTTCCAGTTTTGTTATTGTGTTGAGTTCGGCGAGTGAGGTCCTTTGGTAGACGACGAGATTGGTGTCTTATAGTTTGGCTATGTTTGGGGAGTATTTTTCAAGTGATTTACGTAATATTATTTTGTGTTTTTATTGAATATGCGGAGTTTAAAGTTAGGGTATCGAATTTTATTTGAGAGGATAATGAGGTGTGTAATGCCCCAGAGCCGTAGATCTACGCCGCTAAGGATCTAAGCCATATAAGCGATTTTGTTATGTTTTTATTCGTCAGTTTTATTGAAATCATTTACATGCGCGCGCGAGCGCAATCATTTCATAAACGTTCAGCGTTTCTGATTCTTTTTTATCTAAAAGAGAAAAGAACTCGGACGAGCACGTACCAACTCAGGAGATACTTCACTTTATCTTTTGTTTTCATATTATATCTAACGATATCGTTTGCAAAAACTATATATAACCTGATATCTGATGATATCAGATGAACGATGAGTAAAACATCCGGTAGAGTCCGAATAAAGCCGACAATCGAAGATGGACAAGTAACCTATCTTGAAGTAGGATACATACCACTCCCTCTGACAAAACCTATCCCGTTAGATCAGCTACCTGACTTCATTAGCAAACTAGAAGCTATTGCGAAATACGTCAACTTTGGTGGAGAGTCCGGTTGGGATCTTGCAGAACTTCACACATTCATTTACGACGACATTAGTACCAAGTCAGCGAGGTTCTTTGAAATAATAACAGTTGAAGGCGACTGGGTTAATCGAAACAAGATATTAGAAATACTCGGTATTTCCGGAAGAGCTTTAGCAGGTGTACTTTCAAGCCCGGGTCAATACTTCTCAAGATGGAATAAAGACCCCATATACGAAAATAAATGGGTAGAAGAAAAAGGCGAAGAAGGTGTTTTACACTACAGAATCAAATCAGCGTATCTAAATTTCATGAAAGAGATCTTCGAATTGGAGTGAGGACGGGAAAATAGGGTAGCGATTAAAACTCCCCATCCGTTGGCCGACGTCCAATCTGATCAACGGGGCATCCAGGGAGTCGCTGTCGGGTGCTCTATACCGACATCCTCACTCTAATTTCAACACTTTTCCTTAATAAAGGTGATTTGGATTTTCATTTTATGGTTTGAATTATGCATATTAGTATCAAGTCGATGAAATGGTACGCGGCAGCTCGGCTCCGCCGAGCTTTCCCCTCCCTCCCATTCCCTTACGCGCATAAATTAAACGCTTCACATGCCCCAGCCAAATGCCAATGAATAGGATGACTCTTTTTCGTGTATTTGCGCATCAGTCACTAGCTCGCTCTCGCTTCACTAGCTTTTTCGGCTATTTCAAGTATTGCATCTAATTTTTCACTTACCTCGGGTAAAATCAATTCAGCAGGAATCAATCGCGCTAATTCGTGATAATTGCTTTTTCTCATGATATTGGGTAATCCAACTCGTTCAAAATATTCGGAAAATACCACATCTAAAAAATCGTCACTTGCTTTTACATTTTTCCACCAAACATGGTCTTTATTATCGTATGCAATTGGAGGTATGTTTTCTCGAACTATTTCCTCCATGACGGCACCATGTTCCGCATCGAATAATCCTATTTGACCCTCACCGCGAACATAGCTAATTATCACTTCTGGAAAACAAAGATAATTCTCTATCTCATTCCGCTCCCACATCATCATGTTTAAATTAGGTTTAGACTCCACCTCTCGTCTAAGTCTGTCAAATAATGCTATTCCTACAAGATTTGGAACTGCATATTGTAAGCCATAAAAATGTTCTTCAGCTTTATTTGGCAAATTTTGGACATACTGTACAAAAGGTCTACCTAAATATTCCACAACCGGATGCTTTAATTTTTTAGCAAATTCTATAAGTATCAACAAATCAGTTGAACCTTCTAGATATAACACCCATCTCGTTTGCTCCGCTAGATAATATTGATCAAATCCAATGCTTTTCAGTGCTTTCAATACCTGTGAACTTCTATTATCTATTCTATGCGGGTCCCCTACAAAGGCTACGAGAGTAGAATTTGTAGCAGCCTCGTTTAATACAACTTCAGAATGACTTGCTGCAATAATTTGAGAACCTTGCTCTAAAGCCATATCAACTAAAGTTTGATACATTTGCCTTTGCCTTAGAATTTCCAGGTGCGCATCAGGTTCATCAATAAGTAAAATTGAAAATGGATTCGAATAAAGATATGAAAGTAATAATAATGTTTGATGTAACCCTCTTCCAGCTGAAGTAATGTCCAATTCAATTCCATTTTCTAAATAAGTCATGGATATTTCCCCTCTTTCTTCTATTAATTGTGGTGGGTTTATAATATCCCCAAAAAAATTGCTAATACAATCGACAAGTTCGTCCCACTTCATGGATAAATCAGCATTTTCGATTGATTGTAAATACACATTATAGCTCAAATTTCTCAAAACTTCAGCGGTACGACCTTCGCCAATTCGAACATTAATTGCTCCTTGATTTAATTTAGTCTCTTGAGCTGTTAATCCTGACATTGGTGGTAAATATGCAATATTTACTTTTGTTGCAGCTTCTGGAATTTCCATCCTAATCTTTCCATCTTCAGATATCCGAAGAGGTCTACAGTATAATGACTCTGGATTTGCATAATCAAATTCTAACCCGCATTCCCACGCCTTTCCTGAATCTATTCCTTCTACAATGATCTCAATTCTTACATTGCTTGTTCCTGTTACTTTACCTGTTTTTGGGTCTCTTTGTGGGTCTCTTGTGTGTAGATTGCGCCATAATAAATTTGCATTGGGTACTGGAATGGTAATTAAATCACGCCGATTAATAGTAACTCCGGGTCTTTGTTTTGGACCAACTCCGATTCCTCTAATTTCTACCCACTTTTTCAAACCTATGTTCCATAGCGCTAGAGCCTGTAGTGCAGTAGTTTTTCCTGAATTATTTGGTCCAATAAAAACAACAGGACTACCTAGGTCAATTTCCACGTCATTAAATTTTTTTAAATTCTTTATTCTTAATTTAGTTAACAACCAAACCCCCCCCGTCTCCGAGATGATATCCGCTCCAATTTTATTATTATTTTCTACTTAAATACAATTTTGATTATTCAAGGCTCGTTCAGGAAAGTAAAAAAAGGATTTTATCCATTTTGTTCAGAGATCACGCCTCACGCGTCGCGCGCGCGCGTTTCTGATTCTCTGAGAACATAACATAGGTAGTCGAAGCCTCCAGTAGTTTTCAACCATAAATTGGGAAAAATATCAGAGGATTTTCTACCTCAAGTTGGAAGCCCGCCCGGGGCACGTGCGCACCTTTCCCAGATAGATCGACCCACAAAATCTTCTGAATGCACGCACTCAGCGCGCGCAAATTTGTTTCAATTATAGATTAATAATCAATAATCGCTAAAAGGGGTTAGCTATCGATGACAAATTGAAGGGCGTCATTGCATGTCTGGCGCGCGCCTTTTTTCGTTAGACTTTTATCAGAGGTCCATCTCGATTGCGAGCTTTTGGGTGAGCTCCTTGTACCTGTTCCTGATGGTAACCTCTGTGACATGGGCGCCCCTAGCGATCTCGCCCTGGGTGCGCCGCTCGTTTGTGAGGAGACTGGCGATATAAGTTGCGGCGGCTGCGATCCCCGCCGGCCCTCTACCACTCGTGAGCCTCATCGCCACAGCCTGTTCCAAGATCTGCATCGCGAGGGTCTCGACGTTCCCCGAAAGCGTAAGTTGGTTCACGAATTTGGAGACGTAACTCTTCGCCTCGACCGGGGGAACCCGGGTCTCCAGCTTCCGGAGGAGGAATCTGTAGTTTCGGCCACTCTCTTTCTTCGAGATGTTTGCGGCTTTCCCCACCTCCTCAAGGGTGCGGATGACATTGCATTGGCGACAGGCCATGTAGATCGAGGCGGCAGCCACTCCCTGGATAGAACGGCCCCTGACGAGGCGTTTCCTAACGACCTGTCGGTAGATCACCGAGGCTGTCTCGAGGACGTTCTTGGGGAGATTGAGCTTATACGCTATCTTGGTCAGCTCCGATAGGGCGTATGCGAGGTTCCTCTCGCTGGACCCTGATACCTTGGACCGGCGGTTCCACTTCCTGAGACGATACGCTTGGGCCCTCTGCTCGGGCTTGAGCCCCCGGCCGTAGATGTCCCTGCCCGTCCAGTCAATGATCGTGGAGAGGCCCTTGTCGTGGATCGTCCAAGTTAGGGGCGCGCCCACCCTGGTCCTTTTTTCCCGTTGCTCAATGTTGAATGCTCTCCATTCTGGGCCGTAGGAAAAGAATTCGGATGAGACAACCATGCCACAACCTTCGCAGACGAGTTCCCCCGCCTCGTAGTCCCGGATCAGATCGTTACAATCGCACTCTGGGCAACCCGTGATTTTCTCACTTTTAATCATGCCGCGACCTCCTTACTCCGCTAGTATTAGGGCACTATCCGGGAACCCTTGATTCATTGATCTAATTACACGTTATGAAGGTGCTTCAGCGATGGTTATCTCAGGCAGTTTGGCAGATTTCAAAAAAACCCTTCAGAATCACCATTTTTATGCAAGGGCCTCTTAATAGGTGTTTATCGTCTTTGCAGACTATATCGCGCGCGCAACGGGCTAGCAGAACCATGTAAAGGTATCCAAGTTGGTTGTCTCAACGCGAGCACGGTTGAGGAAATATTTAGGTTCTTAGATTTTAAGATCCAGGGCTTCCTTGAGACCCTTGTACCTGTTCCGGATAGTGACCTCGGTGACCCCGGCGGCATCGGCTATCCTCTTTTGGGTCCTCTTCTCATCGTTCATGACACAGGCGATGTAGAGGGCTGCAGCTGCGAGCCCCATGGGATCCTTCCCCGCAGTAGTCTTGAGTCTCTCGGCTTCCCTGAGGATCTCAACAGCCGCCTGCTGGGTCTTCTCTCCAACATTCACCTTTGCGGCGATCTTGGGAACCCTGAGTTGGGCTTTGGGGATAGGCATCCGGAGGTTGAGCTCCCTTAGGAGGAGCCTGTAACATCGCGCGATATCCTTCTTCTCGATGGGACTGTGGACTGCGAGCTCTCGAAGAGTCCGAGGAGTCTGGCTCGTCCTGCAAGCCGCATATAACGAGGCTGCAGCGATCGCGGAGATGGAGCGACCCCTGACGAGGCCCTTGTCAAGAGCCCTACGATAGATTACTGCCGCCTTTTCCTTGATTGATTTGGGAATGTGGAGCTTGTCGGTGAGCCTGTCCAGCTCCGCCATAGCCTGGGATAGGTTCCTATCCACGGAGCTGTGGACCCTAGACCTGATCTGCCATTT
This sequence comes from Candidatus Bathyarchaeota archaeon, assembly GCA_026014875.1. Classification (GTDB taxonomy): domain Archaea; phylum Thermoproteota; class Bathyarchaeia; order TCS64; family TCS64. The sequence goes on along the minus strand of JAOZHO010000048.1, from coordinate 16,778 downwards.
CCGGAGTCTAAGCATCTGGAGCTTTGTCTTCAGCGGGATCTTCCTACCGAAGGCATCCCGGCCGACCCTGCCAATCATTGTCGTGAGTCCTTTATCGTGGACTGCGACAGAGAGGGGTGTACCGACCCGACTTCTCGACTCTTTCTCCGTCTGTGTGAAGGCTCTCCACTCGGGGCCCTTATTGATCACAGAGTCGTTGATGACCAGGCCGCAGTTTCCGCAGATAATCTCTCCCGACGCATTATCATGAACAACATTGCTGCCCCCGCATTCGGAGCAAACTAATTCGCTTGTGATCTGTGATCTTCTCTTATCCATTTGAGTATCCTCAATACATGGTTTTTCGTAATTCCATCTCGAATCTTCGTCGTCAAGACTCAGAATTTCCGGTCACTTGGAGTAGAAGCAGCTACTTTCTGTTATATTTAAGTCTTTTGATCGAACATTATACCGTTCATACTTGTCTCACCATAATATATACTTGGCACAGGTAGAATAGACTACTATGCTCTAACTCTCCCCCAATATTTACTGCGCGCGCAATCCCAAAAGCTGTAGGTGCTTTTAAACCTCAAGTTGGAAGCCCGCCCGGGGCTCCAGTTTTATTTTTTTCCTCCCATTTTTGATGGGGGGGTTCGATTTTTAGTGTTGTTTTTGTGTTCCCGTTGTTTTTCAGGGGTTTTTTGGGTGTGTGTTGGTACTGGATAGCTACTGTTCAGCTACTGAATGGCTTGGGCGTGTTGTAACCGAGGGAGCGCAGAATAAGGAGCCAGCACAGGTTATACTTCGCTAGCGGTCGAGTTGTGATCCCGTTCGGGGCTTCATTTCTGGCTTATGAGTGGTAGCCTATGATAGGCGTTTTTTCTTGGATTGGTTGGGTTTCGGGGGCTCAGGATGCGTGTCCGAGAATTGGTGAGGTGTTGATGGGTCAGCGCTCTCGGTTGATGATCTCGGCGATACGCTGAGACTCGTCGATGATCTTGGCACGCATCCGCTCGCAGCTGTCGAGGAGCCTACGTTTCATGGATGTGCGGTTGTCCAGGGCTTTCTCAATTTGGTGTATGAGCGCCTCGGGGGGGTCCTCGACTCCGCTGAGATAGTCTTCGGTCCCTGCGTGTTCCATGAAGCCTCTGATCTTTGGGTCGTGGTTGATGCCCACTATGGGGACTCCTGCGGTGGCCGCCAGTATCAGCGAGTGGAGCCTCAAGCCGAGGACCAGTTTCATTCTTCCGAGGATCCACATTGCTTTTTGGGGTGAGCCCGGGTAGACTGTGACCGCTGAGGTCTCGTTCATCATCTCCCGTATCTTGGTTATCTCTGCGGTGTCGTCGTCCCCTGGTGCCTGGTGCATCGGGATGAAGACCACGTCGTATCCGGTTTGTGTGAGCCGGTCGGCGACGGTTGCGATGTCCTTCCTCAGCTTCGTTATGGTTGCGTGTGTGAGGGGGGCGTGGTAGTGGGCCCTGTGGTCTGGTGAAAGGGCTCTGGGGCAGATAGCGATTGGGTGCTTCAATTGCCCCAGTCCCAGCTCTTCGAGCGTCGCCGTGTTCCCCGCTTCTGAGTCCAGGAAGAGGGCGGAGTCGCCGGTGACCCTGATCTCGCTCTCGAAACCCATTTTCCTCAACTCCCTCTCGGAGCTTGGGTCCCTGGTGGAGACCGCTGCTGCGTCCTTCAGGAGCCACCTGACCAGGCGCTTCCCGTGGAACGAGCGAACGGGTTTGACTCCTATGCCGAAGCATATCAGCTCCTTTCCCAGGAGTCGGGGGAGCCTGCAGTGGATGATCCGGGATATGTGGTCGTAGTCATATATCGGGGTCCCCCCGGTGAGGATGCAGGCGTCCGCCCACTCGAAATGGCGTCGATAGTCTGTAATCTCCAGTCCGGGGCGTGGTGTCAACAGTTCCCTGGGGCTCTTGAGGGGGAACGCCTCCACGTTGCACACGCGTCTGGTTTGCGAGACGTCGATGGAGAGCGCAGCGATCTCCACATCCGGGATAACCTTTGAGAGGAGGTTCCTGAGGCCGATGAGGATCGCGTCGTCCCCCAGGTTCCCCGAGCCGTACCATCCCCCGTAGATCAGGAGTCGAATCATGCCCGTCCCTCCCAGCGCCTCATTCCAAGCTCAATAATTCCTCGTAGATCTCTATGTGAGCGTCTACGACCTTCTCTAACTCGTGGACCTCCGCCACGAACCTCCTCCCTCGGATACCTTTCCCCCGGCGTCCTTCATCGGCTAGCATCCGTTTCAGCCCCCCGGAGTAGTCGATCCCATTCGTCGGGTATCCGAATCTCCTGACCAGGCCGTCCGGGTCAAGTCCACTGATGATAGGGGTCTCGTGTACCAGGGCCTCCAGGAATGATACGGGGAGGGCCTCCCGGACGCTTGTATTCACGAGGGCCCAGCTCCTCTCCAGGATGCGGGTTTTCTCCTCTTCAGAGACGAAGCCGGGCATGGCTAGGTTGGGCGCGGCATTGTACTTGCTCCGGATGCGGGCGTCGGTCGCCGGATCGTGGGATCGACCCATGGCGATGAACTCGACCCCGGGGAACTCGAGCGCCAATTCTAGGAATAGCTCCACTCTCTTCTGGGGGTCCCATCTGGCGAGGAAGCATACCGTCGGGCTTTCGGTCTTTTTCATGTGCCTATCTGGAACCGCTACCGGATTGGGTAGGAAGGTCGGCCTCTCTTCCAGATTGAACTGTCTGAATGACTTCTCGATGAGGAACCATGCCTGAGCGTACAGGCCATCGGCGCTTCTGCAGGCCCGGGATAAGATCTTCTCTTCGAGCGCGAGCCTCGCCCTGAAGCCCGGCGTGAGCGCGTATCTTGGGTCCACCGACGAGATCTTCCGCCACTCCTCGAGGTCGTAAGGATCCTGAAATGTGATGATGTGGGGCCTCCCCGGCATCGCCCTCTGAGCGGCCAGGGTGTTGTAGCTCACCGCCTGGCTGTGGTATATGTCGCAGTCGGCCTTCCTGTACATATCAAGGGAGTCGAGTCTCGATAGCAGAGGCCGAAGGGGGAAGGGTTTAGAATCGTGAGGGGGGAATCCCAGGACGGTGAAGCCGTCCAGCTTCTCCTCCTCCACCTGGTTGCCCCTCCTCACGGTGACGACAAATGTCTCCACACCCCTCCTCGCCAACTCCCCGCAGAGGGTCCGGGTCAGATACCCGAATCCCCCATGATACCCCCAGGAGAAGACTTCGGGAGAGACGAAGCAGACTCTCACTTGAACCCCCCTGATTAAACTGATCTAACATTAACTGTTAGTTTTTAATAAACTATTTATTAATGTGTAAACAGAGGTTGAAAGGCGGAGTTCTCCCCATGGAAGACTCCGATCCCAGGACGTCTCTCTGATGGACCCCGTGGCCAGCATAGTAATTCCCATCCATAACGAAGCCAAGGTGCTCAAGGCGAACACCGAGAGGCTCAGAGAATACCTGGATGAACACCTGGCCAGCTACGAGATTATTCTCTGTGAGAACGGGAGCTTAGACGCCACGGCTGAGATAGCCGAACGCCTCGCTGTCCAGTTCGAGTGCGTTGAGTGTCTGCGCCTCCCTGACAGGGGCCTAGGGGCGGCTCTGAAGACAGGCATCGGCGCCGCGAGGAACGAGAAGGTTATCTACTTCCCCATCGATCTCAGCGTCGATCTCGGGTTCATACCCGAGAGCGCTAGGCTCCTCGAGGTCTTCGACGTCGTCTTGGGCTCCAAGAGGATGGGGCCGGGGCTCGACGGCCGCCCCCTGGTGAGGAGAATCCCCAGCAGGGCCTTCCATGGCATGGTCCGGGCCCTCTTCGGGGTAGACTTCACAGACACCACCTGCGTCAAGGCGTACCGGCGCGAGGCCATCCTAAGCATTATGGAGCGGGTCCCCTCCACGAGCCGGGTCTATGAGACCGAGCTCCTCGCCGAGGCGGAACGGGCGGGGCTCTACGTCGCCGAGCTTCCCGTATCCGTGGAGGAGCTCCGGCCCAGCAGGGAGGTCCTGTGGAAGAAGATCAAGGGGAAGGGGGAGGACCTCTTCTCGGCGGGGCTCGACAGGGTCTCATTCATGGTGGGGGGCCCCATGCTCCTCGCCGGCCTCCTCGGGGTCACCCTCCTAGCCTATGTGAAGACCACCCGCCTCAGCCTCGGGGGATTCGTGAACCCCTACTCCTTCCTCATCGCGATCCTCCTAATCCTCTGGGGCTTCCAGTTCATCACGATAGGGCTCCTCTCCCGCCTCGTCCTCCAGATCAGGCGCCAGGTGGAGGGCGCCTTACGAGAGAGTCGGTGAGCGTCTAGCACGAGGGAAACACTTTTCGAGTAGACAATCAAATAACAGAGAAGGCGAGTCTTCGGAGAGTGCGTTTATGTCGTTATTGGATATCTGGTCCCAGCTCCCCAAAGGAGCCACTCAACTCATTCAGAGCGTCGTGGCTATTGGAGTGATATTCGTTGCCTACAAGTACCTGAGTCGGGGCATCTCCCGGACCGGGAAGAAGGCGGAGCTGGAGCCCCACGCGATGAACGCAACGAAGCTCATCTTCCGGGTCGCCGCGATCATGGTCTCCTCCACGGTGCTCCTCAGGGTCTGGGACCTCCCCACCGACTGGTTCATCGGGAGCTCGGCCCTCATCGGCACATTCCTGGGCTTCGGCTCCAGCCAGACCATCAACAACGTGGTGGCGGGGTTCTACGTGCTGGTGACCCAGCCCTTCAAGGTGAAGGACTACGTGATGATCGGGAATCTGGAGGGGCAGGTGGAGGAGATCACCATCAACTACACGAATCTCTACACGCCCACCTTCAACCTGCTGAAGGTGCCTAACAAGCAGGTGATGAACAGCCGGATACTGAACTTGACCCATGAGGGGTTCATAAGGTACACGTTCACCGTGGGGTTCGGGCACGAGCTGTCCAACAGGGTCATCCTGGAGGAGTGCATCCAGCCCGCGATCGACGAGTTCCACGAGAGGCACGCGGACGAGCAGCTCAGGAAACCCGAGGCCTACCTGGAATCGGGGAATCGCGTGGGGACGGTGATGCTGATCCGGATCTTCATCCCAAAAGGGGAGGCGAAGACCCTTCACGTGCTCCAGCCCGAGCTCCTGGCCATGATCATGGATCGATGGTACGCTCGCAGGAATTCATGAACACGATAAGAATGCCCCAGGGCTGGGATGATGCTCGTTTACTCGAACAATTCTAGCTCAGTCAGAGGTAACTGCGAACTTTTTTATGGAGAGCGGGAGTAGTTGATAGCAATAATTCTGGTGAGAATATGGCTAATCACATTTGGATAACCAGAGACTATATCAAATGCACAGGATGCCGCAGGTGCGAGATCGCCTGCAGCCTCCACCACGAGGGCTGGATATGGCCCGAGGCCTCCAGGATCAGGGTCTTCATGCCCTTCCCGGGGGTCGAGGTGCCCCACTTCTGTGCCCAGTGCCAGGACTACCCGTGCATCGAGAGCTGCACGTTTGGCGCCCTCAGCGTCGACGAGGAGACCAGCGCGGTCATCGTCGACGCGGATAAGTGCACCAGTTGCGGTCTCTGCATCGAGGCCTGCCCGGGCACTGTGCCCATACTGCACCCCGAGACCAACAAGGCGTTGATCTGCGACCTCTGCGGGGGAGACCCCGAGTGCGTCAAGGCCTGCCAGAAGGCGAGGTACAACGTCCTCGCCGTGGTCAATGAGAGCCCCGACGCGAACCACAAGCTCTTCGCAGTCCACCCCGTCGTGGTGGCGAAGGAGCTCGCGGTGAACCTCTTCGGCGAGAAGGGGGAGGAGGTCATCTAGATGCCCGGCGGATACGCAGGTAAGTTCCTTGAGGTCGACCTCACCAAGGGGAAGATCAAGGACATCACCTTCAGCGACGAGATCCTGGAACAATACTTCGGCGGCCGGGGACTGGGGACAAAGATCCTCTGGGACCGGCTCGGGAAGGACTGGGCCAAGGTGGATCCTCTGGGGCCCGAGAACGTCTTCATTGCCCTCACGGGGCCCATGACTGCGATCTACCCCGGGGCCAGGATCTGCGTCACAGGCAAGTCCCCCGTCAGCAACGGCACCGTGGGATCCACGGCAAGCACCGAGTTCGCCTCGGAACTCAAGATGGCGGGCTACGACGGAGTCATCGTCACCGGCAAGTCCAAGGACCCCGTCTATATTCTCGTCACCGACGACGGCGGCGAGATCATGGGGGCCGACCACCTCTGGGGCAAGGAGAGCGAGGATATCATCAAGATACTGAACAAGGAGGTCCCCGAGGAGATCACCAGGAGGTACAGGAACATCGGCCTCATACGGGCGCCCGGCAAGATATACATCGGCCCCGCAGGGGAGAACTTGATCCGAAACTCCGCGGTCTGCACCAAGGTCTGCCACGCAGCGGGCTATGGGGGCTACGGCGCCGTGATGGGCTCCAAGAACCTCAAAGCAATCGTCGCTAAGGGTAGGGGGATGATCCCCAAGGTGGACGCTCCCGAGGCGGTGAAGGTGATGCTGCAGAAGACAGAGGACCACCTCTGCAAACCCCGGAGCATGCGGCGCTGGGGAACAGGCTACGCCGGCTTCACGGTGGGATTCACCACGAGCTCGGAGCCTATACGGAACTGGCAGGAGGAGTGGCACGACGCCGAGAGCTTCGGCGGCCCCAGGTTCGAGAACAAGTACTGGGTCAAGAAGTACTGGGCCGACTACGGCTGCAGCACCAGCTGCATGAAGGTGAGCTGCGTCAAGAGCGGCCCCTGGAAGGGGGACATCACCGACATGCCCGACTACGAGCTCCAGGCCTACTGCGGGACCAACCTCGGGATCTTCGACCCCGGGGACAACATCCACATCAGCACCGTCTGCGACAAGCTGGGGCACAGCGGCATCAATGGACCCAACACCCTGGGCTTCGCCGCGGAGCTCTACCAGAGGGGCATCCTCACCGAGGAGGAGATCGGCTTCAAGCTGGAGTGGGGAGACGCAGTGGCCTTCGAGAAGCTCGCCTACATGATGGCTAACAGGGAGGGCATCGGGGACATCCTCGCGGAGGGCTCCTACCGTGCCGCACTGAAGCTGGGCGAGATGAAGGGCATGGACCTACTAAAGTACGTGGTCCACGTCAAGGGCATCGAGATCGGCGCCCACGGCACCCGGAGCGACGCAGACTACACCCACGACATCAGCTACGGGGCCAGCGTCCAGGGAGGCGACCACACGAGCGTCGCCGTGGACGGCTACTCCGAGATGTCGGCCTCGGTCTTCACCGACTCGGCCGTCTTCTGCAACTTCACCTACATGGGCGTGCCCCAGGACCTGGTCTTCGACTTCGCCAAAGGCGTAACCGGCTTCCCCATAACCAGGGAGAGCTGGCGCACCGACCAGGGACCCAGGATCGTGACCCTCCAGAGGGCGCTCCTCCTCATCGGGGGACCGGACATCTTCTGGAAGCCTTTGGAAGACGACGACAACCCGCCCCGGTTCTACGAACCCCTACCCAGCGGCCCCTACAAGGGCCGGACCACGGACAAAGCCGTCGTCGTGAAGAAGCGGTCGGCTTACTTCGACACCCTTGGCTGGGACGAGCGGGGCATCCCGACGAAGGAGACCCTGGAACGCATGGGGCTGGGCGACGTCGATCCCTCGATGAAAAAGCTCCGAAAATAAACCCCTTTTTTCCATTCCCTTTATTTTCTTGTTTTCACGAGACTAGTGTGATGAAGGTCACCGTCCGGGTCTTCGCCGATCTAGTACCCATCATAGGGCGCAAGCACTACGTGGAGCTCGACGACGGGGCCACCGTGGGGACGCTGACCTCCAAGATCGCCAAGAAAGCGGGCCAGAAACGCCACGGATACCTCGGCAACTACAGGATCATCGGCGGGGACCTGGCCATCCTCGTCAACGGGAGGAACATCGACCTCCTCGAGGGGCTCGACACCCACCTCAGCGACGGGGCCGAGGTCGTCTTCATGCCCCCGGCCGCGGGCGGGTAAAAAAGTATCAGCACGTACCCCGCGAGGTGAAAGGCTTATTCAGGGTTCCCCCTTTTGTTTACCCGTGATTATCAGATGAAAGGATGGAACGGGAGGCTCCTCCGGGTCGACCTAACCAAGGGCACGGCGGCCGCCGAGGAGTACACCGAGGACTTCGCCAGGCGCTTCATGGGAGGCCGAGGCTTCGCAGTGAAACTCCTCTGGGACGAACTCGCGCCCGGGGTGGACCCCCTGGGCCCCGAGAACATGCTCATATTCGCGACGGGCCCCCTCACCGGCCACGTCATCCCCAACAGCGGGAAGATGGTGGTCGCCGCGAAGAGCCCCCTCACCGGGGGCTACGGGGACGGCAACTTGGGCTCCTGGGCCTCGGTGAACCTCCGCAAGGCAGGGCTCGACGCCATCGTGGTAACCGGGAGATCCGAAAAGCCCGTCTACCTCCACATCGAGGACGACGAATACTCCATCAACGACGCCTCGGACCTGTGGGGACTAGACTCCTTCCAGGCCGAGGCGAAGCTCAAGGAGAAACATGGAAGGGCCTCGGGGGCTCTCCTCATCGGGCCCTCCGGGGAGAACATGTGCAGGGTCTCCACGGTGGTCTCCCAGGAGGGTCGTGCGGGGGGCAGGCCGGGGATGGGGGCGGTGATGGGCTCCAAGAACCTTAAGGCCGTGGTGATCCGGGGGACCAAGGCTATCCCGGCTCATGACATCGACGAGCTGAACAGGTTCGGGAAGGAGGGTTTCGACGCCATCCTGGAGAAGCCGAACTACAAGTGGTGGAAGCGCCAGGGGACCATGGCGATTCTGGAGTGGTGCCAGGAGGCGGAGACCCTCCCCACCCACAACTTCAGGGAGGGGGTATTCGACGAGGCGGAGGCCATCAACGGCTACGCCATGGAGAACGCGACCGTCAAGCAGAAGGGCTGCCCCAACTGCAACATGACCTGCGGCAACGTGGTGCTCAACGTGGACGGCGCGGAGAGCGAGCTCGACTACGAGAACGTCGCGATGCTGGGCTCCAACCTCGGTATCGGGGACCTGAAGCAGATAGCCACACTGAACAGGATGTGCGACGAGCTGGGCCTAGACACCATCGGCGCCGGGGCGTGCATCGCCTTCGCGATGGAGGCCTCCGAGAAGGGGCTCATCGACCACGAGATAAGCTGGGGCGATTACGAGGGCTCCAAGAAGCTCCTCGAGGACTTGGCGTACATGAGGGGCTTGGGGGCCACCCTGGGGCTGGGCACCGCGGCGGCGGCCGAGAAGATCGGGGGCGGCGCTTCGGACTTTACGATTCAGGTGAAGGGGATGGAGTGCAGCGCTTACGACTGTCACCTCTGCCCGGGGATGGCCCTCAGCTTCGGGACGTCGCCCATCGGGGCCCATCACAAGGACGCCTGGGTCATCAGCTGGGAGATCTCATCGGGCACCCGGACGGAGTACAACCCCGAGAAGGCCGACAAGGTCATCGAGTTCCAGAGGATCCGGGGCGGGATGTTCGAGAGCCTCGTCACCTGCCGTTTCCCCTGGATCGAGCTGGGCTTCGAGCTGGACCACTATCCCGTTTACTTCAAGGCCGCGACGGGGGTCGAGATCAGCTTGGACGAGCTCTGGGAGCTGGGGGACAGGATCTACGCCCTCATCCGGGCCTTCTGGGTGCGGGAGTACGGCGACGCGTGGGGGAGGCAGATGGATTATCCGCCGAAGCGCTGGTTCGACGAGCCTACCACTCAGGGCTCTCTGGCGGGGAGCAGTCTCGACAGGGAAAAGTACGACGTCCTCCTCCAGGCCTATTACGACAAGCGGGGCTGGGACGATAGAGGGATTCCCACGGAGGCGACCATGAAGAAACTGGCCCTCTCCTCTGAGGCTGCCGAGCTCGCGAAGCACGTCGAGCTCAGGTAGTCTTCTTCCTCTTTTTTCTCCCCTTTTTCTTCAGCACCGTCTGCTTGACCCTCGGCTTAGCCTCGGGTAGGTCGACGGGGAAGCTTGCGAGCCAATCCATCTGGCCTTGGAACTCGCTCAGGAAGCTGGGGAGCTCGAAGACGGAGACCACGGGTATCCGCCTGTAGATCTTGTTCCGGGCCGGCTGCAGGGAGATGGTCATGGGGACGAAGATGGCCCTGTCCCAGTCCGTCAGGAGCCCTTTCTCGACGAGGATTGCGGCGTTCTCGCTGAGCACTCTGACCTTCTCCAGGTGGATCTCAACTATCCTCCGGGCGGTCATGTTCCCGAGCCCGCTGGACCAGTGCTTGCACTCGGCGCATACCACGAGGGGCCTCCGGGTCGCTAGGACGTCGATCTCCCAGCGCCGCCCCTCTGCGTTGAAGCGGAACCTCCTTTTTACATTGTAGCCGTTCGCCTCGAAGGTGTAGGCGGACATCTCCTCGAACTCGAGCCACCCGAGGGCCTTGCTAACTCTCTCCATGTCGGCGCCGGCCTTCACAGCCCTGATGGCGATCTCGAGCCTCTGCTCCAATGTGGCCTCTAGGGTTTCCTCGCTGGCCCCGACTAGTCCCTGCTTGATGAGGTGGTTCAGGAAGGCGGTGAAGGCCTCGTCGGTCACCCTGACCGCCTCCCGGAGCCCCTCGTAGTCCGTGGGCCCTTCTCTGGTCGTCTCGAGCAGCGCGACGAGGATGTCCCTCTGGGCCGGCAAAGAATCGCCTTAGCAAAAGTACAGCCCCGGACCTTAGAATAGGGTTTCGCCTAGAGGATGAGGCTGAAGTTCCAGAGGCAGGCCCCGAGGCGGATCAGCCCGTGGAGGAACGGGTAGACGAGAAGGGCCTTGAAGTAGTCCCTCTTGGTGAGCCTGATAATCATGTACGGCACGGCGATCCCCACCGCGACGAGGACGACATCGAAGGGTAGCCACAGCCCCCGCTCCATAAGCCACACCGTGAAGGGGTTCGACTCGTAGATGTAGGGACGGGTGAGGGCGATGATCGTAGAGACGTGATCGCCGAGGGTTCCCAGGATGAGCATGAAGTATGAGAAGGACTCCAGACCCACGCGTCTGTTTATGCTCAGCAACGCCTCAACCAGAAAATGGATTTCAAATATATGATATAAACCTGTAAGAAAGATCCATACGAAAAAGGGTTCAGACACATAGTTACTGAACCGCGTATTTGCATTTTTCAGTAAAAAATCGGTTCTGAACCCCTGGAACCCCATTTTCCGTTGCGGGGGGCGAAGACCGCCGTTCTCACTTCCTGAAAACTGTTTAATGTCCTATGACAACCTCTAATCGGTGCAGCACGTGTTAGCGATCAAAGGTGGTAAAATCTACACCATCACGAAAGGAGTCATCGACGAGGGGACCATCCTCATCGAGGACGGGAAGATCAAATCCGTCGGAAAGTCCGTCAAGGTGCCCGAAGGGGCCGAGATCATCGACGCCAAGGGGAAGGTCGTGATGCCCGGGCTCGTCGAGGCCCACTGCCACATCGGCATCTGGGAGGAGAAGATCGGCTGGGCGGGGAGCGACGGGAACGAGGCCACGGACCCGGCGACGCCCCACATGAGGGCCCTGGACGGGATCAAGGCAAACGCCGACGAGGGGGGCCTCATCGCAGCCCTCGAGGCCGGGATCACCACGGCCCAGATCCTCCCTGGGAGCGCGAACGTCATCGGGGGAACGGGCGTGGTGATCAAGACGGCGCCCAAAGTCGTCACGGACGAGATGGTGATCCGGAGCCCCTCCGGGATGAAGGTCGCCTTCGGCGAGAACCCCCGTAGGGTCTACGGCGTGGAGCAGAAGAAGACCCCGTCCACCCGGATGGGGGTCGCTGGGGTCCTCCGGGAGTGGCTCCAGAAAGCCAAGAGCTACATGGAGAAGAAGGAACGCTTCAAAGACCAGCCCGAGAAGCTCCCCGAGGTCGACATAAGGCTTGAAGCCCTGGAATTGGTGCTGAAGGGGGAGATACCCCTAAGGGCCCACGCCCACAGAGCCGACGACATCGCCACCGCCGTCAGGATCGCCGAGGAGTTCGGCATCGAGATGTCCTGGGAGCACGCCACCGAGGGCCACAGAGTCGCAGAGTGGATCGCCGAGAAGGGGATCCCCGCCGTATGGGGCCCCAGCCTCATGGCCCGCCCCAAGTGGGAGATGCGGGAGCTCAGCTTCGACACTCCGAGGATCCTCTACGAGGCGGGGGTCAAGTTCGCTATCCAGACCGACGCCGTGGGAAGCTCCATCGCCTTCCTCCCCCTATGCGCGGGAATGGCCGTGAAGCACGGGCTCCCCTACGACGAGGCCCTCAAAGCCATCACCATCACCCCCGCGGAGATCCTCGGAGTCGACGACAGGGTGGGGAGCATCGAGAAAGGCAAGGATGCTGACCTCCGGATCCTGGACGGGGATCCCCTGGAGCTGAGGACCAGGGTGGAGATGGTGATCATCAACGGGGAGATCGTCCACAGAGCATGAGAGCTGAGAGTAGGGACCTCTCGTCATCCCATCTCCTGGTGTTTATGAATGGATAGAAGTCCGGGGGGAGCTCCAGGGGATATTCGTTCTCCCTTTGCGTTCTCCCGTCTGACTCCTCTTTCTCCTTCATGAGCTGGGTCAATCCCCCCAGGGTGAAGACCACCCCCCGGGTGATGTCCAGGATCGGGTAGAACAGCATCTTCCTGAGGCTTCGGGTCCTCAGCGCCGTCTCTAGGTAGAGCACCGTCAGGACCGCGTAGAAGAATGTGAACGTGCCCAGGGCTATCTCCAGGGGCACCCGCTTGTTCAGCAGCAGCCCCAGCACGAGGAGCGCAGAGATGAGGGCGAGGGAGAACGTCGATGAGATCAGGTACGTGGTGAACCAATGGGCGAGCTTGCTCAGCCGTTTCGCCCTCATGAGCTTGGCGCCCCCCCGGCCGTATCTGAAGTGCTGGAGGAGCATATCCCCGAGATGGGTTCGGTGCTGGTGGTAAACGTAGACCTCTGGGTCGAGGACGATCCGGAATCCCTTGTCCCCCACCTCCTCGACGGGGATCAGGTCGTCGAAGCCGTACTCGATCCTCTCGTCGAAGTAGTCTATCTTTGCGAGGGCGTCCCGCCTGAAGGCCATGTTGCACCCCGCGGGGAATTTACCGAGGTTGAGGCGTGTAGCCACTTGGCGCCACTTGAAGCTGGGCTTCACGTTAAAAAAGGTCTCATCCATGTAGATGGAGAGAAAGTCCTCCTTGTCGTAACCCTCCACGTTACCCCCGACGAAGCCCACCATGGGACTCCGGAAGTTCCTAGCGATGGACCTCACCCAGTCCGGGGGGACGACGCAGTCCCCGTCGGTGTAGGCGACGATCTCCCCTGTGCTCCACTTGATGCCGGTGTTCCTCGCGGCGTTGAGGCCCTTCCCCTCCTCGTCCACGAGGAGGACCGGGTACTCCTCCACGATCTTCCGGGTGCCGTCCGAGGAGTCGCCGTCCACCACCACGATCTCCAACTTCTCGGGGGCATATTCGAGGCCCATGAGAGATTCCATGAGGTCACCAATGGTCTTGGCTGAGTTCTTCACAGGTACAATGACGGAGATAGTAGGGGGATCTTCCGTCTCGTTTTCCCTCATTTTATGTTGAAAAAACACCTATATAAAAAATGCGTTGAGGCGTTGACCCTCTTTATTTTTTTTGGGAATCCTCTCGATCCTCCAGACAGTTCCTTGGAGAGGTAATGAATCCTGTAGACGTTTTAGCGTAGGATTCACCGGAGGGCTGCCCCCGGGCGCAGTCGGTGGCGTAGTGCTTCAGCGGATCTTGGATGCACCTCGCGCGCTTTGATGATCGAAACGGTGGTCTTAACCAAACGAAATACCTCTGCCCTGACATCCGATACGGCTTATTTACTTTGTTTCGGGACTCTGATCATCCCTTCACCTTCAAATAGACCTAGGGACAAGGTGAAACCGTGGGCATGAAATGCAGGACGTGAAGCTGAGGGTAAACGAGCACTACGGGGACGCTCTGATACCCCTGGAGTTCCCAGACGGCTGGAAATTGAACGTCAACGAGATGGCGTGCAAGGGCGCCCAGCCGATGACTGACGAGGAGATCAGGGGCGCCCTGGACAACACCGTGGGCGCCGCGAACATAGCCGAGCAGGCGAAGGGGAAGAAGGGCAGGATAGTGGTCACATGCGACGACCTGAGCCGCCCAACCCCCGCGGGGAGGGTCTTCCCATTCATCGTGGAGCAACTCCACGAGGCCGGGATCTCCGACCACCAGATCTTCATCTTGGGCTCCTTCGGCCTCCACCACCCCATGAACATCGACGCCTTCGCCCGGAAGCTCGGGGACTGGGTCGTCGCCAAGTACGACTGCGTCAACCACAACCCCTTCCAGAACCACGAAAACCTGGGGAGAACGGGCAGGGGCACACCCCTAAAGGTGAACCAAGAGTTCGCTGAAGCCGATCTCCGGATCTGCATCTCCGGGGTCAAGAAGCACAGGTGGGCCGGGGCGGGGGGAGGCGGGAAAGCCATCGTCCCCGGGGTCGCCTCCATCGAGACCATCCTCTACAACCACAGCATCATCGAGGGACGCCGCCCCGAGAACAGGAGGATCTGGTGGATCAAGGACAACCCGGAGCGCCAGGACATGCAAGAGTGCGCCCGGATGGCCGACCTCAACGTCTCCATCAACTGCGTCTACGACGGGAACCGCCAGCTCATCGGCCTACACGCCGGGGACGTCGACGACGCCTGGAAGAAGGCGGTTAAGGCGGCCTACGCGGCCCACGACACCAGAACCGCCCCCGGATCCGATGTCGTCGTGGTCAACGCTTTCCCCCAGGCAGACCAGGACATCGACTGGTCGGGCGCCCAGGACTCCCTCCGGGAGGACGGCACCGCAGTGGGGGTCCACCAGTTCAGAGCGGGCAGGGCCATCCTCCACTACAGGGCGGAGCAGATGGGGGCCCCGTGGACCCGGATACTCGGCTACCCCAACAGGAGGTGGCCGGTCAAGCAGGCGAGGGACACCCTCGTCTACACCGACAGACCCAACAAGCGCCAGATGCTCGCCTACGACGACCGGGTGGAGTGGCTCACCGACTGGAGCCTCATCCAGGGCCGGCTCATGGAGCTCCACGGCGACGACGCCACCGCCGCGATTTACCCCTGCGGCAAACTCCAGTTCGACGCCGAGAAGAACCCCCTCAGCATCTAAGTCTTCGGCCCCTTCCCCGACCATCCCGGGGAGCGGGCCCCCGGGTAGGAGTCCCCCCTCGGGAAGTAGGGCTTGATATCCACGACGGGGGAGCCCTCGAGGGCGTCCAGCCCAGAGACCTCGAGCACGCATCCCTCGACCCTCTTCAGCTCCACGACGGTGAGCCCGATGGGATTAGGCCTCGAGGGGCTCCTGCACGCGAACACCCCTGTGAGCGGCGCCCCCTCGTGCCTCGGGGGGGTGACTTGGAGGGTCCCCCGGTGCCTCTCGTCGTCCCTCAGGTGTATCCAGTAGAGGACGAAGAGGTGGGAGTAGCCCTCGATCCCCAGGAGCGCGGGGCGGTACTCCTCGTGTATCCTGATGGTGGAGGTCTCCCCCGTCGACTCCACCTCTCCCACGAAGCGGATTATTCCTGTATCAATCATAGAGCCGCACTGAAAAATCAGGGGCAGGCGATGATTTAACACCTGTTAGCCCGGTCACCCAAACTCCGGCGGCGAATTTATCTTGGAAACGACTCTAACTAGGTCTGGTTGTGTCGATCAACATGGCGAAGGTATCCATAGTGAAGGGCGGCGCCTCCCCGGACGCGGGGGAGATCAGGCGCATGATTGAGGAGGCCGTCGACCTCCTCGGAGGGTTCAAGAGCATCATCAAGAAGGGCGGCACCGTCGCGGTGAAGCCCAACATCCTCACCGGGAAGCTCTCGGGCCCCGGAGTGACTACGGACCCCCGGGTCATCGAGGCCCTGGTCAGGCTGTCCTTCGAGGCCGGGGCGGGGGAGGTCAGGATCGTGGAGGGAGCCGGGTACGGCGTCCCTACCTCCGAGGCTCTGGAGCTTGCGGGGATGAAGAGGGTCGCGGAGGAGACGGGAGCCGTCCTCGTGGACGTTGACACGGACGAGACCCTGGAGATCGATGTCCCTGACCCGTTAATCATCGAGAAGATATCCGTCTCCCGGAGCTTCTACGAGGCCGACGTCAGGATCAACGCTCCCGTGATGAAGACCCACGACCAGCTCATCATGACCCTGGGGATGAAGAACATGAAAGGGGTCATCCAGAAGCCCACCAAGCGCCTATTCCACAGGATCGGCCTCGCCAAGGCCGTCGTCGACCTCAACAAAGCTGTGCCCCTGAGCCTCACCGTCGTCGACGCGATCCATGCCATGGAAGGGCTGGGCCCAAGCCTCGGCAACGTCTTCGAGATGGACACCATCATCGCGAGCACCGACGTCTACAGCCTCGACGTCGTCGGAGCCCGGATCATGGGGATCGATCCGGGGGAGCTGGAGTACCTGAAGTACGCGGCGGAGCAGGGGCTGGTGCGCCTCGACGGCGGAGGCATCCAGGTGGTGGGCGAGCCCGTGGAGTCGGTGGCCCGGGCCTTCGAGCGGCCCCCCATGGACCTCTCCCCCCAGGAAGGGATCACCGTCATCGAGAAAGGGGCGTGCAGCGCCTGCCGGGGCACCATCAGGAGCGTCTACATCGACCTGGAGAACATGGGCGTCATGGACCGGGTGAGGGACCTCGTGATGCTGGTGGGCCCCCAGGCCGAGATACCCGAAGACCTGGAGCAGACCCCCCTCATCAT
This sequence comes from Candidatus Bathyarchaeota archaeon, assembly GCA_026014875.1. Taxonomy (GTDB): domain Archaea; phylum Thermoproteota; class Bathyarchaeia; order TCS64; family TCS64. Next base: position 45 of record JAOZHO010000048.1, on the reverse strand, counting down.
GGGGATATGCCTCCACCACCTCAAGGACGAAGGGCGATACGTCGT
>JAOZHO010000047.1 GCA_026014875.1 Candidatus Bathyarchaeota archaeon | reverse complement strand
TCTGTGCCGATATCCAAGGCGGGGAAGGGGTTCAGGGAGGTGAACGAGGGGGGGACGAGGAACGTTCTGGAGGCGGTCCTCCGCCTTGAGGATAACCCTCAGGTCATCCACATTTCCTCCAGCGCTATGTACGGGGTGCCTGAGAAGAACCCGGTCAACGAGGAGACTCCCTTCACCCCGCTGGGAGAGTACGGCCTATCGAAGGTGGAGGCCGAGAGGCAATGCCATCGGTATTCCTCGGAGCACGGACTCCGGATCTGCATCATACGGCCTCGGGGCATCCTCGGCGGCGCCATGAGGCTGGGGATCTTCGGCATCCTCTTCGACTGGATCAGGGACGGCAAGAGGATCTACCTCATCGGGAAGGGGGATAACATGTACCAGTTCGTCAACATCCATGATCTGGTGGACGCATGCGAGCTCGCAAGGAGGAAGAACGCTACGGGGGCGTTCTGCATAGGCTCCGACGACTATCTGATGGTGAAGGACCTTCTGGGTGAGCTGATAGACTACGCAGGAACCGGGGCGAGGCTCGCCCCCATAAACAAGAGCCTCGCGAAGAACGCTCTGAAAGCCCTGGATTGGTTGAACCTCTCCCCCCTCACCGGCTGGCACTATCTGGGGGGCGGGGAGGATTTCTACTATGATTGCGGCAGGGCGAAGAGGGTCCTGGGTTGGAGTCCGGTGCACCGCGATATCGAGTCCCTGAAGGATTCCTACCGGTGGTTCATCGACCACGAGGAGGGGCTGGACCAGACCGGTGTGACCCATCGCCAGATGCCCCGGCAGAGGCTACTCGGACTCCTGAAGTGGTTATCCTGAGGGGGCCCAACCGAGTTTGATAATCGATCTCCACGTCCACACCAAGTACTCGGTCGACGCCAGCAATGAGCCGAGCGAGTTGATCAAGGTCGGCAAGATGAGGGGCTTGGACGGCATCGCCGTCACGGACCACGACACCACGAGGGGCTGGGAGAGCTTCCCGGAGGTCGAGGGCTTCGAGATTATCCGGGGGATCGAGAGGACCACCGATCATGGCTCCATCATCGGGCTGTTCTTGAACGAGGGGATAAACGCCCGGGGCTTCTGGGAAGCGATCGACGAGATCAAGAGCCAGGATGGAGTCGTGGTGCTTCCCCACCCCTGCGATACCCTCAGGAGTGACGCGCCCAAGATCAAAGACTTCGACGTGGGGCTCCTCAAGGCCAGGATAGACGCCGTTGAGGTGTTCAACGCGAGGTGCGTCCTGGGAAGATTCAACGAAAACGCGGAGAAATTAGCGGAAGACTTGGGTAAACACAGGGTCGGGGGCAGCGACGCCCACACGATACGTGAGGTGGGGAACGCTCGAACACTGTTTGACTGCGGGTCCCTCGACGAGATTCATGAACAGCTGAAGAAGAGGAGCCCCATCAACACCGTAGTCCAGGGACGCCTGTCAAGCAGACTCGTCCATCTATCCTCGTTCCTGAACCGAATTAAGAGTAACGAGTAACAAAGGACGCAGGAGTAAAAATTTGGACGAGCTCATAGGCTTCGGGAGGGTAAACGACTTCTCCACATTCGTGTTGAGGGCCAGCTTGGCGAAGCGCTTCGGTTTATTCAGTGAGATCCCGATGTGGGGCGGGATCAAGCTGCACGAGTTCTACCCCCCGTTCTCCACGATGCTGGTTCAGTGGCTCACCATGCGGGGGGCGCTGCTGCTCTACCTTGTGTCCACATTCGTCGTTTGGAGCTACGGAAGGGGACCCATATTCGCAGTGCTCTACCTGGCCAGCTTCTTCCACGTGTTCCACATGCTGGAGAACGGGCGATTCGCAGAGTTCCTCGGGTACACTCTCGTTGTCTCGGCGTGGTTCATCGACAGCGGCATCTTCTCCGGGATACTTTTCGGATTCGGAGCGATGTCTCATCCTCTGGGCTTCTTCGTGGGCTTCGCCCTGATGGTGCTGAAACTTGATCTCACGCCCTTCCTGGTGGCGTTCCCGGTGTGCGGATGGTGGTACACCATCTTCCTGATCCAGAGGAAGCGGCTCTCGTACCTGGTGGAGGAGCGCCCCGACAAGTTCCTCGGGATATACTTTGCATCATACCTCAGCATAGCCAACCTCCTCCTCTTTCTATTCGCGCCCCTCTGGCTGTGCGCCGTCGCAACGATAGGGATCTGGCTGCTCCCCGTTTCCCTCAGGGGCAACTACAGCAAGCCCACGATAAGTGTGGCTCAGATCGAGGCGAGGATCAGATACTTCATCAAGGCGCTCAGGACCCCCGTGTATCTGTCGGAGATCAAAGAAATCCTGCCTAAGCTTGACGACATCGAGGAGTCCCCCGTGATGATCAAGGAGCATGATTATGCGAGTTCCTTCAACGAGCTCGTCTGGGCGAGCGCCACATACCTGATGAACAGGGGCGTCGTGGTCTACAACGGGTTGCCCTCGACGGAGGTGCCCAGGGAGAACCTTGAGCTAACTTTAGCTAGTACTATCCCAAAATACACCATTGAAGACCTAAAATAGCATTGTTTTTCAGGGAGCATTCAAGCAAATAACCGAGGCTCCAAGGATGACTGAGAGAACGCTGGTCACGGGGGCGAGCGGCTGGCTTGGGAACCGGCTGTGCCAGACCCTAGGGGAACGAGGAAGGGACATCAGAGCCATGGTGATCCCCGAACACAGGGAGCACCCCGACATCCTGAGGCTCCGGGAAAACTTACCGGACGGCTCCTCCTTGGAGGTAACCGTGGGCGACGTCAGGGACCCCGAGTCCCTCGATGAAGCATGCAGGGACATCGACACCGTCTTCCACACCGTAGGCGTCATCCACCCCCGGAACGCCAAAACATTCTACGAGATCAACGCCGAGGGCACCCGGAACACCGTCGAGGCGTGCGCGAGGATGGGGGTGAGGCGGTTCATCTACGTCAGCAGCAACGCCGCCCAGGGGTTTAACAGGGTTTACGAGGAGAGAGATGGCGTGAGGGTTCCCGTTCCCCTCACCGAGGAGATGCCCTGCCACCCCGAGAGCGACTACGGCAGGAGCAAGCTGCAGGCCGAGGGGATAGTGAACGGGGCGCACGAAGAGCACGGCATCGAGACCGTCATCATACGCCCCCCCATGTACTACGGCCCCAGGCTCCCCGAGAGGACCCAGCGGCTCTACAACATGATCAAAGGAGGCCTCCCCATCGTCGGGGGAGTCCCCGTCTTCGGCGGGGGGAACCTCTACCGGAGCGTCGTTTTCATCGACAACGTCTGCGAGGCCCTCCTCCTAGCCGAGACCAGCGATAAAGCCGACGGGGAGACCTACTGGATAGCCGACGACGGCATGATAACCTGGAGGGAGTATCTGGAGATAGTAGCGGCAAACCTCGACACCGAGCTCAGCCTCTTCAGCCTCCCCCGAATCGTGGCCAAGGGGCTGGAGATTGGGGACAAGGCGGCAGGCTGGATCGGGATGTACCAGCAGCTGTTTCACGTGCTCGGCGAGATGGGGCGGGATTGCGTCTGCAGCATCGATAAGGCGAAGCGTGATCTGGGCTACGGGGCGGAGGTCAGCACCGAAAAGGGCATCTGGAGGACCGTGGAATGGATGAGAGAGAACAACCTGGTGGAGTGATGTTGAATGTCTGAGTTTATCAAGGTCTGGTGGGCAAACCTCAACCGCATCCTCCTCCTGCTTAGGGTGAAGGGGCTCAGATTCACCTGGAATCGGATTCACTTCAACCTATTCTACTATTCCAAGAACCCGCTGATCATCAAACTGCTTCCCCTCCTGGTGAAGTATCCCCCCTACATCGAGCTGGAGGTGACCTCCCGGTGCGACTTCAGGTGCGTCATGTGCGAGCACACCTACTGGGACGAGCCCGACGTGGATATCTCCTACGAGGAGTTCAGGGAGGTGGTCGACGAGTTCCCGGGGCTCAAGTGGATAGGCCTCTTCGGCATCGGGGAGCCCTTCCTGAACAGGGACTACATGAAGATGATCCGCTACCTCAAGGAGAACGATGTCTACATCGAGATCTACGACACCTTCTACTACACCGACGACGCCCTCGCCAAGGAGCTCGTTGAACTGGAGGTGGACAGGATGTTCGTCTCCATCGACGCCGCGACCAAGGAGACCTACGAGGCGATCCGGATCGGCTCCAACTTCGATCGTGTGATGGAGAACGTGAGGAACTTCGTGCGGGTCAAGAACGAGTCAGGCTCCATCTTCCCAGACTTCCTCTTCCACTTCGTGATGATGAAGAACAACGTCCACGAGATGCCCGCCTACGTCGACCTCGTCCACTCCATCTGCGGCGACCAGGGGATCATCCAGTTCTCCGACCTCCTCCACGAGTTCGAGGAGATCAAGCACCTCGCCGTCGAAGTCCCCCCCGAGATCGTGGAGGCCACCAAGAAACGGGCCGAGGAACTGGGGGTCTCGATAGCATGGAACTGGAACACCGAGAGGGAGAAGCCCCCCATACAGCATTGCACCGCCTGGATCATGCCCTACATCTTCGTGAGCGGCCACGTCATCCCCTGCTGCGTCGGGAACGAGGCGAACCAGAGAGAGCTCCAGAAGAAGCTGAGCCTGGGCAACGTCAACGAGAAGAGCTTCAAGGAGATCTGGGACTCCCCCGAGTACAGGGAGTTCCGGGCGATGATAAGGCGGGGGGAGACCCCGCCCCAGTGCAGGGACTGCGGAGTCTTCGCGGTGGACAAGGGGGACAAGGAATGATGGATGAACAAACAGGGAGGCAGACGTAGTGCTGAAAGACATCCTCCTGCAGATCCAGCCTGAACTCTACAGGCCCACATTAGCTCGGCTCATTATCACCCAAAACTGCCCCCTGAAATGCCAGATGTGCTCCTTCTGGCACGAATGGAAACAGGACCCCACGACAGAGGACCTCAAAGCATGGATAAAGGAGCTCGCCGATTTCGGCGTCGAGGACATCAGCCTCGGAGGCGGAGAACCATTCATCAGGAAGGACCTGATCGAGCTCGTGGAGGAGGTCCACTCCTACGGTATCACCTGCGGCGTCACCACTAGCGGATGGATAGAAAAGGACCCCTTCCCCCCCGTGGACCGGGTGGAGGTCTCCATCGACGGTGCCAAACCGGAGACCCACGACAAGATCCGGGGCATGGAGGGCTCCTGGGAAAAGGCGGTGCGCCTCGTGAAACGGCTCAAGGAGATGGGGAAGATCAACCAGATCAACTTCGTCCTCCAGAGAGACAACTACCTGGAGCTCGAGGAATACACCAAGATGGCGAAATCCCTGGGGGTCATGGCCTCGATTATTCCCATCAGCCTGGACCTGGTGGCCCAGCCCCGCCTCGACGGAGGCCTCGCCGAGATAGACCCCGTGCTGCTGAGGGACCAGATCGAGAAGGCTTACGCCGTGGGCAACGTCGCGACCTCCCGGGAGTTCATCGAGTTCTGGATGGCCAAGGCGAACAAAGAGGAGACCCGCACCCGGTGCCTCGCCCCCAACGTCGAGATACTGATCTTCGCCACCGGGGACGTCTACCCCTGCGGGAACATCCAGAAACCGGTGGGCAACCTGAGGGAGGACTCTTTGGAGAACATCTACGATAATTATCGGGAGAGAAGGAAGGAGATCAGGGCGGGCTCGTATCCCCCGTGCGACGAGTGCATCTACCCCGACATCATCTTCGCCAGGGGATTCTGGCAGAACGCGGAGCGGCTGTTCAAGAAGGTGCTTCCGTGAATACGCGATCATCCTCAATCGATAGGGAACGTGGATAGTTGTCCATGGAGAACCGGATCCTGAGAGGATTATTCAACACAGGATTAGGATATAGGAACCTCGTACGGTTCTACACCGTTTTCCCCCGCTTCCTCCCGTCCCACGTCCCCTGGGATCCCACAGGTCTCTCCATCTGGGTCACCACGCAGTGCAACCTGCGATGCGAGTACTGCCTGAAGAGCGTGTCCGACTCGGAGGACATCCTCCTGAGCGAGGAGACCTTCGAGACCATCGCCTCAAACGTCCGCGAGGGAATGAAAATCACCTTCCTGGCGGAGGGTGAGCCCCTGATCCACCCCGAGTTCCTCAATTTTATCCGCACCGTGAAGGAGAGAGGAGGCGAAGTGGACTTCAGCACCAACGGGATGCTCCTCACCAAAAAGAGCATTAGCGAAATCGTGGAGCTGGGCGTCGACGAGATCACCTTCAGCATCAACGGCATGCATGACACCCACGAACAGCTGTCCCCGGGCTCGAATTTCGAGCGCATCGTGAACAACATCGGCGAGCTTCATGATCTAAAAGACGGGCGAGAGGGGAAACCGGAGCTGGCCGTGTGTTTCATCGGTTCCACGAGGAACATCCATGAACTCCCCGAGCTCGTCGAGGCTCTCAGCCCGTACACGAAACTGGTACGGCTGAATAACCTGATACCCTGGACCCCCGAGATGTACGACGAGCACCTGAGCAACGACGCGACCAGAGCCTTGCAGATATTCGAGAAAAGCAGGGAGGTGGCCAGGGAGACGGGCGTCAACCTCATCATCAGACCGCTGACGCCGAAGGTGGAGATCTGCTGGGAGCCTTGGCTGAAACCCTACGTGGCCCACGACGGGTCGGTCCTCCCCTGCTGCCTGGTCGGGGATCACTACTCCCTCTCCCCTGAGCCGAGCGAGTGGTTCGATAAGATAGAGACCCGCATGCTCCCCGAGACATACGTCATGGGGAACCTGAACGACGCCAGCCTGGATGAGATATGGAACAATCAGCCGTACAGGCGCTTCAGGAAGAGGCTCTCCGAGGCGATAGCAGCCGACAGGAAGAGAGACTGGACCCTTCAGGAGTACTCGAGGCACCGGGAGGAACACAAGGACGACTATTACTGCAAGACATGCACCCTCAGGTACGGACTGGTCTGCTGACTCACCCCACACCCGAACGCCCCATCTCTTCTCTCCGATGACCGCCCGCGAACTCAACCTGGGCTTCAAGATGAGCCCGGACGAACACGTAGATCAACTGATGAAGAAGCACCTCGAACACGCCACTCGAAAGATACTCCTGAGTATTGGCGAAGAAAAAATCAAGTCCATAATTCTGACCGGGAGCGTGACGAGAGGAGAGGGCTCCGGGATCGTGACCGATCACGGCATCGAGGTATACAGCGACTACGACCTCATGGTCTTGGTGGCCCCGAGCCACGACTCCTCCATAGACAGGCTTCGTCGAGAATCCGCTACCCTCTCTGAAAAAATATCTGAAGAACTCATTCAAGAGGGCCTTCTATCAGGTGTTAGCATATATCCTCTGAGCGTTGGCGACTTGAGGTCACTGACTCCTACGATGTTCACTCTGCAGCTCAGAAACTGCGGGAAGGTGCTCTATGGCGATGAATGCCTCGATCTCATTTCAGACCATAAAGTCGAGGATATCCCCAGAATCGATTCCCTCACGATGCTGAACAACAGGATCGCCACCCAGATGAAGTTCATCGAACCAGAGGTGTTCATCTGGAAGACCAAGGAGGACCTTCGACAGGTCAGGATGTCCATCTACCACACGGCGATAGCCTTCCTTGATCTGGGCAGCTCCCTCCTGAACCTCATCGGGAAATTCCAACTGAGTTACGGAGAGAGAGCCGAGGTCTTCCAAACGGAGTTCCATAGATTTCCGTACCTGAAGGAGCAATGCCCTGATCTTCCAGAGGTGGTGGAATTCTTCACGAGGCTCAAATATGATCCTGATCTCCGCAGGGTCGCCGAGAGGTATGGCTCCTGTCACTCTGATGATGCGCTTGTGGATGTCGCAGTCAAGGTTTGGCTCGAACTCCTCGACTACGCCAAGCCCGTTTGGGCCCATCATGTAAGGGAGCTATGCGATCCCGGTCCAGACGCTCAAGATGTAAAAGATCTGGTGGAGGCTTTCTTCAACTGCACCAACACTATCAATTCACGTCTGGTCTCCATCATCCATTATTTAAAATCTAACAACTATTCTCTCGGCTCGATTCCCCGAAGCACAAGGTTCTTATCCGCTTCTCTGCCCGCCGCGATCTATTCAACACTGATACTCCAGTATTACGCGACGCCCATGATCCTGAAGAAAGGCCCCATTGACCGGGAACCCCTCCTGTTAGACGCCCAAAAATACTTCAACAAACTCCCCCATGAGGAACCCCCGGGAATCTTTGAAAACCCCGTCGAACACTGGGACTGGATGAGGCGAGTCGGCTCGAAGATGTGGTCGAAATACATCGAGTGAATAAAACCCTCATCGTTTTCATCGACGGCCTCGGCTACGACCGGGTAAACGACTCGTCATTCACGCTCAATCTATCCAACGAGCCCATCCGGCTGACCCCCGCCCTGGGCTACAGCTCAGCGCAGCAATCTATCATGTGGACCGGGAAAATGCCTTCTGAGACGGGGCGGTGGAGCGAACTGGCGTACTTCCCCGAGTCCTCACCCTGGTGGTGGCTGGGCTCCAGATACCTGAGGTATCTGGACGAACTGGTGGCCAGAGCCCCACGTAAATTCCGATCGCTCTACGAGATCGTCGCCCGGGAAACGATAAGATTCCTGAGCGGATGGATACGCCCCTTCCGTTCATATGATGCTTTCGCGGTGCCCGTCTCCAAGCTCAGCTACTTCGCTCCGTATGAATCGGACATCCATCAACCCGGCTGCCTGGGTGAGACGGAGACCCTGTTCGATATCCTGAGGAGCAGGGGGGTGAATTACCACTACATCGGATACCCCGATGTCAAGGAGGATCACGAAGTCCATGGGAAGGGCATGGAAGCTATAGTGGAAAACGACGTGATAATCCTCGGGTTCACGGAGCTGGACTCCATCGAGCACCATCATGGAGTGGATTCGAGGGAAGCCCGGGATAAACTGGGTGAACTCAACGCATTCATCAACGATCTGATAGAGCGCTTCGAATCGAGCAACCCCGGTGGCACCGTCATCGTCTTCTCCGATCATGGCATGAGCGAGGTCAAGCACTCGATAGATGTCCAAGGAAGAGTGAAAGACCTGGACCTCGGAGACGGGCGCGACTATCTCTCCTTCTACGACGCAACTATGGCCCGATTCTGGTTCTACACCGAGGCCGCGGAATCAATGATCACGGAGCTGCTGCGAACTATCAAGGGAGGAATGATTCTAGAGGACGAAGAGCTTCGAGCTTTAGGGCTGGACTTCAGCGACGACGCCTTCGGCGACCTCATCTTCCTTGTCGACGAGGGGATCGTGGTCTCTCCGAACTATTTCCAGGGCAGGACGGTTCCCCGGGGGATGCACGGATATCATCCTAGGAATCCCGGCCAGCACGCCTTTCTCGTTAAGAACGGTGAGCCGCTGCCGAGGTCGACCATATCCATGGACGAGGTCTTCGACATCTTCATCCAGGCTCTAGGAATCACATAAACTGCTCCCCGGAAGCGTAACACCATGAGCAAAAGGCTCGCGATAATCGCGAAGAGATATGCAGACCCCATACCCGAGGGCCACACCCAAGCCTCCATCAACCTCATCAACAGCGTCCTCAACTCGAGCTTGAAACCCCGGGTCATCTCCCATGGACGACCCCTCACAAGGGGCGACGTCCACGTCTACAAACCGCTGGATGACCAAGTCTACGCCGTGTACGGCATGTTCGCCATACCCAAGTTCTCTAAAACACTGGGAGCCGTCGCCTTCAAGATTCACGAGATCTACAGGATCCTTATCTCAGGGTGCCTGACCAAGGGCTTCGACGCGATATACCTGACGAACGTCCCGATGACTCACTACTCCACGTTCCTGAAACTCCTTTCGAAGGCAAGGAATAAGAAAGTAAAGATAGTCGCTCACGCATTCCACCCCTACACCCCAGAGGTGGGGCTTTTCCACGGAAACCATAGATGGCTGTTGAGCCACGGGAGCACAGACCACGTCTTCTGCATCAATCGTAGGCTCGTGAGCCATTACTCCAGAATCCTTGACCCGAGCAACGTTCATCACGTACCTTACCCTGTTGACACCGAACGATTCAAACCCCGAGACAAAACCAAAGCCCGGAAGCTGCTGAATCTTCCCAAAGATGCGAGAATAATTGGATACGTTGGCCATCTGACCCCGGATCGAGGAGCATACGATCTGGTTGAGGCCGTGGGCAATGTTTCGTCAAGCCACAGGGATCTGGTTCTGGCCATAGTCTCGTCCCCTTTCATCACCAAGGAGCACTACAACGACTTCATACATCACGTGCAAAAATGTGGTGTGAAAGACAAGATCAGGATACTGAACCGCAGAGGCGATTACTACTACAACGCCATATTCAGCGGCTTCGACCACATAGAACGTTTTTTCAACGCCGTGGATGTAATTGCCCTCCCTTTCCAGAAACCGTATACGATAATCGATCCCCCCGTCACCATCCTCGAAGCCATGTCCTCCGGAACCCCCCTAGTCACGACGAACGCAGGGGCGATCGGAGAAGTCGCAGGCAACGGCAACTCGGTCCTGATCCCCCCCGACCAGGAGGGGAGGCTCAGGGAAGCCTTGAATGGCCTTCTGATGGACGACGAAGCCAGAAAAAGAATTGGCTCGTCAGCGAGGTCCCACATGGTGAGTAATTATTCCCTCGATGCCATAGGTCATAGACTGATCGAATTATTCGAGGGTATCATAGCATGATACATCTGTACGGATGTTGCAGGTTGTCTCTGCTGAAAGAACTACGCAAAAATGCCTGTTTAACCTTAAAATACAGCGCAGACGAGCCTCGCGCGCATGGCGGCGAGGTCGTATCGTGTGCTATGATGCTTCGAGGGAGCGGGCTGTGGAATTGTGAAGGGATGGGTGAGGCGGGGTTGGATGGGCGTCTTGAGAGCCTAGAGAGAGTTTGCGGGTGGGGTGGGAGAGATCTAGGCCAGGATTTGAGGGTGGAGTTTAGTTTGTTCTATATACTCAGTTCAGCACTGATTCACATATACAAAGAGAGAACGAAGAAAAACGGAATCCTCTAATATATTTACTGTAATACTTGAAAAAGAATGTTTAGCGTAGTAAAATGATACGCGCGCATATTTGAAGTGTCAAAATGAAATTTCGTGAAGGCGTGACAGAATCCATCAATAACTTTGTTGAACCAGAAATATACCTCAGAAACGTCTTCGAGAATACGATAGAGGAATACGTGGGTGAAAAAGAACGCTATGATTTACTAATAAAATTTATAGACAACTCGCAAGGTTCAATCCTAGACGCGGGTTGTGGATGTAAAGAGCCTTTTATCATAGCAAACAAAGAGAACTCCGTTGCTTTAGATTTTACACAATCCGTTTTTAAAACTCTCAAAGTGTATGGTTTTAAAGGTCATCGAGTTTTAGGAAGCGTGGTATATCTTCCTTTCAAAGATAAATGCTTTGAAAAAACTGTTTGCTCTGAAGTGGTCCCGCATTTACCAACATTTGCTTATGCTGAAACTTGCATAAGGGAACTAGAAAGGGTTAGCAAAGCCTTTCTTGTTACGACTCCCAACAAGTATACTTTTACTGTAGTATTTCGCATGGGACATAAGCTTAAGCGCACACACCCAAATTTACTGGACATAAAATCTTTTCGAAATCTTTTCGCCCATTTACCTGTAAATATATTCATGATGCACATAGCTTATCCGCACATAGATAGCAATCAAATCCCCTTCTTTTCGAGATTCCGATATATTAGGAAGCTAATAACACAAAACACGCGTATCTCTAAAACCATAAGACAAGTTAAGATAACTATATTTAGGATGTTCTTTCCGAGAGGGACAAGCTTTGTAGCAATTCATAATAATTCCGCGCGAGCGCGCGAATCGTTTAAGTACGAAACTTAAATCTCTTTGATGTTGAACACCGACTTACCAAGAAAGGGGACTCAACTATCTACACTCCTAACAACATCTTTTAGTGCTTCTATGACTCTGGCATGGATTTATCTGGCTTAAGATAACTAATCAAGAAATGACTCAAACACGAGAGCGTCAATTTTCATATAACGAGCGTTCTAGTTTGCGTAGAGTTATTAATACCCTTCTAATCTGTATGTTGAATCCCCTTTGTTTCTTGAATACTATGAGACGTGTCGCACTGCGAATAATACTGGCGGATAGACGATTAAATGAGCAATATTCAGGGGTTTATACCAGACTTCTAGAATGGCCCGGCATTTCATTAAATCATGGTTTCGAATTCATTAATTTATTAAATTTAGCACTTTTCGTGCCACATCATGATAGTGGAATAATCGGAGAAATATTTTCCGATGAAGTTTATGACCGATACTTCACACCGGAAAAAGGATCCATAGTAATTGACATAGGGGCTCATGTAGGGACGTACACCCTCAAAGCCGCTAGTAGAGTAGGCGATACTGGGCATGTTTATGCGATAGAACCCTCTCCTAACGGCTATGCCCTTTTGAAACACAACATAAAAATCAATTCTTTCAAAAACATTACCCCCCTCAACATAGCGTTATCCACTCAAAATGGTAAGCAAAAATTATATTTTGCTAATAAACCCAGCCATGCAACCGTTGTCAATCCTTCGAACAAATATGTAAAAGTGGATAGTAGAAAATTAGATGATATTATTCAACAACACACATCAAAACGAATTGATATAATTAAAATTGATGCTGAGGGTGCTGAAAAAGAAATCTTGTTGGGTGCTTTGAACACTCTCACTCACTCAACTTCGAAAATCGTAGTTGCCGCCTATCACTATCCAGAATAACTTGATGAACTATCATTAATCCTAAGAAAATGCGGGTTCTCTACGAAAGACCATAATGGCATACTATATGCCTACAAAAACTATAAAAAATCGGGTAAAGAATTCTAGATAAAAAGTCTGTCCCATATTAACCGGTAAAACATTTTTTGACATAGTGAGATCACGCGTGAGGTGACTGATTTCTGATCGTCTTGTTTGGCCCCGATGGCTCCGGTAAGACAACAATATCCAAAGCCTTAGCGGCGATACTGAAAGAGCGGGGACACCGGGTGAGCTGGAGTTGGATGCGGGGAAGCCACACCTTCGTCTCCCTGCTCTCCCGATTCCTCGCGCGATTCCCCGCGTTCCATGGCCTCTCGAACCCCTATTACGGGATAGCCGTCCCCTCCTCCGCTTCGAGGCTCTGGCTCCTCTTGGAATACCTCGGTTTCCTCCCGATCTACGTGCTCCAGTACGCCCTCCCCGCATGGCTCGACTACACCGTCGTCTCCGACAGATTCACAGCGGACCTCGTTGTCTGGGTCGCCTTGGTGACAGACGATCCCACGGTTCCCGACAGCCTCTTAGCCAGACACCTGATGGCTCTCATGCGGAGAGCCGGTCCCCTGTTCTTCGTCACTGCGGGGCTGGGAAGCCTCATGGCCCGGAGCGGGGAAGCCCCTATGTACTTGAGGCGTCAGCTGGCGTTGTATGGGAAATTGGGCTTGAACGCCAACATCATCGATACGACGGATGAGACACCAGGGGACTCCTTGAATAGGATCCTGGCGATAATAGACGGAGGCGGGTGCTGAGCGGTGTCGGTTGTAGATCTTCTCAGGGTCGTGGGGTCGCCCTTCGCGGAGTCGACCCACTCCGTCCCGGCGGAGGCGGCCCACGGTCTCTACGATCTCGCGCGGAGGAACCGCATGGGTCTCCTGCTCTTGACCTCTCTCGGGGATGACGATGTTCCCGCCTCGCTCGTGGAGGAGAGAGCCGCGATGATCGAGAAATCCGAGGCGACGATCCGGCTGATTCCCCGGGTCGCATCGATCCTCGTGGATGCCGGGCTTAACTACGCATTCTTCAAGAGCATCCGGCCCTACCCATACACCACCGTCGATCTCGACGTAATCGCCTTCGACGGGGATCTGGAACCCTTCGGAGAGGCCTTCGCTGCAGCAGGTTTCATCACCCTTGACGAGGGCCCTCTGTCCACCACCTTTCGGGACCCTGAGTCCGGCATCGGGATCGATATCTACGACGAGATCGGGGTCAGCAAGATAGTCTACCTGGATAAGAGGAACCTCCTCGATCACGTGGTGGACGTGGAGGTCGGGGGCGGAACCGTCAGGGCTCTGGACCCCGCATCGGATCTCCTCGCGATCATCAGCCACTCCATCATAAAGGAGCTGATGTATGTCCTATCTGAGTACTATACCACACTGTACACGCTGGACGCCATGACCCCGGGTGAGATGGATTCCCTCGTCACCCAGGCTCGTGAGAACCGGTTAATTTCGGCTGCCTCGCTCCATCTCGGGATCACCGCGACGTTGCATCAAATGGCGCATAGTTCAATTCCCGAAAAGATCGTGGATCTGCTGGAGGACCTGGGAGGAGTCCGGATCGGAGACGATGACCGTCACACGGAGATGCCGATGAAGTTTTCCGCCGGCTCCGTCTGGAGGGTCTTCTTCGAGAAGGCCGGCGAGCCGAGGATGAGGCGGAGCCTCGGAGTGCAGGCCCTGAGTCTCCTGAATCCCTCGTTCGCATTATCCTTCATCCCCAAGTTTATTCACCAGCTGACGAGGGAGACCTACTGATGGTGTGGCCGGTCAGGGTGGACAGGGAAAGCGGGAAACGGGTGATCCTGTGGTTCATCGCAACCATATCCCTACTGCTCCTGCTGTACCGGCACAACACCGTAGCCCTTCTCGAGAAGGCTTTCGAGCTCCTCTCGGGGAACCTCGGTTACAGCTCATCCCTGGGAGGGCTCTTCCTCGTCTCCTTTTTCCTCCTGCTCCGCTGGGAAGAATTCAACCAGATCCTCTCCCAGGAACGGGGCTACACATCAATGCTCCCCAGGAGGCTGTTCGGCCTGGCCGTGACCCTGTTCCCCCTCTTTTTCATGAGGAACACCGAGTTCCTGCCCCGTCACCAGTACCTCCACGCCTCGACCATGATATTCTTCCTGGTGGGCTACGGAGCCACCTTGATTGTCACCCCCACCCTCTGGAAGATACTCCTCCCCTACACGGCGCTGGCCGTAATGACCTTCCTCTCCCCCTCCCTGATCCAGTCAACCTTGGGCGACGTATTCGTCGACATCGCAGCCGTTCTCACCAGACTCTTCCTCGGCCTTTCT
>JAOZHO010000046.1 GCA_026014875.1 Candidatus Bathyarchaeota archaeon | reverse complement strand
CCCTCTCTGTGACTACCACGAAATGCCAGGGCTTCTTATTGGATGCTGAAGGAGCGGCCATGGCGGCCTCAAGGATGGTCGTGACATGTTCCTCGGGGACGGACTCTTCGGTGTACTTCCTGATGCTCCGCCGAGAGAATATGGTCTTGATCAGTTCTTCTCCCATCTTAGATCAATCTGTAAGATACAGTATAGGTAGTAAGGCTTTCGAGACTCATCCATTATCCGACTAACCAATTTCAAGAGCGCGAGCCGGCTCAACGCTGTCTCACATCGCGTTGCATTCCGCGACCTCCAGTCTCTTATACGGATTAAAACCTGTTACTGTCCATGGAACTCGACGCCCTACTCGATACTGTCCTGAGCGAATTCCCCGTGGACGTGTCGTCAACGAAAGCCCTCGACCTGGAGAAGGATCAGGGATTCGAGGTTTACAAGGTTGATGCGAATAAGTCGCCGCTTGTACCCCGGGGGGCCATACACGGGTCGTTATACATAATCGACTCAGCCCCTGGGAGAGAGATCGCCTGCCACCCCAGCATCGTGGGAGAAGCCCTCGAGGGATTGTGCCTCGAGTGCTCGGCAGAGTTCTCCGCGGCCCTGGTGGGGCTGGGGCGGTTCAATGGAGAGGGGACCGCGGTTCTGCACATCCTGAGGGGTGCGTCGGGTTACAGGGTCGTGGATGCCCTCCCCGTGAGGGTTCCCGTCGTGAGCATCCGGACCGAGTACAAGGGCGACGGGTACAGGGCTCACTCCGACGACTCTCGGAGCCTCACTGTGACATACAGGGACTATCCGGTCGATCTCGACATCCGGGACGTCTCGGATCTGATCATTCCCGATACATATGCCACCGGGAGGTCGGCGGAGGCGGCCCTCCTCGAGCTCTTCGAGGTCGGTCTGGAGCCCCGAAGAATAGTTCTCTATGGCTTCATCGCCATCCCGGCTTTGGCCAGGATTGGGAGGATATGCGAGGAGAAGGGTATCGAGATGCACAGCTTCGCAATCTGCGATGTGACGCAGCTCGATGACAATCACTACGATATGCCCCTGTACGGGCTGGATGAGAGCCTCTACGCCTCCACGGGGGAGATCCGAAAGATGGGGAGCATCGTGGCGAAGGAGACCCTGGCGGGTATGCTTCCCAAATACGTCGCCGGAATGGATCAGCCGGGGGACTGGTCCGAGAGGCAGGCCAGCCTCTTCAACGGCAGAGGGAACGAGGCAGGGGATATCCGGGGGCATCTCGAGAAGAGCTTGGGGCTCATCGAGTCTCTGAGGGCGCTGAACTCCGAGCAGCCCTGGTACGATAAGGGACACGACGCCATCGCCTCCGCGGAGAAGCAGAGGCTCAAGATAGCACTGGAAGCCTATGGATGACCGGGTATGTTGCGCCACGGATCAATGATCCGAGCGAAGAGTGGATCACTCAAACGGTCAATGCGTTGATCAACAATGGAGTCATTCATCTCGATGATTTCAACTACCCCGAGACCAACAACGGGTGCCAGATAATGCCCGAGTCAGCGTTTTCCCGGGCTAGATTATGGTGATAGGATTCATCCATTTTTCTTATATATGGGGCAGAAGGGTGATGGAACGGAGGTCAACCCCTACGCGCAATAGAAAGGCGTGCCTCCGCTCCACCGCTTTTTTTACTGTGCGGTGATAGATAAACTGTTGGGTATCCATGCCCTAAAATGGGATGAAATCTGGTTTTATGCCGGTTTTTATGTTCTTATTAATTTTAGATGATAAATCACGCCTATATGTATAAAAAAACCCTATTCTATTATAAATTATGCAAAAACAGTCATTATTTAACTGAGAAGCTCTCCCGCCTCAGCATCAATCAGGCGGCTTCTACATGAAACGATCTGTGCCACACTAGTATGTTCGCCTCCTTAGAACGATCGTTCTAAACCGTGGATTCATATTAAAGCTTTGAGGGATAGGGGACGGTGAAATACGTGAGAAACAGGATGAGTTTGGTCATCGCCATGATGACTGCCATCGTGATATCCGCGGTTATCGTCGTTGCAGCGGGCAACATGGTACAGGAGGAAGTTCCGGAGGGTCCGGCATTCGGTAGAGACATGGCCCTCAGGCACCTCCTCGAGAGCCAGGCCGAGCTGGCTGGGCTTGGGAATCCCTCGATGATCAGGACGCCCTGGCACGAGGAGTCACTCACCCCCGAGGGGTGGGTCGGAGCCAACACGGTTCAATATACGAAGGGCGAGTGGACGGTCACGGTTTCCAACTCCGTCGTCCTCGACCCCGTCTACTCCATCGAGATAGAGTTCACGGGAAGCCCCAACTTCGTATGGAAAGGCACCGTCGATCAGGATGGGAACGTCTCCACAATCGAATCTTCCGCGTGAAAAAGACTCGATACACCCCTTTTTTTCTTCATCATTCATTAAAAACCTCTAGGAACAGGATTTCAATAGCAAAAATGTAATACTCCGAAAGCCAAACAGTGTAAAGCCGCGTTATTCGGGAGAGAGACGAGTTGAAATACGCCACCGTCAAGGCCTTCGATATCCCGGGGGCATGGTATCGGACCCTGGAGGAGATCTGGGAGAACGGGGAAGATTTCAGCGTGGGCTACGGCTCCGAGGTCACCATGACGAGGAAGCTCAACCTGAGCATCCGGATCACCAACCCGGAGAGCAGGCCCCTCGTCGCCGATAAGGCCCCGTGCGACATGAAGTACATCAACTCCTATGCCCTCCAGTACCTCTGGGCCGGGGTCAAGGAGGAGGGGGAGACCTACACCTACGCCAGCCGGCTCAGGGAGCCCGTGGACCAGATACAGCAGGTCATCGAGAGATACGCCGAGGAGCCGCAGGACCGTCAGCTCACCATGGTGATACGGCAGCCCCAGGACATCCACAAGACCTTGGCCGGCATGAAGCATGAGCCTCCGTGCCTCACCGTGATGGACACCGAGCTCCTGGACGGCAAGATGCACCTGACATGCTACTTCAGGTCCTGGGACGCCTACGCGGGGCTCCCGGCCAACATCGCGGGGATCCAGGTGTTCAACGAGGCCCTGGTCGGCGAGCTCAACGCCAGAGCGGGCACGGACTATTCAACCGGGGAACTCGTTTTCCACTCGAAGAACTGCCACATCTACAGCAGGCTCTATGACCTCGTGGAGGAACTCATCAAGCCGGGTGAGGATTCGAGGCGCCAGCGGGATAAATGATAGCATCGCCTTGTCGGGTTAGTTAGAATACCCGTTTACAACTCCAGATTTTGGGGATAAGCAACTATAATTACACGCATTCAACCCGCTTATGTTCAATATTGTTAAGGCTAGCGCCTTCGCAGCCTCGGGTTGATTATCTCCTCCATCGTCTGCCCTATGAGCACGAGGGAGGTCACCGTCAGGGCGACGCAGAGGCCTGGGGGTATTATCCACCACCATGCGGGGTAGCCCATGTTGGCGTACCATCCGCCCGACGTCTGGGCATAGTGGAGTATCATCCCCCAGCTCTTGTGGCTGGGATCGCCCAGACCCAGGAACGCTAGGCTCGCCTCGGACATCATCGCCCCCGCCACCTGGTAGATCATGGTCGCAATGATCAGGGGGGAAACGTTGGGAAGGATGTGCTTGGTGATTATGTGCCTGTCCCCGGCACCGATGGCCTTGGCGGCCTCCACGTATATCCTCTCCTTGATCGAGAGGGTGGACGACCTGACGAGCCTTGCGGTTCCCGTCCATCCCAGTATCGAGATCGCCAAGATCATGATCATGAAGCTCTGTTTGCCGAAGAGGGCCATCAGCAGGATGAGCAGAGGGATGCTCGGGAGGATCATGATCACATCCGTGAAGCGCATCAGTATCTCGTCGATCGTCCCGCCCATGAAGCCGGCGACGACCCCTATGAGGGTTCCGATGGTCACCGTGAAGAAGGCCGCCATGAAGCCGATGCTGAGGGAGACCCTGGTCCCGTAGATCATCTCGGAGAAGATGTCCTGCCCTATGTCGTTGGTGCCCAGGATGTATTTCGAGGAGGGCGGTAGGATGGGACGGTCAACTCTCTTGTAGGGGTCGTACGGGGCTAGGAAGGGCGCAAATATCGCCGTAAATACGAAGAAGAGCAGGAGGGCTAGTCCCAGCAGGCCGGACTTGTTTCTTCTGTATATCGATGCGAATGTTCGTGCGCCCTTGATGAACTGGTTATACTGCATCCGGAAGCGTGAGCCTCCGGTTTTCCGCTTTGTCAACCCATCTCACCCCTCATATTTTTATCCTCGGGTCCAACCAGGCGCAGAGCAGGTCCGCCACTAGGTTGGCGACTAGGACCGTTATCGAGATTATGAAGAAGGCTCCCTGGAGGAGGAAAAAGTCGTCGTTCATGATGCTCTGGTAGATCAGCCGCCCCGTCCCTGGGAGCGAGAAAACCGTCTCGGTTAGTATGGCCCCGTTCACCATGAACCCGAAGCGCATCGCTGTCACGGTCACCATCGGGAGCATCGCGTTCCTGGCCGCATGTTTGAACATGATCGACATCTTCGGCACCCCTTTCGCCTTGGCCGTGACCATGTAGTCTTCGCCGAGGACTTCCACCGTCGAGTTGCGCATGTACAGCACGTACATTCCTATCTGCCTTACCAGCAGCGTGGTTAGAGGGAGTGTGTAGTGGAACAAGAGATCCTTGAGGAACTCGAACCAGTTTTCGTGCTGCACACCGGGCGTCAAGGCGCCGAACAGGGGAAAGATCGGTATGTAATACGCGAAGACGATCAGGAGTATCATGCCGAGCCAGAAGTGGGGGGTGGAACGGACGAACATGCAGATGTTTGTGCCCCAGGTGTCTATCTTCGTGCCGCGTTTATAGGCGAAGTATACTCCTATTACGAAGGACACTATTGTGGACAGGACGACGGAAATGCCCATCAGGAACAGCGTGTAGGGCAGCCTCTCCATGACTACGTCGAAGACGGGCCTTTTGTAGTATAGGGAGTATCCGAACTCTCCGTTCAGTGTGTTCCAAAGGAAATCAAAGTACTGCAGGTGCAACGGCTTGTCCAGACCGAATCTGGCTCTAAGTCGCTCGATTTGCTCCAGAGGGATCCTCGGGTCTTCCGAGAGGTAGCGTTCGAAAGGGTCTGCTCCGGCGCTCCTCGCCAAGAAGAATAGGAGGGAGATGACGACGGCGAATGTGATCAGTCTTGATGCTGTGCGTTTCATGATATACGCCATGGTGCTCACATTCCTCTGTGTTCTTTTCCTCGTCGTTCAAGCTAGATTTATTTTGAATGTACTATTTATTACCTTGGACTTTTGATGATAAAATAAAAAAAAGGAGGGTTTTTCCTAGGATTTTTTTCCGTACATGTAGACTGCAGCTACGGCTATGACCGCCAATACTACGACGACGCCCGTCACCGTTGCTCCATAGGACTCCCAGAATCCGGGCTCCTCGGGTTCAACGGGCTCCTCAACGAAGGGTTCCACGGAATCTATCGCGAAGGTGGTCAGCTCAGAGATGAAGCCCATTGCCTTGGCCTCGACCCTGATGGTGTAATCTCCTTCATGCCAGTCCGTTGTATCGAAGTCGCACTCGTAGGTTCCCGATCCGACGTGTTCCAACGTGTACGGTGTCGGGTCCCCTGTCAGCATGGCTGAGACGCTTGCGGTCGTGACCGGTCCCTCGGGGCCGGTGTATGTGATTCCGAGCGTGAAGTCGTCGCCGATCTCGCACTCGGGTGGCGGTGTGCCCACTACAGATACGCTCATGGTACTGAGCTCCACTATCGGTCGGAGGTTTATGTAGTTCCAGAAGTGGTCCATGCCGGCTCCGAAGTGCTCTACCCATCCGGTGAGTTCGTCGTTCCTGTAGACGCTGGGGCTCTGCCTGAAGTACAGCACCACCAGGGGTACCTCCTCAGCGAGGATCTCCTGCATCCTCCAGATGGTTGCCTGGCGCTCTGAGCTGTCGAACTGGGTGCCTTGGAGCAACGCCAGCTCGTCATACTCGGCATTTCTAAGGCCGTAGTAGTTCGGGTTGGGGATGTTGTCCGAGTGTAGACGCGTATGCATCCATGTGGGCTCCGGGGACTGCGAGGACCCGAGGAGCCATGAGTCTATCTTGGTCGGCGAGTCCAGAGGCTGCGTGATCTTACCCCAGAGCGTGGCCCACTCCATGTACTGGACTGTGGCGTCCACGCCTATCTGGGCGAACCACTCGCTGAGCAGTTCGGCGGCCCGGCAGCGTACCGGGTCGTAGATCGGTGGTCCGATGTCGAACGCCAGAGGTTCACCTGCGTGATCTCCGGTGCCCTCGCGGATTCCGTCGCCATCCGTGTCCACCCAGCCTAGGTCGTCGAGTATCTCAGCTGCTTTTTCCAAGTCGAAGGAGTATGTCTCAGGCACATTGGGGTTGAACCAGAAGTTGTAGAATGGGGCCTCAACGCCGTGTGTACCCGGTAGTCCGTATCCGAGCAGCAGTGTGTCGACGATGTCCTGCTTGTCTATCGCGTTGGCCAGGGCGAACCTGAACTCCTTCACGCTGAAGGGCCATTTGGCGGTGTTCATTCCCCAGTGGTACATGTAGGGGTTGTTGTAGAGGTATAGGCCTATGCCCTCCTCCCTGAGGAGGCCTGGAATCGCCTCGGAGGGAAGGAAGCCTGTGAATATGTCCACGTCCCCTTTCTTCACGGCGAGGAGTTCCGCATCACCGCTGGTGATTATCGGCCTGACAATCTCATCGAGGTAGGGCTTGCCGTGCCAGTAGTCGTCGAAAGCCTCGAACTTGTACCATGCGTTGGGCACGTAAGCCACGAATTTGTACGGTCCGCAGCCGATGTGCTGGTCCTCGCTGGGAACAAATGTCAGCCAGTCGAAGGTTGGGTCCTCTGATATGGGCTCCCATATGTGCTTCGGGTAGATGTATGGACTTCCTAAAGTCTCACGTGCGAAGGGCACATACGGCTCCGCGACGTGGAACCTCAGGGTGTAATCGTCGATTATCTCCGTCGGCTTCTCGCGGCTCAGTATCTGCCAGACATCGGACATCCTGGTGAAGTTGTTCGCCATGATGAAGTCAAAGTTCCACTTGACGTCCTCGGCCGTGAGCTCCACTCCGTCGTGGAACTTCACGCCCTCGGCCAGGTGGACCACATAACTCAGCTTGTCCGCCGATACTTCCCAGCTCTCGGCGATCCAGGGTACTACCGCGCCGGTAACGGGATCTGTACGAGTAAGGTAGTCGTTAAATATGTCCAAGAAGTCGTAGCTGGCCGTCGCACCAGCATTCCACTGATGCAGTTCGGGCGGGTCCGAGGGGGTCGCGACGGTCAATGAGCCTCCGTGGATGACGTCAGGGTCGTAGAGATAGCCCTCGAAGGGCTCTGAGATTGCGACTCCGGAGCTGGTTAGATCGGGCTCCCAGGACGCTGGTCCTGGTGAGATCACCTGTGCAAAGATCGGTAAAGTTGAAGACAGTACTAGAATTAATCCTATTAGTAGGAAAACCTTTTTCTTCATATTTGAGTTCTCCTTGTGGCTATTCGCCTATAATTTATATAACATTTAAGGTAAGCATCGCTTTTTATTTATAAAAAAATTGGGAGTAAATTATTGAATTTATTGAAGGTAATTTGTTCATTATATTATAATTGCACAAAATAATCAATATTTTATGCATAAATGACCTTTTTATCGCTTTAGGGATTTCCAGCCCCACTTATTTCGTAAATGACCTTTTTATTCGAAGGCCAGTCCCGCCATCAATGCGGCTAGGAGGGAAAAAAAGGTCGAGACGAAGACATACTGAATTACCTTTAAAAAAACGGTGTAGATGAACAAGTTCTTATACAGTACATTATCGATGATGCCGAACCAGACAGGGGCTGATAAAGAGAACTGTGTGAAAATCGCAGTGAGAAAAATGACGGCGAATGATGTGACTATGGTCGTTTTCATATTCCTAATGAACCAGGCCAGGACTACCACTATTGAGCCTGGAATAAAGACCATGCTGACCATCCCTGACAACCCGTACAAATTTGTAGCAACGTAGCCACAATTAACGATAAAAGCACTCGCCACGACCAAGCCAACATAGTCGATCTTTCTCAAGGGAGATATCATCTATACAAGCCCCTGGATGAATAAAAAACATAACGAAACCATACCGCTGATTCGAAAAGGCCGAGATTCTACAGTCGTTTCAAAGATTTATTTGGGATGGAATTAAAATCCGGTATATATACCTCAGCTGAGGTCGTCTTACATAATGTCGCATAGGCCTCTTTAATGAGAATCTGATCAGGGGGAATGCCCGTCACGAATACGTCCATGGCTCGGCGGAGGGAGTACGTAAGATTCCTATTGATGTTTCTCTTCCTCGGGTTCACGATGAAGGTCTTAAGCGAGTTCATCCACGAGATGGGGCACGCCTCCTTCGTGTTGATTCTCGGGGGCAGGGTCACGGGGATGAGCATCAGCGTGGAGTGGCCCTTCACCCTCTCCCACACGAGATGGGAGCTGCAGAACCCCACGGACATCCAGATCGCCCTCATATCCGTCGCAGGGATCATATTCGACGTGGTTACGTCCCTGACAGGGCAGATCATCCTCAGAACGAGAAAGGGTATCCGACCCTTCTTAGCGATCGCTCTTTTCTGGCTGAGTTTCTGGAGCTATCTGAGTTCGGTGGTGTATCTCGTCATGGGGGCTTTCTATCCCTTCGGGGATGTCCTCGATCTAATCGGCGCGATGCCAGTCCCCCGGTTATGGATTGGGACACTCGGGGTAGTCCTGTTGGTCTCATTCACGTACTCCCTGTCGCTGATCTTGAGGGATATATTCGCGAGGGTCCTAGGGCTGGTGAACGCCTCGGAGATGGTTTCCTATTTCTGGGCGATACTCCACATGTTCTTCGTCTCGATAACCATCGTCAAGTATGGTATGCCGATGCCTCCAACCATAGCTGTGACCGCTCTCGTGTTGATATTCGTCTGGTCTTTTTTCGCTGCGAGATGGTTGCTGGTGATCGTCTCCCGTTTAAGGGGAACGGGAGTTAAATCCAAGTTGTTCATCTCTACTAGGATGAGGTCACCGGATTTGGCCGCCAATGACGAGGCCCGGCGTCGAAACCAGAGACTGGGCTATGCAGCTTTGTTCTCAGCCGCATTGATCTCGGTGATTCTCACGGGTTACATGATCAACCAGTACACCACCACATACAGCCTCGTGATGAAGACGGGCATCGAGATCGATGTGACCGGATTCGATCTGAGTCAGGGAGAGCCCGCACTGAACCTGAGCGTGAAGATCGTGAACCCTAATCGGAACACCCTTAAGCTCCGGAAGATCGAGTTCGACGTTCACCTGAATCAGAAGTACATGGACCATCAGGTCCTGGGGCAGATCCCGGCTGTACAGCCCAAATCCGAGGCATCGTTTGACCACTTTCTGCTACTCCCTGTTGACCGGATGTTCACCATAGATCAGGCGTTAGAGGAGGGGAAATGGGAGTGGCAGATCACGGGATCAGGTTACGTTGAGACCCTATTCGGTGACACCCTCCTCAGGTTCACGTCTGTCAGCACCGGGTCCCCCCACGTTGACTAGAACGAAGCTGGACCTTCGAAAATAATGCAGAGGATTTCTTAGGATACGCCTCTCGGGCAGGCTTTTCATGAAGGATTAGTGTGCATGGTGGCAGGCGACGAAATGCTCGTTTTCCACCTCTATTAGTTCGGGCTCCTCCTTACGGCATATGTCTGAAGCCTTGGAGCATCGGGGGTGGAACCTGCATCCCGGCGGCGGGTTGATCGGCGTGGGGACCTCGCCTCCTATCACCGCTCGGGCCTTCTCGTATTCCGGGTCCGGGACGGGCACCGCCTTCATCAGGGCTACGGTGTATGGGTGGAGCGGGTGCTTGACCAGGTGGTCCATGGAGGTCATCTCAACGATCTTACCCAAGTACATGATCGCCCCCCTGTGGCAGATGTGGCGGGCGTAAGCGAGGTCGTGAGTGATGAATATATACGTGACATCCTGGGCCTGCCTCGACTTGAGCATGACCTTGAGGATGCCGGCCCGGATCGAGACATCTAGCATCGATATGGGCTCGTCAGCCACCACGAAGCTGGGCTGGAGGACCAGGGTCCGGGCCACGGCGACTCTCTGCCTCTGGCCGCCGCTGAGCTCGTGGGGGAACCTGAAGACGAAGTCTTCTGCGGGGAACAGCTCCACCTCCTCGAGGGATTTGTGGACGATATCCTCCGTCTCTGCGAGGGAGTCGGCCATCTTGTGCACCTGGATGGGCTCCGATATGATGTCGAACACAGTCATCCTCGGGTTCAGAGACTGGTAGGGGTCCTGATAGACGATCTGCATCCTCCGCCTCAACTCCTTCATCTCGACCTTGTTGAGGGCGGTGATGTCCCGCCCCTCGAAGTAAATCTTTCCCCCGGTGGGTTCGAGCAGCCTCAAGACCGTTTTTCCGGCCGTCGTCTTGCCGCATCCGCTTTCCCCTGCTAGGCCGAAGACCTCTCCCTTTCTCACCTCGAATGATATGCCATCGACGGCTCTGACGTAGTCGGTCTTTCTAGAGAGGAGAGTTGAGACCAGGCCCTTCCTCACCGGGAACCATTTCTTCAGGTTTTCGACTTTGAGTTCGATCTTTCCATTCATTCGCTCATCCCTTCCCTGTGAGCAGGTGGCAGGCGGCGTTGTGCCCGTTTTCTATCTCGAGATAATCGGGCTTCTCTTTAGTGCATATGTCCATGCGATTTGGGCATCTCGGGTTGAACCTGCAGCCAGTCGGGGGATGCAGTAGATTCGGAGGCACACCGGGTATGGAGACCAGCTCCCTCCTGTCCTCCTTGATGCTGGGGAAAGCGCCTATCAGGGCCTTGGTGTAGGGGTGGGCGGGTTCCGAGAAGATGGTGTTTATGTCGGCGTATTCGACGAGGTTCCCGGCGTACATGATGGCGCACGTCGAGCAGGTCTGGGCGACCACCGAGAGGTCGTGGGTGATGATCATCGTCGTGAGGCCGAGCTTCTGCTGGAGCTCTCTCATCACCTCGAGTGTCTGGGCTTGGACGATGACGTCGAGGGCGGTTGTGGGCTCGTCGGCTATTATGAAGTCGGGGTTGCATGCGAGGGCCATGGCTATCATGGCTCTCTGCTTCATGCCGCCGCTGAGCTCGTGGGGGAAGCTGGTCGTACGTTCAGGGTCTATCCCCACCAGCCTGAAGAGCTCCCGGGCTCTCTCCATGGCCTCAGGCTTCTCGACGTCCTCATGGATCGTGATGGCCTCTGCGATCTGGGCCCCCACCTTGAACACGGGGTTTAGGGCGTTCATGGCCCCTTGGAAGACATAGGACATCTTCTTCCACCTGTATTCCTTGTCGAATATCTTATCGTCGAGGCCAACTATGTCGACGCCGTCTAGCAATATTTTGCCCCCGGCGATCCTGCCGTTCCAAGGAAGGAGGCGCATGATGGCCAGCGCCAGGGTCGTCTTCCCGCACCCCGACTCGCCCACCAAGCCCAGGGCCTCCCCTTTCTCCATCCGGAGTCTGACGTCATCAACCGCCTTGACGTCGCCCTTAAGGGTCGAGTAGTAAGTCTTCAGGTCCTGAACTTCGAGGATGGTCATCTTAGGGCCTCAGTCTAGTCTCAAATCACTTCTCTTTTTAAAGTTATAAATATGATATCCTTTTCTGAATTTAAATGATTACGGGATCCGATCAACCTCTCGGACTAGGTGAACTGCAGGATCCTCCGCAGATTTCCACATAGGATCCTCTCTCGTTTTTCATCTTCGAGTTTGGATAGTTCCACACTTTTCATCTCCAGGTCAAGGTGCCCGAGTGGGGCGTCGGATGTGAAGATCAGCTTGTCCGTGTCCAGTTCATCTGCGTATCCGCGTTGGAAGGCCAAAGTGGGGAAGGGCCGGGTCGAAAGATAGAGGTTGCTGCAGTCTTTGAGGACTCTGTAGGCTCTCCGGCTTTGAGGGGTAACGAAGTTGACCCCTTGGAATCTGCTGGCATAGTCCGCCACCGCTTCCGGGGGGCAGAAGATGGAGTCCCCCGAGTGGATGTACACAGGAACCCCCTCCTCCTCCGCCACATTGACAACAGGCTCCATCCTGTCGCCGCCGACGCCGTATCCGTCGTTCGTGGGGTCCAGCTGCAACCCGGAGAAGCCCCTACCCAGAGCATCCCTGAACCTTTCGTCCTCGCCCTCAAGCTGGGGGTTCGCCCTGAAGAGGGCGGCCAGCCTGCCAGGGTGCTTCTCGACCTCTTCCAAGATGTATGCGTTGGCTTCGCCGTAGAAGGGTCCGGGAGGCGGGGCCACCACGACCGAGATATCCACGCCGAGCCTGTCCATGTTGGCGATCAGCGTCTCGCCGGTCTGCTCCATGTATATCGTCTTCCCGAGGAAGACATGGCCATCGATGACGGTCATCGATCCACCTCCAGGCCCAAGGTCCTGGCCATGCTATCCCCCAAGACCAAATCCTTCTCTTCGGGGGTGATGTCCGCTAGACGGACTTTCATCATCTCTATCTCCGGGACGCCGAAGGGCATATCCGAGCCGTACACGACCCTGTCTGCGCCGACGCGCTTCACGGCTCGGGCGATGTCTCGGTGGCTCCTGAAGGAGGTCTCCAGTATGATGTTCTCGAACCACCTCGCGACGCAGATCGCGTCCTCGTAGAGGCGCTTCCCCATGTGGCCGATGATCAGCGTGAGGTCGGGGAAAGAGTCGGCGAGGTCTCCGACGAGGGTGGGCTGGGCGAAGCCGTAGGTGTCGGGCTCCCCCGTGTGGATCAGGATGGGGACCTTGAGCTTGGAGGCCAGCTCGGCTATGGGGAAAGCCAGTTCCTCGCTGTTTATTGCGAAGGCCTCGTTCCTCGGGTGGACCTTTATCCCCTTGAAGCCCTGTTTCTTCACCCCCTCCTCGATGCTCTTTAATGCGTGTTCCTGGAGATGGGGGTTCACGCGCAGGAACCCGATAATCCGTTCAGGCGCCTTCGACATGGATTCCACGAGGAATCGATTAGCATCGTCGTATGTCCGGTCCTTCCCTATGGAGGAATACGGGGCGCATGTGACGATGGAGTCGATGCCGTTCCCATCCATGTTCGCGAGGAGGTCCTCCACGGTGTTCGGGGGGAATCCCTTCCCGGGCCCTGCGAAATGAGTGTGGCCGTCTATCACAACCATTTTAATCTCAACTTTATGTACTGGATGCTATATTTAACAAGCATCAGGCGAAACAAAACTTGACCACTCTGAACCTTAGCCTTCAAGGCGACTGCGAAGAGTTGCGAGACTTCTACATCGAGCTCCTGGGCGAGATAGGCTTCTTCAACGTACATCAGGAGGAATGGGGGGACGGATTCAGTGTGATAGGGGCCAGCGCTAAACGGTCCTCCCAGCTCACTACCACGATCATGAACCTCTTCATCGGTTACATACACAAGAACAGAATAGTGATAGAGCTGGTTGTACATCGAGAAAACGACCATCTGGCTGCAACTCTGATGTGCACGCCATACCTCGATGTCGTGGATCTAGAGGCTCCAGACGAGAAACCCGAGGAAAAAGAGCGATGTGAGAGGCTGGTAAATATGTTCTACGACCGAATCCAGGGGAAATTCGGTACAAGTCCGTGATGCGCTCTATTGCTTGTCGAGCTTACGCATTGATTTAGTTGGCATTCTTGATCTCGCGCGCGATAGGTTTAAGAGACCATAGATTGGTCCCCTCAGGATGAAATCATTGCGGCACTCCAGGGCTTTGCTTAGCATCATCTTTGTCTCTTTCATGTATATCCTGGGATCCGCTGTGACCAGGGACTTGCGTCCTCTCTATTTCGTCGAGGTGGGGGCGGATCCGGTCCAGCTGGGGTTGTTGATGGCGGTCCCTGCCATCGTTTCCATATTCACTCGGTTGCCCTCGAGCGCCGTGTCTCGGAGGGTGGGGAGATGGCGGATGATGCTCTTCACCCTCGCCCTCATGATCGTGTCCACGGCTCTGTTCGCCTTCGTTCGAGACCCCGTCTGGTTCTTTCCGCTGGTCGCCTTGGGGGCGTTTTCCTGGGCGGCCTTCAGCCCCCTGGCGGTGGAGCTTGTCCTCGACCAGTCAAGCCCTAGCACCCGGGGAGGCACCATGGGGCTCTACTTCACATCTATCGGGGCCGCGATGTTCGTGGGCCCCCTCATCAGCAGCGTGTTGACAGTCGTGGTGGATTTGCGTCAGCTGTTCCTGGTCGCGACCGTGATCCCCGTGGCGTCCCTCGTGGTCTTTCTCAGGGTGATCAAGCCCGGCGATATGAGGGAGAATCGGGGAGAAGGGGGAGCCGACGGCGGTTTGGGCGGAGGAAGCATCATGAGGATACTCAAGGTCAGGAACTTTGCATCCCTATCGGTGGCGAGGATCGCATACTCGCTCTCCATGGGAGTCTTCTCCACCATCTACCCGGTCTACGCCGGGGTAACCCTGGGTTTCAGTCCCTCACTGATCGCCCTCCTCTTCACCTTCAGAGGGGTCACCAATGTGCTGATACGGGCCCCCGCGGGGAGGCTCTCCGACAGGATAGGACGCAGGAGGCCCTTCATTTTCGCCCTCGCCCTGGCCGTGGCCGTATACGTGTTATTGGGGACCGTTGATAGTTTTGGGCCCCTGATCGTGGTGATGTCGCTCTTCGGGCTATCCTGGGGGATGCGGATAGCGCCATCCATGGCCCTGGTGAGCGACAGCGTCCTGGACGTGGACAGACCTCTCGCCCTGGTCTTGTTCATGACGATGTTCGACATCGGAGCGGCGATGGGAGCCCT
The DNA here is from genome assembly GCA_026014875.1 of Candidatus Bathyarchaeota archaeon. GTDB lineage: Archaea > Thermoproteota > Bathyarchaeia > TCS64 > TCS64. The sequence goes on along the minus strand of JAOZHO010000046.1, from coordinate 17,374 downwards.
CCTGGCCGGGTTCAGCAGCGCAATCCTTTCCCAGCAGACCCTGTTGCTGATATGTGCCCCACTGCTCTTGGGGTCCTTGCTGGTCTTCGTCTTTTTCTCTAAGGAAGTCGATCAGGCCTGACGGGTTTTGATTCGAGAGATCGAGGGACAATCGCGCGCTGCTACCAGGCCATGTGATAGAGGTCCACTATTTGTTCCGCCGTGGGTATGACGGGATTGTTGTTGGGGCTTCCCGAGGCCAGGCTGTCGTGGGCCATCTTTTGCACATTTTCATCGAAGGTTGTCCGTTCAACGTTGCAGACGTCGCCCAGACGCGGGATCTGAAGGTCTTGGTTGAGTTTCTTCAGGCCGGCGACGAGTTTCATGTTGGCGTCATCGTCGGAATCCGCGTCGGTGCCATAGCCCATGGTGCGGGATACGGTGGCATAGCGTTGGGGGGCTCCCGAGATGGAGAATTCCGTCACCGTGGGGAACAGGACGGCGTTTGAGAGGCCGTGGGGCACGTGGTAGAGGGCGCCTATGGGCCTGCTCATTCCGTGTACTAGGCAGACGCTGCTGTTCGGGAAGGCGATGCCTGCCTGCAGTGATGCGAGGGTCATTCCTCTCCGGGCTTTGGCGCTGTTAGGCTCTTTGTACGCCTTGAGGAGGTTCTCCGAGACGAGTCTGATGGATGAGAGGGCATAGGGGTCCGTCATCGGGTTGGCCTTCACGGATACATAGGCCTCTACAGCGTGAACGAGGGTGTCCACGCCGACGTTGGCCGTCAGCGAGGGGGGGCAGCTCATGGTGAGTTCATAGTCCACGAGGGCCGCATCGGGCATCAGGTTGAGGTCGAGGATCATCATCTTGACGTTGCGCTGGGTGTCGCCGATGACGACGACCTTGGTCACCTCCGCCCCGGTTCCCGCCGTGGTGGGCATGGTCATGATGGGGACACCCTTCCGGGGGACCTTGTGGAGACCCGCGTACCGGCTGATGGGGGGTTGGTTGGCGCTCATCGCAGAGATCGCCTTGGCGCAGTCCATGGGGCTTCCGCCCCCGAGGCCGACCACCATGCCGCAGTGGTTCTCCTTCAGCATTTCTAGGCCCTCGAGAACGTTCAGGTCGGTGGGGTCGGGCTGGACACCCGAAAAGACCGTGACGTTAACATCGGCCCTCTTCATCGAGTCCGCTACTTTACCTGCGAGGCCGCTGTTTTCCATGTATGAATCGGTTACGAGGAGAACGTTCTTGACCCCGAATCTCTTCGCCTGTGCTCCGACCTCGTTGCTGGCTCCTCCGCCGACGATAATCGTTGCGGGAATATTGAATGGTGTTGCCACTGGCTGAATCCTCCTAGCTAATGGTCTAAATTGTTGGTATGCGCTGATTAAAATTTCGACAGCGGCATTCAATTCTTCGTGTATGATTAACAATGAGATTTAATCAGGAATTTTAGGTCGAGCCTGATTTTACGATAATATATGTTATAAAAAATTTATAGACTGACGCGAGGACGATTTATTCGAAGGTTGAGACCATTTTGTGCGATTACGCGATTTCCCCACGGTTTTTCAGGAAATTTCTGGTCAGGACACGGCGGATTCGGCTGAAGTCGCCCGTTGACCCCCAGCAGTATCGGGAGCAGGCGATAGTGCAGTTGACGGAGCTCGCCGATGTGGCTCATGATCGGGCGACTTCGAAGTATCTGCCCACGGCTGATCGCCAGAAGTGGTCTAGGATCGCCGCCTATGTCCATAAGACGGCTAACTCGATCCTGGAGGCATATGACGGTCATGCCATCAACGAGAAGCTGGAGGAGTTGACCTGTCGTGTCGAGGAGCTTATGGAGGAAGCTGAAAAGCCTGGAGAATAGGATAAACAGCATCTCCGTGAAGCCTCCCCCGCTCCCAGACGACCCCCACACCTTCTGCGGGGAACTCCTCAAATTCAGGCCCACGAGCTACCAGAGAAGACTTCTCGAGTCAGGCTCCAAGCGTATAGTCGTGAGGTGGGCCCGCCAGAGCGGGAAGACGACCGCCCTCGCAACTCTGAGCATCATCAGGGCTGCTACGATTCCGAGATCGACGGTGCTGATAATATCCCCCGGGCTCCGGCAGTCGATGATCCTGGGGGACCGTATACGGAGTCTCCTGGAGAACCTGCCCGGGGAGTACCGGGGCCTGGTGCGTCAGAGTTTGAAGACCATTTTCCGCTTCAGGAACCGCAGCATCATTATCATTCTGCCCAACTCTGAGCACCAGCTCAGGGGGTTCACCGCGGACCTCATAGTGGCCGACGAGGCCGCCTTCTTCCACAACGACGACGCCATATTTGACAATATCCTGCCGCCCATGCTGGCGACCACCGACGGCACCCTCGTCGTGAGCAGCACCCCGTGGGGGCGGAACACAGTATTCTACAGGCTGAATCAGGGCCCCGGTTATGAGAAGCACGTGGTCACCTGGAGGGAGGCGTATGACGAGGGGGTCTACCACCCCGGCTTCCTGGAGCATATCGAGAGGCAGAGGGAGTCCAACCCCCAGGCCTACCGCATGGAGTACCTGGCCGAGTTCGCCGAGGAGGCAGACACGTGGCTCACCCAGGACCTGCTGGCCAAGTGCTGCAGCGAGACCCTGGACTATTACCCCTTCGACTCCCGGAGGCGGGGCCGCTTCTACGCGGGGATCGACCTCGCCGAGAGGGTGGACCACAGCGTCATAGCCGTCCTGGAGCGAACCGAGGTCCTGCGGCTGGTCCACATGCACCGCTTCAAGAAGGGGACGAGCATAGCCTCCGTGATCGGCTACGGGAAGCTCCTATCGGAGCGCTGGGACAGGATCCACGCCACCTATGTCGACAGCACCAAGCACGGGGACTATATTGTCGAGGACATGAGGGGGGCCGGGGTGGCTAACCCGGAGGGCGTCTTCTTCACTGTCAAGAGCAAGCAGGAGATGGCTCAGATTCTCAGGCAGCGCATGACACAGGGGCAGCTCCGGATACCCTACGACCGGGACCTCCTCGACGAGCTGAACACCGAGAATTACCAGCTCACCAAGACGGGCCGCATAACCTACAGCCACCCCGAGGGCACCCACGACGACAGGTTTTGGGCCCTCGCCCTCGCAGCATACGCAGCGGAGCAGACGCCAATAGCAAGCCCGCCGAGAGCCAGAACCATTTGAGTGAAAAGCTATATGTAAATCCGTGTTGAAATTAGACATTCAGTTGAAAGTGAATCACTGCATCGCTGGAAAACGGCTAAGATAGCGGATGATGGGCATGAATGATGAGAGAAGATACGATCTGATTGATGGAAACGCGTTAAAGAGAATCTATGATGAACTGAAATCTCGCTTAAACAACATTGTGCCCCTGGTGGTTATCTGCGGTCCGGGTAAATGTGGTCCAGATGAAGATTGCGTCGCTTGTGAACCTGAGAAGAAAATGGAGTGCATGTACCATCAGAGAAACGCGTTGAAAACGGCGCTCAACGATAGTGGCTGCCTAGCCACGACATTCGAGGAAGACCTGGAGCTGGAGTACGCCAGTTTAGAGGAGCAGATCATCCTGAGGGAGCCTGAGGTGGACATTGTATTCATCTTCCCGGACTCTAGGGGGGCCGCCGCGGAGCTCCTCCAGTTCACCCGTGACCCAGTCATCCGACCCAAGGTTAGGGTCCTCGTCCCCTTCCAGTATCATCCCCTGTACGCGGAGTCTGTAAGTTACTTGACGTCCGTGTATCAGGAACTGATGGCGACACATGGCCACGTGTACCCCTATGATTCTAAGAACGAGACGCACAGGACGCCCGAGTACATCGCACTCATGATGATGGGGGCCTATCGTTTGTACAAGCTAGCCCACCCACCTGAAAAGCGCGTAGATGAGTAGGTCTAATCTTTTAGACCAAAACGAAATATTTAAAATAGATTGAAAATATTATGTGCATGCGTGCGGACAATGACCCTGAAGCCAGACATCAAAGTGATGAGGATGATCAAAGCCCTCGACAGCTCAACCCGAATGCAGATAGTCAACCTCGTCCTCAACGCCTCCCCCGTCTCCTTCACGGGCATAAGGGAACACCTGGAGACCGTGACGGGAAAGACCATCAGCAAGGGAACCCTGGCATACCACCTGGACATACTGGTGCAGGGAAACATACTGAGGAGAAAGCTCTCCCGGAACCCCGACAGGACATACTCCTCCTACGACACGACAGAAGTAGCAAAAAAGACGCTCATGGCACTGGGGATACTCATCGAACAGGAGAAAATAGAACCAGCAACCCCCCCTGTAAACTAGACATCACATCTTCTACGACGACCACTTCTGGGCCCTCGCAGTCTATGCCTCAAAGAAAACAAACTTACACAGCATACCAATCACGCAAAGAAACAAGGGCCGAAGAAAACCCATAATGACAAACATTCAACAAAACATAAATCAAAGCGGGCCTCTATAAGCACAGACACCATTTGACCAAAATCCGTCAACCACCAGCGAAGATAAAAGCAGTCCTACTGATCATCATAGGCCTAGCCGTAGGAGTCTGGTACTCCTACGGTATAGCAACAGGTTCAATCGTTGCCTATCCCCAACCTGGGCCGATATTCGATATTCTGATGCTGGTGACATTCGTTTGGATGCTAGTCTGGACGCTCACACGCCGCGCGCATTAGACCCACCACGACCACTTCTAGGCCCTCGCCCTCACAGCCTACGCCGCTGATCAAATACAGCCAATGAGCGGTCCTATCGCAAGAACAATTTTGCGAGCGTATATCCGCTTAAACGCTCACAGTAGGAGTGCGTATTGCTGCTGTTCTTGTGAGACACAAATTTATTTTTATAATGACTTTTTTGGTCAAATCAGTTTGAGGTTGTTGTTCTATGTGCTGACGGAGAAGAATTAAGAAGTCCCAGCATTTTTCCTTTAATAATTTACGGTCGATTATGGGGGCAGTTAACCTTTTTGCTTCGAGAACTGCTTTTTCTAAGTTAGACATTATTTCCTCTAGATCCGAAAGTATTTTTTCTTGTAGTGGAATGGTTGCTAAATTCCTTTGGAGGAGACCCAATAGATCTTTAAATTCTAATGGAAGAGACCAAGGTACAAATGAATCTATATGAACTTTAACTCTCAGCAATCCTGAAGGAGGTCCTTCTCTTCCAATTCTTTCTGCTACTTGATACGCAAAGGCAGGATAGTTCATAATCGAGTTTCCAATATACTTTGTATGAAATTTCTTAAGAATTTCTTTTCCTCTAAAATAGATAAGCATTGTTTCATCATTAACAATATCACCTATTTCGAGTTTTGCTTCTTCAAATGCTTTCTTCCTTTTTTCAGCATCACCTAATATTTCCTGATATTTTATTTCGCCTGCTCTAAAATTATCTTCAAGTTCAGTTTCAGAGCATCCAGTTAGATGCCATCTAAAAGGCCCTATGTTTCTCCCGACTCTCAACCTCAATTCTTCATCTTTTAACCCCAATGCTATTTCTTTTAATGCTTGCTTAACATCGTCTGATTCGCTCCAACCGAGCCTTTCACGGTGGGGAGAAATGACTTTCCATATTGCTTCTTTATCTAATAAAAAATTCTCAATTGAACACACAGGCCATTGGAATACGCGGCCTAGTTCCCCATCTGAAGATTCTATGATTCTATCCTTGTCTAAAATAGCAAAGAGAAATAATCCTAGCGGTGTTAATTCTGCTTCAGCTGAAACTTCTTTAAATAAAGAAAGAATCCTTTGCTTATCATGGAAAGGTATAAAGTTATAGGAAGAAAATTCTGGACACATCAATTCAAGTATTCTTAGATCAGAAGGTTCCCTTGTAGCTTCGATGGGTGGTCTCCCTTCGATAAAGACTAATGGTTTTCCAAGTGTTAATGAGTATGTTTCACCGGTTATTTTTCTAACCGTTTCTAATCTCTCAGCCTCAGTTGCTATATTTACGAGTTGATTGTAATCCCGCATATTCTCTGGAGGCATGAGAACAAATAATTCATCAAAATTAGCGCTATTGATCAATATTGGAGAATGAGTAGCCACAATGAATTGAACATTACTTTCTCCAATCATTTTTCTCATGTAAACTAGAAGTTTTATTTGTAGAGCTGGGTGTAAATGAAGTTCGGGCGTATCGATAATTATTGTCATATCTTGAGGAGATTCAATGCTTGTTCCCTCGTGTTCTGCAAGTTCCTCCTTTATTTGTTGCTCAATAAAATTGAGAAATAATGTCATTATTTCTCTTTCGCCAGAACTCAAATCATAGATATCTATTTCTAAATTTCCTTCAGGCGTCAACTGGTACAAATGTTTAAAGAGAATTTTTGCCTCATCCGAAGCGGTTATGTCTATACGCGAGAATTGAAGATGAGGTAAAAAGAAACTAATTAGATCTCTCAATGGCTTATGAATATCCGGTATATTCTCTTTATTTGCTGATCCCGTTTGGTCAAAAATTTTAGTTATCAGTTGAAGTCTACGCATTTCAATTTGACCAATAATGTGCTTAATGGTTCCAGGAGCTTCATCTAAGACGTCATATCTTGATAACCCCCTTGTAGATAGACCTTGAATTCCTCTTACTGTGTCACCTTCAATAATGTCTGACCAATTTATTCGCGGTCCCATTAAATACATTGGCTGGACTTTTTGCCTATACCAAGAACGTGAAGGAGAGATATAGAGAGATCTACTTTGCCCAATAACTCCTTTCCTTTTCTTCAAAGCAGTAAGAAGAGTTGATTTGCCAGCACCGTTAGATCCAGCAATAATCATTAATCTAGGAACCTTAGTACATTCAGCAAGTTTGATTATCTTTTCATTTTCAACTCGAAAGCTTTCAATCATTTTTTCAACCCACTTTGCACGCGCAAACCATGCTGTTTAGCTTGAAGGGTTTTTCGGAATCATATTTCCTAACGATGCCCGGGGGGTAGTGCTCATGGAGCCATTTCTTCCAGACCTTCATTTTTCTTTCAAACCCTACATATGAGGTAAAATCTACACTGGAGGCATCTTTCTAATGGTATCTTCTTCCGAGGGAGGATCAGGACCACTCATGTCAATAGCATTTAGCACGAGATGAAAAAATACTGACATCATCCAAGGTTCGTTCGGTCTCGAAAAAAGGGTTTCATATAGTATTTTTGTACAAGGACCCACTGCATCTTCAAAGATGGCTGTTAGTTGTTTAACTCTTTCTTCAGTTATAAACATATCACGGAAATTCGAAGGTATTTTAATGCCAGAAATCTCAATTTTTTGACATGCTGATTCTATTCGTTTACGAGCGTCAACTTCTGGCTTCCAACCTTGGGGAATCCAATTTACTATTCTTTTTTTAGTTTTTAATTCATTAAGAAATTTTGCTGTCATTTGGGACTCTTCATCGCTAACATCAACCCTAAATAAAATATAATCCTCTTTTGGATTACGATAATTAGTTACCCAGAAACGAATATCTAGTTCATTTACAAAAGGAATTATCTCGTGCTTGACCAAATCAAAATGAAGAGACGATTTTGATGGATCCGTAACGATTAATTTAAATTGTTTCCAATTATTCACGTGCATAATATTTGCTTACTCCACCATTGAATGATGTTTATTTCCATTTAACGTTTAACACATACGACGGGGAATAGCCTTATTGTTGATTGTTCAGGGGGCGTATCACAGCTTATTTCTTACTTGCATGTATACTCGTGCCATACGAACGATGACCTATTCTGGGCCCTCACCATATAAGCCTCAGAGCTAGCACCAACGCTCGCCTCGAAACCTATCGAAAAAAATCATCATTCCCCATTTACATGAAAATATTTTTAGATCAACACACATTTTTCTGACATATTCATGTTAACCGTAAACTTTGCAGTAATAATATCCTTATTTCGGTTAATCCGGCTATATAATGGCCTCTTTTGTACGGTAACAACAAATAAATATGGCTGACAGTTAAGTGATATTGATCGTTTTGACCGCACCCAGAGTGACAAGGGGGAAATGGAGCAAAGAAAGGTCACGCACCAAATCCGGTAAGTGGAGAAAAAAACGGTCAGATGCGGGAAAAAGGAGATTGTAACAATGGGACGAGATGCGAAGAAGACCACGGTCAAATATGATCTACGGCGCGGCAGCAAAGTAGTCCATAAAGGGAAAACCGATGACACGGAAAAACGGGTCAAGAAGCCTACGCAACAGGGTAAACGATTCACAATCTCAACTAATAGCTTCCAAGTCTGTCGGAATCCAGCATCTAAGAGCGAAAAATCAGGCAACGATATTGATGAATAAAGGTCACCGAGATAAACGACCTAGATAAAACAAGAAATCCTGAAACACCCGAGCAGATTCGAGCTGAAATCCAGCCCCATGAACCGAGGGCACCCACGATGATCGGTTCTGGGACCTCGCCCTCGGTCTACGCCGCAGGACACACACCAACAGCAATCCCCCCCTAGAGCCCACACCGCATGAAGCAGTTCAGTAGCTGTACAGTAGCAAACACCACCCAAACCCAACCCTGAAAACACGTAAAACAACGAAACAACCCCAAAAAATACCCCAAACACCACCAAACAAAAAATAAAAAAGTGCGGAGGGAGGGATTCGAACCCTCGGAAGCCTGAGCTACAGGATCTTGAGTCCCGCCCCTTTGACCACTCGGGAACCCCCGCCCAACCAACCAATCAACACAAGAACCTTAAAACCGTTCCCCAGCACACCCAACCCATAAATCAAACCAACACAACCACCCAACCATGAGAGTCGCCATCAGCCTCGGCGGAAGCCTCCTCACCCACACCCCCGAAGCCTACACCAAGTACGCCACCACACTAATCGAACTGAAGGAACGAGGCCACCAACTCATAGTAGTCACCGGAGGCGGCAGAACCGCCCGACACTGGATCAAACTCGCCAAACAACTGGGAGCACCCCCCTACACCCAGGACCGCCTCGGCATCCACGCCACCCACCTCAACGCCCTCCTCCTCATCGCCGCCCTGGGCCCCCACGCCCACCCCCACATACACCGCAGAGGCAGCGAGATCAAACGAAACATGAACGACAAAATCCTCGTCGGCGGAGGACACCTACCCGGATCCAGCACCGACTACAGAACAGTCCTCTTCGCCCAAGCCGCCCAAGCCGAACTAGTCATCAACGCCACAGACGTCGACGGAGTCTACGACAGAAACCCCGACATCAACCCCGACGCAGTCAAACTCCCCCACATCACCCACTACTGGCTCGAAAAGATCATACTGGAGAACGCCGAGCAGGCCCCGGGAGAGTACGGACTCTTCGACCTGAAAGCCGTGAGACGCGCCAAGAAGCTCAAACTCCCCATCACATTCATCGATGGCACAGACCCCCAGGAGATCGCAAGAGCCATCGAAGGGGGACACAACGGCACCGAGGTCCGCTAGAGCCAAGGAGCATCCCGAATCACGAGGGCACTCCTCTTCCCCCCGCCAGCGAACCCGAGCTCCCCCCAAAAGTCCTCAGGCTTCTCCCAGTGAATGTCATCAAGAGAGACCCGCTCGTACCCCATCCTCCCCCAGCGGGCGATAGCCCGCCTCATCGCCTCGGAACCGAAACCAGAATTCCGGAACTTCTCGAGGACGTAGACGTACTCGACCCAGACCCCCTTCTCGACGTCATCGTCCTCCCAGGCGTCAATGAACCCTATCCTCCTCCCCCCTTGGATGATGTTAAGAGAAAGGCCGCGGAACACTTCGAGCTCGAGATCGGGGGGCAAGGGTGATCCTCCTAGGGTCAGATCGATCCGTCAGTAGACCCGAGCTCACTTAATCCTTTGGAACCGGTAAGCCTTTGACGTGCCGCTCACAGCTCGACCCCGTGACGCCGGAACACCTCGTCCCTGTAATCGATGATATGCCTCACGTACTCCCGCTTCTCCAGGTAGGGTCCCGGGTAGAAAGACCGCTTGAAACCGTAGACGAGGATGTCCCCCAACTCCTTGGGCATGAGCCCGAACGCTTCCACAGCAAGCCCTATCTCACGGCTCACCGTCGTCCGGGAGACGAGGCGGTTATCTGTGCATAGCGTGACCGAGAGCCTGGACTGGCGCATCTTCCCGAAGGGGTGATCCCTCAGCGACTTCATAGCCGGGATGGTCTGGAGATTCGATGTGAGGCAGACCTCCACGGTGATACGCCTGTCAGCTATATACTGGACGAGCCGATCCACGTACCCCTGCCGGTCCGTGATCCCAGGGTCCTGAATCTGATCCGAGTCAAAGAGCCAGGTCCCGTGGCCGATGCGATCGGCATGGCACTCGGTGATGGCCTGGAAGATCGACTCGGGCCCATAGTCTTCCCCCGCATGAACGGTCTTCCCGAGGAACGCCTCATGAGCGATCTGGTAGGCCTTAGCGTGGTCCTCAGCAGGGTATCCGTGCTCCCTCCCCGCCAGATCCACGCCCACGACAGGCACCCCAAGCTCGTCCCGGGCCCGCACACTCGCGTGAACCAAAGCCTCGCTCGCGAGACCGAAGACCTGATCCCGGGGGAGATCCTCGAATATCTTGAGCATATCCCGGTATGTCCGGGAGAAACCGGGGGCGAAGTGACGCAGCGCGGCAACGATGATCCCCGCCTTAAACGGGGGCTCCCGCCCGCACGCGACGCCAGGGCGGCCGTTGAAGCCCTTTTCCGCCCTCCTGATCCCTTTGGCCACGGCGGAGAGGACCGTGGGAATGGTGCTATCTTCCCCGGTGTGGAGCTGGGGGGAGAGCCGCACCTCGAGGTAGCGCACGCCCTCCTCCTGACAGTCGAGGCAAAGCTCGTAAGCCGCCCTCTCCAAGGAATCAGGGTCCCGGAGGACGGCGCTCGTATAGGAGAAGCCGTGGAGGTACTCTTCGAGGTTGCTGTACCTATCCTTGAAGACCTCCCTCCGCAGCCCCTCCGGAGTCTCAGCGGGAAGCACCACGCCCCTCTCCTGAGCCATCTCGATCAGGGACTCCGCCCTCATAGAGCCCCCCAGATGGACATGGATATCGCTCTTAGGCAGATCCCTAATCAGTTCCTCAGAATACTCCACAGAGACTCCCTCCACAATTAGAATGCGATAAACATCAGCACAATATATACTAGATCACGAGGCTCACATCGCCCCACGATGGACGAGAGAGAAGAATCAGTCTAACTCATCAGAGACCAGAATTATAAATTAATAAATTATTTATCGATATCTGCTTCCGTCCTGACAATGGAAAGGAGACGCCTCATCCCACGCCTAATCCTATTGCTGACCCTCCTGAATGGCACTGGGCTTCTGGGGATGAATCTCATCGGGCCCGTGAGAGCTGATCCTCTGCTCACTGTAGACATGATCTACGCCGCCAAGGAGCGGACGGACGTCAGATTCGGGACGACGTACCTCGGGTACCATGTCTCGAACACCGACACAAGAACCCCGGCTCCCGGGTTGAAAGTCTACTTCAACGAGGTCCCCGGCCAATGGTACACGAACGCTCAAGGGTGGGCCATAGTCCAGGTCTCGTCGTGGGACGTCGGGAGGATGAACCTCACCATCGACCGAATCGTCTCCGGGGGCTCAGAGACGCCCTTCCAGCAGCTGGTCCCCAACTCGTCCACCGTCTTCGACAAGGTTATCGTAGAGCTCATTACCCCCGAGGACCGCATCGGAGTCGACACCGTGGCCCCTATCAGGATCGACGCTTACTACGCTTCCGACGACGCCCCTTTCCAGGGGGAGCTCATCTTTAATTACCCTAATTTCACTTCCACCGAGCTTGGACCCCGAACTTATTTCGTCGAGGACATCGACGACACCCAGTACGGCATCACCCAGTTCGAAACAGATACTGTAGAGATAATATCGGACAGGGTGAACGTGACATTCTGGGTCGAAGAGGATCGAATAGACACGGGGAGCGAGGCCGAATTCGAGTGGACCGCATTCCACGAGCTCGACGGGGCCGTCTTCCAGGGGTGGATCGAGTTCAACCACTCCCTTGAACAGGAGGAGCCAGGGGTCTATACCTACGCCGTCGAATCCATCTTCGACACCAAGTACGACGTGAGCACCTTCGTCTCGAACGCGGAGCAGGTAGTCTTCGACGAAGTTGTGGTCACATTGGAGGCGAGGAAGGAGAGGATCGACGTGGGGGCGGAGGCGGGCATCTCGTGGTCCGCCCACTACTGGTACAACTCGGAGCCTTTCTACGGGGAGATCACCCTCAACAGGGACTCCGTCACCAGCCACAAGGTGGGGGCCAAGGACTATTTCGTCCAAGGGGTCGAAGATCCCTATTATGGCCTCACCTCCTTCGACACCAATGTGGTGGAGGTGAAGTGGGACGCCATCTACGTAGAACTCCAGGCTGCCGACTACCGGATCGACCTGGGGCAGGAAGCGGAGGTCACATGGAAGGGAACATATCAGTCGGACGGTTTCGACGTCACGGAGTTCCTCGACATCGATCTGACCCCGGCCATCCTTAAGAAGAATTCCGTGGGGGAGCTCCTCTTGGAGGTGGCCCACGTCACCGACAACCTCAACGGGATACGCTCATTCTCGTCCAACTACGCCAACGTCGTCTGGGACAGAGTGGAGGTGGAGCTAGTCTACCCCGGCGGAAGAACCGAGGTGGGTAGGAGGGCTCCCGTGGATGTCGTCGCCACCTACGAGTATGACGGAGCGCCCTTCACAGGCGAGGTGAACCTGGATGGTACGCTGATCAGCGATGAGGTGGGCTCCAGGACGCTGACGGGGTCATCCATAGTCGATGACGAGCACGGCATCACGGGCTTCGCATCGAACAAGGTCTCGATCCTGTGGGACGAGATATTGGTGGACGAGACCGTGAGCACCATCGTCCCCGGGAAGACCACAGTGAGCCTCGACGTCTACTACGCCTCCGATGGACGCCCGGTCACGGGGGCAGAGGTCTACGTCGGGGGCAAGCGGACCAGGGAAGTTGAACCCGGGAAATATACTATGGTTCTGACCAGCATTCTGCCCTTCAGTTCTGTCGACGTCGATGTCCGGGGCCCCGGGATAGACCAAGCGTACGACTTTGGGAACCAACTCAACGTGGGGAACATTGGGCTCTACGCCGCATTCTTGGCAACAGCGGTGGCAGCAACGGTTTATAGGAGTTCTCTGAAGTTGGTATTTTCTAGGAAATAGTCTCCCGTCGGTTCCAAGGATAGGACATAAGTTCCCATATCGGTTTGAAACCTTATTGCCTCGGCTTCGCATCCACTCCACAATAGGTTAGGGCATTCAATCCAGTCGAAGAGCGATTCTCAGTAACGTATATAACGTGAGGACCGGTAATTTGACCATCCGCGGAGAAACTCCCATGTCTAAGGAAGAGAACAGCTCTCTGATTAGGTTCCGGTTCCAGCGGATGCTGGAGATGCTGGAGAAGAAGCAGGGCAGGGGGACCGAGCTCATCACGGTCTACATCCCCCCGGGGAAGCAGATCAGCGAGGTGATGAACGACCTCCGCACAGAGTGGGGCACCGCGGGGAACATCAAGTCCAAGACCACCAAGAAAAACGTCCAAGACGCCCTCACCAAGGCGATGGAGCAGCTCAAGCTCTACAGGAAGATACCGGACACCGGACTCGTCCTATTCGCGGGCAACATAGCGAGCAACCAGCTGGGCGTCGGGGACATGGAGACTTACGTCCTCATCCCCCCTGAGCCCATCGGGATCTACTACTACAGGTGCGAGCACGAGTTCATGCTTAAACCTCTCTTCGAGTTACTGAGGTCCGAGGATGCCTTCGGGGTTCTGGTCATCGACTCCAAGGCCGCCACCTTCGCCATGCTCAAGGGGAAGAGGGCGGACATCGTCAAAGACATCAGCTCTGGAGTAGCCGGGAAAACCCGGGCCGGGGGCCAGAGCGCCAGACGGTACGAGAGGCTCCGGCAGATGCATCTCAACGAGTTCTTCACCAGGGTCGGGAAGCACATGACCGAGATATTCCGCAACGCCCCGCACCTGAAGGGGATCATCGTGGGGGGACCCGGCCCTACCAAGGAGGACTTCCTCAAGGGCAACTACCTCCACTACGAGCTCAAGGATCAGATCCTCACCACCGTGGACACCGGGTACACCGGTCACGAGGGGGTGAAGGAGGTCGTGGAGCGAAGCCGGGAGTTCATAAAGAACGTCCGGTTCTACGAGGAGAGGAAGGTGGTCCAGGACTTCCTTTACAACGTGGGCCAGGAGACGGGGCTCGCCACATACGGTGAGAAGGAGATCCTTCAGGCCCTCAAGGTGAGCAACATCAGGACCCTCCTCCTGAGCGAGGGAATCCGCAGAGCTATCCTGAAGCTGAAGTGCAGGGATTGCGGTTACATCGAGACCAAGATCGTGGACCTCGACGAGATGGGGGAGTACGAGGAAAAGATCGGGGACCTCAGCTGCCTCAGGTGTGGAAACGGGAGCTATGAGCTCATCGAGAAAGAGGACCTCTTCGAGGCCCTCGTCAAGATGGCCGAGGGTACAGACGCCAAGATCGAGGTGATCTCCTCCGAGACCGAGGAGGGGGAAATGCTCCTCAAGTCTTTCGGCGGAATCGCTGTGATTCTTAAATACCGCCAATTCAGTTAGGAAAAGATCCCCCAATAGGGGGATGGGTGCCTACTCGTCCTGCTGCTCTTGGACAGAGAAAGAGAACCTCACGCCATCGTAGCCTTCAACGGGTTGATCCCCGCCCTCCCCCTCATAGATCTCGACGCTCTCAGCCTTCATAGTGGCCGAGATGTCCTCGATCCCCAGAACCAGACTCTCAGCCTCCCTGGCGTTTGGGGTGTAGACTGAGACCTGTTCCAGGGGCGCGTTGAGGGGGATGCCTCGCTTGTTTTTCTCTCGCCGGATATCCCTGATCACCGCGATGATCAGATCCCCGTGCGCCTCCGCTTCCTCGTCCACGAGGGCTTCATCGAGCTCGGGCCATTGGCTCAGATGGATGCTGTCCTTCTCGCCCTCAGTGTACATGATGCTGTAGATCTCCTCGGTTATGTGGGGCATTACCGGGGCGAGGAGCTGGAGCATCCGCCTCACGGAGTGGTGGAGGGTCCACTGGGCGGCCGCCTTCTCCTCTCCCTCCCCGTAGAGCCTGTGCTTCACCGCCTCAAGG
The DNA here is from genome assembly GCA_026014875.1 of Candidatus Bathyarchaeota archaeon. Classification (GTDB taxonomy): domain Archaea; phylum Thermoproteota; class Bathyarchaeia; order TCS64; family TCS64. Next base: position 2,217 of record JAOZHO010000046.1, on the reverse strand, counting down.
TAGTGGTCGCAGAAGACGTGCCAGACATAGTTCCGAGTGGCGTCGGCGGCGTTCATGAATCGGCACTCCTCGAATTCATCCGTGGCCAGCTTCACCACCTTCTCGAGCTTGGACAGGATCCACTTGTCCAAGAGCTCCAGCTGAGGACTTTCGCCTGGCTCAAAATCCTCAAGCCTCATGCTGGCGAAGCGGCAGGCGTTCCAGAGCTTCCTGATGAACCTCCATCCGTACTCGACATCGGCCCACCTGAACGGGATATCTGTGCCCGTGCTCCCGCCTGTGGCTGCCCACATCCTGGCGGAGTCGGAGCCGTACTTGTCGAAGACCTCCGGAGAGGCGACGAAGTTGCCGAGGCTCTTACTCATCTTGCGGCCGTCGCTTCCCAGCACCATTCCGTTGATGAGAACCGAATCGTAGGCGGTTTCCCCGAAGAGGGCGAGGTGGCGCACCATGAGGTAGTATGCCCAGGTCCTGATGATGTCCTGTCCGCTGGGGTGCACCGAGGCAGGGAACAGGTTCCTCCAGTCCTCCCTGTCAGGCCACCCTGCGTGGATGGCGCAGGTGAGACTAGAATCGAACCACGTGTCAAGAACGTCGGTCTCCCCCACCCACTCGGTGCCCCCGCACTCGCAGGTGTCCTGGATGGCGGTGACTCTGGGATCTACGGGTAACTCCTCGGGCTTAGCCAGCCGGATCTTCCCGCATCCCTTGCAGTACCAGGCGGGTATGGGGGTAGCGAACACCCTCTGCCTGCTCAGAACCCAGTCCCAGTCGAGGCCCGTGGCCCAGTCTATGATCCTGTGGCGCATCCAGTCGGGGAACCACTTGATCTCCATCGCGGTTCGGACCACGTCGTCGGTGAGGCTCATGGTCCTCATGAACCACTGATCGGTGGCCACCACCTCTATCAGGGTGTAGCACCTCCAGCAGGCCCCCACCTCCTGACTGATGCTCTCGACCCCGCGGAGGAGACCAGCTTCCTCGAGGTCGGCCACGATAGCCTTTCTCGCCTCCTCGACTCCCATCCCCGAGTACTTCCCAGCCGCATCAGTCAATATCCCCTTCCCGTCGATGAGCTTGATCACCGGGAGCTTATACCGGGCCACGGCTACGACGTCGGCCTTGTCCCCGTAGGTGCAGATCATCATTGTCCCGGTGCCGAACTCGGGGTCGACCTCGGCGTTCGCGATGATGGATACTGTTCTCTCGGAGTCGGGGAGCTTCGCCTCCTTCCCGATGAGGGGGTTGAATCTGTCGTCGTCGGGGTGTACCCCGATGGCCACGCAGGCGGGGATGTACTCTGGCCTGGTGGTGGCGATGAGGAGGTCCTTGCCCTCGACGCTGAAGGCGATGGTATAGATCTTCCCTGTCTTATTCTGGCGCTCCACCTCGGCGTCGGCGATCGCTGTCTCGCACCGGGGGCACCAGTTGATGGGGTGCTCCCCCTTGTAGATCATGTCCTTGTCGTAGAGGATGAGGAAGCTTCTCTGGACCTTCCCGATGTACTGGGGATCCATGGTGCGGTACTCGAGGCTCCAGTCGACGCTGCAGCCCAGCCGGATCACCGCCTCCTTCATGATTCCGATGTACTGCTCGATCCACTCCTCGCAGAGGGCCCTGAACTGGTCGGGGGGCAGATCGGAGCGCCTGATCCCCTTGGCCTTCTCCACTGCGACCTCGGTGGGGAGCCCGTGGCAGTCCCATCCCTGGGGGAAGTGGACATTGAAGCCCTGCATCCTCTTGAACCGGGCCCTCATGTCGAAGTATGTCCAGTTGAGGACGTTCCCCATGTGGAAATCCCCGCTCGGGTAGGGCGGGGGCGTGTCGACGCTGTACCGGGGTCGGGAGTCGTCCTCCCAGTCGTATGCGTGTATTCCGCGCTCCTCCCAGAGCGATTGCCATTTCTTCTCGTTCTCGAGGAAATCTATCTTTCTTGAAAGTCTATTCATCTTGTTCACTCCTTTCTTCTTGCGGACGATGACCCTGGATTTGAATGGGGATAGTGGTACTGCTGGGGTTTATAACGGTGTCCGCATCGGCCCGAGGACTAGTTAGGTATACCTGGAAGAACCCTTCAACTCCCCTCCGGGGGAGCAACAAAGCGATACCCCATAAGCATCTCCTCAGGCTACAGATCAGGTGATGAGAGTGCCCATAAAAACTTTGTCGTGGAGAATGGGCAGACTCATGCATCGATGAAACGGGGCTCGTCGCTCT
>JAOZHO010000045.1 GCA_026014875.1 Candidatus Bathyarchaeota archaeon | reverse complement strand
GGAAGTGCTGAAAATCAAGGATGAGAAGAAGTTCCGCATCCATGTGATAGAAGTCCTGAGCGATTTGGTGCTGATGATCCACTGGTTGCGGGGGATGTTGACGTGGCTGGAATGGACTAAGACCGTCACTTTCTCGAATCCAGAACACCGCAAGAATTATCTGCGCTTGGCAAATGATGTTGATGACCATTCGGAATATGTCTGGGAGGTCGTTGCACCGAGGGCGATGATGGCCCAGCTGAGACTGTGGAGGAGGCATGGCTACTTAGAGCCTGATTTCAAGAAACTTCTGGCCCAGGATCGTCAGGGGAGGTTTCCCGTGATACCGGACAGTGGAGACAAACACACGAAAGAAGGTGCGGAAGCGCGGGAGGTTTTCATAAAGGTGTTGACGGAACGTGATCTTCGGAGAGCGAATGAATGAGGATCTTGATGCCATAATAGAGACTGTTGATGACGGGAAGCGTATAAATACCATACAGATCGTTCTGAGGAAAGACTGATGGCATTCTTGATATTCATAGACAAGAGCATAGTGATCAAGGATTCAAAGACCATCCTCATTGATTGCGGTATCGGCATTCCCAAGAGGATCGAAGAAAGCCGATTGAATCCTGATGCCTTGATACTTTCCAGCCAGCAACCCCGTGATCGCGGGGGGTTGTCAAAGATGCTGAAGAGCCATCCCGAACTTCTGGTGATCGAGGCCAAGAGCATCAAGAAACGGGGCAAGAGATTGAACCTCGGCGGGATCGTAGCTCGCCCCTTCAAAACTTCTGGGCGAGACGTTTACGGGTGGAAAGTCAAGGTGGACGGCAGGTTAATCATCTACGCCCCGAACACCCTAAAGATGGCCGAGAAGTTTCTGGATGGGGTTGATATTCCTGAACCCGATGTTGCGGTTCTCGGTGATACCATCCATTTTGGCTCTAAAATAATTCCAGTCGAAGATGGCTTGGTGATCAACCTCGCAGACCTCAGTAGATCCAAGATGTTGCCTTATGGAGACTTTTTGGATGACCATGCCTTCATCGTGGAGGAGATGGAAAGGCGGGGGATGAAGCATGATGGGCAGGACGAATTGGACAAGGATAGCGAAGAAGCGGTGGAAAAACTGAGAGACATCACCGAGAAGTCGCTAACTTATGACGAAGAAACTGAAATCATCAAGGAAAATCAGAAGAAACCCGAAGCGCAGAAGTCCCACAAGTTTCAACCCGCAGAATGGACGCATAAAAATGGTCATCCTAGATGTCTGCTTTGTGGTGACGAGGAAACCATAAGTGGAACTTGTGATGGCCATAAGGCAAGAACAAAAGAAAAGGAACAGGTCTCCCCCGAAAATGCTTTCGGGCTTGCGGGGGATGGAGTCCAGCCTCACGGTCCACATATCTGTGTTTGTCCTAAGTGTGGGACAAAGAAAAAAGTCGAAGAGAACGTCAAATGTTATAGGACGGAATGCCCCAAGTGCGGGATGAGGATGCGCGGTTCGGGATTGGGTGAGTTGAAAGTGGATGAACCCGTTGCGCAACAGTTCCTTAAAGAAATGGCGGAGAAGACTTTGGAGCCTGGGTTCTGGGCTTCCAAGGTCAAGGGGAAACCCAGGTGGTGGGCTATCTCGTCCACCACTCATGAGGATTTGGAAGGCGAGACGATAACGAGGAAGGCACTGGAGATTGCCCACAGGCTGGGAATCCAGGAAGGCTTCGGACCGCTACTGTACGAGCACGTGCCCAAGGCCCGCATAGGCGAGTGCGACGGGCAGTTGCTGGTCGGGGACTATCTCCTAGAGACCGGAACGTTCAACTCGGATGATAAAGGTCAACGGGGGTTCAAGGCCCTTTCCGAGGCCGAGCCTGGCAAATACAAGATCAGTATAGGCTTTACCTACTGGGCTTGGAGCAAGGTGGGCAAAACGTACAAGGCGATTCGCGTCTTTGAGCGTAGCGCGACAGTAGACGCTGCGAATCCCTTCACCAGTTTCGAAATCTTAAGACAGGAGAGAAAAATGTTGTCTGACGAAAAACTCCTTGCACTGAAAGAAATCTTCGGTCTCGATGACGATGAGGTGCAGGAGTGGCTCAAGGACGAGGGAGAAGAAGGCATCCTCAAGGTCCTGAAGGCCCTTCAGTCCGACGAGGGCAAGAAAGAAGAAAAGAAAAAGGAGCCCAAGAAGGACGAGGACGAAGAGGAGGACAAGAAGAAGAAAGAAAAGCCTCCCAAGAAGGACGAGGAGGAAGAGGTGGAGAAGTCCGAGACCGCACTCAAGGCTATCGCCAAGCTCCTCTCCAAGATTGAGCCGGAAGAGGTACGTTCCCATGTGGCCAAGCTCCTTCAAGCGGGCGGGGTGCTCGATGAGCACAAATATGGAGAACTCGCCAAGAAGGCACTGGAAGATCTGACCGGAGAGGTCAGGGCTCTCAAGTCGCTGGTAATGGAGCGTGGAGCAATCGATGCGGCTGTCGTAGACGGCCTGATCGAGGCCACCAAAGAAGGTAATGTCGGAGCCCTTGAGGTGTTCAAGACACTCCTGCAAGAAAAGGGGGTCAAGAGCATCAGGGATACCGACGAAGATGAAAAACTGACGGATGAAGAGGAGAAGATCGTCAAGGTTGCCAAGAAAGCCCTCGAAGAAGTCATGAAGGAGAAGGGCGAAGGCGACTTCGACACTCTCTATAACCATCCGCGGTTCCAGAGTGCCCAAAAATAAACTAGGAGGTTTGCATGAGTGCTGAAGCAAAGGTACTTCAGGCGCTTCAGGACGCTCTGGGCGTTGCTGCGCAGAACCTCGGAGGTAACGAGTACCTGCGCAAGCAAGGTTCGCTGATGCCCACGCCGATGCTTGGTCGCAAGGCCATGACGGCTGACGAGGACACCTTCTTTGGTTGCACCACGATGTTCGCCATCTGTGGTCCCGACGACATTATCAACCTGTCGATCTTGGAGAGCAAGTTCTCCGAGTGGCTCGGGTGGAGGGAGAACAACGAGTGCGAGCAGTTCATCAAGATGGTGAACTATATGGATGTCACGGGTACGGCGGCGGGCACGGCGGCTGCTGGTGATTCGGCAGTGAGTGATCCCTGCGCCGATCCCCCGGGGAGCGAGTGGGGCAAGTGCGAGATTCTCTTGGGGCCGAAGGGCACGCTCTCCCTTTGCGGAGATCCGATCAACCTGCTAGAGCAGGGCGAGAAGAAGTGCGACAAGGTCCCGATCTACACCATCCCCACGCGAAACCATCCGGGTGGCGTCAGGATCACGAACGATCTCGACTGGGAGGCCATCGTCGCCATGGAGGCGTTGAAGGCCGACGTGGAGAGGCTGATCATCACCGGCACCCAGTTCACCGCAGGCGAGTTCGACGGCCTGGAGCGATTGGTCAACACCGGGTATGTGGACGTTCATACCATGGAGCGTTGCTACTCGGTGGACTCGACCATCGTGGACTGGGATAACGATGACATGACGGGGGCCGTGAACGGATACGGTTCCATCGTCACCAAGATCATCGAGATCGTCCGTCGCATCAAGCAGCGCATCAGCTACGCCCGTCTGGGTGGCATTAGGCCGGGAGACATGGTTATCATGCTTCCAGGCTTCTTGGCCGACTGTCTCTTGGACGAGTGGGCGTGCTGGGGACTCTGCACGGGTGCGG
>JAOZHO010000044.1 GCA_026014875.1 Candidatus Bathyarchaeota archaeon | reverse complement strand
GCCGCCTCGATGAGGAGTATCCGGTCACGTAGGATCACGATGGCGTCGGCCCATCGGCGCCAAACTCCCACCATCGCGAGTTCCTCCGGGGTCATGTCCGCCCTCGGGGTGGAGGACCTCGGGGTGCCGAGCCTCACCCGGGTCATGTATGGGTCCCCGGGAAAATTCTTAGCGAGCCACTCGGCCACCATCTGCATCTCTCGGGGTTGCCAGGCCCGTTTACCCTTCTTCACCGCCACAAGAATACCGTCCGATCCGTCCTGTTTAATTCTATTTTTATATTATAAGGGCTCGCCGCCATTTAGGTACGGAGAAAATCATGGCTACAGTTACAAGGGTTATAAGCCCAACTGCATGGAAAGAACGACAGATCAGTACACTCAAGGCGGTCGGAGAGGCTAACTACAAGGTCGGGATCACGAAGCCCCGTAAGGACCCCATCCAGGCGGGGATAGACGCCGAGGAGAAGTATGCGGCCAATACCAAGAAGGCCATCGACGAGGGGCGGAGAGCCGAGGCCCTCGGGAAGACTAACATGGCCGAGTGGTACAAGTACAGCTCCGATATCGGCGCCGGCCGACTCGTGGACGGCGTGGTGAAGAGGGAGGCGAAGGTCACAAGGTTCGTGACCACCTTCCAGCCCATGCTCGTCGATCACCTGGGCTCGATCGACGCCCTGGCCGACGTCACGGACTCCGACAGAGAGCAGAGGATGCTGGAGAACCTTCGAGGCCTCAAGGCCCTGAAGGGTAGGGCGTAGCCGCCACCTGGAGACTATAAGAATGGTCTACTTTAGCAAGGTGCGCGAGCACAAAGACGAATCCCTCGTGGCCGCTAAACAGGACTCCTTCGACATCCCCGAGGGTGGGATCATCGACACTATCATACCCTTCGTCCGGAGCTATAACGCGTCCGACACCCAGGTACAGATGTATCAGTACATCTTCCACGAACTCACCGCCATCGAGCTCATCGCGAACGGGAAGACACCGCTCTTCTCGCTCACCGGCGATCAGCTCCTCGCCAGGTACTTCCACGACCACGGTAAGCTACCGCCCTCCACCCTGGAGTCGTACGGAAACTGCGAGTCCTTCATAATGATGCCGATGTACTTCGGCCGCCACATGAAGGACCCGGAATACGGACTCGACGCCTCCAAGTTCTCGGACCTGAAGCTGAAGATCACGAATAGCGTCACCAGCACCCTATTCGCCACGGATACACTGACCGTAGACGTGGACATAATCTACCAGGAGGATCGGCCGTCACCACCCGCGAAGTACATGCTCCCCTACGAGTACGAGGCCTACACGCCGGCGACGAACACCGAATCCAAGCGGATAGAGCTCCCCGACCGGGTGCCGATGAGGAAGATATGGATCACCATGGACAGGGATGTGACCGTATCGACCGCGGGCTACACGTGCCACCCCTTCGACCTCGTGAACAAGATGAAGTTCACACTGAAGAACAGGACCCAGACAGTTCTCGACGAGACGTACGAGAGACTCCTTCCCGACATGCCGATCAACGTCCAGGACTGGGAGCATTACGGAGAGGTTCACATGCGAAACGTCTTCGCCAGCGCCTCTCAAAAACAGGACCTATTCTTCGCCTACCCCCAGAACGTACAGCTCACCGTCCAGACCCAGGACACGAATACCGGTGATATCGTGAACTTCCACTCCGGCCAGGAACGAAGACTCGGCCCGAGGGGAGTCACCGGCTCAAACGTACAGTGTGCTTGCACCGTCCAAGGTTGGGGTATCCTCGACAGCTTCATGATCATGGACCAGACGAAGCTCGGCGAGGCGAACTACCTCGACCCCGACAAGATCAAGCCCGCCCACCTGGAGTTCACCAGCGTACAGAACGACGGCGAGATACAGGTCTGCGTCGAAGAAGTATGGCCCAACTGACACACTAACCACATACCCCTATTTTTTTAATATCCTATGAGAAATACCTTCAAAGGAATGAGGTTCTAAATGGGAAGAGAATATTTTGAGGAGGCGTACGCGCATAAGAGTGACTCCGAGACGACGGTGGATATTGAGCTCCCGGAGCCCATCAAGGGACACCGGCGCGTGACCACCCGGGTGGTCTTCGAGAGCGAGACGTCCAATATCGGTAAGACCCGCGTCTACCTGAAGCGTGGCCGGGTTCTATTCCCGTTCGCCGAGGAGGCTGAGCCCGAGGATGGGGTCCTGTACTGGACCATGAGGGATATCGTCACGTGGGGCCGGGAACAGGTACTCGTAAGATTCACCGGGGTCCACGACGAGGATATCCTGAACGTCTGGGAATTTGGGTACCACGAAGAGGCTTAGACGTGCCCCGCATCGGCGCCACCTCCACGATCCGGAGTAGGTGAGAGAGACGTGTACTACGAGTGGACCTTCACTATCCCGGCGAATACCGCGGAGGCCGCCGCCGAGGAGCACGAGCTGATCATGGATAGCGGCGTAATTGTGGGTATGTCGGTGTACAACGCTCCCGGGTGCCACCGGGTTTGTCGGTGTCGTATCCTGGAGGAGCTGTCCGTCCTCTGGCCCGGGAACCCTGAGGGCTATATCGCCACCGACGGGGACGTGGTGAAGTGGACCGAGCATTACGTGTTGAAGAGCCCTAAATACCGGTTGATCCTCCGGGCCTGGAACGTGAGCGAGAACCATCCCCACGACATCGTGGTGCGGATAAACGTGCTCCCGCCGATCGTGGCGTCCCCGTTCCTGGTGATTAACGACCTCGTGAACGTGCTTAAGCACCTGATAGGGATGGATTGACAT
>JAOZHO010000043.1 GCA_026014875.1 Candidatus Bathyarchaeota archaeon | reverse complement strand
GGAGTCTTCGAGGGCGGCGGAGCCGCGCTAACTGGTACCTGGAGGGCTCTGAAGGCTAAAGGCATCACTGATGTACAGGTCGTGGGCTTCTTCGGCGACGGAGGAACCTATGACATTGGTTTCCAGGGCATCTCCGCAGCCGCTGAGCGAAACGAGAACATCTGGGTCATCACAAAGGACAACGAGGCCTACATGAACACGGGCAACCAGAGGAGCAGCTCAACACCGTTATACGCTATGACCTCTACGACTCCCGTAGGGTCTGTGACCAAGGGCAAGCAGATGGGTAAGAAGAACATACCCATGATCTTCGCTGCCCACCACGTGCCCTTTGTCGCCACAGCTTCCATCGGCTACCCCGAGGACCTTATCGCCAAGATTGAGTACGGCAAGACGGTGTACGGGTTCAAGATGCTGATCATCCAGAGCCCATGCCCAGTAGGATGGCGGTTCGACCCAGCGAAGACAATAGAAGTAGCTAGGTCAGCCGTTCAGACCGGTATCTGGCCGCTGTACGAAGTCATTGACGGTGAGAAGTTCAAGCTGACTTACAAGCCCAGGGAGCTCAAGCCGGTGGTGGAGTACTACAAGTCTCAGGCTAGGTTCAGGCACGTGACCGATGAGCAGCTCGAGGGCATCCAGGAAGACACTGCCAAGAAGTGGGAGAAGCTCCTAAGATCCGACGAGCTTGGGATACCACTAGTCTAAGACCGCAATCTAAACTTTCTTTTTTCTTTTTTTTCAAAGCTGGACGGAGTCGCAATTCATCCACCCATTAAAATGGGTGGTCTTCTTGCGACTACCTGATAAGCCATTCAACCAGTCTCCAGATCCGAAGACTCCATCGAGTCCCACCAAAAAAAGGGGGCATATCACCGCTTAATATAAGGGAGTGTTGCCGGCCCTGGAGCAAGGTTGATTCATCCCGGGAGCAGGAATCCGCCTGGCCAGATCGAAAGGCCTCCCTGCAACTATTTACCCGATATCCAGGATCACAAGTCTCCATTAGGCCTCTAGCCCTCCCCACCACGGAAAGATGTGCATCACCGCTTAAAGGTTGCGAGGCTCGGAGGTATCTGGAGGTTGGGGCACGCCTTTCGATTTCGTAGTTAAGTCTTTCTTTCGTGTTCTTTCCCTCTTTTGCGAAAGAGTTAAAGTTGGGAGGTCGTGAAATGGGTGTGGAGGAGCTCTGAATAGTGTTCTCGGGGGGAATGGGATAAGGAGGGCTGATGCCTGGTTTCGACACCTTCCTTTCTTTTGCTCATCCTCGTCTTGGCGATCGGGCTTCTCTTCGGGATATTGGTACTCCACGACTATCTGGTCTACAGGGATCTGATGAGGCGACTCAGGGAGGAGAGGGAGAGAGGAGGGCTGAGAAGTGAGCGAGAGAACTAAGTATGATATTAAGATACAGAATGTGGTTGCTGTCGCGTCCCTCGATCAGGAAATGGACCTAATTGCAATCATGAAGGTTTTCGGAAATGTGGAGTACAGGCCAAAGAGGTTCCCGGGCCTCGTCTTCAGGCTGAAGCAGCCGAAGACGGCAACTCTCATCTTCGGAAATGGGAAGATGGTGTGCACTGGGGCAAAGTCGGGAAAGATTGCTCGTAGCGCTGTGATGAAGGTTGTGAGGGAGCTGAGGAAGGAGGGCTTCATAATCAGAGGTAGTCCGAAGATAGACGTCGTGAACGTCGTCGGCACCGCGGATGTTGGAGACAAGGTCGACCTCGAGGCTGCTTCAGATATCTTGGGCAACTCCATGTACGAGCCGGAGCAGTTCCCCGGCCTGATCTACCGGATGAAGGAGCCCAAAGTGGTCATACTGATATTCAGATCGGGGAAACTCGTGTTAACAGGAGGCAAAAGTGAGGATCAGTTGAATGAAGCCGCCGAGAAGATGGTCTCCATTCTCATTGAAAACGAGCTCATCTACTAGAGGTGGCTCATCTCATCCTCTCGCGGCTTGGATTATTTTTCTGCTTTCGCGCTCAGGGCAGACGTAGATGCCTGCTCACACGCTTCAGTAAACTCCTCTGGCTGGATACGTCCAATGTCTGCGTTGGGGTCGATCCAGCAGGTAAGCTTTTTGCAGAGGAGGGGTGAAACAATGCCTCCAGGGACGCATCTGTGTATATCGTCGCAGATCATGCAGGGGCAGTCAATTATCGAGTTGACGGTGACCAGCTTCCTAAGAGAGAATAGCCTATACGTCCACCTACCATCGTGGAGCTCCCTCTGCCGCTTTATCAAAGGATAGCAAGAAAACCACCCATTTTAATGGGTGGATGAATTGCGTCAAAGCCCCTCTCTACTCCTCGACGTATTTCTGAATCGTCTCCGCTGAGACATGCCCAGCCGTTCCCCCTAGCTGGGGAGACCAATATTTTCCCTTCCAATACTTCCCATAGAGCTTAAATCGTTGATTCCGCTTAAAACTATAGGTTAATGCCTCAACTGATGTTCAGGTACAGGCTGTATCCAAGCAAGGCCCAGACGAATGTTCTGGAGGAGCAGCTGGAGCTTTGTCGTCAAACTCATGACATTCTACTAAATTACTGCAAGCAGCAATACAAGGAGACGGGGAAGACACCATCTCAGTTCGATTTGAATAATCTACTCACTAACCTCAAACAGATGAGACCTGAGATATCCCTAGTCTTTTCCCAGGTTCTCCAGAATATCGCCAAACGGATCAGGGATGCCTACACGGGGTTCTACGCCCGGCGCAGGGCGGGGTTGAAGGCTGGCCTCCCCCGGTTCAAGAAGTATGGTCGGTACAAGAGCGTAACATACCCCCAGTTCGGCTTCAGGGTCGAGGGGAACAGGCTGCTTCTCTCCAAGATAGGGGCCATCCGGATACGACAGCACAGGGCGCTCCCGGAGAAGATCAAGACCCTCACGGTCAAGCGGAATCCCTCGGGGAGGTGGTATGCCTGCTTCAGCTGCATAGTGGAGGCCCAGCCTAGGGAGAAGCCCTTCGAGGACGTGGGGATAGACGTGGGGCTCCACAGCTACGCGGTGCTCAGCGATGGAACCCGCATCGAGAATCCCAGGCTTTACAGGAATGAGGAGAAGAGATTGGGCCTCCTCCAGAGAAGGTCATCCAAGAAGGAGAGGGGCAGCCGAAACTGGGTCAGGGCTAGAACAAAGGTAGCTAGGCTGCACGAGAAGATTGGGAACAGGAG
>JAOZHO010000042.1 GCA_026014875.1 Candidatus Bathyarchaeota archaeon | reverse complement strand
GATGCTACGGTACTCATCCGAGTCGGGGAGCTCCCGAGCAAGATCGACAGATTCTTCCAGGAGGAGGGGATCGACCCGAAGAAGTCTTGGAGGAAACTGCTCAACGACTTCGTCAACTGGTTGAAGAAGCGGGAGGATGGTCTATGAGCTGGCTTGATCAAATGACCACGGCGAACTCCACGGATACTGTATACTTCAATATACAGTCCACGGAGGCCAACAACAGTCCCCACGTAATGACATGGATGGGCTACGCCCAATCAACCTTCGACGGCTACGAATCCACCGGACAGGACTCAGCGGTGACCCATTTCACCGCGGACACAAACGACTGGCCCAACAGAATCCAATGGGGCGGTAACCATCACAGCTGGATCAGGGTAACTCAGCCGACGGGGAAGACCTTCCACTTCTATTATAGATGGACGGGGCAATACCCCTCGCAGTATCCTAACCATCAGCACATAGATCAGTTGACGGTCAACTTTGCGCCCATCCCGGAGGACCAGGAGGTAGCGCCTGAAACCTTTCTGAAGTGGCTGGAGCGACTAGGGCACGACGACGCCTTCCTCAGAGCCAGCTATAAGATGCAGAAGAAGATGATGAAGGCCGTCGGGCACCTGCCGCCCTGGGATCCACGGAAAATAGAGGAGCTGGAGCGAAAACGATTGCGGTGGCGGGAGCGACTTGAGGAGCTACCTGAGGTAGAACAGGTGGAGCACAAGGATCGCCTCATGGAGAGGTGGGGCATAGAGGAGATCCCGCCGATCACCCCGGAGCTGCTCGACCAGATAGCGGCGAAAAGCAGAAAGTTCCTCGAAGAATGCCTGAGCCCAAACGAGCTCGAGTTCTTCGACGAACACGGCCACGTCAAGGTCCGAAGCCGGAAGCACTCGAACATCTTCTACATAGTGAAGACGAAGGACACCGAAAGAGTTGAGAGGTACATCAACAACGAGCTGAAGGAAAAGATCTGCATCCACTCCGCATGGGCAGGGCTACCTGTCCTAGATACCTGCGCTATGAAGGTTCTACTCATCAAGCACGCGGAAGACGAGTTCCTACGAATCGGGAACATGACCCCTGTCAGGCCAAGAAACAGCTAAACTCTATGCGGCTGGCGCACATCACCGCTTAAAGCGCTGTGGATACTCCAAAGAGCCGTATTTATATAGGATTCCCTCATCGATTGGCTTCTCCCTGACATCGGTTATACACCCTTTTTTTATACCACTTCTGAATTCACGGCCCGAAAGAGTCGTAACGGCGGAGTATACCTCATGGTCAAAGACTAGCAAGAGCAAGGCTTTAGAGAACTTCCAAGAGTTCCTTGCAAGATAAGTTTGAGGTCCCTTGGATTTAGGTTGCTTTCCTCTCCTCGGTAACGTGTAGGAATTCGCATGTACAAGTTGAGGTTTTCTGCTGAAGAAATATGATAGGTTTCTCAAAACTTCTTTGGGCATCCCGCTGGCTTTGACGTGACGCTTAAACTCGGCGACTGCGTGGTTAGTTAAAATGATTTCCACACTATTCGAATGAGCTCACACCGATTAAGGGTTACTCATATATGCGGCGCTGGCACACATCACCGCTATGTGCTGCGCTTTTTACTTGACCTCTTTTTTTCCAGCGCGGCTTCATGTTTTATTATATATTTTCTATTTTCGATTATTGCATCTACAATTTTATTAAGGTGATCTGCGAGCACGAGACCCTTCTTCTTTTCAACCTTCAGCTGCTCAAGGTCAATAAGAAATTCTTCCATCTTTAGTCGCCTTCTACCTTGTAATCGTGCTTATCATCTTTTATAGTTTATGAGCGTCGCTGTTGGGTTACGCATATGCGGCACTGGCGCACATCCGAGCGCGCGCGCTGAGTGATCGCTTGGATACATCGTTCCAGATGGTTCCAGCCTGATGACAGGACGCAGAAATCCACAATTCTCTAGGACATCGTTCCAGATGGTTCCAGGACATCGTTCCAGATGGTTCCAGAGGGTTCTTATTAACGAAGTTTAGGCCCCCATAGTATCGGTGAAACGGATGGCAGTAGGTAGTATGACCATTCCAGGAGTCTCAAGTGCGGGGTCCGTCGGTTGGGCATTCAACACCGCCCTCCTGACGTTCCTCTACGGGGACCCCGATGAGGGGGAGAAGGCCCTCGACAAGATCAGAGAGATAATGGACTTCTTCTCCAACTACGAGTTCCTCATCGAATAAGGTCATCTAATCACTTCAGGGTGAGAAAATGGGATATCCCTCGGTAAAGACGAAGGCACGTTTCGTGCTTCTGACGATGCTCCTAGGATCGACCCTAGGGGTGTTCAACACCTCTTACCGAGGGGGCTTTATCGCGTACGGCGATCCATCGAGCTATTATGAATATGCTGATGGCGGGGCGACCAAGGAGCTGGCGGGGGGGATGCTCGTTCTGTGTCAGGGCAGCCTCGAGTACACTAGGTCGGTTCTTAATGACCTCGAAGGCGGGGACAGCCAGTACTTAACCTCAGCTTGGGAGTTGCTGGCGAAAGCGGAGGAGCAGTACGAGGTCGCTCAGATCCAGATGTTCGAGTACCTAGATTATCATGCCTCGGTTCAGCACTCCAGGAGGGTCTTGGAGCTATGTGAAGAGGCTGTTGAGCTGGCATCGAGAATCGGTGTGGACTATGGCAAAGTTCTGGGGGGTGGGGCTTCAGACTACGATTTGGCCTGGGGGGCAATCGAGAGAGCCTACACCCTCCTCAACAACCTAGAGGATGCCCTGTCCAAACTGAATGATCTTAATGTCTCTGTCGTAAAGTCCGTTCTCGCCGATGCCCGAGGCTACATCGAGCTGGCGGAGACGCAGATGACCGATGGGGATCTGGACGCGGCCGAGGGCTCCGTCAACGAGGCGATGAGTCTTCTCGGGCAGGCCATGGACCTTCTCAAATATGTGAGCCGGGTTAAGAAAATCGATAAAGTCCTCACGCGCGCGAGGGAGTTTGACCCGATCTTTTACGACATCTTGGACTCTTGGAGCTCACTTGGTTGGCTCAACGAATCAGCCACGCAGCTTCTGCAAGAGGAGACAGACACCCTTCTGGATGATGATACTGAGCCTCTTAACGACGAGGGTTTGAGTATTTCTGAGCTGGAGGACGAGCCTGTTCCTGAGGAGCCCAAGGATGAGCCGGTAGTTGAGGATGAGCCCGTGGTTGAGGAGAAGTTTAACAACGGGAATCCCCAGAATGATAAGGAGCCCGTGGTTGAGGATGAGCCTGTTCCTGAGGAGCCCAAGGATGAGCCCGTGGTTGAGGATGAGCCTGTTCCTGAGGAGCCCAAGGATGAGCCCGTGGTTGAGGATGAGCCTGAGGTTGAAGAGGAGCCTGTGGTAGAAGAGGAGCCTCAGGAAGAGGATCCCGAGGACGAGGACGACAGTGAGATAGATGAACTCGTAGACCAGATAAAGAAATGGTATGACCGGAAGAAGGACAAGAAGGACAAGAAGGACAAGGACGACTAGAGGGAATCGTCCCTAAATAAGCTTCTATTAACCTAGTGAACTACCTCCCTACAAGTAGGGAGGCTTCCTGTTTCATGGGATAGACTTGCGCGCGCATTCATCCACCCATTAAAATGGGTGGTCTTCTTGCGATTATCCGATAAATATAAGAATATTAGTCATCTAAACAGAGTAGGAGGGTTATAGATGAGTATTCGCGTATCAAAGGAAGATCCCCGTCTGCATGTGGAAGACATAAGATATCCCGGTGAGACAGGGGACGTCCTTGCACATTTTGCTAGACCCAAAGGGGATGAAAAACTGCCCGGTGTGATCGTCATCCAAGAGATCTATGGTCTCAATTCCCACATTGAAGACATCACCAGGCGGGTCGCCTTGGAGGGATACCTGGCCATAGCCCCAGACGCCCTGTCACCCTTAGGGGGGACTCCCGAGGATGTCGATGAGGCTCGGAAGCTGATGAGGGAGCTAGACGGTGAGGAGACGACGAAGAACTATGTGGCGGCGGTGGATTACCTGAAGACCCATCCCCAGTCAACGGGGAAGGTGGGGGTCACGGGCTTCTGCTGGGGGGGAGGGATGACCAACCAGGTCGCCGTCAACTCCCCGGATGTGCAGGCGGCGGCCCCGTTCTACGGCAGACAGCCAGCCCCCGAGGATGTCTCAAAGATAAAGGCGTCCGTGCAGGCCCACTACGCAGGAGACGACGAGCGTATCAACGCGGGCATCCCCGCCTTCGAGGCGGCGCTGAAGGAGGCCGGCGTCGAGCACGAGATATACATCTACGAGGGGGCCAAGCATGGCTTCTACAACGACACGGGCCAGCGATACCACGAGGAGGCCGCCAAGCTCGCCTGGGGGCGGACGATGGCCTTCTTCAAGGAAAAGCTGAAGACTTAACCCATCCTCCTTTTTTTCTTAAGGATTCTGACGCTTCCAGAGGGCGGCCATCTCGCGCGCGCTGGCGCACATCATTGCTTGCGACCTTTTCGGGCCTCCCAATCAAGAGGTATGCCTCCATAACCTATAGCCCATTCCCCACATGAAACGCATTTCATTTCTATACAATAAGCTTCAGATGGACCCTGTTCTCTGGTAAAGGTATCTAGTTCAAAAACATGTCTGACTTTTTCGTCTTCTAGGTGTGGATTTGCGTAGAAGCGAATTAATTTTCTATTCTTATCCCAAATATAGATAACCGATTTTTCGTGACAGTGTAGACACTCCAAAATGCCTTCTATTGTCATTTAGTTCACTCTCTCTTGCGTGTCTTCTCTGGCTTCAAGGTAGCGCGCGCAGTTACACATATGTGTGGTGCTGGCGCACATCACCGATTAAAGGTTGCGTGAGGGTGCGTCGATTTTACGCGGTTAACGACGCGGGCTTCGAACACTGACCAGAAGATGGGCTTCCGCCGCAATGCCCATGATGCCCTCACGCACAGCTAGAAGGGGTGCATCGCCGATTAAAGGTTACGGGTACGTACCTACCAGAACTTCCACCATGGCTTTTTTTCGGCAGGCCTATCTTCCGCAGGCTCTTCTCTCTTCTCTTCCTCTAGGGGCTCCTCAGAAGGGATGTCCTCAGGAGCCATAAACACACCCTCGATTGGTTCCTCCTTATCCTCTTTGGGCTTTTCTTCTTTCTCCTCTATGGACATTTTCCAAATCTCCACCTTAAGATGGGACTCATCACCGCTTAAGGGTTACGCATATGCAGCGCTGGCGCACATTGATCAAAAATGTTAGGCAATTTGAATAGATACTTCGCGCAAATGTTTTACGTTTATAGAGCATTATTTGTGCGAATTGTATGATTGAACTAACCAAATCTCAGGAAGAACGAGCGATGAGGCTTCACAAGGAAGCCATCGTTATTGATACCCACTGCGACTCCCTCGGCGGATACCTGCCCAGAAGGAGACGACCGATACGGGTCTTCACGGAAGACAACGAAGAGGGACAGATCGATCTCCCGAAGCTCATCAAAGGTGGAGTCACGTGCCAGGTCTTCGCCATATGCACTGCAGGCTCCATTTCCCGACGCTACCCTTCGGGCACTCAAACAGGTCGACCACTTCTACAACGTCATGAATAAGCTACCTAACTTCAGTGCCGTTACCACAACCGAGGAGATAATTGAGGCAAAGAAAAACAACGTTGTCACAGGGCTCTTAGCCCTTGAGGGAGCAGAACCCCTCATTGGTGACATCGCGTTGATGAGAGTCTTCTATCAGCTAGGTTTCAGGATGATCAGTTTCTGCCACAATTACCGGACACCATGGGCAGATGGCCTCGGTGCACGACGAGCAGAGAGCAAGTTACCTGACCTCGGTGTTCAGGGGTTGGAGGTTATGGAGGAGCTAGGCATAGTGTTTGATGTCAGTCACCTCGCCGACACCGTGTACTGGGACGTATGCGACCTCATGAACGGCCCCTTCATAGCCAGCCACAGCAACTGCAGAGACCTCTGCGACGTTCCCCGGAACCTCACAGACGACATGATTAAGGCGCTGGCCGACCACGGCGGCGTCATGGGCATGAACTATTTGGGAGGCTTCGTCGCCAAGGAGGACCCAAACCTAGCGAGAATGGTTGACCACATCGACAGAATCGTCGACCTGGTAGGACCCGACCACGTGGGGCTGGGCTCCGACTACGACGGCGGGGGAAGACTGCCCGAGCTGGACGACACTTCCATGGTCCCCAACATGACCCGGGAGCTCGTCAAGCGCGACTACAGCGACGAGGACATACTGAAGATTCTTGGCGGCAACTTCATACGGGTCTTTAAAAAGATTCTCAAATAACTTTTTTTTATTATATCGCATTCTTGAAAATCACAATATATTTATATATAACGTTACAGTGGTCTGTAGCGATTAATTTGCGTAGTACAAGAGGATCTGGACGGAGAAGTAAATCTCGTCATCATCAGCAATCAATTCAAGATGTAATGATAATCAAAGACCCTGAAGTCGCCAAGCTTTTCGCTGATGAGACGAGACGCAGAATGCTGCACATGCTCGGACGTAACGAACAATCGACAACGGACCTTGCTAAGGCATTGGAGAAGACTCACTCAAGCATTATCCATCATCTCAACTTCTTGAAGGAGGCTGGACTCGTCGATGAGACCCGAACCGAGAAGATCAGGAACATGGTTCAGACATTCTACAGGAGCACCGCCCGGAGGTTCTTGATCTCCTATTCTCTGGGAGAGACCCTCGACCAAGAGGGCCAGGATATCCCGTGGCAGGAGAGCACAGTCCAATATCTTATGGACGGCCTCCACGCGTTCGGATTAACAGTACCCGATGAAAACACAGAGAAGGTCCGCAGGCTCCTGAACACCTACTTCCTTAGAGATCAGAAGGCCTATGAGGAGACCTTGGAGCAGCAGAAAGAGAACATTAAACTGAGGAAGTTCCAGGGCTACAGGATCATGGGCCTGCTGAAGCACCTCAAGCTCTCGGAGGATCCCGAGTACAACGTAGTCGTCGGTGAACTTAGGGAGCTCCTGAAACCTGACGCAAGCGATGGGAGCGAATAAAATAATTGATGAATAGACAGGAAAAAAAGGGACGTAAGGTAAGCTCAAAGAGCTTCTGGAGATCCCTCAGGTACGTAACCCAGTACTGGCAGCTCAAGGTAGTGGTGACCCTCGTTGTCTTAAACACGATACTCACCATGTTCTCGCCATCCATAATAGGCAGCATCATAGATGTCGTAAAGTCCGTCGCCTCGGGGACCGAGTTCATTCCGACCAGAGGAATGGGGGTAATCCTATACGGGATATTGGAACCTCTAGCCAACTGGACATCACAGACGTTGAGCTGGGATATCGACACCGCAACTCTCGGTGTCTTCGCCTTCTCCCTCATCTTCGTTGCGGCTTTCACGAGCCTCTTCTCGTACATCCAGAGGTACCTCTCAGCGTTCGTATACCAGGGAGCCGAGTACAACATACGTAATGACCTTTACAATTCCCTCCTCGAGCAGTCCTTCAGCTTCTACGACCAGCAGAGGACGGGACAGCTCATGGCCAGGGCGACGACTGACATCGGACAGCTCAGCAGGTTCTACAGGATGAGCTTCAGCATGATCATCTCTACGCTCCTAACAGCGATTCTGGTGCTCTACAACGTCTTCTCCATCAGCTTCCCCCTGACGATGCTCTACCTTGTTCTCGTACCCCTGACAATGGTCTCAGCATACGTATACTCCAAGAAGGTCAGACCCTTCTGGGCCCGGACTAGGCAGCAGTTCGGTGACATCACCTCCGTGCTCCAGGAGAACCTGATGGGGCTCAGAGTCGTGAGAGGATTCGCCATGGAGTCATACGAGGAACAGAAGCTCTCCGATGCCTGCATGACCTACTTCGACACGAGGGTTGCCACCGCCAGAATCAGAGGGCTCTACGGGCCCATAGGCACGTTCCTGACATCCATAGGGACGGTGCTCATCATCTATTACGGCGGAATCCAGATCATGAACAACGCCATGACGGTAGGAAGCCTCGTGGCCTTCTACTTCTACGTCCAGAGGCTGGGGAGGCCCATCAGGATGATCAGCATGATGACCTCCAACATCCAGCAGGCCGCCACGGCGGCGGACCGTATCTTCGAGATCATCGACGCAGAGGTGGACGTCTCCGACAAGGAGGATGCCATAGAGCTCAGGGAGATCGAGGGCAGGCTGGTGTTCGAGAACGTCGGATTCAGCTATGACGGGGAGAACATGGTACTCAAGGACATTGACATCATCGCGGAGCCGGGGAAGACCATCGCGATCCTCGGAGCGACCGGATCCGGGAAGAGCACCATCATCAACCTCATCCCCCGGTTCTACGACATCACACAGGGAAGGATAACCATCGACGGCGTGGACCTCAGGGACGTAGCGATAAAGTCCCTGAGGAGCCACATCGGTATAGTCCGCCAGGACCCCTTCATCTTCTCGACGACCCTGCGGGAGAACATCGCCTTCGGGATGGAGGACGCCAGACTCGAGGACATCAGGGCTGCGGCGGCGAGGGCGAACATAGCCGACTTTATCGAATCGCTCCCAGATGGGTACGACACGACAGTGGGTGAGAGGGGTGTCACCGTCTCCGGCGGGCAGAAGCAGAGACTGGTTATTGCACGGGCATTGCTGAAGAACCCCAAGATCCTCATCCTAGACGACTCAACCTCCAGCGTCGACACCGAGACGGAGTTTGAGATCCAGAGGGCCCTCAAAGAGCTCTTCGAGGACCGGACCACCTTCATCATCACCCAGCGGCTGTCATCGGTCAAGGACGCCGACTACATCATCGTCCTCGAGGACGGCGTGATAGTCGAGGAGGGGAGCCACGACGAGCTCATGGCCGAGGATGGAATCTACCGCAAGCTGTATCAGACACAGATCGCCGAGGCGAGGGGCGAGGAGGTGGCACAGTAATGGGATTCCACGGAGGCGGAAGAGGCAGAGGAGGCGGCAGAATGCGCCGCAGAGGAGAGCCTCAAGAGGACTACGATAGGCAGGTAACTGACGGTGAGCTGGCCAAGCGGCTCCTCCAGTTTACATGGAAGCTCAGGGTGAAGGCCCTAATGCTAGGGCTCACCATGCTAGCGAGCACCGCTGTTGGCCTGATACCTCCATACCTGTTCAGCTTGGCCATAGACAAGTACATCGTGGACCTTGACGTATCCGGGCTGAGTACGCTTGCAATTGCCTTCGCGGCCATCGCCGCCGTCACTTACGTCATCAGCTACGCCCACACGTACCTCCTCGTATGGCTCGGAGGGCGCCTCGAGTACGATCTCAGGATGGATCTGTTCCGGCACCTTCAGAGGCTCTCCCTGGGGTACTACGCCAAGAGGGAGGTGGGGAGCGTCGTCTCAAGGGCCACGAACGACATCGACAGGATAATCTCCCTGGTGTCATCGGGGGTCTTGAGTGCCATCTCGAGCGTCATCACCCTCGTGGGGATCATCGGGATAATGGTCTGGATGAACCCCTGGCTGTCGGCCATCTCCTTCAGCGTCGTGCCCCTCATCGTCATCTTCGCCTATGTCTGGGGGAAGAGGGTGAGGAAGGTCTACAGGGAGACCAGGAAGACCATAGCCAGCGTCTCAGCGAAGATCGAGGAGAGCGTCAGCGGGATGAAGGAGATCCACGCCTTCTCACGGGAGCAGGAGAGCCGCCAAGAGTTCCAGGAGGTGAACATCTCCAACATGCAGGCCAACGTGACGGCCAGCAGGACCATGTCGGCATTCATGCCGCTGGTCACCGCGTTCAGCGCAATAGGGAACTTCCTCGTGCTCTGGTTCGGTGGCCAAGCCGTCATGAACGGGACGCTGACGGTGGGAGTCCTCTTCGCCTTCATGTCCTACATGAACAGGTTCTTCTGGCCCATCCAGTCACTGAGCGGGTTCTGGAACGAGGTCCAGTCGGCCTTCGCTGCAGCTGAGAGGGTGTTCCACATAATGGACACGGAGATAGAGGTCTCGGAGAAGCCAGACGCCGTGGTGATGCCCCCCATAGAGGGGAGGATAACCTACGAGGGCATGAACTTCAGCTACGAGGACGGCGTCCCCGTGCTCCAGGACATCGACCTCGTGATAGAGCCCAACACCACTGTAGCCCTCGTCGGACCAACGGGGGCCGGGAAGACGACGATGATCAACCTCCTCTACAGGTTCTACGACCCCCAGGCGGGCCGGGTCATGGTGGACGGATACGACCTCAGGGACGTGAAGATCGAGAAGTACAGGAAGCAGATGGCCATAGTCCTCCAAGACCCGTTCCTCTTCGCTGGCACCGTCAAGGACAACATAAAGTACGGGAACATGGAGGCCTCCGACGAGAGGGTTATCGAGGTGTCCAAGGCCGTCGGGGCCCATGACTTCATCATGAAGATGCCCGACGGATACGACACCGAGGTCAGGGAGCGGGGCAGCAGACTCAGCATGGGCCAGAGGCAGCTCATCTCCCTCGCACGGGCCCTCATCGCGGACCCGCGTATCCTGATCATGGACGAGGCGACCTCCAGCATCGACGCCTACACGGAGCTCATCATCAAGGAGGCCATGGAGAAGGTCCTCCAAGACAGAACGTCCATCGTCATCGCCCACAGGCTCTCGACGGTCCGCAACGCGGACATGATCGTGGCCCTCCAGGACGGCAGGATAGTCGAGAAGGGCACCCACGCCGAGCTCCTGACCCACGACGGGCTATACAAGAAGCTCTACGACATGCAGTTCAAGTACGAGCCCGACGAGGAGGAAGAGGAGCCCGAGGCCCCCCCTGAGAGAACCAGGAGGCCCCCTACACCCGAGATGAGAGAGCGGATGGCGGGGGCTCGTGGTGGTGGAGGGCGAGGATCACACAGGTCCCAGGGTGGAAGACCAACAGGTAAAGACTCTGACGACGATCCTAAACCCTAATTTATGTAGCGCTGGCGCACATCACCGCTCTTCGCGAACGCGAGGGTACACACAGTATATGATTGACTCGTTTGGATCATCAGAGGATAGATACTCTCCCCAATAATGGTTGCATTCCCTCATCAAAGCACCTTTCTCGTGCAAAGGTTGCGTGGGGCGCATCGATTTTACGCGGTTACGACGCGGGCTTCGATTTGACCAGAGTAATGACTTCTCCGCCGCGATACCCTTTTCCCCACGCACAACTAGAGGGGTGCATCACCGCTTAAGGGTTATGTGTTCCAGATATTTTTCGTCCTCACCCTCTAGTAGTGTAAAGGCTTCGTACATTTCGTCCAATAGCTTCTGGGAGGCCGTGTTTGTTTGCAGGTAGGACCTGACCATTTGGGCCTCTCTCTTGGATATCCCAAACAGATATGGGTGATCGTCGAACAGGTGGTTCCCAGCTAGGTCTTCTAGATGTTGGACCCTGAGTTTCTTGTCCCCCATCATGGTTTTGGGATACCATCCGTTTCTCTGGGGTATAAGAAGGTATCTCTTGGCATCCAAGGTTTCAAATATCTTCTGAAGGATGGGCTTGACTTCTTCAAATTCTGGCATGGATGTCACCGCTTTGGTTGTGTGCGTGAGGGTGCGCCGATTTTATGCGGTTACGACGCGGGCTATGGTTTTGACCAGAGATCCGGATTCTCCGCCGCAATGCCCATGATGCCCTCACGCACCAAAATATGGGAGTCATCACCGTTTAAGGGTTACGAGCTACTGACGGTCAACATTTGATTTTCACTTTCTCCGTTGAGAGCAGTGTGGGTTCTCCTTTTTAGCATGTTGTCGCAAGAAGCCCACCCTACTTGTAGGGAGGTAGTTCACGTCATTTTCTCAGTGCTCTTGGAGATTGAAGTTCTTCATTTTTCATCGGTCTCCGGCTCGTTGACGACGTAGAGGTAGCCCCTCTTCTTGTCCTTCCACCGCCTAAGCTGACCCTTTTTCACGAGCCAGAGCAGGACACCCGAGAGGGTGGTTCCAGGGAAGAAGACGGCGTTCGCCTCCATCGCCTCCCTGAGCTCTCCAATTGCCCTAGGAATCTTCCCCCAATCCGTGGAGAGAAGGCTAACGATGGCCTCGCTGCACTGGTTGGTCCGGGGGATCTTGGGGTACTCGGCCTCTTCCGCTTTCACTGGCTCCATGAGCCTGACCCTAGGCCTTGGACTGCCGTCGAATGCGATGTTCACCTTGCCCACGATCTCCTTGAGGTCGTCGAGTGTCGAGAGGACCTCCTCCTTCTTTCCGCCGAGCTCAACCTCCATCTCCCCGATCTTGACCTTGAGACGAAAAGGAATCTGCTCCATGAGATCACAAACTGAACTAATATCCCGTAATAATTATGATGGTTATTATATAATATCCTATTCCCGACATAGCCACGCAAAGGTTAGCGGTTCGCAGATACGGACCAAACCAAGGTAAACTTTAAAAGGGGAGTTCTGAAAGCCGAACCCGTTTTACCGAGGGTAGATGGCTGCACGAGAAGATTCTCATTTCTACTCTGGTTCTCATATTCCTCATCGTTGTCGTGACTATCACATACTGGATGTCTGGGGGGTGAGAGGATGGACGTTGTATCTTTGGATGCGGATTTACTCGCCGACATCAGCGAGGTAGTCCATAGAGATGGTAAAATTTTGGTTCACAGCTGATACCCACTTTGGCCACGAGAATATCATCGATTACTGCAACAGGCCATTCGAATCTGTTAGTCATATGGACGCGGAGCTTATCCGCAGGTGGAATGAGCGTGTGAAGCCTGAGGACGTCGTGCTCCATCTAGGGGACGTGGCGTTCAGACGTGTATTAAGGCCGCGTGAGTACATTGACCAGCTCAACGGGGAGATGATCGTTATAAAAGGCAACCATGACAGCCATAATGACGTTAAGAGCATTCTCACGTCGGCTGTGATCAGATATGGTGGCATAGACTTTTGGCTCAGCCATGAGCCGAAGGCTGTTTACAAGTATAATTTGTGTGGTCACGTTCATGGACACTGGAAGGTCAGTCGCCGGGGTCCCCATGTCATTGTGAACGTCGGTGTGGATGTGTGGGATTTCAGGCCAATTGATATAAATGAAATTCTAGCGGTCATAAGCCATAGTGCATCGCAAAAATGTCAGGATACTGCGCGCGCGGTTGCGTGAGGACGCGTTGATTTAATGCGGTTACGACGCGGGCTATGTTTCTGACCAGAGAGAGTCCTCCGCCGCAATGCCCATGATACCCTCACGCACCATTGTATGGGTCGCATCACCGCTTAAAGATTACGGGCTGTCAACATTGCAAGATAAGATCCGAATAGTTCTAGAGGAGGATGGGGCCTCATGATCCTGAACATGAGGAGAAGAATAATGACGAGTAATATGTATCCCAATTGCTCGACCTATAATCCCTTCATTGGCTGTAAATTTGACTGCATTTACTGTGAAAAATCTTTCAAAAGGGTGTTAAGAAGGGTAGGACGCAATATTGGATGCAAACTCTGCTACAACTATGTCCCTCACACCCATCCCGAACGCCTGAAGAATATCCCCAGCTCCCCCATAGTCTTCGTGTTCGGCCAAGGCGACATGTACTTTTGCGTCCCCCACTTCGTCAGAAAGACATTTAACGCGATAGAAAATCATAATCCGAGGAAGCCAAAAACTTATTATTTTCAAAGTAAAAGTCCCTCAGTTTTCAACCTCTACCTAGACTGGTTTAATGGGAACCAAGACAAGGTGATACTTCTCACAACCCTAGAGACCAACAGAGATGAAGGCTACAGAAGCATATCCAAGGCACCATTTCCCGCAATGCGTTTCCAGGATTTCCTAGATCTAGAGTATTCCCGTAAGGTTGTTACAATAGAGCCCGTCCTGGACTTTGATCTGGAGATATTCCTTGCGTGGATGCGTCTGCTCAAAGATCAGGAAACACTCGAGTATGTCTGGTTCGGATTCGACTCCAAGAATTGCGGTTTACCCGAACCCTCCACTGAGAAGGCCCAGAGATTCGTAGATGAGTTGCAGGCCTATGGGATAGAGGTCAGAGGGAAAACCCTGAGAGATGTAAATGTCAAGGTAGGCTAAAACATATCCCTTTCATTTCTTCTAATTTCTAAGGCTATTCCTCTTTCTTCAGCCTGTCTGAGGAAACCCATCTGGAGGCGGTGCAAGTTTATCCCATGCGCGCGCGCAGGAAGCCTCCTACTTGTAGTGAGGTAGTTCACATCACCGCTTCAGACTTACTGGAGGTATCCTAGTTCTCTGAGATATCTTCTAGTGGCCTCCTTTACGAAGTCAGGAACGTTGATGTAACCATGCTTATCGCTGGCAATTACTTCTTTAATCTTCTCTGCCAAAGACTTAGGCAGATTGACGGTATGATAACTATGTTTCCTATCATCCATTTTCTACCACCATCTAACCCGTCATTGTATGGCGCACATCACAACCTAAAGGTTACGAGAAAAAAAGGGGTATTAAAGTGAGTTGACCACATTCTTGACCTTGGCGACGGCTTCCTTCAGCTCTGAGACGGGGCGCACGAGCGCTGCCCTGACATAGTGATCGGTGTTCAGCCCGAAGCCCCTCCCGGGTCTCATGCCGACTCCCTCTTTCCGAAGCCTGTTGCAGAACTCCTGGGAGCCGATGCCCAGCTCCTTGATGTTGAACCACGCGTAGAAGGCCCCATCAGAGGGGATGCAGGATATGCCCTCCACATCGTCGAGGGCGTTGCAGATGTAGTCTATTCTCTCCCCGTAGACCTTCCTCCTCTCATCGACATAGGAGAAGTCGCTCCTGAGGGCGGCTATCCCTCCGGCGTAGACGAATGAAGCCGGCCTGTTATTCAAACCGGAAAGCGAGTTGGCCCTCGCAAGGTACCTGTCGGGGACGATGGTATATCCCAGCCGGTACCCGGTCATGGAGAAGGTCTTCGAGAAGCTCATGATGTTAATCGTGCGCTCCTTGAGCCCGTTCAGGGAAGCGGTGGAGACGAACTTGTTGTCGCCGTAGACGAAGTGGAGGTAGATCTCGTCGGAGAGGATGGCGAAATCATGATCGACAGCCAAGTCACCTATGACCCGCAGCTCCTCCTCATTGAAGACGGTCCCAGTCGGATTGTTGGGATTGCAGATGAGCACACCTTTGGTCTCCGAGGAGACGTACTCCGGAAGGGTGTCTATGTCGGGATGCCACCCCGTCTCCTCCTTCAGGGGAGCCACGGACATCTTGACGCCCATTTTCCTGAGGAGACTAAAGTGGCCGGAGTAAGACGGCTCCCACATTAGTATCTCATCGCCCTTGTCGAGGACAGCGCCCAGTGCCACATTGAGAGCTGCGGTGCTCCCGCATGTGGGGATAATGTTATCGAGTTTGTATTCTGGCCCCAACGTCTTGTAGTAGTCAATGACGGACTCCTTGAATTGTCGAGAGATGTCTCTTCCACCGTAGTGTGTCCAGTTTCCCCCCTCTTTGAGGGCTTTCATTATGGCTTCCTTCACGCATTCCGGCGCCTCGACTTCGGGATCGCCGCTGCCCAAATTAATGGATATTGACATTTTTAAACTCAATTCCACCTTAGAGTGGTGGATATCACCACTTAAAGTTTATCAGATAGTCGCAAGAAGACCACCCAGACATGTTCTCGATGCGGAGAACGGGTGGGTAAAACCCTATCCGATAGGATGCATGAATGCCCTTACTGCGGGTTG
Source organism: Candidatus Bathyarchaeota archaeon (assembly GCA_026014875.1). Lineage (GTDB taxonomy): Archaea > Thermoproteota > Bathyarchaeia > TCS64 > TCS64. The sequence goes on along the minus strand of JAOZHO010000042.1, from coordinate 47 downwards.
GTCATGAATAGAGATGAGAATGCGGCACTCAACATCCTCGCGAGGGG
>JAOZHO010000041.1 GCA_026014875.1 Candidatus Bathyarchaeota archaeon | reverse complement strand
GACCTTCACCAAGTACATCAAGGCCCCCGGGAAGCTCATCGACATCAACGACTTCTTCCCCACGAAGAAGGACTACGACATCATCATCGTCGGGGCGACCCCATGCCAGGACTTCTCGAGAGTAAACACCAAACGGAACGTCTTCAGCAAACGGTCCCAGCTAGTGCTTGACTTCTGCCGGATAGTGGCGGCCGTTCAGCCTGAGGCCTTTGTCTTCGAGAACGTCATCCACCTCGCCAAGTGGGCGGAGACGGCGCTATTCGAAGTCAAGGGCTACAACGTGACCAAGAACATCCTCGACGCCGTGCACTACGAGGTCCCCCAGCGCAGGAGGAGGAAGATCTTCATAGGCTCCAGACGCAGGCACATCGTGATGACGGCGCCACATAACGCCCAGGTCCTCACCGTGCGGGACGCCTTCTCCACCATGGAGGAGAACTGGGGATTCACCAAGCACCGACAGGAGACCATCGAGAAGTTCAGCAACGTGAAGTCAACTTCATGGATCAGCAAGGAACCGACATCGGATTACCAGGGAACAATCAGGCTGGCATGGGACGCCCCATCATGCGCTATCACCAACGTTAAGAAAGCCCAGATCCTCCATCCTGACGAGGACCGGGTTATCTCCATAGCCGAGGCCATGGCACTACAGGGGATCCCAGAGTGGTACATCCCAGAGGGGGGTGGCGTGGAGAAGGCGATGCAGGTGGCCAACGCCGTCCCCCCCAAGCTGGCTTACCACGTGGCATCGAAGATCAGAGAGGTCCTCGCGACGGAGAGCAATTTAAGGAATTTCTTCTGAAGCCAGAGCGGAGAAGTCCAGCGGGAGGTTTCCTGACCAGCATACGAGAATGTGAATACATAGAGGTAAGGACTCAACATTTCCCCCAAACGAGTACTTTGGTACACGATATGTGACGCTGGCGCACATCACCGCTTAAAACTTACTAGCGCGGGGTCTTTATGCTTCTCCACGCGCGCGCGCGTGACGTGCATAGTTAGGATGTTCCGCCCAGTCTATCGCATCATTTCCGAGAAGTTCATTGAGCAAGTCGGCCTTTCCGGTGTGATATTCCCCTGTCCATGGAGCTGCCTCGATGTATTCCTTGGTTAACATGTCTTGAAGTTTCTTCCGTGATAGAACAATCTCATCAAACATTACACGGTGGAAAGGGTATATCACCGATTAAAGGTTGCGTGAGGGTGCGTCGATTTTATGCGGTTACGACGCGGGCTATCAATGTTGACCAGAGCTCTGACTCCGCCGCAATGCCCATGATACCCTCACGCACCATTACGTGGGGCGCATCACCGCTTAAAGGTTACGAGAAAAAGCGTAACTTAAAAAAACGGGAACAGATGCCACACGAACCGGAGACCTTTCCTAACCGAAAGATTCATGTGGTGGCCATGAAATCTTGGATTATCAACCAAGAAGGCAGCGACTCCTCAACGAGAGGGATTTCATCATTCGCATGAGGGAGTCAGTGCAGGATTCCCAGACGCATGGAGAAGGCGTCACCACCATGAGGTGACCTATTGGCTCAAGCCTTCCTTAACCCACACATCTATTGGGTTGTCCTACTTGCCTCTATACGCTCATCGGAATAACCGCCGAATTTACGCAATAGAGGCCATCTCCGTGGGACTATGGGAAGGTCTCCTCCTTTAAATATTTTACATGTGTATAAAGCCCTAATGCAGCTCATCATCATTCTGAGGATAGAAAACCTGCATGGAAACGCATAAATAAACTGACGCCAATCCTACGAAGGTGAAGAATATGGGTGAGGATTTTTGCAGGATCCCCTGCACACGAGTTTATAATTAGGAATAATTTATTCGGCTCTGTTCTGGATCTGATTGGCAACACGCCCCTCCTTGAGCTTTCTCGAATCAGCCATCTCTATGAGGCCAAGGTCTTCGCGAAAGCGGAGTTCCTGAATCCCAGCGGGAGCATAAAGGACCGAATGGTCCATTATGCCGTGGAGTCGGCGGAGAGGGAAGACCTCCTGGGCAACGGCGACACCATCGTCGAGGCTTCCAGCGGAAACACCGGCATTTCGATCGCCATGATCGCTGCATACAAAGGATACAAGGCGGTGATCGTGGTGCCCGAGACGACCAGCAGTGTCAAGGTCAAGATGATGGAGAGGTACGGAGCCGAGGTGATCTACACCCCCTCTGAGGAGGGGATAGACGCCACCATCCGGAGGGCAAAGAAGGAAGCGGAGGAGAGATGCGCCTTCCTCCTCGACCAGTTCAGGAACCCAGACAACGTTAGAGCCCACCACGCCACGGGAGAGGAGATACTGAGGCAAGCCGGTCATGTGGACGCCTTCGTGGCGGGCATAGGCACTGGGGGAACCCTCGTAGGCGTCGCTCAGGTGTTGAAGGAGGCGAACCCGGAGACCAAGATAGTCGCGGTAGAGCCAGCCCTAGCGCCGGCTTACTACAACATGTACTATGGGTGCAGCCTGCCGATAGGCTCGGGGATCCCCCACAGGATCGAGGGAATAGGGGAGACCTTCGTACCCGAGATAGTCAGGGACAACACGGACATCGTGGACGAGGTCATGCTCGTCGGGGACGAGGTGGCCTTCGAGATGATGAGAATGCTGGCAGCCGTAGAAGGACTGCTCACGGGTATATCCTCAGGGGCTAACGTGCATGCAGCGATGGAATTCGCGAAGAATCTGGATTATGATGCTCGTATCGTCACGGTGCTGCCAGACAGCGGTCAGAGGTATCCAGAGGTCTAGGGCGTCGGAGTCTGTCGCGCTTGCAGCCAGAGCAGGGGTTGCGTGAGGTGCGTCGATTTTATGCGGTTAACGACGCAGGCCAGATAAGTAACCAGAGCTATTGCTCCGCCGCAATGACCATATCCTCACGCGCCATTTTATGGGTTGCATAACCGTTTAAAGGTTACGAGCTATGCGCGCGCGCTTAAAATTTGTGGGAGTGTTGCCGGCCCTGGAGCAAGGGGGGTAAATCCCGGGAGCAGGGACTCGCCTGGCCAAGTCATATTTTGGGCATTCAACCCCTCCCTGCAACGATTACCCGATATCCAGGATTCCAAAGGCTCCATTTAGGCCCCTAGCCCTCCCACCACATAATGGGACGCATCACCGCTTAAAGGTTTACGAGAAAAATTCTTGTTTAAATAAAGTTTTTATACTAATTCTATTTTTGGTATATACCGATTTGGTATGAGTGTAGAATCCATCAGACGGATACTCGAAGATTATGAGATAGGGGAGCCCTGGAAGCTCTCAAAGGGTGCCGGCTTCGTAGTTCCAATACTGGGGAGACCCCCCTTCCCCGATAGAAACTATGTTCTCCTCCAGGAGGTTCTGGACAGGGTCTCCTTCAAGGATTCTGGTGGCATTGGGGGCGTGGATGTCAAAAACGACAGTGGGCGATCCGTCTTCGTGAGGAAGGGCACGATGCTGAAAGGCATGGGGACGCAGAGCAGGAGCCCCGTTGCGGGTGTTGTCCTCGAGCCCGAGAAGGAGATGATCAGGATACCAGTTGACTGCATTCACGCGAGCCACGGGATTAGTGGTGGAGCAAGTTTCATGGCTGGGGGGCTCACTCCGCATAGCGTCTATCAATCTCTGGGACGGCAATCGGATACCTGGGCAAACATATCAGACTACTCTACCCGTGCAAGAGCGGGAGCAATGAGGGTCGGTGGCCGATCTGCTGCTGGTTACATGGCTAGCATGAGTTCTGACGCACTGGTAGATGTCGAGGAAAGTGTCGGGAAGTTTAGGGATGAGGTTGATGATCTTCTCAAGCAGATACCCGGCGATCATGTTAATCAGCTTGGTGTAGTGGTCTTCGACTTGAAGGGAGTATTGGGCGTTGAGGTGTTCGACCATCCCGATTCGTGGCACGCCTTCAGCAAGAGCATAATCCGCAGCTACTCCGAGGTACTTACCGATGAGATCGCCGATATCTATGAGATCAAGATGGATGTGGCGGGCCCCCACCTTAGGAACTTCCTATTGAAAGCCTCGGATGCGGAGAGGAAGCTTGTAACCTCTAACAAGGTATCGAAAATATGGGCCCTCACCTCCGAAGGGGTCGACGGCGAGCTCGCCGAGGTCGAAGGCAGGGAGATCCACCTCGTCCTCTCCAGGAGTGTCGAGCACAGACAACCGATACCCCGAAGATTATTCGCGGGGATCCCCAGGGAGCGACAGGAAAGAAGGATAGTAACGAGCGCATATGCTAATGAGGGTGCCCCCATCTTCACGACTATGATGCATCCCCCTGACTGGTATCGAAGACAGGGAAGCATGGACCTTCTACAAAGACTCGACGAGAAGCCCTCGAGATTCACCGAACTCCTATCCAATATGGATGTATCACGGGGGACTCTGAGCTCACGAATAAGGGAGGCAAGTGATATGGGCCTAATCCATAAAACCACTCGTGAAAATGGGTATACTGCGTGGAAACTCACGGCCAATGAGGAATAGGGCTCCAGAAGGCATACAGTTAGAAAAGACGCTTAAACTCCTCGAGAGGAGCGGCGATCTCCTCGCCCTTCAGGTGTCTGCAGTCCGTCTTGTATTCCTCGTAGAAGAGCCAGAAGTCGTATCCGTCGATGCTGTAGCAGCGTCCGGAAGGGAAGACCGCCGCTATGATGAGCCCCTCGTCAGCGGCCCACCCTACGATCTTCTTTGCGGTGACGACGCCGTAGCCCCTCTGGGGCACGTCGGGGAAGTGCTCGGAGAAGCGCCTGTAGAACTCGCGCTTGAACATGACGAGGTACCGCTCGTTCAGGTCCTCGAACACGGCTCCGATTCGCGCTCCCTCGAAGTTC
>JAOZHO010000040.1 GCA_026014875.1 Candidatus Bathyarchaeota archaeon | reverse complement strand
TAGACATAAGGGGGAGTTCGTCCCCTTCGAGGCGGGTTCACGCGTGGAGACAGACAGAGGCATCAGGTATAAGACAGAAACCGGAGACGTCGTGGTATTCGGAGAGAGGTCGCACTTCATCATCCCGAAGAGAGAGCAAAGAGACCATCTCTCCCGCACAAGCTCGACATTCTGTTATATCGATCAAGTGTTTGAGGAATGGTGGGAGACGGTGAAACACGAATACGGCATTGAAGCTGAGAGGTATCACAACCTGAGGTGGAACAGCCTCATCAAATGGATCGACAGATACCTAGAGCTGAGGATAATCCCCAGTCATCAGACAGGATGCATGATAGAAACAAGACAGCAGTACAGGAACTTCACAGCTGAAGACTTATTATACACGCTGAGGACTCTGGGAGAAAAGGCCAACCACATGTACTGCGCGGAAAGAGACCACTTCCCGGGGCCATTGAAGAAGTACCACGATTATGCCATGAACAGTCTCGTCTGGGGAGTCGCCACCCTCAACCAAGACTACGAACACTTCACGGACTTGGCAACTAAATTGGAGGAGCTGCTATGATAGACTATTGGGAGCAAAGACGCAGACACATAGAGAACGGAGCCAAGTTCGGAGGAGCAGCAGGGATGAAAGCAGCTGAGCTATCATGGAACGCAGGGCTCAGGCGCAGGCCTCCGCCACGATTCGAGGTTTGCGCACACTGTGGAGAAGCGGTTGATCCTGAAGATCCCCTGACAAAGAAGGTGGAGCACGAGGATGGGGCGCTCTACTACTGTGGTGGAAGATGTCTGGAGATACACAGCCTCTACCTCCAAGGCCTTGCATCCGCAGGGATCCTTAAGAAAACTAAATAACTAGATAGCCTAAAGGGAGAAAGGGGATGGGTGAGGATGCGCCTCATTTGCCTCGCCCATCCCTACCAATCTTCCTTGACCCCCGCTTCACAGCGGGCCTCCGGAACGAACGGAGGAAAGACTATGAATACCCCCGAGATATGTCCCAAGTGCGGGAAACCCCTGGACTGTGTGGACCACTACGAGTACAGCCAGTGGAAGTTTAACCCCGAAACTGGAGCCTACGACAACAATTCCCTTTACGGTGGAACTTCCGAGGTCAAATGTCCCCATTGTGAAAACGATCTAGGCGAGCTTTTCCCTGAAGGTCCCGCGAACAAGTGAGTAGGGAGGTGAAACTGAGATGGCACAAGTAACGAATACGACTCGTCCTGAGTGTGATAAGTTGAATGCGAGGCAGGAGGAATGGAACTCCATCTATCCCTTCATTGAATGGTTACATGAGAACAGGATGTGCATCGGCGTCTGGCGTGACCCCGAAGCACCATATAGGAATGACTTCACGGGGGAGACGGGCACGATCAAGGAGATGGCGGAATATCTCTTGAAGCACCCGTATCCCTATGGACAGCCGATCATGAATCTTCTCTACGAGTATTTCGACGTGGACCCGGCGGAGCTGGAGCGGGAGCGGAGGGAGCTCCTCGAATCGCTTCAGTCCGAGGGATGAGAACGTGATGAAGAAAAAGAGCGAGGAGGTGAACTACCTCCCTACAAGTAGGGAGACTTCCTGTTTCACGGGATAGGCTTGCACCATTGTAGACGGTGTAGTGGCCCCTTCCTCCACAGGCCTAGATTCGGGCGGTTCCCGCCCTATCTCTCGTCCCCTCGCGAGGATGTTGAGCGCTGCGTTATGGTCCCTGTCCATCACCAGCCCGCAGCCTGGGCATCTATGGATCCTCTGGGACAAGTCTTTCGGTACGGCTTCCCCGCACCTCGAGCACATCTGGGTAGTGCCCCTGGGATTCACCTGGATAAGCTGCCCACCAGATTCTTCCTCTTTGTAGGCTATCATCCTGATGAATCTACCCCACCCGGCATCGCTAATCGACTTGGCGAGGTGGTGGTTCCGGACCATGTTCCCGATCTTCAAGTCCTCGAAATACACGGTCTCGTAGTTGTCGGCTATCTTCCTTGATTCCTTGTGCAGGAAGTCGGTTCTACGATTCTGTATTCTCTCGTGCAGTCTAGCCACCCTGGTCTTGGCCTTCACCCAGTTCAGGCTGCCCCTCTCCTTCTTGGATGACCTTCTCTGGAGGAGGCCCAATCTCTTCTCCTCATTCCTGTAAAGCCTGGGATTCTCGATGCGGGTTCCGTCGCTTAGCATCGCGTAGTTGTTTAGGCCCACGTCTATCCCCACGTCCTCGAAGGGCTTCTCTCTAGGCTGGGCCTCCACCACGCAGCTGAAGCAGGCATACCACCTCCCCGAGGGCATACGCTTGACCATCAAAGTTTTGATCTTCTCCGGGAGCTCCCTGTGCTGCCTTATCCGTATGTTCCCGATCTTGGAGAGATTCAGTTTGTTTCCTTCAATCTTAAAACCGGATTGAGGGTAGGTCACGCTCTTGTACCGACCATACTTCTTGAACCGGGGGAGGCCAGCCTTCAACCCCGCCCTGCGCCGGGCGTAGAAGCCGGTGTAGGCGTCCCTGATCCTCTTGGAGATGTTCTGGAGAACTTGCGAGTGGATCCTTGAGAACTCGGGTCTCATCTGTTTGAGGTTGATGAGCAAATTATTCAAGTCAAATTGCGTCGGTGTCTTACCATTCTCCTTGTATTGCTGCTTGCAGTGGTCAAGGAGTTGATTGTAGGCATTCCGGCATAGCTCTAGATGTTCATCTAGGACCTTCGTCTGGGCCTTGCTTGGATACAGCCTGTACCTGAACGTCCGTCTGTGCATCTATCCTACCTTTTTTTTTGATGGTGATTCCACGGTTCCCTACGTTGAGTCGACTGTTTTTATTGTATATTTGAGGTATTTAGGTCTTCATCTTAGACCGCAATTCATCCACTCATTAAAATGGGTGGTCTTCTTGCTTCCCTTTGATAAGACCACTCAAGGCCCCTAGCTTCATAAGCTGGCCTCCGGAACGAACGGAGGAAAAGGAAATGCCGTTATTTGATCTGAAGCCAGATAGCTCGTTTAAGAAGAGGTCAAAATCCATCATACAATGCCGCAGTTGTCTGAAGAGGGGGGAGCAAGGGGGATGGCGCAGATGTCCCCGCTGTGGCAGCGGCGATATAGACTTCAATTCCGTGACCAACCCAACACACATAGCCATCCGTAAGGACCTGCTGATGCTCACCGGCGACAGATATCCCGACAAATTCTGTCCATCGACCACGACCGAGGAGACCCTGAAGGAGCTCATCGCCAGCTATGGTTCAGCCAAGCTGTCTATAGGTCGAAGCCCACAAAACGGAGCGGAGGACGGGCACTACGCATACCTCTATG
>JAOZHO010000039.1 GCA_026014875.1 Candidatus Bathyarchaeota archaeon | reverse complement strand
GTACTCGACCCACCCCCCAGATCCAGAGTCCGCACACTCCCCTCCAACAACACAGACGCCACCGCAAACTCCACACGCCGAGCCGCCCCAACCTCCCCCAACCACTCCAACATCAGCATCGCACTCAGAATAGACGCAATGGGATTAGCAACCCCCATCCCCGCGATATCCAGCGCAATCCCATGCACAGGCTCAAAGAACGCAAAATCATCCCCGATACAAGCCGAAGGAGCCAACCCCACACCCCCCGTCTGCCCGATCAAGATCCCCGACAAGATATCCCCATAGGTATCCGGAGCCACCACCACATCGAAGAACCCCGGCCTCTGAACCTGAAGCATCGCAGCCACATCCACGCTCACAAAGTCCCTCTCCACGGCGGGATACCTCTCCGAGACGCTCTCGAACCCCCTCCTGAACAGGCGATCGCTGAAGAGCCAATGGCTCATATCCACGCACGAGACCTTCCTCCTCCCGTTCCTCAACGCGTGATCGAACGCGAAAAGCGCTATCCTCTCCGCCCCCAACCGCGTAATCACCCTCTTATCATAACCCTCGTCGTTCCAGTAGTAACCCTCGTGACGCAGAGCGAACCCCTCGGAGTTATCCCTCACGATCACGACATCGAGCCCGGAATCAGGGACGAGCGCCCCCGTTTTCACGCCATCGTAGAGCTTCAGGGGGCGGACATTCGCGTACGCGTTCTTCTCAATTCTCAGGTATGTCATAACCTTCCTGGGCACATCGTAAGGCGCATAATCCTGACCCACGGCACCCAGGAGGAGAGCATCCGTCTCGTCACACGCCTCCCTCGCCTCATCAGGCAGAGGATCCCCAAACTCCACATAGGCCCTCCCCCCCACGGTTCCCTCGACGAACTCGAAACCCACATCCGACGCCTCGAGAACCTTCACCGCCTCCGCAGTGACCTCTGGACCTATACCATCCCCTGGCCAAACGGCGATCTTGTAGCTGCGACCCAAGACTACTCCCGGTCCTCGATGAACCGAGAACATTATTTCAATATGTAAGTACGGATCCAATACACACAGATACGAAGAAAATGGAGCCCCCCGGTTAAAGGAGGTAACGGGGTTCCCCTTTAATGGACACCACAAGCTCCAGGGCAGCTTGCACTTCCTCCTCGCTCCCATCGAGGAGAAGCCTAACCGCACCCTCAGCCCCGGCGATCCCCCCCACGGCGTATAGATGAGCATCCACACCAGTCAGAAGCTGGAGCGCCTCGATCTCCGTGACGATGGTGCCCGTGAGGGGCCAGAGGCTGGGACCCCCCGAGTCCTCCTGGGAGGCGAGCCAGTGAAGATCATCGATATCCCCGTAAACCAGCTTCTCGAGCCCTATCGGGATCACGAGGTGGATCTTCTTCCCTATGACGCTCCCCAAGACGGCGCCCACGGTGCCCCCCGTGGGGCTTCCGATGAGGACCCCCGCCTTACCCCCCAGGTAGTCCAGGGCGTTGGCCCCCTTGATGTAGACGTCCCCCTGCTCCATCTCCCCCACGGCGGTGTACCTGTCCAGCTCAGAGGCGATCTCCCCCTTCCTGAACACCACGTCGGGTATCCCCTCCTCCTGAGGCTCAGGATGCTTCTCCGGGGGCTTCGGCGTGGTGATCCCGCTCCTGTAGCGCCTCTTATCGATCCTCCTCCCCCAGAGTTCCTCCAGGACGTAGGCGTTCGTGGTGCCCGTCGCTACCACCACCATCCCCTCCACCATGGCCCTGCTCACCTCGGGCATCGCAGCGACACCCATGGCGATGAGCCTCTTAGACTCTGATACGGTTAGAACCACTTGCCGCTTCATATCGGATCTCATCAATATTCACCAAACTATCATATTAGTTGAACCCCCGCCAAAGGCCGCTTTCCCACAGGGATATTCATGAGCCTCTGAAAGGCTGAAGCACAGAAACGAGACCGAGAAGCCGAGGCGACGGAGGCGGAGCGCGGCTATGGTCACAGTCAGAGAGAAGTGGTGCGGCCGCCGGGATTTGAACCCGGGACGTTGGCTTGGAAGGCCAAAATCATGCCAGGCTTGACCACGGCCGCTGACCATCAAACGTGTGCCTGACGGTTAAAACGTTTCTCAACCAGCCAGAGGGATCATGAGCTCGATGGTGAAGTCTTGGGAGTCCAGATCCTCGGGGACATACATGATCTCGATGCTGTGGATCTCATCGGAGGCCTTGAGGCCACCCTCCTCGATGTGATTCCGCAGGACCTCATAGTACTCCTCCTGGGATGTGTCCGTGTCCTTGTAGACTAGGAAGGCCCCCCTCACCGATGGGAAGGTCTTGATCTCGAGCCCCACCACCGGACCGTAGATCGGTATCATCAACTCCCTTCGAGCGCCCGTGGCATCCGGGGGATCGTAGTGGACCACCATTGAGTGGTCATACTTGTCAACGTCGTAAGGGTTCTGCCCGATGAGGACGCCCAAGAGCTGAGATATGGCGGGTGCCTCTGCCTCTCCGGGCTCTAGTTCTTTATATGCTACCTCGATGGGGTCGGTGGTCCTGATTCCCATGTGGAGGATCAACTCATTATTCACCTTGATTCCCTAGACCTCTCAGTCCCTTAAACTTAACACTCAATACAAGGGGACCCTTTAAAATCATTATCTCGAGGAAGAACGCCCATCATGCCGAAGCAGCGGACGACAGGATGCTAGTGCCCTCGGCGCTTGGTCCACTAATTATGTGTTTCTAGTGAAAACGGGCCGTAGAAAGATATTTCAGGGGCTTCGAACCCTGCTCAGGAAATGGAGTGGTCATTCCTTGTGCTCTACCTCGGGGGGCTGGGGCTCGCAAGCGGCCTCGTGATGAGCCTCATCGGGGCGAGCGCGGTGATGGTCATCGTCCCGGGTCTCACCATCGTCCTAAACTTTGCGATGCACAAGGCCATCGGCGTGAGCCTCCTTGTCGATGTCATCGCCTCGATAGCCGTGGGCTATGCATACTGGAGGCACGGGAACGTGGACATGCGCCAGGGGCTCTGGATAGCCCTCGGCTCCATCGTCGGGGCTCAGTTTGGGGCGGGTATCACTGTTGTTATTCCCGGGCTGGTCCTCGCAATTAGCTACGGGGTTTGGATGGTGGGGGCGGGGGCCACTATCTGGAGCAAGGGCCTCGACAGGACCAAGATCGCCGACCGCTTCTACAAGTACGTCAGATTCGAATCTCGGACGCGGCAGATTGCAGTATGTATCTTCCTCGGGCTGCTGATCGGGCTCAACAGCGGTATCTTCGGGGCGGGAGGCGGGGTCCTGATCATGCTCGTGCTGATGTTCGTCCTAGATTACCCCATCCACAGCGCCATAGGGACATCCACCATAATCATGGCCATCACCGCAGCATCCGCGACGACGGGCTACATGGCGAGAGGGAACGTCGACGTGACCGCCAGCCTAATAGTGGCGGCAGGAACAGTGATTGGAGGATTGTCGGGCGCAAAATACGCAAACTATGTTAGCGAGAGGACACTCTCGAAGCTTGTTGGCGGCATCTTCATGATACTCGGAGTCGTAATGACGGTCCTCAGATTCATCTAGAAAAGCTGAATCGCTTTATCGAGCCTGCTGAGCAGGACGATGGAGCTCAGGGGCTGCTCATCGATTATAGCATAGCCGGACTCGGCTGAAAGTTCTTCAGCGAAGGCTCGGATGTCTTTGTGCCATGCCATCTCGTCATATCCGAAGCGTTTCCGGGCGTAGCCCACAGACATCGCCGCCTTGGGCTCGACGTAGGTGGCGTTGGAGGTCACCGCGAGCTTTGCGTAGCCCCCGGGGTTATGCATGTTTAGCTTGGGGACGAGGGTGTGCCTGAGGACAGTGGGGCAGCTGAAGCTCCTGAGGAGCCCTAGGCTCTCGTTGAGTCTGTTCCACCCATCGGGTATCAGAGGTCTGCAGGTTCTCCGATAAGTCTCCTCGTCGGGGGCGCATACGCTGACGTAGAGCTGAGTCGGCTCGGATGACAGATTCGATAGGGCTTTGGGGTCGAGGCCGTTGGTCACGAGGAACACTGACTTGAAATCATAATCGTAGAAAGCCTCGATGAGCTCCCCGAGGCGGGGATATAGTGTAGGCTCACCCTCGAGGCTTATGGCGGCGTGGAGTGGCTGGTTGGCCTGCCTCAGCATCTCATCCGGGACTTCAGGATTTCCCCCGAATCCACTGATGGCCTTCTTGTGGGCCTCGAGGCATCCCTGAACGATGGCTTCGGGCTCCTCGGCCTCAGCAGCGGGGAATCTGGATTGATCCCATATGACGCCCAGGTTCTCGGGGGTGGCTCTCCAGCAGAACAGGCAGCTCTGGGTGCACCTGCCGAGGCTGGGAGTCATCTGGAGGCACCGGTGGCTGGGGACACCGTAGAACTTCTGCTTGTAGCAGTGCTCCCTGCCCCCGGTGCTGAGGCTCCTCCTAGTCCAGTGGCAGGTCTTGACGGCGCTGTGTCCCCCTACCAGGCGGTATCCCTGGCGCCGGTAGACTTTTCTCAGCTCATCGGGGACGCTCAATTTCCGCATCAGTATCCGTACAGATTCGAGTACTTCTCGTCAAGGTAGTTCAGGAACGGCTCGATCCTGAGTCCGTTCCCCGTCACAACCTTGATGAGGTCTGCAGCGTCGTAGAGATTCCCGTACTTGTGGACATTCTCAGTGAGCCAAGCCCCCATCTCAGTGAAGCTGCCTATTGCGATCTTCTCTTTGTAGTCGGGGATATCTCTGACCATCTTCTCGAGCATCTGGCCTCCGTAGATGTTGCCGAGAGCATAGCTGGGGAAGTAGCCGAAGGCGCCACCGGCCCAGTGGGTGTCTTGCATCACCCCCTCGGAGTCGTCCTGGATCTCGACGCCCAAGTACTCTCTGTACATTTCGTTCCAAGCCTGGGGGAGCTCATCGATGCCAATCTTGCCTGAGAAGAGATCCCTCTCTATCTCGAACCTGATGATGATGTGGAGCCCGTATGTGACCTCGTCCGCCTCGACCCGGATCTTGGAGGGCTCGACGTGGTTGATGGCGAGGACGAAGTCGTCGAGGGCCAACCCCGATAAGGCGCCTCCGGTGAGCTCGCAAAGTGTGGGGTAGTAGTGGCCCCAGAACTCGGGGCTCCTGCCGAACATGTTCTCAACGAACCGGGACTGGGACTCGTGGATCCCCATGCTGCACCCTGTGCCCACGGGCTGGAACATCCAGTCCCTCGGGAGGTTCTGCTCATAGAGGGCATGCCCCCCCTCGTGGAGGACCGAGAAGACGCTGGAGACGAACTTGTCCTCGTAGTAGTGGGTGGTGATCCTGACGTCGTCGTAGTAGCCGGTTGTGAAGGGGTGCTCGGTCTCGTCTATCCTGCCCCCGGCTTCAGGTGAGGTGACGTCGTAGCCAATCAACTCGCTGAGGCTCTCCCCTATCTTGACCTGGGTGGCGATGGGGACACTTTTGGCGAGGAGGGAGGGATCCGACTTCCTCGGGGCGCCCTGGATATCACCGATTGTCTTGACGAGTCCCTTCCTCATCCCCGTGAAGACACTGGTGATGGTCTCCACCGTCATTCCAGGCTCGAAGAGGTCGATGAGGGCGTCGTACCGGGTCTTGGCACCCTTGACATCCATGAGGATGTCCGCCGCTTTCACCCGGAGTTCGAAGAGCTTTTCCAGATCGGGCTTGAACATCTCCCAGTCCTTCGCTGCCTTCGCCTTCTTCCAGATGTCCACGGTGATCGCGGTCTGCCTCGCCGTCTTCACCACGAGCTCCTCGGGGAGCTTCGTCTCTTCGTCGTACTCCTTCTTCATGAGGTGAATGTTCCTCTTCTCGACTTGGCTGAGGCTATCGTAGTCTTTATCCCCGGTGATGGCCTCGATCAGCCTCCCGACCTCGGGGTCAACGACCATCCTGTGCCCAATCTTCTGGAGAAGGGCAAACTGCTGGCTCCTCAGCTGGATGCCTTTCGGGGGCATCTTGGTCTCCATGTCCCAGCCTATGATGGCTCCCATCGACTGGAGGATGAAAAGTTCCCGCGTCTTCCCCATGAGGCTCGAGTAATTCTCCTGAAGGCTCCCTTTCGGATCTCCCATAGTTATCGATCTCGAAATGGGAGCAGGAGAGGCTTTAACCTTTCTTGATTAGGTGTGGAGGCCTTCAGGTCTCTCTATGCGCTCTTGTTTATGCTGACTTGGCCTTCACCCGTTATCACAGCTCTTGCGTGCCTCAGCGCCCAGCAGCTGATGACCACACCCACCGGAAGAGAGGCGGGGTGCCTCGCGGCTAGTTCGATGTGGAGGTCGAGGGCCGTCGGGCCTTCACCCAGCCCCATGGCCCCTATCCCCAGCTGGTTGACCTTCTCTAGGAGCTCATCCTCGATTGCGGCGACATCGGGGTTCTCGTTCCTCGATTTGAATGGCTTCAGCAATGCCTTCTTAGCCAGGGTCATGCAGAGGTCCTCCCCGCCCCCTATGCCGATCCCCACGAAGTAGGGGGGGCAGCCCAGGGAGCCAGCCTCGGCGAGGGCCTCGATGACGAACTGTTTGATACCTTTCCAGCCAAGACCAGGTTTGAGCATCCTGTGGGCAGCAATGTTGGTGCTCCCACCCCCCTTGGGCATCGCAATGATCTCCAGATCGCCGCCAGGCACCAAGTCAATGAAAATCATGGGTACATAGCCGTTGAGGCCAACGTTATCTCTCGTGTTACCCTTGAACATGTCCACCGCGTTCGGGCGGAGGGGAACCTCCTCCGTGGCCCTCCTTGTGGCGTCGACTAGGATCTCCTTGAGCCTCGACCTGAGAGGGAAATTGTCGCCTACCTTGACCATGAACGCGACGATCCCCGTATCCTGGCACATCGGCTTCGAGCCTTCCCGGGCGAGATCGATATCCTCCAAGATGTTCCCGAGCTGGGCCCTCCCCACGGCGCCATCCGTCTCCTCTAAGCCTTTCTTAATCTCTTCGACGTACTCGACCGGGAGCTCGGTGGCCGCGATCCTCAAGAGCTCAACTGCTGTGTTCTCGACAAGCTTCTCTAGCTCCGCCATTCTCATCCCTCCATCTCCGCCAGAATTTTCTCCATCCTCTCCGTCACCTGGGTCTTGACGTCCTGGGTCATGTTCCCCCCGTGGGTGTCGATGGTGACTATCATGGGGCCAAAGTCCTCCACGTCGTAGACCCAGAGGCACTCGGGCATCCCCATCTCTTCGAGCCAGAAGACGTCCCTCACATTTTTAATTCCTCTCGCAGCCAGAAGAGCCGCCCCTCCCGTAAAGGCTCCGTAGACGCATCCAAACTCTTGGCACGCCTTGGAGGTGCGGTCCCCCATGCCCCCTTTTCCGATGATTATGGCGGGACGGAACGTCTCGATGAAGTTGTCCTGAAATATCTCCATCCGGGCGGAAGTGGTGGGGCCCGCCGCGATGACGGTCCACTCGCCGTCCGCCTTCTTCATGATGGGGCCACAATGGAATACGCCGACCCCCTTGAAGTCGACGGGGGGCTTCTCTCCCTTTTCGTGGAGCTCCAGAGCCTCGAGGTGGGCCTCGTCCCTGGCAGTAATGATCGTCCCCGTGACGTAGACGAGGTCCCCCATCCTTAGCTTTCTGATGTCTTCCTCTCTAACCGGCGTCGTAAGATGATGCTCCATCTCTCTAACACTCCTCCATACTCAGATCGAAGTGAATATAAGCTCTAACAGTGCGGGCCTCGAATTGTTCCCGTTTTTAGCAAAAATATAATATGGACAAGGTCCATCCATATGAGATGTCACCGGGAAAGTCGGGGCAATACCTAACTTTTGGACCCGAGAACGCCTCTTTCAAGGCCAAGATCGAGGAGCTCAGCGGGGAGAACATTGACCTCTGTATGCAGTGCGGGGGATGCAGCTCAGGCTGCCCCCTCACCGAGGAGATGGAGTTCCTCCCCTCCACGGTCATCAGGTACGTCCAGTTGGGCATGGAGGAAGCCCTGGACTCTAACACCCCGTGGGTCTGCATAACATGCTTCAACTGCGAGGTCCGCTGCCCCCGGGGGATCGACGTCGCCAACGTCATGGAGGCTCTCAGGCAGGTCGCCCTCAGGGCCAAGTACGACAGGTTCAGCCTCGACGAACTCACCTCGGAGGAGCTCATGGAGCTCCCCCAGATCGCGATCATCAGCAACCAGCGGAAACTAACAGGATGAGGGAACGAATATGAGACTACCATACTACCCCGGATGCACGCTCAAGACGGACGCGCAGAACTTCGAGACATCGACGCTGGAGGCCGCCAAAACTCTCGACATCGAGCTCGTGGAGCTCCCCCGGTGGAACTGCTGTGGCACCGTCCACGCCCTCGCCAAGGACGACGTGATACACTACCTCGCCCCCATAAGAAACCTCATCCGGGTCGACGAGATGATAGCCAATGGGGAAATCGAGGATGGAAAGCTCGTGACCCAATGCGTCATGTGCTGGAACACGATCAAGCGGGCGAATACAGCAGCCCTGGAGGATCCAGACAAGATGGAGAAGATCAGGGGCATCATGGAGAAGGAACCCGAGTACAGCGGGAAAGTCGAGGTCCTCCACTTCTTGGAACTCCTAAAGGAGAAGGGGTGGGAAACGATCACTGGAGCTGTCAAGCTGCCGCTGGAGGGCCTCAAGGTCGCCCCCTATTACGGTTGCCTCCTGCTGAGGCCCCGGGAGTTCGCCCTCGACGACCCCGATAATCCTCGGATCATCGAGGACCTCCTCGAGGCTCTCGGAGCCGAGGTGGTGGACTTGGCCTACAAGTCCAAGTGTTGCGGTGCCTACCACGCTGTCCATATGAAGGAGGTCTCCGCCGAGCTGTCCCATAAGATCCTCTCCCAGGCGAACGAGATGGGGGCGGATATGGTGGTGACCGCTTGCCCCTTATGCGAGTTCAACCTCGGGAAGAGGCAGCACGAGATCAAGAAGCTTCACCCCGAGTTCAGTTCCATTCCTGTTGTTTATTACACACAGCTAATGGCCCTCGCCTTCGGCCTTAACGAGGAGGCGACAGCGTTCGAAGAGAACACCCCCGACCCCAGGCCGCTCCTGGCGGAGAAGGGGTTGATAATGGAGAGATGATCATGGAAAATAACGAGTCTAATATGGTTACCATCCACGTGATGGGCAAAAGCCATGAGGTCCCCGGGGACCTCACCATCATGAAAGCCATGGAGTACGCCGGCCACCAGTTCAGGCGAGGCTCCGGCTGCCGCGGGGGATACTGTGGCGCTTGCGCCACCATATACCGCACTAAGGGGAGCTACAAGCTCCTCGGCGCCCTCGCCTGTCAGAAGATGGTGGAGGACGATATGTACATCGCCCAGATCCCCTTCAGCCCCGCGGAGAAAAAGAGCTACGACATCAACGATCTCCGGGCCGACGCCAACGCCTTCATGGTGCACTACCCCGAGATAAGCCGCTGCCTCAGCTGCAACACATGTACCAAGGCATGCCCCCAGGACATCATGGTTATGGACTACGTCCAGGCCGCCCTGAGGGGTGACGTATCCGAGGCTGCGAAGCTCAGCTTCGACTGCATCAGCTGCGGCCTCTGCGCCATTAGGTGCCCCGCCGAGATAGTGCCCTACAACATCGCACAGCTCGCCCGGAGGCTCTACAGCAAGTACGTCGATGGCCCCGCGGAGCACGTCCTAGAAAAGTTGAAGGAGGTCGAGGAGGGCAAATTCGACGCCGAGATCGCGGAGCTGCAATCCCTCGACAGGGAGGCGCTCAAGGAGCGATACGAGACAAGGGAGAAGAGGTTGTGATCACATGAGTGGATACCCGGAGAGTATGCAGGAATCCCTCCGCCTAGTGGAGAAGACTAGACCCAACAGGGTGGGCAAAGCCCTCCCCGAGATGACCGCCGACGAGAAGGAGAAGATTCTGCAGGACTGGCACCCCGACTTCAAAAGCGACCAGAAGCGCGCCCTCAAGATAGGCCCCAGCAAGGGGATGCTGGTGCCTCACGAAGTCGCGGACAACCTCGAGGCCCACACGATCATCAAGCCTGGGGACATCGACCTCTCCAACATTGACTATGATGTCGACGTTCTCATCATCGGGGCGGGGGGCGCAGGGCTAAGCGCCGCCTTCTTGGCCCAGGAAAATGGTATCCCCACGGAGAAGATTCTCATGGTCCAGAAGCTGAGGCTCGGGGACGCCAACTCCAAGATGAGCCAAGGCGGTATCCAGGCCGCCGTCGCCCCTGACGACAACCCCGCGATCCACTACCTCGACGTCATAGGTGGGGGCCACTATGAGAACAAGCCTGAGCTAGCGGAGCTGCTGGTCAGGGAGGGGCCGAACGTTATCAGGTGGCACGAGGAGCTCGGCGTCATGTACGACAAGCTCGAAGATGGGACCATGCAGCTTGCTCCCGGAGGAGGGACCAGCAGGAAGAGGATGCTCAGCTGCAAGGACTATACAGGGCTCGAGATCACCAGGGTCCTCATCGACGAATTCCTGAGCAGGGAGATCCCCTTCGTGGAGCTTACATCCGCCGTAGAGTTCATCATGGATGACAAGGGGCAGGTCGCCGGCGCCGTCCTCTACGACATGGACCACGACGAGTACCTCATCTGCAGGGCCAAGGTCACGGTCCTCGCCACCGGCGGCTTCGGTCGGCTCCACATCCAGGGATTCGAGACAACCAACCATTATGGCTCCACCAACGACGGAGTCGTCATGGCCTATCACGCTGGAGCGAATCTTAGGGACCTCGATTCCACACAGTTCCACCCGACGGGAGCCGCCTTCCCCGAGCAGATAGTGGGGCAGCTCTGCACCGAGAAGCTGAGGGCTCGAGGAGCGCAACCCCTCAACATCGACGGGGAGCTTTTCGTCTACCCGCTGGAGACCAGGGACGTGGAGGCCTCGGCCCTCATCAGGGAGTGCTACGGACGGGAGAAAGGCATCGTGACCCCCACGGGGATGCGGGGCATATGGCTCGACACCCCCTTAATCGAAGTCATCAACGGGGAGGGGACCATCGAGAGGGAGTTCGCCTCGATGCTCAGGAACTTCAACAAGTTCGGAATCGACATCCGGAAGGAGCCCATGCTCGTCTTTCCCACCCTCCACTACCAGAACGGCGGGGTCGAGATCAACGCCCGGTGCGAGACCAACATCCCGGGCCTCTTCGCCGCCGGCGAGGTCACCGGGGGGGTCCACGGGAAGAACAGACTCATGGGGAACAGCCAGCTCGAACTCTACGTCTTCGGGAGGAGGGCGGGCGTATTCGCCGCCGAGCATGCCAAGAACGTGGAACTCGGAGAACTCACCCTGAGCCACCTCGATCAATACGAAAAATGGCTCGACGAGACGGGGATTGAGACCGACAGGAAGGCACCGATTCTGCTCCCGGAATACCGGGGAAAGAAGACGCTGAAACATCAGATCAAACTGCTGTAGACGTGATGCTGATGGGTGAAAACCTTAGGATAGGCGTCTGGGTCTGCGAGTGCGGGGGAAACATAGGGGACGTCGTGGATGTCCCCAGCGTAGCCAAGAGCCTGAGGGGCGAGGTCGCCTACGTCAGGGAGGAGCTCTACCTCTGCTCGAGCCCCTCCGTCGAGAACATCAAAGACATGGTGGATAAGAGGAACCTCGATCGGGTCATCCTCGCTTGCTGCACCCCCAACATGCACTGGGAGACCTTCAAGGAGGGCCTCGAGGAAGCTGGCCTCAACCCAGCCCTTCTGGAGATAGTGAACATCCGGGAGCAGTGCAGCTGGGTCCACAAGGACGACCACGAGGGAGCTACCCGCAAAGCCCTCGACCTCATCCGGGGAGCCATCTCCAGGGTCAAGGAATCGGTGTCCCTCGAGTCCAAGAGCATGGACGTCGTCAGGGAGGTCCTGGTCATCGGGGGCGGGGTCGCCGGGATCACCACGAGCCTCCGGATGGCCGAGAGCGGCCTCAAGGTCCATCTCGTCGAGAAGAACGCCAGCATCGGGGGACACATGATCCAGTTCCCCAAGGTCTTCCCCACCATGGACTGCAGCCAGTGTATCCTCACTCCGAAAATGGCTCAGGTCAGCAGGAACAGGAACATCGACCTCATCACCTACGCGGAGGTCGCGGAGGTCACGGGGGTTCCAGGGGATTTCAAGGTCAAGGTGAGGCTCAAGCGGAGGGGCGTCAACGTTGAGGATTGCATCAGCTGCGGGGCCTGTGCCAGGGTCTGCCCCGTGGAGGTTCCCGACGAGTTCAACGAGGGCCTGAGCACACGGAAGGCGGTCTACATGCCCTTCCCCCAGGCTGTTCCCAGCGTCTACACCATCGACTTCGACGCCTGCACCAAGTGCTTAAAGTGCTCGGCGATCTGCCCCCGGAAGTGCATTGATCCCTTTGACCAGGGCTCCGAGCTGGAGCTCAACGTGGGTGCCATCGTCATGGCCACGGGCTTCGAGCTCTACGACATCGGGAGCCTCGCCAACTACGGTTACGGAAAGTACCCCAATGTCGTGACGAGCCTTGAGATGGAGCGCATCCTCGACGTAAACGGCCCCACCGGCAGCATGGTCGTCGTCCCAGCGACGGGGAGAGAGGCGAAGAGCGTCACCTTCGTTCTATGCGCTGGCTCTAGGGACACCGAGGTGGGAAAAGTCTACTGCAGCCGAGTCTGCTGCCTATATGCCCTGAAGCAGACCCAGCTCCTCAGGGACCGGGGTATCGATGTCTGGATTCATTATATCGACATAAGAGCCCCCGGCCGCAGATACGAGGAGTTCTACAGGACCACCCAGGAGAAGGGCGCCATGTTCGTGAAGGGCAAGGTCACCGAAATAGTGCCCCATGGGGAGCAGGTCCTGATCCGGGGGGAGGACATGATGATCGACCGGATGGTCGAGTACCCCGTCGACCTCGTAGTCCTCTGCCCCCCGATCGTAACCTCCGAGGAAACCCTGAAACTCGCCGAGATGCTCAAGGTACCCGTCGACGAGGACCAGTTTATCCTAGAGCGCCACCCGAAGCTCGACCCCATGGCCACGAAGAGGGACGGAATCTTCGCTGCAGGGGTCGTCGTGGGCCCCAAGGACATCCAGTCCACCACCGCCGAGGCCGAGGGGGCAGCCATGAAGGCGGTCAACTTCCTATCCGGGGATCGGGTCATCGAGCCCAACAAAGCATACCTATCCAACCCGGAGCTCTGCGACGCCTGCGGGGATTGCGTCGAGGCCTGCCCCGAGTCAGCCATCACAGTCGAGTCCGGGAAGGCCCTGATCAACGAGATAATGTGCACCGGATGCGGAGCCTGCATCCCCGCCTGCCCCCACAACGCCCTGGACCAGCAGGGCCTCACCGACGCCCAGCTCATAGCCCAGATCAAGGGAACCTTGGAGGCGTCCGAGAGCGAGATAAAGATCCTCGCCTTCACCGAGAGGCAGGTCGCCTACACCGCCATCGACCTAGCAGGGCTTGCCAGGCTCAGCTACCCGAGCAGCATCAGGATAATCCCCCTGCCATCCCTCGCTAGGCTCAAGCTTGACCACCTACTCACGGCGTTCGCCCACGGCGCCGACGGAATCATGTTCCTCGAGGCCCCTGAGCACGAGGGCCCCTACGGAAAGGCACATATCCTCTCAGAGGAGAGGGCCAACGACTATAAGTGGGAGCTCGAGGACCACGACGTCGACAGCGTACGCATCTGGTTCAGCAGGGTCTACGTGCCAGACTGGAGGAAGCTGGAGCGGGTCTTCAACACGTTCCACAACATGATCGAGGACGAGGGCCCCTTGGAGGACGAGGTCCGAGAAGAGCTGAAAGAGAAGTTAGGATAAGCCGACTTTATATCTCAACGATCTCTCAGGATCTGCTCCCTTGTCATGAAGGGGGCATCGGGAGGCTTAATTGTTATATATGCTGCAGATCCACATTATCAGATGGATTTTGAGCGGAAAAGTCGACACAGATGAACTTTTGGCCAAGGCCTCCAAGTGGAGCAAGATCGCCCCGCCATACCACAAGTTCTACAGGGGGAAGGTAGAGGTTATGCCCAAGTGCGCCATCAGGAGCCTCCAAGACTTCTCCATTTGGTATACCCCGGGGGTCGCCCAGTCCTGCCGGGACATCGAGAAGGACATAGAGCAGGCCTTCGAGCAGACCAGCAAGTGGAACTACGTCGGTGTGGTCTCTGACGGGACCCGGGTCCTCGGGCTCGGGGACATCGGGGCTCATGCAGGGATGCCCGTCATGGAGGGCAAGGCCCTAATTTTCAAGTACCTCGGGGGAGTTGATGCCTTCCCCATCTGCCTCGCCACGAAGGATCCCGAGGAGATCATCCAGGCCGTCAAGTGGTTGGAGCCCACCTTCGGCGGGATCAATCTCGAGGACTTTTCAAAGCCCAAGTGCTTCCATATCCTGGAGACCCTCAGGAAGGAGATGCCCATCCCCGTTTGGCACGACGACCAGCAGGGGACCGCCGCCGTGATCTTGGCGGGGACCATCAATGCCCTGAAGGTCGTCGGGAAGAAGATGAGCGAGGCCAAGTTTACCATCGTCGGTATCGGATCCGCGAACACTCGGACCTTCTACGTCCTCGAGGCAGCGGGCGTCAACCCCAAGAATATAATCATGGTGGACAGCCGCGGAACCCTCCACCAGAACAGAGAAGGCGTTGAAGGCACATACAAGTGGGACCTGGCGCTCAAGACGAACCCCGACGGGGTCGAGGGGGGCAAAAAGGAGGCGATGAAGGGAAGCGACATCGTAATCGCCGCTTCCAAGCCGGGTCCGGGGACCATCAAGCCCGATGAGGTAAAGGGGATGGCTGACGACGCCATCGTATTCGCCTGCGCCAACCCCATACCAGAGATCTGGCCATGGGAGGCCAAGGAAGCTGGGGTCAAGATCATCGCGACGGGACGCAGTGACTTCCCCAACCAGGTGAACAACAGCCTCGTCTTCCCCGCCATCTTCAGGGGCGCCCTCGATGTCAGGGCCAAGACCATCTCAGACGAGATGTGCATCGCCTCAGCCACCGAGCTTGCCAAATACGCCGAGGACAAGGGGCTCCACGAGGAGTACATCATCCCCACCATGAGCGAGTGGGAGATCTACCCCCGCCAGGCCGTGGAGACGGGCCTCAAGGCCATCGAGCAGGGGCTTGCAAGGAAGAAGCTGAGCAGGCAGGAGCTATACGAGCACGCCGAATATATCATCGGGAGGACCCAGAAGATCGTCGAGTTGCTCATGAAGCATGGAATCATCGAAACCCCTCCCCCCGAGCCCGCCTAATCTTCGCTCGGGCACTAATCTTTTTATCCTTCCCTTCTCCAATCAATTCGGACAATATGCCTTCATACTGTACAGACTGCGGTGGCGAACTCGTCTGGGACCGAAAGCAGAGAATGCACAGCTGTAAGAGCTGCGGCACAATGTTCACTGAGTCCCAGCTCTCCGAAGCCCAGGACCGTCGCTTCGAGAGGCCGGAGGACGACGAGGACCGGAGGCGACGACGCCACAGCGACTACCTAGACTGGTGGACCAGCAGCAAAAAAAAGCGTGATTAACCCTTAAACGGGAGAACTCCCCGGTAAACCCACTAGTAAATACCGTTATTCTCAGAAAACAGAGCGGCAGATCTTGAACGCTTAATAATCCGGGTGAGCTTTAGATAATATATCGTATTTCAGGTGAATACTTGGTTTTCCCAGTCGAAAGAGAAGATAGGGCACTCCGGAATATCCTTATGATGTGCCAGGACCACGCAAGACTAGTCGTCGAGATCTACCGCAGGGTTCTCGTGATGATCGACAATCTAGTGAAACACGAGCACGGGGGCATGCAGGAGAGGATCGCCGAGGTCCAAAAAATCCGATCTGAGGCAATAGATATCAAACGGGGCATCATGAAGGAGCTTCGCTCCTCGGGGACTCTTCTATTCAATCGGGAAGACCTTTACCGCCTTATCTCCAAGCAGTCCGAGGTCGTCGACCACGCCGAGTCGGTGGGGGTCCGCCTCGAGGCCATCGGGGAGAGGAACTGGAAGATTCCCGCCCAGATCGGCGTTGGCCTCGCGGACATGGCTGACGCCGCCTTCGACGCCCTCGTCAAGCTCAGGGAGAGCCTCATCAGCATCGGGTTCAACTCCGAACGATCCCTTACCCTAGCCGGCGAGTTGGACGAACTGGAACGGAAAGTGGATATCCTCTACAGGGACCTTGATCTCTCAATCATCACGAGTAAGGGGGAGCTGCCCCTCATCCTCACCCTCCGAGATGTCTCCATGAAGCTCGAGGAGATGATCGATGCCGCCGTCGAGGAGGCTGACCTCATCAGAATCCTCGCCCTCTGAGATGGATCCCCAGAAAGGCCTCCTCGCCAGAGTAGAGAGCCTCAAGGACGGCCGTCTGGTCGTTTGGTCGCCACAGGAGAGCCGGAGGCTTTACGCCACTGGTTTTTACGGCAAACCCCTTGGGATACCTAAACCGAAGGAGGACTTTGAGGCGCCCCTCATTCTTGACCCAATCGAGGGGATCTACCTCCTCGAGAAGGAGATGATAAGCGTCTATTCCGGGGAGGGAGAAAACGAAGTCGACCTAGAGGAACTCACAAACTCTGCATCTGGGATGCTCGAGGGATTTGAGGAGAGGTACCATATATACAGGGACTTGAGGGAGCGGGGGCTCATTGTCACCCCCGGGATCAAATACGGCTGCGACTTTGCGGTATACGAGAAAGGGCCGGGGCTTGATCATGCTCCTTACATCATCAAAGTGAAAGTCTCAGGGGAAGGGCTCACAGCGGCGGAGATAGTCGAGGCAGGTCGACTCGCAACCAGTGTCAGGAAGACGTTCATCATCGCCATGGTAGACTCAGGCGAGATCAGATTCCTGAGCTTCAAATGGTGGCGCCCCTGATGGGCTATTACCTCGCGTGCGAGCCAAGTCCCCGATAAACGGTGATATTCAAACCCATTAGGGTAAATGGATCTCCGGGACGAGCATCAAAAGTCGATAGTGGAGACCTATTACATGATGAATGGCACATCACGTCCTCCGACATCTATTGACGGACACCTTTTCATGGATACCTGAAAAGGTCTTTAAACGAGGAAGGCGTTCAGGGTCAAATGGGACTGGGGATGCTAGAGCGTTTCGAAGGAAGGGTCAACGAACTCGAATCAGTTGTTCGGGAACTAGCCATCGACATCACAACAGGAACCGTGGTCGACCGGACCCCCCCGGAGAAGGTATGGGAAGAGACAGGAGAGAGGATCAACGTCGTCAGGGAGCTCATCAAGGAGCTCCGGGAATATCTCTCCATTCTGAAGCCCGAAAAAGTCCCCACGATCCAGCTAAGAGTAACCGGCATCTTCGAGCGCCTCGACATATTCAAGGAATCCCTCACTCAGGAGGGCGCCGAGGAAGGGACCGCCAAAGCCTCAATCGACGAGTTGAGAAAGGCCCTCGAGGAAATCGCGGAGTTCACCTCCCTCTGCAGGGCCATCCACGAGGATCCCTCCGAGATCATCCAAACCATCTTGGAGCTGAGGGAGAACCAGCAGACCGATAGGCCCCCCATGACCCCCGCAAAGATGATGCGCCTGGGCGACTTGGTGAAAAACGCTAGGGAATCCCAGGCAGAGATAACCGCGCTAGTGGCTCAACTCGAAGGGAGGCTGGCAGAGGTCAAGGAGGAATACGACGAGCTCTATTTCAGCCTCAGCAGGAAAGAATGAGCGTAGGATTACCGTCGTCTGAGTCTGGTGGCCTTAGGTGTTGAGCCGTTGATAGATCATCGCCCAGCCAGATCTATCCGGATGAACTTCACTCACGGTCACAATGGTCTAACCCTGTGTGATAACTTCTAGCTCGTTAATACGTAGCGTAGATTCCCTCGTGGGAAGGTTCGCCTGAGGACTTGCGGCATTAGACTTGGTCGGACAAGGCATTGAGATGGTGGGGCCTCGGAATGTTAGTTTGATAGAAACGTGGAAGCGAGCTTCCTCATTTACTCCATGAGGCATTCTTCTTTTCATCGGCAAGCCATCTCTCGATGTTACGGAGGTCGGTCTCGGTCTCCTTCGCAATGTTGTCGATCCTCTTTTTCATCTCACGTTGCTTGTATTTGGAGTAGTTCTCGAGGCTCACGAAGTCCCGTGGCTTCTTGGCGAAGGTCATGTATCTCAGATGGTCGAGCTTCTTTTTCGGGGCGTCAAGCATCCATGTGGAGAGATCGTCGTATATCCCCTCGTTCCTCCGTATCATGTGTCTGAGTAGGGGCAGTATCTCGTTTCGCGCCTTGGCTGACGATGTATGGGTCTTGGCGGCGAGCCGCCTCGTGACGCTTTTCATGCGTCTCCTGGCGTGGTATGTGCGAATGAAACGCCACTTGGCCTGGGGTTCCCGATAATACGGTAGCATCCAGACGTTCTTGCCGTAAACCCATCTGGCTCCCAGTCCACGAAGGCTGGTGTTGAGCTTTGCCCACTTGTCCTTGCCCAGCCAACGGTTTGGCTTGACCATGATCCCCTCAGGGACATTGATCGTGCTTATCAGGCTCGGAGTGAACCCAGCACCCATTATCGCCGCATTGAGCTGATCTCTGTATCCCTCACCTTTGCTGTTTTTCCTGGCGAACGCGATGCCTCCAGTCATGAGGTCGAAGAAATACTTGAGCAGCCTGTAATCGTTTGTCCGGGCTCGCTTCTGGTAAATGTCCGCTCGGGAGAGTGCCTCCAGCGCCTCAAGGCGCTCGTATGGATCATCCAAAACGATAGGAATGTTCTCGTAAATCCACTCATAAAGATCGTCGTATTTGATCATGCTTTGATTGATCGTCCTTCGGGCTTCACGGAAGTCACGCGAGGTGAATATCTTGTTGAGAATGTTATGAGTGGACTCCAGCCTGTCCCGGCGACCAATAACCGTCAAGTCATCAGGGGAGACAGTCTTCTTTCCGCTAGCTATCGTCTCGAGGTCGTTGGTGGCAGATCGTAGGTCTCCGTTGCTCTTCATGGCAATTTCCATGAGGACATCTGGATGCACCGGTATGCCCTGGTCCTCTGAAATAAATTCGAGTTTCGAGACTATTTGAGCGGAGCTGACTGGCTTGAACTCGATGCTCTTAACCTTCTTGAGTATGGCTCTGAACCTGTCTTGCATATTCTCCTCAATCGTGTTCGCAATGAGGATCATCGGGCTCGTGGTCTGGTCGATGATCTTGGAGACCGCAGAGACCCCTCCCCGGTCTTGCTGGCCACTAAGACCATCCATCTCATCCAAAAGGACCATCCGCTTCTGCCCAAAAAGCGTGACATTCTGCTTGACGGCCTTGCCGAGGGTCTCCTCGATGCTTCCCTTATTTCTGGTGTCGCTCGCGTTGATTTCCACTAGCCTATAGTCGTGCTCTCTCGCCAAGACCTGGGCGACGGATGTCTTGCCTATGCCCGGTGGACCATACAGGAAGGCGGCTCGTTTCTTCGGCGGTTTCTTCCGCCAGCTTTTTATCCATTTCTCTAGCTCCTCGACTGCCTGCTCGTTGCCTACAAAATCCTCTCTCTTTTTAGGTCTGTAGCGGTTGGTCCAGAGCTGTGGGGTGGTCACCTCGTCTCGTCCCCGACGAGCGAGAGGTGTCCGAGGAGGGTTGACAGCTGGATCTCGGGTCTTGCGCCTTGGGTCAACCGGTAATCCACCTCACCGATGATATCGCTTAATCTCACCTTCTTTTGTTCAGTCAGAGATTTGTGCCTCATTATCTCGCGATATGTTATTCGAATAATGTCCTCGGGGGCCATCCCTTGATTGATGAGGATGCCTCTTAACGCCTCGCGACTTTCCAAGAACTTGCCATCCAGAGCAAGCTGGATCATGGTTTGTACACGGTCTGGTCTAATGCTTCCCAGGAGGCTGTACACCGAGATGTCGTCTACGAGTTCCCCGTTTGCGGAAGCGGCTTGAAGCATGTTTATGGCTTTCCTGAGGTCCCCGCCACTGGCTTGAAACAGTGCGTCTAACCCTTCGTCCACAATTTGCAGATTCTCTTTCTCGGAGATGAGCGTGAGGCGGTCCCTAATGTCCGCTTCATCGAGTGAGCCGTATCTGAAAACGCTGCACCTGCTTTGTATGGGATCTATGATGTTCTCGCTGTAGTTGCCTATGAGGCAGAATCTGGCGGTCTTCGTGTACACCTCCATGGTTCGCCGGAGGGCGTGTTGTGCGTCTCCGGTGAGGTGATCCGCCTCATCCATAATGATTATCTTAAAGCTAACTGAGCTCGCCATAGCAGCAGTCCTTGCGTAGTTCTTGACTTTGTCCCTGATTACGTTGATTCCTCTCTCGTCGCTCGCGTTGAGCTCCAAGACAAAGTTCCTGTAACTCGGCCCATATAGGTCCTGGGCGAGTGCAAGGATGCTCGTGGTCTTTCCGACCCCAGCCGGTCCGACAAGGAGTAAATGAGGGATATTTTTTTCGGTTACAAAGGTCTTGAGCCTGCTTATAATGTCGCGTTGGTTAACGATGTCGTCGAGTGCCTGGGGCCTGTATTTCTCGGTCCACATGCCGCTGCTCATGATATAGCTCCCTCGTATAGGGGGAGTCTCAGCGTTTAAAGTATTTTTTTTAGGGAGACAAAACCCTTTTGTTTAATTAGGGTGAATAATCGTCCTCAATCTTCGTCTTATTAACAAATATATTGACTATCCAATAGAATGATTGGATTGAAGAGTTGTATACAATGAAGTGTATTTAGCGTCTTACGTATGACTTTGTCCACTTTAGCTTTCGGGGGTCACGCTTGAGCTTTAATGTGTTCTTTTTGCATTTACTCGAACAAAATCTCAGGATTCTGCCGTCTCTCCGGACGAAGTTGATGCCGGTCCCGGGGGCGATATCGTAAGCGCAGAAGGTGCATTTGTAGACTTGGGGCATCCTATTGACCTACCTGATCTTCCTGGCTTCCCGTTCTGTGTCCCTGAGGAGCAGCATATCGTCGATCCTCACGGGCCCCTTCACGTTCCGGGTGATGATGCGACCCTTATCCCTGCCCTCCTCTACTCTAACCCTCACCTGCATGACCTCTCCAGTCAGCCCCGTGCGACCCAGTATCTGGATCACCGTGGCGGGGGTCAGGGCGTCGGTTTGGCGGGACATCCCTACTTTATTATCTCCTTGAGCTTCTCGAGGATCTCGTTCAGGAGCTCGGTGCCCTCACCGGGGTCCTCGATAGCAGCCGCGGCGGAGCCAACCAGCAACCCTGCTGACTGTCCTAGCCTCTGCTTCTCGGGGACGTATACGTATGGGGCCTTCCGCTCATCGCAGAGCATCGGGATGTGGGCAACTATCTCGGGGGGCTCGACATTCTCGGCTAATAGGACCAACAGGGCTCTCCCCCGCTCTATCGATTTCGTAGCCTCGTTCGTTCCTTTTCGAATCTTCCCCGATTCTGAGGCGATCTTTAGCACCTCGTATGATGCCTCGGCGACCTCTTTAGGTACTTCGAACCTTACGTAGAAAGGCTTCGAAGGATCTACATCCGTTGTAGACATGTCATTTCCTTCCAGTGTGCATACGTCTTAACTGGACATCTATTTTTAAACATTGTGATAAGTTGGAAAAAGTCCTCACGCCGGAAGTGTAGTTATCGATCATCTGTGCGCATAGTAAGCCACAAAGGGAGACTGGCTGTCCACACGGACGAAGCCGTACCTCTCAAACTGGATCATTGAGTCTTCCTTGAGGTCTCGACATCCCTCCTCGGCTATCCCTCGGGCGGTGGATGCGTCGGGCATCACGACCCGCGCCTTGATTCCGACGCCCGACGGGAGCCAGTGGACGAACGGGAAATTAAGTTCCCTCGCCTTTTGATGACTCTTGGAGTGGAAACGTGCGTGAATCTCGCCAGAGCCCAAATGCGTGATCTCGATGTTGAAAAGCCCCATCAAACGGGCGAACCCGCCGACCCTCATTTTCTCCGCGTCTTCACCAGAGACGATAAACACTGCTTCACCCTTATCTGACCTCACCGAGTAGTTTCTGCTCCCCCATTCCGGATGATCGGGGTGGCTCGGGAGCCGCACATCATGCTCCCCCAGTATGCCTGTGACCTTGAGGTTGACAGGATCCCTGACGAAGGTGAACCTCCGCGCCCTGGACTCGATGATCTTCCTGTTTACCGATGCGATGTGATCCCAACTCAGGGTGGCGTTGATAGGCTTGGGGCCAACCTGGATCATTACCTCCCTGATGGCCTCGGGCTGGAGCCCCCTCCGCTTGAGGGATCTCAAGGTCCCTACGCGGGGGTCGTCCCACCCGGTGAAGCTCCCGTCCTCGATGCCGCTCCGTATCCTAGATTTGCTGAGGACGCCGACCTCGAGCCCCAGGCGGCCTATGTTGATGATCTCCGGGAACTCCCAGCCGAGGTGATCCGAGAGGTATCTCTGCCTCGTGGTGTTGACTTCATGCTCCTTTCCCCTGATGATGTGGGAGATCTTCATCTCATGGTCGTCGATGGTGCAGCTGAAGTTATAAAGGGGCCAGACTCTGTACTTGTCTCCTTGCCTCGGGTGGACCCCCTCGACGATCCTGAGCGCCGGCCAGTCCCTGACTGCGGGGTTGGGGTGGGCCAGGTCGGTCTTGATCCGGACTACTGCATCACCTTTCTTGAACCTCCCGTCGAGCATTTTGCTCCAACGTTCGAGGTTGACCTCAGGCGAATTTGCCCTGCATGGGCAAGCCTTCTTCGCCATATAGCGTTCCTTGAACGCCTGGGATGTACAAGTGCAGACGTATGCAGAACCCATCTCGAGAAGCTTCACCGCGTACTCGTAGTAAATCTCGATCCTGTCGGACTGCACGTAGGTCTCGTCTACTTTTACTCCGAGCCAGTCGAGATCCTCTTTGATCCAGTCGTAAATCTCGAGGATCGGGGCTTTGATGATGGGGCTGGTGTCCTCGTATCGCAGGATGAACCTACCGTTGTACATCTTGGCGTACTCGTCGCAGAAGATGATGGGCTCGGCGCTACCAAGGTGTAGGGCGCCGTCCGGGTTTGGGGCGAACCTCGTCTTCACTATCTTGAACCTTTCCACGTTCTTTAAAGGCGGTAAGGTCTTCTTTTTCTCTTCCTTCCTTTTTGTCTCCAGGAGTTCAGGCCATCTCTCCTGGAGGACTATTATCTGTCTCTCGTGGGGCCACGAGTTGACTTCATCGACGATCTTGCCGATGATCCTGCTCGCCTCGTCCGCCTTTCCCCTTAACTCTGGGCACTCGGCCATGATCCTGCCCATCACAGGACCCGTGTTGGCCCTGCCTCCATGGGTGGCGGCGTTGTGCACAGCGTGTTTGAGGGCGGACTCCCTGATGGATTCGATACTCATGTCTTCATATACCTCTGGAGCGAACTTTACGGCTCTTATATTCAGGGGACCTCTATTATTCTTTTCTCGGGGCGAAGACCTGAGGGATGAGTATCGGGTTTATAAGACGCCGATGGAAGAATCCGCCCGTATATTTCCCTTGGCAGTCATGGAATATGCCGGAGAGAAAATAAATCGGAGTCGACAAGGGCATAAGGATTCTCTCCATTTTCATCGAGATCTACTGCAACAGAAATCATCGCTCTGAGGACAAGTTCCCTTGGGCTCCCTCTGAGGCACTTCTGAGTCTGGGGGGTCTTCCGAACCCTATTCTGTACAAAGACTGCATTGACCTCATGGAGTACTCCTCTAACAGGCGGAGGCTCTGTCCCCAAGACCCGAATCCCCCGTGTAAAATCTGCGAGATCCACTGCAACTCGGGTGAGCACAGGGATAAGATCAGGAAAGTGATGAGATTTTCAGGTAAACACTATCTGAAACAAGCGATCACACACGGACGGTTCAAGGGGCTATGGGGGGGGTTCTGACTCACTTTGAATCCTCTGTAGAGAGATACGAAGCAAATTATTGACAAGATGTCATTTGAAACGAATTCGTTGAAGGTAAATTTCATAGATACTATTCTTTATCTGTGAAATGTCGAGTAATATCCTGTTTCAATTGGTTATTCCTTAAATGTTTTAGAAATTTCTCATCACGTCGATTCGTCCCGAGATAAACTTTAGTATCCGTGAAGAGCCGGGTTATCCAGATCCGTTAGTGGCTGTGTTTCATTGTCTAAGCGAGATCTGAAGCGGGATGTGCAGGGTGTCCACAGCATTCCCTTAATGAACCTTGGAGACCGTCTCAGAGACCCCTCTGGGGAGGCTTCGATGGTGAGGGGCAATACGATCTGGTTGTCTTCGCAGGCTTCCAATATTACCTCGAATGGCTGGTTCCTCACCGGGCTGAAGAGCTTTGCGATGGACCTCCGGACCATTTCGCTCACAAGGAGCTATCAGCCTAACGCGAGCTGGAGCTGGGGAAGCATGAAAGAGGACGAGTGGAAGGCATTTTTAGATAAAATAATGTCATTGTTATTGGAGGAAGCCTAAGATGTCAATGTTCGAAGACATCCCTGTAGATGTCGGAATAATATACGAAGGTGAGAGAATCAAGAGTCGCGACATGCGCATCGAGCTGGGTGGCCCAAGAGAGGAGTACAAATTCGGGCTGGTTCAGGTCAGAGGGATGGACGAGATCGAGGACGGAAGGATCATCATAATCGGCCAAGATATATCTGATTTCCCCGAGAGGACGAACACGCCCTTTTGTCTCCTCATTGAGGTCGCCGAGAAGGAGGTCGAGAAAGACCTCGAGGGCGTCATTGAGCGCCGACTCCACGAATACTGCAACTTTATAGAGGGCTTCATGCACCTCAACCAGCGCTACGACATCCAGATGAGGATCAGTAAAAAGTCCTTCGAAAAAGGTTTCAATTGCTTCAACCACAAGGGAGAGGTCCTGAAGCGGCTCTTCAAGAGCGAGCTGCCCTTCATCGAGAAGATCCCGCTGACCTTCATCACTGAGCCCGACCTCGTAAAGGAGTGGTACCGCAAAGCCCTCGAGATATATGGGGCACGGGATGCTAGGGCAAGGGGCATGAGCGACGACGATGTCTTTTATGGGTGCCTGCTCTGCCAGAGCTTCGCCTCCACTCACCTCTGCGTCATCACCCCCCAAAGATACGCCAACTGCGGGGCAATCAGCTGGTTCGACGGTAAAGCCACCGTCAAGGTGGACCAGAAAGGGCCGGTCTTCGAGATTCCCCAAGGTGAGGTCATCGACGCCAAGACGGGTGAGTATGTGGGAGTCAATAAGATCATTCAAGAGAAATCCCTCGGCGAGATAGAGAGGGTACAACTTTACACAACCTTCGGGTATCCGCACACCAGCTGCGGCTGTTTCGAGGGATGCGCATTCTTGATCCCCGAGGTCGACGGATTCGGCGTCGTCCACCGAAACTTCAAGGGGGAGACAATCAACGGACTCAACTTCGTGACAATCTCCGACCTCACCGCCGGCGGCAGGGAGGTGGACGGATTCCACGGCCTTTCCATAGAATATATGAGGAACCTAAAGTTCCTCGATGCGGACGGAGGCTGGGACCGAGTAGTCTGGATGCCCCAGGATATAAAGGAGCGAATCCAGGAATTTTTGCCACCTGAAATCGCCCCCAAGGTCGCGACGGAGACCGAGGTCGCCGATCTAGACGAGCTGAAATCCTGGCTTACGAAAAAGAATCATTCCATCGTGGAAAGATGGAGAGAGGAGCCTTGGCTTGCCACCGCTGAGACCGGAGAGGTCACGGTGTCGACCCTTGAGCTGCCGGCTTCTGCCATCCCCATTCAGGGGATCCCTTCAGGCATTGGCTTCACCATCATCCTGAAGAACGCCAAGATCAAAGCCGAGAAGATGATCATAAAAGCCAACAAAGGGAGATAGCCCACAATGGTTGATAAAAAGAAGGAGAGCCTCCCGATAAGCCTCGACCTCCTAGAAGCTCTAGCGAAGTTCCAGCAGATAGAGTTCGAGGACGTCGAACTCAGCTTCGATGAGCTGGAGCTCAGGCTCTCCCCCGGGATGGTGATGAGTGCCCCAGTGGTAAACACATCGCAGCAGATAGTCCCGACTGTGAAACCGACCCAGCTCCTAGAGGCCCAAGTCGGGATCCCCCCAGGGGAATATCTTGGGAAAGTCGTCGAGGTTAAGCTCGGAGCCACGAAAGCCGACGGAGGAACCAGGGGCAGATCCTTTTTCATCGGCGGCGAGACCGCGCCCGCATTCTACAATTTCCAAGCGAAGACTCCGAACAGGCCCATCATAGCGATGGACGTCTTCGACTGGGGGAAGGTACCCTTGGCGAGGGCTGTCAAGATGCACTTCCGGGAAGTCGTGGATGACCCGGCCGAGTGGGCCAAACTGTGCGTCGAGAAGTTCGACGCTGATATGATCAATCTTCACATGTTGACAATCGACTCGTTCATCGATGACGCATCCCCAAAATCAGCTCTTAAAACGGTGGAGGACGTGCTTGAGGCCGTCGATGTACCTATAGCCGTAGGAGGTTGCGGTGATCCTAAAAAGGACTTAGAGGTCTTCAAGGTCATCGCCGAGGCCACAGCGGGGGAGAGGATCCTCTTCAACTCTGTGACCCTAGACATGGACATCGAGGCCACCGCCAAGGTCGTCAAGGAGAATGGCCACACGGTCATCGCATTCACATCCATGGACGTCAACAAGGCCCGGGAGCTTAACCGGAAGCTCTACGACTTCCTCCCCAAGGAGGACATAGTCATGGACACTACCACTGCAGCCTTGGGCTACGGGCTCGACTACGCGTTCACCGTTATGGAGAGGTCGAGACTTGCAGCCCTTAAGGGTGACCCTGAGCTCAATCATCCCATCTCCTCGGGCTCCACCAACGCTTGGGCTGCCCGGGAGGCTTGGATGAAGATGGGGCCAGAGTGGGCGCCCAGGGAGCTCAGGGGGCCTATCTGGGAAACTATCACAGCTCAGACCCTGCTGCTGGCGGGCGTGGACTACTTCATGATGATGCACCCCGCCGCCGTCCAGGCGGTGAGGACACTGATCAACAACTTGATGAGCGGCAAAACGCCGAGCGAGGCCCCGGACTGGGTCTCGCTCAAGCTGTAGGAGGCGCAGGTGTGCCGGCAAAGGAATTGAGCCCGATAGAGGTCTACAAGATGCTCCCCATGACCAACTGCAAAGAGTGTGGGGAGAGCAACTGCATGGCCTTCGCGGCGAAGCTGGTCAACCGTGAAGCTACACTCCCGGAATGTCCGCTACTCATGGAACCCAAGCATACCGAGGCCTACAACAAGCTCTGGATGCTTCTAAAGCCCGCCGTGAAAGCAGTAGAGGTGGGCACGGGGGACAAGTCTGTCACATTGGGCGGGGAGTACGTTCTATATCGCCACGAGTTCACCTATTTCAACCTTCCCTCCATCGCTATCGATCTGAGCGACGAGATGCCTCAGGAGGAGTTTGAGGCACGAATCAAGATCGCCGACGAGTTCGAGTACGAGTACATCGGAATGCAGCTCTCTCTCGACATGATCGCGCTAAGATCTACCTCCAACGACCCAGCCACGTTCGAAGCAGCCGCGCGGAAGGCAACTGATCTAACCGAGATGCCCCTTCTTCTCTGCGCCCTAACCCCTGATGTTATGGAACAGGCATTATCCGCAGTCGGGAATAAGAGACCTCTCATCTATGCTGCCACGAAGGACAACTGGAAGGAGATGGCGGATCTAGCCCTCAAGTACAACTGCCCCCTCGTTGCATCCGCTCCCTTTCACCTCGACGCCCTGAAGAGCCTAGCGAGGACTCTCACGGAGTATGGGGTTGTAGATATCGTCCTCGACCCGGGAACCCAGTGGGACGAAGGCATAGGCAAGACACTGGACAACTTCACGATCCTCCGCTGGGATGCCATCAACGAGGAGGAGGAATATCTGGGCTTTCCCCTGTTAGGCGCGCCTATCGTGGCCTGGACCGAAGAGGCGGATGACCCCCTGATCAACGAGTGGAACGAGGCGATGCTTACCTCTGCGCTCATCACCAGGTACTCTGACATCCTCGTGGTGCACAGCGTGAGCGGATGGTCGCTGCTACCCCTCGTATTCCTAAGGCAGAACCTCTACACAGACCCACGGAAACCCGTCTCCGTTGAGGCAGGGGTCTTCAACTATGGGAATCCAAACGAAGGCTCACCCGTTCTCCTCACCACCAATTTCGCCCTGACATACTACACAGTCGCCTCAGACATCGAGGGAGCCAAAATGGACTGCTACCTGGTGGTCGTGGACAGCGAAGGGCTCTCGGTGGAAAGCGCAGTGGCTGGAAGAAAAATGACCGCGGACACCGTCGCCGAGGCACTGGTTACCTTCGAGGTAGGGGATTTGGTGAATCACCGGCACCTCATCATCCCCGGGAGGGCGGCCCGTCTGAGCGGAGAGATCAAGGAGACCTCTGGGTGGACCGTATCTGTTGGACCCCTAGACTCCTCGGGTGCTGCCAAATTCGTTGAGGACAACTGGCCCCCCAAAACCGACTGATTTTCCCAACCTTTTTCTTCGATGATTTCTGAGGTTCACTGATGGCCGAGAAGCTAGTCCTTTCGATCTCAGGTAAAGGAGGCACCGGCAAGACCACAATCACTGCTTTACTCCTTAAATGGCTGATCCAGAACACAGAGAAGATCTCCCTCGTCGTGGACGCTGACCCCCGCCACCAACCTCCCTGAAGTCTTGGGTGTGGAGCTCCAACGGACTGTAGGACAGTCCTCGAAGGAGCTAAAGGACAAGATCGAGGCCGGCACACTATCGCCAACCCTCTCCAAAAAGGAGGTACTTGAGGCCAATGTCTTCCAGACCCTCGTCGAATAGGACCGCTTCGACCTCCTCGCGATGGGTCAGTCTGAGGGATGCTATTGCTTCGTCAATAATATGCTCACAAGGATCCTGGATACGCTGATGAGGAACTACGAGGTGACGTTCTTGGACATGGAAGCGGGTCTCGAGCACCTTGGCCGGGGCACAGCGAGGAGGATGGAAACGATGCTCGGAGCCATCGAGCCCCGGATGAAGTCCGTGGAGACAGTGAAGAGGGTCCTCAAACTCGCTAAGGAGATCGAGGTCCAGGAGTTTCTCGCTGTCGGGAACAAGATCCGCTCCGAGAGGGAGCGTCTCTTCATTGAGGAGAAGATGATGGGACTAGACGTCGAGGTCGCAGCCTACGTTCCCTATGATAGAGAGGTTATTGAGGCCGACATGCTCGGTATTGCCCCCATAGACCATGATGATAGCTCACCCGCGGTCATAGCTTTGTACAAACTCAAAGAAATCTTGAAGACCCGCTACAACTTCTGAGCCATCTCAATCGTTTTAACCCTCTAAACTGAGATAGGGGAGGAAAGAACCCGTCGAGGACGCCCATTGAAGATCACAGCCATCAGGGTCAAGACCAGATACTGGCCACCGGGCAC
Organism: Candidatus Bathyarchaeota archaeon; assembly: GCA_026014875.1. Lineage (GTDB taxonomy): Archaea > Thermoproteota > Bathyarchaeia > TCS64 > TCS64. Next base: position 38,206 of record JAOZHO010000039.1, on the reverse strand, counting down.
AGATCACGTCCATGAGATTGTCGAAGCGGTCAAAGTAGTTCTCCATGACGGTGATATCGTCACCATATCCGAGAAAGCCATCTCCACAGCCATGGGCAACCTCATCGACGAATCCCAAATAAAACAGGGGTGGCTCGCTAAACTCCTAGTTTCATTCTGGATGAGACGCCTATGGGGAGGCCCCTTCGGGAAGCTCGCCAAACTCAGGGAGCACACCAAAGAAAGATTGAGAAACTACCCACACAGCGAGGGTGCCGCCCATAAACAAGTAGCACTCGAGCATGTCGGGCTACTTCAGGCTCTGAGGCACTACTCGGAGGGAGGGATCGACGCAAGCAACCTACCTTACTCCTACGTCTGCCTCCCCCTTGAGGATCCAAAACTCATCGCGGACTCGATCCATAGTGCCTTAGAGTCTATTGGAAAACATCTATCAACTATTATCGTTGACGGAGACACGACATACTCCAAAAGAAACCTTCACATAGCTCCCCGGAGAATCCCGATCCGGGGGATCATCCACATAGGGGGTTTCCTGACCTTCCTACTAGGTCGAAAACTCAACTTCACCGCAAGATCCACCCCCCTAGCTGAATCAGGGACCGTCCGAAATCCTGATTTCTTGCTAACGCTAGCGAATGTCTCCCACAGAGTGAGAGGGCATGGAGCTGGTAGGACCGTGTGGGACATGGCCAGGAGCTTCGGGGTCGGATTGACCGACGTCACCTGGGAGATGCTGAGGCTCGTCGATCATTACCCGATTGTGATTCTCAGAGTCGAAGAATGATTCTCCTTTATATGGGAGCAACCAGAGTTAAACCGAGTCTAGAAATACGATAGCAGAGAAAGTCCCAAATACCGAAGCAATGCTTCTATGAGGTTGAGCGATCGAGATGGAGCCCGCCCTGAGAGGAAGCGTCGAGAAGATCATCGATATCAACATCGACGAGGAGAGCCTGAGGAAGAAGTATCAGATCTTAAAGCTTTACAAGGAACAGGGCGTGATTAGCTCCGTCGAGAGTGCATTGTTCGGGGCGGTCTGGAATAACGTGATCACTGCTCTGGTCGACGTCAAGACTAGGGCAAGGCAGGAGATCAGCGATAGCGAGATGGAAGAGTTCAGGAGGATCTTCGCATCCAGAGCTCTCGAGATCCGGTCGAGGATCAGCGAGATATCCAACCTCTAGTTTGTCCGCATGCGTGCTGGGGTCACCCAACAAGAATCATAGAATGATCAACCCTTCTCACAAATGCCAGCAATGTTTAAATCACCCGTTTTTGGTGATTCGCGGGAGCGCATTGTCTACAGAACACAGATCGAAGGCGTTTGTGGGTGGCACTCTATTCGATGGAACTGGTCGCCCTCCAATCCGAGATAGCGTTGTAGTTATTGAGGGCGAGCGGATTGTAGCCATAGGTGAACGTGGTCAAGTTGAGATTCCCGAGGGCACGGAGATCATCGACATCACCGGCAAGACTGTGATCCCCGGGCTCATTGACGCCCACCTTCATTTCCTCCAGATGGGAATGAGGATGAAGAAGACAATCGACCTCAGCCAGACCAAATCCATCAAAGAAGCCCAAACTGAGATCATGGAAAAGCTGTCTCAGACGAAAAAGGGCGAATGGGTTCAAGGGAGGGGATGGGACGACAGCAAATGGGAGGACAGGCGTTACATCAACAAATGGGACTTGGACCCCATCTCCCCGGATCATCCTGTTGCGTTGACCCGTGTGTGCGGACACATGATAACCCTCAACTCCAGGGCCATGGAAATCGCTGGCATCACTAAAGACACGCCCAATCCCCAGGGAGGTCAGGTCGACAAGAGCCCGGAGGGGGAGCCAACGGGAGTGCTCAGGGACGCAGAGCAACTCATCACCCCCTTCATCCCCCCGGAGACAGCGGAAATAGCATTAGAGGGGCTTAAACTGGCCAATGAACACGCTCTGAGCCTCGGATGCACAGGGGTCCACGACGCAGGGCTTGGCGAGTTCGGCATCATGGTCTATCAGACCGCTCTAGAAGAGGGGATACTGAAGGTACGGGTCAACTTAATGTGGCGAGGCGATCTCGCAGAGTCTATTGGAGTAGTTGGCCTGCAATCCGGCTTCGGAAACGAGATGTTGCGCCTGGGCCCAGCTAAGATCTTAATGGATGGCTCTTTGGGGGCGAGGACTGCAGCCCTCTACGAGCCCTACGAGGACGATCAGTCCACCAAGGGGCTCACACTGATGACTGAGGAGGAACTCAACGAGCAGGTCCGGATGATCCACGATCAGGGCTCCCAACTGGCAATCCACGCTATCGGCGACTACGGCATCGACCTCGTGATCAACGCCATCGAGGCGGCCCTAAGAAGCTCCCCTCGAAAAGATCACCGTCACAGAATAGAACACTGTGAGCTCCTCTCAACGGATCAGATAGAAAGGATCAGCAGGCTGGGGATCGTAGCCTCGATGCAGCCCAATTTCGTCGGAGAATGGAGCGGACCCGACAGCCTATACGAGGCCCGTTTAGGCAAGCGACGCCTAAGGCAGAACAACCCGTTCAGGGCACTCCTCGACGAGGGAATAAGAGTCCCTTTCGGCTCCGATGGGATGCCCTTCCATCCCCTCTACGGGATCCACTCAGCAGTCAACCACTACATCAAGAATAGCCGGATCTCGGTTGAAGAGGCTGTGAAATGTTTCACCCTAGACGCCGCCTATTCAGCTTTCGAGGAAGATATAAAGGGGAGCATCGAGCTGGGGAAACTCGCCGACATAACGGTGCTCGAAAAGGACCTTGTCGAGGTTCCTTCAAAGGAGATAAAAGACGTTCTCGTGTGTACGACGATGGTGAATGGAGAAATTCTCTATTCTAAGGATTAATACCTTGGATCCTCTCAAGATTTTTTGAAAGGGACTCTGGTTTTTTCATTTAAGGATTTGTGGAGCCCTAAGGCTTAAACGGGTATAGCTCCGAATTCTCAGGTATGATCTCTCGGGAGGAGTCTCTGGGGCTCGTGAGGAAGCACGTTAAGAATAGGAATCTCGTGAATCACATGATTGCGGTCTCGGCGATCATGAAGGGGATGGCGAATCATTTCGGTGAGGAACCAGCCCTTTGGGAGGCTGTGGGGATGCTCCACGATGTCGACTACGAGAGAACTAGCGATGACTTTCCCAGACACGGCCTCCTATCTGCGGCGATGGTAGCGGATTACCTGCCCGAGGAGGGTCTAAACGCCATCAGGTCTCATAACCCGATGACAGGAGTGGAGGCTAAGAGCAGGATGGAGATCAGCCTCTTCGCTGCGGATGCTATCTCGGGGATGATCGTTGCCGGTGCTCTTGTGAGGCCGACCAGACTTGAGGGCATGAAGCCGAAGAGCCTGAGGAGGAGGATGAAGGATAAGTCTTTCGCGCGTAGCGTTAGCAGGGAGAATATCATGAGGTGCGAGGAGATAGGGCTCGACCTGAATACGTTCCTCACGTTGAGCATCGAGGCGATGCAGTCGGTTAGCGACGAGATAGGGTTGTGACCTGTTTGTTGTCGAGGGAGGAGATCAGGAACCGGGTTATCAGGATCATTGCAGCTACACGGTTCCCTTTCGTGGATCAGACGAACTGGGGAGAGGATTATGTCACTATCACGAATGACTCCGGGAGGAGGGTCAGGGGAGTCTCGGGACCGTCTGGGTTTGTTTACCCAAGTATTGTGATCACGAGGGCGAACACGGATATCCAGGAGATCGGTGAGGTCGAGGGGGAGGACACCGTCACGGAGGCTCAGGTTGAAAAATGGAGGCTTCTCTCGGACAGTGCGGCGATTGGAAGGCGGGTGAAAAAGTTCTTCCTGTATGTTCCTGAGGGTAAGGAGGAGGATGCCTTGCGCCTGCTGGAGGATAATGGGATCGAGTACGATGGTTTGAGGACCTGGGCCGTGAGGGACGGGCATCTGGTGATCACACCCATCAGGACCCATGACACGCCCGACGATCATAGGTGACGGGCTGGGATCAGGCCTCGTAGACGCTTTTTCCTCCGAGGATTGTTCGGAGCACCTTGGTTTCCTTGATGTCGTCCAGGGGACAGGTGAGGATGTCCCTGTCTATGACTATCATGTCTGCGAGTTTGCCCTGCTCGATGCTACCTTTGATGGTTTCCTCGAATGTGTGGTAGGCGCCGTTGATGGTGTAGAGCCTGATGGCTTCCTCTCGGGTGATGCATTGTTCGGTGCCCATCTGGACGTTGTTCACCTCAGTTCTCCGGGCGATGGAGGTCCAGAGACTCGGGAATGGGAGGTAGGGCGTTACGGGGGAGTCGGTTCCAGAGGCTACGATGATTCCGTTGTCGATCCACGCCCTGTGGGGCTTGAGCCACTCGGATCTCTCGTGGCCGATGTTCTCGTAGTAGCTCTCTCCGAGGTAGTAGAGGAAGCTGGGTTGGGAGGCGACAGTGATCCCCAGGCGTCTGCAGGTTTCGAAGTTCTGTTTTGTGGGCTGGTAGGCGTGGATGATTGCGAATCTTCTCCCTTTGATGGGCTTGAGCTTGTCGGTTTCCTCGAATGCGTTGAGGACGATGTCCATGGCTTTGCCTCCGGCGCAGTGGACCCCCACCATCATCCCCGTGAGGTTCCCGGCGTCCACCCGTTTCTGTAGGTCTTCCTTGGGCATGGTGAGTATCCCGTAGTTGTCGGGGTCGTCCTCATAGGGCTCCCTGAGGAGGGCTGTGCGCCCCCCGACGCCGCCGTCTATCAGGAGCTTGAGCCCCAGGAACCTCAGCAGGTCGTCGCCGTATCCTGTGGTCATGGGGAAGTCCATTATCCTGATGACGCTCTCCTCCGCTGATTCACCCGTCACCCTGCCCCGGAGCATCATATTGACCCTGACTGTGAGCTCCCCCCCAGTGGCGACCTTCTGGTAGGCTCTCATGTCCAGGGGCTCTATGCCGGCTTCGATGACCCCCGTTATCCCGGCCTCACTGAATGCGTTGGAGGCCCGCTTGATTGCTTCCGCTGTTCGCTCTAGGTCTTGGGATGGGATGTGTTGCCGTACCAGATCCATAGCGGGCCCCTCTTGGAGCAGCCCCGTGGGCTCGCCGTTCTCGTCTTTCACGATGTGACCCCCCATGGGCTGGGGGGTATTCTTGCTGACCCCGGCGATCCCCAGGGCTCTGCTGTTCACCACTGAGATGTGGCCGCAGGTCCTGGTCAACCATACAGGGTTCTCGGGGGACGCCTCGTCGAGGTCCCATCTATTCGGGTCCCTTTGGTCCGACAGCTTGGCTTGGTCCCATCCCCTCCCCAGGATCCACTCTCCGGGTTTCACATCCGAGGCTTTCTTCCTAACGGCGTCGACTAGGTCTGATATCGATTTTATCGGCGGCGTCCTGCAGTTGATCTGGAAGAGGGCTATCCCAGTCCCCACCATGTGGAGGTGTGAGTCAATCAGTCCGGGGAGGACCATTTTTCCCGCTAAGTTGATCATTTCGGTCCCGGATCCTTTCCAGTTTTTCATCTCGGAGGTTGTGCCCACGGCGAGGATCTTACCGTCTTTAACTGCCACGGCTTCGAGGATGCTGAAGTCGGGGTCTACCGTTACTATCTTCCCGTTGATGAGTAGCAGATCTGCCATCGCGTGATCTTGTGTTTCTGTCATTTTCAAATGCCTCATTAGAACTATGTGGAGGACATTTAATCTTTGTACATCTGGATCACCAAGTCAGGAATGTGATCTCTTTCACTAGGAGGTCTGGGATCATCCGGCGTCCATTTTTCACGAGTTCGATCAGTCCGAGGCTCTCGAGGATCTTGAGGTCGTTGTAGACGTTTTTGACGTCTCTCCCGATGCTCGATGCGAGCTCGTTTATGGAGTCTGCGTTGTGCCTCGACATTTGGTCTAGGAGTTCGAGCCTCTTCGGGGTGAGCTTTGAGAGGTCTTGGGGTCCCAGGTCGAGGATGTCTTCGGTGAGGTAGTCGAAAGCCTCGCCTTCGACGTAGGCCCCGAGAGCGTGTTCCATGGCCATCCATTCTACGTAGTCGTCGAAAGCCTCTTGATCGAGGGCTTTCTCTGCGAATTGGTTTGATATGTCGTCGAGGCTTGCGCCGAATTGTTTTTTGTATTGTTCTACTCTGTTGGTGACCTCGGTGAGGGGGATTCTCCTGACTATTCTGAGCTGCATCTCTGTTATTATTGGTGTCTATGCCAAAAAAGTCTTATTATTCTGTCGGAGGATATCGGTTTTGGTTCATTATGGATGTTCCTATTAAGAGGATTGATGACCTCACCTGGGAGGTGCCGGTGGAGTTTAACCGGTATATGAGGGTTCCCGCTAGGATCTATGCTGATGAGACTCTTCTTGGGGGTATGAAGGGGGATGAGACCTTGTATCAGGCGATTAACATCACTCAGCTCCCGGGGATTCAGAAGTATGGTATCACGTTGCCGGATGGGCATCAGGGGTATGGTTTCCCTATCGGTGGGGTGGCGGGTTTCGATGCGGATGAGGGGGTCATCACGCCGGGTGGTGTGGGTTATGATATTAACTGTGGTGTCAGGCTGATGCGCACCGATCTCACCTACGGGGAGGTGAAGCCCGTGGCTCGGGAGCTAATCGAGAGGATGTTTCAGCTGGTTCCCTGTGGTGTTGGGGTGGGGAGTGATATTCGTCTCTCTGTTCGTGAGCTTGCGAGAGCGGTCTCCGAGGGAGTGGACTGGGCTATCGGTAATGGCTTTGGCTGGGATGGTGACTCTGCGCATTTGGAGGAGGGGGGCTGCATGGCGGAGGCGAATCCGGAGAAGGTCTCGCCTAGGGCGATGAAGCGGGGCTCGACTCAGTTGGGGACGCTGGGGGCGGGTAATCATTTCCTGGAGATCGCTCGGGTGAGGGATGTGTTCGATGAGGGGGCGGCGAAGGCGTTCGGTATCACGGAGCGGGATCAGATCGTCGTCTGGATTCATACGGGTTCCAGGGGTTTCGGGCATCAGGTGGCTTCGGATTATATTCGTGTGATGGATCGGGCTGTGAGGGATCATGGGATCCGTATCCCTGTGCGGGAGCTGGGGTGTGCCCCTCTGGGTAGCCGGGAGGCGGATGATTATTACGGGGCGATGTGCTGCGCGGTTAACTGGGCGTTCCTGAATAGGCATATCATCATGCATCGTGTGCGGCAGGCTTTCGAGGAGGTGCTGGGGCGGTCTGCGGATGATATGGGGATGGATCTGGTGTATGGGATGACTCATAATACTGCGAAGAAGGAGGAGCACGTTGTGGATGGGAAGAGGATGGATCTCATGGTGCACCGTAAGGGGGCTTCCCGGGCCTTCGGTCCGGGTAGGGCTGATCTTCCTTCTGATTACAAGTCGGTGGGTCAGCCTGTGTTGTTGGTGGGGACGATGGGGACTGCGAGTTATCTGTTGAAGGGTACGGATCGGGGGGAGGAGATCTCTTTTGCGAGTACTGCTCATGGTGCGGGACGGGTGATGTCGAGGACGGGTGCTCGTAGGCGGTTTGATGCTAGGAGTATCGTTCAGCAGTTGAAGCGTAAGGGGATCGTGGTTAAGGCGGCGAGTGGGCGGGTGTTGGAGGAGGAGAGCCCGGGTAGCTATAAGGACGTGCACCGGGTGGCGGATGTGAGTCATAGGCTGGGGATCGGGCGTAAGGTGATGATGTCGGTGCCTGTGGCCGTGGCGAAGGGATAGTCTACCCGTTTACGGGTTGTCCTTTTATCTTTCTACCCGTTTTGTTTGTTTGGTTGTTGGTTTGTCGTTGAAGCCGTTTCTCTGGTTCACGTTGTATGAGTTGTTGAGGCTGGGGGCTGGCGCTCGGGGTGTGCGGGTTTCGACGGGGGAGCTTGCGGTGTTGATGGGTGTGTCTCAGCAGTCTGCGTCTCGGCGGTTGGGTTTGTTGGAGGGGTTGGGGTTGGTGGTGAGGCGTGGGGGTGCCGGTGGGAGTGTTATTCGTGTGTCGGGGGAGGGGCTGGGGAGGCTGGAGGAGGTCTATCTCCGGTTGAGGGAGGGGCTGGAGGGGGGCGCCGGGGAGCTGGTTTTCGAGGGGGCGGTGTTCAGCGGTATGTTTCAGGGGAGGTATTACATCTCTCAGGCCGGTTATCGGGGTCAGATTCGTGAGTTGTTGGGGTTTGATCCTTTTCCGGGGACGTTGAATGTGCGGTTGGTGGGTGATTACTTGGAGTCGAGGCGGGTGTTGGAGGGGTGGCCTGCTGTGGTGTTGGAGGGGTTCAGGGTTGAGGATCGGGCTTTCGGGGGTGCTCGTTGTTATCGGTTGCTTGTTGATGGGGTGGGGGGGGCGTTGATCGTGGCGGATCGGTCGGGGTATGATCTGTCGGTGATGGAGGTTATTGCGCCTGTGGATCTGCGGGAGAGGTTGGGGTTGGAGGACGGGGACTTGGTGAGGCTCACGTTTCCGGTGGTGGGGTCGTCTCCCGGGGTCGTGGGGTGAGGGTCGTCGGTCTTATAACGGTGGCATGTTATAGCGGTTTTTTAGGCGTGTTTTTTTGTTGTCGTGTTTGGGGTTGTTTTAGGGGTTGTTTTGTTGTTTGGCGGTGTTTTGTGGTTTGTTTGGGTGTGGTTTTGGTACTGAATAGCACCTGAACTGCTACTGAATTGCTCGGAGGGTGGTTTCCGGGTGTTTCCCGGGGTCCTTTCGTTATGGGGAGGGCGGGAACGGTTCGGATGGTTCGCCCCATACTCTTTTCTTCACTTCAGAGTTGACAAAGAACCCTGAAACGTGTAGATAGTTTTTCTTAGAAAACCTGTGCTTGGATAGTAAATTTTAAAATATATTTGAAAAATATGCATATATCCTAAGGTGCCGATATGAAAAAACAGAAAGGACCACGACAATTCGCAATTATATCTCTCCCAATCTTGGTATTGCTGACAATATCATTATCCTGGGCTATAGCAGAAACTTCGCCGCCATCGGAGGAGTGGAGCGCGATTATAGGTGGCACCAACTTTGACAGTGGGATGTCTGTTCAGGTGACCAGCGACGGAGGATACATCATAGCAGGCTTGCGCGACGGATTATACATTCCACCGATGTCAATGCGAGGCGACGAAGCCGTTTACGGCGATGTCTATCTTGTGAAGGTGGATTCCCAGGGAATAGAGGAGTGGAGCAGGACCTTCGGAGGCTCCGACGACGATGGCGGATGGTCTGTTCAGGCGACCAGCGACGGAGGATACGTCATAGCAGGGTGGACATATTCCTTCGGAGCCGGTGGAAGTGATGCTTACCTGGTGAAGACTAATTCCCAGGGAATAGAGGAATGGAGCACGACCTTCGGAGGCTCCGGCTATGATGACAGTCACTCGGTTCAGGTGACCAGCGACGGAGGATACATATTAACCGGGACAACGTGGCCCCTCGGTGCCAATAGGACTGATGTTTATCTAGTGAAAGTGGGTCCTCAGGGGGACACTCCTCCGGAGCCATCGCCTTCACCTGAGCCATCCCCATCGCCTTCACTTGAGCCCTCCCCATCGCCTTCACTTGAGCCATCCCCATCGCCTTCACTTGAGCCCTCACCATCGCCTTCACCAGAGCCAACTCCTGAACCTGAACAGGGGGGAATTCCAGGATTCCCCACTCTAGCAATTGTTATTGGAGTGTTCCTATCTCTGTTCATCCACAGGAAAATCCAGAGTTGACAAAGAACCATGATATTGGATGATGGGTTCAGACTCCGTAGTGAACCCTGAAGAAAGCCAGCCCCCCATACCTCTTCTTCGCTCCACCCCAATCCGTGACCGTGCACGCGCGAAAAAGGGTGATCAGTCGATCCGTCGACAGGATATGATCTCGACGGGGGGCTCAAGCCTCTGTCCCTCCTGGGGCTGCTTGTGGATCTTCCTGACCACGTCCATGCCTCTCCTGACCCGCCCGAATGCTGCGAATCCCCGCCCATCCGGGTTCCTCCTGCCCCCGTGGTCCAGTTCGGGCTGATCCCCGATGCAGATGAAGAAACTGGAGGTCGCACTCCCCGGCTCCATCCTCGCCATAGAGACGGCCCCGTCCCCGTGCCTCAACCCGGTGGACTCGGTGGTCTCGTGCTCGATAGGGGGATAGGTTGAGGGATAGGCCCCGCCTTTCGGATTCGTGCCCCCCTGGATCACCTCTATCTTCACCTCCGAGTCGGGCTGGTTCCCCAATGTGACTGTCCTGAAGAAGGTGGTACCGTCGAAGAGCCCATCATCCACGTAGCGGAGAAAGTTCTCCGAGGTCACCGGGGCCTCGCCTCGGAGCACCTCGACCTCTATGTCTCCGAGGGATGTGGATATCAGGACGATAGGATTCCCATTTGGCGTAGTCAATCCACTCCTAGGTGCATTGCTTTTTTCATATAATAATGCGCGCACATGGGAGAACCCTCTCTATAGTCTTTATCCTCTCTTCGCATTTCGTCATCCCCTTACTCTTTTCTTCGCTTCGTCTTTGACAAAGAATCCTGACACAGATTAATGAGTACAGATTTCGCAGTGAATAATGAAATGTACCCATTTTTTCGTTCTTGGAACCAAGTTAAATCGAGTTCAATATGCATTATATGGGTTAAATTACTATATCGAGTTCCGTAAGAACCTATTTACCTTTAACTGGAAACGCATACACGAGACATCTTGAGTCAAACTGGGCAGTCAAATCCAGAAGACGCCATCCACGTTCTCCACGTCGACGATGAGCAAGGTCCGCTTAAGTTTACGAAGTCGTTCGTCGAGCTTTCCGACAGCACCATTCAAGTGGAATCTGTCGCGTCGCCCGAAGCGGCCTTGAGGAGACTAGATGAAGGACATTTCGATTGCATCGTCTCCGACTATCAGATGCCCGGTCTCAACGGCATCGAGTTGGCCGTGAGGATACGGGAGACAAGCGACATCCCCATCATCATCTACACGGGACGGGGCAGCGAGGAAGTGGCCTCGAAGGCCTTCGCCGCGGGGATAGACGACTACATGAGGAAGGAGATAGAGCCGAGCCATTACGAGGTGCTCACAAGGAGGATCAGATCTGCAGTGGATAGACACAGGTCTGAGAAAAACCTGATTGATTCATTGGTCCAGTATCAGGTTCTGTATACTAGTGTAAGTGACGCGATTACCCTGATCGATCCAGTCACACATAAAATCCTGTCAGCCAACCCGACCACCCTGCAAACCTATGGAATGAAAGAATCAGAGCTGATCGGCCGGCATTGCTACGAGGTGTTCCATGGCTTAGATTTCTTTCCTGCATCCGATTGTCCGGTGTCTCGGCTCTCGGAGACCGGAAACTCCGCAGATACAGTGTTTCAACACGTTGGGATAGATGGAGAGGTTAGACACATTGAAGTCACCGTTCACGGCATCAGAGACGAGTTGGGTGAGCTAGTTCAGGTGGTACATGTTTCGAGGGATGTCACTGAGCAGAAGAGGATAGAGGAGGCGCTGAGGAAATACTCCAAAATGGGCGAGCGAGATAGAGGAGTAGCATTAGATACATCGAAGTTTAAAGGAAGAAAAGACCTCGCGACGCCAGTAAAAAATATCGATGGAGGAATAAAAAGCGAATCACCCAGACAAGATATGCCAGGCGTCGTTGAATTCCTCGTTAATAATTCCCAGGAAGTATCGTCCTTCATTATTCTGATAATTGCTTTATTCTTCCTAAGCGAAATCAACTTCCTCTTCTTCCATAGCCTAGTAGAGATATTCAGCATCGTGGTTGCAGGGACGATCTTCTGCATCACATGGAACTCGCGGAAGATTCTGGATAACAACTACCTCAAATTCTTGGGGATCTCCTTCATCTTCATCGGGTTTATCGATCTAGTCCATCTCCTCGCTTACAAGGGGATGGGGGTCTGGCCCGAGTTCGACGCAAACTTGCCCACACAGCTTTGGATAGCCGCACGGTCTCTCCAAGCTCTGACTTTGCTGATCGCCCCTCTGACGATCAAGAGGAAAGTCTACGTGAGGACCACAATCGTCGCTTATTCCTCCGTCGTTATCTTGTTATTGTTATCCCTCTTCGTCTGGCAGGTTTTCCCCACCTGTTTCGTCGAAGGGGTCGGGCTGACTCCCTTCAAGATAAACAGCGAGTACATAATCTCAGCTATTCTTGCTGTCTCAGCTTTTCTACTCTACAAGGAACGCGAGGTATTCGATAAGCACGTTCTACGTTTGATTATCTTCTCAATTTTCACGACTATCTGCTCAGAGTTGGCCTTTACTTTTTACGTCAGTGTTTTTGGTTTCTCAAACGTCGTTGGCCACTTCTTGAAGGTTATCACTTTCTATCTCATCTACAAGGCCATAGTCAAGATTGGGATCGAGCAGCCCTTCAATGTAGTTTTCCGCAATCAGGTTGTGACGAACGAAAAGTTGTCTCAGGCACTGGAGACCGTGGAGAGCGCACGCGCGACATTGAAGTCAAGCGAGGAAAAGTACCGTTCCTTGTTCGAAAACATGCTAGACGGCTTTGCCTACTGTAAAATCGTGTTGAACGAGGACAATAAGCCTGTAGACTTTATCTATCTCGAAATAAATGACGCGTTTGAAACGTTAACCGGGTTGAAAAGGGAGAATGTCGCCGGGAAAAATGTTTCAGAGGCGATCCCGGGGGCTATCGAGGCTCATCGTGAATTACTAGAGGTCTACGGCAAAGTCGCTCTAACTGGGATGGAGGGCCGGCTGGAGATATACTTCAAACCGTTGAATATCTGGCTGGATATCTCGGTTTATAGCCCAGAAAAAGGCTACTTTGTCGCTGTTTTTGAGAACGTCACCGACCGCAAGCGGATGGAGGAGGAACTGGCGGAGAAGGAGAAACGGTTCCGCAAGGTCTCTGAGCTCATACCAGACTATGCGTACTCCACCCGGGTTGAATCGGACGGCTCTTATGTGCCTGATTGGATAACCGACGGCTTCACCAGAATGTTTGGATTCACAAGCGAAGAGGTGAAAGATAGCAGCGTCTGGTCGAATCAGTTCTATCCCGAAGACGTGCCCATCCTCGAGGAGAGATTTCGGAAACTGACCTCCAACAAGAAGACTATCGATGAATACCGCCTATTCACCAGAGAAGGCGACATGAAATGGGTGCGAGACTACGGCCACCCCGAGTGGGACGAAGACGAGAAACGGGTTGTTCGCGTCTACGGCGCAGTACAAGACATCACCGACCGCAAACGGATGGAGGAGGAGCTCAAGCAACACTCTGAACACCTGGAAGAAATTGTGAAGGAGAAAACCATGGAGCTATCCGTGAGCGAGGAACGGCTCAGGAGCTTTATGGCGTCGGCACCCGACGCATTCACATTATACGATTCAGAGCTGAACTGCCTAGACGTCAACCAAGCTCTGCTGAAATACTGGCCGGAAGGCACACGGAAGGAAGACCTCATCGGCAAGAACATTTTAGACTTATCTCCTTACATCAAGGAAACTGGGAGATACGACAGATACCTCGATGTGATCAAGACGGGTAAACCATTCCAAATAGAGGACCCCCCGGCCCATCCCTTCCTCGGCGATGCACGCCTGTCCCTGAGGGCCTTCAAGGTCGGTGAGGGACTCGGCATCATAACCACCGACATCACAGACCAGAAACGAATGGAGGAACAACTCGTCGAGGCGGAGAGAATGAGCGCCATGGGAAGAGTCTCCGCCATGGTCGGCCATGACCTGCGGGGACCCCTTCAGACCATCATGAACGCGCTGTACATGATGGAAAAGACACCCGAGCAGACTGGAGAGCTACGGGGAAAGATTAAGGATTCAGTGAATTACGCAACGCGCATACTGGACGACCTCCGATACAGCACGGGGGACGTTCCAGTCCATCTACAGGAGACAAATGTAGGCGCTCTACTGCAGAAAATAATCACGAGCTCCACGGTGCCCGATAACATTAGAGTAGACCTGGATGTCAGCGAGGAGTTGACATCCGTGCGCCTTGATCCGCTGATGGCCCAGAGGGTACTCGACAACCTGATACGGAACAGCGTCGAGGCGATGGCGGACGGGGGCGTGCTTTCTCTGAGTGCCTATAAGGAGCCTGATGGGGTTGTCATCAGAGTTTCGGACACAGGCACAGGAATCACCGAAGAGGAGCTAGAGCGCATATTCACGCTGTTTTTCACGTCAAAGCCTGGGGGTACGGGGCTCGGTCTTGCTTACTGTAAGCGGGCTGTGGAGGCTCACGGGGGTACAATTACGGTGGAGTCTGAGGTTGGCCGGGGGACCACGTTCACAGTGAGGATACCGATAATGGATGAATGAGGCAAAAAAGATCGTTTCTAAGGTTTCATTCCCCCCGGCATCTACCCCCTAATACTTCATGACAACGAACCCCGATGCAAACTGGCGGAATCAAACTTTGTAGTGAATACTGAAACATAGAGCCTCAGACGACATACCATACTCTTTTCTTCACTCCACCGTAATCCCTGACGGCGGAATACGCGCGCAAAGAAAAACCTAGCTTATTACCTAAGTGAACGCAGCAGAGAATCCCGACGCCAATCTCGCCAATTCTCCTCTCGCCTCGAACTGCATGGATGGCGGAACGACCTTGCCTCCTTTCATGATCATTTGGGGATCTCTCAAGGCGACAATATTCATCAGAGGATCACTGCCCACCACCACGAGATCGGCCTCTTTCCCAGGCTCGATGGTGCCGATGAGGTCTCCCAGCCCAATAGCCTCAGCGGAGATACTGGTAGCCGCCATCATCGCCTCCATGGGAGACGCCCCTCCCTTCACCCACATCTCCAAAGCCAAGGGCATCAGACCCGTCTGCAGGGGCTTGAGACCATCGGTCCCCGGCAAGATTTTGGCGTTCAACTCTTTGAATCCCCTGAAATTCTCGAAAGAGTTTTTCACGCGACCATAATTTTCCTGCCGCGGGTTGAGGAGGTTATCCACCCATATCCCCTTCTTCACGACCTCCTCCGCCACGTCCTCCCTGAACTCATGCTTCACCCCTCCTCTCCCGTCCGGCCCCATGAAAGAACAGTGCTCGATCACGTCCACACCCGCCTCCACAGCGTTGATAATCGCCTGCGTGGCATGACAATGGGCCGTCACGGTCTTACCCACGCTATGGGCTGCATCTACCGCCCCCCGTATCTCCTCGGTCGAATACGAGGGGAGCTCCCGCCTCGTACCCACAGTACCCCCGCCCGAGGTCATAATCTTGATGAAATCGGCTCCCTCCTTGAGGAGCTGCCTCGTAGCCTTCCTGACCCCCTCGTAGCCATCGGCCTCAGCACCGCAATAATGGAAGTGGCCCCCCGTCATGGTTATGGACCTACCGCAGACAAGGAGGCGCGGCGAGAGAATCAGCCCAGTTCTCTCAACCTCCCTGAGATCGAAGGCAACCCTGTTCCTAGCCCCCAAGTCCCTTGCGGTCGTGACCCCGGAGTCGAGGGTGACCCTCGCATTCACCACCCCCGTGGCGAGGTGAACCCCATCCGAGCTCCTGAACTGCTCCGCATAGTTCTCACCCGGCCCAATGGCCAGGTGAAGATGGGTGTCAATCAGGCCAGGGAGGACGAAGCCACCGCGAATCCCAACCTCTTCTGCGTCCCTGGGTATGTCAACAGAAGATTTGTCGCCTACTTCCATGATTTTTGAGCCTTCGATCAGCAGAACGGCGTCCTCTATCGCTCCGCCATTCCCCAGTATGGCTTTCTCGCATCTCAGAACCTTCATCTCATCTCACATCCAACATTACCCGCACGCAACCGCAAACTACCAGTCACTAACTATGTAATACCTATCAAATATCACGCAGTACTAAAAGCGATACCCGTCTGAGACGGTTTCGAGACATACCCAAATCAGAGATGAGACAAACTCGACATCAAAGGCCACGACTTCCCCTTCAAGCCCAAGGAACCCTCAAACAGACAACCGATTTAAGCGGCTACGAGAACGATCCCAGTGAATCACATGAAGTTCTTCCTAGGAGGCCTCGGGAACCTCTACGCCAACACGGAGACGATAACCGAGGCAGTGATCGAAGCCGACAGGCTCGGGTTCCAAGGCGCCCTCATGCCCGACCACTACATGTGGGGGGAGATGAGGGGACACAGGATGCCCAACGCCTACTCCACCCTGGAGACATGGGTCACCCTCACATACCTCGCGGGGAAGACCGAGAACATCAGCCTCGGAACACTCGTCACCCCCCTCCCCTTCCGCCCCCCGGCCATGCTCGCGAAGATGCTCTCCACCCTCGACATCCTCTCCGGTGGGCGGGTGATCCTCGGCGTCGGCGCAGGATGGTCCAAGGACGAGTTCGACGGTTACAGCACCTGGGGCGGCGACAGATACCGGGTCGACAAGACCATCGAGGGCCTCAAGCTCATGGTGGAGCTCTGGACCCGGGACGTGGTCGACTTCAAGGGGAAGTTCTACGAGGCGAAGGGCGCCGTGCTGGACCCCAAGCCTGTCCAGAAGCCCTATCCCCGGCTGCTGTTCGGGAGCCAGGGCGACAGAATGCTCGGACTCACCGGGAAGTACGGCAACATCTGCTTCATCCCCCCATGGGCCGGGGAACGGTCCGACTCCATGAAGGAGAAGGTCCTCGAAGCCGCCGAGGAGGCCGACCGAGCCAGGGAGATCGAGTTCATGACTGGGGACATGGGGAGCAGGGGCCCGTACGATGCCGGTGAGTCCTCTAGGAAGGTGGAGGAGGCAGTCGAGGGCGGTGCCGGCATCTACATGGCGTCTTTCCCGCGTGAGAAACTGCTGGATTCGATGCGCCGATTCGCCGACGAAGTGATGCCGTCCTACCTCTGATCGATGACAGGAGCCCGTGGAGCCTAAACGAGAATCCGGGGGGTCGCCCGCTTTCCTGGGCCGGCTCAGTAGGCGGAGAAGCGATCTTCGACGATCTTCCTCTTGATCTTGGAGCTGCTGTCCAGGTCGTTCTGCCCGAATCTGCTGATCCGCTTGACCTCGACCTTGAGCCCCTGTTCCTCGATGGCTTTCTTTGCCATCGCCTCGATTCCGTCCTGGTCGTAGCCTACGGCGATGATGTCGGGTTTCACCCTCTCGATGACTGTGGCCATGTCGAGGTCCTGGTATCCCAGGAGGGCCTCGTCGACGACCCTGAGGGCCTCTATGACGGCTCTCCTCTGGTCCTCGGGGATAACCGGGGGGCGCCCCTTGAGCCTCTGGATGGTCTCGTCCCTGGCCAAGATGACCACGAGCCTGGCGTCTGGGCCCCCTAGGCGTTTTGCCTCCTCGAGGAGGCGGATGTGGCCGTAGTGGATGAGGTCGAAGGCTCCGGAGGTGAGGACTGTCTTCATTTTTACCACTCGAACTCGACGAGGCCCAGGAGCCTGAGGGCGTCCAGTATTCCTTCGGCGTAGCTCACCGAGGCGAGGGCCGTGGCCTTCCGCTCCGTCTGGTAGTACTCCCCGTCGTCGAGGTAGTTGGCCGCGTGCCCGGTTAAAGCCTTTACGTCTTCCAGGGTGACGGGTCTGGGGAGGTCCTTGGGGTCGAGCTCCCTGATGACCCTCCTGCAGCCCTCTGAGTATTTCTCGATGAGCCTGTCGAGCTCCCCGACGGGTTTGTGCCCTTCCAGGGCTTCGTCGGGGCAGTCTGCGAGGGTCTTGAGGGCCTCTGTCTCGTGGAAGTGGAGCCTCCCGGGGACGATGAGGGCGTGGGGAGGGTCTCCGAAGTCGTGGCCAGCAAAGTTCCCCGCGGAGTCGGCTTTGATCTCTTGGTTTTTCCAGCCGAGGCGGGCGACGCCGACGGTGAGGGTGTCCCCGTTGTAGGTTTCGGGCTGGTCGGCGTCTAGGAGGATCCTGATGGCACTGTTGATGGTGTGGGCTTTCTGGTTCGCGGTGTCGAGGTCTAGGAGGATGAGGGTGTGGAGGCCGTGCTCCCGGTTCTCCCGAAGGGTGGTGAGGACGGTGTCGGGGGGTGCCTTCCCGGGGAGGGGGAGGGTGACCGTGCGTCCGAACTTGTAGGGGCTGAGCCCGGTCTCGGCGACCGCGGTGAGTATGGAGGAGCCGTGGATGACCCGGGTTTTGACTCCTTTCTTGGCGGCCTCGAGGAGGAGGCTGATGTGGGTGGTGGCTGTGAGGGCGTCTCCGCCGACGAGGATTCCGATGTTGGTGTGCTGGGCTTCTTTGATGAGTGTGGGGGAGTCTTCCTCTAATCGGCCTCTGGGGAGCTCTTGGACGTGCTTTCCGAGGGCTTCTGTGAGGCGTTGGGCGTCGGTGTCTAGGATCATGGTGTAGAGTTCGGCGTAGAGGGTGTCGCATTCTTGGGCTGCTTGGAGGGCGCGTTGGCTCATGTCGTTGTGGTCTGTGAGGCCGATGCTGATGAGTGTGAGGGTCACGGCTGTTTCTCCTTGAGGGGGTGGCGTTGGATGTTGCCGCATTTGAGGCATGTGGTGGCGACGTGGGGTTCTCGGCGTTGGCGGATGCGGGTTCGGCTGGTGGAGCCGGGGACGAGGTATGCGTTGCATTTGCGGCAGACTTGGCGGCGGAGGTGGGGGGGCAGGTGGGTGCGGGTGCGTTGGGCGATCTTGCGGGCGAGGTCGATGTGGCGTTGGGCGCGTTGGGGGTTATGGGGGTATGTGGATTGTGCCTGCTGGAAGAGGGTGTGGATTCGTTCCAGGGCGATTTTGGTGGTTTGTTTGGCCATTTTGGGTTGCCTTTGGGTCGGGTTTGGGGTTTGGGGATAGAGTTTATAAGAGTATGGTGGTTGAATGGTGTGTTGGAGCGGGGTAGGGCAGCCAGGTTAGCCCGTGGGGCTCATAACCCCAAGGTCGGTAGTTCAAATCTACCCCCCGCTACCAGTTCTCGCGTGCGGTTGGCTTAGGATAAGGGTTCCCGAGTGTTCACTGTTCTGTGTGAATGTCCGTGGTTTATGGGTCGTTGGGTTCTCTGTTCCGTGTTTTCTGATGGTTTATATGTGGGTTGCCCCGGGGGGCTCATGACCCTGAGGTCGCTGGTTCAGATGTGTCTACCTTGTTTTGATTTCCCATTGTAATTGCGCACGCGCATTGGATTAAATCTTTACTGGGGCAATACGTTGCCGTCTACGCTGTACTTCTTCATGAGGACAACTAGTATGGGGAATGCGATGAGGGTCCACTGGGCGACGGGCATCCAGAAGAGCAGGTCGGGGTTCAGCTCCCAGATGTAGCCGCCGACTATCGGGCTGAGCACGCCCGTGACGCCCACGATGAGGTTCTTGAGCCCCGTGTAGCTGCCCCTGACTCTCTGGGGGATGGCTTCCTGGCTATAGGCGTCCATGCCCACGTAGAGGCATCCCTCGAAGCTTCCGAGGACGCTCACCATGATCAGCATCTGGGGTAAGGTCACCGGTGTGATGACGAGGACGAGCCTCGCGAGAATACCGAAGATGTGTCCGATGTACGCTGTCTTCCTTCTTCCGTACCTCTCCACGAGGTTGGCCAACGGTATGCTGAAGAAGATGTCAATGGCGGGCTCAGCTACGCCGATCCAGCCAAAAATGAATATGCTTGCCATCTTTATGTCGACCTGATAGATGCCCCTGAACGGCGTCACCATGAGCATGGCGAAAACCGTGGTGATTTCACTGATGAGAAGCAGCTTGAGAGGTGTCGGACCATTGATGACCGCCTTCACGCCATCGAGGATGTTTATGCTTTTCTCCTCCCTTTTGATGTGAACGTGCTCGGCGTAGCGGGTCACGATGTATAGAACCACGATGTCCACAGCGAAGAAGACTAGAAACAGCGGTCTGATGCTGTCGGCGGAATCCAGTCCACCGAAGAAGTTGACAGCGTATGCTATAACTATGGGAGATGCGACGCCTGCGATGGCCGTAATCGTCCTGTGGAACCCAATCCCTGAGACCCTCGAAGAGTCTTCCATTGAGTCTATGTCCATGATGAGTTGAGACGGATACTGAATGCTGATGCTCACAGCGTAAAGCATCATCACCGCCAAGTACATCCGCCAGTCCGTGGTGAAGTACAGGGCGAGAAGGGCTGGGAGGCTCAGCGCAAAGCTGGCGAAGTAGATCCGCCTGATATCGCCAGATCTGTCTATGAGCCAGCCGCTTGGAACGGCCAGTAACACGTTTAGGAGACCTATGATGCCGTTAACGTAACCGATCTGTAATGCGGATGCGCCAAGGCGGCTGAGGAATATGCCATCGTAGCCGCCCATGCCCCTCTCCATAGGGCGCCTGCCGCTGAACATGGTGAGGCTGTCCCTGGCGATCATGAGTCTGTAATTTGTTTTCTGGGTACGCCAGAACTTCCTCATCCCGCCAAGTAGATTCAGGGTAATCCCGATACAAGATGGCTACTCAGATAAGAAGAAATCGAAAACGGTGTTCATCAAATACGCGTGCGCAATTGAAGGTAATCTGAGAAAAGCAAATGTCCGAAAAACCTATAGAAACGCTTCAAAAAATCCCGGTAGGTCGGCAGTTCAAATCTACCTCCCGCTACCTTTCTCATGTGACCTCCATCTGGATTTAGTGGAGGTTGTCGTTCTCTGTGACTGAATATTTCTTAGTACCCCCACCCCTACTATGTAGGGGTACCCCTACCTTGTACTTCGATCAGCCCCCCAAGAAGGACCGAAAAGACCTCTTCAACCGAGAAAACGAGCTGGAGCCAGGTCAAGTCGATACTGGAGGCCAACGAAGGCCGCACGTTACCCCACCCGACGGTATCCGACACCCTGAACAGACTTGTCAAGACCAGCCTCGTCGAGAAAAACGATGGATACAGCATAGCAGATCGCCTGCTCGAAGGGGGCATCCTCGACGATCCTCTCCCGGAGAAGTAGACACCATCCCCCTCCGAGGAATCCGGTGGGTACCTACAATGAGACGCGTTTCTCCACACACGGATGGTAATACAAATTTACCCTCCGCTACCATTTCTCGGGTTATGAGTGGTAACTACTATGATAGTGTAGGTGTATCTCACATATGATATATCATTAATTAATTAAAAGTACGGGGGGCGGGGTTCGAACCCACGAAACGGGTTTCATTTCAAATTATAAATCCCCAGAATCTATTTCAATTGATGGAGGCGGACAGGAATCAAACATTCCTCTTATAGGTTTATCAAATCAATGTGCGCGGAATAAATCTAAATACAGACAGGCATAACACCATACGATTAACGTTGGGAAAAACAATGAAAGCGGCGGTAAAAACCGCTGAAGGAGACTTTGAAATTAAAGAGGTTCCAATGCCAGAGATTACACGCCCTGATTACGTATTAGTAAAAATTAGGAGCGCAGGCGTCTGTGGCAGCGACCTACACAGGTGGAAAGTACCAGTACCTGCGTCCGTGGGCCGCATAAGCGGCCATGAGCTCGCCGGAGACATCGTGGCCGTAGGCAAGGACGTAACAAACGTGAAAGTCGGCGACAGGGTCGGCGTCGACTCAGTCGTCCCGTGTGGAGAATGCTACTGGTGCAAAGTTGGTCAGTACCACATCTGCCCGTATAAAGGCGATATACGGGGCAAGACATTCGCCCGTGCTTTCTGTGAATACGTGGCAGGGCCCTCTAGTCACGTTTTCCCAATACCCGATCATGTCGGGTATGGAGAGGCCGCGATCATGGACGTATACGGGACAAGCGTCCATGCAATAAACAGACTAGACATACACATGAACCAGAAAGTTGTAGTCATCGGCGCAGGGCCCATCGGTTTAAGCCTGCTTGACCTGGTCAATGTGGCGGGAGCCGACGGAATCATTATCGACATCATAGATCATCCCCTAGAGTTCGCGAAGAACACGATAGGTGCGTACGCCACCATCAACTCGAAGAAAGAGGACCCAGTAGCGAAAGTCATGGAGTTAACCGATGGACGGGGAGCCGACGTGGTGGTCGACTGTGTCGGCGGAGGAGCATCCGCTTTCTTACTGCCGCAGGCAGTTGAGATGGTGCGGAGAAAAGGAATAATCGGGATGGTAGGAATGCCGAGTACTGATTTAAACCTCCATGTTGATTGGAGGAAGCTTCAAATGGGTGAGGTCGACCTCATAGGAGTCTCCGGCTTCTATCATTGGGGCAACGATCGAGAGTTCCAGATCGTGACGGACCTGTTGAGCAAAGGCAAGCTCCATGCAACCGAGATGATCACCCACAGGTTCCCCCTGGAGAAGATCAACGAAGCCTTCACGGTTGCAGCTGACAAACAAGGTACAAACTCCATCAAAGTAGTGCTAGACTCATAATCTAGCACGCTCGCGAGACGAGGAATGAAAATGTCAAGCAATATAGAAAAAAAGGTTCTAAACCTCATAGATGAATCCAAGGACGACATTGTGGCTCTAATGCAGAAACTCGTTCAGATACCAAGCTACACTGGAAATGAAGCCGAAATTGGCGAATTCCTCGTTGAAGAGGTCAAGAAGTTTGACCTAGATGATGTACGGATCGAACAAGAGACAATAGGCAGACCCAATGTGATGGCGCGCTATAAGGGCACGTCTGGTAAACCATCAATCACCACATATGCCCACTACGATACTGTACCAACCGGCGACATCGCAAAATGGACCCGTGGTCCCTTCAGCGGCACCATCGAAGATGGTAAAATTTATGGTCGGGGAGTCTCCGACCACAAGTTCCCGATTCCACCCCTATTATTCGCAATAAAAGCAATCAAGGACGCCGGGGTTAGACTGAAAGGAGACATCGTCTTCGCCTTCGTCTGCGATGAGGAACGGGGCGGACATCGAGGCATGAAGCATGTTGTGGATGAAGGCCATTGCGATACAGATCATCTTCTATACTCAGGCGGCGGTGGCGACGGGGATAAAATGGGGATAGCCGCTAACGGTCGTGCGTATTACAGGATAACCGTCAAGGGGCATACTGAGCATACCGGGCGAAATGACCAAGGCATAAACGCCGCTGTAAAAGCTATGAAACTAATAGCTCGTCTCCAAGAACTCAGGGAAGATGTGAACAACAGAAGGGACAAGTTCAAGTCTGGAGATTTCGAAATCGAAGGCAAAGGTAGACTGTCGATCAACCTGGTCAACGCTTTCACAACGGGGAACAATGTCCCAGATCTTTGCACCGTTCAGATAGATAGGAGGTTTATCCCGCAAGTCGAGTCATTTGAAAGCACTCTTGCGGAAGTTCAGGCCATCGTCGACAAGTTGAAGAAGGAAGACCCAGAGTTCGACGCTTATGTTGAATTCGTGCCTGATAGATGGTTTTATCCCTCAGTCTCGGTCATTGACCCCGTTCTCGTTGAGGCTCTTCAAAAGTCTGCATCTAAAGTACTCGGAATCACACCGGAAATAAACAATGCAGTAGGCGGTGGTTCGAGCGACCATGGATGGTTTAACTTGAAGTACCCTGATAGATCTTTCGTGAGTTACGGTTGTGGTCGTGGTGGAAATACGCACACTTACGATGAGTTTACTACCGTCGATGGACTCATCGATAATACAAAGATATATGCGCTGTTCTTCATGAATCTCTTAGGAATCGCATAAACGTCTTCGAAAAACACTCACGCGTCCGTAACCAGTGGGATTTTCTCCCATCTCTTTCCTTTCACAACCGCATCAGATAATTTCACGTATAGTCAAAAGAAAACAAGGATCGAGCTCGACATCCTCTTAGAGAAAGCCAAAAAAATATTTATTCAATATCCAATTATCTCTCTAGGAAAAGTGATTTGGCGTGTTTGATTTCAAGAATAAGGTGGCGGTCGTAACTGGGTCTTCCCGTAGCATTGGGCGATCTATCGCATTAGCTCTCGCGAGATGCGGCTGCGCAGTAACGATCAATTATAGTAAAAGCCGAGACGAAGCGGATGAAGTAGTCAACTCCATCAGGCAGATGGGTGGAAAGGCTATAGCCGTCAGATGCGACGTCTCGAAAAGGGAGGAGGTGGAGAACCTGTTCACAGCCACAGTAAACGCGTTCCACAAGGTCGATATTCTCGTCAACAATGCGGGAATAGCCATCGGGGCGTCACTGCTTGAGACCACCGATGAGATATGGGATAAACACATGGAGATCAACCTCAAGGGCGTCTTCCTCTGCACCCAGATAGCCGCAAGATACATGATAGACCGGGGTTATGGGAAGATAGTGAACATCTCCTCAAACTCCGGGTTCGGCATAGCCATGCCCGGCGATAACAGCTACGCCGTCTCAAAAGCAGGTGTAATACAACTAACCAAAAGTTCAGCCTTCGAACTCGGGAAACATAATATTAACGTCAACTGCGTCGCACCCGGAGCAGTCGACACCGATATGCTTAGAGGAGAAGCTCGGAGCGATGAAGAATACGAAAAGCTACTTGAGGGAAGGAGAAACGCGTCGTCTCTGGGGATAACTGGCACCCCCGAAGACATCGCCAACGCGGTGCTGTTCTTCGCAAGCGATGAATCGAGATACATCACCGGAAAAATCCTCCTGGTCGATGGCGGACGAAGAGATTTCCTTTAAACCCTCTTGGTTTAATGCGCGCACACGTCCTATTCACGGCGAGCTGCGCACGAGGAAGACACAGGGATAACGGGGGGGCCCTCACATTTGAGAGAGAATCAGTCTCCCCTTCCCCTCTTCACGGCCTCAGCAGCGCCATACGCCAGCATCGTATCGGCGTCGATGACGGTGTTAAACCTGAACCCCTTCCCCACGGCCCAGACCACATTATCGAGGTTACACCACATACCGGCAGGCTTGCTGTGGTCAGTGGCCACTCCGAGCACGTGCTCGATGGCGTCGATGAATGCCTTGTTATCGTAGTCAGGTGGGACGCTGAACCCGAGGTTGTTGCTCAGGTCCCAGGGACCGACGTAACAGGCATCGACCCCGTCGACCCCCATGATGGCATCGAGGTTATCGAGGCTCATCTGCGTCTCGACCTGAACGGCCACGAGTATCTCCTCGTTGGCGGTGTCCCTGTAATCGGGGTCCCACCTCGACGCCCTCCTCGGACCCCAGCCCCTGATGCCCTCCGGGGGATACCTCGCCGCACTCACCGCCGCCTCCGCTTCCTCCTTCGTGTTCACCCAGGGCACGACGATCCCATGCGCCCCGAGGTCCAGCACCCGCTTGATGATGACGGGATCGTTCCATTGGGGTCGGATGATTGGCGTGCAGTCCGTACCCACCATGGCCTGAAGCATACGCTCCATGGTCTCAAACCCCATGGGGCTATGCTCCCCATCGATCAGCAGCCAGTCGAATCCACTGTGGCTGAGAATCTCGGCCACGTCAGGATGCCCGAGCTCGATGAAGGTCCCGACAGCGTTTTCTCCTTTGCGGAGCTTTTCTTTGAGCAGATTTTTCATAGTGAACCAAAATATGTTTTCACGGTATTTGTATCCTTGGAACAGGTTATGGAATGGGATCTGACCAAGTCCAGGTCACTAATAACGTTCATAATGTAGGCCAGCGAGGCTCATGACCCCAAGGTCGGTGGTTCAAATCTACCCCCCGCCACCATCACAAAACATCAAACTGGGCAGTTTTTGGTTCACGGCTTGTTTAATCTAATCCCCAGGACGACCCCGTGGGTATATTTCACTCCAAGTTTACGGTACCGTTTGATTTAGTGTTAGTCGCGCGCGCTTCAATCGAGTGAAGAGGAACGGTCCAATCTTATTTTTAAACAACCCGGCGCGCTTTTCATGATCATTAGGTTGCGTTCTCGGGTTTTTTGCGTCCGAGGCGCATGGAGAGAATGATGCCATATATCCCCAGAATGATTGTGAGGGCGATCAGGATGAAGGGTATTGTAAGGCTCGTTGATTTTGTGACTATGGTTTCGAGGTTCATCTCGTTGTTTTTTTAGTTCAAGTTATATTTGGTGATTATGCTCATTCCGCGACGGGTTTCAGGGGCGGCACGTGCGAGAAGAAAGGAGGCGCACCCTCATCCCCCCGGAAGTCAAGGGATAAAGAACAGCGAGGCTCCATCAATCCCACGGAACCGAGCGGAATCTAATGGAAACAGTTATCGTGGCATGCGTCAATCCCCCGTGAGCGACTGAGGGTTTATGATCCGATCTGGAGCGCTGTCAAGATCTACGTCCATCCCTGACTTAACATGCGGTTCGCGCTCATGCGAACTGGGAAGATACCGCACTGCAACGATCTTCAAGGGGAGGAAGGGCCCGACGATTAATGAACCATGTTCTTCTAATTGTCCCACTAACACCGGCGCTTGTTGTGCTTCTGTTGGTGGAATTCAGCGACATCCCAACGTACCCAGACCTTCAGAAGAGGAGGGGGAGGGAGAATGAAGACCACTCTTATAGAATCCGAGAAGAGCCCAGGCAGGCCCTGCAATGTGCGGATCGAGAACGTGGTCGCCACCGCGTCCCTGGACCAGAAGATCGACCTCCTCGCCATCATGGCGGCCTTCCAGAACGTGGAGTACCGGCCAAAAAAGTTCCCCGGCCTAGTCTTCGCTCTCAAGCAGCCGAAAACCAAGACTTTGATCTTCACGACGGGGAAGATGGTCTGCACGGGGGCAAAGTCGGCCAAGATGGCGGGCAGCGCCGTGAGGAAGGTGGTCAGGGAGTTGAGTGATAATGGCATCACCGTCTTGAAGAAGCCGGAGATAACCGTTCAGAACATGGTCGCCTCCGCCGATGTCGGCGCAAAAGTCGACCTCGAAGCCGCCGCCTATGTGCTGGACAACATAATGTATGAGCCGGAGCAGTTCCCGGGCGCCATCTACAGGATAAAAGACCCCAAGACCGTGGTCCTGATATTCAACAGTGGAAAACTGGTGATCACGGGAGCCAAGAGCGAGGAGCAGGTCCTGGAGGCCGCCGTGAAGGTACGCGCAGTCTTGGTGGATAACGATTTACTATTCTAACGGTCCGTGTTCACGTGGAATCTCTTTACATAATATATGCGGTGGCCTTTGAGGGCGGTGGTTCAAATCTATCCCCTGCCCCATCATTCCGAGAGATGGATTGGTGGAGAACATATTAACTCGAACATTATCATGCTATCGAGGAAGATGTTCAACGTATGCTTCATCGCTCATGCTCGGGACGCTGATCTGACCCAACACAGATCCGTCATCGAGACAGGCACATACACGCTTCACTCCGTGGTCGTGAGAACCCAAGCTGAGGCCGTCGATGTCAGCAGACGGATGGTGGAAGATGAAGGAGTTCAATCCATACTGCTGTGCCCCGGATTCACCCACGAAGACGTGGCGGAGATCCAAGAGGCGGTAAGAGGGAAGGCGGGGGTATTCGTCGCTAGAGGCGATGGCCCAAGCAGCGCCATCACCAAGAGGGCAAGAACCGGAAGACAGTCATGACCCCCCCCCCGCGCGCTCGATGCGCTGAGTGACCGCAAAGGGTTAGTCTACTTTGCCGCTCGTTTCTCTTTACGCCTTTTTCTTTTCTCTGCTCTTTCCTTCTTTGTCAAAGGTTTCTTCTTGGCACTACGCATACCCAATTCAATCGCCTCATAGACTGATCTAAATTGATAACTGATAAATCTATCAATCGATGATGACGCTCATCGCCTCAGATGGTGCCCAACCATCTTTAGTCTATGTTACAATTGAGGTGAAGCGAGGATAAAATATTTGATTGAATAATTTGTATGGTGGTATCAAGCCTAGTGATAGGGTTTGAACCCCACCCCCCGCACCAATCTGTTGGGCTTTCTTCTTTCGATTATTATGCAGGGTCGTCGAATGACCAGATACAATTGATCTATATTTTGAGGTGGGCTGTGCTGCATAGATAGGTTACTGAGCGACTGCCAAACAGGTCGTCCTCGTGTAGCATCGTAACGCTCCCGGGTTTCGCGGAAAAGTTGCAGTAATCCATGTGATCCGCTGGAACCTTCATCCAAGCCATGAACAGGAAAGTGGAGGCGAACCCGTGGGACACTATCACCGTGTCTCGAGCACCTTTATCGAGGGCATCAGTCAACGCTGCGCTGACTCTTACCGCGACCTCAAACCGACTCTCAGCGCCAGTGTAAACTCTGTGGTCAAGCCTGTTACCATCATTGGGCTGAGGCTCGATCTGGTCATTGAACCAGCTTTGGGGTTTTCCTTCTGCGTCCCCATAGCTCATTTCTCTCAGCCTCGAGTCCAGCGTGACCGGCTTCTGGAGGTGTTTGCCAATTATCCCCGCTGTTTCCGCCGCACGTTTCAGATCGGATGAAAACAACTGGACATCCGTTGAGTCGATGGCTGATTTTATGAATTGCCCGGTTTTTTCTGCCTGCTCTCTCCCGAGGGCAGTCAGAGACGTATCATACCACCCACCGACTCTCCTCTCGATATGGTGGAGCGACTGTGCGTGGGTTACAACGTAGACGTTCCTCATGGATTCTTGTTTGCTGGGCGCTCAGATAAGTCTACGGCTCACATAAAAAGAAGGAAAGCGTCGGGTGACGCCACCACTGGCAGTAGGGTTCGAATCCAGTCCCCGTATTCTCAGACAACTATTGGATGATTATGACTCTAAAAACGATTGTTTTTAAGGCACGTGCATTCACGCTCTTCCCAACTTTATTCGCAACCCCTTTAACCAACCCCGCCGCAATATGTCCCGAGGAAGGGGTTTTGGGGTAATTTTCCCCGCTTTTTCCCCTACCCTCACCCAATTAATCAGCGAAAGAGAACCCTTCAAGAACCCCGGCGGGATAAATCACAGAATGATCAAGCCGCCGCCCCTCGACCTGTCACTCCCCTACCTCACCGCTGACCTGGAGGGCATAGGGGGCAGGATCAGGGCACGCCCCGAGGATTTCATGGTCGAAGAGGTCGCCCTCTACGAGCCCTCGGGCTACGGGAGCCACCTCTACGTCAACATAACCAAGAGGAATCAGACCACCCGGGACGTGCAGCTCCAGTTGGCGGACCTCTTCAACCTCAGACCCCGGAACATAGGCACCGCGGGGCTCAAAGACAAGCACGCCGTGACCACGCAGACGTTCAGCATACTCTTCGAGAAGAACGACGTGCGGCCCGACGACGCATCAGCACTCATCGAGGGCAGATTGAACGTCAATGTGAACTGGGCCAAGTTTCACGGCAACAAGCTCAGGGCGGGTCACCTCATAGGTAACAGGTTCAAAATAGTGATCACCGGCATACGCATGCCCCCGAGCCAGGCCGCGGAGAGGTCGAGGAGGATAGCCGAAACGATTCACCTGAAAGGGTTGCCAAACTACTATGGCGAGCAGAGAATCGGGAGAGACGGCGAGAAAGTGAGGGAGGGCTGGGCCATACTTCAGGGGCAGAAGACGTTCAACGACAGGTGGCTCGGCAAGCTCCTGGTCTCAGTGTACCGGAGCTACCTATGCAACAGATACCTGGCCGAGAGGATGAGGCGCGGCCTCTTCGACAGGCTGCTGCTGGGCGACATAGCGAAGAAACATGAGACCGGCGGTATATTCTGGGTGAACGACCCCTCGACCGAGCAGCCCCGGTACGAAGCCCAGGAGATCAGCTTCACGGCCCCCATATACGGTTACAAGATGTCCCAGCCGCTGGGAGAGGCAGCCGCCCTCGAAGCCGAGATACTTGAAGAGTCCGAGATGTCCCTGGAGACGTTCAGGCGCATGAGGGTCACCGGCACACGTCGTTTCGGTAGGCTGACGCCCAGGATCGAGGTGACCGAGGCTCCCCGTGGAGTTCAGCTTTCGTTCATGCTTCACAAGGGCGGTTACGCCACAACACTGCTCAGGGAGTTCATGAAGACAGAGCAAGGAACCTAGACCCGTAGACGAACACCACGAAACAGCCATATCACCCCTTGATACTGGGTTCGAATCCCACCGTGCTCGCTTTTCACTCAACCGGGTCCGGTCAGTTACTTTCGTTTCCTGTTAGGGGTGGTGGCTACCTTTGCTATCATCATGGCCTGGGTCGTGGCCACGGGGTTCTCCTGGTGTCGGGTTCTCAGGCTTCGGGTTCAGGGTCTCGGGTCTCAGGCAAATCGGATTCAAGGTGAAGGGGATTGGGCAGTCGGATTTTCCACTCGAAAAACGTTCTCCTGGAGAGCTCGTACACCACCAACCTGAGGCTGTAGCCCATGTTCCGGGGTGCGTTGACTTCGCTTTTCGCATTTCGCTGGGACAGGGATCCCCCTAAAAAAAATCAACGAACTGGGACCTTATGGCCTAATTCCCATTAATGGGAGCTTTCAAACCGAACTAAATCAGGGTAAATGCCTCAGCACGGGCAGTTTATCCTTTATCAAGCAAACAGAGCCGAGACAATAGCTCGCGCGCAGGTACGTTTCAAGCGGTGATACGCCCTCCGCAGAGCTGGCCCAAGAGACTGCAAACGAATCCCCCATAGCACAGAAAATGCACAATATTTCGTGCAGAGACCTCCGAACCACCTTGTTGGTTTCAATAGGGCCATGAGCTACTCGCACTTGTTAAAAAAAGGGGAAAGAGACGGAAGATACCCTCACTGGGGGTAGGGTTTTAACTGCTCACCCGTATCGGAGTCGCCCATTTCCAGTTTCTGGGTGTTATGTTTTTCGCATGATTCTTAATAGATGGCGGATGTATAGCGTCTTGAATGGCTTCGATTGTGGCTGTTGTTAAGGGTGAGAGGGGGCTGGAGCCGGTCTACCGGGCCCTCGATCTCATACCGTACCGGGAGGCATTGAAGGGGTGGGACACGGTTCTCGTCAAGGTCAACCTGATCACGTCCCACACGTATGAGACGGGCATCACGACGGACCCCATCGTGGTCGAGGCGATCCTCAACAGGGTGATGGATCTCGGGAAGAGGGCCGTCGTCGTGGAGACTGAGGGAGGGATCACCTCGCCGGATAAGGCGGTGGTCGAGACAGGGATGATGGAGGTCATAGACCGCCTCGGAGCCGAGTACATCCACATGGGGCGGCTGAAGGAGAAAGTCAAACTCACCGTGGAGAAGCCCAGGGCCATTAAGAGCTTCAAGGTCGCCAAGATAGCCACAGAGTCGGCGATAATCAGCGCCGCGACGATGAAGACACTCCACCACACCACCATCACCATGGGCCTCAAGAACATGTTCGGGATGCTCACCACGAAACACAAGTTCCGGTTCCACGCTAAGGGCACGAACGAGGTGGTCCACGATGTCTGCAGCACCCTCCCGCCGACGCTGACGGTCATCGACGGCTTCTACGGGAAGGAGGGGAGGGGCCCCTGGAAGGGCAACGCGGTGAAGATGGACGCCATAATCGCCAGCACCGACCCGGTCGCGGCGGATGCCACCGGCGCGAGGGTCATAGGTATCGAACCCGAGACCATAAAGCACGTGATGTGGCTCCACGAGGGGGGATTCGGTGAGGTGCATGATATTGAGGTCGTGGGCGACGGGATAGAGGCCGTTCACAGGGTCTGGGATAGAGGCTTGTAGAGACAGACCGGATCTTAGATTCGCGCATGCATCGGGTAGTGTGTTTTAATCAGGAAAGAGACGGGAGACATCTCCACCGGTAGTGGGGTTCGAATCCATCAGGTGAAAGAATAGAGGGGCAGGTTCATTTCACACCTACAACAAGCTCACGGGTACATAGTGTGCGCACGAAACACGTGGAAATCTTCCTCACACTTTTTTTCACTTCGCGCGATTCCGGGGCCTCTTCTTAAAATCCTGCTGCCGTTCCCACGCGGCGCGGGTCGGCGCTGCTGTTGAGCAGGCCGGTCTCCGGGTCACGCCAATTGATCTGGAACGAACCCATGCTCGTGTTGTACGGCTCCAGCGGTCGCAGCAGGACCCCCATCCTGGCTAGGCCGGTGGCGACCTCCGACGGGATGCGGCTCTCGATCTCTAACACATAGTCGTCGTACAGGGGGAACATACGCGGCAGCACCGATGCCTCGTAGGGGTCCATCCCGTAATCGAGAATGCTTGACAGCACTTGCGGAATCGTCGCATAGACGTACCCTGGAGTGCCGAGTCCCAGCCACGGCCGGCCATCGCGTAGCACAATCGTGCTGCCGACCATAGACCTCAACCTGCCGCCGCCTGCGAACCACCCTTCCATGGGCGCGGCCATGGTGGTTTTCGCGTGGCTGCCGACCATGGGCACGCCGTCCACTACGACGCCCGGTATGCCGCCCGCTTGAAGCGTGTTCATCGACTGAGCCCAATTGCCCTCCTGGTCGACGACGCTCAACTCGCAACTGCCGGAGGGCTGGTGCTGAGCGTTGGCGGCGACGGGGCTTATGCCCCCTGCGGCTAGCCCAGCGTCCCCGGCGATGATGCGCACGTGTTCCCTCAGGTCCTTTTTAGGTCTGCTGTGCCAGATGATATCGGCCACCATGGCATGGAACTCGGGCGATAGCCACCGGTCCATCGGCACCTCGAAAACCGCTGGGTCGCGTAGCATACCCAACTCCCAGTGGGCGTAGCGCAGCGCGTGCGCCATCACATAGAGTGCCTCGGCCGACTCTGTGTAGTGACCCAATGATTCGAGGTCGAACTGCTTCAGGATGCCGAGCACGATGGCGGTGAAAACGCCCGTTCGCTGAGGGGGGTAGTATTGAATCACCTCGTACCCGCGATGCTCGTAGCGCAGCGGATCGACCCACTCGGGCGGGATGTCAGTCATATGGGCCAAATTGATCGGCCAGCCTAGATCGTTGGCGGTCGCCACGAAATGCTTCGCCCAATCCCCTTCGGTGAAGTAAGATGGACCCTCGCTGGCCACCCGCTGCAGCGTCTCGGCCAAGTCCGGATTCCGGAAGCGTTCACCCACGTCCGGCAGGAATCCCTTCGGCGTGTACAGCGCACGGCCTGATGGAAAATACGTGTAGAGACGGAGATCAGACTTCAGCGCGGCATACTCGAAGGATGACATTATGTGCCCATCTCTCGCCGCATCGATCGCCGGCTGGCATAGATAACCCCACGGTTGGCTGCCGAAGCGTTCGTGCAACGCCGCCATCGAGGGCATGAAGCCGGGAATGCACGCGCATGGATTGTGGCCGGGCCCAGATAGATGCGATCCAGATAGACCGGGAACAGGCCGGAAGGGGGGCAAGCCGGGGACGAGGGTGCCTGAACCGTTCAGCTGGTACGTGTGGCCGGAGTCAGCCTCCCAGTAGAGAAATGCGACGCTGCCCGTGTGGTTGGTCATGTGGGGCTCCACCACGGCTTGGATCATGCTGCCGGCGATCGTGGCGTCCACAGCGTTGCCGCCGTCTTTCATCACTTGTAGCATTGTTTCGGTAACTCTGGCATGCGAGCTGCTGCACACTGCGCGTTTGTTGCGTACCACGGGCTTCGGCCCCATTTTCCCCATCGATGCTTCGGTCAAGATTTTCCCCTCTACTGATGGGTCTTCCCCATAAAATTAGGTTTGCATGAATTACTTCATCATCAACCCATAGGCGATGGAAAAATCAAGCGATATCATTAAGACGGGAACAATATCCAAGAAAAATCTACTTGACTGCCCACTTTCCTAAGAAAAGAAAAAGGGAAATATGTGGGAGATTGTCTCCACTGGTTGGAGGGTTCGAATCCCACCGAGCCCGCTTTTTACTGAACCTAGCCCCCTGTTGTGCGTACGGGATTAAATTTTAGCCTCCACACACACTTTTCGTTTAGTAATTTTTAAAGACAATCGGACTTACCTCTTTTCCACTAAAAACAAAGTTTTCAAGGAGATCAACATGGTCATAATTTTTTTCAAGATTCTTTATTGTCCAGTCTGTGCATGGAACAAATTTATTACCGGACTCCTGAAAGGCAAGACAAAATTCCTGTCTTTTATCCTCATAAATATAGATTGTTTCAAGCAATCGCTTCGGGTCCGGAGTCCACAGCTCAAACGGGGCAATGTGCTCGTGAAGCCAAAAGGCCGGTGTGAAATCATTCACGAGATATGATACTGCATGCGGGATCCTGGCATTGTTAATATACCAGTCGGTAAGTCTGCTCCAGGCATAACACCGTGGAAGAAATAGTATTAATTTTTGCCAGGGTTTCATCAGCATTTCAATCGTTTTTTACCATGTTATTTAAATAATATATGTCACTACACTAATTGTATTCCGGATAATTTATTCATTATTACTGATTAAAGGCTTGGAGGTGTTTTGAATATCATTATATTACTGATTAAAGGCTTGGAGGTGTTTTGAATATCATTATATTACTGATTAAAGGCTTGGAGGTGTTTTGAATATCATTATATTACTGATTAAAGGCTTGGAGGTGTTTTTCTACATTTTAATCGTGTGGAATAATTTTTGTATATAAAGAACAGCTCCATCCCTTTAATACTTAATGTTGATAAGTATCACCATGTTTAGAAATAACTTTATTACTAATTTTTTAGATTGATTTTATTTAATCATTTATAAAAAGGCTTAATAAAGTATTCTTATTATTGGTTTATTAGGTACAAATTTCATTAGTTCATTATAGGTTTCTATATATTGTAAACCTTTATCAGTTGTTTTATATAACATAGGATGTCCATGTTGTTCAATTATAACTATTAATTCGTTATCCTTTAAAGTTCTAAGGTGTCGAGGCATATTCTTGAAATTCAGGCCCGCTCTTCCTACTACGTGTGATATTAACTTGCCATCTTTACAAATGTGTAAGATATCGGCATAAATTTCAAACACCGTTCTACGATGCCTTCTAAACTTAGAACCATTTGAGTTCGATTAGGAACCCCCCTCGACCCCTTCTCTTCGGTTTTTAAGGAGGCAGTCACTACGATTTAAGAGTTTTTGTTACAATTTACAGTATATGTTAACTTTAACTGGGAATATCACACATACATCGTTATTGTTAATTTTTTTTGACACATTCACCATATCATAGATTTATGCTTGAACATCGTTGGGTCGTAGCTATTCCCAAAACCTGGTTACTGAACGTAAGCACTCCAGTCCCCGATGTGTGCCCCCCTTATGATTTAAATAAATCTGAAAGATGGGAATGTGTATGAACAAACAGCCCTTCTGTGATGAAATCGTACTCGTTGCGGCTAATATGAGAAGAAAAATGCAAAGCATATCTTGTTCGTTGCCCGTCCATATCGATAGCACAATTTTGATCCAAATTGCTATCATTTTCTTAGAGATACAACTTTGTTTTTCCTCTCCATACTCCCCAAGTTTCTATAATACAAAAGAGATTAGAGTTCATGTATTCGAAAGATCTTCTACCTTGAACAAGAGATTTGAAACTTTAAATTCTGAATATTATCAGAAGCATATCTCTAAAGAGGACTTTATAGAAGTGTTTCGTCATTATAACGAGTTCAATGAATTGATATCGGCTCTCAGATCTAAGAATTTATAGCTCCTTTTTTTGTGTGAAAAAAGGGGAAAGGGACGGGAGATATCTCCACCGGTAGTGGGGTTCGAATCCCGCCCCCGCACTTTTTGTTTTTTGTTGGGGGGTGTTGTTTGGGGCGTTTTTAGGGGTTTTGTGGGTGTTTGGCGTTGTTTCTCGTTGCTTTTGGGTCTGGTTTGGCACTGTTTTGCTTGAGTGGGTCATTGTGTGGCGGTTTTTTATGGCGGGCGCGTTGTCAGATTCGTAAGCTTCATTTTTTTTATCAAGTTTTAAGCGGTGATGCGCCCCCCAGATAATCAGAGATAGGTTTTAACGGTGCTCTGCCCAATCCTGTGGCGATGATATCTCATGCACCGAGTATCGAGTATGTGAATCGCGCAGAGAATTTATGTCAAGTATTTTTCGCCCAGCTTTCCAAAGCCAAGGATCTGGTGGTTAAAGATTCCCCGGTTGACTATTTCCTTTATTCCCTTATTTGCTCAATTTACAACGGCTTTGCCCTAGCGAATCGCTTACAACTTCAGTTACGTTTGGCTCGCATAAGCCCCGATCCGAATCAGAGAGAACTTGTGAGCGAACTCACAAAAGAATTAGATTCATTGGAAGATAGGGTAGCCATTCACAACGAGGTAATAGAGGTAATTACTGGATAAATTTGCACACTGAAGGACCCGGAAGACCTGTTGAGTACAATCCCGAGTGGGACCTCCGGGCCCTCATGCTCCGCCAACTAGAACAGATCCCCTACGTCAAGCACCTCGTCAAACGCCTCAGACGAAACCCATACCTCCGAAACGCCTGCGGATACCGAGACAAGGCCCCCTGCGACGCCCACTTCAGCCAGATGAAGAAGCGCATCGGAGCCGAAGGCTTCAGGATAATCGAGGCCTGGCTCAGAAGGGAAGCCCTCAGGCTGAGGAGAAGCCAGCCGCTGTCAGCCATCGGCCTCATCCAGGCAGCCGGCCTGGACGGCACGGACCTCCCCGCGTGGAGCAGCAGAGACCCCCACGACACCCTCAGGTGGGTTTCTTGTTGCGTGGATGCGTGAAGGGGTGACTGGGGTTGGGGTGGTTGGTGGCAGGTTTATTCATGTGGCGGTGTGAAGTGTTGGCGGGCTCGTGATCTAAAGTCAGGATAAGACGTCAGCCTGCGGAGCTGATGAGCGTGGGTTCGAATCCCACCGAGCCCGCTTTTCACTCAATCGGACCATTTTCCACCATTGATAAAGGGTGTTAATACACACCTTATAGAGCGAGAGACTTTTACTAGTATAACAAAGGTCTATAAATTAAAAAAAACGCGCATTATTTCGAACTGGGGATAGAATAATCATCTTCCTAAAACATTAGTTCATATTTTCCAGTATGGGTTAATGAAAAGAGTTATGTCTTTTGGGTGATGCTGTGAAAGAGAATATTGGATGAGACGAAAAGAGTATGCAGTCTTCCTTTTAATGACCCTGATTGTGGCTGGTTCTTTTTCCCCCTGTTGTGTGGCTTTAAACATTAACTCACTTGACGGGACAATAACCAATGAGATATCAGAACTTGTGAAGTCCGGGGATATACCCTCCCTCCAAGTATGCGTGATCTCCGGTCAAGAGAAATGGGTCAAGGGGTTCGGCGAACAGACCGATGAAGAGACTGTTTTCCTCGTTGGTTCAATCCAGAAGGTGTTTGTGGCAGTCTCGATACTGCAGCTATATGAGGAAGGATTGATCGGGCTCGATGATGACGTGAACATGCACATGGCTTTTAGCATCAGGCACCCAGAGTATCCTGATACGCCAATAACCATCAGGATGTTGTTGTCCCACCGCTCGGGGTTGGATGGGACATTGCCATCAGAGTTCGCATATGACTGGATCGACGATAACCCTACAGAATGGACAAGGAGTTTCCCTGAATACGTGGTTGATATCACTCTTGAGGAGTGGTTAGAGATGAATCTGGATAAGGATGGAAGCCTTTACTCACCAAGTCACTGGGTCAGGGAGCCGGGTACCGGATACAGTTACTCCAACAATGGTTACAAGATACTGATGTGCATCCTAGAGAGGGTTACGGGCCAATCCATACAGAATTACATGAAAGAGAATATTTTCACACCACTACGGATGGACCACACAGGATTTGATTGCCTTGAGTTCATGGATGTACATGCGAAACCTCACACCCGTATGTACGGGAACGACACCAATATTCCGCTCCCCGTGTGGAATGGTAGATACATGCTAAGGAGCTCAGCTAGTGATATGGGGAACCTGATGATGGCGTTGATGAACGATGGAGTCTTCGAGGATGCCCAGATACTTGAAGAGGAGACGGTTGAGCTAATGTCAACCAACACTCGAAAGTCCCTTTTTATCCGAGAGTTTCTGCGAAAGCTGATACGGAATGGCTATGGGATGGGTATAGAGGTATGTAACCATGGTTTACTGGGTCACGGGGGTTCGACTGTTGGCTTCACGGGTGAGTTCTACCTCAATCCAGCGACGGACACGGGGTTCATCAAACTTTCCAACGTGAACGCCATCCTCGACTATACATCTGAAGGGTGGCGAGATATCGGCAATACAAACCACCAGATTAGGACCAAGATCATGAGTAAGGCGGGTCTATTACCTATGGTGGATTACCTTTGGGTCTTCCCAGTAACGGGGATTATAATTAAACTCCTACTTAACAGAAAAAGGATACTGGAACAACTGGGTGCAAGATTCAATTTTGGTGTGGAGAACTCCTCTTGATACGATTCTGCGCATCTTTCATGTAACACGTAGGTTGAATTTCCCGCGCGCTAGGCTGTTTAGAAATTCATTTGATGAGGATAGATAGACTGGTTTATAGCTGATTTCTGTGTTAACTTGATTGATAAATAGGTATAATGAGAAGACTAGAGTGCTTAAAATAGAAAAAAACCTAAAATCAATACCCGGTC